>CBINHC010000009.1:0-195659 GCA_966250385.1 uncultured Sphingobacteriaceae bacterium | reverse complement strand
GACCTTACCAGCAGCGACAGCCACGCTGGCAGGGTTATTAACGGGGACGGATAAAGCTAAGTTAGATAAGTATCCGAGTGTGAACGGCAGCAACGGTCAGGTATTGACCACCAATGGCACGACCTACAGCTGGACTACGTTAAGCGGCGGGTCTCCGGCAAACCTGGGGATTGACAATACGAATCACACCACTACAGTCCTGCCATTAACGAATTCTAACGGGACGGGAGTGACCTTACCAGCAGCGACAGCCACGCTGGCAGGGTTATTAACGGGGACGGATAAAACGAAACTGGATAAAATTGCTCCGATTATTGGGGCCACCGATGCTAATAAAGTTTTAACTGTAAAATCTGATGGTAGTAGTGCTGAATGGGTAACGCCTGCCCCCGGAGGCGGTGGCGGTGGTTCCATTGTTATGTATAAGGCAAAGAATAGTAGCAACGTCAATGTGGCTGGAGTCATGGTTCGTGCAACCGGTCCTGGAGTAACATTTGATCAGGCTACTAACGACCCGAATATGACCATTACGGTTCCTTCTGGCGTAATTTTACAGGGAATAAAGATTGCAAGCGGAAAAGCTGCAATCGGTGGTGGTTCTGAGGCATATATCAATATAGTTTATCCTGATCTATATAATACAGATGACGGTTTATGGCCTCCATTTGGCTACATCGTCGAAAGAAAGTCGGGTACGATAGACGATGCGACAAACAATTTACCTTATCATATCCCTAGTGCTCCGCAGGCCTCCCCAGGTATCAACGTCATAGGTTATGACAAATCTACTTCAACACTTAGGCTTAGACTAAAGTTCGCGACGGCGCAGCCTTCCATGTGGGCGCTCATGTTGCAATTCTGATGAGGATGGATATTAATAATAAGGTTAGAATGAAGCAGTTACAATATTTTGTTTACACCTCAGCGCTTCTGCTTGTGTCACTCGTAAGCAGTGCGCAAACGAATACTTTGAGCGGCCGGTTCTTCATAAGCGGTGCTGAATTGGTTTCTGGTAAGACCTATAAGATTTCGGGTACATTCGAAGATCCACAAAATCTACAATACGGCGGGGATGCGATAGAAGGAGATATCATTGCCGAGTATTATGGAAAAATATATAAGATTACTGAATTTATAACAAGAGTTCCATATGAAAACAATCTCGAAGTCAAGGCCGAGTACCTGGGAGAGAATGCGTGGTCATTTCCACAGTTAGGGATGTGGGGCGCCTTATTCAGGCCAACGAGTAACAACGGCTATCCTCTCGCGCCGGTTGATCCAAATAATTTGGGACTGCAGATCGCAATTCAAAACGAAGCTATAATTGCAATTGATAAAGACGTTACTGGCTTTGGGTCTGGGACGACCGCTGAAAAACCGTCAAGTCCTAAAGCTGGGCAGGGGTACTTCGACGTCACCCTTGGAAAAACATACATTTTTAATGGAGTTGAATGGATTGGTCTTGAGCATAACCTGGCGGGAGTTTTGGCTAGGGGGACAGATGGAGAGGGACAGGCTATTTCCAATATTGCAAATCCTGTCGATCCTCAAGATGCTGCTACAAAATACTACGTGGATCGTCATACGATACCTGGCGGGGCCATATTGCCACCATCAGGCACGGCCGGGGAGCAGTTCTACAATGTCATCGAGAAAAAACTGTACGTATACACTGGATCGGAGTGGGTTGCTGCGCATGCGCTTGAGGATCGCAAGTTGTTTGTCGGAAATGCGAATAACATCGCGGTTGGGACTGACAAAAAGGATATTCCGTTAAGTGGTTTCGGCAACGCTGCGGCCGATGTCTCTATGGGTAATGCAGTTTCACAGACCTATTTTAAGATTACAAATATGGCCGATCCTGTAGCTGACCAGGATGCAGCCACTAAGAAATACGCTGATTTAAGGACGTTGGCAACAGGAGGAGTGCTGCCCGCAACGGGCACTGCCGGAGATCAGTTTCTGCTAAACACCGACAAAAAGATTTATGTGTATACTGGTGCATCCTGGATGCCGTTGAACAAACTGGATGCCGGTAAGATCTACCTTGGAAATGCAAGTAATGTGGTCTCAGAAGTTACGTTGTCAGGCGATGCCACGCTGGATAACACTGGAGCGCTCATCATTGTTGATGGTGCGGTTACCGAGTCCAAGGTGGCCAATAATGCGATTGGCATTGATAAACTTAAAACAGATGCGGCTTATGCCGACAAACTGTATGCAACAGATGAGTCGGGTGTACCTGTATTGATCGAAAAAGGTGCCGCTATTCCTAGCCAGGCCACTCCACCGGCTGTGACTGTAACCGGTGCTATGTATCATGACACTGATGACAATCAGTTGTATGTGTACGATGGAACAAAATGGAAAGTGATGAATACTGTTCCGGTGCTGAGTGCCGCACCAACCGATCCTACCGACGGACAGCAATACTTTCACAGCGCAGAAAAAGTGGTCTATACATATAATTTGGCAACGACGAGCTGGCACGCTGCTGGGCTTCCTGGTCTGGAAAGCGGGCGGATCTTCGTTGGGGATGCATCGGATAAGGCAACTGCGGTAACGTTGTCAGGCGATGCCACGCTGGATAACACGGGAGCGCTCACCATTGTTGATGGTGCGGTTACCGAGTCCAAGGTGGCCAATAATGCGATTGGCATTGATAAACTTAAAACAGATGCGGCTTATGCCGACAAACTGTATGCAACAGATGAGTCGGGTGTACCTGTATTGATCGAAAAAGGTGCCGCTATTCCTAGCCAGGCCACTCCACCGGCTGTGACTGTAACCGGTGCTATGTATCATGACACTGATGACAATCAGTTGTATGTGTACGATGGAACAAAATGGAAAGTGATGAATACTGTTCCGGTGCTGAGTGCCCCACCAACCGATCCTGCCGACGGACAGCAATACTTTCACAGCGCAGAAAAAGTGGTCTATACATTTAATTTGGCAACGACGAGCTGGCACGCTGCCGGGCTTCCTGTTCTGCAGAGCGGGCGGATCTTCGTTGGGGATGCATCGGATATGGCAACTGCGGTTATGATGTCTGGTGATGTAACGCTGGACAACGCCGGAAAAGCTTCCATTACCGACGCCAGTGTTACCGTGGCCAAACTGGTGACTGCCGGCGCTGCAGATGCGGATAAGGTATATGTAACGGATGTGACGGGGAAGCCGACCCTGGTTGCTCAAACTACTATCGGTGGCCGTACACCAAGCGGCGGTACAAATGAGCGGCCGGATCCCGCTGATCCGGCTATTCAGCTGGCTCCGGGTGACACCTTTTATGATACCGATCTGAAAATCTTTTATGTGTTCAACGGCACGACCTGGGAGCCGGTGAAAGACAACCTTGGTAACCACACCGCTTCTGAAAATCTAAAACTCGGTACGTTTTCCGTAAGCAATGACGGCGCCGCGGGTAAGGGATTAACCTTTGACATGACGGGTAATGCTGCATTCGGGCAGGATGTCACAGTTAATGGTAATTTCTATACGCCCTCGGACCGACGGCTGAAAACCGGGATTGAAACACTCTCGAACGTACTGGAAGCAATTAATCAAATGCGGGGCGTGAAGTTCGAGTACAAGGATCAAAAGAGATATGCCTCGGGGCCGAAGATTGGGGTTATTGCCCAGGAGCTTCAAAAAGTATATCCGGAAATGGTGACCACCGGAAGCAACGGCTATTTGAAGGTAGACTATACGCAGCTTTCGGCGGTGCTTATCGAGGCGGTTAAAGCCCAGCAAAAACAAATCACCTTGTTGAATGACCGGCTGGACTCCCAGCAGAAACAGATTGATGAGATTATGAAAAGGCTATCGGCCAATTGATCCCTATGATACTCCGATAGGCTGCGCTTTAGAAATTTTATAAAAATAACGGCGAATTAGATAAAGTCCCACGCGTTGAGCAAAGATAATTTTGCCGCATCAGCGCTCCTTTGCATGTTCCCATAGTCGCTTGTCATATATATCTGTAAACTGGTTTCAGGCGGGTAGGGGAGAAAGCTTAAACAATTCACACAGGGGAGACACAGTGTACTTGCAAATGGTATTGAGAAAACTTTTTTTTCTTCTATTCATAGTTTTTCTTGGAAGCGGTAGTGCGGTTTTGGGCCAGAATTATTTTCGGGTCATCAACGGAATTCCCCATCTGCCCCAGGTTAATGACTTATCATCGGTACCTGCGGAAGCTGGAATGCTGGTTTACAGCACTACTGATAACGTGCCTATGGTGCATAATGGCACCGGGTGGGTAAGTTTTTGTAACAGTTCTCAAATGAGCAGTTCGTCGGCTGTTTCCTTTGAGGTTAAGGGGGGAATTCCATTTCTTCCGGTTTTTGTATCACCACCTGCAGGCACCGTGCCCGCGGGTTCTGTATTTTTTTCAAGTACGGAACGCAGACTTATGGTGAACGACGGTTCGTCCTGGAATCGGGTCACCCACATGGACGGGACCACCCCATTTTCTTCAAGTGCCAACTTTACGACGAGCAGTGATTTGAAAATTTCGAAGCTTCCGGTGCTTGATAATGATCCTGCAGGCTCTGATCTGTTCGCCGGGGCTTTATACATCAGCACCCGCACAAAGCTGATACGTTTTTTTAATGGGCAGGAGTGGGTAGATCTCCGTTGTAGCGCGGAGATTGAAACGATCGATATTACGGCTGTAACAGGCAGTAAGGCAGAAACCGGAACCAGGATTGTCAATGAGGGCGGATCTCCGGTCACCCAGTATGGTATTTGCTGGGGCCTCTACAGGGATCCGGACATTACGAAGGAGCATACGGACGTACAGGTGCCCTCGGGCGTTTCGCCCGGTGACTATCCCGCTACCATTACAGGTCTGCTCGCAAATACGACCTATTATGTACGTGCATATGCCATAAATGGCGCCGGAATTATTTACGGCGAAAATGAGGAGATCAAAACCGGAAATGCCGAGCCCCCCAAGGTGGAAACGCTCTGTACATTTTCGAATATCACGCCCGTTTCTGCAGAAGGTGGCGGCCGTGTTACAGACTGGGGCGGGGCAAAAGTTGTTGAGCGGGGCGTTTACTTCAGCAAGGATCCACTATATAAGGACTCCCCCCATACGGATCCAAATGCCATACGGACGAATGACGGCTCGGGTTGGGGCCCGTTTACCAGCGGCCTGCTTAATTTGCAGGCCGGTACAAGATATTACGTGGAGGCATATGCCCGGAACAGCTTTTGGGGTTACGGAAATGTGTGTCTTCTGGAAACTCCCGATGCTACGGCGCCGTTGCTTAGCGCCCCCACGCTGAAACTGACCAATGTTACCGGGAATTCGATTGCGGGCGAGGTTACCATCATCCATAACGGCGGTGCGCCAATTCTCGAACGAGGGATGTGTTACCGGCGCAGCAGCGAGGAGCCATGGACATATGTAAATTTTTCGACCGCGGGGCATACCAGCGAACTGGGCACCTTTTCAGGAACGATTACCGGAATGCAGCCGGGAGTCTTGTACTATGTAAGGTCATTTGCCCGAAATCGGGTTGATTATGCTTACAGTGCAGAGTCCAGCGTGATTCCAAGCTCACTTCCGATCGTTAACACGGTGGAAGCATTCAATTATGATGCTTCCACTTTACGGAATGGTTATCTGGGAGATATTCATGGTACCACGGCTACCGTAAGCGGGCAAATCATTAGTTCGGGAGGTACATCTCTTCTGAACTATGGTATTATTTACAGCCAGGATGCAGCTTTTGATCCGCGGGACCCGAGCGCCGCTAAAGAATCGCGCACAGGAGGAAATACAGGAATATTCAATATAGGTATAGCTGGCCTCCAACCCAATACAACCTATTATGCTGTTGCCTTCGCGGAAAATGGAGAAGGAGTAACGTACAGTACCAGAGTAGTCAACTTTACCACACCGGGATTGCCACGTGTCCAGACCTATGAATTAACTGATCCGGGCACGACGGTAAACAGCACCACCATTGTTACCGGTGGTCGGGTGACCTCCGACCAGAGGATGCCGGTCATTTCCAAAGGGATTTGCTGGGTTCAGGGTGATGATCAGATACCGGATCTGTCCAACGGCCATGTCAGCGGAAGTGGCAGCAGCGCATTCACCAGCACGATCGGAGGGCTGATGGGCAGTACAGTGTATACCGTAAGAGCCTATGCTTCCAACCATGTCGGAACTGATTATGGACAACCGGTTATTATCACCACTCCCGTAGCAATTCCCCCTGATGTTAAGACCCTGGGCGTCATTTACGGGGGTGGGGGCACAGCCATTGGAAGGGGAAGGATTTCCAGTAACGGGGGGGCCGCAATGGAGCAGCGCGGAATCTGTTGGAACACTACCGGAAGTCCGACACTTGATGATAGCTATACTTCTGCCGGGAACGCAGTCGGGGATTTTACGGCTGATATTACCGCGTTAATCCCGGACCAGTTGTATTACGTTCGGGCATACGCTAAGAATGCCGCGGGGCCGGTGGTTTACGGGGATCCTGTAACCTTCCGGGCTTATACGTTCCCAACGGTACTCACCGTAAAGGCTGATGCTTTATCGGGTTCCTCTGCTAAAGTTGAGGGCTCGATCATTTCTGATGGCGGCAACGATATCAGCAACAGTGGGATCTGTTATGCAATCGGGAAAACACCTACTATCGATGATCCGCATACCCAGGATGGGCCCGGAACCGGGAATTTCATCCACACCCTTGAGGGTTTGATGGGAAATACCACGTATACCGTAAGGGCGTACGCGACGAATGCTGCAGGCACCGTTTACGCCAATGATCCGGTTGAAGTCAGCTTTACCACATTAGCTCCGGTGTTGCCCACACTGACTACGGAGCCGGTAACCCGAAGGACGGGGACTACAGCGGATTGCGGAGGATCGATTACCGACCATGGCGGTTCACCTATTCTTGAAACCGGCATTGTCTGGAGTGATAAAAGAAATTTCAATCCGGCAACCGAAAGTCTGGGTTCAACCTCTCTTAATCGGGGCAGTCCGGTCACCACCTTCACGCACCAGGCCAACGGGCTGCAGCCCGGCACGACCTATTATGTCAAGGCTTACGCGAGAAACGGTGTCGGAGTTGCCTATGCGACGAATGAAGAAACCTTCTCTACCTGGAACGTTGCAACCGTTCATACTGAAAGCATCGTTGAAAACAGCGTAACGAGCACTTCGGCAAAGATCCTTGCCAGTATCACCCATAATGGCGGCACAGTGGTTACCCGTAACGGTATTTGCTGGAGCAGCACGAATAATATGCCGACATTGGATGATCAAGTAAGCCGGCATCCCGGCTCAGGAACCGGGACCATTACTCCCGAAATGCATGATCTGATGGGCAATACTACCTATTATGTGCGGGCTTATGCGATAAATTCCGCGGGTCCTGCGTATGCCGACGAAGTGCTGACGGTATTAACCAGGCAGGCCGTACCTCCATCGATTCAAGTAAATGGTGTGCGGGTGACTTCGTCTTCCGGGGCGGCGATTTCTGCCACGATCACGAGTAATGGAGGCGGTCATATTTCGACCCGCGGAATTGTTTGGAGCACAAGCCTGCTGCCGGACCCATCGGTCATATTAAACGAAAGGACTGCACAGACCGGCTATGACATAGGTAACTTTGAGCATGTAGCTTCGGGCCTCGTTCCCGGTCAGAAATATTATGTCTGGGGTTATGCATCGAGTGCCGAGACGGGACCGGCCTATAGCGCGCCGATAGACTTCACGATGCCCCAAAAGCCGGAAGTGGCGACCCTCAGTCCTGTTACAGGCAATACTTACGCGTTCCTTGAGGGGACAGTGATCAGCGATGGTGGCGCCGATATCAGTGAGACCGGCTTTGCATGGAGCAAGGATCCCATTACGGAAATCAATGATCTTCCTCCGGCCAATATCATCACCCTCGGTCCGTCAAAGGACTTCAGCACAACACTTACGGGATTGAGCCCGGACACGGAATATTATGTGGTTGCGTTTGCCCGGAGTATTGCCGGCCGGGGCGAGGGACAACCATTGAGTTTCCCGACCCAGATGGCGTCGGCCCCGTTCGTTGTCACCACAGACGCGCTGAATATCAGCGGTACGATGGCAACCATCGGCGGTAATATTCAGGATAACGGGGGACGGGACATTACCGACCGGGGAGTCGTATTCAGTACCTTCGATGGCTTTATCCCAGACGATCTTCCTTTAGCCAACCGGATTTCGGTAACCGGCCAGCCTGATGGCGGTGTGTTCAGTACTTCGATAACCGGTCTGACCCGTGGGCAGCGATACTACTACCGAGCCTATGCAAGCAATGGCGAAATCAGATACGGTGAACAAAAATGGTTTGAAACGGCTGATGTGCCAACGGTTAATACGCTGGCGGATATTTCGCCCGATCCGCGAGCAACCGTGATCCGGGGCGGGGAGATCGTGAAGAACGGAAATCTGGAAGTTAAGAAATACGGTCTTGTGTGGAGCCTTGCTGCAGATCCCACAATTGCCCTGTTAAGCAAGACTCAGAATTCAGGAAACATACAGGGTTCCTTTCAGGATCTTCCTGCCAACCTGGACCCGGTGACCACGTATCATGTGCGGGCATATGCGATCAATGACGAGGGACCGGGTTACGGTCAGGATGTGACGTTTGTTACTCCGGCGGCATTGGCCAGGGTACAGACAACCGATGTTAAGATTATCTCGCCGTCAACGGCCCGGGCCGGTGGCGCGATCGTAAATACCGGTGGAGTGCCGATCACCGACCGCGGGGTAGTTTACAGTACGAAGAGAGACTTTAAGCCGGATGTCGATGCGCACGAGAAAGTACCGGAGTTTCCGTTGGGCGCGGGAAGCAATTTTACTGTGAATCTTGCGGGACTGGAAGAAGGGGTTACTTACTACGTTCGTGCGTATGTGCATAGTATTGAAGCGGGCACTGCATACGGGACTCTGGTGAGGTTCAGCACAAGCGTGATGTCGCCGGTTGTACATACACTGGAAGTGGCTGATATAAAAGGTACGACCACCAGGTCCGGAGGTCAGATCGAGTCTGATGGCGGATCGCCCATACTAAGATCTGGTCTGGTATGGATGAAGAGTAGTCGTGCGGATCTTGACAGCGAGAGTCCGAACATCAATAACTATGATGGTCTAACTGCAGACGGAATAAAGGAAATAGCTTCATATAACAGTATCATGAGCCAGCTCGAGCCGAATACCAGTTACCGGGTGCGTGCTTATGCCGAAAACTGGGTTGGAGTAGCTTATGGTTTGCCGGTTGATTTTACGACGGCAGCACGGCCAACACTTACGGCAACGACAATTCTGGAAGCGAAGGCAGCTTCAGCCACGGTTTCCGGCGCGATCACAGATGATGGACGTTTGCCCATAACTGCAAGAGGTTTCAAGTGGAGTATTTATGATGATCCGCAGAAAGCCTCCGATTTCACGGCAGACAAAAGCAGTGACAAGGCGGAACCCTTCAGCGCATTGATTACCACGGGTCTGGTGCCCGACACGCATTACTACGTATGGGCGTACGCAACTAATGAGGTGGGAACAACCTTTGCAAGTCCTGCCGATTTGAATACCCTGAAAATCCTTGCCCCGAGCATTGTAACGGAGAACTGGGACGAGAATACGGTCACCGGCAACAGCGCACAGGTCTCGGCGCGGATAATCGATGACGGGGGAGCGACCGTCACCGCTAAGGGTTTCTGCTGGAGCACAAACCCGGATCCTGTGGCCACCTTAACGACGCATATTGAAATGGGAAGCGGTAATACTCCGTTCAGCACTACGATAACCGGGTTACTGCCTAAAACCAAATACTATGTCCGGGCCTATGCCAAGAATGACAAAGTCGCTGAGATAGGCTATAGTTCTCCTGCCATTGAGTTTATAACCGGCGCATTGCCGCCCGCTGTCGGTTTGGTTTCCTTCAGTGACATCAATATGCACGGAGCAAAGGCGACTGCAGTAGTACATTCTGACGGTGGTGAGCCGATCACGGTCCGCGGTTTTGTCTGGAGCACCAGTGCCAGCCTTCCCGGTGCGGTAGACGCGACGAACAGCGTCACAATTACAGATACCAATGAACCGTTTGCAGAGCTCCTGGATCAATTGGAAGCCGGCGTGGATTATTATGTCTGGGCATTTGCAGAGAATGCCCTCAATTTGCGGGGGTATAGTACCAGCGGAACGCTTTTGAGGCGCCCAGTTCCGGCGACAGTTATTACAGTGAAGCCGGCCACTTCAGTTACAGCAACCAGTGCAAAACTGGGCGGGAACGTTACGAATACCGGAGGTTCAAGCATCACTGAACGGGGTGTTTACTGGAGTACTGCTAATCCGCCGGAATTAGATGACGATCACAAAGTCCGGTTTAATACAACCAGTACGACCACGGGTAGTTATACGATCGACGTAACAGGCCTTGCCAAGGGTACCGACTATTGGTATCAGGCTTATGCATTCAGTTCAGGTGCTGATCCTGCATATGGTTTGGTTGAGAAATTTACGACGCCGGGAGATCCGGTAGTGACCACAAAAGTGCCTGTATTTGATGCCGCGACGTTTTCGGCAACCACCGGCGGGCTGGTAACCGGCACCGGTAACAGTACGCTTACGGAATGGGGAATTTATTGGGGCACCGATCAGGATAACCTGGTGACCTCCGGCACCAAGCTGAAGCTTACATCCGGAAGCTTCGCCGACTATGTGCTGAAGATGACGCCGTTGAATGCCGGGGGTACCTATTATGTGGTGGCGTATGCCACCAGTCAGGCTGGTTTAACGGGCTTTGGCACTGTTGAAGAATTGGTCGTACCGGCCGGAGCACCGGTTCTTTCCAAGGCTGTTCTGGCAGAATTGCTTGCAACCAGCGCACGGATCTCTGCAGAAGTACTAAGTGACGGGGGAAAGCCAATTGTCAAGCGAGGATTTGTATGGACCAGTCAATCTACTGACCCCACTCTGGAAAGCAAGGAAGGGGAGGTCTTTGAGGAGATAGCCACCCTTGAACAGTTCCAACTGGAAATAGGGCCGTTGGTGGAGGGCCGGGTTTACCGCGTCCGGGCATACGCTGTAAATGGGGAAGGAAAAATAGGGTATGGAGAGGTTGAGTCGTTTGTAAAATGTCCGGCTTCCATCACCCGCTTCCATTATGCTGGTTATAACGGGGCGCCCACCAGTAAGACGATTACCTATAAGGTATTGAGTACAAAGTTTGCCGGAAATGCCGCATGCTGGCTCGGACAAAATCTCGGGGCGGAAGAACAGGCAACGGCTTATAATGACTCCCGCCCGGCTACAGATGGTTGGTACTGGCAATTTAACCAGACTCAGGGGTATCTGACGGCTGGGGGAAGCCGCCTTCCGAATACACTCTGGAACACAAATATTAATGAGAATGTTGACTGGAATGAGAGTAATGACCCTTGTCGGTTATTACTGGGCACCGGCTGGCAGATCCCAACGATGACTGACTGGACTAATGCCCGGACCTCAGCAGGTTCCAGTTGGAATTTAAAAACTGCCTATGCCAGTCTTAAGCTGCATGGTGCCGGATATTTATCTGGAGGAAATTTGTCAGGTTTGGGAGCAGGGCAGTATTACAGCCGGAGCACTTCATCATTGAAAGGAAGATTCTTGTCCCTTACCACATCAGCCTACAGTGAAACTACCACAGATAAGGTTAATGCATTGAGTTTAAGGTGTGTGAAAACAGGGGACCTGGATCCGCTACCAACTGTAAGCAAAGTTCAGATTAACAGTACCTCAGAAGCCGGCGCAACTCTATCGGCTGCCGTAACTTCAGAAGGTGCATCAGCCGTGACGGCCAGGGGTTTTGTATGGAATACCACCGGCGGAGATCCTAAAGTTGATTTCGTGACCGAGGTGCCTGCCGGTGCTGGTTTAGGTGAGTTTTCCAACACGCTTGCTGGACTGCATAATAATCTGGTGTATTATATCTGGGCTTATGCTGTTAGTACCGAGGGAACTAAAGTTTTTGGTGAACCTGAAACCTTTAGACCTTGCCCGCCAACCATTACCAGATTTCATGTTGCGGGATCAAACGGCGCACCGGTTGATAAGTCAGTCACCTATAATGTAATCAGCAGCTCGGCTTCGGGAGAAGCCAAGTGCTGGATTACCCAGGATCTTGGTGCAGCGGACAATACCGATCGTGGATGGTTCTGGCAGTTTGACAGAATGCGGGGTTACCAATGGACGGGTAGCCGGACACCTGCTACTACCTGGGACAAAGCAGCCTACACGGAAAATGCAGACTGGAAAACGCTCAATGACCCTTGCCGGCTATTGATCGGTGAAGGCTGGCGGGTTCCTTCAAAAGATGAATGGATAAGCGTTATTTCGAATGGCCGATGGATTGCACTTCCGGATGCATCGTCGTCGAAGTTTAAATTGCAGGGTTCAGGGGAGCTCTATCACAATGACGGGTGGCTTAAGGCCGACGGACTGGCAAGGTACTGGAGTAGCTCTTCCGGAGGTGATAATCTTGGATATTTTGCAGAATTCAGCAAAACGGCCTATGCAGTACGAGCAACGGGGGTTTACAAACCCTATGGTTTTGCTGTAAGGTGTTTGATGGATGAGGTTGTGATTGGTGCACCAACGGTAGGGGGCCTTTCCGTTACTTCAACTTCCGGAACATCCTTCTCGGCTTCTGCAACTGTAGCCAGTGATGGTGGCGCCGGGGTTTCTGATCGTGGATTTGTCTATAATGTCACCGGGACAGCGCCTGAACGCGGGGATAATGTTTCAGTCTTCGTTTCAGCAAACCAATCCAGCGGAACCGGTAATTTTGATGCCGTCATAGGGGGGCTTTCAGAGTACTCAACCTATTTTGTATGGGCTTATGCGAGCAACACGGAAGGCACCGGATTAAGCTTACGCGAAATAATATGCACACCGGTGACGGTGGTACATCAGAAAGATCATAATGGTGCTCCGGAATCAAAAACGATTAGTTATAAGACTGTTTCATTGCGGGAAGGCAGCGGTGAAGCCAAGTGCTGGCTGGCCCAGAATCTGGGAGCCTCTGAACAGGCAGACCGGTTGACTAATGCGTCAGAACAGGCCGCTGGCTGGTTCTGGCAGTTTAACCGTAAGCAAGGATATAAGGTGACTTCAGGAAACGTAAGTCCTTCGTGGCCCGGTAACAGTTATGATCCCGGAAGCTGGCAGCCGGTAAATGATCCATGCCGCCTCCAGCTTGGTGGCGGCTGGCGATTGCCAACGAGCAGTGAATGGGGTGAGGTAAAAAATTTATACTCTACTCAGGCTACTGTTTATAGTTCCCCTCTCAACTTACATCATGCCAGGTATATTACCGCAGGCGGTACTTACGGTTCAGTGTTTGTTTCAGCCGAAGGTTATTACTGGTCGTCTGATGAAGTGTCTACGGCTCCTCAAAGTGCTCTTTCACTTGTAATGGGGTCCGCAAACTCCATTGTTGGCTATAACAAAGCAGACGGATTCCCGGTAAGATGTGTGAAAGACAGCGGGCAGGAATCAATTCCTTCAGTTTCCAGAGTAACCATTCAGGCACCCACTGCCACCAGCTTTACCGGTGCCGCAACGGTCACCCTAAGCGGCGGTTCGGCAATTACGGACCGTGGAATCGTATATAATACCACCGGCCTTCCGCCGGGTCTCGGAGCAGGGAATACGGTGATAAGACCGGCTGTTATGAATGCTGTCGGCGAGTTTAGTATCAACATAGTGGGTCTCGATCCTGGCATAACCTATTACGTATGGGCCTTCGCTAAGAATACCAATAAACCGGAAGTAGTCTATTCTGAAAGGACAGTTTTCCCGATATGCCCTTCCGAATTTATGGTGCAGCATAAGGGCGGCGAGAATGGCGCTCCGGCAGATAAGACCATTATGTATAAGGCCGTCAGTACCACTCTGTCAGGTAGCCAGGCATGCTGGATCACTCAGAATCTTGGTGCGAGCCAGCCCGCCGATATTGCCAATGAGGATCTTACAACGTCCAGAGGTTGGTTCTGGAGATATACAAGTACCCAGGGATACTCGATGGACAGCGGGACCCGGGAGCCGCTTGCGGATTGGGGTACAGCTATCGGCAATGGCCTGGCATCAGAGGATCCCTGCAAACTTTTGCTGGGCTTTGGGTGGCGGATGCCGACGCGGACGGAGTGGACTAATGCTGACAATACCAGTGGGTGGGGCACTGTTGATCAGGCCCATGCGTCAGTACTAAAATTGCATGCTCCCGGATTTATAGGATATGATGGAGTATACACAGCTAAAGGTAAGGCAGGGGCTTTCTGGATATCAGGCGGGGCCTACTTCAGGACGGGGGTTGTCGGCGAAGTAGCTACCAGCGTATATAGTGGAGTAAATGCCAATTATGGATTTTCCCTGCGGTGTATGAAACCATACTAATGAAGGATTAGAAATAGGAAGTGTTTGTTTTTCCGGCCTTAGAGGGGCCGCTAAACCGATCGATTTCTTGAAATAATATAAATGTTCCGGCGAATTGTGTAAAGCGGTCTCCCGGGAGGCACGATACTTTTGCTCCCAGGCAAGGACACCTTCGGGTAGCCCTGCAGGGGTAGATAAAGGCAACCCGCTGATGCAGTTACATCGGATAATGTCTTAGTGAAAATGATATTGAAAAGGCTGTATTTTTTATTGGCATTTTTTTTATTCGGTTACATACACAATGGCCGGGCTCAAGGAAGTTTCCGTGTTATAGGAGGGATACCGCACCTGCCGGTGACAGTTGCGGCCAATATGGCTCCGGAGGCCGGTATGATCGTATTCGATGTCGCTGCCGGCAAGCCTCTGGTTTATTCGGGCAGCGCCTGGGAAAGTCTCTGCGCGACCAATCTGATCGGGGCTCAGCCCGCTTCCTCATTTAAGACCGTAGACGGGATTCCGTCGTTACCGGTTCTGAGTTCCGATCCATCGGGCCCCAGTCCGGCCGGTGCCGTTTACTATTCAACGTCCCGGCAGCGGATCATGGTCTTTAGCGGTACGGCGTGGCGAACCCTGACTGACCTCCGGAGCGCTTCCGGAGCGCTTCCGATCACTACCGGATTCGGTACATCGGCTTCCCTTCAAATATCAAGGATCCCTGTTCTGGCTGCTGATCCGTTCCCAATCGGGCTTTCCGATGGAGCCTTTTATCTGAGCTCGGTTGCCAGGAGGATCCGGTACTACGCTAACGGTAGCTGGCAGGATCTGAATTGTTCCCCGATAGAGACGTTAGAGCCCTCCGGGGTGACCAACTCTTCCTTCACCAGCGGAATCAGGATTCTGAGCAGCGGTGGTTCCTTTTCAGAGGTTGGCATCTGCTGGAGCAAGACTTTGGATCCGCTCAATACGCTGCCGACTTCTCTAGCGTACTCGGGGGCGATTCCCTCAGACGGCGAACTTCCGCTTACTGTGACCAATAATCTTGACGCCAATACGACCTATTATGTCCGGGCTTACGCGGTGGTGCAAGGCTCTGGTGAAGTTATTTATGGCGAAAATAAGCCATTCACAACGGATGTGGCGTCGAAGGCCACGATCGTAACGCTTCCCGAAGATCCGTTGCGGCGAATGCCCATCAGTGCAGTCGCAGGCGGCGACATCACCCGTGACGGTGGCGCGCGGGTATCTTCACGGGGAGTTATTTATAGCGAGACCAATGATCCGGCCATTGACCCGCTTGCCGTGGAAACCTTTGACGGCTCCGGTGTGGGAAGTTTTCCCAGTAAGATGTCACCCCTGAAGGCCAATACGAAATATTATGCGCGGGCTTTCGCTGACAATATCAAAGGCAGAGCCTTTGGTCTGCCGATCGTGGAGTTCACCACCCCAGGACCCACAGCACCGGTGCTCAGTCCTTCGATCACGATCAGCAATATTACCGATGTATCCGCTTCAACTAAGGTTACTATTTTGAACAATGGCGGGGCTGAGGTCCGTGAGCGGGGAGTAAGTTGGAGTAAGATTCCGATCCCTGCAAGTGACTGGCGCCTGGATCATCCGGACATTGATCATGAGCGCTCACAGACGGTCAGCGCCTTCGATATCGGTACGTTCGATTGTCAGTTGCTCAGGCTGCTGCCGGGGGAAAGATATTATGTTCGTACCTATGCATGGAACGATATCGATATTAGCTTCAGTTCGGAAACGGCCTTTGATGCTACCGGGCTTCCAACCATTAACACATTGCCCCTGGATGAACAGGCAACCACCGGCAGGACCGCTTTGGGAGCAGGTGAGGTTATAAGCACCGGAGCATCAGCACTGATTGAGCGAGGTTTCATCTTTAGCAAAGTCCCGAACTTCGATCCCGCGACCGAGAGGGATACCCTGAAGACCGTCCTGCCGTCCGACCCGAATACGAGCGGCACCGGGCTGTTTTACGGCTTACGGCAGGAACTCGAGCCCGGGACGACCTACTATTTCTGCGCCTATGCAAAAAATAGTTTTGGTATTAAATATGGGGATGTTCTCGAATTCCCGACAGCCGCGAAGCCGACAGTCGTCACGGATCCGATGTTGTCTGCAGTGTCTGCGACATCGGCCACGGGAGGCGGAAACGTAACAGATGATGGCGGAGAACCCGTCTTTTACAGAGGGCTTTGCTGGAACCAGGATCCCCTGAATCCGGAGCCCAACGAGTATGTTCTGGGGGGGAATGGAACCGGTCCGTTTTTTAGTACCATCAATGGTCTGCGGGCCAATACAACCTATTATGTGCGGGCCTTCGGTACCAATAGTGTCGGCGCAGGGTATGGTGAGCCTGTTCAACTGATCACCGGGTCGCCGGTGTCGGCCACTATTCAGACCTACCCGATAAACAACACTTCGGGTACCAGTGTGTCCGCCGGGGGTAATATTCTAAACGATGGCGGCTCGGATGTCAGGGAACGCGGATTTTGCTGGAATACAACGGGCGCACCGACCATTAACGACAGTAAGATCAGTGGCGGTACGGGGTCAGGGACGTTTGACCTGATGATCGCCGGATTACAGTCGGAGAAGACATATTACGTCAGAGCCTATGCACTGACCGACGCACCCCTGCCTTCATATGGAAATGTCGTATCCTTCAAGACCATCGCCAGGCCGACCGTTTTTACCAAAACCGACGTGACGGTGACCGGCACAACAGCAAGCGTATCGGGTGACATCATTTCCGACGGCGGAAGCCAGGTATCTCGAAGTGGAATTGTCTGGGATCTTTCAGATGAGCCTACCATCAATCTGGCGACACGCGTTCAGTCCGGCAAAGGCATGGGACAGTTTGATCACACCATCGGTGAGCTCCTGGGCAACTCCACCTATTTTTACCGTGCCTATGCGACCAATGAAGTGGGTACCGCCTATGGAGACAGCCGGACACTAAGGACACCGCCTCCGGTAAAACCGACCGTTAAGACCATGCAGGTAAAGAATATTACCGGAATCAGTGGCCGGGGAGGAGGGGAGATTATCAGTCACGGTGGCGCATTGCTGGTGGAAACGGGCCTGGTTTGGAGCACTAACAGAAATTTTATTCCGGAAGACGTGGTGAATGAAAGGACCAGGCAAACAGACCCCTGGAGCTTTACCAGCGTGATGACTGGCCTGATGCCCGGAGTGACTTATTATGTTCGGGCATATGCAAAGAATGGAGCCGGCCTGGTTGCCTATGGTGATCCGGTGGAGTTCACCACCTGGAATTATGCAACAGTGGAAACATTGCCCGTGCTGTCCCACACGAACGTTTCCGCGATCGGACAGGGACGGGTTCTGAATAATGGTGGGACAGCTGTAACCCGGAACGGGCTGGTGTGGGCTGAGCATGAAGAACCAACCGTCGAAGATTTTGTCAGTACTCCTCCTGGATCGGGAACCGGCACCTTCACGGCGAACCTGACAAGTTTATATGGAAACACTACCTATTACGTGCGTGCCTTTGCCGTAAACTCCGCCGGAGTTGCTTACGGGCCCGAGAAGGTATTTTTTAAAACCGATTCTCCCGTAGCGCCTACCCTGGAGACCAAGAGGCCGGAAAGTACAGCGCTGACCACCGCGGTTGGCGGAGGTACCATCGTTAATCATGGCGGCGGAAGGGTAACTTCCAGAGGAATAGTCTGGGGTTCATCGGCAGGTTTTGACTACAGGAACCCCGAGGGGAAGTTTGAACAAACGGGTTACGGGGAGGGCGCCTTCAGCATGGCAATGACCGGCCTGATACCAGGCAGGAAGTACTATGTACGAGCTTTTGCTGACAACGGAACCTTCAGAGGTTACGGTCCCGAACTGGAGTTTACTCAGGCTGATCTCCCCGGACTGACCACCCGCCCGGCGTCTGCAAGGACCAATAAAACAATCACCACAGGCGGTGTCGTTACCAGTACGGGATTTGCGCCCCTTTTGCGCACCGGTATGGTTTGGAGTACCGATCCGAGTTTCGATCCGAAGGCTGAGCAGGTGAATCGTATTGAGCAGCATGATGCGGCCAGTTTTGCAACCACAATAACCGGCCTGAAGGGCGGCATAGATTACTATGTCTCCGCGTTCGCCGTGAATGTAGCCGGAATTTCCTTTGGTCAGAAGGAAAAAGTTCAGACGCTGGCTGCGGGATATGCTGAAGTAATTACAACTGCTGCAGCCGACGTGACAGGAACCACGGCAAGAACCGGTGGAAATATCACCGACGACGGTGGCTCCTATATTACAACACGCGGCGTCGCTTACACAGAGAATAAAGACCTGGAGCCTCAAAAGATTCCGCTGGCCAATAAGGTGATGCAGTCCGGATCCGCTACAGGACCGTTTGTTACCTATCTGTCCGGTTTAAAGGAAAACACCATTTACTACATCAGGGCCTTCGCAGTGAATGGAGTGGACACCACTTATGGCGATCAGAAGCAATTCAGAACGCAGGGGCGCCCCATTGTTACCATTGATCGGGCATCAGCGCCGTTTGCTACCAGGGCCGGGACTGCCGTAGTCATTGATGCCCGGATCGTGGATGACGGGCGGGCAAGAATGCTTGGGCATGGCATCGTGTGGAGTACCTCATCAGGGCCTACAATCGATCTCAGCACAAGAGTTTCTTATAACCTTGGCGGAATTGGCGGTTATCAGGCCGTTATTGACGGCCTGCAACCCGCCACGGAGTATTTTGTGCGTGGATACGGAATCAATACTGTTGGACTGAATTACGGAAATGTTGAATTTCATTTTGAAACGCCTCCGATTTCCCCGCCGGTTTTATCGGTCTTATCGGTGACACCCATTGGTGAGTCCGAGGCTGCAGCTGTCGCAGACATCACGGATAATGGCGGAAGCTGGGTCTCTGAACGGGGATTTATCTGGAGCATGGATCCTGACTTCGATCCGCGAAACGCCGATGAGGATCATAAGATCAGGCTTGGGGAAGACATTGGGAGGATTCAAGGACTATTTAGCGACCTGAAGCCGGGCGAGACTTATTATGTCTGGGCCTATGCAGTCAATAAAGCGGACGTCACGTTTAGTACTCCGTTTTTGTACGCTCATCCGGCTGTTCTTCCTAAGGTAATCACCGATCCGCTGGTGACTACCCTCTCAACTACCTCGGCGAGGGGAGCCGGTACAATTGCCGACTCTGGCGGTTCATCGGTGTTGGCGACGGGCCTTGTCTGGAGTACAAAATTTAATTTTGACCCCAATACCGATCCGGTGTCCAGCACCAGCGACGGCGATCTTTCTGGGGGATTCAACAGCACGATGACGGGGCTGAGTGAACGCGTGACCTACTATGTGCGGGCTTATGCCACGAATGGAAAGGGAACTGGTTATGGAGAACAGGTATCTTTCTGTCTGTTTGCCACCGCACCGGAACTGACGACCATCTCCGTTCAGGACATTCTGGGGCAATCTGCAAATGTCTCGGGCAGCCTGGACCGCGATGGCGGAATGCCGGCGACCCGATGGGGCTTCGTCTGGAGCACCGATAAGGAGCCGGACTATTACAAGCATCCCCATACTGAGATCGTTCGCGGTGGAAGTGATCCGGTTTTTACAGGAGATTTTAATGGGGGGCTTTCCGGTCTTCTTCCAAACACCCAGTATTATGTACGCGCCTATGCCATTAACCTGGCGGGGGTAGGCTACGGGGTTCCGGTTGCATTTCTCACGGCCGACTATCCTACGTTGACCGCTGCCAGTGTAGATCAGTTAGGAACCACCGTTACATCTATAAGCGGAAGTATCACGCATAACGGTCGTCTGCCCATTCTGAAGCGCGGTATTGTTTGGGGTCGATATGATAACCCTGAAGTTAATCCGTTAGGGCGGGTTGAAGAGGACGTTGCACCAGGTCCGGTTCAAGGGCACGGGGAAGGTGAATTTATCTTGAAAATGACCGGCCTGCTACCGGAAACAAGCTATTTTGCCAAGGCTTATGGCGTCAATCAGGTGGGGACGACCTATAGCGCTTATGTGAAAGTGAGGACCAAGCCGATCACGGAGCCTTCAGTCCAAACCGTTGAGCCAATCAATATTACGCCAACATCGGCTGATCCGGGCGGCGATGTCACCGACAACGGTGGGGCGGATATAACCCGTCAGGGCATTCTCTACAGTACATCGGGTTTCCCGGAACTCACCATTGATAACGGAATATTTACCGTAAATAATGGCGCAGCCCAGTTTACCGCCAATTTGGCGGATCTTGAGCCAGGTACGACCTATTACTATCGTGCTTACGCTTACAATGGGTATAAATATGGTTATGGCGATCAGAAGAGTTTTCCAACGCCGGCCGTTCCGCCGACGCTGGGTGAGGTTACTATTACGGAAATTCAGAGCACGAGCGTGAAGGCAACCGCTGAAATGACACATACAGGTGGAGATCCGGTTACGGCGCGCGGATTCGTCTGGACAACTCAGGCATCCGATCCTACAGTCATCAGCAACGAGGGATACACAGACGATATGAGGGGCGTTAAGGAGACGTTTACCCACACACTCACCCCGTTGCAGGAAGGGAAAGTTTACCGGGTTCGCGCATATGCGACAAATGGTGTTAACACGGGCTATGGCCCGGTAGAAATTTTTACAATTTGTCCACCCTCCATAACACGATACCATGCGGCAGGGCACAACGGCGCTCCGGTTGATAAGAGCGTGACCTATGAGGTGATCGGAAGCGAAGCATCCGGTGAAGTGAAATGCTGGATCGCCAGAAACCTCGGCGCGGACAGTCAGGCAACAACCGCCAGCGACAGCCGGCCGGAAGCTGCTGGCTGGTATTGGCAGTTTAGTAAGCAACAAGGATATGAATACGGCGTCAGTCGTACGCCGGCCACTTGGATTTCAGGCATATCAGATCCGAGCGACTGGGTTGCAGCAAATGATCCTTGCCGGCTGCTCCTGGGCGAAGGCTGGCGATTGCCAACTAAGGGAGAATATGATATTGCCGACGCAAATTGGACGGCCTTCGGTGATCCATTTGCGTCAGAATTAAAGTTGCATGCAGCTGGATTTATTGAAGCCAATGGAGCGACTCAAGGGGTTGCACCTGGGGCACTCTATGGACGTGGACAGTTTGGTAATTACTGGAGCAGTACCAGGTTTGATTCCAATCAGGGACACTACTTCCGATTCAACAGCGTGGAGAACAAAAGCTTTGTCACCAACGTGTCCAAGGCATATGGTATGTCTGTCCGTTGTATCCAGGCCGAAATTGTGAAGACTGCGCCTTCAGTGTCAGATGTGGTCGTATCCGAAATGACTCCAGCTACAGCAAAGGTAGCTGCGGCCGTCACCATCGACGGAGGGTCGGCTATTACCGACCGGGGATTCGTATGGAATGACACCGGGGCTGCTCCGGTGTTAGACACAGATCAGACGATAAGACCGGGGCCTGGGGGCAATGTTGGGCCGTTTGAATCCACATTAACCGGATTGGAGGCATACAAGGTTTATCATGTTTGGGCATTTGCAAAAAACCAGAACAACGGCATTACTTTTTCACCTGTTGCGACCTTTAAGCTCTGTCCGCCGGTAACCCGGCAGCATGTTGCTGGTGTAAACGGTGCCCCGGTTAGCCGTCAAGTTGATTATGAAGTGGTTAGTGCAGCTGTTTCGGGGCAACCTGCATGCTGGCTGGGAAGAAATTTGGGTGCGGAAAA
This sequence comes from uncultured Sphingobacteriaceae bacterium, assembly GCA_966250385.1. Taxonomy (GTDB): domain Bacteria; phylum Bacteroidota; class Bacteroidia; order Sphingobacteriales; family Sphingobacteriaceae; genus DASWTL01. Next base: position 173,492 of record CBINHC010000009.1, on the reverse strand, counting down.
GCAAGGGCAGGATGCATTTGACGGTTCGGCCGAAGCTGCCGGGTGGTATTGGCAATTTGGCGTAGGGCAAGGGTTTGAGTATAAGGCGAGCAGAGTTCCTGCTACGACATGGACCAGTCCTTCTGCATCCGCTAGTAATTGGCCGGAGTCAACCGATCCATGTAATCTGCTTCTGGGGGGCGGCTGGAGACTTCCGACCCAGTCAGAGTACGTTAGCGCTAATACAAACTGGAAGAAGCTTCAGGACGGTTATAACTCACCACTGAAATTGCATGCAGCTGGATTTATTGACCGGGTCAGTGGTGTTATCGGAAACCGCGGCCGAGCTGCTGCTATCTGGACCAGTGATTCGGATCCGGGAAACTCAGCAAATGGCTGGCATTTAGGAATAAACAACTTAAATGGGGATGTGAGTACGGTGGCTTCGGCTTCTAAAGCGTATGGTCTGTCGGTAAGATGTATTTTGATTGATCCTGTCATCACCGCGCCAATTGTCTCAAGTATTGCAATCTCCGATATGGCTGCAACACAATTCAGAGGGAAAGCGTCGGTTCTGTACGACGGGGGTAAGGCCATTACCGAGCACGGCTTGGTATGGAGCACCACTCCTGATCCAACTGTTGATAACAAAATGGGGTCCGTGTACGAAATGACCAACGTCGTCGGTGACTACTCTATGGATGTCACCGGCCTAAGGCCAGGTCAGTACTACGTTCGCGCGTATGCTTCAAACGGCATCAAAATAGGATATGGGCCGGTCGAGAAGGTGTTGATCTGTCCGGAGTCAATAGCCCGTTATCATATTGAGGGACAAAATGGCGCACCGGAATCCAAACAAGTGACCTATGGAGTAACTTCAATCGTTAATTCGGGAAAAAATACTTGTTGGATCACTCAAAATCTTGGTGCAAGCAAACAGGCAGCTAGCGCCACTGATCCCGATCCGGCTGCGGCCGGCTGGTACTGGCAATATAATAGGCCCGGTACGGCGTATTATTTCTCCGGAGCAACTAGGGTTCCTTCCGCCGGTTGGGTGGCATCCATAAACGAGGGCAGCGAATGGAGTGGCAGCGATCCATGTGCCTTGCTGATAGGAGCAGGTTGGCGAATGCCGACCAAGATTGAATGGGAGGCCACTGAATCACAATGGAATACTCTTCAAAACGCGTTTGATTCTCCCCTGAAAATTCATGCTGCGGGATGGGTTAATAGTACCGGGCTAAAAGAAAGAGGTGAGACTGCAGCCATTTGGAGCAGTAACCAGGGATCCGGTTCGCTGGGATGGTCCTACTGGAGCTCTGTGGCTGCCCAATGGGGAAGTGTGTCTGATCTTCGGCATAGAAGTAAGCCCGACGCCGAAAGTTTGCGATGCCTGGCTCAGTCTATGGTTTCCGGCCCTCCGTTTGTTACCTATGCCACGATAGACCAGCTGAGCGCTACCGAGGTAAAGGCATCTGCAATAGTCGTATCGGATGGATTCGATAATGTAACAGACTGGGGATTTGTATGGAACGAAACCGGAGCGGCTCCGGTGCTCGATCAGGATCGAACCGTAAGGTCCGCTTTGGGAACCGGCATCGGAACCTTTTCAGCAACGCTAAATGGTCTGGAAGGCAATAAAGTGTACTATGTCTGGGCGTTTGCAAAGAATGAACATTCCGGAGTGACGTTATCCCCGGTGTCGAGTTTTACGGTTTGTCCGCCGATCACCCGTATTCATATGGCTGGAGTTAATGGTGCGCCTGTCGAGAAGACCGTGACTTATAAAACAGTGAGCAGTACGTTGGCTGGTACAGGGCCTAAGTGCTGGATCGCTCAGAACTTAGGCGCAGATGAAGCACCGGGTACAGCGACGGATACATCTCCAGGCGCGACTGGCTGGTATTGGCAGTTCAACAGACTACAAGGGTTTTCGTTTGGAAGTGGGACCGTAACACCTTTAAGCTGGACAAATCCCAATGAGAACACCTCCTGGTCCGGCAGCAACGATCCTTGTACGATGCTGCTTGGTGGCGGCTGGAGAATCCCGACCAGTACTGAGTGGGGGGCTGTCAAAGCTAAAATATCAACATTGAGCGCTGGATTTTCGTCCGAGTTGAAACTGCATGCAGGAGGCGGCGCTGACGGAACAAACACGCCTACGGTGCCGGGTTTAGTAGCCCGGGGCACCGAGGGTTATTACTGGACGAGCACAAATGTTTGGAACGACGGGGTTGCGGCATACTTTTTCAAGCTTACTTCCGGTCAAACATATCTCCCGTCATGGCGAAAATCTTCTTACTATGCGGTGCGGTGTATCAGGGATAACACAGCCGCATTAATACCTCAATTGGGATCTACGCTGCTCGTCAATTCGACATCAACCTCTGCAGAATTGAAATCAGCGACACTAGTTGATGACAGAAATGAAATTACAGAACGGGGATTCACCTGGACAAGCAGTGACCGAAATCCTAATCGTCAAACAGACAGCTATCAGGCTGTTACTGGCACTGGACTGGGTTATTTTTCGGCTGCCATCAGCCCTTTGGCAGAAGGGGTAGTTTACTCGGTCTCTTCTTATGCGGTGCTTGGAAACGGCACAATTGTTTACGGGCCGGCAGAAAAATTCACGGTTTGTTTACCTGTGACTGTCGCGCATGTCGCAGGTGTCAACGGTTCTCCGATCACAAAAACGATCACCTACCAGACGACCAGCAGTACAGTTGCAGGGACAACGCCGAAATGCTGGATTACCCAAAACCTCGGGGCGGAGAGGCCCGCCACCTCAGCGGCGGATGCCTCTGAACAGGCCGCCGGATGGTACTATCAATACAACCGGAAACAGGCGTTCGAGTTTCTGGGCACGGCTCCGCGCGGGATATCCGGATGGCTGGGACCTGCAGGAAATGCATTCTGGAGTTCGGCTGAAGACCCGTGCAGGCTTCTGCTGGGGGCACAATGGCGAATACCTACACAGGCAGAATGGAGAGCGGTAGCCGCAAAGAATCCGTCCTTTGAAATAGGGTACCAGTCTCCGTTGAAATTACACGCGGCTGGTACGATTGAGAACAAACCCGAAGGACAAAGTCTGGTGGGTCGGGGTGTGGCTGGAATTTGGTGGTCAAACTCGCCTTATAGCGCATACGGGGCATACTGGTTCAAGCTAAGCTCTGTGCCTGCCGTTAGCGTGGTTGATCAGTTTCAGCAGGAAGAAGGTCACTCGGTCAGATGTATAAAAGATATTAATTAAACGATCAATATGAAAAGGATACTATTGCTGTTCGGCTTATTACCGGTGACGGCACTCAATGCACAAGAACTTAAGATTCATGTTCGCGGAGCTTACGAAAGCAAGGTAACGGTGCAGTCAATCGCAGGTGCATCTATTAAATCCGTGGCTGAGCATGCCGGCCTCAAAAATGGTCAAACCGGAGTGCTGAGGATTCCCAGGGAAGCGCTGCCAGGTGAGTTTGTTCTCCGGTTTGATTACAAGGAAAATCCGAGTAGCACATCCTATCCTGCTGAGAAAAGAATCGTCATCGGCAGGCAGGACCTTGAACTATGGATTCACCCCAAACACATTAACAACCCGGATAGCACATACTTCCAAAAGGGAGAGCGGGAAAATGCTTTGCTGGCGGGCTTTTCGGCGGAAAATCAGCAGAAGCGTGAAAAGCTAGGCCTTTTGCAAAATCTGCTGATGGGATATGATCAGCCTCAGTCAGCATTCTATAAAAGTGCCGTCAACGAATTCGAAATCAGACGCAGCCAGTATAACGACTGGCTGAAGCAACAATCCGGGCTTCAGTCGGATCTGTTCGTTAGTCATTCCTTCCTTTTGCAGTACCTGCCAGCCATTGAGTGGAAAGGCACTGAATCGGACCGCATGCAGAGCCTGATCACCAATTACTTCGAGGGTATCGATTTCCGCGATTCGTTGCTGATCAAAACTTCCGGTCTGCGGGACTGGATGAACGGTTATGTGAACCTGTACGGCACCATGGCCACCACTGAGGCGCTGCGCGACTCATTGTTCACCCTGGCCGGGCGCCGAGCAATTGAAAAGGCCCGTGAAGGCCATCCGTTGGTATATGGCTGGATGGTGGATTACTTCTATAACGGTTATGAAAGCTTCAATATGCAGGCCGGAATCAAGATGCTGGAACCCTACCTGGGAGATCCCCGGTGCATGACGACCAAACGGATCGCCATTGAGAAAAGACTGAAGGGTATCGAAACCCTGAAGCCCGGTGTCCTTGCCCCTGACTTCATGATCAAAGATGAAACCGGAAAACAGGTAGAGTTCAGCAAGTACAAGAGCGACTCGAAATATAAGCTTTTGCTCTTTTGGTCGGCAGACTGCCAGCATTGTAAGGAATTGATGAAGGCCTTGCACCCCTGGTTTGAACAAGAAGGTAAGCATAAGGTAGACGTTTTTGCGATTAGTCTCGATGATACCGATACGGAGATCGCATCCTGGGAAAAGGCTAAAGACAAATTGCCCGGATGGACACACCGGAGAGCCGCCAGCGGCATTAATAGTCCGGAGGCCAACGCCTACTATGTGCTTTCTACGCCGACCATGGTAGTGATCGACACCAAGACCAATAAGATCGTCGCCCTGCCGGATAACATGGAATCAGTAAAAAAGTCAATTAAATAAGGAAGTGAAGAAATTTGCATTTACACTGATGGTGATCCTGTTTCTGGGATACGGTGACTCGAAAGCTCAGCTTAGTATCGGACAAGCTGATGGCCTTTACGTTGGAGAAGGGACGGCTTTCTTCTGTGACGGATTAGTGATGGTTCCGTCCGATTTCTTCCTGATCCGGGGATTGGAGATAAGCCGGCGTTCCGGGGAAGTCGCCTGGCCGGAGCAGCGAAGCGTCCGCAGGATCTATAATTTCAGCCGCCCCGTGTCTTTTACGGGTACCCTCGGGTTCCGGTATCTTGAGGGGGAATTGAACGGGAATATTCCGGCGGCTCTTCGCCTCGCCTACAGCCCGGTGGCATCCGGTGATTTTAAGGACTTTGCGATCGGCGTCAGCGGCGTCGGATCGGGAAACTGGCTGAACGAGGTTTTTCAGACTCCGGCAACACTCGCGGAGATTACGGCCGTTTCTCCGGGCAGTGAGAAGCCGGTTACCTACACGATGCTGGAGGCCTCTAACATGATCACTCCAAATGGCGATGGAAAGAATGATGTTTGGATCGTCAAAAACCTGGAAGACTTTCCTGTAAACGAACTATCGATCTATAATCGGGAGGGAAAGGTGGTTTACACCAAGGTAGGGTATGACAATAGCTGGGACGGTACCTTCAATGGCATGGCCCTGACTGAAGACACCTATTACTACGTGTTGACGATCGACTCCGGAAAAAAGGTGATGAAAGGATTTGTGTCACTGGTGCGGGGAGATTAATAAGTTGATAGTCCAAATAATGAGTGTTATCATGTCTAATATATCGAAAAAGGGCTTTTTGCTGCTCTTCCTTTTGACTGCCTTTGTTAGGGTCGTCTTAGGTCAGTCCATACCGATGGGCGGACAGTTTTATCAGAATCAGTTCCTGGGAAACCCGGCGTTTGCAGGAATCGGCCACGGGCTGAATGTTAATGTCCACTTCCGGAACCAATGGCGGGTCCTGGAAGGTTCACCGGTTTCGCAGGCGGTTACGGGGGATTATCGCTTAACTAAAATCGGACAGGAAAATGTCGGTTTAGGTCTTGTTATTTATAATGAGAAAGCGGGCCTTATCGGGAGGACCCATGTGAGCGGCAGTTATGCTTATCACCTGCCGCTAAACAATACGGATCAATCCTTGCATTTTGGTATTTCCCTGGGGGTGTTTACGGACCGGCTTGAAAATTCGGAGATCGTTGGCGATCCTGATGATCCGTGGGCTTCGGATTTCAACCTCAGGAAAACTTATCTGGACGGTGATTTCGGCCTGGGCTACACCAGCGAAAAGCTGACCATTCAGGGTGCTTTGCCCAACCTGAAAACGCTTCTTAAAAAAGACGTTAATAATGCCGTCGGAAATTCGGCCGGACTTCTGGCCTGCTCGTACCGGATCAGCAAGTCGGTCGATGCGGTAATCTTCGAACCCAAGTTAAGTATCCAGGCGTTCAGGGGAACAGGAGCCATATGGTCCCTCGGGTCCAATGTGATCACGTTCAATAACCTATTGTCGCTTACAGGGATGTACCAAAGTAATAACAGGACCACCTTAGGCATGGGTTTTAGCTATGGCAAATATCTGATTCAGGGCTTCTATACCGGCCAGCGGGAGGCGATCGGCGGCGATTTTGAGATCGGCCTTAGAGTGCATTTGTTCGACAAAGGGAGCGCCCAGAACAACGGCGGTGATTTTACCTATAATCCCTGGTCGTCCCGGTAACATTTTAATCTAAATTTCATCTTACTTGTATATCGTTCTTAAATTATGATTAAACACATTTCTTTATTTTTAATAGTTGCGGCAATGTCATTGCAAGCCGCTGCTCAGAAGCCGGACACGCTCGTCGTCAAACCAGGTTCTGTGAAGACGAATTTTTTAAAACCTGGCGTCCATCGCTATCTGGTTTATTTCAAAAAAGGTAAAGACAGTTCCCGAGTAAATTATCAAATGTGGACCAGGGAGATCAAAAAGGTCGATTACCATGGAAAACCAGCCCTGAGCGTTACACAGGAATGGGAAGACAACACTTCTATCGTTCATAAGGTAAACTCCATTTCGGATATTAAAACGTTTGCACCATTGTATCATGAAACGTGGTGGAAGGGCCGGGGTTCAGGCCGCTTCGATTTCAATGAGAATAAGGCGTACTTGAACGATGCATTATTGACAGAAGCAGATACCATGAAAGCGCGGAAAGCAATGTATGATGCTTTTCAGGCTGCCCGTAAGGAGGAATATGTCCTGAACTGGCACCTCGATCTGGAAGTGTTTCCGATACTTCCTTACCAGGCAAACCGGACTTTTCTGATCAATTTCTATGATCCCGGATTCGGTGCTCCAAAGGAACAGGAATATACCGTTACCGGGAGCGGAATGCTGGAGGGTTTTGATAATCAGAAAGTCGACTGCTGGATCCTGCAGCATAAATCAGCAGGGAATAATGAGCTTTTCTGGATCAGCAAGAAGACACAAGAAGTGCTGAAGCTGGAACAGGAATTCAGGGGGCAATTCCGTTACAAAATAAAATTAGGATTCAGCATTTAGTGTGCTGCAGGCGAGTGCCTGATAAATAGACAACTGCTATGCAGCCGTCTCGGACCCCGGGGCGGCTGATGTAAGTGCATTTTTCCTTATCGGATGGTATGGTAATCAGGGGTTTCCTGTACTCAATCTTCATTATTTTGGTTGTTAATTCCCAATCCTCGGCTCAGTCTGCGGTGGGCGTGAAATTCTTTGGGTTGAGTATTCATCCCAACGGGGATCCGAATGCGTTTCTCATGCCCCGAAAGCTGGATAAAGAGGGGGTGTTTGTTGTAAATCTGGGCGCGGAGATCACGTATGAAAAGTTTCTGGTCCGCGATGATTTCTCATTGAAAGCCGTGCAGGCTTTCTATTCGGATTGTGCGGCTCAGCCGGGCGGGTTTACACATTTGGGTTTACGAGGGAAGATTTTAAAAAGGAGCAGAAGCGCGGTATATGGCGGAATAGGGCCCACGCTGGTCTATCGGAAGAACTGGGGCTTACTGGCCGGTTATGAAGATCCGGGGTATTTTGCAGGTAGGGAGGATGCGAGTCTTCAGTATAAATTCCTGTGGTATGGAGGCGAACTGGAATATTCTTACCGGGTATCGGATAAACTGCGCTTTGCTATTTCCTTCATACCTGGATATCCCAAGTTAATGAGCCTGGCGGTGGGGGCTACATTTCTTAGCGGAAAAGCTAGTCCGTGAATCAGGTATAAATGATAAAATATTGACAGTCTTCAAATTAACGACTATCTTTACATCAAGATGACAGAGTTGTATTTAAAGAACATGGTATGCGACCGCTGCATACTGGTTGTCCGGGAAGAGTTGGAAAGGCACGGGATACGTGATTACGAAATAAGCTTGGGTTTGGTGAAATTACCCGAGATCACGGAAGGGCAGCGAAAGCAGCTTGAAAGCAAATTGCTGGAGCATGGTTTTGAAGTTCTTGATTCTTCGAAGCTGCGGCTGGTTGAGCGGGTAAAGTGCGAGATCATACAAAAGATTCACCACTCCGAATACCTGGAATTATCGGTGGCCTGGTCAGATCACCTGGCTGACAAATTTTTAATGGAATATAATTCCTTGAGCTTTCTTTTTTCTTCCATTGAAGGAAACACGATCGAACAATATATTATCCATCAAAAAATAGAACGGGTAAAGGAACTGCTGTTTTATGATGAGTACAATCTGAGTGAAATTTCGTACCGGTTAGGGTATAGCAGTTTACAGCATCTGTCCATGCAGTTCAAAAAAATAACCGGCAAGACACCTTCCAAATTCAAGGCCGAGAGAAATATTGAGAAGTCACGGAAATCAATCGATTCGATCTTGTAAATTATATAAAATTTAACGGGGATTCGATAAAATAGGGCCGTTTCCTCATTCCAATATTTGCAGCGTCAAATATTGGAATGATGAGAGACCGCCAAACATTTTCTATTAAGGGAATGGTGTGCACAAGATGTATTACTGTTCTTAAACAATCACTTGAAAAAATTTCTTTAACCGTTGAGGAAATATATCTCGGAAAGATAACTGTTTCCGGACTTCAAAACCTGTCCGGAATATCGGAGCTGAACGATGTACTAAGAGGACTGAATTTTGAAATTTTCCAGTCCGGCGAGCAGAAACTCCTGGATCAGGTAAAGAAGATCATTGACGACTATTATTCCCAGGAAACTTCCCTCGATAAAAAGGTCCGGTTCTCAACACTTCTGTCGGAAAAACTCAATGTAAACTATGATACTTTAAGCGCTCTTTTTTCAAAGGCGGAGGGAATTACCCTTGAAACGTATATTATTCAAAAACGAATCGATAAAATTAAAGAATATCTGGTCTATACAGATATGACCCTTTCCCAGATTGCCGAACTCACCGGATACAGCAGCATGTTTCATTTATCCCGGCAATTCAAAAGAGTTACTTCCTCGACGCCAACCTTCTTCAAACAGGTAAAGGCCAAAAAACGTCAGGTAATAAAAGAGGCGGGTTTTGCAAATTCGAAATAATATAAACTTGAACGGCAATTTTGTAAAGTGCACCATTTCTTTCTGATCTAATTTTGACCTTGAATTAAAGGTAATACCATGACAGAAATAAAAACAGGTTTAAATCTTTACAGAGAGTTAATTAAAAACAGAAGCCGGACAATCGTTCATAAAGCGGGAGCCCTTTTGAGTCTGGCCCTAATATTAGCTTTTCAGCTACCCGCTTCTTCCCAGACCGTCCGGCCGGTACTCACGTTGCCGGAAGTCCTGCGGTACGCCCTCCAGCATAATCAAGATGTAAAAAAGGCGAATCTCGATATTGACCGGGGCAATTATAAGACCGATGAGGCACGGGCGGCCGCGCTACCCCAGGTTAATGGAAATGCGGCATTAACGGACCAGCTGATAAAGCCTCAGTTCGTGCTTCCCGGTGAAGCTTTGGGCCGCCCGGGCGAACTCATTACCATGGAAAGTGGCACCACATACAGCGCAAATGCCGGGGTGTCGTTCAGTCAGCAAATTTTTAACAAGCAGGTTTTTGCCGGTCTGAAGGCCGCAAAAGCCAGTGAGTCTTTTTATCAGCTGAGTGCCAGCCTGACAGAAGAAAATGTTTTGGAGCAGGTGGCCACTACCTACTACCAGGTACTTGTTTCCCGTCAGCAACTGGGCGTTTTTGACGCCAATATCAAGAACATACAGCAGGTGGAAAGGACGGTGGCTGATCAATTAAAAAACGGTCTTGCAAAGCGCATTGATCTCGACCGGGTGAAGGTCAGTCTGACGAATTTGAGGACCCAACGCGAGCAGCTGGCAAATGCGGTAAAGCAACAGGAGAACAGCTTGAAATTCATGATCGGAATGCCGATCAGCCAACCGGTGATCATTCCTGAGGCCTCACTAACCGCAATCAGCGACGAATTGAAGCTGAAACTTGCAGACTCTGTCCGGACCGAATCCAAAACCGAGATCCAATTACTAAAAAAGAAGGAAGAACTGCTGGCCCTACAGAAGAGTGCCTATGAAGCAGCGTATTACCCAAGCCTTGCTCTGGCCGGTAACTATTCATATAACGGTATCAGCAACAAATTCGACTTCTTTAACCGATCCGGAAGTTCATTCGGCTACGATATGGCCTCCGTAAGCCTGAGTCTCCGGATTCCCATTTTTAACGGCGGAACAGTCAAGGCCAAAGTCAGACAGGCTTCTGTGGATCTCCTACAAGTTCAGGAAGATCTGCGGAATACCAAACAAAGCCTGAATCTGGCCAATGAGAACGCCAGGCTTCAGGTTTTGAACAGCCTGCAAACCATTCAGCTGCAGGAGGAGAATGTGCATCTGGCTGAAGAAGTCCTGAGCAGCACGCAGAATAATTATAAGAACGGCCTGGCGTCGTTAACGGACCTATTGGATGCCGAAACGTCCCGGGCGACCGCTCAAAATAGCTATACGCAGGCATTACTGAACTATAAGCTGGCAGAGATCCAGATCATAAAATCAAACGGAAACATCAAATCTTTATTAAACTGATCATGAAAAAAGGAATAATAACGGCCCTGGGCTTACTGATTGCAGTGGCGGCAATGGGCTGGGTACTGGCAAACAACAAGAAGGAAAACGACGCAAAGACCGCCGTAGTTGCGCAGGCACATGCAGAAGCTATATCCGTCCGGATTGCCGAAGCAGACAAGAAACCGATCGATATCAATTTCAACGTCAACGGCACGTTTCAAGCCGCGCAGCGCATCACTTTTAATGCTGAAAATTCCGGCCGGATTACCAGAATCCTGGTCGACGAGGGTGCCCGGGTGGTTGAAGGGCAGCTGCTGGCCACGATAGAAACCGACCTTTTGTCGGTAGATCTCGCCACTGCCGATGACGCATACCAAAATGCCATGCGCGATCTCGCACGTTTTGAAAGCTCATTTAATACAGGTGGCGTCACTCAACAGCAGTTGGATCAGGCGCGTCTTCACGCCCATAACGCAAAAGCGAGACTCCGGCAGGCGCGCGTACGGATCAGCGATGCAAATATAAAAGCACCGTTTGACGGGATTGTAAACAAGCGATATATCGAGAAGGGAGCTTTTATCTCCGCAGGTAATCCGCTTTTTGAGATCATAGACATATCCAGACTGAAACTGGTTCTGAGCGTGAATGAATCGCAGGTTTCTAACCTGCGAGAAGGAGACCAGGTTCGGATAAAATCTTCCGTCTTTCCGGATAAAAATTTTATGGGGCGGATCACGTTCATCTCACCCCAGGCGGACCACAGCCTGAATTTTCCGGTTGAGATCGAGTTAAAGAATCATACAGACCGTATGTTGAAGGCAGGTATGTATGGAACCGCAGTTTTTGAATTTCCGAAACAGGCGCCTGTAATTACGGTTCCGAGAACCGCCTTCGTGGGTAGTGTGAGCAGTAACAAGATTTTTGTACTGGCCGATGGTAACCTGGCCCGCATGCGGAATGTGGTTGCCGGCCGCGTTTTTGGTGACCAGGTCGAAATACTGGAAGGACTTACCGAAGGGGAAACCGTTATTACCAGCGGCCAGATCAATCTGACCGATGGCGCAAGCGTGTCTCTCCTGGGGAAATAATACCAATATGGATCCTTTAAAGATTTATTAGCGATGAAAATTACAGAAATATCCATCAGGCGGCCCATTTTGGTGATCGTCGGATTCACGGTTCTCTCCCTGTTGGGGTTATTGAGCTACTTTTCCCTGAATTACGAATTACTTCCCAAGTTTGCCCAGAACGTGGTCTCGGTCAGTACGGTCTATCCCGGGGCCTCACCAAGTGAAGTCGAGAATACCGTTACAAAAGCCATTGAAGATGCCATATCTTCCATGGAGAATGTTAAGAAGATCGAGTCTACTTCCTATGAGAGCCTTTCGATCGTAACGATCGCATTGAATAACGGAGCGGATGCCGATCTTGCACTGAACGACGCACAGCGGAAGGTGAATGCGATCCTGGGCACTTTGCCGAAAGACATTAAATCACCCGCTCTTAACAAGTTTTCGCTCGAAGACCTACCGGTCATGACTATGTCTGCATCCGCTGATATGGAAGATGCCGAATTTTTTGACCTGATCGATAAGCGGATCGCCAACCATCTTGCCCGGGTTCCCGGGGTTGCCCAGGTAAACCTGATCGGCGGTGAAGAGCGGGAGATTCAGGTTTCAGTAAACGAGTCCAGGCTGGAAGGGTATCAGCTGTCCTTGTTGCAAGTCCAGCAGAAGATCGCCGGTTCGAACCTTGACTTCCCTACAGGGAATGTCAAATCAGACGGTCAGGATATTCTGATCCGGCTTGCCGGAAAATATCAGACTGTTGAGGAACTGCGGAATCTGATCATTAAGGTATTACCCGGCGGGGGGCAGATCCGGTTACGGGATGTGGCCGAGATTCGCGATGGACAGAAGGAGACCGAGAAAATCGCCCGGGTAAATGGTAAGAACGCTATCGCATTGCAGATTGTCAAGCAGTCGGATGCCAATGCGGTTGAAGTGAGCGAGGGTATTCAGAAGCTGATCGGTCAACTCCAGGCTGAGTACAGCCATGTAGGACTGCAGATCAATATAGCAAATGACAGTTCCGTATTTACCCTTCAGTCTGCCGATGCGGTTATTCATGACCTGATGTTAGCCATTATTCTGGTAGCCTTTGTCATGTTGTTTTTCCTTCACAGCCTTCGAAACGCCTTAATTGTGATGGTATCCATTCCAGCTTCTTTGGTCGCAACTTTTATTGGCATGCAATTGCTGGATTACTCCCTGAATCTGATGTCGCTGCTGGGTCTTTCCCTGGTGATCGGCATCCTGGTGGACGATGCGATCGTTGTGCTGGAAAATATTTACCGGCACATGGAAATGGGCAAGAACCGGGCCCGGGCGGCCGTTGACGCAACCAAGGAAATCGGATTTACGGTTACCTCCATCACCCTGGTCATTGTTGTGGTGTTTTTCCCGATTGCATTGAGTACCGGATTTGTGTCGGATATTCTGCGGGAGTTCTGTGTGGTGGTCATTATTTCGACGCTGCTGTCGTTGCTGACGTCATTTACGATCATTCCCCTGTTATCGTCCCGTTTCGGAAAGCTTGAGCACCTGAGCGGAAGTAGTTTCTATGGAAGGATCATTCTGGCATTTGAAAACCAGCTAAACCGGTTCAACCATTGGATGACCGGATTGCTGGATTGGGCTCTGGCGCATAAGCGACTAACGCTGGGCCTGGTACTGATGCTGCTTTTTGCTTCATTTAGCCTGGTTGGGCTGGGATTTATCGGAAATGAGTTTTTTGCCAAGACAGACAGGGGAGAGTTCCTGGTTCAATTGGAGTTGCCGAAGGAGGCGCCTATTGAGCAGACCAATGAGGTTGCCCGGCAGGCAGAAGCTATGCTGGCTCCAAAGAAGGAAATCACATCGCTAATCACCACGGTTGGCCAGTCGAGTGACGGAATGGGCGCATCAAAGGCCACCGCCTACAAAGCCGAGATCAACGTGAAGCTTGTTCCTGTGGACCAGCGGGACGACGACGCCACCGTTTATGCTGCCAAGATCAGCCGGGAGCTGGCAAAGAAGTTAGTCGGGGTGAAGGTTAAAACTGTACCGATCAACATCCTGGGAACAGCGGAGAAGGCGCCGATAGACCTCGCCATTGTCGGATCTGATCTGGACAGCGTCCTCCAATTCGCCGAAGCTGCGAAAAACGAGCTGACTTCCATACCCGGGGCAACGGAAGTCAAGTTGTCGGTTGAAAAAGGGAACCCGGAGATTCGGGTAAACGTTGACCGCGATAAGATGGCCGCTCTGGGGCTCGACCTGCAGGCTGTGGGTGCTACCATGCAAACCGCCTTCAGCGGAAACACCGACAGCAAGTTCAGATCCGGAGAATATGAATACGATATAAATATCCGGTATGATGGTTTTAACCGGCAGAGTATTGAGGACGTAAGGAACCTGCTATTTATCAATGACACCGGCGATCAGATCCGACTTTCACAATTCGCTGACGTCATTGAATCATCCGGCCCAAGCCTGCTGCAACGCCGGGACAGATCCACCTCCGTCTCAGTTCAGGCCCAATCGATCGGGCGGCCAAGCGGAACGATCGCTGATGAATGGGAAGCAAAGCTAATCAAGATGAAAAAGCCGGCCGGCATCAGCTATGTCTGGGGCGGCGAAAAGGAGAATCAAACCGACGGGTTCGGGACCCTGGGAATTGCTTTGCTGGCTTCCATCATCCTGGTCTATCTGATCATGGTGGCGTTGTATAACAGTTTTCTTTATCCCCTGGTCGTGATGTTCTCGATTCCGCTTGCCATTATTGGAGCCTTACTGGCTCTTGCACTGACGAACGACTCACTGAATATTTTTACGATTCTGGGACTCATTATGCTGATCGGCCTGGTGGCGAAGAATGCCATTATTATCGTGGACTTTACCAATCAGATGAAGCAGGAAGGCAAATCAACGCGGGACGCGCTGATACTCGCCAATCAGGCCCGTTTGCGTCCTATTTTGATGACTACCCTGGCGATGATCATCGGGATGCTTCCGATTGCTGTCGCATCCGGCGCGGGAGCGGAGTGGAAAAATGGCCTGGCATGGGTGATCATCGGAGGTCTGATCAGTTCCCTCTTTCTGACGCTGGTAATCGTTCCGGTTATTTATCTGATATTCGATATTCTGATCGGAAAATTTAAAAAGAAGGAGAACGGAAGCTCGATAGATCAGCTGCTTGGTGAAGCCTTTCACGCAGCGCCTGCAGCCCGTGTAACGGAGGAGGCCGATTTTATTTAAGGACCGCTGGTTCCGGGTCCTTGATCTCGCCATTTCCCTCATCGGGTACATCGGTATCGCTAATTATATAACTTTTTGGGGTTATAGTATAAGGATGCCGATCCTTCGGCTCATTAACTTTGCCGAACATTTACGTTAAGGAGAATACGGTTCACTTTAATTTTCATTTGATTGTTTGTGGTTAATTAAAGAGCGGAAAGAGAAGCCTTCGGGCTTCCTTTTCGTTTTTAGGACGCTGACTGAAGACCATGTTAAAAAAGAGATTATTTAAGATTTTGAAATTGCTCTTCGTTAAGAAATGCTGCAGGTAAAAATCTCAACAGGTATTTACCCTGTTTTTTTAGGGTGATCGATAAAAATGTCATCCGCCAGGCGTCCGATCATGCTGAAGCCGAAATCAAACTTCATGTATCGGGGACTTCACTGCGGGAAAAGCTCGTGCAAAAAAGGCGATGTCATTTGGTTATTTTATTCATTTCCGAAGTTTCCGGCAGTGGCTCAGGTGCCCAGAATAGCGGTAACAGCCGCGGGCGAGCTTACAAGATGATCCGGATTTAGTTTTTCCAGGACTTCGTACGAGTCGTATCCCCAGGTCACAGCAATCACTTTAACGTTTACGCTCCGGCAGGCGCTGATATCCCTTTGCTCATCGCCTATGTATACCATTTCGTCCGGGCGTATCCGAAAATCTCTCATGAAACGCTTCAGGATTCTGCTTTTTCCCAGAATGTTCGTAGAACAGACGATCGCTTCGATTTGGTGGATCTGGTTGCGCTGAAGGAATTCAAGTATGTTGTCCCGATTATTCGACGAGATGATTCCGAGTTTATAACCGGCTGCGCTCAACGACGACAGCAGTTCCTTGATGCCGGGCATCACCTGAATTTCCGAAATGGAATTACGGTAGATCTTCAGGAAATCATACCCCATTTTCGGAACTTTCACCAGCGGTACGTTCAAATAGCGGCATCTCTCCGGAATGGACATGCTTTGCAGTTCAGCCAAAGTTTCTGCGGTAATTAACCGGTAATTCTTTTTGCCTGCTATCAGGTTATAAGTATCAATAAACAACTTTCTGGAGTCAGCGATTGTGCCGTCAAAGTCAAATACAACATACTTTATCATGCTGTAAAACTAATTTAATTTTCTCGTCCTCTTTTCCGCTTTATAATTATATAAGTCTTTGTGGCAATTATGTAAAGAGCAGGGTTTCCGGTCAGGCTAATTTTGAAATATCAAATAGTTGGACAGCGATGAAACTTATCAGGCCAGTCACTTTTCCGGAAATCTTTGCAAAATCACTCTTCATAGGGGTGCTTTTATCTTTCGTTTTTCCATCGGAAAGTGCCGGTCAGTGTCTGACCATGGACCAGGTTGTTCAGAAGGCGCTTGAAAACCATCCGGCTGTCCGTTCGTCCGGATCCTTAGTAAGGAAGGCGGTCGAACTGCGAAAGACTTCTTTTGATCCCGGCCGTCTGGACGTTGAGTTTGAGCGGGGGAGGTCTGTCCCGGATGGCGCTTTTAGTCTTAAGCAGACATTCAGTTTTCCGACGGTTTATGCGGCGCAATCCCAATTGAACAAACAGCAGGTTCGCCTGGCCGAGGACCATAACGAGCTCACGGTTGCCGGTTTAAAGCGGGATGTCATGCTCCGGTATAATGATGCCCAATATCTGAAAGCCCTGGTGACTGAATATGAGGATCAGGACAGCTTGTATGCGGGGTTCGCCATGGCATCGGCAAGACAGTTTCAGGCCGGTCAGATCGATTATCTGCAGAAGGTATATGCGGAGGCACAGGCGCTGGAAGTACACAATTTAAGTATAAAACACAGGACCGGATACCTATCCGCCCTTGAGCAGTTGAATACGCTGATCAATGATCATGGCATTTCTGTAACGGATCTGCAGCCACTGTCGATGGCAGGTGATACTTCAAGTGCGAATCATCCTGCGGTGAAGTTTTATGGCGAAGCCGAGGAATTACAGAGGCTGCGGGTACGGGTGGAGCGGGCCAGAAGCCTCCCCGACGTCTTCCTTGGATTTAGGAGCAGCGACACTAATTGGGGGGCAGGGTCGGTGCAGCTCGGAGTCGCCATCCCGCTCTGGGCCGGTCAACACCGGGGCGCGATCGGGGCTGCCAGATACGAGGCAGAAGCCGCACGTTTTGATCTTCAAAATCAGCAGATGGACGCGAGGATGGAAATTCAGGCGGCCTGGGGAGAAGTCGCCGCGCACAGGTCCCTCGTTGATTACTATCAGACCTCGGGGATGCATCAGGCGGAAAAAATTATTGATACATCCTACCGGCTTCTGAAAAGCGGCCAAAGTGATTACATAAGCTTTATCAGAAACTTATCAGATGCCTTTGAAATACGGCTCAGGCGTATCGAGACCCTGAAAGATTACAATACCAAATTGATTAACCTACAATACTTAACAGGAAAATTATGAACCGGGTCATCTTATTACTGCTGCTGCTTTTACCAGGATGGGTAATGGCACATGGTGGCGAAAATCATGGAAATGCAAAGGCTTCTCCTGAACACGTTGCTCAGGGGCCGTCCGCAGCTGCTGTCTCCGACAAGTACGAGGTGCTGCTGAAATACACCGGGCTGGTGAAGGACAGGGAGAGTGTTATGCGGTTGTTTGTCAGTGATTATCAAACCAACAAACCCGTTGATAATGCTGCACTATCCGTGGTTTCGGCTGGCAATAGCCGCCTGAAGTTTGCTGCACGGCATATCGAATCCGGTATCTATGAGGTCAGGGGCGTTTTTCCGGAGAACGGAACCTACGCCTTGAATGTTAGCCTGCGGGCGCAGAAAGGACCCGATATGCTGGTTCTGCAGAACGTGGTGGTTGGAAACGAAGGATCGGCTGTGGCACCAGTACAGCTGCTCGATATTGCAGTCCCGGGACTGATCGGTGCGGTAGCGGGAGCCGTGATCGTGTTGTTCATTATGATGGTAAGGCTGAAGAAATTACTTCCGGAATACGCTGCCGCTGCCATGATTCTGCTGAGCTTCCCGCTGTCAACCAGCAAGACCTCAGCGCATGGGACCGAAGAACACGGGAGAGATACGAGTCCGAGCCCATCGTTACTCACGGTACCCAAAGAGACCCAGTTCCTGTATGGAATTGAAACAAGTTCCAATAGGTACGGAGAGTTTAATGAGACACGGGAGTTCCAGGGAGAAATTATCCCCGGTCAGAACGGCCTGGCAGTGATCGAGTCTCCGCAAGCCGGTAAAATAGCCAGCCTGCACGTCATGGTGGGCCAGGTGGTGAGAAAGGGGCAGGTTGTCGCAACGGTCGAGCCGATCATCGACGCGGGAACCAAGCTGAATATGATCACCCAATTCAATAGCTTGTCGGAAGAGGTCAAAGCCGCAAAAATTCAATTCGAGCGATTGAAAACGATAGCCGACATTACCTCAAGGAGAGAGTTATCGGAAGCCGAATCCCGTTATCGGATTGCGCGCAAGAACCTTGAACTTATGCGCAAGAACCTGTCTTTCGGCCAGTCAAGTGGTATGCGGATCAAGCTGACAGCACCGATTGGCGGCGTGGTCGGGCCATTCAGCTATTCCGTAGGCAGCATGATCAACGCCGGAGAAACTCTTTTTCAGATCACCGACCTGAGTAGCGTTCTGGTCGCCGTTCAGGTAGATGCTGCGGATATTGGACGTATCGAAACGGCGAAAGAAATTACCGTCCGGGGTGAGAATGGGGCTACCGGACTCCTGAAAAAAGTATCTGCCGGACAGTTTGTAAATGAGTCGAACCAAACGCACCGATACCTGTTCGAGATCCGGAAAAAACAGGGCGCGTTCAAACTTGGCCAGAAAGTCATTATCGCTTCAACTCAATCAGAGACGGCCCGCAGGCTGGTTACTCCAAGCCGGGCCGTTGTCGAAGTAAACGGCAAGCCGGCATATTTTGTCAAGGACGGGCCTGAAACCTTCCATATTGAGTACGCCAAAGTCATCAAAAATAATGAAACCGAGGCAATTGTTGCCGGCGCCAAACAGGGGGACCGCATCGTATCTGCCGGAAGTTACGAGATGAAGACGATGTTTCTGAACCAATAAAAAAGCTTATTAACAGTATTCCATTAAATCAAATAATCAAAATTTTAAGATCATGTTAAAATTAAAATTTCTTGCCTTAGCGCTAATTTCTTCCTCTTTGCTCGTGAGCTGCGGCACCTCCAGCAGTAACACCACTGCCGCGGCGAACCATGCCGGCGAACATACCTTTGCATGCTCAATGCATCCGGATGTTATCGGAAAAGAAGGGGATATCTGTAAGAAATGCGGTATGAAGCTCGAGCACAATGACAATGCGGGAGCAGCGAATTCCAACAAGTACTTTATGCAGTTCGGCACTTCACCTGCGATGGTGTCTCCCGGCGATGATGTTGTTTTATCCATGACCCCCAAGATGGAAGGCCGCGAAGGTGATGCAATAGGCCTGGAAATTCAGCATGAGAAGAAGATCCACCTCATTATTGTTAATGATGACCTGTCTTATTTTGATCATATTCATCCGGAGTATACCGAGGATGGTTCCTACACCGTGCCGACCAAATTTCCGGCCCCTGGAAACTATACCGTTTTTGCTGATTTTAAACCGGTTGGCGGTAACCACACCGTTGATAAAATGAAAGTAAGCGTAAAGGGTAATGCGCCGGAGCATACGAAATATTCAGCAAACAAACTTACCAGCAATTCTGAAGACGGATTCAGCGTTACCCTGGAACCACAGGGCGAGCTTGCCGCTAACCAGCAGGTAAGCATTACCGGGACCGTTAAGCAAAACGGTAAGGTTGTAGATCCGGCGGCACTGGAGGACTTCCTGGGCGCGAAAGCACATATGGTCGTGGTCAGTCTGAATGACAAAGAATATCTCCATGTACATCCTGGTGTTGAGAACGGAAAGTTTGACCTCCATACGACCTTCGAGAAAGCCGGGATATACCGCGGATGGATCCAGTTCCAGTCCAAAGGGAAGGTTCATACCACAGATTTCGTACTGAATGTCATGGCAGGCCATGCAGGCGCTCCTGCGGATTCGCATGCTCATCACTAATCACGACACCGGGAATAGCTGACGGGGTACCAGATAGCCCGTCAGCCCTTTTTCGCTTTATCGCTTTAGAAAATACTCCCTGACCCCATGTTAGACAGACTGATCAAGTTTTCCTTAAAGCACCGGCTTATTGTGCTGGTCGCGGCGACGATCCTGTTGTTGTATGGAGCGTATACCTTTTACCAGTTGCCGGTTGATGTTCTTCCCGACCTGAACCGTTCGCGCGTAACCGTTTTCCTGGAGGCTGACGGGATGGCACCGGAAGAAGTCGAGACACAGGTCCTTCTGCCTGCAGAAACGGCTTTAAGTGCTTCTCCCGGAGTCGAGACGGTCCGGTCAGTGGCCTCAGCCGGTTTGGGAATGGTTTTCGTCGAGTTCGACTGGGATACGGATGTTTACCGTGCGCGGCAGTTAACGGCAGAAAAGCTTCAGACCATAGTACTCCCGCCTGGGGTCACGCCTGTAATGGGACCGGTAAGCTCCGTGATGGGCCAGATCATGCTGATCGCGGTAACCGGGGATAAGACCGGTCCGATGGACATCCGGACACTTGCGGATAATACGATCCGCCGGCGCTTAATGGCTATCAAAGGGATCGCCCAGGTCGTATCTATCGGCGGCGAGCTCATGCAGTACCAGGTTTTAGTATCACCGCAAAAGCTCCGGCAGCTCGGTATTTCTGTCGGTCAGGTTGATGAAGCTCTTGGTAATTCCAATGCCAATACTTCCGGTGGTTTTATGCAAAACCAGGGTTCCGAGGTGCTGATCAGAAATATCTCACGCATTAAGCCATCCTCATTGGATGATATCAGGAATACGGTAGTAGGGTACCGGGATAACTCACCTGTTCTGTTGCGCCAGGTGGCAGACATCCGGCTGGGGGCGGCCGTAAAAAGGGGCGAAGGATCACTCAACGGAAAGCCGGCTGTCATACTAAGTGTTGAGAAGCAGCCGGATGCCAATACCCTGGAACTCACCCGCCGCATAAATGATGCGATCGCAGAACTGCAGCCTTCGCTGCCTGAGGATATAAAAATTAACAGCGATATTTTTCAGCAGCGAAGCTTCATCGTAAACGCTTTGAAGAATGTCGAAGAGGCACTTCGGGATGGTTTCATTCTGGTGGTGATCGTCCTGTTCATGTTCCTGTTAAACTTCAGAACTACACTGATCACACTTACCGCTATTCCACTTTCGTTGGTCATTTCAGCGCTTGTTTTTCAGTGGTTTGATATCTCTATGAACACCCTTACCCTGGGCGGAATAGCGATCGCTATCGGGGAGCTGGTGGATGATGCGATCGTTGACGTGGAGAACGTGTTCCGGAGGCTGAAAGAGAACTGGGCCAGTCCGCATCCGAAGCCCGTATTGTCCGTAATTTATGAGGCAAGCAGTGAGGTGCGCAATTCAATTGTTTATGCTACGATCATCGTGATTCTGGTCTTCCTGCCACTGTTCTTCCTGCAAGGCATCGAGGGAAAGATCTTCAGCCCGCTTGGAATTGCTTACATCACTTCGATCGCTGCGTCTTTGGTGGTCTCGTTAACGGTTACTCCCGCACTGTGCAGCTTTCTTTTCGGCGCTGAAAAGGCGTTAAAGCCCGTTGATCTCAAATTCTGGAAAAAAGGCCGCAGGTCTTCGCAGGAGGATTCCGGGTCAGCGAAGGAGAGCTTTCTGGTAAGGTTCTTAAAAATGAAGGACACCAGGCTCCTGGACTGGGGGTTGAATCATCCCAGAACGGTGATCGGATCGGCGGTCATGCTGATCGTGACTTCGATAAGCATTGTCCCTTTCTTCGGTACCGAGTTTTTGCCGGAATTCAATGAAGGAAGTTATACGGTAAACCTTTCTCTGCCTGCCGGCACTTCTCTCGAGCAGGCTAACAAGATCGGCAGTATCGCTGAACAACAGCTTCTAAAGGTTCCGGAAGTGGTTTTCACAGCGCGCAGGACCGGAAGGGCCGAATTGGATGAGCATGCGGAACCTCCAAGTAATTCGGAGATCGAAGTAGCCCTGAAGAGCCCTGATGAGATTGACAGAAGTAAGCAGGAAATTCTGGCCGACCTGAGGGCACAGCTTGCCGTGTTAAAGGGCGTCTCGGTCAATATCGGGCAACCTATTTCCCACCGGTTGGATCATCTGCTTTCGGGTGTCCGGGCGCAGATAGCCATCAAAGTGTTTGGGAACGATCTGGCCGAACTGCGAAATCATGCCTCGAAGATCAGAGACCTCGTCCATACTGTTCCGGGTATTGTCGACGTCCAGATGGAGAAGCAAGTCCTTGTTCCACAGCTGCTGATCAAAATGGATCGTGCCGCCGTTCAGCGCTATGGGCTGCACCCCGGGGAGGTCGCCGAGGACCTTGAAATATTTCATAACGGGAAGGTAAAGAGTCAGGTCATCGACGGACTGCAGACCTTTGACCTTGTACTCCGGACGGATGACAGCACCCGCAACAGTGTTGATGCCATCAGGAAGACACCGATCTCGCTTCCGGACGGATCACTGGTCTCCCTGGAGCAGCTGGCCAGCGTCGGGTTTGAAAGCGGAATACATGTGATCAATCATGAGAACTCCCAGCGAAGGATCATTGTATCGGCTAATGTACAGGGGCGCGACCTTGGCGGCGCAGTCCGGGAAGTACGGGAGAAACTGAGAACCGGTCTGCAGCTACCTCAGGGTTATTTCCTGGAATATGGCGGTCAGTTCGAGAGCCAGCGGTCTGCATCGCGACTCATTCTGATCCTGAGCCTGTTCTCTTTTGCGGGTATTTTTCTTGTATTGTACAGCCATTTCAACTCTGCCTGGATCGCAGGCCAGATCATGCTGAATATTCCGTTGGCACTGGTCGGGAGCGTTGTGTCTGTCATGCTGACCGGCTGGGTGTTTTCTGTCGCCACTTTGGTCGGTTTCATAACCCTGACGGGCATTGCCTCCAGGAACGGCATATTGATGATCAGTCATTATATCCACCTGGTTGAAAATGAGGGTGAGCAATTCAGCCGGCAGATGATTATCCGCGGCTCACTGGAGCGACTGGTTCCGGTACTGATGACAGCCCTTACCGCCGGATTGGCGCTGATTCCGCTAACGCTTGATGCAACAGCGGCCGGCAAAGAGATATTGTATCCCGTTGCCACGGTGATCCTCGGCGGTCTTGTCAGCAGTACGCTGCTGGATATGGTCGTAACCCCGGTGGTATTCTACACATTTGGACGAAAAGCGCTGAACAACTACCTCAGGAAGAAACACAAAGACGTCTTCCCGGTGCTTTCGGAATCGAATATCCAGGCAACGGCCGTTGCCGGATGAACTAAACTTTCAATACAATTTATGACGTACAAATACAACTATGGGGTTAAGAAATGATCAAGGGAATATCAAAGAGTCATTTCCGGTGATCGGAATGACATGTGCTTCCTGTGCAATCAGTGTCGAGAAAGAGCTGCAAAAAGTGCCCGGGGTCATCAGCGCCAGCGTAAATTTTGCGACCCAAATGGCGGTCACCAACTTTGACGCCGGGCAGACTTCACCGGAAAAACTGCAGACCGCCTTGCAGGGAATAGGATTTGATCTGGTCATCAGCACCGACGCTCCTATGAAGCTGCAGGAAGAGCTTCAGCAAAAGCAGTATCAGGAAGTTAAAAAACGGGCGATCTGGACTACTGTCCTGGCGTTGCCGGTCGGTATTATCGGGATGTTCTTTATGGACCTGCCTTTCGGCAACTGGATCTCACTTGCAATTACGGTCCCGGTGCTCTTCTGGTTTGGGCGACAATTTTTTATCAATGCGTATAAACAGGCCTTACATCGGAAGGCCAATATGGATTCCCTGGTAGCACTGAGCACCGGTATAGCTTTTCTGTTCAGCGCATTCAATACAGTAACACCCGAGTTCTGGCATTCACGTGGATTGCATGCGCACGTTTATTTTGAAGCAGCCGCTGTGGTGGTCGCATTTATTTCGATCGGTAAATGGCTGGAAGAGCGGGCGAAATCGAATACCTCAAATGCAATCCGTAAGCTGATCGGGCTGCAGCCTCAGGTGGTTACATTGCTGGTTGACGGCCAGCAAAAGGTAGTCTCTGTCGCGGAAGTCACAGCGGGAAGTCTGATCCTGATCAAGCCGGGCGACCGTATACCAGTCGATGGAGTTATCACCTCGGGATTTACCTACATTGATGAAAGCATGATAACTGGTGAGCCTGTGCCAGCAAAGAAAAGGGTGTCTGAAAAGGTCTTTGCCGGGACGATCAACCAGAAAGGAACGATTCAATTTGAAGCGGAGAAAGTCGGAAGTGATACGTTATTGGCACATATTATAAAAAAGGTGCAGGAGGCCCAGGGTAGTAAGGCGCCGGTGCAAAAACTGGTCGATAAAATTGCCGGTATATTTGTTCCGGCTGTGATCGGTATCTCCGTCCTTACGTTTTTCTGCTGGTTACTGCTGGGAGGCGAAGATGCATTTACCCATGCGCTGCTTACGTCCGTAACTGTTTTGGTGATCGCCTGTCCGTGTGCCCTGGGGCTGGCGACGCCTACCGCCATTATGGTCGGAGTGGGAAAGGGAGCCGAAAATAACATACTGATTAAGGATGCCGAAAGTCTTGAGCTGGGACACAAGGTGGATACCGTGATCCTGGATAAAACCGGAACTATCACCGAAGGAAGACCGGAGGTTACCGGGTGCCATTGGCATCCGGATGCAGATACGGCCAGCCGAAGTCTCCTTTACAGCTTAGAGCTGCTTTCAGAACATCCGTTAGCCTCAGCGGTCGTCAATCATTTGGCGCCCTCAGCTTCCGTCGTGCCGGTATACGACTTTGAAAGCGTAACAGGACATGGAATCAGGGGTTCCTACGGGAACCAAACCTATTATGTCGGAAACAGGAAATTAATTGACCGTAACCGGATCAATCTTGATGAACGGCTGGCGGTTCAGGCAGATCTACTCCAGCGGCAGGCGAATACTGTCGTGTATTTCGCCGATTCTGACCAGGTACTGGCGGTCATTTCTATATCAGACCGGGTGAAGCCGGGATCATTACCGGCTATCAGCAAACTAAAGCGGATGGGAATTGAGGTTTTCATGCTCACCGGCGATAATGAAGCCACCGCCAATCGGATCGCACAGGAGGTGGGGATCGCTGGGGTTCATGCGGAAATGCTACCTGCAGACAAAGCAGCGTTTATCAAGGATCTGCAATCAAAAGGCCGGGTGGTCGCTATGGTGGGGGATGGCATAAACGATTCTCATGCCCTGGCGCAGGCCGATGTAAGTATTGCTATGGGGAAAGGCTCGGAAATAGCGATCGACGTGGCGAAGATCACTCTCATTACGTCCGACCTGCAGGCAATTGCCAAGGCCCTGGTTCTCTCCCGGAAAACTGTTCAGACGATCCGGCAGAATCTGTTCTGGGCCTTCATTTACAATATTCTTGGTGTTCCATTGGCTGCAGGAGTGCTGTACTCCTATAACGGCTTTCTTTTGGATCCCATGATAGCCAGTGCTGCCATGGCCTTAAGTTCCTGCTCGGTCGTGACCAACAGCCTCACGTTAAGAAAGATCAGGCTTTAATGAAAAGGGGACCCTATTTCTGGACTGTCAGGAACGTAATGGTTGAGACAAATGATACCATCACGATGGAATTCGACACCGGAGGTGAAGTTTTCGGCTTTTTGGCTGGCCAGTTCATTAATATCACGGTTTCGGTTGGAAATGACCCTGTAAGCCGGTCCTACTCCCTTTCTTCTGCCCCTTCTGACAGGTACCCATCGATCACCGTAAAAAGGGTGCCCCAGGGTATGATGAGCAACTATCTGGTCGACCACTGGAGGGAAATAGGCGTGGTGAAGGTGGAAGGACCTTTTGGAAACTTCATTATGCCCGCGGAAATACCCGAAAAAGCTGAACTGGTGTTTCTTGCCGGCGGCAGCGGGATTTCCCCCATGTACTCACTCCTGCGGGAAAAGGACGTGGCTGTCCGAAAAAGACACCTTATAAACGCAAACCGGACTGCCGGGGATGTCATATTCAGCGATGGTTTATCCAGGCTGGCGGCATCCGGTGAACTCCAGCTTGTGCACGTTTTGTCTTCTGAGACCGCCGGGGAAGCCATTCTTTCTGATCGGGTAATCAGGGGAAGATTGAGCCGGCTGGTGGTAAAAAAGCTATTGAAGGAAATGGTAGCGCAGTATACCGACGCATACTATTTTGTATGCGGTCCCCAGAGCCTCACCGAGCTCTATTTAGGTGTGTTAGCGAGTCTGGGCATACCGGAAGAACATGTGATCACCGAGTCGTTTCATCACCAGCCCGCTAAAGATCCGGTATCCGCGGCACCGGACAGGGCTTATGAAGTGCTGATCAACTGGCAGGAAGATGCTTCGAGCTATACCGAAGAAGCAAATGACCAAGTGGTAACTGTAAGCACGCTGATATCCGTATTGCCGGGGGATACTATCCTTCAAGCTGCATTACGTCATGGATTGCCGTTGAAAGCATCATGCTCGGCCGGTACCTGTGGAACATGCTGGGCCCGGTGTATCTCCGGTACCGTAAAAATGGAGCGGAATTACGCATTAACCGAGACGGATGTCAAAGATAACCTGGTTCTTCTCTGTCAGGCGTTTCCGCACGACGACGGCGTTACCATCGATGTCCTGTCAGGCTGAACGGGCGTGCCTGTGGGCGCGCAGTCAAACATGTAAACTAATTTTAATTTATATAACACCATGGAGGTAGTAAAACTCAAAACCAACATCAAATGCGAAGGCTGCTTAGCCAGGATCTCCCCGGCCCTGAACTCGAAATTCGGAGAAGACAACTGGGAAGTTGACCTGAAAGTACCGGAGAAAGTCCTGGAAGTGGTCGGATATCCGGAGGATGAAGTGATCAACACGCTTCGTGAGGCCGGCTTCTCAGGCTCCAGGCTTTGATTTCTTCGACACATGGTTTGGGGAATACCCTGAGCTGTGTGTCGCTTTCAGGAATTTTATAAGTTTTATCAGGAATTTTATAAGCCGGGAAGCGCTGCTCTTATGCAATTTTGGCGTAAAGTTTTACGTCATGAATGATTCTCAAACTCTTGCATTGAAAGGAATGGTATGTAACAGGTGTATTACCGTCCTGAAGTCATCACTTGAAGAACTCTCCTTATCGGTGTTGGACATTAGTTTGGGTAAAGTTACCGTCGCCGGCCTGAACAGGCTGGACAGTCCTGCCCGGCTCAACAGCGTGATAACTTCCCTGAATTTTCAGATCATTGAAAGCGCGGATAAAAGGCGGATCGCTGATATGAAAAGCGCCATCGGGGA
This sequence comes from uncultured Sphingobacteriaceae bacterium, assembly GCA_966250385.1. GTDB lineage: Bacteria > Bacteroidota > Bacteroidia > Sphingobacteriales > Sphingobacteriaceae > DASWTL01. Next base: position 146,097 of record CBINHC010000009.1, on the reverse strand, counting down.
ATGGCTGGATAACCGGACAGATGACAAGGTAAAGATCTCAGTGTTTTTGGCAGAGCGATTTAATCAGAACTATAGCTCGCTGAGCATGCTTTTCTCAAAGCTCGAAGGTACAAGCCTCGAGTCTTATATCATTCGGGAAAGGGTGCTGCGCGTTAAAAAATATCTGAAGAAAACGAGTTTGTCTTTAACTGAAATTGCCTACCTGACCGGTTACAGCAGTGTTTTCCATCTGTCAAGTCAGTTTAAGGCTACGACCGCCATGAGCCCTACGGACTATCGGAAAATGCTGTCTTCTCATGGCGAATCTCCTGTAAATTAATCGTTTATAGTCGGTATTACATCCTTCAAACCTCGGGATTTTTCTCAAAAAGAGCGTCAGGGGACGCGATATGTGCGGTATGGAATTTGAACTGGAAGAGACTGTTCTTCAGTCCGTGAACTATTCAGACGAGGTTTCTTCGTCCGATCTGCAGCGCCTTCTCGAAATATTTGATCGAAGCAATCGACGGCTAAATGCGTTCCTTGACGAAAAAGTGCTCCTTTATCAAAAAGATGAGACGGCCGTCACCATGTTTCCGATTGCCAGCTTCATCATAGCAAGGGTGGGAGAGGAGATTGCGGGCTATGCGTCGTTTTTCGATAATTATCTTATCGGAATATTCATCGCTGATAGTTTTTCTCATTGCCGGCTGGAACAAACGCTACTCGGAAAGGTAAAGGAAACGTTACCGAGGGGGATTGAGACAATTGTGTTCATGAAAAACAGTTCACTGCTCGAGCTATATCTGGAAAATGGATTTAATGTATCAACTTGCCGCAGCTGCTGGCGTTGTAATGAAATTACGGTGACGCTGGTTCATGACGGTTGCGACAGCTCCACGACTAATCTTATCGCCTCAGATTCATATCGGTGACAGCCTGCTGCCTTCAATTTAAACGATCGTGATTAAATCAGGTAACAGGTCAGCCCTGGTACTTGTCGATTTTTCAATTAGGTTTTGATGATCTGCAATACACGGGCGGGAGGCGGAACGATCCACAGACGGAGATGAATGCAGGTGTCATTCTTCAGGCATGGCAGCTGCTGCTTTTTCCATAATTCATATTCAACATGGTCCCACAAATTCCGGATCCAAACTGCATGGGTCCTACAGCAGCCATGGTTTCAAACCGGAAGTGCGCCCCATGGCGGGCGAAAAGATCATCCGGAAAAGGGTTAACAGCGCTTTTTCGGTCTGAAACAACCGGCTCCAGGTTTGTTCTGAAGTTTCAGGCTGGGTAACCGGATACGATCCTGCTTCGGTAAATCCCTTGAATCAGCATGTTGGTGGTCGAGCCGCTCCGAAGAACAGCAACTATTAACTTCGTTGCTGCGCACCGTAAACTGGCTCGCGCCGAAGCGCCCGTCATTTGCGGCCGTCTATAGATTAATTCGGAGAATTTCGCGCGTGAGCTTATAAAGGATCCTGACGCAGAGGAACCGGTAATTATTTTTCCTGAACAGCCCTTTTTTTCCGCAAAAAGGGGAAACGCTAATGGATTGCTGTGACCTCATTCAATGAGCAATCTGTTCCTTTTGCGGTACAGCAGCACGCCGTCCTGTTCTTGATGTATGGATTGCTGCAATTCCAGCATGATGCTAAACTGCCCTCCACCGGTGTAAAACCGAAGGTTTGCTTAATGATCTCACCTTCGAGATGTTCTTCGGCTTTGCAGATGACTTTTTCCGCGTCCAGTAACGAAACATCGGCCTTAAAGACGAAGCCGGCTTTCTCGATACCGCGTTTCGATGCCGCATTCTCGGGTGCATGCATAATCCAGTAACTCCTGACTGCGGCCTGGTTGTCATTAATAATGAACTGCAGCAACTGTGGGTATATGCCCTTTCCTTTGAATTCAGGAAGCGTCCTGAAGTTCCATAAATATCCATGCTGCGCCGGCAGAATAAATTCGTGATTAAGCTCACCTATCCGGGCTTTCTCAAGAGCCAGCCATCCAAATGCTGCCGGACTGCCTTTAAAGAAGGCAACATATGCGCGATTGTGGTTTGCGAAACGCGCTTTGACCTCATCGGATGTTGACCCGGCAATCCCGGCTAATAATTCGGGGTCTTCAGACTGCCGGATGACCAGATCTGGGACCGGTGCCAGAGAGGGAAGGTGATCTTGTTTTGTAATCGAGTAAAGCATAACTGGTAACTGGTGATGTTGCAAATTTACCTTCAGCAGGTCAGGGGGCTTTACAGAACGATCGGTAAGACTTATAAAATTTCTTAAAAGGAAAAGCCGGGACACCCATACGGAGTATCCCGGCTTTGCAAAGCGGTGCGCTTTATTTTACAGAATCTTCGATGACCATGACCTTTGAGGCTCCGAAATATCCGACCACATCCAGCGAACCCGGCTCAGTCTTAATAAGGTTAGTCCGTGTATTGTTATTGGGCGAGGCAAACATTCCGCCGTTATTCATCTGTGACTTGAGGTCGGAATAAAACCGGAAAGCGTCATCGGTCAGGGACCAGAATTCATAACGGATCACATCATCCTTCCTGAACGGCTCATCGATAAACGGCGCAGCGGCATTGATGTAGTTCCCGTCAACGAATTCGTCACTAAAGAGATTCAGCTCGATCCCTTTTTTTAACGGCACGCCATTCCTGGTCATTTTTAACAGCAGAAAGTCTCCTGATCCGGTCTGCTCCTTACCATACAGCTTCGGATAGTACCCTTCCTTTTCGGTCATCATTGACTTTTTCTTATACTCATAGGTCACCGAATCAATGTCCCAGCTGAGCCGCTGCATGTTGGCAGTCGCCTGATATTTACCCTGGGGCGTCTCAATCTTAAGGGTATAGGTTTTTCCTACCTCACCGGTCAGCTGGCTTATCGCATATTTCCCGGGTTCGGTTTCCAGTAAGGTTTCGGTATTGCCGGCATCATCGGATACCTGCACGATAGCATTGCGAACCGCCTCATATTCCGGCCGGTCGAAGTAGGGTACCGTGTAGTAAAGCTTTACAAAGTTACCTGATGGTTGATCGGTGATCCAACCTTCGACAACAAGGGCATCTTTTCCTTTTTGGACTTCCATATCGATGACATCTTCACATGAAGCGAAAACGACTATGGTGAACAGGAGAATTAGATATCTTTTCATTTTGTATTCCTTTAGCTGTTAAAATTTGAAATTCCATGTTACAGAAGGTACGACAGTGCCAATCACCGCATATCTTACTGCTTCTGTTTCGGTCTGAATATCTTCGTTTTGACGGAAGTACAGGGAGTAGGGATTCTTCCGCCCCAGGGCATTATAGAGACCTACTACAAACTCGCTGGTGTATTTCCGGTCAGGAACGGTCTTCCCCTTGAAAGTGGCAGAAATATCCAGGCGGTGGTAGGAAGGCTGTCTGAATCCATTCCTGGCGTTTGACGAATTATACTGTACCGGGTAGCCATCGAAGTCGAAACGGGAGTCAGGCAACGTAACCGGGGTTCCGGTAGCAAGACTGAAGGTGGCGGAAAGCAGGGTCCGTGGACGAAGCTCGTAGATACCGACCAGCGCCAGTGAATGGGTCTTGTCATATTTCGCCGGGAAGTATTGGTTGTTACTGATTCCGTCAAACTTGCGCTCCGTGCGGCTGAGCGTGTAGCTAAGCCATCCGTTCAGCCGCCCCGCATTCTTTCTGACGAACAGTTCGGATCCATAGGCCCGGCCCTTCCCGAATAACATATCGCCTTCAAGATTGCGGTTCAGTAAGAGTTCGGCGCCGGAGATGAAATCGATCTGGTTTTTCAGATCCCGGTAATATACCTCAGCCGATGCTTCCCAGATGTTTTCAGGGGCTGCATAGAAATATCCTGCTGAAAACTGGTCGGCCAGCTGAGGTCTGACGTTCGAGGAGCTTGGGATGTAGATGTCCAGCGGAGTAGCCGCCATGGTATTGCTCACATAATGCAGGTTCTGTACGGTTCGGGTATAGCTTGCCTTTACCGCAGAGCCCGGAGAAGTTTGCACCTTTACGGTAGCCCGTGGCTCGAGGTTCTGATACCAACGGATGGTTTCACCGTTTTTGAATGTCCTGGGGTTGACCGGAAGCTTGCGGCGGCCATTCTCTCCGATGTAGTCGAAAACCGTCGTGTTTCCTGCACTTACATTCTGAAACGCAGCATACCGGAATCCGTATTGGAAAGAAAGCAGGTTGCTAAGCGTCATTTCATGATCCCAGAACGCAGCATAGTCATATGCCCTCTGGCGCGGCATGTATACCTCATTGAAGGCGGAGTTGCTTCCGGTTGGCCGGGCTCTTCCCGGACTAAAATCATGACGTGTAGCTTCTGCCCCAAAGAAGATGGTGTTCGACGGGTTCAGGTACCAGCTCCAGGTGTTCTTCAGTGTATAATCGAGGATATTGGCCTTCCATTCGAAAGAAGTTGCATCGTCCCCGGATGTTCCGAGCATATAGGTATAATCGGAGTAGATGGCTGATAAATTGGAGAATAATTTGGAATTGTAGACATGGTTCCAGCGGGCAGTTGTTGTTCTGTTTCCCCAGTCCATATTCATTTCATCGCCCATCTTGTTTACATCCCGCCCGGCATAGCTGGAAATGAACAGCTTGTCTTTTCCTGATAATGAGAAATTGAGCTTACCAGTAAGGTCGTAAAAGTAGACCCTGGTGTCGTTCAGGGCGCTGTCCGGCGATAATTTCAGGAACAGGTCTGCGTACGATCTTCTACCGGCCAGGATGAATGAACTTTTCTCTTTCTTGATGGGACCTTCAGCCAGAAAGCGGCTTGAAATCGTACCGATGCCTCCTGCAAAAGCATAGTCCTTGGAGTTTCCTTCCTTCATCCGGACATCAAGCAGGGATGAGAGGCGGCCGCCGAAACGTGCCGGCATTTCACTCTTCATCAGGGTCAAATCTTTCACTGCATCCGGATTGAATACCGAAAAGAAACCAAGGAGATGGGAGCCGTTATATACGGGCGCTTCATCAAGCAGGATGAGGTTCTGATCAATTCCGCCGCCCCGTACGTTGAATCCCGGAGCGCCCTCACCTACGGTACTTACCCCGGGCAGAAGCTGGATCGTTCTTACCACATCAGCCTCCCCAAGTAATGCCGGTACTTGTTTGATCGATTTTACGGAGACCGAAACCGCACCCATCTGCGTGTGCTGAATATTCTGGTTGGTCTTTTCTGCTGAAATGACCACTTCCTTGATGACCGTTGATGCCACCGCCATATCGAAGTTTACCGTTTTATCCCGGTTCAGATCGATCGTGGTTACTTTGGTGTTGTACCCGATGTACCGGCTTTCAGCAGTGTAGACGCCGGGAGTGAGGGTGAGGGAGTAAAAGCCGTATGAATTGGCGGTGACTTTCAAATCAGTTCCCTTTATGGTCACAACAGCCCCGGGTAGGGTTTCTGAATTCGACAAGTCTTTCACGTACCCGCTTAGGGTCACCATACTGGTTTTCCTGACCTGCGCCTCAGCAAGCATCGGGGCCAGCGTCAGCAAGGCCGGCAAAAGAAAGGCGAGAAGGCGTAATTTTCGGTTCATTTTTTTAATTTTAATTTCTTACCCTTGAGAGATTTAATGCGCCAAAAGTACGGTCCGGGAGTCCGGCCTTCTTTATAAAATTCCCGGAGAGATGTATATTATTTCTGGCGAAAGTGTGTATATACTACACCGGTGATTTATCGCGCGCTCCGGCGCTGAAGGGAATGATAAACTTGTTTATTTGAGATGTGCACCGTCTATTTTATATTACTTCCTCAGGTTCATATACTTGATTTTGCAGGGCCGGCCCATGTATTTTACGAAGCCGGTCTGCTGAATTGCCCATACCGGCTTGAATATCTTTCCATTTCCCAAACGGTGACAACGGCTCAAGACCTTGAGCTGAAAAGTTTGAAGGACTTCTGTAGTGCCGACCCGGGCCCGGAAGACATCATATTTATTCCCGGTATTTCGCTTTCTGAAACAGAAACCCCCGATTTTAAGACAAGGAAAGTCGCACTGTTTTCCTGGCTGAAAGGTCAGTATGCCAAAGGGGTGACTATTGCGGCCATCTGTACGGGGACCTTTTTATTAGCACAGTCCGGCCTTCTCGCCGATAGGGCATGTACCACCCACTGGAAGTTACTCGACCGGCTTAAGGCTGATTTTCCACAAATTAAGCTGGTTGAAAACGTTATATTCAAGGAGGACCGGAAGATACTGACCAGTGCCGGGGTAACTTCAGGGATTGATCTTGCACTTAGCATTCTGGAAGAAAGGAACGGCCCGTTGGTGTCCGCTGAAATAGCTAAAGAGATGATCGTATATTTAAGACGAAATGGCGCCAGTGGTCAGGAAAGTGTTTACCTGCAATATCGTTCACATTTCAACCGCGATATTCATCGGGTGCAGGACTGGCTCAATCACAACCTGGATAAAGACTATACCATCGGTGACCTTTCAATGATTGCGAACATGAGTGAAAGAAATCTGACCCGTGTTTTTAAGAAGCTTACCGGGGTTACACTAAGCCAGTATACTGAGCGTCTCAGGGTAGAAAAAGCCAGAATGATCCTTTCAAATCCTGGCCTTTCGGTTGAGCAAATAGCCGCGATGTGTGGTCTCAAATCGGAGCGACAGCTTCGGCGGATCTGGGACAGGCATAGTGACCTGTCTTTAAGCAAGCTCCGAAAGTTGGCCTGATCTGACCGGATACTGGCCGGATTCGGACCCGATGCGATGCTACTTTTGCTGTATGAAAGTTATCAGATCGAATGAATTCACCGGCGGAACTGCGTGGGATTCATTAAAAGTAGCCGTGATGAACGACATTGCCGTCAAAATCCACTGGGCAGACGCGCCATTTCAGTGTCACATTAATGATGGTGACGAGGTTCTGTCCGTGCTGGATGGAACCGTGGATATGTACTACCGGGAAGACGGGTTGGAGAAAGTGGTCGAACTGCGACAAGGAGACACGTTCTATGCAGACCATGGTGAGGCACATTCAGCCCATCCCAGAGGAGTAGCGAGGGTTTTGGTGGTCGAAAAAGTCGGCAGTATATAGAGCAATATCCTAAGAATGGTGAGATCACGTAATTGATCCTCCGGAAGACAGGAATTTCAGGATCATCTGAGGTTGGTGATCAGGCCCGTAGTGTTTCCTAACGCTGGTTGAGCTTAGCTGAGCCGGCGTTTTGTTATTCAGAGTGCTTTATGGGCGGGGAAAAACAGGTTGATGACCAGGCCACTCCCTCAGGTCTGATCTTTCCGGTCCTCCGATGCCTGAATATACTTCGGATTATATCTGAAAGGTAAGGCGAGAATTTTATAAAAATAATCAGTAATCATGTATCAGGGCAGCTGACCGGTTCGGCTAATTTTGGACACTGACGTCTCCATTACTGATGGCCTATCCACCGCTATCATTCGATGGAGAAGATGTTTGTAAATCAATTCAAATAATGAAATATGCCCGTTATACCAGTTAAAGAATATTTCAATACGATAGTGATCGGCGGTGGCCAGGCCGGCCTGGCAGCTGCGTACTATTTACAGCGGCGGGAGAAGGATTTTCTGATTGTGGATGCCGCCCCGGAAGCCGGTTATTCATGGAAAAACCGATATGACTCGCTTACCCTGTTTACCAGTGCTCGCTATAATAGTTTGCCGGGTTTGCGATTCCCCGGGAATCCGGATCGCTTTCCCACCAAGGATGAAGTCGTCGAATACTTAAAGGAATACGTCTCGTTGTTCAGGATGCCGGTGTTGTTTGACACCCGGGTTATTTCCGTTGATAAGGCCGATGGTCTTTTCCTGGTGTCCACAACAGGAGGCCTGCTGAGGGCAAAAAACGTTATCGTATGCGCCGGCGCATTTCAGAGGCCCTTCATGCCATCGTTCAGCGATCAGCTTAGTACTTCTATCTTACAGGTTCACAGCAGTGATTATAAGCGGCCTTCGCAGTTGAGAGTGGGGGACACTCTCGTTGTTGGGGGCGGTAATTCAGGCGTACAGATCGCAGAGGAGATATTAGGCGAGTCTGGGAAAGTCTACTTCTCATTTGGCGGCACACTGAAAGCGATGCCTAATAACAAGTTAACGCAATTCGTTGTGTTCGGATGTGGGTTAGCTTCTGCCTCTATTACTTCGCGGGTGGGGAAATGGCTCAGGAACAGACCCGAGCCAGTGATGGGAACGAACCTGAAAAGGTTGTTCGATGATCCCGGATTTTGCCGGGTCGGAAGGACGCTTGGAGGTACCGGTACCGAGATTTCCTGCGAAGACGCCACGCTGGGATCCATACAAAACATTATCTGGGCCACTGGCTTTAAGCCGGATTTCTCCTGGATTAATGCAGACATATTCAATGAAGCGGGATATCCTGAACAGCTCAGGGGGGTAACCCGCCTGGAAGGGTTATACTTTCTGGGACTGCCATGGATGTACAGCAGGTTTTCAGGACTTCTGGGAGGCGTAGGAAAGGATGCTGAGTTTATCGTGAAGCACCTTAACTAGTCCTGGCGATGAAGGTAAGTTTCGCTCTTTTTGATGTGAGGGCTCCCTTCCTAGGGATCCGGATTATGTCCGGTTCGACCTGAAGCCGTGATCTGCCAACCGCACCTCAGGTAATATGCCGAAACCGATCAGTCGTACTCGTATGCCGGGCTAATCGGTTACCGGAAGGGTCGTTCAGGGCCGGCGATCCTTTCATATCAATTTCGTTACGAGATCTAAAGGGTGAGATTGTTATATTTTAACGACTTGATTCACAGCATATTTGTGCATGAATTATGTACGAATCATCCTTTTGGCAGCCATGCTGGGCGTGGGGCCATTAGTCGAGGCTGCTCCCAAGAATCCGACGTATAATGAAGTAGTAAATGCGTTTATTGAAAGTCGGATTAATACAGATTATAAGACGATGAAGGGTATCCTGAGTCAGCAGGCTGTTGAAAAGCTGCCCCGGGCTCAGATGGCCTTCAGCTTTTCAGCTGAAGATGTACTCAAAATGATGAAGGCTACTGACGGCGTTCAGCTGCCCTGTTCCGGTTCGTCCAGGGTGCTGGCCGAGAATGATGGGATGGTCATGGTTCAGGTTGACTTCGTTTTTCCTGAGCACGTCATATCCGAGTTCCTGACCCTTGAACAGGAAAACCGAAATTGGAAAATAACTCAGATCAATAAATTTTTCCAGAAGGAACCGCAAACCAAACAGATAGCCAGCAATTAGCCTTCAGGCAAGTGAAGGCGATCCCAGCCTTGTAGTCATAGCCTTCCATAGCCGTCCGGAACCCCTGCGACGGCTTCATTTTTTCCGTCTATGCATGACCTGACTATACCCTAGGCGTTGCCCTGCCAGCAAAAATGCGAAGATCGTGCTCCGGAACCCCTCGAAAAACGTCTGCCAGGTCGCCGAAGAAACAGATCAATAATCAGTATCCTGAACCAGCCTGATCGCTGCAACCAACATGTGCCGGGAAGTTGAGCTCGTACCGTCTGGCTGTTTCCCGGAGGATGAACGGGAAATTGCGGAAATGGCTCCGGTTGGATGAAATGATCAAAAGCGAATAGGAGATATTAGCTTGTTCACCCGCAGTAGATAGGACCAGTTATCCAGTCTGCGCAGCCGGTGAACGAGCGGTGCAGTTTTGCAGATAGCAACAAGAATCATTTCGGCTTCCTGTTAAACAAGAAGCCCTAAACATCTAATTACGCTGCCTTTAACCTGTATCCTTCTCAGGAGAACGCACTAAACTACAGTTCAGTTATCGTGAACCTCGCGTCGGCAAGCCTGGAGTCCATTGCCACCGACCTGATCATCATTTTCGTAATCCGGACCCGAAAGCCGCTGTTCCGCAGTAAACCGGGAGCTCTGCTTTTGTCAATTGCGTTGCTGGCCCTGGTTATCACTGCCTGGCTTCCGCTGTCCCCGCTGGCAAGCGTTCTAAGCCTTACGCTTGCGCATCAGGCTCAGGCCGTTGCCCTGATCGGCATCGTGCTGGCCTATATGATCACGGCAGAACTGCTCAAACCTTGGTTTTTCCGCTCGATGGCTTCGAAATAGGCAGCAGCAATTTTCCGGTATCAGGAACATCGCGTATACCCGTTAATTCGAAGATTGCGGTACATCACTGCAGGTCCGCCCGGCTCCGCTGGGGTATGGGTTTATGATTAAACGGAAATTCCTTGAATTTTTATCTGGTATTCGGGGGATGTCCGCCCCTTAACTATAGCCTATCAGCCTGGCGCGATGCTTTCGGAATCTGAACAAGCCGAAGTCGTGCATGTAGATCAGGTATTGGTGTGCCATACCGGATCGAATCTTTTTGTTTGAATTTCCGCATTTCGCGAATGCTTGGGAAGGTTCCGATACTTTCGTACGCAAATTTCATCGACCTTTCGGGGAAGTTATCGGGTTTTTCAGCCCCGATAAGGGCCAAAAGCCCTCTTACGTTTTAATACGGAATATTTTACCATTAATTAAAAATTGTTATATCTTGTATTGTAAGATATAACCGTCATCATGCAATTCAAAAAGGTCGGATATTTTGCGCTATTCTTTTCACTGCTAAGCCTGCCATATGTTGCTTACCCACAAAGTACAGAGGCTGAATATCCGAAAACGTTCAAGCTGGACCGGGATACCTTTCATGTGAAATACTCGTACGGCGGGGAACGCTATCCTGTTAAAATAACCAAGCGGGATACCGTGGATTCGGGCACAGACGGCTTTCCGGGTCTGGCTGCAACCATTTATTTCGACAAGGATTCAGTTCACATTCCGTATAAGAATTTTCCATACTGGCAGGTTCATTACATTCCGATTCAGATAGGAGAAAGAAAGGTGATTTACCGCCTGCACTTTAATGGCGTGTATTCTTATTTCAGCCCGAAATATATGGAAGGAAATTACGGTGCTTCACAAATCGAAATACCGGAAGTTTATGAACTGGCCAATGTCATATGGATGCTTTCCCCGTCTGGACAACGCGCGACCGACCTGAATAAGGAGGGCGCTTATTACCAGAAAGTAGTTAACTACTTTAAGCCATACATGGATCATCCGGTCTTCAAAAAACTTGATTTTCCGGCTGATGCCTACTCGAAAAAATACTATGATTTCCGGGAGAACAGTTTCACCTTTAATTTCAAAGGGGATGAACTGGTATATGAGGGACCTTATTTTTACGTGATGGGGGATGACTGGGACAACTACACCAGTCTCTTTCTGGAATTGCTGCCCCTCGTTCAGGATTTCGCTAAGCAATCGGACTACCGGAAATTTTACCGGGCCAACCGGAGCTATTATGCTCAGCAGATCGAGCGTCAAAAAGAACTGATGCCTGTACGGAATATGTGGAGCTGGCTTGAACGCGAATTTCCCAAACGCAAATTTCAATCCTACAAAATCGTTTTTTCGCCATTGATCGGGGGATCGCACAGCACCCAGAACTTTACAAATTATAATTATGAGCGAAGTGAATGGTTCCGGGAGTCGGTCATGTTCATTTGCGGTGCCGACAGATATGACAAGGACCCGGCATTGAATGAAAGGCAGAAACAAGGCCTTATGTCGGGTGTCGTATTCACTGAAATTGACCATAATTACGTAAACCCTGTTTCAAACGGATACAAAAAGCAAATCGACAGCATTTTTGCTGACAGAGGCGTCTGGGCAGACAGCAAAACGAATTGGTATGCCAGCCCGGTACCCGTTTTCAATGAATACATGACACATGCGCTCTTTTGTCTGTGGGTTGCCGAAACCTATGACCCGGAGACTGCAGCATTTGTCATCGCAAACCGGGAAAAGCTCATGACCGATCGGAGAGGTTTTACCAGGTTCCGGGAGTTCAACCAGGCGCTTCTTTCGCTGAGAAAGGACAAGGCAGAAACGAAGGTTATGGACCTTTATCCGGAAATACTGTCCTGGTGTAAGACGCAGGTTAATATTGACAATCATGGGCAGGCTGCAGACGGCGGCCAGTAAGCCCGTAGACGCCGACAATTAACTATGCATAGCCAATAATAAGATCCATAAATCACAATTTCACAGTTATGAAAATTCGAATTTTATTGATGTTTACTCTACTTATCGGGCTGCACGCCTGTAAGAAGGACGATGCTCAAGGCAACGATTCGCTGATGTCTAAAGTGTACCTGAAAATGAGGTCTCCCCAAGGGACAGACTTGTTAAATCCCGCTAATGCGGGACAGATTAATATGGCCAATACCAGGCTTTATTATATGGTGGATAACCAAAAAGTTGAATTTTTCAAGGAGAACCTGGATTTTCCGAAAGGCTTATTTATTCATAAGGATCATTCGTCGAACGAGTATGTCGTGGAAGTCTTTTTGAACCACGATGTTGCCAATGGTGAGATATCGACCAACATTCTGGAGTATGAGGGTTACGCCCCTGATACCATCCAGGTCAAAATCAGGAAAACAGAAGGATCCATCGGGTATGAAAAGCTCTGGCTAAGCGGGGAGGAGATCAGTTTAGAAGGGAAAAGTCAGACTGATGTCATTATCAAGACGCCCCTGGAATAATTAATAGCCTTCGACTTTTTCCTGCCGGAAAATGACTGCATGTACTGGTTCCCCGGCTGATCCGGGGACCTGTTACCGCGGTCAGAACCTGATCGATCAGAGCCCGCCTAACCTGACTTCCAGCCTGGCGATTCGAACCTGCTCTTACAAACGTTTCCACGTTGTCCATGTTGTCTGGTCATAGGCGTGTGGTCATGGCTCAACAAGCAGAGGACAAAATAATCTGGACGATCGGTCATTCTACCAGAACGCGGCAGGGGTTCCTGCAGCGCTCGTATCTTTTGATGTCGAAGTGCTTGCCGATGTCAGGAGGTTTCCCGGATCCAGAAAGTACCCCCAATTCAATGTGGATGCGTTAGAACAGTATCTTGCCGAATCCGGAATCACCTATCTGCCTCAGCCTGCCCTGGGCGGCAGGAGAAAGCCTAAGCCGGACTCCGGAAACACCATCTGGCGGAATGAAGCGTTCCGGGGTTGCGCAGATTATGCAGAAACCCTTGACTTCAGGTCGGCACTTAGCGAACTGAAGGAAGTCGCCATCCATCGCCGTGTCGCGTATATGTGCTCAGAGGCCCTGTGGTGGCGCTGCCACCGGGCGATAATATCCGATTGCCTGAAGGCCGGGGGATGGACCGTCATGCATATCCTCAAGGAAAATACAGCCGTTGAACATCCCTATACCACGGCATACCGGGCCACGCACAAACAGAAATGAGCGCTATCACAAATCCATTGCTTTCCGGATCAGCGGGGGGCGCTGGCCGCCCTGTTTCAGGAACATTGTGCAGTTCCCTTGGGAAGGTTCAGCTGGTCTGACCAGTTCGTGTTCCGGCCGCTATTTGGCAGACTCAGATAAGAGCGCGGATGGCATTTAATTCTTGGAATCATTCGTGAGCGGAATGATTATGCAGAAGCTGGTTCCCTCATTCACCTTCGAGTTCACTTCTATTCGGCCCTTTAACAAGTGCACCCTGTTGAAAATATAGCTCAGTCCGAAGCTCTTCTTTTCTCTTTTCCCTTCTACATCGGACATTCCGATGCCATCGTCTGTTATCCGAACTTCAACCTTTTTTGTTCCTGCGCGGATCTCTGCGGTTACAAAGCTTGCTTTGGAATGCTTGACAATATTGTTTACGATTTCCTGCAGGATCCGAAAGACAGCGATCTCCATGGCCGGACTGATTCTTGGCCTCAGGCCGCTTATCTGCAGCGTATACCTCATTTTGGCATCGCCTAGCTTGGATTTAAAAAGGTCTTTCAATGCGGTTTCAAGCCCGAAGTCCTGAAGCGTTTGCGGCATCAGTTCACCCGATATTCCGCGCACTAATTCAACCGCGGTATCCAGTAAACGTTCCGCTTCCCTTGAGCTGTTCCGAATACTGAACTTCGTGGCAATCAGCAACTGGCCGAACTCGTTATGTAAAACTTCAGCCGTACGTCTTCGTTCTTCCTCCTGCGTCTCCATGACGGCGTTGAGGATGGCCTTCTGCTGCTCCTCTTCGATACTCCGGAGCTTTGATTCTGTAATTTTCCGTTCCGTGATGTCGAAGTAGGTTACCAGTATACCATCGCCGAACCTCTGGGCAAAAACCTGCGCCCACACCGGAAACCCGTACGGAAGAATGTCGATTTCCTCTTTGAGACTTTCACCTGTTTCGGCAACCCGTGCATATTTTTTCAGGAGTTCCGATTCCTTTAATTCCGGAAACACCCCGGTTATTGTCTTACCGGCAAGTGTTTGCCGGTTCACCGATTCCAGTGTTCGGTCGTTGGTGTATACATATTCAAAATCGATGATGGCCCCGAGCTCGTCCCTGATCGGTTTCAAAAGCATGATGCAGCTTTCCGTATTGTTCAGTACCGATTCCAGTAATGCCTGTTTGTCTATGATTTCCTGCTCCGCCATTTTCCTTTGCGTAATGTCTTCCGTGTTGATCACGACGCCGTCCCCCATCTTCACCACCGTATGATGAAACCACTGGTGATGGAACTGCTCGTGCGAATAGTAGAACTCCGCATCGACCGGTTCGCCGGTTTCAACCACCTTTACATAACTGTCGAACAAGCCTGTTTCTACCACTGCGGGGTTTTGCTGCAGCATCTTTTTTCCGATTGCATTTCCATAGAGCAGGTTCCACTTTCGGTTCGTAAAAACCCACTCGAAGTCGACGATGGTTCCGGATTCATCTCTTATGGCCCGGAAGGCCTGGGTGTAATACAACGAGCCATCGAGCATAGCTTGTAAGCGTTCGTTCGCTGTCCGGATTTGTTCCTCGGCGCTCCGGCGATCTGTCACATCTTCACAGGTATGGACCAGACGGTAATCATCCAAGGGGGTATTGGTAATGGCAAAAAAAACTTTACGTCCCCGGAAATCAGCCTCCCGGATATATTGATTACCATGGCCGGTTTCAAGGGCCTCGGTCAGCCGCGGCATCTGCATGCGCGCATTTTCGCCATGTGCAGAAAAAAACTTTCCCGTAAAATCTTCTCCTCCAAGCAGGTCCAGGCTTGCCCGGTTGATGTAGTCATGAATGAAGTCTACGATTTCACCCTGTTCATTTCTAACGGCTCTAAGTACAGCGATGGCGATGTTGGGGGCATCTATGATGTCCTGAAGCAGAGCCTTGCTTTCCGCTAATTCGTTCTCTGTCCTTTTTCGTGCAGTAATGTCGGAGATGGTGGTGACAACACCGTCGTTCAGGTTTACCGTTGACTGGTAATACCAGCCGCTAAACTTTTCATGCGTGAAGTACCGTTCGCGCTGGTCCGGAATGCCGGTTTCGACTACCCGCTTAAATATGTCGAAGATGCCGGATCCTCCCGGATTGCAGATCAAAAGACTTTTTCCCACTACGTCTCCATAAAACTCCTCAGATTTTTTGTTGGTCAATACGCATAGAAAGTCGGTGATCTCTCCCTGCTCGTTTCGCACCGCAGACCATACCTGTATCATATCCAGGGAACTGTCCATGGTGGCTTGCAGCAGTCTCTCGCCTTTGCCCGGTGGCTGTTCGGCTGTTATCCTTTCCGTGATATCCTGGACGACGCCAAATAGTTTCACAGCATTTCCTTCGACATTGGTAATTATCCGGCCGTGACATTCCAGCGTCCTCCATTCGCCGTCATTACGCCTGATGCGGCGGGTGTAGTGGTACGGGCGCTTGTCTTTTCGCGCCTGCTCAAGCGCCAGACGTATCTTTTCAATATCGTCAGGATCCGATCGGGAATCGAAGAAATCGGGGTCCGGTTCCACGGAATTCCTGTCTTCTCCGAGGAGTCTGTACATGCCCTCCGAGAGCGAAATCCGGTTCGAACCTAAGTCTACGAGGTATGAGCCCAGGCCTGTAACGCTCTCAATAGTATGCATCAGGAGTTCCACGCTTTCATTATCGTGCAGATGCGATGGCTGCACAAAATCGCCAATGTGATTCATCTTTGTGCAATCTTGGTCTTAGCCAATTGACTACTTTAATTTAGCAATAATAATTTGATTAAATTAATGATGCTGTAACCTTTCCAGCGCCTCCACACTCCATAAAGAAGGATACCATATGGCCGCTTTTGGCATACCGGATCAGTGTCTTAAGGTAAGCGGCAAATGAGTGATCGCAATCCGCCCAAAGAAAAATTATCGGCATGGAGCACAAAATCAGCATTCTTGAAATCAAGACCCTGACACCTGACGTAAAACGGTTCCGGTGTGAGAAGCCGGAACAGTACGCTTACGTTCCCGGCCAGGCTACTGACGTCTCGGTCAGCAAGCCCGGCCTTGAGCAGGAGAAAAGGCCGTTTACCTTTACATCGCTCAATGAGGATCCCTTCCTGGAATTAACCATAAAGTCTTACCGGGATCATGAAGGTGTTACCCATGAGCTGGATCGCCTGAAAGCAGGCGACGAGCTGATCATTGATGACCCGTGGGGCGCCATTTCCTATAAGGGACCCGGATATTTTATTGCCGGCGGTGCCGGCATAACTCCGTTCCTGGCTATCTTCAGGCAGCTAAAGAAGGAGGATAAGCTGGCCGGCAGCAAGCTGTTCTTTTCGAACAAGACGGAAGCCGATATCATTTTGCGGGACGAACTGACTGCCATGCTGGGCGCTGACGCCGTTTTTACGGTTACCGATCAGCCAACCAGCAAATTTCACCAGGGCTATATCAATGAGCAGTTCCTGACCAGCCACATCGAGGATTTCAGCCGGCATTTTTACCTGTGCGGCCCGCCCGCCATGGTCGAGGCGCTGCAGACCACGCTCGTCAAACTCAGGGCCGCTCCGGAATCCGTGGTTTTCGAGGTTTGACCGGAACCTTTTTGCCGGGAAATTTGCCAGATCGGGACCAGGACCGGACGCCTCATCTTATCTGACCTCGAACAGTACCGACTTGCTGAGCGCCTCTCCTTCACTGGTTATTCCGTTGATAGTGATCTTATATTTGCCTGCCTGATCTGAGGTGTAAAAGCTTACCGTGGCATTTCCGTCCTTATCCGTCCTGATTTCCGGAGACCAGTACAGTACGTTCCGGAAATCCGGTTGATGGGCAGATGATTCGGCGACCAAATCGTATCTCGGAGCATAGAATTCGCGGGACAGCTGCAATCCCTCATAGCCCAGGATACTTGCATTTGAACCGAGGTCGAAGCCGCCGAGGTCGCCTTTTTGCGTCCTGAAGTTGACGATGCTGGTAAAGGTCGCCGGCCCCAGGTAAGACGTCTTTTCGGAAACTTCGATCGATTCCAGCCTGGCCGGGTCGAAAGCAATGATCTTGTTGCCCCGGTCAAATATCGGCACGCCGTCCAGGAACAGGGTAGGAGCCTTCATCTTAACGTCTCCGTCGTAGTCGATAACGGGCACCCACAGCCTATAAATGCCCCGGTTTCGTCTTACTACGACCTCTACCACGTACTCCCGCAAAACCTCTTCCATGGTTCTGAACTTCACAAAGTCAGCAAGCCGGTACCGTTTATCGGGCGGCCCGTAAAATGCCGTACTGTCGACTGCCGGAGTAATGAAATTCATCATCCGGGTTCCTGAGAAGATATGCTGCACCTGCATGTTGATGCTCTGATTCACCAGCAAGTCGGCCGGTATAGAAGAAGACCGGACAGCAGGCAGTGCCGGCTCGTCCGCCGGTTTCCGGAACGGTAGATCGATCAGTACCTCATACAAGCTGTCCTGGGGTGCATTTGTCTGGACGACGATATCACCGGGGCCGTAGAAATCCCTGGTAACAAAGCTGATCTTTCCGTCAGGCCCGCTTTTCGACGTGTAAAGCTGGACTCGCTTTCCAGGTACCGAGAGGTAGGCGACCACGCCTTCGGCGCCAGCACCGGTCCGTTTGGTGATCACCCTGCCCTGAATAATGTGTCCCAGGTTTTCAGGCAGATACTGCACGGACGCGCCCTTCCCCTGCAGGATATCCTCCCACCGGAAACGCCGCCATCCATGGGTCAGCATCAGGTTGTCCAGGGCCTGGCCGGAGTTCGGGCTTTGGTCATAGACATAAGATTCCGGTGATTCGACTTGGCCCTTCAGATCTGCGGTTAGCCATACATAGCTGAAAATATCATTCTCGGTCGGCTGGGCGGGTATGCTTGCGTCATACACCGACATCGAAAGGTCGGCATGTCGGCCTAGCTTCGTTGTGTCCGGAACCCGGATATCTACGGTCACCTTCTTTCTGGTGCCATACACCGGCTGATCGGTCGAAACGTCCAGTACGATTCCCTGGACGGGTCGTTTGAAAAACAGGCGCTCGGCCAATGGCTTTCCGTCCTGATTGAATACCGTGAAATGTGAGATCCCGCCCCGGAGATAATCGCGGTTTATTATGAAGCTTGCTGCACCCTGCTGTAATCGGAGTTTTTCTCCAAGGACCATCTGCTGCCGGGTGTGAATAAAAAGGTAAACTGCGCTGTCCTGCTGCATGCCTGCCGACCGGACGTTTACCTCAACCTGCCGGTCCGGGCGTTCGTTCAGGCTCATTACATATCCTGAAGGATAGGATACAGGCAGGTCCTTTACAATGATTTCGCCGTCCGGAAGTCTGAGTATGGCCTTGTATGCCGCGCCTGGTTGCGGCGTGAATGTAAAGCTGCCGATGCCGAAACGCAGGGAGGCAAACGAGGAAACGGTGTCCTTCTGCTGATCCACGACATAGCCTCTGAAGTCTATCCCGCGGCCTTCTTCGTTAACTGCCCGGAATGCTACCTTACTGCGGATACCCTGAACCAGGTTTCCGCCCTCCGGAAAAAATTGGATGTCGTATTCTCTTTTGGCGGGCCTATCGGTCTTTTCGCCTGGCATCAGCGAATTGATTACCATGACCTGCTTCCTAAAGAAGTATTGCTCGGGGGAGTTCTTCATCCAGGAGGTGTAGGCTGTGATCAGGTATGAGCCGGAGGCAAGCGTCAACGGCAAAAAGAACGAACCGTTCCCGGATCCGTCCAGGAGTTGAATCTTTGCCTGCAATACCGGCTTGTTATCCATATTGAGAACCTCCACATAGCACACCTTACTCAGGTCGAGCGGCCGGTGAAAGGTTCCGTCAACGGAATAGACCTTGAACCACATGATCTCCCCGGCCAGGTAAAAGCCTTTGTCCGTGTGAAGGAAGAGCTTTTCCTGCAGGCGGGCCTTTCGGTGAGTATCGAATTTTTGGGTGATCTCCGAAAGGGGATCCGTTTGCGCAGATCCGTGAGCAGTCGTGAGAACGAAGCCGAAGATCAGGATAACCTGCCGGGCGAAACCAGATAACGAGTCAAGCATCTTATTAAAAATCATATTACCAGAAATCGGGTTTAACGCTGCTCCCGGTGATCCGGCAGTCCATACACTGGTTGGTTGAATAAAAGTAACCGGTTGTTCTGCCATCCTCCCAAACGGCGTCCGCCGGTATATTGGCACCTCCTTCGAAGACCGCCCTTATGCTATCCCGCGTGTTGTAGGCAAAGCCCATCGAGCACGGAAGCTGGAAGTTCCATCCCGAAACTTCGGCCCGGTCAATAAAAATCCGTCTTTCATAAACCGGGCTGACTATGATGTAGCCAATGACGGGCTCCTCCGGGTTTGAGATGCAATGGAGATTGCCGGTTGATTCCGAGGGTTGCGGGTCGAACACGGATCCCATTTGTTCAGAGTTCTTTTTCATTCGCTGGAGATATTCGAAGCCATCTCGGGTAAGCGCATACTGCCTGACCAGAATGCTGTACCGGTGCCCCAGTTTTTCAGCATCATTCGGGATATGAACCAGCGGAAAGTCGGCGACGCATCGTGCGGCTAACCCAGCCGTTGAATTTTCCGGACATTTTTTTTACCATGACCTCGGCGCCATAGGCCTTGCCCCGTGCATTAAAGACGTCGGTTTCGATATGGTGGTTTAATATCAGGACGGCCCCGCTTTTGTAGTCGAGGTAGTCTTTCAAATTTTTATAGTACACTTCCGCGGACGTTTCAACTGCATTGGAACTGAAGTTCTTATAAAGCCCCAGTAACACCTGGTCCCCGCGCTGTGGTCTGATATTGGGATCACTGAGCTTCCAGATATCGGTCGGCGAGATAGCCGTGGTATTGGAAAGCATATGAATGTACTGCCGCAAGGTATTATACCCGGCTTTGACCGAAAAATCATCGGTTAGCGAAAAACGGGCCGAAAGGCGGTATTCCGGTCCCTGGTAGTTATGAATGAAGTCGCCGGCTCCAGAGGTCCGGGTTTCCAATGTATTTGTTTCGTCCTTTGGAAGATCCGGCGCATAGATCCTGACGGATTGCGGGCCGAGGTAATTATACACCGAATACCGCAGGCCGAAGTCGACCGATAGTTGCCGGGTCAGGTCATAGCGGTTGCCCAGATACAGGGCACTCTCCAAAGCCTGTTCAGCTGGAACCACATTCGGGATGATCAGTGACTCTGCTCCTGAAGGAAGGAACGCTCCCGGGTGCAGCTGGTACCTGATGGAACTGAAACCGAAGTCCACGGTATGCCGGGTATTCCGGTAGTAGCTGAAATCCCCTTTTGCTGTCAGCTGGCTGATATCAAAATTAAGATTAAAGGCATCGATCGCATTTTTGTCGGCGTAGTTCTCATAATCGTACCCGTCATATCCCGCGGTAAAATGACTGACCAGTTTAGGGCCGAAAAGGTGCTTCCACTTCAGGGAAAGGTTCCTGTTGCTATAGCTGTAAACCGTGTCACTGCTCAGGTTGGAGCGGTCATTGCTGGTGTAGGCCGTGAGATAAAGTTCATTATTCGCATTTATCTTATGGCTCAGGTGCAGATTGACATCACTGAATGACGCTTCGCTGTTCTTGTAACCTGCTTTGGACGGGAGTATTTTCAGCAGCCAATTGGAATAGGTCGTTCTGGCCCCGAACAGGAATGAGCTTTTATCCTTAATAAACGGTCCCTCGACGTTCATACGGCTGGTCAACAGACCCAGGCCCGCTGTTCCGCTGAATTCTTTCTTGTTCCCCTCCCGGCTGCTCACTTCAAGGACTGAAGACAACCTGCCGCCGAATTTCGAAGGGATGCTGCTTTTATAAAGCTGGACGTCCCGGACAATTTCCGGGTTAAATGCGGAAAACAGCCCGAAAAAGTGGGCGGGATTGTAGATAGTCGCGTCATTGAACAGGATCAGGTTCTGGTCAACGTACCGCCTCTTACGTTAAGGCCGGTGCTTGCCTCGCCGGCAGACTTTACCCCCGGCAGGGCCAATACCGTTCTCAGAACGTCTGCTTCGCCAAATACAGCGGGCACCTGCTTAATGGTGGCGATGCTGATCTTTTCAACTCCCATCTGTACATTCTTCACGTTCGCTGTGTGCTCTTCCGAAATCACCACTTCCCGCAGGGATGTTACCTCGGGCTGTATCTCGAGATTAAGCATGCCGTCTGAATAGAGCATGATCTGGCGACTCGTATTGCGGATTCCTAAGCCGCGGATGTACAAAATATGCCTCCCCCTGGGTATGGTAAGGGCGAAGAATCCGGATTTATCCGTTGTAATGCCGGTTCGGGGTTGTTCGATGAACACGGCAGCGCCGACGACCGGCTCCCCGGTTTTCGCATCAACCGCATAACCCCTGATCGTGGCGTGCCCTGTGGCAGGCGCTGTTTTCGACCCGATCTCATAAAGCTTATTTTCAAGGGATGCCTGGGGAGCATCCGCCTCCGGATACCAGTCCGCCAAAAGATCCGTCAGGGCAACCTGCGGTGTTTTGCCTTCACCTTGTTTAATCGACGGGGCAGGGTGCCCGGGCAGTGAGGTATAGATTCTGCGGCCCCTGGTCAGGAAGACCCGGTGTTGATGGATAGCGTAATGATAGTCCGTTCTGTTAAATAGACTGTCGAAGACCTCATGGAGCGGCTTGTTATCTGCCACGAGCGTGACCCGGAGGCTGTCGAAGCTTTTGGGCTCATAATAGAAGTTGTAACCGGTCTGTCTCTCCAGCTGCTGAATAAATTCGTCGAAAGAAAGTCCCTGGAAAGTTCCGGTAACCGCCCGGGTCTGGCCGGCCAGATGGACGCTGTTCACCAGAAGGAAAATCAACAGCGTAAAAAAAATGGGCTTTCTCACCGCGGTGATTGATCTGCGGTATGCCGGAAAACCCACGCACTGATGACTGGCAGCCTGATCAGGCATCTGAGCGTGTGCCTGAAAAGACTTGTCTCGGAATCGTGGTATCGGCAAAAAAAAGACCGAGCTTCTCATGAGCAGTTAATCCTGGATCAAAACCCCTTTGTCAATAATATAAACTTTGGGTTAATAATCAAAACGTTAAGCAGCCGGGCCATTTTTATGGTGCCTCGAAATAGCCGGCTTGCAGTCCATCCGGAACAGCTCCTATTGCAGAAGAAGCCAGGTTTAATTCCCGGGAGAGCAATTGGGTTATCTTCACGATTGCCGGCAGATTGTACAGGACAGGCGTAGTTTCGGAATTTTTATACTGTAGTGTCTGGCATTGCGTGTTCCTGGAGAATAAGGTACAGTTCTGATACGTGCACACCACAAAAGAAAAAAGATCTCAAATGAAAGGACTGTATAGAAGGGCCACTGATCAGGTAAAAACTTTGTTAGGTTCCAGCTTCCCATTCAGCGGTATTCACGGACCGGCGCCGGTGCATTCTGCGATCCAATTGCACGGAAAAGTTCTGCTGTTTCTTTTTGTGTTGGGCTTCAGTCCGCTGGCCGTGTTATCCCAAAAGCAGGAGGATCCCAAACTGTATTATGTGGTTTCGTTTCCTGAACCCGACAGCCATACCTACCAGGTCGAACTTCAGCTCAGTAATTGGCCGGCAGATACCATACGCATGAAAATGCCGAGGTGGATGCCGGGATATTACCAGCTGATGGACTATGCCAGATCGGTTGAAAACATGAAGGCTCTGGGTAAGAACGGAAAAGTGATCCCGGTAAGAAAACTGAATGATCATACCTGGCAACTGTCCGGCGTCGGAAGGACGCCGGTCAGCCTCCGGTATACGATCAGGACTGAGAAACAGTTTGTCGCGAACAGTTACGTGGACAGTACGCGAGCCTATGTGATACCTGAAAATACGTTTCTGTATGTAGACGAAAAGATCGGGCTTCCTGTTTCCGTAAAGGTCGAGTTAAACCAGAAATGGAAGAACAAAGC
Organism: uncultured Sphingobacteriaceae bacterium; assembly: GCA_966250385.1. Classification (GTDB taxonomy): domain Bacteria; phylum Bacteroidota; class Bacteroidia; order Sphingobacteriales; family Sphingobacteriaceae; genus DASWTL01. Next base: position 122,902 of record CBINHC010000009.1, on the reverse strand, counting down.
CACCGGGCTGGAACCGGTTAAGGGTCGGTTCAACGAATTCTCGGCGCCGGATTTTGATATCCTGTACGACTGCCCGATCCTTATCGGAAATCTTCAGGAACTGCCGTCATTTAAGGTAAACGGAATTGATCACCGGTTCATCGGATATCATATAGGCAACTTCGACCGGGTTCAATTTATGGATAACCTCAGGAAGATCGTTGAGACCTCGGCGGCCCTCATTGGAGACATCCCGTACACGCACTATACGTTTATAGGCATCGGCCCGGGGCAGGGGGGAATCGAGCACCTGAATAATACCACGGTCAGTTTCAACGGAGACGGCCTGAGCAGGCCGGGTGCCCTGGACCGGATCATGAATTTCCTTGCCCATGAATACTTTCACCACTTTAATGTGAAACGCATCCGTCCGTTCGAGCTGGGACCATTTGATTACGAGAATGGAAACCGCACGAATCTGCTATGGGTGAGTGAAGGGCTGAGCGTCTATTATGAATACCTGATCGTAAAAAGAGCCGGCCTGAGTGATGGTGCCACATTACTCGCCAATCTCTCTTCGGATTTGACAGCGGTCGAAAACAACCCCGGCAAACGATACCAGTCCCTGCAGCAGGCGAGCTACAGCACGTGGAGCGACGGACCTTTCGGCACACAGGGCAGCGACCCGGCTAAATCCATTTCGTATTACAATAAAGGACCCGTCGTGGGACTATTGCTGGATTTTGCAATCCGGCATTCGACCGGAAACAAGTCGTCCCTCGACGACGTGATGCGCCTGTTATACTGACATTATTATAAGGGGGAAAGCCGCGGGTTTACGGAAGCGGAGTTTCAGTCCGCTTGCGAGAAGATCGCCGGGAGTTCCTTATCGGAATTCTTTGAATATATCTACACCGTCAGGGAATTAGACTACGATAAGTACCTGTCCTATGGCGGCCTGAAACTGGAGAAGGTCACTGAATCAGCCGGGAACGGGAGCAGGCAGAAATTTGTGATCACCAGACTGAAAAATCCGGATGCGACCCAATCAGCGATCCTTAGATCATGGATGGGAGAGGAGGTTGCCCGCGATGAAACGCCGGAAAAAATACACTAATCGGTGAGTATCATGAAACCAAGAATCAATTTTGCCGCAAAAGGGCTGGCGGCGCTGAAGCCGCTGTTCGAAATGGGCGCCTACCTCAGAAGATCCGCCCTTGGGTTTGAACTGCTCGAGCTCGTAAATTTCAGGGTCTCCCAAATCAACGGCTGCGCCTATTGCCTGGATATGCATTCCAAGGAACTGCGTGCGGCAGGGGAGACCGAGCAGCGCTTGTACGGGTTGAGCGCATGGCGGGAAGTTCCGTATTACACCGATCGGGAGCGGGCAGCCCTGGCCTGGGCGGAGGCCGTCACGGCGGTCAATGTCCCCGATGAAGTATATGCACAGGCAAGAGAACAGTTCTCGGAAGCGGAACTGATCGACCTGACCATGTCGGTCAACACAATCAACAGCTGGAACCGCCTCAATTTCGCTTTCAGGGGGGAGGCAGGCAATTACCAGGTTGGCCGGTTTGGTTAACTGCGGTGCTGCCTGCTGTCAGAAACACGCTTAAGTTAAAAAATTTCTTTTAACTTAAGCCTTGATCATGCCTGGCAACCGTGGACCGGTTTAAGGTTCAATGCCTGTTTGTTGAAACTAACCCTGAATATATGAGTAAGAGCTGTACAATCCTCCTGTTCCTCTTTACCGTGCTGTCCGCAGGGGCAACGGAAAGAAACATTCCTTCCGATTCCAAAATCACCCGTGTGATCGTTTTTCTGCACGGGGCTCAAATCGAGCGCGAGCAGCAGCTCCTGATTCCGGCGGGTACTTCGACTATCCTGTTCCAGAACCTGTCGCCTGAGATCGACGAACAGAGTATCCAGGTAAGGGGATCGGGTAATTTTACGATCCTGGCGGTTCACCGGCAAAGCAACTTCCTCAACGAGCAGCAGGCGGGGCAGGAGATCGAAAAGCTTCAAACGGCCATTGAAAAATTAAGAGAAGAGGTCGAAATCCTGCAGAATAACAACCTGATCCTGAAAAAGGAGGAGGATATGCTGGCGGCCAACCAGAGCATCGGAGCCGGAGCCTCCGGCATGGACCTGAATAAACTCAAGCAGGCACTCGATTTCCAGAAGTCCCGTCTGAGCGAAAACAAAATAAAGCAATTAAGTAACCAGAAGCAGATCCGGAAGCTGAACGGGGAGATCGGGCAGCGGCACACTCAGCTTTCGGAGCTGCAGGGAAAGGCACGGACCAATACCAGCGATATTGCGGTGAAGGTAGAAGCGAAGGCCTCCGGAACAGGTACACTGCGGATCAGCTATCTGGTAAAAAATGCCAGCTGGTATCCGACCTATGACCTGCGGGCGTCCGATGTCAATAAGCCGGTTGATCTGGTCTTCCGGGCCAACATTACCCAGCAGAGCGGGGAGGAGTGGAAAAATGCCCGGCTGGTATTGTCCTCCGGAGATCCCTCCGTCACCGGTAATAGACCGGCCCTGAAGCCTTACCAGATCGGGTATAACGTGTTGCCATATACGCCCGGCGCTCATATTACCAGTGTTTCCGGCCGGATCACGGACCTGCAGGACGGCGCGGCGCTCCCGGGCGTGCGCGTCCGCGTAAAGGGGACATCCATCGCGACGTCGAGCAATACCGGCGGCCAGTATGCGATCCAGATTCCTTCGCCTCAATCGGTGCTCGAATATATCTATGTCGGGTACCAGACCCTTGAACGGCCGGTATACGCCGCCGAGATGAACATTCAGCTGCCAGCCAGCCGGGGACAGCTCAGTGAGTTGGTCCTAAGCGGGGAGGTGGCCGGATTACGGGCGAAGAAAGCGGACAGCCCGGCGACGGTCGGCGAGCCGGCCCCACCTGGGGTTCAGGCCGCACAGGGGCAGACCACCGTTCAGTTCGAAGTGGAGGAGCCCTACACCATCCCAAGTGATGGCAGGCAGCTTGCCGTAGAAATCGGCAGTCATCATCTCGAGGCTGATTACCGGTACTTCGCCGTCCCTAAACTGAACGAAAACGCCTACCTGACCGCTACCCTAAGAGGGATCGGTGACCTGAACCTGATGAGCGGCGAAGCGAACATATTTTTTGAAGGTGCATTCCTCGGGAAGACCCTGATCAACATGCAGGAAGCGAGCGACACGCTGTCCGTTTCCCTGGGAGCAGACAAGAATATCCTGGTAAAACGTATCCAGTCGAAGGGTCAGAACGAAAAAGCATTCATGGGCTCATCCCAGCGGGCCACCCGCGCGTTTACTATCGAGGCGCTGAGCCGCAAGAATTATCCCGTCAACCTCACAATCCAGGACCAGATACCGCTGTCGGGAAGCAGTGAGATCACCGTTGAGCCGCTGATTATCTCAGGCGCAAGGCTCGAGGAGGCGAGCGGTATGTTGAACTGGGACATGCATCTTCAGCCGAAGGAGAAAAAGGCTGTCGAATTGAAATACCAGGTCAGATATCCGAAGAACAAACCGGTCAGATTGGAATAACGGGCACCTTTGCAGATTAATGATTTCTGAAACATTCTGGTCAGGTGCGGGTTTTGTGGTGATAAACTTGGATGAGGAGCACCGCTTTTACACCATGCCGGGATATAGGTTTATGTGACCGGAAATGAAGTTTTATGAATAATGTATTAATTTGCAGGGATTACTACGACCTATGTTTAATGCTCTCAATCCGGTTACGATTCTTGATCATTTAAGTACGCCCGTTGCCGTTTATTCCGGTCCCGACCTTATCGTTCAGTTTGCAAATGAGCCCATGCGGGCCCTTTGGGGACGGGATACCAGTGCGATTGGTCAGCCGCTCAGCGATGTGTGGCCGGGCGGTACATCCGACATGCTCGTAGCCGGGGTGACCAATCTTGCCGGGTCCGGTGCAGACGGATTTTGCGGGGAGTATGAAAGCAGGATTTTCAAAGGCGGCGAGCTAAACCTGCGCCGGGTCACGCATGAGTTGAAGGTCATCGGCCAGGAATCTGAGCGCCTGATACTTCATACCGTAATCGAACATTCCGAACCCGGCCCGGCCCGCCCGAGCTCTTACAATGGAGAGAAGTGGCCGGTATTCGAATCTGGAACCGAATCGCAGCAGGCGCTGATCAGCCGGTTCATTACCCAGGCTCCCGCCGGCATCTGCCTTCTCGACGGACCTGATTTTGTCTTTGAGCTGGTCAATCCGTTCTACCAGCAGCTGTTTCCCGAGAGGCAGCTCCTGGGGCAGCCGCTGGCCAAAGCCGTTCCCGAAATTTCCAACGGCCCGTTGCTGGGTGTTCTGGAGAACGTATACCGGACCGGAAAAACATTCGAGGGTAAGGAGGTGCATTTTCCCTTACGATCAGCCTCCGGTGAGCTGGAAGAACGCTATTTCACCTTTATCTATCAGGCACGACGGGACGTAAACAACGAGATCGACGGCATCATCGTATTTGCTGTTGAAGTGACCGATGCCGTCCTGAACCGGAAAAAAGTTGACGAGCAGGAGATGCAGCTTCGGGAGATGGTGATGGCATCGCCATACGGCCTGATGATCCTCGGGGGGAAGGACATGGTGATCCAGATAGCCAACCAGCAGATAGCTAACCTATGGCAGAAAAAGCTGGATGATATTGCCGGGAAGAAACTGATGGAGGTTCTACCCGAAATCAAGGACCAGCCGTTCCCGGAGCTTCTCGCAAAAGTTTATCAGACCGGTATTTCCTACGGAAAAGAGGAAGAGGCGTTGTTCATCCAGTCTCCGGAAGGGGATGTGAAGCGCCATGTGAGTTTCTTCTATGACCCGCTTTTCGATCAGGAAGGAAAGGTAACGGCTATCGTTGTTTCCTGTGAAGATGTGACCGAGAAGGTAGAATCCCGGCATCTCCTGGAGGCCGGGCACCGTGAACAGCGGGCCCTGAACCTCCAACTGGCATCCGTCAATGAAAGACTGGAGTCGGTCAACAGGGAACTGCTCACAACGAATCTGGAACTGATCCAGACCCAGAAGCGTCTGCAGGACTCGATCGCCGGTTATGAAGAAACCGTCCATCAGATGCAAAGTATCGTTGCCAGTGCGCCGTTCCCCATCGGGGTATACAAAGGACGGGAAATGCGGATTCTGATGACCAACAAAGCATTAACGGATGTCTGGGGTAAGGGGGAAGACGTGATCGGGAAACTGTATTCGGAGGTCCTTCCCGAGCTTAAAGATCAGCAGGTCTTTGAGCAGCTGGATGCCGTTTATACCACGGGAATTCCCTTGCACATCCGCAACCAGAGGATCGACCTGGTCGTGGAAGGGAAGCTCCGGGAGTTTTATTTCAACTATAGTTTTACGCCCTTGTTTGACAGGAGCGGCCACGTATACGGTGTCATGAACACGGCAGCCGATGTTACCGACCTTTATATCGCCAAACAAAACCTGGAGCGAAGCGAACAGAACCTGCATAATATTATCCTGCAGGCTCCGGTGGCCATGTCCATCCTGTCCGGGCCGGATCACATCATTTCTGTGGCCAATAACAAAATGATCGAACTGTGGGGCAAACCGGCAGAAGCCGTGATGAATATGCCCGTTTTTGAGGCGCTTCCTGACGCCAGGAACCAGGGGCTGGAACAGCTCATGGAAAACGTGTACTGGAAAGGCGAAACCTTCCAGGCGAGTGAAATGCCGGTATCGCTGATCCGTAACGGTCAGCAGGAAATTGTTTACCAGGATTTCGTGTACCAGCCCTACCGGAATGCCGAAGGAAAGATTATTGGCGTGATCGCCATAACAACAGACGTCACCGAGCATGTGCTGGCCCGTAAGAAGATCGAACAGAGCGAAGCTGAACTGCGGGAAACCAAGCTTCGGCTGGAGGCGGAACTAGAGGCCGGAAAAGAGCTGGAGCGGCAGAAGGACGTCTTCTTCGGTATCGCGAGCCATGAATTGAAGACTCCGCTGACCTCTCTGACAGCGATCATCCAGGTTGCGCAGGCCAAGCTCAGGAACAGCGGCGACCCGTTCCTTGCAGGTGCCATGGATACCGCCAATGTGCAGCTTAAGCGGATGAGCAGTATGGTGAACAGTTTCCTGAATATCTCGCAGCTGGAGGGCGGGAACATCGTACTTAATAAGGAACGGGTCAACCTTGGCGACCTGGTGGGCCAGGTCATCGGGGAGATCAAATTTGCAGCCGGCAGTCACCAGGTTATCTACCACTCAGACAGCGGCGTGTTTATCTACGCCGACCGGGACAAGATCAGTTCGGTCACCACGAACCTCGTACATAACGCCATCAAGTACTCACCCGATGCGGAGGCGGTCGAAGTGAGTTGCGTTATGTCCGGTAAGGATGCAATAGTAAGTGTCAGGGACTTCGGATTCGGCATCGGGCCGGATGATCTGCCGCGGATCTTCCAGCGGTATTACCGTGTAAGGGGCGAGAATACGCAGCATATTTCCGGTTTCGGAATTGGCCTGTATCTGTGTGCCGAGATCATCGGGCGTCACGGAGGAAAGATCTGGGTGGACAGTGAGCCGGGGAAAGGAAGCTCCTTCCATTTCAGTTTGCCGATTGCCGGGGAAATACAGGCCGGCTAAGCTGCGGCATTACCCGGGCTCGACCGGGAAATTCCTGGCCGGTTTACCGCACGGGCAGAAACAGCTCAGCCCGGGAAGCGTTTCCCGGGCTGAGGCGCCTCTGGCTGAATTTTTCACTAGAATTTATAGGATACAGTCGTGAGGAACTGCCGTGGAGCAATCGGATTCACGCTGTAATTTTCATGAACATAGTAGTTCAGTTCGTTGGTGATGTTGGATAACCGGGCGATCACGGACAGCCTTTTTACCGCATATTTCGCTGACAGGTCGATGGTAGTGAATCCGCTTACAGGAATCAGTCGGGAACCGACCTGGGTTTGGCCCACCGTATTGTTCCAGCCCGCGTTCCGCTCTCCGGTATAATACACGGACGCTCCCAGCGTAAGTCCGTTCATTTTTCTGGTCGGCAGGGTATAGAACAGACTGCCGTTGGCGGTATGAGCCGGGTTGCTTACCAGCCGCTCGCCCTCGATATAGCTGCCGGTTCCTCCGGAAGTCCGGGTATACCTCATGAAATTGTAGCTGTAACCTCCCGTGAAGTTCAGGCCGGGCAAAATAATACCGGAAAGATCGATCTCCGCACCATCGCTGGTCGTCTGACCGGTAAGCTCCTTGATGTTCTTGTCTGTGTTGACCGTTACTCCGTCCCTGAGGAACTGCGCCTGCTGGGCCAGGTTGTTGTTGATGATCCGGTACACCGTGAAATTGGCGGAAAGTTTGCCGTTCAGCAGGTCGTTCTTGATACCGGCCTCGAACTGGTCGATGATTGACGGCGCCAGGGCCTGATCATACACATCGATTCCGGAGTTGACGGTAAAGTTGTTCGAATAGCTTGCGAAAATAGCCATGGACTTGACCGGCTGGTAGACGACCCCGATCTTCGGTGAGAACGCGTCGTCCGATTTTGATGCGGTTTCACTTTTGCTCTTGATTCCTGTGACCAGGTTGTAGATGTCGGATCTTAACGCATTCTGATAGGACCAGCGGAGCCCGGCCATGACCTTGAATTTATCGGATAAGCTGATCAGATCCTGTGCATAGATCCCCATCCGGTATGTTGGCGCTTCCGTTCTTAAGGAGTCTTTTGCATCCGGCATATCGGCCCGGGGAGTGTATTTTGACGGATCCAGCAGGTTGATGCGGTCGTAGGCGGCGATCATGTTGAACGTGTGACTCGTATTCAGATAGCTGTCTGCATCCGTTCCCAACAGGATGTTATGCCGTATCCTGCCGGTTTGGAACTTACCATTCAGGTTCGCCTGGGCTGTAAAATAGTCTTCTGCAGTCCTGGACCGGGTAAGGGTGCGGTTCCAGTCTCCGGCCGCATCCGCCTGGATCCGCTCGGTGGAGTAGTAGTTTCGCTGGAAGTTCTGATAGGATCCTACGACATTAAGCTTCCATGAGCTATTGAGCTTATGGTCGACTGTTGCCGAGACATTCGTTTGCCCTGCCCGGTTGAATGCCCACGGGGTATTAAAGAAGCTTGACCTGGCAATGCCGGTAGGAATCTTGCCGTCCAGCGAACCGATCCCAAAGTCCGGGGTCAGGTCGTATTTCAGATAGTCACCCTGCACAAGTACCTGGGTATTGGCCCCTGCATTCAATAGGAGGGAGGGATTGATGTAATATTTCGCGGACTGCACCTGGTCCCGAAAACTTCTGTTGTGTTCCATGGTCCCGATCAGCCGGAATGCCAGATTCCCGGAAAGAGGGCCGTAGACGTCGGCGATGGGCTTGTAGGAATCATAACTTCCGGCGCGAAGCGAAATCTCGCCGCCGTACTCGAATTTCGGCCTCTTGGTTACCAGGTTTACCACTGCGCCCCCGCTGACGTTTCCGTACAGCATCGCGGCACTTCCCTTAAGTACCTCGACCTGTTCGAGCGTACTCACTTCAGGAATGGACCCGGAGTTGTACCTGGAGCCGTTCTTGAAATAGTTGTTGCTCCCCAGGCTGTAGCCGCGGGCAAAGAAGTTTTCGGAAGTGGATCCCCGGCTGGTTCCAAGGGCCACGCCGTTGACGTTCTTCATGACATCGCTTAACCGTGACGCCTGCTGGTCGGTGATGACCTGGCTGGTAACAATACTGCTCGACTGGGGGAGATCCATCGGATTGATTCCGGCCTTGCCTATTGTCACCGGCTGCTGATTCGTCCGCCCTGCAGAGATGACCACTTCTTTCAGTTTTCTTGCATCTTCCCTCAAAATAAAATCAAGGGTTATGGTCTCACCATCGGCCACCGTCACCTGTTTCTCTTCGCCTACCAGGCCTACAAATGAAACCATTACCAGATAGCGGCCGGGCAGTACATTCCTGATCGCGTATGACCCGTCATCGCCGGAGACGGTGCTCTTATTGGCGTCCTTTAGTCCTACGTTTACAAATGCAGCGGCTTTGCCGTCAGCTGTCCGGATCGTACCCTGGATTGAGCTTTTAGCCTGTGCTGCCGCAGTTTTGATCTGCGCGGCAACGGAAAAACATAATATTGCCGCAGAAAAAATTAACGTTTGGATCGGTGGTTTCATTCTTATTTAGATTAATTCTAAGGCAAAGGTAAAAACGCGAAAGGAAAGTACAAGAGTTATTTAGAATTAATCTAAATTAAAAGTTTGTTTTGTCGGATGTAGCCCCCCGAGGGGTTGAATGCGCAGCTCGTGAGGCAGGTTTGGCAGCTTGATCTTTATGGAAGAGGCGGTTACCCTTAATGGGAGACCCAACATGAATTTCGACGCTTCGCCTGCTGTGCGGATACGGAGTACCTTCGGATTTCCCCGAATTGGAGACTACCCGGCGACTGTCGGGATTTTTGATTAGTTTGGGGGACGAAATTTTTTAATCATGAAAACCTTACGCTCCGGCCTGCTTTTTTGCATGGCCATCTTCCTGTCCTTTTCAGCTGCCGCATCTGACCGCAAGGACCCGGTAAAGAACGGAATCATTACCGGTGCCGATCAGACTGCCCGATATGTTCCCTACCTGAAAGGCAAAAGGGTGGCGATGGTCGCCAACCAGACCTCCGTTATCGGAAGCAGCCTGAGCGTAGACAGTTTACTGAAACTTGGCGTGAACATCGTCAAGGTTTTCGGGCCCGAGCATGGGTTCAGGGGGAATGCCAGTAATGGGACCGCCGTCACCGATGAAGTGGACCGGCAAACCGGAATTCCCATCATTTCGCTGTACGGCAAGCAACGGAAACCTTCCGCGGCCCAGCTCGCAGATGTCGATCTGATGATTTTCGATATCCAGGATGTGGGCTGCAGGTTCTATACCAATATCAATACGCTGGAAGACGTCATGGAAGCCTGCGCCGAGAATAATGTTGAGCTCATGGTGCTGGACCGCCCGAATCCCAACGGTTACCTCATCGACGGTCCGATCCTGGAAGACAAATGGCGTTCTGGAATCGGGCAGCACCGAATTCCGATCACCCATGCGATGACCATGGGAGAATTTGCCCTGATGCTGAACGGAGAAGGTTACCTCGAGGGTAAGAAGTGTAAACTCAAGATCGTCAAAATTGCCAATTACAACCATTCGCTGCCGTATGATTTGCCGGTGAATCCGTCACCAAACCTTAATACGCAGCAATCCATCCTGTTATATCCCAGCATGTGTTTGTTTGAAGGCACCATGATCAACTACGGCCGGGGCACCTATATGCCGTTCACGGTTCTGGGCGCGCCGGAACTTAAAGGCAAGTATGAATTCTCATTCAAGCCGGCAGGTATCACGGGTATGAGTGAGGACCCCTTATACAAGGACAGCGTCTGCTACGGGATCGACCTGCGCAAGTATGACACCGGCATACTCCGGAAAACCGGCCGCATCAACTTATCGTGGCTGATCGAGATGTACAATGCATTCCCGGATAAAGCGAAGTTCTTCGATCATACGCTGCACCCTGCCGTCGGTGAATTTAACTTCCGGTCCGGAAACGCAACCTTGAAGGAACAGATCATCGCCGGTGTACCGGAAGAGGAGATCCGTAAGAGCTGGGAACCAGGTCTGAACGAGTTCAGAAAGATGCGGAAAAAATACCTGCTTTACCCTGACAAATAAGCAGGCAGGGGCGGCCGTGTGGTTCAGTACCCACGCTTTCCACGGGCTGGCATGCTTTTTTTCAACGAAAGTTATACGGAACTGTTCACCCGGGCCCGGATCCGGTCCGGGTGAACAGCGAACTACCGGATCGGATTGGCGGTGACTCCCTCAAATGTCATGACCACCGGTTTGATCAGTCCATCCCGGTCAAACTCCAGTCTGTCGATACAGGTTACCCGGTGGTTCCCGTTCGTCTCGCCAAGCGGCCGGCGATGATAGACAATGTAATAGTCGTCTTTCTTCGGATGTTTGATCACGGAATGGTGTCCGGCGCCGGTAGCGATCTGCGGATCCTGTTTAAGAATCTGCCCGATCCTTTTGAAAGGCCCCAGGGGCGAATCTGCGACGGCATAGGCCACGGCATAATCCGGACCCGTCCAGCCGCCCTCCGACCACATGAAATAGTATTTCCCATCCCTTAAGAACATATAGGGGCCTTCCACATATCCTTCCGGGGTTATTTCCCTGAACATCGTTGAATCGGCAAACGGTTCAAAGCCGGTAAAATCTGGGTTGAGCTTAGCGATATTGCAGTGCTTCCACCCGCCGTAAATCAGGTAGTATTGTCCGTCCCGGTCCCTGAAAGCGAACTGATCGATGGGCTGGGCTCCGTTGTGGAATTTGTCCACCAGGGGTCTTCCCAGGTGATCCTTAAACGGCCCCGCCGGATCTTTAGAGATCCCGACACCGATCCCCCCGGTCTCCTGGTCGCTCTGGATGTCGTTGGCGCCGAAAAACAGGAAGTAGTCCGACCCCTTTTTGATGATGGACGGCGCCCATACCGCTTTTTTGGCCCATTTAAAATCGGCTGTATCCAGGACTTTTTCGTGCTTTTCCCAGGTCACCAGATCTCTGGACGAGAAGGCGTCAAGGAATACCTGCTTTTCATACTTATCCGAATAGGTCGGATAGACCCAGTACCGGTTTTCAAATACGGCGCCTTCCGGGTCAGCATACCAGCCGGGGAAGATCGGATTGCCGGAGGCTGGCGGCAGTTTGCCGCCGGATTGCGCATAGGCACAGGAGGTAAGGGAAAGTGTGAGCGCGGTGATGATCAGATATTTCATATCGAGGCCATTTAATTGATCTGCAACGGAAAGGATATCGCAAGCCGTTAACCATACCTAAAATAAAGCAAGAACTGCACTTTCCCTAACCATTTAAACCAAATCCCGCCCGAGCCGGGCAGTGCATACACGCGCTGACGCGGGAAGCGATGTTAAAAATTGTTAAATTTTCGATGTGTTCCTCTGATAACGAATAGTTTAGCCCGTCAACAGCCGATCATGAAAAATTTCAGTCGCATCAACAATTTTCTTGGATGGGGCACTTTTGCCCTGGCATTACTGGTATACATGCTCACCCTGCAGCCGACCGTGAGCTTCTGGGATTGCGGCGAGTTTATCGCAACGGCGTTCAGGATCCAGGTCGGGCACCAGCCCGGAGCCCCCTTGTTCATGATGCTTGGGAAACTGTTCTCGCTGGCCGCCGGCAGCCCCGGCCAGGTAGCCTTCTGGGTAAACGTCCTTTCGGCCGTGGCCAGTGCACTTACTGTCATGTTCCTGTTCTGGACCATTACGGCCCTTGCACGAAGACTGCTTATGCAGGAAGATCATATGAGTGCCTGGCAAATGGTCCTGGTAACAGGAGCCGGCCTGGTCGGCGCTCTTGCTTATGCATTCTCGGATTCATTCTGGTTTTCCGCCGTTGAAGCGGAGGTTTATGCGGTTTCTTCCCTTTGTACAGCCATCGTCTTTTGGGCCGCTCTCCGGTGGGAGGCTTCGGCGGATGTCCATTCGGCCAACCGGTGGCTGATCCTGATCGCCTACCTGATCGGGCTGTCGATCGGCATTCACCTGCTCAGTCTGCTGGCGATTCCCGCCATTGTACTGTTATGGCATTTCCAGCAGCGGCAAACCGTTACGGTGAAAGGGGTTCTGGCGGCTCTCGTAGCTGGCTGCGGTATGCTGGCACTGGTTCAGTACGGAATCGGACAGTATCTCGTGCGATTCGCTTTCTTGACGGATTTATTTTTTGTCAACTCCCTCCACCTGGGATTCGGGTCCGGAGTCCTGTTTTTTCTGGCCCTGGTCACCAGCGGCCTTGGCCTGGGAATATGGTATTCCGAGCGCAAAGCGAAACCTGCGATGAACCTCGTGCTGATCTGTACCACCTTCATCATTTTCGGCTACAGCAGCTATACCATGATCCTGCTCCGGGCAGAGGCCAAGACGTCGATCAATATCAGCAATCCGGACAACGGGTATGCCTTACTGCGCTACCTGGGCCGCGAGCAGTACGCGCAGGCGCCCTTACTATACGGTCAGTATTTCGATTCGAAGGCTGTTGCAGCCGAACCCGGAAAGACCATGTACCGGAAAGGTGCAGAGCGGTACGAGGTGAGCGGAAAGATGGTTGACTACACGTATGACCGGAACACCGTATTCCCCCGGATCTATAGTGATGACGCGGAGGACGTCGCATTCTACCGGGGCTGGCTTGGCCTTCCGGAGTCACGTCAGCCTTCCTTTACTGATAATATCCGGTTCTTCACCTCCTACCAGGTGGGCTTCATGTACATGCGTTACCTGCTGTGGAACTTTGCAGGGCGGCAGAATGATGAACAGGGACAGGGCGACAACCGGGATGGCAATTGGATATCAGGGTTGAGACCACTCGATCAGCTCCGTTTGGGAGCCGGGGAGGCGCTTTCACCGATGGCCATGCGAAATGAGGGTTACAACCGGTATTTCGGGCTGCCTTTGCTCCTGGGGATGGCCGGCCTGGTATGGCATTTCATCAGGAACCGTAAGCACGCCATCGTGGTCGCTGCATTTTTCCTGTGTACTGGCCTGGCGATCGTCCTGTACCTGAACCAGGACCCCTTACAGGTCCGCGAACGGGATTATGCATATGTCGGATCGTTTTACGCCTTTGCCATCTGGATAGGGCTCGGCGTTCTGGCTGTGTACCAGGGACTCAGACGGGTCCTGCCGGTCCTTCCGGGTGCGGTTGCTGCCGTCATGTGCTGTCTGATCGCGGCGCCGCTGCTGATGGTCAGCCAGAACTGGGATGATCATGACCGGTCCGAGAACACCGTTGCCTATGATATGGCGGTCAATTACCTGGAATCGTGTGCGCCCCATGCGATCCTGTTTACCAACGCGGACAACGACACTTACCCGCTATGGTACGCCCAGGAAGTGGAGGGCATCCGTCGGGATGTCCGGATCGTCAACCTTCAGCTATTGTTCGACCCTTCCTACGTCAATGCACTCAGGAAGCGGTCCTACGAATCTGAACCCCTGCCAGTCAGTATGAAGGAAGAAAAGTATCAGGCCGGTGTCCGGGACGTTCTCTACTATATGGATTATGGGTTGTCTGATTCCGTCGAGCTGAAGGACCTTGTTGAGGTCCTGGTTTCGGATCACCAGGCGGATAAAGTGGAAATGCAGGATGGATCCTTTCAGAATATCCTCCCGACCAAAAAGTTCCGGCTGACCGTGGATACCCGGCAGTTGCTGGCCACTCACACGGTCCGCCCCGCAGATCTGCCCAACGTCGTGTCCCGGATGGAATGGACCTACGGAAAAAACCACGTAACGCGCAGTGACCTTGCGCTGATGGATATCCTGGCCCACAACAACTGGGAGCGGCCGATCTATTTTACCACGGGAGTATCCAGGGACAGCTATTTCGGGCTGGACCGGTACCTGCGCCTGGAAGGATTCGCTTACCGGCTGCTGCCTCTGAAACCGCATGAAGACGGACGCGACAAGTCCGAAGTAACCAATTCGGACGCGTTTTATTCGAACGTAATGAATAAGTTCAGACTGGATTCATTCCGGCGGGCCGCTTACCTGGATCCGGAGTCACGCCGGGTGTCGGGCCAGACCTGGCAGCTGCTGAACACCCTGGGGGAAAATCTGGTCAGCGAAGGTAAAACAGCACAGGCAAAACGGCTGATGGATAAGGTTCTGGAGCATATGCCGGAACGCAACTACACCATTCGCGACAGCGTCGATAAATACCGGGCTGCCGCTATTCTTTATCAGTTGGGTGAGACGGGCAAGGCGAATGCGCTGATGACCAGGACGACTGCATTTCTGCAGGGCGAACTGCTGTTTCTGGCAGGCCTGACAAAGGAGCAGCAGCAGAGCCGGATCGAGGAAATTCAGCTTTGCGCATACCTGCTGAACAGGATGAAGGATGAAGCGGTCCGGAACAAGCAGGAAAAACTTGGTGCCAAAATTGAGGCCGTTTTTGCATCGGCACAGAAGGCCTGGGGTGTATGAAGCGGCAGAAGCCCGGACATTGATCACCCGGGCTGGCTATTCCGGATGTAACTCCGGAAAGCGTCGTTTACTCTATTAAATAAAGGGCAACTGATCGGAGGCAGATTGGCGGTGAAACAGGCGTTGTCAGAAAAGTTCATTTTCGCTACAGGTATTGAGAACAGTTACCCGGCGATCCGGTTGCCTGATGGCAGCCGGAAGCGGGTGGATGAGATGGAGAAAACCGGCCACTACCAGAACTGGGAAAAGGATTTTGATTTGCTGAAGATCCTGGACATCCATTTTCTCCGGTACGGACCGCCATACTATTCGACGCACACCGGCCCCGGCAAGTATGACTGGGAGTTTGCGGATCTCACCTTTCATAAACTGAGTGACCTGGATATCACGCCCATTGCCGACCTGTGTCACTTCGGGGTTCCCGACTGGATCGAAAGCTTCCAGAATCCGGATTTCCCCGAATTGTTTGCAGCATACGCCAAAGCCTTTGCGCAGCGATTTCCGGACGTCCGGTATTATACCCCGATCAATGAGATCTATATCACCGCCACCTTTTCAGCCCTGTATGGATGGTGGAATGAGCAGCTTACCTCCGAGGAGACTTTTGTGACTGCCCTGAAGCACTGTTGTAAAGCCAATGTCCTGGCGATGCGGGAGATTCTCAGCGTGCAGCCCAACGCAGTCTTTGTTCAAAGCGAATCTTCCGAGTTCTATCATCCTTCCAATCCGTCCGCACAGAAGCTGGCAAACTTCTTAAACGAAAAGCGATTCCTGGCACTGGACCTGACCTATGGTTACCCGCTTTCAGCGACCATGTACCGCTATCTGCTCAGGAACGGCATGACGCAGGACGAGTATTGCTGGTTCACCAATAACCAGGTCAATGCCTGGTGTATCATGGGAAATGATTATTACCAGACGAATGAACACGTTGTCTTCCCGGACGGCCGTACCGAAGCCTCCGGGGAGGTGTTCGGCTACTATGTCATTACCCACCAGTACTATAGCCGGTACCGGCTCCCGATCATGCATACGGAGACCAATATCTCCTCGCCGGCATGTGTATCCTGGTTGTACAAAGAATGGGCGAACGTGCATCAGCTGAAACGTGACGGTGTGCCGATCATCGGGTTCACCTGGTACAGCCTGCTGCACCAGGTAGACTGGGACAGTGCCCTGACCCTTGACGATGGCCATGTGAACGAACTGGGCCTCTTTGACCTTGACCGTAACATCATGCCGGTAGGAAAGGCGTTCAGAAAACTGATCGGCCAGTGGCGGGATGTTTTGCTCTGGGAAGAGTTCGGACTCGATTTTCAGCCGTGAAGCGCATCGGTTCGCAGAGATCAGTCTTCAGATCCCGCGGGTAAGCGATCTCCGCGGCAGGAGCACTTTGCCGGATTAAGATCACAGGGAACTCACCATACCGCTGCATGAAGCGACTGCGTTGGTCTGCGGAGGCGGCCATGCCGAATAAATGAAACCGGGTTGCCGTGCGGCTGTTTACCCAGTACGATGGTCCGTTAACGCCGGATCAGCTCCAGGTCATCATTCAAAAGAGACGATCGTTGACATGATAAAATTTAAATTCCGGAATCGGACGTTAAAAAGGTTACCTTCGATCAAACCCTCACCATGACCCCACAAAAAAGTATGGATGCAGTTCCCAAGGAAGCTGAGATCCAATTCCTGAAAGCAAGACTGGCTGAAGCCGAAAGTCTAGCCGCCGAAAAGGAACGACTGGACCTGGAGTACCGGGCGAGTAGAAAGCGGTTTCAAACGGTTTTTGAGCAATCCTCTCTGGGAATGAAGATCATCAATGCAGATTTACGGATCGTCATGGTCAATCGGTCCCTGACCAAGATCCTGGGATACAGCGAGGAGGAATTGCTGGGTGCAAACATCGTGGACCTCTCGCATCCGGATTTTAAATCCGCCTGGGAGCACTTGCGGGAACAGCTTTGGAGCAACAGCCGGCAAAGCTTCAGTATTGACGCCTGCCTGATCCGGAAAGACCGGTCTTCGCTTTGGTGCCATTTGAACTCCATCACTTTTGAAGATCATGGTGAAACGCTGGGATACACCGTCATCGAGGATATTTCGGAGCGTAAACGCCTTGAGCAGCTTGAAAAGGACATGCAGGAACAGAGACTTCTGCTTCAGCAACAGGCGGAAGTGGTGAAAGCCACCCTTCTCACCCAGGAGAAGGAGCGGGAGCGAATTGCTGAAGGCCTTCACAATAGTCTGGGCCAGCTGCTGTTTGCCGCCCAGATCGAGCTTAACCAGGTCAGCTTTACCGCCCAGAGCGAGAAGGACCGGGCCGCTCTGAAGAAAGCAGCCGACCTGCTGTACAGTTCGATCCGGGAGTGCAGGCAGATATCCCATCAGCTGATGCCGGTCATATTGCATGACTACGGACTGAAAGCGGCGATCGAAGGAATCTGCAGGGACATGCCGGGAGTGGTGGCCTTCAGTAGTCATATTCAGCTGCTGACGCCCAAGAATGACAGGTCATTCGAGATCGTCGTCTATCGCCTGATTCAGGAACTGGTCCTCAACATCAGCAAGCACTCGGAAGCAACCCGGGGACTTATATCGATCACCGAAAACACCCGGGAAGTGGTGATTACCGTTGAAGACAACGGAATCGGATTTGACCGGGAAAAAGTGAAGGGTGAAGGAATCGGCTTAGCCAGCGTACGAAACAACGTCAATTTGCTGAACGGCAGCTTCAGCCTTAAATCCGCTCCCGGAGAAGGCACAAAAATCACCGTATCCCTGCCCAGTCCCGGGGAATACGGGCTCACGTAGCGATTCTAATTATTGCTGTCCGTCCCGACTTTCGGGCGCTACCTGGATCTTCTAAGGATAATCCGGGTTTTTTTCAGTTGTTTCTTTGCAAAGAAGTGGATCTGCTCGTGGTACAGTAACCACCCTCCGATCCCCCCGATCAGGCTGCCGGTCAGGATGTCAAAGAACCGGGCAGCAATCAGGTGATCGGGATCCATTGCCAGATTTGCCGTCGGTTCGGCCAGAAAAATAGTCAGCGTCGTTATAAATACAGCTGCGACCGTATAGTTCCTGACGACAAGAAACTCAATGAGGACCTGAAGGAGCAGAACACTTGCACATATGCCCCATGTAGACACGCCGGTCTGCAGGATCAGCCAGGTCAGGCCAAGACCGATAAAGGTCCCCAGTATTCGTTGTACCGCTCTTGTCCAGACGTGTTTGGTATTCACTCCCTGCATTACCGCCATACACGAGGTGGGAACCCAATAGGGATTTTCCAGCCCGAGCAGGATGGCTGCCAGCAGCGCAATTCCGACCATTGCACCGAAAATCATCGATTCCGTGAGATTAACATAGGTGTCTTGTTCTATAGCGATCGTATCAGGAGTATGCGGGTCCTTCCTTAACACAAGAATACTGTAGAGCAGGCCGATGGTACAGGCTGAAATCACACCAATTGAAAAATAGCCGATGCCTTCTGCAACGGTCTGACGGTTATGGGGGAGCGATATGGCAATGGCGGCGATCATGATGAAAAAGAAATTTCCGGGAGGGCGCCTGAGCCGGAGGCGGTTTAACGCGTAGTGTACGCCGCATGTATACAGTGCAAGCACGAGCGGTGCAAGCCAGTGATTGAATGAAAAGACCAGGCCGAGCGTAAAAGAGAAAATAAAGCCGAAGCCGCAGACCATCAGGATCATCATCCGGTTAACCAGCCGGTTCGACTGGATATATAGGATCACCAGCGCACCGATAGACGCCAGTTTTCCTGCATCAAGATTGTCATAGACCAAACCGGTTAACAGGGGAGTGCCCACGCAGAGGCCAGCAACCACCGGAAGATGCCAGGCGCGGTCGGTTTTGTTGAATCTGAATAATTGTCGCCACATGTCGTTCCTTCCAAACGGGTGTGGACTGCTACAGCAAATTTGCTGCTAGTTTATTACCGGATGTATCATCCGGGTGGATTTAACAAATTGATTGTATTTGTGGGAACCGGGCCTTGTAATTATTCTTGCCGGCGCAGAAAAAATAATGCGGCGTATTTTCTTAGTTTCGTCTGGCGTGGGTGGTCGCGACCGCTCACGGGTAGCCGTAAAACATAAAAAATTAACCATGAAATTAGGAGCATTCTCAGTAAGCCTCAATGTTAAAGACCTGCAGGTATCCAGGGCCTTTTATGAAAACCTGGGTTTTTCAGCCTTTGCGGGAGACGGAAACCATTACCTGATTATGAAAAACGGCAATGCGCTGATCGGGTTGTTTCAGAGCATGTTCGAGGGAAACATCCTGACATTCAATCCGGGATGGGATGAAAATGCTCAGAACACGGACCCGTTTGATGATGTGCGGCAGATCCAGCAGCAGCTGAAGGACAAAGGAGTTGCCCTGGCATCGGAAGCGGATGAGCATTCCACCGGACCTGCAAGCATGATGCTGACCGACCCGGACGGAAACATGATCTATATTGATCAGCACCGCTGATCCGGCATACCTGACCTTCTCTGCAGGCTGTCCACCGGGCAGCCTGGTTTTTTTCGCAGGCCAGCCAGCTATTTACCCTCACGGCTTCTCATCTTCTTTCCCGTCTGACCATTCTTTCCGTTAATTTATTTTCATTTCTACGGTGAGCCGGTCCGGCTATGGTATCGTCTTTGCGGGGTTTTCGTTTCGTAAATAAAAAAATTCTTTCGGAAACTGGCCGATAACGGCAGATTTACAGCCTTTTGGGTGAATCACTTTTAATTGTGATATCCATCATATTTACATCGGCCGCTGATGAGGACCTTTGGTATGGTAAGAAGTGGTTGGAGTCAGCAGCGGTGGATGCCAAACCAGAGATCATAATTATTAGCGTATGAAAAGTTTCCAGATCCTCAAAGTCGTAATTTTCAGTTTAATCGCCGCCTGTACCATGCAGGCCTGTACTCCGAGAGCGGAGAAAAAAGCCAGCGGTGACCAATCGGTCGGTGGCCGTTATGAGGCCGAACTGACCACGGCTCCTTTTGTGCCGGCGGCCCGGCAGGATGGCTTTCCCCAGAAGGTCGTCGTGAAGCTCGAGGTCCTCGAAAAAGTGATGCGGCTTGCTGACGGCGTAGAATATAACTTCTGGACATTCGGGGGCGTCGTTCCGGGAAAGTTCATCCGGATCCAGGAAGGGGACGAAGTGGAGTTTCACCTGAGCAATCACCCGGACAATAAGCTTCCTCACAATATCGACCTTCATGCGGTAACCGGCCCCGGCGGAGGCGCGGAAGCTTCGATGACAGCTCCCGGCCACACGACCCAGTTTACCTTCAAGGCGCTGAATCCGGGGTTGTATATCTACCATTGCGCCACAGCGCCAGTGGGTATGCATATTGCCAATGGCATGTATGGCCTGATCCTGGTAGAACCGGAAGGGGGCCTTCCGCCGGTGGACAAGGAGTTCTATATCATGCAGAGCGAGTTCTACACCAAGAACGAGTTCGGTAAACAGGGGCTTACTTCATTCGACATGCAGAAGGCGCTCGATGAAAGACCTGATTACGTGGTGTTCAACGGTTCCGTGGGCGCCAGCATGGGAGACCATGCGATGAAGGTCAACGTCGGAGAAACCGTGCGTCTATATGTTGGAAATGCCGGTCCGGGGCTGATCTCCTCCTTTCACGTCATCGGTGAGATTTTTGACAAGGTGTATGTGGAGGGCGGAAAGCTGGTAAACGAGAATATCGCTACCACCACGATACCCGCCGGAGGGGCAGCGATCGTCGAATTCAAATGCGAGGTTCCGGGGTCGCTGACCCTGGTTGACCACGCGTTATTCCGGGCTTTCAATAAAGGAGCGCTGGCCCAGATCAAAGTGGAAGGCCCTGAAAGTGACGATATTAAAAACGTATTTTCCGGCCGTCAGCGGGACGTGGTTTACCAGCCTGAGGGATCGGCGGTTCAGTCCATTACCCCGAAGAAGGCCGAAGCTCCTATTCCCGAAAAATCTTTAAAGGAACGGATGGAAAGCGGAATGATCCTGTATGAGACGAACTGTGCCGCCTGTCACCAGAAGAACGGCGAGGGCCTGGGCGAGGCGTTTCCTCCGCTGGCCAAATCCGATTACCTGATGGCCCGCAAAGACAAGGGTGTCGGCATCCCGGTACACGGTCTGTCCGGCAAGATCACGGTGAACGGAAAAACGTATGACGGAGTCATGCCGCAGATCCAGTTGTCTGATGACGAAATCGCAAGTATTCTCACCTATGTGCGGAACAGCTGGGGCAATAAGGGTGATCTGGTTACAGCAAAAGAAGTGAAAGATGCGCGTGGCAATAAATAACACCGGAGCACGGGTGATTCTTTACCTGGTCCTTCTCCTGTCCGCCGGTCTGGTCCATGGCCAGACCAAAGTTGCCGGTCCCGGCAAAGCGGATATGGCCAGGATTCCGGGCGGTACCTACACCCGCTTCCTGGTCGATAAGGACGGGGATAAAGTATCCGTAAAGCCATTCCTGCTCGATGTCAGGGCAGTGACGAACCAGGAGTTCCTCCAGTTTGTGAAGGCCAATCCGGAATGGGCCCGGTCAAAGGTCTCCCGGCTGTATGCGGATGCCGGATATCTGAAGCACTGGAATGGCGACCTTACCTTTCCGGCAGCATTGAAGAACAGCCCGGTAACGAACGTATCCTGGCATGCGGCCAGGGCTTACAGTAAGTGGAAGGGAAAAAGGCTGCCAACCATGGTCGAGTGGGAGTATGCTGCTGGCGGCCGGGTAGCCAATAGCCGGCAACCGGTTGAAAAACTGATCCTCGGATGGTACAGCAGACCGACCCCTAAGGTTCTTCCTCCGGTTCGTTCAACCTATCAGAACGAGTTCAAGGTATTTGATATGCATAGTCTGATCTGGGAATGGGTATCCGATTTCAACAGCGTGATCATGGACGGAGACTCCAGAAGCAGTTCAGAGATCGATAAAGACCTGTTCTGTGCTTCCGGATCCTATTCTTCCATGGATAAAACAAACTATGCCGGCTTCATGCGGTTCGCCTTCAGGGGGAGTCTGAAAGCCCGGTATACCGTCAATAACTTAGGCTTCCGCTGTGCGGCGGATATTAACTGAACCGGTTTATGAAAAAGATCCAAATCATTGCCATTATCGCCACCATGCTGGGCGCCCTGCCCGGTAGCTCCTGCCAACAGTCCGGAACGACGCCGGGCAAAGCGATTTCAGAATCCAGTGAAATACAACAGGAATCGATCTACCTGGCAGAGGGAAAATGGGATAATCAGTATGGGGATACCCTGAAGCTTGCAGATTTCAGGGGAAAGATTCCGGTCGTTTCCATGGTCTTTACGAAGTGCACGTTTGCCTGTCCCCGGATCGTCGGCGATATGCAGGCTATTGAAAAACAGATCCCGGCAGATAAGAAAGACCGGGTAGTTTTCGTCCTGGTCTCCTTTGACTCGGATCGTGACCATACGGCTGAACTGAAGCAATTCAGCAGGCAGATGAAGCTCGGGGATAACTGGCAAGTGCTGCACGGAGACGAAGAGAGCGTACGGGAACTTTCCATGCTCCTGGATGTGAAATACAAGAAACAGGATAACGGCGACTTTTCGCACTCCAGCAGCATCACCCTCCTGAATACCGAAGGCGCCATTGCCGGCCGCGTGGACGGACTCGGATCCGATCCGGCTCCCATCGTCCGGAAGCTCGGCCAGTTATAGCAGAACCGGATCGGGATATGATCTGGCCGGTCAGGTCTTTCGTTGTTGCTCCATCCGCGGCCGTCCGCGTTCAGAAAATCCATTGTTGCAGCCGATCCCCACGTCTGTCCGACCTCACCCGGGCGACCTCGCCCGGTGCTCCTTGAAAAAATCAGAAAAAATTGCGTAGATAAATAGCTACATTTATATTTGTAGTCAAATGGCTTCAGATGAATTTGAGACGTGACGTTTTCCAGGCAATCTCTGACCCGACCCGCCGGGCTATTATCCTGCTGGTGGCCACTCAGTCCATGACGGCCGGCGCCATAGCTTCCAGGTTTGATACGTCGCGGCCGACAGTATCCAGGCACCTCCAGATCTTAACGGAATGTGAGCTCCTGACCCCGGAACAGAACGGCCGGGAGATCCTGTATCATCTCAATGCCGGTAAAATGAAACAAGTGGAGGATTTCATGGAACTGTTCCGTAAACAGTGGGACGCCAGGTTCAACAAACTCGAGGATGTCATGAAATCCTACAGACAACAACATAAGCTATGACAGAACAGAAAACCAGGATATTTGCCGAATCGGACCGCCAGGAGATTCTGATCACCAGGGAGTTTGATCTGCCTGTCGAACTGGTATTCAAGGCTTACGAGGACGCAGAACTGCTCGCCCAGTGGATGGGAACGCGGGTTCTCAGCCTCGAGTCCAGGAAACTCGGGAGTTACCGGTTCGAAACCACGGATCCCAGGGGAAATATACACCATTTCAGCGGGACCATCCATGAATTGGAGCCGAACCGGCGGATTACCCGCACCTTCGGGATGGAGAACAGCCCATTTCCGGTGCAGCTTGAATACCTGGTATTTGAAGGGGCCGGCCCTGAAAAAAGCGTGCTTACGATTCATACGGTATACAAGTCCGTTGCCGACCGCGACAATATGCTGAAGCTTCCCTTTGCCCGGGGACTCAACATGGCGCACAACCGGATCCAGGAAATGATGAACCACTTAATCAAACCCCATGTTAAAGCGTAACATCTTCTTGTACTGGGTGACCACGATTTGGCTTTCCCTTGGCATGGTATCCACCGGAATCGTCCAGTTGCTGCATATGGAGCAGGAACTCCGGAAAATGGAAACGCTGGGATACCAGCCCTATGCCCTTACCCTTATCGGCGGCTGGAAACTGCTCGGCGCAGCAGCGATCCTGATTCCCGGCCGGCCGCTGCTGAAAGAATGGGCCTATGCCGGATTCTTTTTCCTGATGTCCGGAGCGGTTTTTTCGCATCTGATGGCCGGCGATCCCGCGCGGGAGTATTTCGGGCCTTTGCTATTGCTGATCCTGACTTGCTTATCCTGGTATTTCAGACCGGAGAGCCGAAAGATCACATCAACTAACATCATTTAATATGGTATGGAGACGAAAGCAGATCTGTTTCTGAGCAAGGCAAAAAAGTGGCAGCAGGAGATGACCATGCTGCGGTCCATTATACGGGAATGCGGACTGACGGAGGACTTCAAATGGATGCACCCGTGTTATACTTTTCAGGACAAGAATATTGTTTTGATACACGGTTTCAAAAACTACTGTGCCCTGTTGTTTTTCAAAGGCGTTCTGCTGGAGGACCCCCATGGCATTTTGATCCGGCAAACGGAGCATGTGCAGGACAGAAGGCAGATCCGGTTTACTTCACCGGAGCAGATACAGGAACAGCGGGAGATAATCAAGGCTTATATCCGGGAAGCTATTGACATTGAAAAGTCCGGCGTGAGGGTCGAATTCAAGGATACGTCCGAATTTATAATGGCGCCGGAGTTCCAGGCCGTGCTAGACCGGGATCAGGCGGTGAAATCAGCCTTCGAATCGCTTACGCCCGGGCGACAGAGAGGCTACCTGCTGTACTTTTCCGGAGCCAAGCAATCCCGGACCCGGGAGACCAGGGTCATGAAATATATTTCCAGGATACTGGAAGGAAAGGGCCTGGACGACTGAGGCCCTTTATCCGAATTCCTTGATCGATTCACCGATGTCATAGACAGGCGTTTGTTCGCCCAGCTCGGCGGCAAGGAGCGAGCTGGCAATGGCGCTACGGTAACCTGCTGAGCAATGGACCGCTATGGGCTTTCCCGTCGGGATCTCACGGATTCGGTTCCGCAGTTCCGGCAGGGGTATCTTCAGACTGGTTTCAAAGAATTTCCGGTCCTTTACTTCAGCCGGATTCCGGACATCCAGGATGGTGAACCGTTCCGGGTGTTTCCTGAAGACTGCCAGTTCCACCTGCTGGCTGCGCTGCCCGGGATAATCAGGGATGAATGCTTCCCTGATCTGGCTTTCGTATCCGATCGAAGCGCTTCGGCCGATGATCCTGTTCAGCTGGTCTTCACTGCTACCGGCGAGGTAAAAGCTTTCCCCGGGGCGGATGACCGAGCCCAGCCAGGTCTCGAATCTTTCTCCTTCCATGATGTTGACTGCATGCGGGAGATGACCGCTCCTGAATTCCTTTTCATCCCGTATATCAACTATCCAGAGATCCCTGCTTAGTGTTTCCGCGTCGGCTTCAGTGACCGGTTTTTTCCGAACGGGTACTCTGGCTATGCCGGCATCATATTCGGGTGCTCCATGCTGGTTGAGCGCCACATTATAAGGGAAATATGCCGGAATAAAGGGGAGATCAGCCGTCAGCTCCCGTACAAACCGGTCTTCGGACATGTCCTGCAGGGACCAGTTATGTCGCCTTTC
Organism: uncultured Sphingobacteriaceae bacterium; assembly: GCA_966250385.1. GTDB lineage: Bacteria > Bacteroidota > Bacteroidia > Sphingobacteriales > Sphingobacteriaceae > DASWTL01. Next base: position 97,456 of record CBINHC010000009.1, on the reverse strand, counting down.
GGCGCCAATGGTGCTGGAGGCCGCATCACTTAGAGATTTTCCGCAGAGGCTGCCGGCCCCGTGGCCCGGGTACATCACGGCGTCGTCCGGTACGGGCAACAGCTTGTCGCGCAGCGAATGATACAGTTGCCTGGCGAGCGATTCCCGGAGCGTTTGCTGATCTTCGCCGGACTCGCGTAAATCCGGCCTTCCGCAGTCGCCGACAAACAGGGTGTCGCCCGTAAAAACCGCCACATCTTTTCCCTGATGTTCCAGGATGACCGAAATGCTGTCCGGCGAGTGTCCCGGGGTATTCACCGCCTTCAGGCGGATGTTCCCGATTTCCAAAACATCACCTTCATCAAACGGCGTTAACGAGTAGGCGGTTTTCTGCAACCTGCTTCCATAGATTCGCGCCCCTTCCTGTTGCGAAAACTCCAGGTGGCTGCTGACAAAATCAGCATGGGGATGCGTTTCGATCACGCCGATGATTTCGGCCCCGTGTTGTCCGGCATACCTGAGGTAAGGGTTCGGATTCCGGGCGGGATCGATCAGGATGATTTGTTTCGCCGATTCGCTTAATACGGCATAGCCGTACTGCGAGAGATGTTTGTCCTGGAACTGTTCCACTTTCATGGCCGGTTAGTTTAGTGCAGGGTACCGGATCACCTGGCCGTTCAGCCGTTAGTGCGGAAGCCGGTCCCGCCACAATCCGTATAAATAGGTGCCGAACACCGCCCCGAGCACGACGATGATCATTCCCAGGTATCCGTATCCGATATTGACAAACATCGGGCCCGGACATGCTCCGGTTAACGCCCATCCCAGGCCGAATATGGAGCCTCCCAGGATATAGCGGGGCCATGTCCGCGCCTTATCCTTAAAAAGGATCGGATTCCCGGCGGTGTCTTTGATCCGGAATTTTTTGATGAGAAAAACGGCAATGACTCCCAGCGTGACTGCGGTGCCTATTATCCCATACATATGGAACGACTGGAACCGGAACATTTCCTGGATCCGGTACCAGGAGACCGCTTCGGATTTCGCCATGATGATCCCGAATGCGACGCCGGCCAATATATATTTAAGTCCTTTCATATATCAAAAGATCAGGGGTAACAGGAGGTGTGTCATCATGAGGCCGCCGATGAAAAAACCAATCACGGCAATAAGGGACGGGACCTGCAGGTTGGAGAGGCCGCTGATTGCGTGGCCCGACGTGCAGCCACCGGCATAGCGGGCGCCGAACCCGACCAGGATTCCGCCGGCCAGCAGGATGAGGATACCTTTGAAGGAGGTGAGGGACTCCAGCCCGAAGAGCCCGGCAGGATTAAGTCCGCCGTCAAAGGGAACACCCAGGCCGTCGAGGTCCCGGACGGTATCCGCTGACAGTTTCAGCGGCTCGTCGTTCTTCAGGAGCGTGGCAGCGAGGACTCCCCCGAGAACCGACCCGAACAGAAAAAGCAGGTTCCACTTTTCGGCCCGCCAGTCCACATCAAAAAATTTTACCCGTTTTCCGGCCCCTGCAATCGTGCACATGGTCTGGAGGTTGGCCGATACACCGAATGACTTTCCTGACAGCAGCAGGAGAACCATGATGAAGGCGATCGCAGCACCGGACGTATACCAGGGCCAGGGTTGTTTTAGTAGTTCAAGCATTTTCGTTCGTTAAAAAGGTAAGGTCATCATGTCCGGCTGTCAAAGCCGTTGTCCGCAGGGTTTCAGGCATGGGATTCAATGACCTGTTTCAGCTGCGAAGCCTGCATGACGCCTGATTGCCGCCATACGATCGTGCCCTTCTTGAAGAGTATCAGGGTGGGAACGCCCTGGATATTATAGGAGCGTGCGACCTGCGGGTTCTTGTCGACGTCGACTTTTAATATGGTCGCCTTTTCCCCGACCATCTGCTTCAGCTGGTCAAGGATAGGAGCCATCATTTTACAGGGACCGCACCATTCGGCGGAAAAGTCGACCAGGACAGGTTTGTCGGCATTGATCAGTTCAAAAAATGTTGCCATGCGTTACAGGTGTTAATGATGTTTCATAAATCCGGCGTTTCCTAAGACAGGGCATCGCCACCATCTCCGAAAGTCAGGTTCTATCTTAAATTGAGTCCGAAACCGGATTGTTTCAACTTCAGCTATTTATCCGTATTGTTCTGTCAAATATCAGCAGATTCCGCGGAATATTTCTCCGGGGGACATCAGGGGCTCACCGGCATGATAGCTTTGAACGGTGCAGTTTTCGATCAGCTTTTCCCTCAGTGCGGGCTCGAACCCGCGAAAATAACGTTCAAGGTATTGCCGGGTCCCTGGTTCATTGGCCATACCTCAAATTTAGGGAGAATTCTTTCAAAGAATTCCGCCGGCTGAACGGTATTTCAGATTCTCCGTCTGCGCGTTCCTTACGGGTGCCAGCAATTTTGTATTTTGGAAAACTCAAAGACCCGTATGTACGACCTGTTCCTTCAGAAATTAAACGAAAAGGTTCCCCTTTTGCCGGAAGAAGAGGCCTATATCCGGGAGAAGCTCGCGATCAGGAAATTGCGCAGGAGACAGTACCTGCTCCAGGAGGGCGATATCTGCAAAAGCATCGCCTTTGTGGAAAAAGGGGCTCTTAAAGGGTATCTGCTGGATGACAAGGGCAATGAAAGGATCACTGCCTTCGCTTTTGAAGGCTGGACCATGGCCGACCTGTACAGCTTTATCCGGGAAGAACCGGCAACCCTTAATATTGAGGCGGTGGAAGACTGCGAACTGGTGATGATCACCAAGGCTGCGCATGAAGAGCTACTGGATCGGTTGCCCAAGTATGAACGGTATACCCGCCTGCTGATGACAGACGCTTACATTGCGCTCCAGCGGCGGACGGCCCAGATGAACCAGTCCTCCGAGGAACGGTATCTGGCCTTCCTCGAAATATACCCGGATATAGCTCAACGGATTCCGCAACATATGATCGCTTCTTACCTCGGTCTCTCGCCGGAAACCATCAGCCGCCTCAGAAGCCGGATCAGCAAAAGCACCCGGTGAATTGCGTTGACTTTAGTCAACGGTTTTTCTTGCGCTAAGGCATTGGCCCCGGAAATCGCTCTCCGTATTTTTGCCCTGTATTAAATACCGCAACATACAGAGCAGGAGTCAGAACGATGAATACATTATCAGCTTTCAATCATTTTACCGGAAACCTGGGAGATCAGGAACAACGGATGCCGGTCCTCTTCGTCGGCCACGGATCGCCGATGAACGGCATTGAAGATACCGGGTTCAGCCGGAGGTGGAGTCGTATGGCAAAGGAGATTCCGACACCTAAGGCGGTCCTGGTGGTTTCTGCCCATTGGTTCACCAGGGGGACCAGGATCACCGCAATGGATTTTCCGGAGACGATCCATGATTTCGGCGGATTTCCGAAAGAGCTGTTCGAAGTGCAGTATCCGGCTCCCGGAAACCCGGTTCTTGCCCGGGAAGCTGCCGAACTGATTCATTCCGCCCATGTCGAACTGGACCACGACTGGGGCCTTGATCACGGGACCTGGACTATTGTCCGCCACATGTATCCGGAGGCCAGTATCCCGGTGCTTCAGTTAAGCATTGACTACACCCGGGGCCCTCAGTACCATTACGACCTCGCCGGGGAACTGCAGGCTCTCAGAAATAAAGGCGTGCTGATCATGGGGAGCGGAAATATGGTGCATAATCTCCGGATGGTGGCCTGGGACCGGCTGAATGATCCTGAATATGCTTATGACTGGGCGGTTTCGGTCAACAGTAAGTTTAAAGAACTCATTCAACAGGGCGATCATCAGCCGCTGATCAACTATACCAGCCTGGGTAAGGATGCTTTGCTGGCCATTCCGACCCCGGAGCACTATCTGCCCCTGATGTACACCCTGGGGCTGCAGGGCCCGGGCGATGAGATCTCCTTCTTCAACGACAAGGCAGTTGGCGGGTCCCTGACGATGACTTCCGTTAAAGTGGGCTAGTTGCCGGTACTATCGTTCGCCGGCTGCTTACGTCGTTTTCTGATCTGGAGGATAACCGGGATGACCGAAGCGACGATGCTGACCGGAAGGATGTAGGCGAGGTACTTCCGGATCTGGGGAAATTCAGATCCCAGGAGGTACCCTCCGAAGGTGAAGACGCATACGTACAGCACTGAAGCAACCAGCGAGATCGGAATAAACGTATGCGGAGCCATCCTGGTGGTGCCCGTAATTACCGGGCTGAACGGGCGGATAACCGGCATGAATTTTCCGATAATGAGCGCGCCTCTTTTGTGTTTTTCGATATACTCCTCGGCCAGGGACAGGTATTTCTTCTTAAAATACCAGGTGTCCTTCTTTCTGTAGAGGCGGTCCTTGAAGTTCCGGCCGATGTAAAAGCCGGCGATATCGCCGGCAATTGCTGCAAGGATGATGCACAGGACCAGCGTTACGATGCTGACCTGCAGGGTCTGCGTACTGACCAGCAGCCCGGCTGTAAACAGCAGGGTTTCTCCTCCGGGGACGACCAGACCGAGCAATAGTCCGGTTTCTGCGAAAACAAAGGCGACGATGATCAGGAAGCCGCCCCACTCAATAATTTCTTTTGCTTCCATACTGCACACTGAGTTTGTTGTCTGGATAAGAAGGAGCGGGGGCGGCCATTGGTTTTCAGAAATCCGACGGAGGAGCCGGAACGGCCCGCGGAGGCGCGTGTCCTGTCCTTAACAAGGCTTTAAAGAAAGTTAACATCGGGCTGATCAAACCTTAATCGTACGTTAACGTAGCCTTAACAAGGTGCGGATACCTTTGCAGCAATCAAACGATGTAAAGTTGAAAAGAAACGTCATCTTCAGAATTTTCGGGTTGGGTCTTGGGTTCGGATTACTGACCATGCATGCCTTCCCGCAGGCGACCGGAAAACTGACCGGTCAGGTAACAGACAGGAGGTCGGGCGAGACACTGATCGGACTGACAGTCAAAATCACGGGCACGACGACGGGGGCTTCTACCGATGCAGTTGGCCGGTATACGCTCTCCGGTCTGCCGCCGGGCGAATATGGGATTATCTTATCCTATATCGGGTACCAGACCAAGACCATTACCGGTATCCGGGTGGAGGCCGGTCAATCGACCACCGTGGATGTGGTCATGGAAGAAGGTGGCAAAAGGCTGAATGAGGTCGTTGTCACCGCCACGGCGCGGCAGGAAAGTCTGAACGGGCTTTACGCCAGGCAAAAGAACAGTTCCAGTATCTCCGATGGCATTTCGGGGGATCAGATCCGCCGGTCCACGGACAAAAATACTTCGGAAGTGCTGAAGCGGGTCAGCGGGACCAGTATACAGGATAATAAGTTTGTTATTGTAAGGGGGCTGGCTGACAGGTATAATGCGACTACCCTGAACAATGCGGCCCTGCCGTCCTCGGAACCGGACCGTAAAGCGTTTTCCTTCGATATCGTCCCCTCCAGCCTGGTCGACAATGTGATCATTAACAAGACAGCTCAGCCGGACCTGCCCGGGGATTTTTCCGGGGGCGTGGTCCAGATCGCCACGAAAGACTTTCCGGAAGAGAACGTCATGTCCTTAAGCTACGGCACTTCGGTCAACAGCCAGTCATCGTTCAACCCGATGCTGTCCGGTCCGCGAGGCAAATATGATTTTCTTGGTTTCGGATCGGGGGACCGGCAGCTGCCGGGTAGCTTTCCGTCCAAAAAAGCCTATAACAGCCTGGATGACTCACGCAAATTCGCGCTCAGCCAGGAGTTCAACAACAGCTGGGGCATTTCAGGTGCTAGGCAGGGTCTGCCGACACAGAATTTCCAGCTCACCTATGGGAATTCAAAAACATTTGCCAACGATCATACCTTCGGAAGTATCTTCTCGGTAACCTACCGGTACAGCGAAGGGCTGGGAACGTCACAGCGAAGCGACTTTGACCGAATCGGATCGGTTTATAGTTATCAGGACCGGCTATACAAGTATTCAGGCAGCCTGGGCGGAATCGCCAACTTCGCCTATGGCTGGAACTCCAACAAGATAGCGTTTAAAACATTGTTCAACAGGTTGTTTGAAGATCAGCTGACCGACCGGACAGGCGCCAACTTTGACGCCGGAGAGGTGATCCGGGGGAATTCGATGTACCTGCTCGAGCGGTCCTTGTTCTCCACTCAGCTTGAAGGGGACCATGCGTTTGGTGCCAGGATGATCAAGGTGGACTGGAACCTGAATTACGGACTTACCGTCCGGAATGAGCCTGATTTTCGGCGGATGACCTATTTCAAGCTAGATTCGGAAGCGGGAGATCCTTCCGTTCCTTACCGGGCGAAGGTTCAGACCGGTTCGGTGGACCCGCGGAATGCCGGCCGGTTTTACTCGGACCTGTATGAAAACCTTATCAGCGGATCCGGCTCCGTTGCTGTGCCCCTGATTCTCTTTAAGCAAAAAGGTAATTTTAAAGCCGGGTTGACCTCCCAGTACAGGATCCGTGATTTTTCCGCCCGGGTGATCGGCGTTAAGGTAACGCAGGGCTTTGACCAGTCGTTGCTGACCCTGCCCCAGGATAGAATCTTTGTTCCGGAAAACTTCCGCCCCGGAGGTTTCATGATCGATGAGATCACTAATCCGGATGATCAGTACACCGCCGAATCCACACTGACTGCCGGCTATCTGATGATGGACAATCGCGTTTCGGAGAAGCTCCGGGCGGTTTACGGCCTAAGGCTGGAACACTATGATCAATTCCTGGACACCAGAGACCGGGGACTGAAGAAGATTCAGGTATCGAACGAAGTTCTGAACGTTTTGCCGTCCGTAAATCTCACCTATGCCGTGAATAAAAGGTCGAACCTCAGGACTTCCTTTTCAAAGACCGTTTCCCGTCCTGAATTCCGGGAGCTGGCCCCGTTCAGCTTCTATGATTTCACCAGTGCCTCTTCGGTCCAGGGAAATCCGGAGCTCAAGATCAGCACGATCAGCAATCTCGATTTCAGGTATGAACTGTTTCCTTCAGCAGAGCAGATCTTTTCGGTTTCTGCGTTCTATAAGTACTTCGCCAATCCGATTGAGCAGTATATCCCCGCAGGATTGTCAGGGGTGAACCGGGTGCGGTCCTATCAGAACGCGGATCATGCGGTCAATTATGGAGCCGAACTGGAAATACGCAGTAACTTCGGCTTTATCGCACCGTGGGGGAAGACCTTGACGGCATTTGGAAACGTGTCCCTGGTCAGGTCGATCGTGGAAGTGCCGGTCCAGGTCAACAGATCCGGTTCACGGGCTCTGCAGGGGCAGTCTCCATATCTCATCAACGGAGGTATCCGGTATAACGCTCCCGGCAACAGATTCGCTGCCGGCATCATGTACAATGTCACAGGCAGGCGGATTTTTGAGGTTGGAAACGTGGATTATGCGGATGTGTATGAAGCCCCGCGAAGCCTCCTCGATCTTCAGGCCAGCCTGAAGGTTCTTGGGTCCAGGGGGGAAGTGAAATTCAGTATATCAGATATTCTGAACCAGAATACCCTGTTCTATCAGGACAATAACACCGACAAAAGATTTGACCCGGGAGATAACCGGTTGAGTACGCTGCGCCAGGGTGCCAATTACGGACTGAACTTTTCCTATACGATCCGGTAATCGCTTCAACGGACAGAATGGAATGCCTGCACCTGCGCGCATTCCTCTTTTTTGGGGTTCTCAAAAATATAACAGTGCCTTAACACCACCCTAATACCGGGCCGGTAAGTTTGCCTCAACAAATTTAGAATCATGAAAAAAATTAACCTTTTTGCATTGATCGTGGTCATGTCAGTCGTCGCAGCGCTTTCCGGCTGTCGGAAAAACGATATCGAAGACGATGATTTCGCCCCTTCGGCTCCGCACGAAATTTCCGGAGAGATTTCCGCTAGTAAAACGTACCCGAAGGGTACCTACATCCTGAAAGGGTTTGTTTACGTGAAGAACAACGCCATGCTTACGTTTGAAGCCGGTTCGGTGATACGCGGTGACAAGGACTCCAAGGGAACACTGATCGTGACCCGCGGAGCCAAGCTTGTAGCAAACGGTACGGCGACCAATCCGGTGGTATTCACTTCCGGTCAGGAAGCCGGAAGCCGCAACCCGGGAGATTGGGGCGGAATTATTTTGCTGGGGAAGGCCCCGGTGAACATTCCCGGGGGCGAAGGAGTCATCGAGGGTGGTGTGGATAACGCATCCGGGGACGGTAAGTATGGTGGTTCAGATGCCGATGATAGCTCCGGGTCACTGAAGTTTGTCCGCATTGAGTACGGAGGCATCGCCTTCGTCCAGAATAATGAGATCAACTCGCTGACACTTGGCGGCGTTGGTCGGGGTACCACCATTGAGAACGTGCAGGTTTCCTACGGCGGTGATGACGGCTTTGAGTTCTTTGGTGGAACGGTTAATGCCAAGAACCTGATCTCTCTGGGACATGTGGATGACGATTTTGATTTTGATAATGGATTTCAGGGAAACATCCAGTTTGCAGTCGCATTGCGTGATCCGGCGCTTGCCGATGCGGCGGGAGATTCGAACGGAATCGAATCCGATAACGATGCCAACGGCTCCATGAACGGTCCGATCACCCGGCCGGTCATCTCAAACATGACACTGGTCGGCCCGAACGGCAGACCCGGCGAGGGGCATGTAAATGCAAAGCAGAATGCCGGAAACCGATGGAGACGTTCTTCCCGTCCGGTACTCCGCAATTCTGCAATCATGGGATACGCGAACGGAGCCCTTTTGATCGAGTCTGAGGCGACGGCGGCAGCGATCAGGGGCGGAACGGAAGGAGCGATCCGGCAAAACATCCTTACGGCAGTTCAGAACACATTGCGGCTGGGTAACGGTATAACCAGTTACGCTGATGTAGCCGCATTAAAGGCTGATCTGCTGGGGAAGGGCAATCTGATGGTGAACGCAGCGACTGATGTGATGCTGCAGGATCCCTTCAATCTGACTGCACCAAACTTCCTTCCCAAAGCGGGATCCCCGGTACTGACGGGGGCCATCTTTGACGGAGACCTGTCAGGCCCCTTTTTTGAATCCGTTTCGTACAGGGGCGCGTTCGGAGAAACAAACTGGACTGCCGGATGGGCGAATTTTGATCCGCAAACTGCCGCCTACTAGCGGAGAATTTGTACAAACAAGGGAAGCCGCGCTTGCGGCTTCCCTTGTTTGTACAGCTTGCAGGGGTCCGTGGTGTGTTTGAAACGAGAGGCTACGGCGCCAGTCTTTTTTGGTTTCCTGAAATCCAGATCGATGGTCCTGCTGTCTCCCGCTTATCAGCGAGTATATCCTCGGTGCTATTTATTTTGTTAACTTCCGCAAAATTTACTGGCAGTTTCAGGTATAAATTCGGTAGATAGCCCATTCTGTTCATTATCGTTTCACTAGATGAATTCCACGCTCTCAGTTTTCAACTGGTCATTGAAAAGATTACTTTCCACAGAACCTGATGCGTTCAATCGCGCGAAGATCAGAATTCTGTATCTCATCCTGCTTTTCTCGATGCTAAAGGCACTGGTCGTCGTCGTTATGGCCGCGTATTTTCATCAGGAATTTCAGCTGGGCCGGGCTGCGGTAGCCTTCTGTGGCTATTTCCTGGTCCTTAAAGTTTTGCTCACCGGCCGGAAAATGCTGGGACCGCTTACGCACTTCATGGTCTGGATGGGTTTGCTCCTGATCTGGACAAATATCTTCCTTTTTGCCAAAGTCCTGAATGTCATTACGATCCAGTTCATTTTTATGCTGATCGTCGGATCGTTCTACCTTCTTCGTCTGCGGTATGCCATCGTGTATTCATTCCTTGCGTTTTTACCCGCTGTTATGCTGGCGATGTATCCCCAATGGATAGCCGAAGGGGGCATTTCCGAGGAAAGGCTCCTTTCACCCGGATTTGAAATCGTGGTCTGTCTGAACTTCCTGACCGTGATCATTACGCATTACCTGTTCAGGCAAGCCTTCCAGGAGAACCTGGCGGAAAAGGAGTCGCTGAACATCAGGCTCAGGGAAGCCGTGAAAGAAGCCACGGAAGCTGCGGAATCAAAATCCGAGTTCCTGTCCACCATGTCGCACGAACTTCGTACGCCATTGAACTCGGTGATTGCCATCAGCGAGATGCTGCTGGACAAATCCGACAGGAAAGACCAGGAAGAGAATCTCCAGTTTCTCAGGAATTCGGCAACGGGACTCCATTCGCTCATTAATAATATCCTGGACTTCAGTAAGCTCGGCTCCGGGAAACTCGAACTGGAAGAGATTCCGCTGGATATTGCGCAGCTGTTCAGGGAAGTCTGCACCGGACTCCGGTTCCAGGCCCTTCAGAAAAAGATCAGTCTGGATCTCGATATTGATGAAAGACTTTCCGGTGTCCGGGTCATCAGTGATCCGACCCGGTTAAGGCAGATCCTCTATAATCTGGTTGGCAATGCCATTAAATTTACGGAGAAGGGCGGAGTCACCGTGGGCCTGCAGCTGAGGGCTCCCGGGGACACACAACTGGACCTCCAGGTAACGGTAAAGGATACGGGTATAGGTATCGGTGCAGACCGGCTTGAAACGATCTTTGATCCGTTTCAGCAGGGCCATGCGGGTATCACCCGGAATTTCGGGGGGACCGGTCTTGGCCTGGCCATCGTAAAACGCCTCTTGTCGGCGTTTAACAGCTCCGTGGTGGTTAAGAGTACGGAAGGGGAGGGCTCCGAGTTTTGGTTCCGCCTGAACCTGAGACGCGCTTCAGAACCACAGCCTGTGGCCGCAACACGGACCGATGATACGGCTGAGCTCTCCCGGTTAAGGATACTGGTCGCTGAAGATAACTCTATGAACCGGGTTGTCCTCACTAAAGTGCTTTCCAGGTGGAACATAGAACCGGTTTTCGCGCTAAACGGACTGGAGGCGGTCGCCAGGCATTCCGGGGAGGACTTCGATCTCATCCTGATGGACCTGCAAATGCCGGAAATGAACGGATATGAGGCGGCCGAACTGATCCGCAAAATGTCCGATCCGAAAAAGGCGGGCATCCGGATCATTGCGTTGTCAGCTTCGTCAACGGATAGCCTGGATACGAAGATCGTGACTGCAGGGATCAACGGGTTCCTGCTGAAGCCGTTCAGGATCGAGGAGTTGCAGGAAACGCTGAAGGAGGCCCTGGCTCAGCCGGTTGCCTGACCGCTGCCCGCTATATATCGGAACCGGTAGTCACGGCCTCTCCCTGCTACCGCGCTGCAGCCGGTCGATGCCGGTCCGTTCGGCAGCCTGCCCTCCCGTAACAATTTTGTGAAACGGCACAAGGAGCAGGATTTTACAAGTTCCGGATGGTACGAATTGGTTCATTTGTGATATTTTTATTTTATCACGATGAGAAGAATTTTCCTAATACTGGCGGTCGTTTTCCAGTCGATCCAGTCCTTTGCCCAGGTGGATGTCTATTATGAGCTATACCGGAAGAAATCCTTTCCGGAGCTGAAGAGTCTTTTGAAAGATTCAAAGAGAACGAAAGACCCGGTCAAGCAGGTCTTCGAGGCCTCCCTGCTTTCCGCTTATGGTGACCATGATCAAGCGCTTTCCCTTCTTGGAAACGTGAAGAAGCCGAACGCCTTAAATGATACGCTTCGGTATGTCCTGCTGTCCACGCAGCTGGAGATCGCCACCCAGAAAAAAGAGTATCGCAAAGCCGCAATTGTAGCTACCGAACTGCTCCGGGATTTCAAGGAATGGATACCGGCCGACCTGTATGAAGAAGAGTACCAGGCTCTTAAGATCCATCGTATCGCTCAGAACGTCCCGGCCCAGTCGATCCGGAAGACAGGTGATACCCGGATCACCATGGAAAAGGATCTGGCCGGACTGATGAATATACCGGTGGGCATGGGGGACACCACTATGAAATTCGTGTTTGATTCAGGGGCCGGGATGTCGGTGATCTCGGAGAAGTATGCGCGAAAGCTGAACGTGAAAATTCTTAGTGATTCAACCGTCCAGGTATTGAGCGGAAGTACCGGTGTGGCTACGACCTCGAAAGTTGGTCTGGCCGACCGCGTGAGGATCGGAAACCTGGAATTGACCAACGTGCTGTTCCTGGTTTTCCCGGACAGCGCGCTGAGCTTCGCCGGGGGGAGGTATGAGATCCGGGGAATTATCGGGTTTCCGGTGATGACCGCAATGCAGGAAGTGACTATTTCCGGCCCGGAGTTGTTCGTGCCCAAAAATCCGGAGCGAAAGACCGGCGGGGCACCGATGGTTCTTTATGACAATATTCCGGTTATATACCTCCGCTATCAGGGAGCCGAATTGCCGTTTACTTTTGATACCGGAGCCAATACCAGTACCTTAAGTGATAACTTTTATAACCGCTTCAAAGAAGGGTTGAGGGATGCTGTTCCCCACACGGAGGAATTGCACGGCGTAGGCGGAGGCAGTAAAAAATTTAATGGCGTGGAAGTCAAAAAAATTGAGCTGGTTTCCGGAAATTCGGTGATCGAACTGAATAATGTCTTTGTCATGAAGGAACCGTTTGATGCCAACAGCGACCTGTTCTACGGAAATATCGGTAAGGATGTGGTGGGGAAATTTGGAAGTGTGACGATCAGCTTTACCGGCGGTGCCGTATTCTTTAACAACTAAACCCAATCAATAATCAATCACAAAACATGCGACTTATCAAAAAAATGTTTTCAGTGGCGGCGCTCCTCGTTCTTCCGCTGTGGTTATCGGCCCAGGAGGACCTGCCGAAGGATTACCTGCCGAAAGAATTCCATGCCGGCCGGCGCGAGGCCCTGAGAAAGATCATGCCCGCCAACTCGGTTGCGGTTATTTTCTCATTCCCGGAGCGCAACTACTCCAATGACGTAAACTACCCGTTCCATCAGAATCCGGACCTGTATTATCTGTCCGGGTATAAGGAGCCCAACAGCGTTCTGGTGATCTATAAGGACACCCAGAAGAACGCCCAGGGTCAGTCGTTTAACGAGCTCTTTTTTGTGCAGAAGCGTAATGCGGCCGCTGAACAATGGACCGGGCGGCGTCTGGGCGTGGAAGGCGTGAAAGAAACGCTCGGTTTCAATATGGTCTTCAACGGCGAGGACTTCGCCAAATATCCGTTTGATTTCTCCGGATTCGATCATATTCTCTTCTCTGAACTGCCTTCGGATGTCCGGGATTCCCGCGATGGTGCCGACCTGTTTGACCTGCTGGCCAGCTTCAAAAAGGCCGCCGGAATCAACGACGATTATGATCCGTCGCTCGGCCGGATGCTTGAAAATGTAAAGAATATGGCGCCCTCGAATTTTGATCGCGCAAAAAGGACCTATACCGGCATGGTGAATAATAATGAAAAGTACAAAAACTCCATGCTGAAGGATTTTATAGCGCTCAAGGATTCCTCGGAGCTGAGGGCGTTCCAGGCCAGGATCCCGTTGCCGAAGTATCAGGATGCCAGCCGTTTGCTGGCCGAATTACGGGAAGTGAAAACTCCCGAGGAGATCGCTATGGTCAAAAAAGCGGTGCGGATCTCGGGTGCCGGCCAGACCGAAGTGATGAAAGCGATCAACCCGGCGATGTCGGAGACCGAAATCCAGGGCCTGCACGAATATATTCACAAAAAATACGGAGCAGAGGGAGTCGGTTATCCGTCAATTGTCGGTGCTGCCGGTAATGGCTGTATCCTTCATTATATTGAAAACAACCGTACGAAGGTCGGCAGCAACCTCGTCCTGATGGATGTGGGCGCGGAGTATCATGGCTATACTGCTGATATCACCCGTACGATCCCATCCAACGGTAAATTCACGGCCGAGCAGAAAGCGATCTATGACATCGTCTATGATGCCCAGGAGGCCGTCTTCCAGCTTTGCAAGGAAGGTACTCCGTTCCAGGCACTGAATATGAAGTCCAGGGAAGTACTGGCTGCGGGCCTCATGAAGCTGGGTATTATCCAGAAAGAGGAGGATATCAGACTTTATTATCCGCATGGCGTGTCCCATCACCTGGGGCTTGACGTACATGATGCAAACACCGGGGGAATGCTCCGTCAGAACATGATCCTGACCGTTGAACCCGGTATCTATATTCCCGAAAACAGTCCATGTGATAAAAAGTGGTGGGGTATTGCAGTCCGGATCGAGGACGATGTGGTGATCGGTAAGGAAAAAGGCGACGTTATTTCTGCCCATATTCCGCGCAAGGCAGCTGATGTCGAGCAGATGGTCGCCAGAAAAAGCGCGCTTGATGCCCTGGTCCTGCCACCCCTCGACAAATAGAAACAAAACCACAGCAGTTGCCGGGAGCTGCCTCAGGATCTCCCGGACAGAATCAGCCGTAACATTCTTGTTGGCTGCCGAAAAGAGCAGGAAATTACAAATCCTGCTCTTTTCTTCCTCTTTTCTTTGCAGGTATCCAACCATTTAAAAATGAAAAAGATACTACTACTGCTTTGTCTTTCAGGTCTCTCCCTGATCGGCTACTCCCAAGAGGGCACATCCAAAGAAGTTCCTGTGATCCATCTGAAAGGTACTCCGTACATGCGGGGCGTCCAGCACGGCCGGATGCTGAAAGCCGAGATCGCGGCGGTATACGCCAAATGGAAAACCAATATCCGTAAGGATACCGGCTCTGATCCGGACTCGGTGATCGCCGATTTTTTGCGGACAACCGATTTTACGCCTGCTATCCGTAAGTGGACGCCGGAGATTCTCGATGAAGTACGGGGAATTGCCGATGGGTCGGGGCAGAGCTATCCCGACGTATTCGCCTTTCAGCTCATTGACGAGTACTGGGGTTACCTCGACCGGAAGGAACACGGCGGTGCTGAAGGCAAGGAACACTGCAGTGCGATGGGTGTCGCCGGCAATCACCGTAGACCCGGCTATGTCGCCCAGAATATCGATCTGGACACCTGGATGCACGGATATCAGGTGCTTCTGCATATCGAAGGCACCAAAGACACGCCTGAGCAGTACCATATGAGCTGTGCTGGTTCCCTTGGCCTGGCCGGAGTGAACGGTAACCGGATCGGCGTTGTGGTCAATGCGCTTACCGATCTGCAGAACGCTGTCGACGGTCTGCCCGTAGCCTACGTCCTCAGAGGCATCCTGGGCAGCCGGACCGGTGCTGATGCGCTCGGCTTCCTGCAGAAAGTAAAGCACGCATCCGGTCAGAACTATGTGATCGGTGTACGGGACAGCGTTTACGACTTTGAAGCATCGGCTAACCGGATCGTCCGGTTTATGCCACTGAAATCCCCCGAGGTGGTATTCCATACGAATCATGCGCTGGTTAATCACGACGTTAAACCGTGGTTCCGGGAGTATCATGAGCAGATCCTGGCCGGTCCGGTTAAAAAGAACAGTACGCTTACCCGTTTTGACGCCGTTTCCAGCCGGTACTCAAACGCTGCGGACCTGACCGTCGACCTGGCCAAGAGCACCCTCCGTTCCAGGGACAGTGACAAGTATCCGGTGTGTATCGCCTACGATGCCAGCCGGTCTGCCTTTACCTTCAGTTCCGTAGTCTTTACCCTCGGACCGAAGCCTGTGGTAGAGATCACCGCAGGTTCCCCGGACCAGTCCGAATATCAAAAGCATTATTTCCGTTAAGCTAGTCAGTCGTCATGATGATCAAAAAATCCTGTTTATTCGTTTTCCTCCTGCTCATGACAGCCGGAGGATCCATCGCCAATGCCCAGAGCCGGGCAACGGCCTCGCTCCGTAGCCGCCTGCAGACGGCTCTGGATTCCATGCAGCGCGCCAACGGATTTCCCGGCGCGACCTTTTCAGCGGTGCTGCCCGGGGGCGAGCAGATTCTCCTGGCGACCGGGGTTGCCGACTCGGCCGGGATGAAGCCCATGAAGCCGGCCAACCGGATGCTGGCCGGCAGTATCGGTAAGACCTTTTTCGCTGCCGTCGTTTTGTCGCTCGCAGATGAAGGTAAGATCGGGCTGGATGATCCGATCTCCCGGTACCTGGAAACGGAAGCGTGGTTTCCCCGGATTCCCAACAGCAAGTCCGTCACGATCCGGATGCTGATGAATCACACCTCGGGGATCGAGGAATACTATGGCCTGGGCGACTTTATGGAACGGCTCAAGTCGGATCCCTACCGGCATTGGCAGCCGGTCGAGCTTTTTTCCTATGTGTTCGACCGCGAACCGCTGTTCGAAGCGGGGCATGGATGGGGCTATTCAGACACGAACTACCTGATCCTGGGTTATCTGATCGAAAAGCATACGGGAAAGAAGATGTATGACCTAGCCCGGACCTATTCGCTGAGCCCGAACTCGCTGAAATTGACCGAACCTTCGCTGAAGACACGGTTTTCCAACCTGGCAACCGGATACTCCCGGGCGAACGGTCCGTTCCCATATGCCGGAGCGATGGTCAAAAACGGCCAGCTCGTGTTTAACCCGGAATTCGAATGGACAGGGGGCGGCTTTGTCTCCAACTCAGGCGATCTTGCCCGCTGGGCGAAGGCGTACTACCAGCTTAAAAGCGGGGGTCCCGGGATAAGGAAGGAGATGCGGGAAGGCATAAAAGCCAATACCGGCCGGGACCACCTGTATGGCCTGGGAGTGCAGATCCGCCCGACCAAAGATGGCTACAGCTATGGCCACAGCGGCTGGTACCCTGGTTACCTCTCTGATTGTATGTACGATCCCGCAAGAGACCTGGCCCTGGCCATACAGTTCAATACCGATAACGGTAAGCTGCTCAGACAGTCCACCGAGTCCTATCTGAGGCAACTGGCAGAAATCATTTCCGCCTGGCGGTAGGCTGCCCGTAAAAAAGAAGCCTTTCGAACGAAAGGCTTCTACTAACCAAAATATAAACCACCAAGGTCTTGCCGGATCGCAGGCCGGTTTATAAAGTTTTTCAAACCTGATCAGGGCTGGGGACGCCATCAACAAGCTGGATTAATTGCCTGGTCTTTTCGTACAGGAAATCCCAGTCCTTTCCTGCCATGATCTCTTTTGTGATCAGCTTACTGCCCATTCCCGCAACGGCAACTCCTGCCTGAAACCAGCCGGCCAGGCTTTCAGCAGTGGGCTCAACTCCGCCGGTCACCATCAGCGCCTGGCCGGGAAAAAGCTCGAGGATCTGTGCGATGTATGACGGTCCCAGAACGGATCCCGGGAAGATCTTGATCAATGCGGCACCTGACGCCTGGGCGCTGTGGATTTCTGTAGGGGTCATGCATCCGGGAACCCATAACAACCCGCTGGAATGGACCACATCGCCGACTTCCGGCACCACGACCGGGGAAACGATATAATCTGCCCCGCAGTCAATGAATTGCCTGGCCTGTTCGGCCGACCGGATCGTGCCGGCCCCGAGCTGAAGGTCCGGGAACCTGATTTCAAGTTCCTGTTTCAGTTTGGTGAAGGTTGCCAGCGCCCCGGCTCCCCGGTTGGTGAATTCAATGCTCCGGATCCCGGCCTGGTACAGTGCCTGGATCACGGCTTCCGCATCTGTCGCCGAGGGTTCGAAGAACAGCGGGAGCACCCGCTGTTCAATGATGGTTCTGAATGCTTTCTCCTTCTTCATGGTGCAAATATCGTTGATGTCCCGAGGCGATCTCGCTCACGGTTGCCGTGGTCGAATCTCCGGGTATATAAAATTTCATGAACGCGGCAGCTGTCGCAAAATCCAGGGACTCCCGGGGCGATAGTCCGCTCATGGATCCATAAATGATGCCGGCCATGAATGAATCGCCGCTGCCTACTTTGTCGGCTACCCGGTTTCCCCGGAATTCCCGGGAAACCATGATGTCTTTCCCGCGAGCGGACATTGTCGTAAAATACCGGATCCCGTCCTGGTGGTCGAACCGGAAGGTGTTGGCGACCATTTCGCAACGGGGATTGCGGGCCAGGATCTCTTCCGAGGTTTGGGCGGCATGGCATATCAGATCGAGCTTATCCGTTCCGGACTCCAGATTTTCATCCAGGTAGGTGCCGAGCATCCGGTTCGACGACCAAATATTGCCCATAATGACATGGCAAAAGGCGGCGATCGGGGGGATCACTGCGATCGGATCCTTCCCGTACCCCCAGAGCGATGCGCGGAAGTTCAGGTCAAATGAAATCCGGATCTGCCTTTCTGCAGCGGCCTGCACCGCCTGGAGGCAGAGTTCAGCCAGCGGTTCGCTGATCCCGGGGACGATCGCGCTGACATGGAGCCAGCTGATACCGTCAAGGACGGCATCCCAGTTCACCATCCCATTCTGCAGCCTCGAGAAGGCGGTGTCCGCACGGTCGAAAATGGCGGCCGAATGCTTGACATCCTTTCCTTCCGAGAGAAAGTACAGGCCCAGCCGGCCTTCGCTTCTGATTACGGAACCGGTATCGATACCTTTCTTTTGGAGATAGGACCTGATCTGGTCTCCGAGGTCATTGGCCGGCAGGGCCGTCAGGTACCGGACAGGTACGCCCCACAAGGCGAGAGCTGAGGCAACATTGAGCTCAGCACCGCCCACCCAGCATGGAACGTGGTGATCAGTCAGCCATTTTTCGTCAGGATCCATACAAATCCTGAGCAGCAATTCGCCGAAGGTAAGTACTTGTCCTTTCATGGCATTACAGTTTATAGGCCTGTCGCGCCAGCAGTTTCCATTTGCCATCCCGGAGCTGCCAGATCAGCATGTTCCCGATCCTCAGGCTCCCGTCTCCGTTCGCACCGGTTGTAGTTGCCGAAAAGATGTGCCGGACGACAGCCGTTTCTTCCGATATCCGGACGCTTTGTTCGGACATCTCTATGGTACGGTAGGTCAGCGGCGTTTTACTGACCACCTCTTCGATAAATGCCGCTTTGTCCTGGACCTTGCCGCTGGAATGCCCGTAAACGAGCTGATCGGCGGTGATCTGATCCAGCTGCATACGGTCTGCACTGATCATGGCGGATTTAAATGCTTCCACCGCCCGGAGGACCTCCCTTTCCTGCGGAGTCTGACCAAAGGAGCGGATGGCCACCACCATCAGTATCAAAAGTAGCTTCAATGTTTTCATAGTTCTCAGGGATTTACGCTAACAATGGGTTCGAGATTCTCAGAAGGTTCTTCAGCATAGCCTTCCGGGGTCTTTTTGTGCCAGTAGGAGGCGAGTATCGAGCCGGTGATATTCATCAGTGGTCCGAAGACGGCAGGAGCCAGACCCATGGTGGCTATCTTGCCCAGGCTGTTGGCGATGCCCGAGGCCAGTCCGCCATTCTGCATACCGACCTCAATCGCTACGGTCCGGGAATCACGCTCACTCATCCGCAGCATTTTTGCGGACCAGTATCCCAGCGTATAGCCCGCCACATTATGGATCAGCACCAGCAGGATCAGCATGCCGCCGATATCCAGGAGGCTGTCCCGTCCGGCTGCCGTGATGACCACGATAATAAAAGCTATACCGGCCATGGAAACGATGGGCATCGCCTGATCAAGCCATTTCGAACGGCCTCTCAAGACCCTGTTGAAGATCAGACCGGCGCCGATCGGAAGGATGATCATTTTGGAAATGTCCCACATCATATCCAGCACGTTGATCTCGATCATCTGGCCGGCCAGGAATTTCATCAGGACTGGTGTCATCAAAGGTGCCAGCAAGGTAGTAATGGAAGTTATGGTGATGGATAAGGCGAGGTTCGCCTTGGCCAGGTAGTTCATCACATTGGAGGCCAGGCCGCTCGGCGAACATCCGATCAGGACGATCCCTGCAGCGATCTCCGGGGAGAAGCCGCTCCACGTAGCCAGGATGAATCCGAGCATGGGCATGATCAGGAATTGTGCTGCAACGCCGATGAAGACCCCTTTGGGGGTTTTGATCACACCGACAAAGTCTTTTACGCTCATCGAGGTGCCCATCCCGAACATGATGATCTGTATCAGGGGAGTGATCAGGAAAGTGAACCTGAAGCCCTCCAGTTCAAGGAAATAGCTTGGATAATACATAGCGGTCGTTACCGCTGCGAAGATCATGGTCGTATAGGCATAACCCTTAAGGCTCTCAATGCCGCGGAAACCGACAGCCAGCAAAACGAAAAATGCGATGGCGACCGGACCGGCGGTTTCAAGGTATCCGGAAAACCCGAAATAGAGGATGGTCAGCAGGCATACCCCAGCAAGGGCTATGGCCAGCGTATAGAGGTTGAGATTTTTCAATTGATTCAGTTTTAAGTGAAGAATTGGTTTTAGAACGGTTTACCAGGTGCGCTTGGACATGAACTGGTCAACCTGTTCCCGCGACATGGAACCCAATTCAGGGTGCTTTCCTAACCAGTTGAGAAAATCTTCCTTAATGGGCTCCGTCCACTGGCTGTCAATCTGCCCCGTGGTGTATTTTTTTGATCTGACCATTTCAAATCCAAACTTATCTTTCCGCGTTACGAATTCGCAGGTTGCGATCACCTGTTCAGCCAGATGCGCCGGGACAAAAAGAACGCCCTCTTTCTGGGCAATGACGAGATCGCCGGGCATGACCATGACGTTCCCCATCCGTATGGGCGTGTTGAGTCCCATCAGGACCATGTTTTCCAGGAAGGAAGGGTGAAAATCCCTGACGAAGGCATTAAACCCGGTAATCGTTTGAATTTCCGCCAGATCCCTGGCAGACCCGTTGAACACGACGCCGTTCCCGGATTTGCTGAAGATGGAATTCGCCAGTGTCGCGCCCATCAGGGTACCGGCATCGATTTTTCCAAACCCGTCCGCTACGTATACATCGCCGGTCGTGAGCACATCGATCGGCCAGGAATTGGTGTTCCCTTTACGGCCGTCCTTCATTCCTTTGTCCTTGATCTGTCTTTCGACATCCGGGCGACTGGGCATGAACATCGCAGTCAGTGCCCGTCCGACTACCGGAACATCGTCGTGGACGATTTTCCAGTTTCCTTCATACTGGTTCGTATAGCCCTCGTTTTTCAGAATGGTCCATGCATCTGCGATCCCGATCTTTTTTGCCCTTTCAAGCAGATCGTCGGGGATTCGGGGACGACCGTCCGCGAATCGTTCGCCTTTCCATGCGGCTGTCAGGTAAGTCAGCTCTTTGCTGGCGATCGTCTGCGACAGAGCCGGACCGGCAACGGAGAGGAATAAGAGGAGTAGCAGGGTTAGAGGTGTGCCAAAGTGTATCTTTTGAATCGACATATACATAAGAGTTTAGAAAGAATTCAGACGGGAAAGGGGAGTTTCCCCTTTCCCGTGGAAGTTATTTGTCTCCTTTTGTCAGGTAGGCCTCAACATCCTTGGAGGTGATCGCGATTTTCTTCGGATAATTTTTCACCCAGGCCCTGAACTCGTTTTTGATCTTTTCGGACCATTCTCCGTGGATTTCGCCGCCGGCATATTTGTTCTGCTGCAACAGGTATCTTTCGAACTCATCGCGGAGTCCCACCATTTCAGAAGTGGACACCAGTCCTTCCACCAGGAAGGCCGGCACAAATGCGACGCCGTACTCATTGGCAAAAACGACATCACCGGGAAGTACGGTGACTTCACCGATACGGACAGGCGCATTGATAGCGGTAGGGGTCATATCCTTGATGTAGGACGGATGATGTCCCTTGACCCAGGCATTGAATCCCTTGGTGTCCTTCAGTTCCTGCATATCTCTGACGGACCCGTAAAAGATGACACCCTTGCCGGTTTTGCCGTAGATGGCATTGCCCAGACTCGACCCGATGAGGGTTCCGTCCTTGACCTTGCCAAACCCGTCAGCGACATAGATATCGCCGCTGGTCAGCACGTCGATCGGCCAAATATTGATTCCGCCTTTCTGGGAGCGGCCTTCCGCCTTGCCCTGAATCCTAACCAAGCTGTCCAGGTCGGGTCGGTAAGGCATAAACTGCGCGGTAACGACCCTGCCGGTCATGGTCTCTCCGGGTTTCAGGATGATCCAGTCCTTTTCAACCTGGTTGCGGAATCCCCTGGTGTACATATAACCCCAGACCTGCTCCAGTGTACAGTTCTTCAATCGTTCCAGGAGCTCATCGGAGACTTTCGGCCGACCGTCGGCAAATCGTTCTCCGGTCCATTTCGGGGTCATCGCGTTAATGTAAGCCGGGCTGGCTCCGATCTGCTGGGCCATCAGGCCGGTGTATGAAAAGCATACAAGGGTCAGTGCAATGATTTTTTTGATCATGATTAAAATGTTTTGTGAATTGATTAGCGTTTGATTCCTGTGGCTACCGGGGTACCCGGACCTTGATTAGTATTTTCTTAACGGTTTCATACCCGGTTGCTTTCACTCCGGGCCGGTGCACGTCCTCCGGAGTGAATATGAAGAATGTGCCGGGTTCAGCTATGAAGAAGCTTCCATCTGTAGTATAGGTTGCCACATCCTTTTTACTGTCGTACGGGACTTTTTCGGTAGCCTGCGCAATCGGGCTTACGCCCATCTGCGCCCTGCCCCGGACGATATACTGGAGATCGTTAAAATTCCGGTGGGATTCCCATTCGACTTTTTCCATTTCAGGCGCAGGCGCTTCCGAAACGGACACCACCACATTACCCGTGTCTACCACATACCGGCCGGGTTCGAGTTTCTCCAGGTCATGGGTGCGCAGAAAGGCGAAGGCCTTATCCCACCACTCATTGTTGGCCTGGTACTGCCGGTACAGTTCTTCCTGGTTGATTGACTGATGCGGCGCTAGTTTCAGACCGCTCAGCCAGTCGCCTTTTTTGAACCATTCAGCCGGTTTTGCAGCTTGTTTATCCTGGGACTGCGCGGTCGCAGCGGTATTCATTGTGATGCCCAGCACCAAAAGGAACAGAATCGGGGTGATCTTTTTCATCAGTAGCCGGGGTTTTGTTTGAACTCTGCCTTGTTGGTCAGCCGGTCGATCATCTGGCTCGGTATCGGCCTCAGCAGGTGTTTTTCCTGGATGTTGTTCCGGCCCGCGGGATTATACAGTTTCACGCGTTCGATAAGCTTTCCTGTACGCTTCAGGTCAGCCCAGCGCTGGCGCTCGCCGCCCAGTTCAAGGGCACGTTCATCAAGGATGAAGTCCAGTGTCAGCTGCGCGGCGGTGATCTTCATATCCTCCTCCTTTCCGGGCCATGCCGCGCGCGTTCTGACCACATTGATCATGTCAGCTCCGTCGGAAAGGCGGCCCAGCTTGAGCAAAGCCTCGGCTGCGATCAGATACATTTCTGCAAGCCGGATCTCAATGACATCCCGGGTTCCGTTACCGTCATTGATGGAGGCGCGGTTGGGGTCGTCATATTTTTTGAGTTTCGGATAGATCTGCAGCGATCCCACACTGTTTTCCCCGTTATAGAAAGTGGTAATGTCAAGAATCTTGTATTTCTTGGAGTCCTTGTAGCTTTGGGAGACTACATATGGAACGACGATGAATGCCGTGTCGCCGAGGTTTACCCCTGCAGGCAGCGTGGGCTCGTAATTGGCGAGGTAGGCTTCTCTCCAGCTTTTATCGTACCTGGAATCCCGCCACCTGTTCTGCTGCATGAGGTCCAGGTAGAACCGGGTCGCCATATACCGCGGATAGGGTCTGTCGTAGATCAGGGCCCTGGTCATCCCCGCCTGCAAGTCATACCGGGGCGTAAAGTACAGGTGAACGGAGTTCGCCGGAGTGTTCAGCCGGTTGTTCTGAGAAAACTGGATTGCCCAAATGATCTCATTATTGATGCGGTTGTTTACGTCCCAGAGCGCTCCGTAATCAGGCAGAAGGTTGAAGTTGTAATCGTTGATTACTTTGTTGGCATAGGTGAGCGCTTCTTCGTTGTTGTTTCTTGTAATATAGATTCTTGCCAGCAGTGCCTGGGCAGCCGGCCTGGTAGCCCGGCCAAAGTCTGACTGGGTTGGTGGCAGATTTTGCTCTGCATTTTTCAGATCGCTGATGATCTGCGCATAGACCTCGTCTTCGGTAGCACGGGTGGCTGTCGTTTCAACCTCGGTCACCTCCTCAACCTTAAGCGGTACTCCCCCGAAGTGGACAACCAGGTTATGGTAATACCATGCGCGAAGGAAATAGGCCTCGGCCGTTTTGGCCGAAAGTTCGGCAGGCTGCATACCCGAAACATCCTTTGCCCGGCTGATCGCGGTGTTGCAGGCAGCAATACCCAGGTAGTATCCGGCCCAGAGATTATACAAGATGGAATTCGAAGGCTGCAAAGCCGGGAGGTAGGTATTGAATTCATTGGCCCCGGCGTCCGAGGCGTTGGTCCACAGATCGGTTCCATAAATCATCGGAGCGATCCCTTCGCCATTCATCTGGGACCGTGTCTGTGTATAACAGGAGTTGATGAGATCCGAATAACCCTTTGCGGTCTTATAATACACGTCGGCTACCGGATTGCTGGTGTTTTCTTCCTCAAGTTGTTTGGAACAGCCTGGAAACACAAGTGCACACGCAACAAGAACCAGCAATATTTGAAGTTTCTTTTTCATATTCTGTGTATTTGATAATTAAAAGCCAATATTCACACCCACGACCAGGGTTCTTAAAGCGGGATACGTCTGGGCGTCACCGGACCAGTCAGGTTTCATGTTGAACTCGCGCATCTCTGAAGCGGTCCAGTACATGAAATTCTCTCCTGAAAAGTAGACCCTGGCATTGGACAGCTTTACTTTGCTCAGTACGCGCTGAGGGACCGTAAAACCGATGGTTACATTGGGAATGCTCACCATGCTGGCATCTCTGTAAGTCAGTGTGCTGCCATCCAGACCGCTGCCTTCGTACAGCTGGTTCGGCCGAGGGTATGCATTGGTCGGATTATTCGGTGTCCAGTAGTCGAAAATGAATTTGTTGTACCGCTTTTTCGAATATGGAGCAAACGCTCCGACGGAAGTCATTCCACCGGATCTGATATATGTGGTGAACGAAAAGTCCCAGTTTTTCAGCGAAAACTGATTGGTAAGGCTGGCGACAAAGTCCGGTTCACGGTCTCCAAGGATCATCCGGTCCTCTGCAGAGATCTTGTTGTCGTTATTCAGATCCTGAACTTTGATCTGCCCGACATCACGGCCATATTTCTTGGCTTCCTCTGCTTCATTAAGCTGCCAGATTCCAACTTTTTTGTAGTCATAATAAACGTTGATCGGCTGTCCGATGAACCATCCGTTACCGATATCATCGGACTTCCCGTTGTATAGTTCCACGATCTTGGTATGGTTGGTATACGCCGACAGGTTACTGCTCCACTTGAAATCTGGCCGGCTGATGTTTACAGTCTGGATGCCGGCTTCAAAGCCTTTGTTGTTCGTCCGTCCGATGTTTTCAAGCACCTCGTCGTATCCGCCTGTGATCGGAAGTTTTCTGAACATTAGCAGATCATAGGTGTCGGTGTTGTAGTATTCCAGATTCGTGTTGATCCGGCCGTTGAACAGGCTGAAATCCATTCCCGCATTATATACGGCGGTGCTTTCCCACTTCAGATTCTTGTTTGCAAGAGCTGCCGGACGATAGCCGAAGGCTGCATTTTCGTTCCAGGAGTAGGTCGTTCTGGCCAGAGCCCCCTGGGTCTGGTACGGGTTGATCGCCTGGTTCCCGGTCACTCCGTAGCTTAACCGGAACTTCAGCTCTGATAACCAGTTCGACGCGCTTTCCATCCATTTTTCCTGCGAAATCCGGTACGCGGCAGCCACTGAAGGAAAATATCCCCATTTATGCCCGGCAGCAAACTGAGACGCGCCGTCGGCTCTCATGGATAGGGTCAGCAGGTATTTACTGTCGAACCCATAGAATATACGACCGGCGAACGACGCCAGATTCCATTGTGAAAGGCTGGAGTTTACGGCGCTTACCGTATTGGCGCTCCCGATGTTCTGGTACCGTGAAACCTCATACGGCAGGTCACTGACTCCGGCTCCGCTGGACTCATTTCTTGTTGACTGGTACCCATTGATCCCGGTAATCGTCAACTGATGCTTATCCCGAAAAATTTTATTATAGGTAAGCGTGCTTTCGTACAGCAGGAAATTGTCAATATTATCTGATACGCTGGCAGTCGGCAATCCCAGGTTCCTGGCAATGGAGTAGTAACCGGATGATTCCTTAGCAGTTGATAACTTGAAGTTTGTTCCTAGGCTCAGCCGGTAGGTTAATTCGGGCAGGATCTTGATCTCACCGAAGGTGTTGATAAAGGCTGACCAGCTCTTGTTGTCCCTTCTGAATGAATCCCATTCGTAATCGGCCAGCGGATTAATCTCAAAACCATCGGTGGTAAGTGCAAAGCGCGGGGTTACGCCATCTTCCTCATACACCTGCCCGAGCGGGTTTCCGTTAAAAGCATAGCTTAAAGCCGACGGGTTGCTTTTCATCCGGTTGGCGGTATGATTCAGCTGAATTGAGGTGCCCGCGGTGATAATTCTGGAAAGCGTAAAATCAAGGTTTGTCCTCAGACTCATCCGGTCAAAGATGTCGCCCGGCAGGATGCCTTCCTGCTCAAAAAAGTTACCTGAAAAGTTATACTTGACATTTTCAGAACCGCCGCCTACAGTCAGCTGGTGTTTTTGCACCATTCCATCCTGAAGCAGGAGATCCTGCAGGTCCAACCCCTTACCTCCGGACTCAACCGTCTTGAGTTCGATCGCATCAAAAATGATCCGGTCATACTCTTCATTCCGGTCCGGGAAAGGATAGCCGCCCGGCTGCGCCCTGAATGCCTCGCGGCCCCACTCTGCATATTGCTGGGCGTCCGCATAAGGCAGCCGGCCATATCGAACCTGGGGACCGCCGTAGCTCTCAACTTTGAAAGTCGGCTTTCCTGAAGATCCCCGTTTACTAGTGATAATGATAACCCCGTTGGCGCCTCTGGACCCGTATATCGCTGTGGATGAAGCGTCCTTCAATACGTCTATTGACTTTACATCATAGGGATTGATATCATTCATGCTTCCATAGAACGGCATGCCATCCAGGATGATCAGCGGGTCGTTTGAGGCCGTGAATGAACGTTTTCCCCTTAATAAAATGGATGAAGCATCTCCGGGACGGCCGCCCGTAGACAAGATATCAAGTCCGGCAACCCGGCCGGTCAGGGCCTGGTCCAGTCTGGCCACCGGCATGTCGGCAAAATCCTTTTCTGAAACGGAGGAAACAGATCCGGTCAGGTCTTTTCTTTTCTGAGTTCCGTATCCGACTACGACAACCTCTTCAAGTTTGGTCGCATTTTCTTCCAGGACGATATTCAGGGTTGAGCGGTTATTCACCGGGATCTCCTGAGTTATGAATCCGACATAGGTAAAGACCAGCGTGGGGTTCGGATCTTTGATTGTGAGGGAAAAGTTTCCGTTCAGGTCTGTGCTAACGCCGGTGTTGGTACCTTTTACCTTGACGCTCACGCCGATCAGTGGTTCTCCTTTGTTGTCTGTCACCTGACCTTTGACAACCTGGTCCTTTACATTGGAGCTGGCCGTCAAATTTTGACTATTGTATGTATCTGTAAAGATACCCTCGGCCCCCTGCCTGGTCACCAGGATCCTGCGGTCAAGTTGTTTGAAAGTCAGTTTTGCGGGATGTAACAGGTTTCTGAGTATGGAAGAAACGGATCTTTTTCCTGATGACAGCGTCAGGTTCGTGATGTCCTTCACATCTTCGTTCCGGTACATGAAGATGAAAGAGGTCTTCTTTTCAATCTTTGTAAACGCGTCTACCAGGGACTCATTTTTTAATTCAATGTCGACAACCACTTCTTCGATTCCAGTATTCGGCGAAATTCCGGTTGCTTTCAGTTGAAAACTGAAAAAGAGAAAAAATGCAAAAAGAATTGCTGTTCTTTTTAATTGATGTAATCCTCTTTGTTTATCCAGAAATCGGGGGTGCCCGTTTTTCTGGATATAGGGGGTGGGATGAATTTCGTAAAAATTCATAGTTTTGAATGTTTTAAGTGGATTGATAAAATTTAAAACAGCTGCTGAAACCGGTTACCGCCGGCTAGCAGGCACCTCCGGATGTTGTTGCCTCGCGACTTCGTCCGGGGGTTTTTTTTATGCCTACCCGGGAGGTGAATGGTCACTTCCGGAACGGATACTTTCCTGGCTTGTAGGTGTTTTTTGCATATGTGTACTTCATGATGGTGTTAGGTGATTTAATTATTTCATCGTGATAAAAATTGTATCGGTACCGGCTTTACTCCGGTATTTCGCCCGGTTGAATTCGCAGATACTTTCCAGCACTTTCTCAAGCCGCTCGGTCTTATAGAAGCTGGTAGTGAAGCGTTTTGACCCAAGGGTCTTACCTGTCACAATAATGTTGACTTTATACCTTTCGGATATTAATCGGCAGGCCTCTTCAACCGTAATATCATCAAAGAACAGCAGGGGATTTTTCCAGGTAATATATCCGGATGTATCGACAACGGACCTGACCGCCTTGTAGGTCCTGCTATTGTACCGGATCTGTTCCGCAGGCCGAAGTTGAGCGAGCGTCCGGCCAGGGGCGGATACTTCGACCTTGCCTCTCATCACGGTGACTGTAATATTTGATTCCTTCTGGAAAGCCTGGATATTAAATGAAGTGCCCAGAACCCGGGTCTTTAACTTTCCGGTTTCGATGATGAAGGGTTTGGAGGGGTCTCTCCTGATATCAAAGAAGGCTTCCCCATCCAGTACTACTTCCCGGCTCCTGAGGTTGGTAAACGAGATAGGATAGGTGATTCTGCTTCCGGGGCTCAGCAGAATGGAACTGCCGTCGGCAAGATTGACCAGCTGATTGGACGGCGTTCCGTTAGAGAAGGTGGTGGTATGGGCCTCGTCGGGAATATTGAGCTGGAAAAAGAATAATCCGGTGAGACCGACAATCAGAATCACGGCCGCCGCTGCAGCATAGGGGATTCTTTTGTAAAGCGGTATGACGGGTACCTCCTCAAGGTTGATTCTGTCTGTAATGCCACAGAATATCGAGTGGCGCAATTCCTCCTGTTGTTCCGTCGTCAGCAGCGAGACGACATCAGGCTCGGTCTCAAACAGCGTATAATAGCTTATCAGGAATTGCTCTTCTTCATAGCTGGCTTTTCCGTCCAAGAACTTACGCAAGAGCTTAATAAAGCTTTGCTTATTCATTGTAATAAGAAATGTTTTTTATAATTGGTTATCTATATGACCCCCGGGAAATGAAAAGTCCCGACCTCGAAGAAAATTTTTTTCATATCGGGCCGCATCATCTGGTCTTGCCGGCAGGCACCGGCCAGCGGATCTCTACGCTATAGCAGGCATCATAGAAAAAGAAGCATGGTGAGGGCGGACATCAGGTGTAACAGGGTATGCTTGATCTGCTCAACGGCCAGGCGGATCTGATTCTGAACGGTCTTACGTGACAGTCCCAACTGTTCCGCAATCCGGTTCGTCGGAAGATCGTTATCGAAACGCATCCGGAAGATTTTACGTCGCTGCTCCGGCAATGTATTCAACAGATTTTCATACGCCAGAAGTACTTCTTTCCAAAGCATGTTCTTGTCGGAGTCAATATTCTTCTCGGGGATGTTTTCGAGAATCGATAAAAAGGGAGACTGGTTCTTTTGTTTTGCAGCCAGTTTGAACACCCTGTTACGAACTGCAACCGAAAAGTAGGCCGGAACATTCTCAATTATGAGGTTTTCCCTGTTGATCCACACGTACGTGAAGATGTCCTGGACAATATCCTTGGACTGATCCGGGTCCAGGAGACGCTTATAGGCTGCGGCATAGGTTGATGCCCAATACTTATTGTACAAAAGATTAAATGCGGCGGCACTGCCGGCCTTAATCTCCAATAGCAATAAGCCATCTTCGGGCGAAGAGGGTAAGTGCTTGATCATTCAGGTGTGTAGGTTGGTTTCTCCTAACTTAAAGAAAATATTATAATGGATTAAAACTTTTTTACAAAAACATGACAGACACCGTTCAGGTTAAAAGTCTGTCCGTTAGGCGGCCATCTTGCCGACCGAACCGCCCGGAATACTATATTTGCTCACTACCATCACCTAGTTGCCGATGCATACATATATATTGCTGATTGCCGCATTTCTTTTTCCGGCAGCCGATAGTCAGGCTCAGCATGTCATACACCAGAGCCGGGCGAAAGATTCTGTCCTTTACGCCTCACCATTGCTGCGGATCGAGAAGATCGCCGATCACGTATATATGCACACGTCATTCCTGCAGACCCGGGATTTCGGCCAGGTGCCCTGTAATGGTATGATCGTCTATGACGGGAATGAGGCCATCGTTTTTGATACTCCCGCAAATGAAGAAAGCACCAGAGAACTGCTGGACTTCCTAACCCGGAACAAGCTGCGCGCCAAAGCAGTCATCGCGACGCATTTTCATGCCGACTGCGTAGCAGGCTTAAAAGAGTTTCACCGGCGCGGAATTCCGTCATATGCCGGGAGCCGGACCATCAAGATCCTCAGGACCATGGATCCGGTGTTCGATTTGCCCGGCACGGGATTTTCCGGGACCCGTTCTTTTCGGGTAGGTCGGAAGTTGGTCTATGCCGGGTATTTTGGTCAGGGACACACCCGGGATAATATTATCGGTTACTTTGCAGATCAGCGGGTGTTGTTCGGCGGCTGCCTGGTCAAGGAGATCGGCGCCGGAAAGGGTAACCTGGAGGACGCGAACGTAACCGAATGGGCCGGCACCCTCCATAAGATCCGGGTAAAATTTCCGGATGTCAGGATAGTTATCCCCGGGCACGGAAAGCCGGGAGATGCCGAATTGCTGAGTTACACGATCGGGCTTTTCAAAAACTAGCGCTTCGGGGATTCAACATGATGATCGTCATATAAATATTGTAAAAGTGAAAAACCTTTGGTAGTTCATGGGATATAAGGATGTACTTAAAGTCGGCAAAAGGCTAGCGAAAAGGGGAGTGGGCGAGTTGCGCCGGTATGAGGAGCTTGTCGGATGGCTAAAAGGAAAACTGACCCGGAACCAGTTCCTGATCATGTCAGGAATCCTGGTGGGATTGAGTGCGGGACTTGCCGGCGTGATATTAAAAACGCTGGTTGCCGCGATTCATCACTACATTACGGCTATCCACTTTGAGGTCCAGTTGTTGTTTTACCTGGTCTTTCCTTTTCTTGGCATTGTGCTGACTACGATCATCGTCCTGGTCTTTTTTGCCGGACAGGACCGGAAAGGGATTCCAGCCATTCTTTACGAGATCGCCAGGAACTCCAGCATCGTCTCCCATGTCAAGATGTACTCCCAGATCATACAGAGCGCGGTGACGGTGGGGTTGGGCGGATCGGCAGGTCTGGAGAGTCCCATTGCAGTTACCGGAGCCGCCATTGGATCCAACTACGCGCAGACGTATAAAATGGATTACAAGGACCGTACGCTACTGCTGGCGGCCGGAGCCACTGCGGGTATCGCGGCATCCTTTAATGCGCCGATAGCCGGGGTGATGTTCGCTTTTGAGATCCTGCTGACCGGAGTCGTCTTTACGGACTTCATCCCCCTGGTGGTAGCCGCGGTCTGCGGGAGTCTGCTCTCAAAAATGATCCTGAATGAGGATGTCCTGTTCAATTTCAAGACCGGGTTGGAGTTCAACAGCAGGGAGCTTCCTTATTTTATCGTGCTGGGTATTCTTTGCGGGTTGTATGCACGGTATTTTCTCGCCGTAGCCCACGCCGTGGAAAAGTATTTCAAGTCATGGCAGGCCTCCAAGATGAGGAAGGCGATCTTCGGGGGAATTGCCCTGTCCCTGATCTGCGTGCTGCTTCCGCCGCTTTTCGGCGAGGGGTACCAGACCATCAAGGAACTGACACTGGGCAAGACCGATATGGTTATTCAGAACAGCTTTTTCAGGTATTTCCCCTATCAGAGCTGGATGATCCTGGTTTTCCTGGGGCTGGTCTGCGCCGTCAAAGCTTTCGCCACCTCGATTACGATTCAGAGCGGCGGCAACGGCGGTAACTTCGCTCCATCCTTATTTGCAGGGGGGGCGTTCGGCTTCCTGTTCGCAACGGCATGCATCCAGCTTGGATTCCGTGACGTTCCCGTGGCCAACCTGGTCCTGGTCGGTATGGCCGGCGTGATCAGCGGGGTTTTGTATGCTCCTTTGACCGCCATCTTCCTGATTGCGGAATCAAGCGCCGGTTATGATCTGTTCATTCCGCTGATGATCGTCTCGGTGACGTCCTACCTGATCACCATCAGCTTCTCCCGGTTGTCTCCCGATCTGAAGGACCTTGCCGACGAGGGCAAGATCTTCACCAGGGAGCACGATAAGAATCTTCTCCTGCTGCTGGATCCTGCTGAACTCATCGATGAGGATACCCAGACCATGGATGTCGAATCCTCCATGGAGGGGCTGCTGGATCTCATCAAGAACGGGCGCCGGAATATCATTGCGGTGGTGAACCGGGAGGGAGGGCTTGAAGGCATCATTACCCTGGATGATCTCAGGCCGTTCATGTTTCAGGAGGATGCGTACAGGTCACTGACGGTCAGGAATATTATCAAAGCGCCGCCGGCGATCATCACCCCGGACGATAACGTCGTTCAGATCATCAAAAAGTTTGATGAATCGAACTCCTGGAATCTCCCGGTTGTGGGTACTGATGGCTGCTTTACCGGCTTTATATCCAAGTCAACGGTCCTGAACCGGTACAGAAAGCTGCTGCGGGACTGGCAGTAGCCTGCCGGGTGCGGCTAGTTTCGTTCAGGACCCTTATCTTTCGCCATGTTTCAGGAAATAGACAACTATCTGGAGCGGTGCAGCTCCTTCAGCCCTCAGGAGCTGGAATTGTTCCATCAACACCTAAAGTCCAGAACGGTAAAAAGGAAATCCTACTTATTGCAGCAGGGTGAGGTCTGCAGGTTCGAAGCCTATGTCCTGAAGGGATGCCTCAAAAAATATTATATCGATCCGGACGGAAATGAAGTGATCCTTCAGTTCGCCGTGGAGGATTGGTGGATGAGCGACATCAGCAGCTTTTCGGAACAGAAGCCATCCGGTCTTTTTATTCAGGCGCTTGAGGATACCGAGTTGCTGATGATCGACTACGACAGCAAAGAGTTGCTGTTCAGTAAGATCCCTGCACTTGAACGGGTATTCAGGCTGATGCTGCAACGTTCGTATGCGGTTCTCGAGAATCGGTTCTATGCGACGATCGTACATACTGCCGAAGAGCGGTACCTGGATTTTCTTGACCGGTACCCCGGCATTACCAGCCGGCTTCCCCAAACCCAGATCGCCTCATACCTCGGGATCACACCGGAATCCTTGAGCCGGATCAAGGCCAAACTGCTCAGGCGATAATTTCTTATCCTGTATCAATGGACGAGGGATCGCCTTATGGTATCTTTGTTTAAGCATTCGGCAGATGCCGCAATGCGGCAATGTAAATGAAAGGTATTCAGATGAATGAGAACATTTTAGGTCTCCACCATGTCACAGCAATTGCAGGCGGAGCAAGACGTAATTTTGATTTCTATACACGGGTGCTCGGATTACGCATGGTTAAAAAGACGGTTAACTTCGATGATCCCCTGACCTACCACTTCTACTACGGTGACCGGGTCGGGACGCCGGGCTCGATTCTTACCTTTTTCCCCTGGGAAGACATTCAGACCGGCCGGCGGGGAACCAGGCAGGTTACCGAAATAGGATATTCGGTACCGGAAGGAAGTCTTGATTTCTGGTTAAAGCGCTTCGAGAAGCATAACGTCATCTATAACAAGGTTTCGGAAAAATTCGGGACGCCGTACCTGACATTTCTGGATCCGGACGGCCTGAAGCTGGAACTGATTGCCGGCGGAAATGATTCGCGGGAACCGTGGGTAACGCCGGAGGTCACAGCAGAAAATGCGACCCGCGGGTTTCACAGCGTGACCATAACAACCAACAAGCTGCAGCCTACGGCCGATGTGCTCGTCAATATTTTTGGATACCGCCTGCTGGAAACGCACGTAAACCGGTACCGGTTTATCACCGATGCTGCCCGGGAGGCTAATATCGTGGATGTGGTGGAGGTACCCGGAGAAGCCGCGGGACACGTAGCCGGAGGTTCCGTTCACCACGTTGCCTTCCGCGTAGCGAATGACGATATCCTGATGAAATTCAGAAGCAGGATCCTGGAGGCAGGCCTGCACATTACCGAAAAGATCGACCGGAACTATTTTTACTCGCTGTATTTCCGGGAACCGGGCGGCGTATTGTTCGAGATCGCTACCGACAATCCCGGCTTTGCCATCGATGAACGGGTCGAGGAGCTTGGTTCGGCATTGAAACTGCCCGCCCAGTATGAGGCCCGGCGTGAGGAAATCACCAGTCATTTACCAGTTCTGGATTAACATGTACACGCACAGCAAAACATATCTGAGTACCGGCGTACCGCTAACGGACGCCAGGCAGGTCATTATCATGGTTCACGGCCGCGGGGCTACCCCTGAGGATATTATCCAGCTGGCTCCGCGGCTGCAGCTGGAGGATGCCGCGATCCTGGCCCCGCGCGCCGAACGCCAGACCTGGTATCCCCACAGTTTCCTTGCGCCGGTCCGGATGAACCAGCCTGCCCTGGGGTCGGCGCTTGATCTGCTGGACAGTCTGGTCGATGAAGTACTTGAACAGGGCATAGGAACCGAACGCATCTTCTTTCTCGGGTTTTCACAGGGAGCCTGTCTGGTCCTGGAATACGCGGCGAGAAACGGCCGGCGGTATGGTGGTGTCATGGCATTTACAGGTGGCCTGATCGGGGAGCAGCTTGACCGGTCAGCCTATCAGGGGGATTTCGCCGGGACCCCGGTCCTGGTTACCACGGGTGATCCGGATCCGCATGTTCCGGTTGCCAGGGTGGAGGATACCGTCAGCATCCTGAGGGAAATGCATGCGGAAGTTTATCTGAAGATTTATCCGGGCAGACCACATACGATCCTGGCGGAAGAGCTGGATCTGGCCAACCGGGAAGTTCTCCCGAAATAATACCTGCTATGGAGGAATTCAAAATCACACGAATCTATTCGGATTCCTCCGGCGATAGCCAGTTTGAGGACCTGTGGGTCCCCCTGACCGGTGCCGGACCCATCGGCTTTCTGTCGGACCGGTTTGAAGTTGAAAGCCTGATCTTCAGGAAGGTCCTTCCTGCTTATGATTATGATTTTCACACGGCTCCGGCCCGGCAGTTTATTCTCCTGCTGGACGGCGCCATTGAAATTGAAACCTCCGTGGGCGATAAGAGATCATTTGATGCCGGCGACGTATTGCTCGTCGAGGATGTGACAGGAAAAGGTCACAAAACGAGGAACCTGAAACCGGCTGAGCGAAAATCCGTGTTTGTCACCCTGAGAGAGCCGTAAGGTCGGTTACGGCTCTCTGGAAAACCCCGAACCGCACCTCACGGAATCGTGGCCGATACGTTTACACTTTCAAGTTCGGTACATTTTCCTTCCTTCAGCAGCCGGAGTGTTTCCCGGATCTTGGCGGTATCGCGTAGTAAAGTGTGTTTCAAATGCCCGTTGTCCACCGATACTGAAAATGCAGTCTTCTGGGTAGAGTTATCGTCCAGGAATTGTTCCTGGTAGTAAAGCAGACCTTCACGGTCATCAAGGACCTGGCCCAAAAAGGCCCGGGAACGGGAGCTGAGCCTGCCGTTGGCTTTAAACGTACCTGGAAAAATGTACCGTACCAGTTTATCGGATAGCGGCTGATCCGGGCTGTATATGTAGATGTGCCGGGAATCGGTACTGTCTTTTGCCTTATGGCCGGCGTATAATAAAAAGGGCGCTCTATTGCCGTTGCTGAGCTGACCGATGTACCGAAGATCCTCCAGTCCGGTGTTGATTCCTTTTCCGTTCGTGAACTCCAGCCGGGATCCGTTAGTTTTGCTGAAAACCCAATGCTGGACAGCACCTGTTTCGGAAGCCGTCTCTCTTTTGCCTGTCTTTTTTGTGTCTGCTGCCTCCCTGTGTGTTCCTTTACTGTCTGTTTCTTTCAGACCGGAAGGCCGGGTACAGGAGGAGCCGAGAGCAATCAGGATCAGTGCTGCAGGTAATCGTAACGTGTGTATCATAAGTCTTAGGGTTAGTTCGCAATTTGTCAGGTTATGAAGAGAATCATCACAGCAGCAGTGCTTTCATATAGCCCTGTCCGTAATTTCCCCGCTGGTCCATAGCGCTCTTTAATATCTCGGTCAGCCCTTTAACATCCGTCTGTTTACCTTTTTTGGGCGGATTGAGGGCGGCCTGTTCTACGGGGGTATCGGTCACTTTGGTCGCAAACCAGGTAACATGCTCATGCGGAAGCGCCACACCAAGGATCATACCCGGCAGACCCGTAAATGAT
This sequence comes from uncultured Sphingobacteriaceae bacterium, assembly GCA_966250385.1. Taxonomy (GTDB): domain Bacteria; phylum Bacteroidota; class Bacteroidia; order Sphingobacteriales; family Sphingobacteriaceae; genus DASWTL01. The sequence continues at coordinate 61,273 of CBINHC010000009.1, read as the reverse complement.
TCCGGCCCGCCCGAGACCGGGATCCTGTCTGTATAAAAAGCAACTACGTATATGGAATCCATAATGATGGCATTGGCTCTTCTGCACTGATAGCCGGCAATTTCGCGGGTTTCGTCCGTGATCTTCCAGGTAATTGCCCGGACACTGTCACGGACCAGGAACGTTTCCTCGAAAACGGATTTCTGCGTGATGCTGGTGCCCGTGTTGAGGTCGGTGTGTACGGTGTTGGGCTGGTTTGCTGCCGGTTCATCGATGAAGAGGTTTGAAGGACCCTCGGGCGCAGAGATCGGCGTGAACTGGGTCTTGTTTCCACTGAATGACAGGCTGCTCTTCACCTTCGTGAACCGGGGCTGGTTTTTTTTGTAGTTTTCGAAAGCCTGCCGGTAGAATGACTGGGTCTCGTTGGTGAACTTTTTCTGGATCAGCGCATACATATTGATGGTCTTCTCATATTCAATGATACCGGACGCCGGGAAGCGTGCGTATTGCGCGGCCGCAGGGTCTGAAGACAGGATCAGGATGGCCGCCAGGCCGTAAATTAGTTTCTTCATTAGTTGTTTCTTGATGCCCCACCACCCATTTTGTGCATAGATCTCTGATAGGAAAGAGGATCTTCTTGCGATAGGGTTCGGATGGATATTTTATTGGTCATGAGAATGGTATAGTTGTTTTTGGCGGGGTAACCGGCCGGCCGGCAGATGCAGGCCCCGCTGGTAATTTGACTGCTTTCTGAGCATATCAGATTCCCGAACGAAAGACAGGTTAAACAGTTCGTTCCCTTGCGAAATGATTTCCGTAAGAATTCGGTTTACAATAAAATGAATGGGTTAGTTAATTGAAATTAGACAATTAAATTATAACTGCAAATTAATTGATGCCGGGAATTAGTTTCCTTCAAAGCTATAGCCTGAAATCGGAAAATCATTTTTATGGTGAGAAAGGAACAGGTATGAACAGTTCGCGGTAAATAATTTTTTGACTGTTCGAAGCGAAATTGATTTGAATTGATGAGATCAAATGCAGGTAAATGATCGTTATGGTTTAATAGAATAATGCTATTTAATCCATAGCTGATGGACATCAATATTCCCCTAGCCGCCCTGGTCATTGTTGCAGCGCTTGTGCTGGTCGGCTGGCTTATTAAGCGCAATCTGAAGGATGAAAAAGAATTTGAGAAGTCTTTAAATGAGTCTGAGTCCAAGCCAGAAATGCATGAGGATGAAGACCATTAATATTTGCAAAATGAAAGCAATATTAACCGGACCCGGTTTATCGGACGGTGTTTGTTCCGGACCAGGACATCTCAGAAGTGACCGGTTGCTCCGGCATTCGTATCGTTTTTCCCGGAAAGAACCTCACGTAATTCCGGATGTTCTTTTTTCTCCCGGCTCAGGACCCTGTGGGTAATGAAAATGCTAAAAAGCATGCATAGCGCACCGATCATGAAATGGATCCCCGGAAAATAGAATGGTGCCTGATCCGTGGTGAAATATGCAAAGGTGCTGTTCATAACCAGCGGGCCTATGATGGTCGTAAGACTCATGAGACTGGTAAGTGCACCCTGCAGTTCGCCCTGGTGGCTTGGCGGGACATGCCCGGAAATCACGGATTGGAGGGACGGACCGCAGATACCTCCCAGGCAGTAAGGAACAAGGAATGCGAACATCATCCAGCCTTCTGTCGCGAACGCAAAAAGGACAAGTCCGAGCGTGTAAAGTGACAAGCCGAGATAAATGCTCTTTTCATTGCCTATCCTGGGATTGATAACTCTCGTTAATCCCGCCTGGACCGCACCAACGAGTACGCCGACAACAGCCAGCGATATGCCAACCATCTTCTCACTCCAGTTAAATCTGTAGATCGTAAAGAAGTTCCAGTTTCCCTGAACGGCCTGAGCCCCCAGGTAGATCAGAAAGAAACCAACGGCCAGCCCGCCGATCTCGGGATGGCTTTTCAAAAACTTCAATGAACCGAACGGGTTCGCGCGTTTCCAGTCGAACGGCCGGCGGCGTTCCTTGCTTAATGACTCAGGCAAAAAGAAATATCCGTACAGGCAGTTGATCAGGCAGAGTGCAGCCGCGGCATAAAACGGAGCCCGGATACCCCAGGTTGCCAGAAAGGCTCCGAGAGCCGGGCCCAAAACGAACCCCAGCCCGAAAGCGGCGCCGATCAGGCCAAAGTTCTTGGCCCGGGAGGTTTCGTCGGCACTGACATCGGCGATGTAGGCCGTCGCTGTGGTAAAGCTCGCGCCGGTGATGCCGGCAATGATCCGACCTACGAACAGCCAGCCATAGGAGGGGGCAACCGCCAGGATGATGTAATCGATGCCAAAGCCCAAAAGCGAAAGCAAAAGGACCGGGCGACGGCCATATTTGTCACTCAGGTTGCCTATGACCGGAGAAAACAGGAATTGTGTAATCGCAAAGACGGAAAGAAGCACCGCTCCGTACGTGCTTGCTTCGTTGACCGGGATCCCTTTGAGCTGGGCAATGAGATCTGCCATCACCGGTATGATCAGGCCCCAGCCCATCACATCAATAAGGAGGGTGATGAAAATAAATCCGATGGCGGTTTTCCGGGTCGAGGTCATATTGGGTTGTTAAAAATAGATTGCAAGAATAAAAAATAATTACAAAAGCCGCTAAAACGGCAAAACTAGAATTCAAAGCCGCCTAATTGCATAAACAGTTGGTTTGAAATTGTATACGGCCAGCAGCTCATGCAGGTGTTTTCTGACGGTAATTAACTGGTTTCTAAAAAACTGGCGCACGCATCCGGTATTCGTTATTCCGCAAGTTTCGGTTGTTAAATACTCATAAAAAGTTGTCATCTACAAATGGCAGTGGTTTGGTACACCATTCCGCACACCTAACTTCAGGATCATAAAATCCCTGGTACACAAATACTTCGGATTATTTATTGCGAACCTTCTTGTTTTGAAGCATTCGCACTTGGAGTCTCGTCTTGAAACCTGAGAAATTTCGAAAGACCACGAGAGGAAAAGTGAAATGTTCACCCTATGGAGTGGGCTCTCTCTTCCGTGGTCAGTTCTCAGGGCTCAAGGCGGCAGGTTGGGCCCACGCCAAAGGGGGTGTTTCGTGTCCCCGACCTGCTCAGACTCATGACTAGACCAACATCAGCTATGAGCGCAGAAAAGTTTCTAATTCAACATCACATTTTGTGTTCCTTCGGGCAGGTATTCCCCGAGGGTCTGGAGTTTCGATGGAACTTTGGAGATGCACTCATAAGGCCTTCGACAATTCTCACGAGGATTTCTTTCGGACTTCCCGTATTACCACCTGTCCTGTACAGAAGCGTATTGATTCAAATCAGATATGCCGCTTTCAAAAGGCATCCGGAATAATTGGTACGACCGTAGGGCAAAGTCCGGCGTGAATTATTCATTCTTTATGTTTAAAGTAATCTGATCGCCGTTCTTTCGCTCGTTTCTGGGAGGCCTTTACCATATGCCAATGAAAAACCAACACTGACTTAAAGGTGCAGCACACCTTACTGCACCCTGTGGTCTGGAGAATGACTAGTCTATGCGGTTTTTTTGCCGGGGGCGGTCATCCTTACAGGTTCCAAAACTATCATCATGCTTCTGAGAGCCGGGGAGTTAATCCCTGGAAATCCATGTCTCTTAAAATTCCCGGGACACAACGGCGCTTGCCATTGGTAGCCTTTGGCTTTGGACTATCAGAAAAACAGTGGCGGGGCCAGGCGAATCCCATCTGCATCAAGAATAACAACCAACACCAATAACCTGAAACACAAAAGCTAATAAGATGGAAAAAAGATCCATGATCACCAGGGTGCTGCATGAGTGCAGCCGACTATGGTGCCGTTATATGATATGCCGAAGAAAGCTTCGAAAGCTGACCGGGGAAAAGCTGATTGTCATCCTGACTACGGCAGTATTCCTGCTGCAGCTCCTGATAGTGGTCACGGCGGTGAAAGGCCAGGAAAGGCCTTCCGATGCGCAGGTGCCCGCAAAAGTCCAGGACCGGATCACCGGAATAGTTGTCGACGAGAATGAGAAAATTCTGCCTGGCGCGTCCGTTGTTATAAAACAAACAGGCCGGCAGCAGTTGACCGATTCAAACGGACATTTTGAATTCCGTTCATTGCCCCAGGATGCGGTCCTCGTCGTGTCGTTCCTGGGATATAAAAGCGTGACCATTGTTGTTTCCGAAAATCCGTTACCGCTCAGGATCCAGCTGGAGCCTCTCGCTGTCCAGATGCAGGAAGTAATAATTAATACAGGGTATCAGGACATACCCCGGGAACGAGCTACCGGTTCATTCGTTACCGTAAGCCGGGAACAGTTCACCAGGCAACTGGCAACGGATGTTATCGGCCGGCTGAAGGGTGTCTCTCCTTCGTTGCTTTTTGACGAACGGAGCGGCGCCCGCAAGTTAAGCCTTCGCGGCCGAAGCACCATCTATGCGAATGATCAGCCGCTGGTCGTCGTCGACAATTTTCCATATGACGGAGACATTAATAATCTGGATCCGAATGATGTTGAAAGTGTTTCGATTCTTAGAGATGCCGCGGCCGCATCCGTTTGGGGAGCCAGGGCTGGCAACGGCGTCATCGTTATTACTACCCGAAAAGGGAGATTGAATCAGCCGCTGGCGGTAGAGCTCAGCTCTAGTTTCTCAGTGGACCAGCTACCTGATCTCTATTATCAGCCCGGCATTTCACCTTCCGATTTTATTGATACCGAAATAATGCTCTTTAACCGGGGATTCTACAATGCTGACCTTGCCAATTCGACTTCCCGTCCTCCCGTATCACCCGTGGTTGATATCCTGAATCGGGTGAATAATGGACTCTTGGCTGCCGGAGAAGCCGAATCGATGATCAACGGCTACCGAAATCAGGACCTCAGGAAAGATCTGGAGAAGTTCTTCTATCAGCATGGGATCAAACAGCAACATGGGATAAGTCTCAGAGGAGGCGGCAATGTTTCCGCATATTACTTTTCAGCCAACTTCAACGATAATCAAAACAACGAGGTGGGAAATAATTACAACCGGCTCACCCTCAACGCAAATCAGATCTTCAGGCCGGCCAAGCATGTGGAGCTTACGGCAGGCATTACATATGCACAAAGCAGTCGCCGGATCAACAAAAGTTTATCCGAATTATTTACCGGCGGACCTTTGGGAAAAGTGATGTTTCCGTATGCCCGGCTGGTGGACGCATCAGGAAAGCCGCAGGCACTTCTGAAAGACTATAACGCTGGCTTCAAGGAGACGGCTGTCTCGCTTGGGCTTTTGGACTGGTCGTATGTTCCGCTGGATGAACTCGACCTCGCTGATAACACGGCCAGGCAAATCGATACGAGGATTACAGGAGGGATAAAGGTTCAGTTGCTACCCGGGCTGAATTCTGAATTCAGGTACCAGTTTGAAAGGCAAATGCAGGATGGGCACGATTTCCGCCGTCCGGAAAGCTACTTCGTTCGCAATCTGGTTAACCGGTACTCCACGGTAAACGGCCTGTCTGTTGCCAGGAACATTCCTGAAGGCGGCTTTTTAAATAAGAGCTCCGGAATATTGAATGCTCATAATGGGCGGATGCAATTGAATTACGACCAGAGCTGGAACGATCACCGGATAAGCAGTCTAGCAGGAGTGGAAATCCGGGAAGTACAATCTACCGGCAGCCGCAACCGGTATTATGGTTATGACCCGAATATTGGTTCCTCGGTCCCGGTGAACTATACTGCTGGTTATTCCCTGTATCCCACCGGGTTCGGCCTGATTCCGACTGAACAGGGAATCAGCGGTACCCTAGACCGGTATCGGTCCTATTTTGGAACTGCATCATATTCCTATAAGGACCGGTACACCATTTATGGAAGCGCTCGTATTGACCAGTCCAATTTGTTTGGATTAAACCGGAATCAACGGGCGGTACCTTTATGGTCATCAGGATTGCGGTGGGATATTGCACACGAGAACTTCTACCATATCGCATCATTGCCCAAACTCGCTCTCCGGCTTTCATACGGATTCAATGGAAACATTGATAAATCTGTGACCGCTCTAACCACAGCGAACTTTTCATCAAATATCGTGACAGGGATGCCCTCCGCAAATATTAATAATCCCCCGAACCCGAATCTTGGCTGGGAAAAAACCGGTATTCTGAATATAGAAGCGGAATTCGGGTTCAAAAATGACGTCGTGACCGGGATTATCTCCTATTATCGGAAGAGGGGCGAGGACCTCATCGGCAACAGTCCGTTAGAACCGACTGCCGGCCTTGTCATGTATCGTGGGAATGTCGCGTCCATGAGCGGGCAGGGGGCTGATATTCTCCTGAATAGTGTCAACGTCGATAAAAAATTGCGATGGGAGAGCACCGTTCAATTTAGTTATACTACAGACAAGGTGACCCGGTATGACGTGGCTCCCGCGCTGTCCGTGTATATGGCCGATGCCAGTTTAACCGGCTCACCGTCGTCGATATCCCCAACCGTGGGGAAACCGCTTTTCGGCATATACAGCCGACGGTGGGCGGGGCTTGATCCTCAGACCGGAGATCCCAGGGGGTATGTAAACGGGAGTCCGAGCACAGATTATTCGGCTCTGGTTTCATTCACCGGAAAAACAGTGGACAGCCTGGTTTTTAATGGCCGGGCGCTACCTCCTGTTTTCGGCGCTGTCATGAACTCGATCGGCTATAAAAGATTTACGGCCTCCTTCAACATCGGTTACCGGGTCGGACACTTCTTTAAGAGAAATTCAATAGACTACGGCGCCTTATTCAGCCAATGGAAAGGCCATGGTGACTTTGCCCAGCGTTGGCAAAAGCCAGGAGACGAACTAACCACCCAGGTTCCGTCTATGCCGCTCGTAGTCAATGCGACCCGGGATAGCTTCTACAAGGATGCGGAGGTATTGGTAGAGAAAGGAGATAACGTCAGGTTACAGGATGTCAACCTCAGTTATCATCTGAATCGGCTTAGACAAAGGAGATTACCGTTCCAGGCATTACAGGTCTACATGAACCTCAATAACGTAGGCTTGCTGTGGACGGCAAACAAATCAGGCATAGATCCGGACTTCCCGCAGATGCGGCAGCCAATGACTATCTCTTTTGGTTTAAGGACAATTTTATAATTCGGAAAAGATGAAACGAACTTCAATTTATTTGATCGCCATCCTGCTGATTACGCTGACAGGATGCAAGAAAGACTGGCTGGATGAAAAAAGTGATATTTCCAGGATCGTGCCGACAACGCTGGAAGACATGGGGCTTTTACTGAACGACTTCATATTTACTTCCAATTACACAGCCCTGGGTGAGATAGCTGCAGATGATATAGTTCTGCCTGCCTCAGTCCTGGCTTCCGGGAGCAATATGGAGCGTAACGCCTATACCTGGCAAAAAGATGTTTTTCAGGGAAGCAAGACCGTATCGCAATGGAACAATACGTACAACCAGGTGTTCGTCACAAATGTCGTCCTGGAAAGTCTGGCTAAGATTCAGCCGAGTACCGGCAGACAGGCCGATTGGAATGACCTGAGAGGCAGGGCACTGTTTTTCAGGGCCAAGGCATTTTTTGATCTGGTTCTGATGTTCACCAAACCTTACAATGCCGGAACAGCATCCACGGACCCCGGAATTCCACTGCGACTGAAATCTGACATAACCGCGCCCACGGTACGGGCTTCTCTGGAACAAAGTTATGCTCAGATACTGGCGGATCTCAAGGAAGCTGAAAAATTGCTGCAACCTTATCCTGCCCAAAAAATTGATCCTTCAAAAATGGCTGCTCAGGCATTTATCGCCAGAGTTTATCTGGCGATGAATCAGTATGATAAATCGCTGGCATACTCCGACAACTGTTTTGAATCGTACAATACCCTCATTGACTATAATACGCTTCCGGAAAGCACCGCAAATCCATTTAAGGCCTTCAATGAAGAGACGATCTTTTTTTCACGTCAGGCGGGCTTCACAGTGCTGCCAATCAGTTCAATTGCTGAGGAATTGTACGACAGCTATGATCAAAATGATCTCCGCAGGTCCGTTTTCTTCAGACCTTCGACCAGCGGCGCCTATACTTTTAAGGGGAGCTACACCGGAGGCACGCTGTTATTCGGAGGTTTTGCTACTAACGAATTATTACTTACCCGGGCAGAATGCCGGGCGAGGCTGGGAGATGCTGATGGAGCAGTGGAGGATCTCAACACACTCCTGGTTAAACGGTATAGGCAGGGAACATTTGTTCCATTAGTTGCCGGAACAGCCGAACAGACATTGAAGATGGTACTTGAAGAACGCAGGAAGGAACTGGTTTTCACCGGGCTGCGTTGGTTTGACTTAAGGAGATTAAATCAGGATCCTGCACACGCCCGAACCATAACCAGGACTGTGGATGGAAAAACGTTTACGCTTCCTCCAGGTGATCCGAGGTATACGTTCCCCATCCCCGATTATATTATCAATTCTTCCAAAATAGACCAAAACCCCAGATAACTATGAAAACAATTAAGATACTCGTACTTGTTGCGTTGATTGCTCGATTTTCTGCAAGCGCGCAAACTCTGGCGCTAAAGCCTTTGGAAATAGGGGACCCGGTGCCGAACGTGACGATAGAACGTCTGATGGACTATCCCAGAGCAGCGGTACGACTGGAAAGTTTAAAAGGGAAGGCAGTAATACTGGATTTCTGCAACACATCCTGCAGTGCTTGCACCGAAGACATGCCCCATCTGATGAACCTGAAAAAGCAATTTCGCGGCAAACTTGAGGTGATCCGGATTACTCGCGGTTCCGGGGAAAAACAAAGGGAGTTGTATGCCCGTTCAGAAATTGCCGCAAAAAGCAAATTGCCCGTAGCTGTGTCAGATACTGTTTTCAGTAGGTTGTTTCCGATTAAATTACCGCATCAGGCCTGGATCGATCGAAAGGGAGTTTTGAGGGCCATTACGGACTCCCGAAATGCTACCGCTGAGAATATCGGATCCCTTGTTGATGGAGGAGTTGTTAATGTTCATCCGTTCGCGTATTTAGAGTCATTCGATTCTACCAAGCCGCTTTTTCAGAATAATGGATTGGATCTGAACCAGCACCTGCCTCAGTATAGTATGGTGACAGGGTACGTTAACGGGATCCCGGATTTTGCTGGTTCTTCGGTGGATGAGGCTACAGGAGCAGTGTATCGACGATCATTCTATAACAGGCCGATCCTATGGTTGTTGAGAGTGGCGTATGGCGGATTGGATCATAATAGGTTCGGCCCGTTGAATGATGACCGAAGAGTCATTCTGGCTGTTAAGGACTCAGCACGTTTTGTAAGGCCAAAAGATAAAAACCAGATTGTTCCATGGGAGTGGCAGCATACCTGGTGCTACGAAATTCAGGTAGATCCCAGTAACGCATCCCGAATACCTCAGCTCATGCAGGCTGATCTGTGCAGTTACTTCGGTTTTGATGTTGCTGTGGAAACCCGAAAGGTCCGGGGTTTGGCGCTGGTTAGGTATGGCAGTGAAATAAAGATCAAAACTGCAGGAAAACGTTCAATTCCTTCATATAATACGGTCGCCAAAGAATATCATGCCGACAATCAGAAGGTTGATGCCCTGGCGGGGACGTTGTCCTATATGCTTCCGATGCTGGTTGCAGATGAAACCAAGCTGACCGAGAATATCGATTATACCATCCCGGAAACGGACGATCCGGAGAAGTTAAGGCCGACGCTTAGGGCATTTGGATTGGATCTGGTGGAAAAGGAAATTGAAGTAGAGATGCTGGTCATACGGGATAGGAAGTAAAAATAGGCACCGTTCTGGTCGAACGGTGCTTATTTTCAAGAAGGAATTCTAGCTGAGACCGTTTGGCTTCCAAACCGGTTTCTGAGACGGGTTCACCGTTTTCAATGTTGTACTGTTTCGCACAGGAAACGTCATCGCCGTGACAGAGGTCGTCCGGATCTACCCTTTGATACGGAGTAGCCAAACTGCCATCAGGATTCGTAGCAAACCAACCGAGTATAGGTGAGCCATGATGGTTTTTAACCGCTTCGGCGCTTTTATAGGCGCTTCCAGAGATCGCTAATGCCAGTCCCAGAACCAGGGCGCCGGCACGGAAGTTTAATTCACTTTTCATAATTAGAAATAATTTAAATTCGACTATTACTCTGTTCATCTCCTGGTTTCCGAGCAATCAGGAAATCAGGACGAGCAGGGTAGTGTACTCCTGAAGGTCTGTGACAAGTCTGCTTCCTCAATCTGTCCAGCATTTCATGCCCCAGGGTGTTATTCAACCTTACGCATCGCCCCTCCTTTCTTAGACATAATCAGATCGGATGGATAACCAGTCTGATTTTTGGGTGAAAAGATTATTGCGACTAACGTTAGAGCCCAGAAAAAGAGGTTAAAGAACAGGTGCTGCGTCCAGGTCATTTGTTCCAGCACGCCGCCACAGGAGCAGGGGATATCGCCAAAAAGCCCGGTGAGGATTAAGGCGATATAACAGCTAAAGGCTGACAGGAGATAAAAGGATGCATAGAGTCCGGCTCGTTGCGTCTGGCTGACGAGCAGCAGACCGGCAGCTGCCAGTTCTGAAACCGGCACCGCCCAGACCAGGATCTGGCTGATCCATGCCGGGAAAACCTGGCGGAGCATCTGTACACTGCTCGTTTCGTAATCAAGCAGCTTGGAAGCCGATGCATAGACCCATAGAAGGATCAATAGAATGACAATTGACTGGTTTAAGACTTTGTGTTTCATTGAATTAAAGATCGGAAGCCCGGAAAATGGACACAAGCAAGTTCTTGGCAATCTCATACAACTTCTTGGCAAAATGCTGCCAACTAATTGGTTTTTATTTACAAGGAGTTGCGAAACTCCGGAGGGTTTCCCGGGAGATTTTCAGATAAGAGGAGATCTCATCGCTGGATGCGATCCTGAAGATTTCCGGGATCTCCTCAAGCAATTGGCGGATACGCTTTTCCGGCGAAAGCTTTGCCGACCGGGCGACCCGGATCTTTCGGTTGATCTCGTTCATGAGGATCAGTTTTTCCACATCGGGTGAAATAAGTCCGCTTTTCAGATGGGGCAGGAGCTTGCGATAGTGAACGGTAGTCAGAACGCAATCGGCCAGGACACTCAGGTAAGAGTCTTTTTTTTCATCGGTAAAGCAGAAGAGTACGATATCGCCCTCTTTGTACAGCTCTGTAATGGTGACCTCCCGGTCATAGTGGTAAAGGCACAGATACCCGGAGTGCACAAACCAGATCTTCTTTGATATGTCGGACGGACTGTAAAGGACCTGGTTTTTTTGGAAGTGCTCAACGACCAATAATGGGAGGAGCGTTTCCTTCACTTTACCTGGCATGGCGTATTGTTGTTCAAGGTAGTCCATGATCTCGTGGTGCCTCATGACCGGGAGCCTCTTTATCCTGTTCAACTGATTTAATCGCTGCTGCGGCGTCGAACGCGAGGGTGACCAGGGATTTTAGTCCCTGACGGATCCTGTCCCTTTCCCCGGGGTCGCGAAGGTTCAGTCCGCAGAAGGTACTGACATTGTTTTTGGAATGCAGTGTTGAATAATAAGAGCCGCCGATAGCCAGAGCAAGAAGGGCCCGGATATCGATTCCGGTCCCTTCAAAATAGTTTTCCGCAGCCAGGAGGAAATCTGCCCCACGGCTCTCCCTGATCCTGGAAATGCTGCTCATTAAGTCCGTCTTCTTCAAGTCCGTCTTGTTGCCTATCTCCATCAGGATCAGGCTCTGCATTGGGAGATGATCGTAGAAGTAGGTGAACTGGTTTACCAGCAGCCCTATGATGATCTCCCTGACGTGCCGGATCTCCACGCCGTTCGGGTCCTTCCGGAGGTCCCGGGCATACGTCAGCCAGTAGTCCTGCTGAATTACATAGGCCTCGAGCAGCCCCTGGAGGCTCGTGAAATATCTGGCGATAAGCTTACGGTCAACGCCCGCCGATCGGGCAATTGCGGCGCTTGTGGTTTTCGCCAGGCCATACTGGTGAAGAACTGATCCTGCAGCCTGGATCAGTTTCAGTTTAGTTCGATCCTTATTTCTTCGAACCACATAGTCGTCAGGTCGATTTCTTAATGATCCTGTTATGAGCATGGCATCAGGCGTTTTGGTGTACGGAAATGTGGAGGCGCTGATTTACGGTTTCGAAGGCATTCAGAACCTTGTCCAGCTGTTCACGGGTATGGGTGGCCATCACGCTTAGTCTGACCCGGGCATTCTTTCTGGAGACGGCGGGATAGATGATCGGATTGGCATATACACCAGCCTCCAGCAATAGTCTGCCGGCTTCACCGGTCTTTACCGGGTCGCCGATTTTGACAGGTATGATCGCAGAGGCAGTCGTTCCGATGTTATATCCCATGCTCAGGAGCCCCGTTTTCAGGTAGTGTACATTGTCCCAAAGCCGCTTCCTCCAGAACGGTTCTTCATCGATCAGTTCGATCGCCCGGATGATGCCGGTTACAGACGGACTGGCGGTAACTGAAAAGAGATGCTGCCGGCTTTGGTATTTCAGAAAATTGATCAGTTCCTGCGAGCCTACCACATAGCCTCCGATCCCGGCAAACGTTTTACTCAGTGTTCCGGTAATGATATCTACATCCTGGAGCAGGTGATCGGCTTCGAGAACTCCGCGACCGTGAGTCCCTACCACGCCCACGCCGTGCGCGTCATCAACCATCAGGTATGCATTATACCGATGACAAAGGTCCAGGATCTCTTTTACGGGAGCCAGGTCGCCATCCTGGGAATATACACCGTCGATGATCACGAGTTTGGTTCGGTACTTATCCCTGGCATCGATCAGCATTCGTTCCAGAACGTCCAGGCGGTTATGAAGAAACTGCCGGCAATTGGTGGTATTCAGGATACCCTCATAGACGCTGGCGTGAACAGCCATGTCAACGATCGCAATATCCTCCTTCTGAAGGAGGCACATCAGCGTTGCGCTGTTGGCCGTATATCCGGTCGTATAGAGGATTGCCGCCTCACGGCCGAAGAAAGCTGCGATCTTCTTTTCAAGTTCCTCGTGATACAGAAAGTGGCCGCCGATTGCAGGTGAGGCCCCTGCGCCGGTACCATACTGTTCGATGCCTCTGATGACCGCCTTCTTGATTTCGGGGTGTTGCGTAAACCCGAGGTAGTCGTTGGAAACCAGGCTTACGTAGCGGGAAGGCTGCGGACGGGCCGGCGTGATCAGCTCCATCTCCGGACCGCACCCGGTGAGCGACACGAGGCGGTAATTCAGATGTCCCCGATCCGCCAGAAACTGCAGGTAATTGTTAAAGACAAGTGCACGTTCGTAAGCGTCCTTGCCCGGAATGTTTTCAAAGTCCTTGAAACTTGCGGTTGTAAAGTTAATGTCCATGATCCTTTGGTTTTGGTTGGTTAATACCTAAAGTTAGGGTGCACTTTGTACTAAATCTGGGACTTAGAATTATTTTTTTGTTCCATACAACCGCCCTGGGATCGGAAGGCACGGAAAAGTCGTTCTTTTGCGTAGGATACAACCCCGGTCTCCCGGGACGTCTGTGGGTGTCCTGGCCGCCAAATCAGCCTGGCCCCGCGATTTTGAGTGTGGTATCCCGAAAAAAAAATTATACGAACCTGTACCCGGGTACGTAATTTTATCTACAAAAAATTCATATTTTATATCTGGCCAATTTTTGACCGATTCCGGAGACCTTCAGGGAAAATGGCGCATCGAGCGGATAAATGACCTTCAACTTTTTGGTGATTCCTGTTTCAAACGCGGCCTCCGCATAAAGCGATTGGGCGACAACCCACATCCGGAAATGGAGGGCAATCACTTCAATTTTTTTTTTCAAGTGACCCGGAGGTCTGGAATCCGCCGGTTACGGCACTTCTGCGGGCCTTTTCACCTTGCCGCAGCCTGGCCCATAAGTATTTGTTTACCGCTCAGGAAAATAAAAAACAGCGAACTACGGTACAGGTACGCAATTTTATTTTTTGACTGTCCTCAACTTTGATTAAATCCAGTTCATCCCATGAAAAGAAAATTTATTCCAGTTGAGGCTGACGACCGGCATCAGGCTGCTCAATGGCCCCGGTTCGCGTATTATCCCCCGGATCCGGTTTGGCTGTTGCTGCCGATTTACCGGAGCCAGGTTCCGGTTCTTCACCTGCTTAGGAGGCGCACGGGCCCTTCAGCCCATTCCGGTGAGCTGCCGTGGACCGGAGGACCGGTATGATTATCCTTTCCGCGGACCTGCCCGCATTTTATTTTTTTCTGAACCGGGAACTTGCTGCCGGGAAGGAGTGGCTGGTCTACAACGAGGCATTGGTTTTTCAGAGCAGGATGACCATCCGCTGTTTCGCCGGCCTGCTGGCAGCTGAGCGTTTCGCTGCGGGTGGGAACCGGCTCACCTGCCGGTTCAAGGTGACCAGGCTGCCCCCGCTGTACCATACTGTTCTCGGGGTGCTGTTTCAACAGGTGGCTCCGCCCTTCGTTGACACTCGTGATTATGTAAACCTTTTAAACTATACCATTATGAACACTAAGAATGTAGCGTATTTAAAGGACAGCCTCAGGTACCTGGGGTTCGGATCGTTCCTGCATGACGACCTTGAAAAGAACATCAGGTCCCAGGTTCCTGAATTTCAGCTCAGAACGGCCATCGGCCACCTGGACCGGCGGGTTGACTACACCCTGTATTTCAGGAAGTCGGGGTCAATGGACATGTATTTCTTTAACCGGTACCAGGCCACCATTTCGGGCGAGGCCCTCGAACCGGACCGGAGTCAGACGTTCTACATCCATAAAGGCGGCGGCATAACGTCGCGTGAAGCCTTCAATCTGTTAGAGGGGCGCTCAGTATACAAGCAGCTGCTCAATAAGGAAGGTATCCGGTATAATGCCTGGCTGAAGCTCGATACAGCGAGTCTCGACCAGTATGGAAATGCACGGTTCAGACAGTTTAGCGACAGGTACGGTTATGACCTGGAGAAAGTGCTGAGTATGTACCCGATCCGCGAACTGAAGGACCCCGGAGAGCGGAAGCAGCTTCTCGCTTCACTGGAAAAAGGAAATCTTCAGGCCGTACACTTCGAGCAGAGGGATGGTGCTGAAAAATTTTATATACACGCTCAGCCGCAGTTTAAGACCATCGGACTGTACGATCAGAAGCTGCAGCCGGTGGCCGGGGGCCGGTTGTCCGCCGGGGTCAGCGAGGAACCCGCGCAGGCAGCGGAACCCGGGCCTTGCGTCCGGGAAGTTACTTCGGGTGAGGAAGCCGGATCACCCGGCCCGGCAGAAAAAAGAAGGCGAAATCGTAACCGTAAATCCTAACGTGGTTCCCGGTATGTTATCCGGATTAAGATGCGGGCGTCTGACCTGCATCTTTTTTCATGCAATTTTCTCTCGTGTAGAAGGTGACAGGATCCTCATGGGAAATCAAGCCTGCATATACGTTCTGCAGCGAGGCGGTTCCTGTATGCATGGTCTTCCGGACTGTTGAGGAAATGTGATCCCGCCGAAAAGTATGCTAGTGGCCAGGGTGGGTCTGTTGCAGCTCCTGCAGCCTGGCTGTGTTCAGCGGTTTTTCAATGAAGTCGACGACGTGCGGAAAGAGTTTTGCTTTCCTCATGTCTTCCGGGAAGATGGAAGACGTTACGATAGAAACCCGAACGTTTTCCTGCGGATAAAGGTCCTTTATTTCCTCCAGGAATGTAAAGCCGTCCATGACAGGCATATTCAGATCCAGAAAGATGCGGTACTGGGTGTCGCCGTTAAAGTGGTCGCGGAGATAGTTCACTGCGGACAGGCCGTCATTAAAAACTCTTATTTGAGGACTGTCGGGCGCGGCGGACAGCAGTTTTCGGTGGATCAGGCATATCACCGGATCATCATCCACGATAAAAGTCTCTAGTTTCATACAGGTGCAAATGATACCGGCGGCTTGTCCTGCAAAAGTAAGCGATGCCGGAATCCATGTCCATAGACCAGCGGCGAAAAACCCTGTCGTTTTTCCGTCGACAGCAAAAATGGATTTATTGTATTAATTTACAGGAGCGTTTGCCCGGGCGGCACCGGGAGTTGAACAGGATCCAAAGAACAGGCATATGTCGTTTAATATTCAATCGACGGGCATAGAAGACCATACCTTCGATGCCATCGTAATCGGCTCCGGAATATCCGGGGGCTGGGCAGCAAAGGAATTATGCGAACAAAATATCAGGACACTCGTCCTGGAACGGGGACGCGACGTAGTTCATAACAAGGATTATCCCACGGCCACCAAGGATCCCTGGGAGTTCGAACACCGCGGAAACCTTACGCAGGCATTCCTGAGCGAAAATCCGCTGATCAGCCGTGCTGCCGGAATCAGCGAAAGTACCGCACATTTCTTTATCAGGGACAGTGACCATCCCTATATACAGGAGAAACCCTTCAACTGGGTCCGCGGATATCAGGTCGGCGGCAAGTCCCTGACCTGGGGCCGGGCAACGCAGCGCTGGAGCGAATACGAATTCGCCGCTCCGGAGAAATTCGGGTACGGCATTGCCTGGCCCATCCGCTACGCTGATGTGGCTCCCTGGTATTCCCACGTCGAGAAGTTCATCGGGATCTGCGGCAACCGGGACGGTATTGCCGCCATGCCGGACGGCGAGTTCCTTCCCCCGTTCGATCTGAACTGTGTAGAGGAAGCGATTCAGCGGTCGATCCGGGAAAATTACCCGGACCGGCACCTGGTCCAGGCCCGTTGGGCGCACCTGACGAGCCCCCGCGATATTCACCTGCAGCAGGGCAGGGGAAAATGCCAGGCCCGGAACCTTTGCATGCGGGGATGCCCCTACGGCGGATACTTCAGCTCTGTTTCCTCCACGCTGCCATGGGCGAAAAAGACCGGCAAACTGACCGTTCGTCCGCATTCGGTTGTGCATTCCATCATCTACGATGAAGAGCAGCAGCGTGCGACCGGAGTCCGGGTCATAGATGCCCGGACCATGGAGGCCACGGAATACTTCGCGCGGGTGATCTTTGTGAACGCTTCCGCATTGAACAGTAATCTGATCCTGCTCAATTCGAAGTCCCGTCGGTTTCCGGATGGGCTGGGTAATGACAACGGGCTGTTGGGTAAGTTCATCGCATTTCACAACTACCGCGGTTCCGTCGGCGCGCGAATTGACGGATTTGAGGATAAATATTATTACGGCCGGAATCCGACCGAGCCGATCCTTGCCAATTACCGTAACCTGGGGAAACGGGACACGGACTACGTCGGTGGGTTCACCACCTTCATGGGAGCTTACCGTAACCGGGGAAAAGAACATCCGGATATGCCGCAGGTGGGCGCAGCATTTAAGGAGTCCCTAACCGAACCGGGAGGCTGGGGTCTGTATATGTATATGCAGGGAGAGACCATTCCGAAGGAAAGCAATCACGTCCGGCTTTCTCCCGATCAAAAGGACCAGTGGGGCATTCCGCTGCTGATCACGTCCGTCGATTACGATGACAATGATCAGAAGATGGTCGACGACTTCCTGGAGCAGAGCACCGAGATGCTACGGAAAGCTGGCTGCAGGGATATTCAGGGATATGATAATAAACAGCCCCCCGGTCTCGATATTCATGAGATGGGCGGCGTCAGGATGGGAAAGGATCCGGCGACCTCCCTGCTGAACGGATTCAACCAGCTGCACCACTGCAGGAATGTATTCGTGACGGACGGAGCCTGTATGACCAGTACCGGTAATCAGAGCCCCTCCATTCTGTATATGGCGCTCACAGCAAGGGCAGCCCGGTATGCGGTTGCCGAACTAAAAAAGAAAAATCTCTGATCAATAACAGCATCGATGGCTGGATTCTTAACCAGTCTGTAACTATGAACATAAGTCAACATACACATGATCTGGCGGGCATTGTCCGGCAATTCAAAATCTACGGGGGGGCGGCCTCCGTTCTGCCGCTGGGAAAGGGCCACATCAATGATACGTACCATATCCGGAATACGGAGACCGGTTGCCCGGATTACCTGCTGCAGCGGATCAATCACCGGGTCTTCAGGAATGTCGGCGTCCTGATGGACAACATCGTGCGGGTCACCGCGCATCTGAAACAGAAAGCGGCCGATCCTGACCGGGAAGTTCTGACCGTGGTAGAAACCCTGGACGGGGCCGGCTACTGCCGGGATGCCGGTGGGAACTACTGGCGGATGTTTGTCTTTATCGACCACACCCACAGTTATGAACAATTAACGGATCTGCGCCAGGCCTTCCAGGGCGGAAAGGCGTTTGGCCGGTTCCAGCAGCAGCTTGCGGATCTCGGTACGGATTCCCTGGGATGTACCATCCCAGACTTTCATCATCTCAGAAAACGGGTTGCCGATTTCGAGGCGGCCCTGGAGGCTGACCCCTGCGGAAGAAGATCCGGCGCAGCGGAAGCAATCAAATTCCTGCTTGACCAGAAGGATGTAATGCTGCAATGCAGCCGTGAAGTCGAAAGCTGCCCGGTTCGGATCACCCATAACGACACGAAATTCAACAACCTGCTCCTGGACGAAGAAGACCGCGTCCAGTGTGTTGTCGACCTGGATACCGTCATGCCGGGGTTCCTGGCTTATGACTTCGGAGATGCCATGCGCACGCTGATCAACAGCGCTGCGGAGGACGAACCGGACGTTTCCAGGATCGGGCTCAATATCCCGGTATTCCAGGCCTACACCCGCGGGTACCTGGAGGAGGCGCGGACTTTTATCACCGGGCCGGAATCGGAGTCACTAGTGGCGGGCATGCTGGTGCTGCCGTATATGCAAAGTATCCGGTTCCTGACCGATTACCTGCTGGGAGACCCCTATTATAAGATCCTTTACCCGGACCATAACCTGGTTCGCGCCAGAGCCCAGTCAGCATTGCTGGGCCATATCAGTGGCAGGACCGATGATCTGCGCCGGTTTATTAACGAGGCTGCCGCCGGCCTTGACGTCGATATTCAAGCAAAGTAATCCTGAAAAATTATACCGTATATTACTGATCGAACATGAAAAGAATTAAAGTTACTGTATTGGGTGCCGGCTTCATCGCTGATATTCACCTGGAGTCTTACTTGAGGTTCATTCCTGAAGCCGAGGTCGTAGCCGTATACGCCCGCGACGCCGAAAAGGCCGCCGAGTTCGCCCGTAAACACGGAATCCCGCAATGGTATACCGATATCGAGGAGGCGATCAGCGAGTCCGGATGCGAAGTGGTGGACATTTGTCTGCCGAACTTCCTGCACGCCCGGGCGACCCTGGCGGCCGCTGCCAGGGGAAAGCATGTGATCATTGAAAAGCCGCTTGCTGTGACTCTTGCCGAAGCCGATGAAATGATCGCTGCCTGTAAGGACAGCGGGGTCAAGCTGATGTATGCTGAGGAGCTCTGCTTTGCCCCCAAATATGAACGTGCCCGCCATCTGGTGAAAGAAGGGGCTGTTGGAAATATCTATATGCTGAAACAGTCGGAGAAGCATTCCGGGCCGCATTCGGAGTGGTTCTACGATGTGAACCGGTCAGGGGGCGGCGTTATCATGGATATGGGCTGTCATGCCCTGGGATGGTTTCGCTGGATGCTGGGCAACACGCGGGTCCGCAGTGTGTTCGCCTCAATGAACACGGTGCTGCATAAAGACATTACCAGCGGTGAAGACAATTCGGTGGTGGTGGTTGAATTCGAGAACGGCGTTACCGGTATCGCTGAGAACAGCTGGGCCAAGCATGGCGGGATGGATGACCGGTGTGAGATCCACGGAACCGGGGGAGTGATCTATGCCGACCTGTTCATGGGCAACTCCGCGCTGACCTACAGCAGGGACGGCTACGGGTATGCCATGGAAAAGGCGGATACGACCCAGGGCTGGAGCTTTACCGTATTCGAGGAGGTGTTCAACCAGGGATACCCGCACGAGCTGAAACACTTCATCGAGTGTGTGCGGGAAGATAAGCAGCCCCTGGTTACCGGGGAGGACGGACGGGCAGTCCTGGAAATGATCTATGCGGCCTATGCTTCAGCCGGATCAGGAAGGAAGATCGAACTGCCGTTTACGTCCGATGTGAAAAAGCCGATCGACCTGTGGCTCGGGGCGGCCCGGGAAACCATCAGATAGGAAAGCTATGGAGATCCGTGTCTTTCCGGGATATGCCGAGATGTGCAGCGCGGCTGCCGGTTTCATCCTCGACCGGGTCCGGCAGAAAGCCGGAAGCCTGGTATGTCTTCCGTCGGGAGATACGCCGACCGGAATTCTGCGGGAGCTGGTCCGGGCGTCCCGGGAAGGGCGGGCCGACTTCAGTCAGTGCCGGTTCGTGGGACTGGATGAATGGACGGGGCTCAGCGGGAAGGATGCGGGCAGCTGCCGGCATTACCTTGATGAGCACTTCTTTTTTCCATTGAGCATCCGGCCGGAACAAATCGTGTTCTTTGACGGATCAGCCGCGGATCTTGCTGAAGAATGTGAACGGATCA
Source organism: uncultured Sphingobacteriaceae bacterium (assembly GCA_966250385.1). GTDB lineage: Bacteria > Bacteroidota > Bacteroidia > Sphingobacteriales > Sphingobacteriaceae > DASWTL01. Next base: position 40,794 of record CBINHC010000009.1, on the reverse strand, counting down.
ACGGGTATATCCGTAAGTATGGTCCGATCGACCTGGCCATGGTAGGTGTCGGGGTTAACGGACATGTGGGGCTAAATGAGCCGGGCACTGACCCGGGACTGTACGCCCACGTTTCCGTACTGCAGGATCAGACCAAACAGGTTGCTTTGAAATATTTTGCGGAGAAAGTGTCGCTTTCGCAGGGGATCACCCTGGGACCCCGGCATCTGCTTGAATGCGGAACGCTCCTGATGATCGCCTCGGGTACCGGTAAGGCCGCCGTGATGGCGCGGGCCCTGGAACAGGCGGTAACCCCTGACTGCCCGGCCGGGCTCATTCAGGAGCACGCGGACGGTCATGTGTTCCTTGACAGTGAGGCAGCTGCGGAACTTTCAGGACAACATCATGCCGGACAATATTAGGATCCGGAGGGATCGGCCGGCGTATCCCGCGCCGTGTCCAGCTCCCTGATGGCGTGCATGACGTGGTTGACGATCCGGTCACAGTAAATGAGGTTGAACTCATAGAGCTCCTGGGTCGTGAATGTTTTTTCGATCTCTTTTCTGAGCATCGCCTTGGCCCGGTTGAGCCTCACCTTCACATTGGTCTCCGATAACGCTAATGATTCCGCCGTTTCCGCGACGCTCAGGCCATTCAATTCCCGCAGGGCGAAGACCATCCGGTAGGACTGCGGAATACTTGCAATGGCATGCTCCATTACGGTCTTGAGTTCGGTATTCAGAATCATTTTTTCCATTTCTGACGGGGAGCTTGAAAATAGCGGGATCAGCGTATCACTGAAATCATCTGCGGCTGGTTTTTCGTATTTAAAGCTGAAACGCCGGTTTTTGTGATAACAGTGACTGAGCATGATCTTAATGAGCCAGGTCTTGAACGATGACCGGTGCCGGAAGGACGCCAGCGTCCGGTAGGCGCTGATGAACGTCTCCTGCATGAGATCCTCCGTATCCTCATGCCCGTAACCGTAGGAACGTCCGATCTTGTACAATACCGGGTTGTTCTTACGGATGAGGGTCTCAAACAGCTCAGTTCTGCCGTGCAGGATGCTGCTGATGAGCGATGCTTCTTCCGCATAGGCTTCTGTCATGTCTGTCATTACTGTTTAACTTCAATTCGTCCATTCATGACCGGGTGCAGGCTGCAGTAGTAGTCGGTGTCTGAAACGATTCTTCGTTTCCACTGGTGATTACGAAGGATCGGCGGGGATGCCCATGCACCGGTCTTTTCCGTGACATTATGGGTAACCAGGTCCTTGTTGATCCAGATCACCGTATCGCCCTTCTTAACGGTCAGAACCCCGGGAACCAGGCGCATTCCCCTAAATTCAACAATATGCACCCTGGGAATGTTCTTGCCTGAAGGTACGGATTGAAGCTGAAACAGCAGCAGGAAAAAGGCCAGGATCCGGAACATCATGGTTTCTGAGTGCTCAATTCTTTCTGGAGCATCCGCGCATGTTCCAGGTGCGCATCGAATGCCGGCAAGACCCCTGTGAGCAGCTCTTTGAGTTCTGCATTTTCAGTTTGCGGAATCAGCACGTCCCGGATCGCACCGATCACCGTCTGGTGGTATTCGACCTCGTTGTCAATGTATGCCTTGTCAAAGGCGGCGCCTGATGCGGCCTCCAGGGATTGCCGGACTTTTGCGGCATTGTCCAGTAAGCCCTGGCCCACGGAATTTTCCTTCGGGCTAACACCCAGTTTTTTTACCAGCGCGGAAGCCTGGTCGATCACTGACTGGTGATCGTTCATCATGGTTTCGGCAAACCGGACAACCTTACTGTTTTTCGATTTTTCTTTGGCCAGCTGACCGGCCCGGATGTCGATCTGGTTTGCGACGACCGCCACGGAGGCGACTTCTTCATCCGTCAGGTCGTTTTTATCCTGGGAAATGGCAGGGCTCACGAAAACAGCACAGCAGATGGCCAGTGCGGCTTTCCGGATCACATCAGATATTTTCATCTTTTTTCATGATTGGTTACATACGTATAGAGTTCCCGGCCTCGGGAAAGGTTACACCCAGAAACAGGGGTCACTTTGCCGGATCAAGAACCTGCCGGGGAATTTGTTGTTCCTTAGTAGGCTGACGAGCTGTATTGGTTCATGATGATATCCATTGAGCACGTATTTAAAAGCTTCGGGAAATCCGGAGCCGTTCAGGATGTTTCCCTCGGGGTAGCGGCCGGCGAGACGTTCGTATTGCTGGGAAGCAGCGGTGCGGGAAAGACCACCTTATTAAGAATGATCAACAGGCTGGTCGAGCCGGATTCCGGATCGGTGCGCATTGATGGCCGGGATATCCGGTTCGTGCGGGCGGAAACGTTAAGACGGCAGATGGGATATGTGATCCAGCATTACGGGCTGTTCCCGCACTATACCGTGGGCGAGAATATCGCGATTGTTCCCAGGATGCTGGGCTGGCCGTCCGCCAGGATCCGGGCCAGGGTCGAAGAATTACTGGTCAAGCTTCAGCTCCCCCCTGATAAGTTTATGCATCTCTATCCCGACATGCTCAGCGGCGGCCAGAAGCAGCGCGTGGGGCTGGCCCGGGCGCTGGCCGCGGATCCTCCGGTATTGCTGATGGATGAGCCCCTGGGCGCGCTGGACGGCCTTACCCGGCTTATGATCCGCACCCAGTTCGCGGAGCTGGATGAGCTGAAGAGCAAGACGATCATCATGGTGACCCACGATATCGCCGAGGCCATGGCGCTGGCTGACCGGATCGGGTTGATGGACAACGGCCGGCTCATGCAGGCGGGCAGACCCACGGAGCTGTTGTTCCGGCCGGCGAATCATTTTGTCCGTGAATTTTTTGCCAGTCAGCGGCTTCAGTCGGAACTGCAGTCCCTGACCCTCTATTCGGTCTGGGATGACCTTCCCGATGCGGCAATGTTTTCGAAGGATGTGCTGGACAGCCGGGAGTCGCTCTGGCAGGTGATGGAGTCCCTGTTCCGGCTCCCCGGCCCCCTGACCGCCCGGGATGAGCCAAGCGGTACAACGCGGGTGGTCACCTTGTCCGATCTCCAGAAAGCCGTGCTTCGTAACCGCAAATGAAATGGAAGAACTCAGGCAACTTTGGGAATTCGTTCAGCCACAGACCGGAAAGCTGGCCGGTCAGACCCTCCGGCATGTGGGCCTTACCACCGTCTCGGTGCTGATGGCCGTCGTTTGCGGGATCCCGCTGGGCGTATGGATCGTGAACAGAACACGGGTCGCCGGGCTGGTACTCGGCCTGGCCGGCGTCATGCAAACGATTCCCAGCATAGCCCTGCTGGGCTTCCTGATACCCGTACTCGGAATCGGCGCCATGCCGGCTATAACGGCCCTTTTCCTGTATGCCCTGCTTCCGGTGATCCGGAACACCTATACCGGGATCCTTGAAGTGGACGCGTCGGTGGTGGAGGCCGCCCGGGGAATGGGGATGAGCGCCGGACAGATCCTGTCCAGGGTTCAGATACCCCTGGCCTTTCCGGTGATCCTGGCCGGAATCCGGACGGCAACCGTGATCTGCGTCGGCGTGGCCACCCTGGCCGCTTACATCGGGGCCGGGGGGCTGGGCGAGTTTATTTTTGGCGGCATAGCACTGAATAATTCCTATATGATCCTTGCAGGCGCAATTCCGGCGGCTCTGCTGGCCATCCTGCTGGATTATCTCTTATCCCTCATTCGGAAGGTCCGGGTCAAAAGGACGCAGCTGCTGCTCCTGGTGTTGCCTGCGGCCTTGCTGATCTTTTCCGCCTTTTATTTCATCAGGGGTGCGCCGGGTGGATTGCTGGCAGGCTTTACTCCGGAGTTCATCGGTCGGCAGGACGGCTACCCCGGGCTGCGGTCACGGTACGGGCTGCGCATCGCCAATGTCGTCATCAGTGACGCGGTCATGTACCAGGCGGCGTATGAGAAGAAACTGGATGTGATCAGCGGCTACAGTACCGACGGACGGCTGCAGGCCTTTGACCTGGTGCCGCTCGTCGACGATCGGCGCGTTTTTCCACCGTATTTTGCCGCGCCACTGATCCGTACGGATGTTCTGGAAAAATACCCGGAACTTGAACAGGTGCTCAATATGCTCTCGGGTCTCATCGCGGACAGCGTGATGACGTCGCTGAACTTCCGGGCGGATTTTATGAAGGTGAGCCCGGAAAGGATTGCCAGGGAATTCCTGATCAGTAGGGGCCTGTACCGGCCGCCGGGGGCCGGGAAGAAGGGGACGATCCGCCTCGGATCCAAAATATTCACGGAGCAGTACATTCTGATCAGTATGTACAGTATGCTGATCCGGGGATATACGGAGCTGGGCACAGTCACTACGACAGGACTGGGAGGGACCAAGATCTGTTTCGAGGCGCTCAGGAATGATCAGATCGACATGTATCCCGAGTACACCGGAACCGGTTTATTTGTCCTGCTGCAGCCGGACCCGGCGGAAGCGGCAACCCTGACGCCTGATCCCGACCGGTTATATCAATACGTCCGTAAGAATTTCAGCAGCCGGTACGGGCTGTCCTGGCTGAAGCCGGTCGGGTTTAACAATACGTATGCCCTGATGATGCGCCGGCAGCAGGCTTCAGCGCTTCAGATCCGAACGATCACGGACCTGAAGCGCTATCTGGATCAGCATTAAGCTGCGCTGGTGACCGGCTTCAAACTTAACGGTGGTTCAGGCCGTTATTGTAAAGTCCTATAAGCATCATATGAAAGCGATCATCCTGCTGGCTACCCTGAAAAAGGAGGGCCTGTCCAATACCGAGGTGCTGTCCGAATTCTTCAGGGAAAAGCTGGTGGAACACGGCATCGCCTGCGATATCATCCGGTTGGTAAACTACCGGATTCTTCCCGGAACATACTCCGATATGGGCCCGGGGGATGACTGGCCCGAAATACTCAACCGAATCATTGCAGCCGACCTGGTCCTGTTTGCTACGCCCATCTGGTGGAACAATATGTCGTCTGAGATGCAGAAGGTCATTGAGCGGCTGGACCACCTTCATGACGGGATCCTGGAGGGACGTCCGTCTCCGTTGGAGGGCAAGGCCGGGGGCGTCCTGATCACCGGGGATTCTGACGGAGCACAGCAGATCATCGGAAGCATCGCCAACTTTTTTAATGCCATCGGATTGGTTCTCCCGCCGTTTGCGTCCCTTTCCGTATTATGGGAGGGGCAGCGCAAGGGTGCCGATACGACGCGGGATGAGTTACTGGAAAAGTACCGGGAGTATGATTCGACGGCAGAAACCATGATCAGCCAACTAAAGGCCTATGCGCTGAATAACAGGAAAGAAAAACCGGAAAATTAAGCGACTGCAAAAACCTTCTTTCGCGGCGGATGTTATTCTGATAAGTGTTCATATATAATTGAAAAATTATAAAAGAACCAAACCCATCAGACCTCAAAATCCTGATGGGTTTATTATTAATGCTGCCTTTTGATTTAAAAGGCGGCATTTGCCTGCATGTTGTCATTTTTCTGACCTTTAAGCTGCCCTCCTATAATCAGACAGCTAATATCGTTTAACTTGTAGAGGCTTAAACCAATTCTACCGCCTTTCCGAGACGTTGAACTCAAGACAAGTGAATTTTTACCGTCGGCTAAGCTATAAATTACGGTGTGTCCGTCAACGTTATCGTTTAGAATACAGTGAACGTCAATAGTCAGTTAAAGTTTTTTTATGACCGGTAGTGTAAAAGATGTAACCGGTATATGATCCGCCTGTATGGTGCTCAGGCGGTTATCATTCCTGGTTCCCGGGATATGTCCACCTAACTATACCGTCCTATCTTTCGCAGGAGATATCCTGGTCCGGTCATCGCGCTTCTCCCGGGTGACTGTATTCCAGTGCTTGTCTTTGACAGTCCTCAGGCTTAGAAATTTCCGCGGCTAGGTGTTGTTTCTTTCCCGGTCCCGGAGTGCTCTGATCTTTTCATGCGCGCCCTTCAGTGCAATCTGCTGCACCATGATGACGTTCCGGGTGCGGTTCGTTATGTCTCCTTCAGGGCCGAGGGCGTCCGCATAGGCTTTCAGAGCCGCATCCTCGGTAGACTCGCAACCTTCGAGGATGGACTTCCGGTCTTTTCCGCTGAAGAATCCCCGGAGTTCCGACCATGCCCGGTAGAGTTTTCCGGCGGTGGTGGTGTCATCCGCCGGATTTTCGCCGACCTCCCGGCTCAGTTCCGCCACATGTTGTTCACTCTCCTGGATCATGTCGGAAAAGACGGCCCGGAGGTCATCCTCGCCGGAACCCAGTTCGTCAAGTGCTTCCCGGTAGCCCGCGATCCGGTCATTATTGATCCGGATTAGATCTTTTAAAATTTCGCTCTCCATTGAATCGTGTTGTACTGAATAAAGGAAATTGGATGGTGATTGTTTTCGTCGAAACGAGGCCTATCTTTTGAGTAAGGCTGCTGCCAGTTTGTCCCACTGGAACCGGGAAAACCCGGCCACCGCACCAAGTCCGACCAGCAGATCGCGTGCCTTATCCCCCGATCGTCCCTCAGTATTGGGTTTGGTATTCCGGTCGTAGATGCCTGCCGTTATCCGGTTTCCTTCACGGGTAACCGTGAAATTGCTGGTTGATTCCGGGGAATAGAAATGAGCGATCTCGTCGTCTTCCGTCCGGGGATCCGCCGATGGTCTGACGCGGATTCCGGTGCTCTCCATATCGCCTTCCGATACCGTCCGGATCTCTTCGACCTGGACCCAGTCGTAGCCGTCTCCTGCAGCCGGGCCCGGCCCCGGTATGTTGATCTTGAAATGGTCGCCCTTCGTTACCATCCGGTCCACCTCATTGCCGGATGCATCCGTTACCTGGAAGGTTGCCGGGGAGCCGGTCATCAGCTCATGCCACCTGTTGACCTGGAGCAATCGTTTCTGCACCTCCTTGAAAAATTCCCTGGCTTCCGCGGTGTCGGCGCATTCGATACTTTTGACGGTGTCTATAATCCTGCCGGTATGATGCCCGGGAATGATCCCGGACTGGTTTTTCTCTTTCATAAACATTCTGGTGCGGACATGGCCGCTGATTGGTGTCCTAGTAATAAAACCCGTACCCGAAAAGATGTTTGCTGTCCTGCCGTCCAAATTGAGGGAACCAGGGCGGGGAGGCAGAAGGGCGGCGGAAAAAGAAAGAATCCCGCATGTAATGGTGCGGGATCCTTTATGGTCTGCAATCTATGGCAGTTACTGAATTAACATCCTTATCTAGAAAAAGTTGTTAAAATCGGTTTTTTAAGACTCCAGTGTACCGGGTACGGCTGGGACCTGCCATGACAATGATATTTGAAGTGTCTGCACAAAAAAAGATATTCAACAAAGGCAGCCCGGCCGTTCCCAGATACAAAGAGCTAACATTCAGCATAAAGTTCGGGAGGAAACGCCCGCATGTCAATAGTAGGAAATGCAGAAAGTCCGTAGCCGGATCTGTGACGGATGGGCGGCAGGGATTGCCAGATCAGGGGAGCTTGGGTTTTACGCTGTAGAAGATGGTGTTATCCCCGGGTTTTATCTCGATAATTTCGTTACTGTCCAGGGTCACGAAGACCTTCTCTCCGGTGATTTCGATTGCCCGGACAATTTCCAGCACCCCATGGTGATAGACGAAATCACCGGGCTTAACCTGTGAAAATTCTTTTACTCGTACCACAATTCAAAGATAGGTTTTTTTAGTGCTTCCGTAAGAAGGCGGCCCGGCCGAAGAAAAAGTTCACGGAGGAATTATGCTAATCTGCCGGGATCATTTCATATCCGGCTGAAATATATTATTTTTAATTGCGGACCTGACTTATCCGGGAACGTTTCTGGAGGCGTGCCGGAAGGGCTGCCGGTTTGGCGCAGCCTTTGAAATACACGCTCATCCGGTCTTAATTTAATAAATCATATGTGCGGACGAATCACACTTCCGGCGTCATCGGCCATTGTCAGGGAACTTCAACTGACCTATGAAGGAGAGGAGCAGCCTGCCAATATCAATGTGCCGCCCACCATGCAGTTGCCCCTGATCACAGCTTCGAAACCTGATCGGCTGCAGTATTTTACCTGGAGCGTTATTCCGCCGAATTCCCGGTCCGGCGTGCCTGACTTCAAACTGAGTACGTTCAACGCCATGGTCGAGCGGCTTGAAGAATCCCGGCTCTGGCAGCCCCTGCTGGGAAAAAAACATTGTGTGATCATCAGCGACGGATTCTATGAATGGCATTATGGGGACCCCATCAAAAAGAAGAAAGGCATTCCGCACCTGATCAAAGCGCGGAACAGCCGGTTCACTTACATGGCCGGCCTCTGGGAGGTCTGGACGAACCGGCAGACCGGCGAGCTGGTGCCGAGCTGCACGGTGATCACGAGTCCCGCCAACTCGCTGATGGCTGCCATTCACAACACCAAGGGCCGGATGCCGGCATTCCTGACTTCCGACACGCTTAAGATCTGGCTTGATCAGGAACTCCCGTTTTCGGAAAGGAAAAAAGTGCTGGATCCCGTTCCCGATGAATTTCTGGATACCTACCAGATCAAAAAGGTCGGCGACGAGGAGGAATACCGGTCGCTGATCCAGATCTGTTAGGACGATCCGGCCGGGACTAACGGAGTCCGCCCGTATCGCGGCCAGGTTCCGCCTGCATTTCGGTGTGGCGGATCTGAAGCCCCGAATAAGCTGTCCAGGTGGTTACCGCAAAGGTGCACCATGCCAAAAACAGGATGATGAGGGCCAGTGCATGCGAAACGGACCTGCTTTTGAAGCGGGTTATCAGGCCGGTCAGTGACAGGATGCCGAGTCCCGCGGATGCCGCAAGTGCGTAGCGTGCGAGGTCCCTGTGTGCCCGGATGGAATTCCGGGGCGTCTCGGTCAGCGATTTTACAGTGTCCTTTGCGCCGTCGCCCGTAAGGTAGGCCAGAAGGGCGCCTGCTGCTGAAAGAATGAAGATGATATAGGCGGATCGTTTAGTGGACGAACTTCCGGCCCGGAGGCCGTATGCGAGCACCAGTGCACCGAAAAAGGATCCGAATACCGGGAGGTGCGTGATCATCAGGTGGAGGCGGGTCTGGTCCATGTGCAGTGACTGGTTTCCTGATGATAACGTCAGAAAGCGGTCGTGTCGCACATCACGGGCCCTGATTGTCCAGGGAATCCCGTTTCTGCTGTAATACACGGGTCGTTTCTTCGGTTTCCTGCTCACTTTCCTGGATCGTTCCCGTCTCGCGTTCCAGCTGGATCGTCTGTACGATGACCGCATATTCGTTCGGTTTGATGGCCGAACCGAGCAGCGAGGCATATACCTTGGTAAATTCAGCGCCGAAATACAGGATGATGGACGAGTAGTATACCCACAGGAGCAGTACGACCAGGGAGCTGGCCGCCCCGTAGGAACTGCCGACGCTGCTTTTCCCAATGTAGATGGTAATGGCGAATTTGCCGATCATAAAGAGCACTGCCGTAAACATGGCACCGACGAAGACGTCCCGCCAGCGAATGATGGCATCAGGAAGTACTTTGAAGATGATGGCAAACAGGGAGGAAGTCAGCAGCAGGGTAATTGCCAGATTCAGAACATACACCAAAATAACGGTTACCTGCGGAAATATCTCCTTCAATTTATCCATCATGCCTTCCACCAGAGCGTTGATCATCAGGGAAACCAGCAGCAGAAATCCGAGGCTGACCACCAGTGAAAATGAGATAAACCGGTTTTTGAGCATCTTCAGCCATCCCTTCCTGGCTTTTACCCGCAGCTTCCAGATCGAGTTGATGGAATCCTGGATCTGCGTGAATATGGCGGTCGCTCCCAGCAGCAGGGTTACCAGTCCAACCGTGGCGGCCACAACGTTATTGCCTTCCACGGTCGCACTTTTGATGATCTCCTGAATCTGGCGGGCAGCATTAGACCCCACCAGGCTTCGGATTTGCTCATACACCTGGCCCTCAACGGCTTTTTCCCCCCATACCACGCCGGCCATGAAGATGACAATGATCAGCATGGGGCCGAGCGAGAAAATTGTATAATAGGCCAGGGCAGCACTCTGTTTGGGAATCTCATCCTTCATGAAGTCCTTGCCCGTCTGTTTCAGTAGAGTGCCGATAGTCTGTAGTTTCAATTGCGCCATATACCAACATTATGCGGGTGGAGATCGCTGGTGTGTATGATAACAGGGGATCCGCCATAGGGTTTAGTGGTATGGAGGGATTCTGCCATTAGTACGTGACGCCTGGGTTTAAATACGGAGCGTTCCATGTAAAGTACTCGAAATGAACAGATTGTAAACTTTAAGGTGCCGGGGGTGTTGACTAACTGACAATGTTGCTCCAGTTTAAGTGAGGAGGCTCCCTGGTGGGGGCCTCTTCGTTTTTCAGCCTGCCCCAGGTGCCAATCGCCTTCGCCGTTCATTTCGTGTTCTCAGGCCGGAATGGTATCATTACATAAAATACGGCTATGACTGAAAACTTTACATTGACCTTCCGTAACCGGACGGAAGAGGTCCAGATAGAATGCAAAGAATGCAGCAAGGACGGTCTGAAATACATCTGCACAGTGGCCGATGCTGCCCCGTTCCGGATGCGGCTGAACCCGGACGGCGTCTGGGTGGCCAGGAATGAAGATTGTCCCGTTGATCCGGAGCTGATCCGGGCGATCGGCGAACGCTATGAGAACCTGCATACCTGATACCTGATTGGATCCGCTGAAAGACTATATCGAAATCAACAGGCAGTCCTGGAATAACCGGACGGCTGCGCACCTGGATTCAGCATTCTACGACCTGCCCGGTTTTATGGAAGGTAAGAATTCGCTGAAGTCCATTGAGCTGGACCTTCTCGGAGACCTGGATGGTAAGTCGGTTCTGCACCTGCAATGTCATTTCGGGCAGGATACCATCTCGATGGAACGTTTGGGTGCACGCGCTACCGGGGTTGACCTTTCGGATAAAGCCATTTCAAGTGCCCGTTCCATTGCTGCACAGCTCGGATCAGATGCCCGGTTCATCTGCTGTAACGTCTATAATCTGGCCGACCACCTGGATGAGCAGTTCGATGTGGTTTTTTCCAGCTACGGTACCATTTCCTGGCTGCCCGACCTGGATGCCTGGGCAGAGGTGATCAGCCGTTTCCTGAAACCGGGCGGCGCGTTCGTGTTCGCCGAGTTCCACCCGGTCGTCTGGATGTTTGACGATCACTTCCGGGAGCTCCGATATAACTACTTCAACGCGGGGCCGATCGCTGAAACCGAAAGCGGTACCTATGCCGACCGGGGCGCCGATATTTCACAGGATTATGTTTGCTGGAACCACAGCATCGGTGAGGTCGTCAACAGCCTTACCCAGGCCGGCCTGGTGTTGAATGTGCTTAATGAGTACGATTATTCGCCATATAACTGCTTTCAGGAAACGACAGAGCCGGCTCCGGGAGTATTCCGGATCAAACACCTGGATAGCAAAATACCAATGGTGTTTGCCCTGAAGGCGACCAGACAGGAGATCCGATAGGCCCGCCTCCCCGGCAGTTGCAGGGTGCCGGACCCGGCGTGATATGTCAACGGCCCGGTCAGGATTTCGCGCTGCAGTTAAACATCCACTGAATACCGAACCGGTCCGTGCAGCTGCCGTAATAGGCCCCCCAGAACATGTCCTGGAGCTCCATGCTGACCGTCCCGCCATCAGAAAGCGCCTCGAACAACCGGCGGGTCTCCTCCCGGGTATCCGGTTCGAGGTTGATATAGACGTTGTTGCCAGGGGTAACCTTCAAGCCCATGCTCTCGGGTGCGTCTGTTCCCATCAGAACGTGTCCGCCAAGAATAGGAAGGGCGACATGCATGACCAGGTTCCTGTCTGCCTCAGCGAGCTGCGGAGTCCCGTCCTGTGGCGGAATATCGCCGAACCTGGCGACCGGCGCTGAGAAATCGCCGCCAAATACCGACCGGTAGAAATTGAACGCCTCTTCGGTGTTGTTCGGGAAATTGAGATAGGTGCTTACTTGTGCCATATGATATGTGATGGTTTTTTTTATCCCTGTGAATGTTAAGCTGGGGTCTCACAATGGACCAGCCAGTTGTTCCCATACTTGTCGGTTAATCCGCCGAAGTAGGTACCCGAAAACGTTTCTTCCAGCGCCTGGTCCTGGGTGCCTTCCGAAGACAGGCGCTGATAACGGGTCCTGCTCTCCTCCACCGAATCGCAGCTGAGCAGCAGGGATACGGCGTTTCCCCTAACCAGGCCGGACTCACTGACCATATCGGAACCCATCAGCACCAGGTCTTTCCCGGTCAGCGATGCGTTCAGAATGCAGGGATGCATCTCCGGGGGCAGCTGGTCCGCCATGGGGGATTCTCCCACGGTGTGGAACCGGAGGACGCCGCCCAGGCATTGCTGGTAGAAAGTCATAGCCTCGCGGCAGGTGCCGTTGAAGGTAAGGTAGGCCAGGATCTTCATGAAACCTGCCTGGCCTCCAGGAGTTCCGGAATCGAGATCTTCTTCATTTTCAGCATGGCCTGCATGACGTTCCGGGCCTGTTCCGGGTCGCCGGAGCTTAACAGTGCCGGAAGGTCCTCCGGAACGACCTGCCATGACAGGCCGAACCTGTCCACCAGCCATCCGCACTGTTCGCGTCCCGGGTCTGCCGAAAGCTGCTCCCAATAGTAATCGATCTCCTCCTGGGTTTTGCAGTTGACCACGAAGGATATGGCCGGAGTGAGTGCATAATGGGGACCGCCGTTCAGGGCCACAAATTCCTGGTTATGGATACGGAATTCGACGGTCATGACGGTGCCGGCCGGACCGGGCGAGCCTTCGCTGTAATACGTCTTTCCGAGCAGCTCGGAATCCCTGAAGACCGAGGTATAAAATTCGGCCGCTTCTTCTGCCTGGTCGTTGAACCATAAAAATGGCTGTATTTTCTGGTGTGACATATCGTATGGCTTATTGTTTTTTTGCCTGGCTGTCAGCCTGTTGTTGGTTTTTCCTTATACAAATCTGGGCTGATTTCAAGAAATTTGTGGTGCCTGAAAGCGACAAATGTGGGGTGATTTACGACTGGTGTTCCTTATATTAGTTCTATGAAAAATGTCTCCATCCTGGTTCCTGAATCTTCCGTGATGCAGGCCATTGCGGACCCGCGGTATTTATTTTCTGCGGTAAATCAGTTTCTGACGGTTTCCGGAAAGCAGCCGCTTTTCGATATTCAGCTTGTAGGTGCCACCCGTGAGGTCCGCCTGAATGACGGCCTTTTTACGGTTCATGCGGACAAAGTTCTGGCGGATGTAGCCGAAACGGATCTCGTCATTATTCCCGCCCTGGCAGGGGATATGGCGACGGCAATTTCACATAACCAGGCGATGATTCCCTGGATCGTCGCCCGGTATAACGGGGGAGCGGAGGTGGCCTCACTTTGTGTCGGTGCATTCCTGCTCGCTTCAACAGGCCTGCTGGACGGGAAGAAATGTTCCACCCACTGGGGTTTCATCAATGAGTTCCGGGAGATGTTTCCGGCAGTTGACGTGGTTCACGGAAGCATTGTGACCGAAGAGAGAAGGTTGTATTCGAGCGGCGGCGCACATTCCTATTGGAACCTGCTGCTGCACCTGGTCGAAAAATTCACGGACCGCGAAACGGCGATCCTGGCTTCCAAATATTTTGCGGTGGATATTGAACGGAACAGCCAGGCCGCATTCGCGCTGTTCCGGGGCCAGAAGAATCACCCCGATACGGCCATCAGGACAGCCCAGGATTACATCGAGCAAAACTTTACGGAGAAATTCACGGTGGACCAGCTGGCGGACAGGGTAGCGGTCGGAAGACGGAGTTTCGAACGGCGCTTCCATAAAGCGACCAATAATACGGTGATTGAATATGTGCAGCGTGTCAAGGTAGAGGCGGCCAAGCGCAGTTTTGAGATCAGCCGCAAAAATATCAGCGAAGTCATGTTTGATGTCGGATATACCGATTCAAAAGCGTTTCGGATGATCTTTAAGAAGATTACCGGGCTGACTCCCATCGAATACCGTAATAAGTACAACAAGATTTCCACGTAAGTTCCGGACTGCCTTATTTTACCGGCAATTTTGCTATTTTCCGGAAAATTCCGACATGAATACGAAACTGCTGATGTCCGGGAGCGCACTGGTTATGGGTGCATGCGCTCTGTTTCTTACGTTCCTTCCTGAAGAGATCCTGAACTACGCTGGTTTGTCAGGACCGGTCAGTCTGCTGGCCCTGCAGCTACTCGGCGCCGTTTACTTCGGCTTTGCCATGCTAAACTGGATGGCCAAAGGTAATCTGATCGGGGGCATCTACAGCAAACCCGTAGCCATCGGTAATCTGGCCCATTTCACGATTGCCGGTATAACGCTGATCAGGATCGCGATCCATACTCCCCAGGCTCCGCTGGTCTGGATTCCTGCATTCCTATGCGCCGTGTTTGCGCTATTGTTTGCAAGGGTGTCATTCACCCATCCGGCGGAGTCCGCCGCCGGCGGTATTTAACCCGTTTCGGTGGATCCGGGATCCAACTCAGACCTGAAATTCCTACATTTGCCGTATGGACGCATCTGAATTATTCGAGTACTTTAAGGACAGGGAGCTGCCCCAGACCCTGCAGTGGGATCGTGCGGTCAGGATCGTAGATGTGCCGAAATTCGTCGACAGCCACTTCTCGGTGATCCGGCATAACGGGAGTACACCGGCTTTCAGCAGTTACCTGATGCGGCTCAACATGCTGCGGGACCGGCTGGAATCACCTGCCGACCAGCCTTCGGAAGGTTAGAACGTTTCCGTTTACTACAAAAGACCCTTTTTCGATGCCATGTAGATCAGCTGCGCGGTGTTCCGGGCACCGAGCTTATTGATGAGACTCTGACGGTGACCCTCGACGGTCCTGCGGCTGCAGAAAACCTTGTCGGCAATCTCTTCATTGGTATGACCTTCAGCGATCAGCGTCAGAACTTCCTTTTCCCGGTTCGAGAGATCGATTTCCAACTGGTCCCCCTGGATCGCCGGGTCTGATTTGGCAGTTCTCCGGAGGATTGCAATGGCCAGTTCTGAGCAGACCACTTCCCGGTCGGAGGCGACCAGCCGTATCGCATTGATCATTTCCTCCAGGCTGCTGTTTTTCAGCAAATACCCTTTGACTCCTGCCTCGAAAGCTTCGAAGACGTGTTTTTCCTGGTCAAGCATGGAAAGGATGATCACCCGGACATCGGGGTACCTGGCACGGACGTGCCTGGTGACCTCCAGGCCGTCCATGTCTGGCATACTAAGGTCCGTCAGCAGAATATCAGGACGGAGGCCAGAGTCCAGCAAGGCCAGCACTTCGAGGCCGTTGCCCGCTTCGCCGGTTACCTGGAAATCCTTTTCCTGCTCAAGCAGGGATTTGATGCCGTTCCTGACAATTAAGTGGTCTTCTGCAATGAGGATCTTGATCATGCTGACTGGACTGGAAAAAAGGTTGGTCTGATTTAGCTAAGATGAACATTTGAAACTTAATAGTTAAACGAAGTCGTCCTTTAAAGGTTTTGGGTGTCAGCCAACCGGTAATTCAGGTGGATCGAAACAAATTGAGTCCGGCGGTGCTTTATCGAATGAAAGTTTTTTTAAATAGTTTTTTCAGCAGTCTTACCCCGGTAAGGCTGCTTCCTCTTTCTGCCTGAAAAATGGAAGGTGATCCGCTGAAGCGTTTCCGCGAACCCCAGGACCGGTATTTCGATGCCGCCCGAAACGAAATTGGAGGGGGCCGGAAGACCACGCACTGGATGTGGTTCATGTTTCCCCAGCTGGCCGGGTTGGGTTCCAGCGAAATGGCCCGCCGTTTCGCTATACGGGACCTGGAGGAGGCCGGTCTGTTTCTCCGCGATCCGGTACTGGGAAACCGCCTGATCACGCTTTGCCGGCTGCTGACCGGTATAGGAGGGAAATCCGCTGCCCAGATCTTTGGAAGTCCTGACGATATGAAACTTCGGTCGTCCATGACGCTGTTCAGCCTGGTTCCCGATGCAGACCCGGTGTTCGGAGAGGTGCTGGCCCGGTACTACGGGGGGCAGAAGGATCCGCTCACGATCCGGCTCCTCGAAAAAAGATCCGGTCAGGTTCCCTGAAATCAGTGCGGTTCATTACCTTAGAGGCAGATCCGACCTTAGATGATGCGCCGTTTTCTACTGTTTATTCTGCTGCTGACTTCCGTTCACCATACCACTTACGCCCAGAAGAAAGGCAGGTGGTTCAAGGGCAATCTTCATACGCATTCGTACTGGAGTGACGGGGACGATTTTCCCGAGATGATCATGGACTGGTATAAGAGCCACGGATACGACTTCGTTTCGCTTTCGGATCACAATACCCTGGGAGACGGGGACGTGTGGAAGGAAATCCCGAAACATCCGTTCCGGCAGCACCGGTTCAGGGAATACCTCGGCAAGTTCGGAGCGGACTGGGTCACCTACAAGACCGATTCGGCCGGCACGATCCGGGTGAAACTGAAGACCCCTGCAGAATACCGGCCGCTTTTTGAAGCCAGAAACAAGTTTCTCATCATCCCGGCGGAAGAAATTACCGACCGGTATCAGGATAAGAGTATCCATGTCGGGGCGGTCAATGTCCGGGAGCTCATCCAGCCGCAGCGGGGCGGCAGCGTGATGGAAACCATGCAACGAAACCTGGATGCCGTCTATGAGCAGCGGGCGAGGACCGGTCAGGCGATGTTCCCGCATATCAATCACCCCAATTTCCGCTGGTCCGTGACCTTCGATGATATGGCTGGCCTGAGAGGAGAACGGTTCTTCGAGGTGTACAACGGCCATCCGCACGTCCATAACTATGGCGATTCCACGACCATGGGAATGGAAGAACTGTGGGATAGGCTCCTGATCAGTTATCTGAACCGGGGCAAGGATCTGCTCTACGGACTCGCCAGCGACGATGCGCATAACTACCTTGAGTTTGACGGGGAAAACAGTAACCCCGGGCGGGGCTGGGTGATGGTGCGTGCAGGGAACCTGACGCCGGAGACCCTGATCGCGGCCATGGAGAGGGGCGATTTCTACGCATCGACCGGCGTGCGGCTGAAGGATATTACGTTTGACGGAGAAACCCTCCATGTGAAGGTGAAACCTGAACCGGGAGTGCAGTACACCATTCAGTTCTGGGGGGCGGTTAAGGATTCAGAGACCGGCGGAGGCCGGATTCTGCAGGAAATAAAGGGTCGGAAAGGCAGCTACACCCTCAAACCCGGGGACCTCTATGTGCGCGCAAAGATCATTTCTTCCGTATTGCAGGAAAACCCCTTCCGGGAGGGAGATCATGAAAACGCCTGGACACAACCGGTGGTCCGACGTTAGGCCGCTAGCCAATCCTGCCTGATTCCGCGCCTCACTTTGCCTGGCCGGTAAATCCGGAAGTGCGGCGGGTGATGCGTTTGAATCCTATTTTCTCCGCGCTTTCTGAGCAAGCAGATAGACCATGGCTCCGCCAGCAGCAGAGATACATAGTCCGACAATGATCCAGGTGAATATCATACGGTTACTTGAAACTATTTCCGCTTCGTTGTCAAAGCGAAGAACAGTATGAAGTTATAAAAAAACTTGTTGTTATGCCAGCGGCCTGCCCGGATTACACTTCCGCGAGCTCGATCCACACGGGGCCGTGGTCACTGGATTTTTCCCAGCCCCTTACCCCACGGTCCACACCGGCCGCAGTTAGGCGGCCCTCCAGCTGCGGACTGAGCAGAAAATGGTCGATGCGAAGGCCGGCATTCCGGCCATAGGCATTGCGGAAGTAGTCCCAGAAAGTATAGATCGTTTCGCTTGGGTAGAGTTTGCGGATGGCGTCGGTCCAGCCCTGTGACACCAGGTCATGAAACGCTTTCCGGACCTCGGGGCGAAACAGTGCGTCATCAACCCATCGTTCAGGCTTATACACGTCAAGTTCGGTCGGCATGACATTGAAGTCTCCGGTAAGCAGCACCGGCTGGCCGGTGGCCAGCAGTTCAGCTGCATGTAATTGCAGCCGCTCGAACCAGCGCATCTTGTAATCAAACTTGGGACCGGGGGCGGGATTTCCGTTGGGGAGGTACAGGCAGCCGATCCGGATTCCGCCCACCGTCGCTTCTATATATCGGCTGTGGAGGTCTTCCTCATCGCCGGGGAGTGTCCGGCAGATCTCTTCGGGCCGGCCCACGCGGGACAGGATAGCTACCCCGTTCCAGCTCTTCTGGCCGTGCCATATAGCCTGGTAGCCGGCTTGTTCCAGCACTTCGGCGGGAAATTTTTCCTGTGGCGCCTTGAGTTCCTGGAGACACGCCACGTCCGGTCCGGTTTCCTCCAGCCAGCGCAGGAGAACGGGCAGGCGTGCGCTGATACCGTTGACGTTATAGGTTGCGATCTTCATGACGGATACCTTCGATTGAATTCAGGGTTAACCTATGGGTTCTTTTTCTTGTTTTCTGGCAGAAGCTTAAAATACGAGGCATAAAAGAACCCGTCGCGGATTTCGCCCCGGACCTCCGCTTTCCGGATCGAATTGCAGAAACCGTTCTCCGCATGGGCGTCGCCGTGTGCATCAATGTCGGTGCCCTTTACGAAATAGGATTTTCCGTCGACCCGGACCGCCAGGTCGCAGCTCTTGCCCTTCAGGCCCAGCTTGCACTGCCCGCAGGACGCCTCTACGATCCGGGTCCGGGTTAACTGTCCGGGTGAGGTTTTCGCTTCCTTTTCCTGCCCAAAAGCGGAGAGTGCGGAGAAGAAAAGTATCAGGGAAATAAGCTGCTTCATATGGATCGGATCTGGTGGTTAAAGATACGTGATTTCAGCAATTTAATGCATGGGCTCCGGTAACATGCGCCCGGTCAGTCCAGGGATGCCATGAACAGCAGGAGCTCCTCGCCCGTGGCTGATACGTACCGGCCGATCTTTCCCGACCGGTAGCCCGGTACCGACAGACTTATCCTGCCCGGCAGGTTCAGTTCCTTATTGATCAGGACCACCTTCACTTCGCCGGTGGCATCGTTCCGCGTCGCCCATGCCCTGACATTCGCATCGGTTTTCACGACGGCGGGCAGCAGTGCGGACCCGGCGGGGGCACCTTCGGCAAAAAGCAGCATCCCGTAATACATCGGTTGAACCGACTTCAGTGCATAACCGGTTATGGAGCCGGCATCCGGCCGGGGAGTTATCCCTGCGGAATCATACTGCTTGCCAGAAATATCAAAGAGGAACGGACTGCCGGGATCCCAGGCCTGTCCGGCATCCCGGTTATTCGTATGGAGATTGATTCCGGAAACGCCGGCCTGTGCGTACCCGAACAGGATATCGGTGAGCCAAAGGGCTGACTCAAAGGAGTCGCTGATTCCGGGTTCCGAACAGGAGAGTCCATTCATCTCGGTAATGCGGACGCCTTTCTTCGTTTGAGAGGAGCTTCCCAGCAGGGCGGCGCGCTCCGGACCTGCAGTGGCTGCCGGCGCCTGGAGCAGGATGCCGGGCTGGGGATCGCCGCCGCAGGCAGTGCCCGAGGCCGCATAAGCATGCAGACTCAGCGTGGTCAGCCCATCCAGGCGGGCGGATTCCTGAAATACGCTGGCGGGTTCGAAGCCGGCGATGTTCAGTCCAGCGGCGGGTGAAAGGGAAGGGCCCGCGAATCCCGGGGCGGCGGGTAACGCCTTGCGGATCGCTTCTGCGATATACCGGAAATCCGCCAGGTAGTCCGGAAGACGGTAGTCCCGGGAGCGATAGTGTCGCTGCGGGTAGGTGTCAGGTTCATAACCGATTTCAAGCGCCGTTACCGATCCGGCCGGCATTGCTTCCAGATAGGCCCGGGTCTGACTGACAGCCAGTCCGGGATTCCGGGCGGCCAGGTTCACGCCCAGGATAAAGGACAGCTGCGGTTCCGGTTCACTGAAATCGCGGAACAGGCGGGTGAACGGTCGCATATCCGGGCGGGTGGATCCCTTTAACCCGTCGGTTACCGGCCCGCCGATCCGGATGACCAGGTGCCCTGCACCGGCCCTGATCAGGTTGGAAAGAAGCTGGCGGTAAATGGCGTTGATCCCGGTCCCGGGCTCCCCGACCAGGCGCCGCGCCTGCTCCCATTCGTAGGAGAGCCCCAGGAAGCCGTTGGGAATTCGCTGCCCCGGTGCTGAGGTATCGACCGTGACGGCGGCCAGGTAGTCGGGCACGCTCGCTGAAGGGAGCCCGGAAGAGGACCTGAGCGGGTATGGCAGGCAGAGCAGCAGAAGGATCAGTATCGGGATGCTGTTCCTGAGGCCGGCTGCCGGGCCTGGCGTCCGAAAGCGGAAGCCTCCATGCATGATTCTACCGGTAACGGGCTTCAATACAGTCGCCGATGTAGGCAAGTTCTTCTTCATTCAGTTCAGCCCCGTTATAGACCTCCCAGCAGCACTTATCGGAGTACTGAACATACGCATATTCGGTATGGTCCGAAAGGAGCCGGAATTTGGAGCGGTGCGGATCGGCCTCATCGACGACCGGGATCGCCGTCATTACATGCGTGGTTCCTTTGGGAAATGAAAAGTCAAATTGTTCCATTGTGAGTGTGTTTATACTGAGAAACACCGTTCAGAACGGATGGTTTTCCGGCTTTCGGACGGGGATTTTGAGTAACTTTAATTGAACAGAAAACATGACCGCCATGGAAGCAGCCGATGCCGTTGACGAATATATCAGCCGGTTCCCTCCGGAAATCCGGCGTATCCTGGAGCAGGTTCGGGAAACAATCCGCAAGGCTGCCCCGGATGCTGCCGAGAAGATCAGTTACGGGATGCCCACCTTTGCATTAGCCGGGAACCTGGTGCACTTTGCCGCATTTAAGACCCATATCGGTTTTTACCCGGTTCCGAGCGGAATCGAAGCTTTTAACGATCGCCTGGCCGGATACAGGGGCGGGAAGGGGTCCGTCCGGTTCCCGCTGGACCAGCCGATGCCGCTGGAGCTCATACGGGACGTGGTCCTTTTCAGAGTGCGCGAGAATCAGGAAAAAGCCGGAAAGAAAAAGGTTCTGAAAGCTTCGCAGACCGGGCCGGTCTTCCTTGCCGGGCTGCCGGCGCCCGCGCGCAGGGCACTGGCCCGCCGGGGAATATCGACTGCGGATCAGCTGGCAGCGTTTACCGAAAAAGAGATCCAGGACCTTCATGGCATCGGAAAAACAGTTATGCCTATCCTGAAAAACGCTCTTGAGCATGCGGGTCTGGCTTTCAGGGCCGGTTAGCCAAGACGCTTATAGTACAATACGGTCGCTTCGAGCCGGCCGTCGGATGACCGCGCGTACCCGGGAATCAATCCGGCGGCGGTATATCCCAGGGACTGGTACAGTGCATTCGACGGATCCCCTTCCCGGGTATCGAGCACCAGCAGCGTCCGCTCATTTTCCGCAGCCATCCGGTGAATGTTCTGCATCAGTGTCCTGGCGATACCTTTTCGCCGGAATTGCGGATGGACCATCAGTTTACAGATCTCCGCACGGTGGAGCCCGTTTTCTTTCAGACAAAGATGCAGCTGTACTGAGCCGGCCAGTGTTCCGTTCAGCCAGGCTGACAGCAGCAGGGTGCCGGCAGAAGGAACAGACTCCCAGTAGGCGTCGGCCGAATGCTCTTCCATGGGAGCCAGAAAACCGATGGATGCGCCTTCATTGACCGTGGCTATGAGAAGTTCGGATAGCTGTTTGCGAAGTCCGGGATCAAGGGACTCAAGCAGTCGGAGTTCAGGGGTCGGGTTCATGCGTGGTTTTTAACAGCCCGAAAGTGGTGGAAAACCGCTGAAAATGCAATGACTCTCAGAATTTTTACAAAGCGGATCCGCCTGCTGTAATGCCTTCCGTGATAGTCCTGAACGTAAGGTTGATCCGGGGAGTCCGGATCGTTTTGGTTGGCGGAAGCCGGTGGAGCCAGTAGGTCTGGGTGGTGCCTGCCATGACAAGCAGACTGCCGTGTTCCAAAACCAGTGAAATCCGTTCCCCGGTCTCCTTATGTTTAAAGGAAAACTTTCGTTCAGCGCCGAAACTCATTGATCCGATGGCGCCGTTCTTCTTGAGGTCTTTTTCCCCGTCACTGTGCCAGGCCATTCCTTCATCCCCGGAGTGGTAGAGGTTCAGCAGGCAGGAGTTGAATGTCTCCCCGGTATGCTGCTCGGCGATCGCCCTGAGCGTCAGCAGCTCTTCTGTCCATGGCAGGGCACGTTTGGTAATGTTCGAGTAGGTATACTCGAACGGGTGATCGCCGTACCAGGCGACTTTCCTTTTGGTCTCGATCAGTTTGCCGAAGATGACCGCCTGATCATTTTTCCAGTCGATGGCGTTCAGCAGTGCATGGTAGAACCGGTCAGCCTCACCCGGCAGGAAGAGTTTTCCGTAATACCTGACCGTGCCGTCCCTGGGCAGGAGGTTGCGGTCCTGATATGCGTGGGTTCCGAACAGGTCCATATCCTTATAACAAACTGATCAGGCCGGCCGGCTTTCTACCGCTTCGAGCTGGAACGAAAAAGTAGATCCCTTGCCTTCTTCGCTTTCTACGGAGATCCGGCTGTCATGATAACGCAGAATCTCCGATACCAGGTATAGTCCGATTCCGAAACCGGACACGGTTTTCATCTGGTCGTTCTCCACCCGGTAGAACCGGTTGAATAGTTTCTCCTGGTGCTCGGGGTTGATGCCGATACCCTGGTCAGCGACATAGATTCGGACTGAACTGTTGACGCGCCGGCAACCGACCTCGATCGTGGTTCCCGGATGGGAATACTTGGTGGCATTGCTGATCAGGTTGATCAGTACCTGGGATATCTTATCCTTATCGGCATAGACCTGCAGTCCCTGGCAGGGCCTGATGTTCAGCTCGTGATTTGACGTGAGGAAGACCGCTTCCGAAACGATGTCCTCCATCCAGTTTTCCAGGCTGAAGACCTCCTTGGTGATCCGCAGTTTGCCCTCTTCGATCCGGGCCAGATTGAGGAAGTCATTGATCATCGAAGTGATCTTGACGGTTTGCGCCTCAGCCCGGGCCAGGGCATTCATTTCAAAGGTATTTCCCTCTTTTTTCGCCTTGCCGAGCAGGATCTGGATATAGGACTTGATCGAGGTCAGCGGTGTCTTGAGCTCGTGACTGATGATCGCAATGAAGTCGTTTTTGCGCAATTCTTCCTGCTTCATGCTGGTGGTGTCCAGCACCGCGCCCAGAAACCGGACCGGCAGGCCTTCATCAAAAAACATTTTGCCTTTTACCCGTACCCAGCGAACCTTATTGTTAAATCCCGTAATGCGGTAATCTGCGCTGTAGTTTCCGTCGCTCCGGGGAGTCGCCGCCACATGATGGAGAATTTTGCCGATACGGCCTGCATCGTTATCATTGGCCCCGTCAAAAGCCTGCTTGCCGGATGCGTCGGACGCGTCCTTGTAAACGCCAAGCAGTTCCTTGCAACGCGGGTCCCAGTTGATGTGCCCGGTTTTCATATTCATGTCGAACGTACCCAGCTCGGCGGCCTGAACGGCCAGGCGTAAATGTTCTTCCTGGTCTGCAAGCAGCCGTTCATTAGTTTTTTGTACCGAAATGTTCCGGGCAATCTGTGAAATCCCTACGATGTTCCCCCCGGCGTCTTTCACCGGGGAAATGGTTAATGAAATGTCCAGAAGCTGCTGGTCCCTGGTGATCATCTGGATCTCGACCGGTTCGATCCGTTCTCCGCGCTTGAGTACTTCCCGGAATTGCTCCTCCAGTTTCCGGTACCGGGCCGGGATCAGTTTCATAACGGACTCGCCGATCATTTCCCCGGCAGAATAGCCCAGCATCGCGGTTGCGGAGTCGTTCCAGCTCGTGATCTTCTGATCCAGTCCATTGGCGATGATCGCATCACCTGAAGACTCGACGATCGCCGCGAGCTTCGAGCTCTGCTCCCTCGATTTGATGATCTCCTGGTTCTGGAACTGGATCTGTTCCAGCATGTCATTGAAATTGTCGGTGAGCGACCCGATCTCATCCTTCCCGGCTTTGTGTGCCCGGATGGAGTAATCCTGCGTTCCCGAGATGAATTTTGCCGTGTTTTCGAGCGCCAGGATGGGCTGGGAAATGCTTTTCTGTAACTGGTGGGAAAGGATGTAGGCGATCGCCAGGGAACCCAGGATGAGCAGGAAGGCGATCAGGATAAAGCGGTTCAGCTGCGTATGAACAGCCTGCAGATCCGAGCTGATATACAGGGTTCCCAGCCGTTCGGTGGCCTGCACAACCGGTTCGAAGCCGACCAGGTGATCGTTTTGGAACTCGTAGCCGGGTGGTTCCGGATGGGCCGGTACCAGGTTGCGCTGAATATTTTCCGGGTATGTTGCAAAGAGGTTGCCGTCCCGGTCATATAAAGCCGCCGCCTCAATATGGGGATCGCCGTGGAGGGCCGAGAGTATTTCGGCGGCATCGTCTTCACTGTCAAATGCAAGAGCTGCTGAGCTGTTTGATGCGACCACGGCTCCCAGGGTGGATACTTTATTCCTGAGAATGTCTTTTGAGCTGGAGTATTCAAGTACGATGTAAGCGCTGCAGATCAGTACCAGCACGACCGTGCAGGTAAGCAGTATGACGCTCATTAATTTACGTTGAATCGGTATATCTTTGAGTCTCATAGAATGATGTACTAATACGCCGTGGCGACACTTAACAGTTTCGAACTGATCTGCAGATGACCAGTCCGGGCGGCGGATGCATTAATCTGTATTTTAATCTTGTTATCCTGGTTGAAGAACCGGATCATGCCTCCCCATTTCAGAAATGGTTCGCCATCGCTGACCGTAAGAATGCCTTTGTCGTTCATTTCGGGAAGCGATTCCCTGACGCGGGCGGCTTCACCGGCACTTATGAACAGCATCCTGCAGTCCCGGACTTCGCTGATGGACCTGTACTGGTGAACGACGATCGGACGGTTTCCGACCTTTTCCCCCTGAACGATTTCCCGGAGATAGTCGCCGACCAGCTTGTTTCCCAGCACGCCAATGATAAACGGGGCATCAGGCCCGGCGTAGGTGGCCGGATCCCATTCGACAAACCGGGTGAAGTTATACAGATAGGCAGCCTTGACCTGGAATGCGGCGACGGGTTTCGACTGGGCATGCACGGCCGCGGCATCGCCGGAAATAATCAGGATGATGCAAAGCCATTTAACCAGCATCAACGTCCGGGATCGGATGGGAGTGAAATCGATTCTTCTCAAGGGCCGCGTTTTAATATCTCCAGGTGATTTTACCAAATATTCCCCGATCGATCAGCATGCCGTTACCGTACTCGAGGTGCTTTTTCTGTAACAGGTTCTGACCATTCAGGCTGCATTCCAGTTGTTTTTTTTGCCAGGCGATCCGGGTGTCCAGCGTGACGTAGGACGGTACCCGGCGGTTGTACAGATTGGCCGGCAGGTAGTCCAGGTAACGGGCCACCAGGTCCACCTGAAAGCTTTTCGTCAGGTTCAGGGCGGACTGCAGCAGGGCCTGATTATCCGCATCCGTTCCCAGGTTTTCAAGGAGGAGGGGCTCAGAGGCATTGCCCGGCTTGTTTTTCAGGTGCTTATGAAAAAAAGTGTATCCACCGCGCAGGTTCCAGTAGCTGGTCAATACGAAATTCGCAGAAAGTTCAGCTCCGAAAGAGGTACCCCGGCTTCCGTTCCGGATCTGATAGGTTTGTGTGCCCGGTAACGGTTCGACACTGTACAGGTCATCATAGACGTGATAAAAAGTGGAAAGGGCGAGCGCCAGCCCGGTATAAGGCTGGGTTCGGTAGCCGAGCTCATAGGCAACCAGTTTTTCTGAGGTAAAATTCGGTCCGCCGGCTACGCTTGGCGACTCGGGGGGAACAGGGTACACCGGGATGAAATAATCCACATCGATCCGGCTGGGAGCCCGGACCGCTTTTGAAACGGCTCCCCAGACGAGGTGCCGGTCCTGAAGAGTGTACGAGACCCGCGCGCTCGGCTGCCATTCAGTGCCGGAGAAGGAATTATGCTGGACCTTGGTTCCGACGGTCAGGTTCAACCGCTCCGGGACCACGGTTATTTCATCCTGCAGAAAGGCACCTGTCAGATGCATTTTGCGGTCTTCGGGCAGAAATCCGAAGAATTCTGTGAAATGTTGTGTCCGGTCATCCATCAGGCGGTAGCCGGCTCCCCAGAGCAGCCGGTGGGTTTTGCTTAGCTGAAGATGGTGCTGGAGGTCCAGGTCATACGTATACAGTTCGTCACTGATCGTACTGGGGATATCCCGCCTCCACGTGCGGTCCGCATAGCCCTGGAAGACCAGGTCGGAACGCTCCGAAAAGGCATGGCTCCAGGTACCCATCACATGCTGTCCGTCAATGGACGAGGGTACGGCATTTTCCGTTTCCCGGCCTGTATAGAAGTCCGCCTGGATGCGCAGGTTGTCCGCATCCGATGGAACCCACTCAAGGTCAAAACCGGTCTGGCTATGCGCCCAGTCGTCCGAACCGGCCCGCCCGTCGGGAAGGTAGGTGTGTTTGCGTTTTACGGTCCGGCCGAATACCCGGTAGGAAAGCTCCGGGCCCAGCCTGCCGCCGTACCGGGCCTCAGCCAGCGGTTTCAGTTCGCTGCCGTACCCTGCAGAGACATAGAGCCCCTGCGTGCTTCCGGCGCCCCGCGTGATAATATTGATGATCCCGTTGACCGCATTGGCGCCCCAAAGTGATCCGCCGGGACCTGAAATGACTTCTATCCGGTCAACATCTTCAAGCAGCAGGTTCTGGGCATCCCAGAAGACCCCCGCGAATAGCGGCGAGTAAACCGTTCGGCCGTCGATCATCACAAGCAGTTTATTCGAGTAGGTTGCGTTGAAGCCCCTCGAGCTGATCACCCAGTGCCGCGAACTGAGCTGGTTAACCTGAAGATTCGGGGCGAGACGCAAGGCTTCCGGAACGCTGGTAGCCGCTGAACGCCTGATATCCGACCGGGTGATCACCTGAATGGCGGAAGCAACTTCCGTAAGCTTTTGCGGCACTTTGGAAACGGTCGTGACCTCAATATTCATGAGCTCCTCGACCGACAAGCCTTTGATTTCAGCAGGGGAGAGCGTATCCTGCTGTGAAAGTGCGGACTGAGAATAAAGAGTCCCGCAGGCCAGGAAAAGGATCCGTGCGGCTTTCCGGACGTGGCCGGCCTTCCGCCGGGTTTCCCTTAAGTTCGCGGTATTCCCGGACCCGCCGGTTGTTTCTGAAGGAGAAACCTGAGTATGTGAGGTGCAGCCCGTATTAAAACACTTATAAAAATCTATCTGCATAAAAATGAACCGAATCGCCGAAACCGGCCGCGCGCTGAAAACTAATGTATTATCTATGGTAGCTCGAATACAAAGTAAGAAAAAAAAGTTGAGAGCCGGCGGTTCCGCGGCTGTTTGCCCGACCGGGGGCGCCTCCCCACCCTGCGGGACAACACCGGAATCCGGCGCTGAAAGGCTCACCGGTACGCTATTCCTCGCGGACGATCTGGCGGCCGGTACGGGACCATTCACTCCATGATCCCACGTAAAGACGCGGAATCTCCAGCCCCGCAGCAGCGGCTGCCAGCAGGGTATGGCAAGCCGTTACCCCGGAACCGCAGTGGACGATTACGTTGCCGGGTTCTTTCTGGCCGAATGCCTCCTGGTACTTTTCCTTTAGTTTTTCGGACGGGAGAAACCTGCCTTCGGAATCCAGGTTACCGGTAAAGGGAATGTTGACAGCCCCCGGAATATGACCGGCAACCAGGTCAATCGGTTCGGTCTTGCCTTTATACCGGTTTTCGTCGCGTACGTCCACGATCAGGAATGCAGGGTCGGAGGACGCCCGGTCTACCAGCGAAATGCCGGCCAGCGGCAGGGACCATTCCGAAGCGGGATAAGGCGGTTTCATTACCGGGGGCGCCGGTTGTGATTCCACGGGGAAGCCGGCTTTTTCCGCAGCCTGAAACCCTCCGTTCAGCACCCGGACATTCATGTGCCCGATGGCGCGAAGCATCCACCAGAATCGGGCCGCTGCATTTGATCCCTGTTTATCGTCATAAACGACCACCAGGCTCTGCGGGCTGATGCCGAGGTTGCCCAGGACTGTTGCGAAATCCGCCGGGGCCGGTAATGGATGTCTGCCGCCCTCGGCCGGATCGTCACCGATTGCTGCCAGATCCGTATCCAGGTTTACATGGACTGCACCCTGCAAATGGGACTCCCGGTATCTTTCGGCAGTTCCGGCATCGACCAGGATCAGGTTGTCGGATCCGGCCCGTGCCAGCAGTTCCTCAGGGTTGATTAATGGGTGTGATGTTTCCTGGCTCATGATCATAAGGTAAAGTGAAACGATTATCCCGGAATGACTCCGATGTTCGGAATCAATGCCGGGCCGGCAATTTAACAAATTTCACCGGCTTGATCGCCCCGCGCATGATCGTCAGGACCCGGGCAGAATGCCGGGTGGAAAAATGACGAAGCCGGATAGGCGGAGGAGGCTTCGCGGAACGAGTTCCAGCGCCATCAGCCTGACGGGAGGAGAATTGCCCGCGGGCGGAAGGCGAAGATGTTCCGCTTCTCCAAACCCGAAACGGGCACAATACGGGTCACTGCCCGAACCGATAACACACCGGTAGCCCAGCTCACGCGCAACGGCCAGGCCGATGTTCATCAGGTGTGCCCCGTACCCCAGGTGCTGCCAGTCCGGCCTGATGGCCAGGAGGGTCAGGGCCAGGCTTTCGGAATCGGATCCCTGACCATTTCGGATAATTACCGTGGTGAACATCAGATGACCGATCACCTGACCCTCCACTTCTGCAACCAGTGACAGATTCGGAATGTAGTATGGACTGTTCCGGAGACGATCCGCCAGTTCAGCCTGCTTCAGGCCAGCAGCCTGCCGGTTCACCTCACGAATTTGCAGGTGATCGGCTGGCGTTTCTTTCCTGATCTTCAATTTCATCCGGTTACCGTTGTGAAGAACTGATGAGCGACGAACGTTTCGGGGAGACAGCGCGGAAATAGCCGGGGATCTGACTGTTTAACACCATAAGTTCCCATAGGTTTGACCATTCGCATGAACGAACGGCTTTTGTGCATGCTGTGTACCGGAGGTGTCCGGCAACAAATCCCGTGGGCAGACAGCCGGCGGCTGATCAGCGGAACGACTGGCTGAAAGCGGCGCTTCGCCTGTCACAGGATGCCCAAACCCGATGATGTTATGCGATCAGGCTGTACAGGAGGTTTTTCCGCTCCTGCAAGGCAGTCAGCATTCCGATCTGATGCTCGGCGAATACTTTTTCCATTTCTGAAGCAGTCCCCAGGGTGAGGTTTACCAATCTGGCAGGTACTCCGTCGATCGTTTCCAGACCCTGACGTTTGAAAAGGGACTCCGCATAACCGGGGTCCATTGGCGGAAGGTGTGATTCGGAAACATTGAAGATTACGATCGCAGCATGGTATGACCGAGCCATCCGGGCTACCAGGGACAGGGTGGAATGGCCTGTAAAGCGCAGATCGGTGAAGAACCCGATGCTTTGAACAACCCGGTCCTGCTCCACACGTGGCAGCATCAGGATGGGGGAGTTAAGCGCATCAAGCAGGCGCAGGATATTTTCCTGGTAAACATGGTCAGAAGCGGTTTTCAGGTCTTTATTGGCCCTGATCCGGCTGATCGTTCTTTTCTTCCGGTTTAACGACGTAAGCGGTTGAGAAATGGAATGATGTAAGCTCAGATTTTCAAGAAAATGGATGTTCGAGCCGTTTAGCTGGGCAGATAGCGAGGATGTCTTCATGTGGTTCAATAAACACCCTGACACGATTACTGTTTGCCGTTTTTACCATAAAAATCGCTCTTTTCGCCCCCACGCCCGCCGGGGTGCGTCCCATGTCTCCCCGGGCTATCCTGTACCGGTACCTGACGGAATGGTGAACCAGAACCGGCTCCCCTGATCAACCGTGCTATCGACTCCCAGCGTGCCCCCATGCCTCTGGATGATCTCCGATACGATAAACAGGCCGAGTCCGAGCCCGGAGAACTGGATACCCCCGGTATCCACCCGATAATATCTTTTGAATAGATGCGGAAGTTTTTCGGCCGGGATGCCGGGACCATGGTCCTTCACCGATAACACCGTTTCGGTACCGGTATGCTCTACCTGTATCTGAATAGACTTTGATTGCGGCGCATATTTCATCGCATTGTTCACCAGGTTGATCAGCGCCTGTTCGATCCGCTGCTTGTCTGCAAATACGGTGATTTCCAGGTCGCCCTGGGTCTGAAGCTCGTGCGAACCGATGATCTCGACCATCCTGCGGCAGTCATCAATGATCTCCGATATCCTGAAACTGCTCTTTTTTAGCTGCAGCTGGCCCTCGCTGATCTTCGTGTCGTTCAGCAGTTCTTCGAGTAAATGACTCAGTTTATTGATGCTGTTGTTGGACAGGCGGATCAGGTTCTCCACCTTTCGCAGCCCGTCTATATCCCCGACCCTCCGGGAAAGCAGCTGCATGGAACCTTTCAGCGTAGCCAGGGGAGTTTTCAGCTCATGACTTGCAATCCCGATGAAATCATCTTTCTGCTGCTGCAGCTGCCGGCCGGCAGCCAGTTCCGTTTCCAGCCGCTGCTTCGTTTCCAGAAGTTCAGCCTCGCTGCGCTCCACTTTCTTAAGCGCCAGGATCTGATCGGTAACGTCGGCCGCCGTATTCATTACCCCATACACCTGTCCACCGGAATCATACAGGGGCGTGAATGTATAGTTAAAGTAGTATGATCGGGGTACACCATTTTTCATCAGCCTGAGATGCTGATTAACGGCATTAAAAGGCACTCCCCGGGTGTACACCTCATCCAGCTGGTCGAACACCGTTTGTGCCGCCAGTTCAGGCAGAACCTCGCAGTATCGTTTGCCGATCACATCAGGGCCTTTTCCCCAGATATCGATGATGGCCTGATTGGCCAGGGAGATCGTCATTTCCCGGCCGGTATACACGCCGATCGGAAACGGGGCGTTTTCAATCAGGGAGCGGATGCGCTGTTCGCTTCGCTGCAGTTCCAGCCTGTTGTTCACCTGTTCGGTCACATCCTGGCAAAGCACCATCACCCCGGTTATTTCTCCGTCATCCTCACGGTAGGGTTGATACACCAGGTCCAGGTAGCCCGGCCGCTGTTCACCATTTACCAGGATGTAATATGGAAACGCATCGAAATAGGTCGTGTTCCCGGTACGGATCACCTGCTCAATGATTCCGCGGAACGGGTCTTCAGTTTCCGGAACGAGCTCGAAAACCGGCTTTCCCAAGATCTCCTGGTAATCCCGGTTGATCAACGCGCCGTACGCCTTATTGGCAACCTGGACGATCATGTCGGGGCCGCTGAGCACCACGATGCCCAGCGGGGCCTCGCGGATCAGGTTCTGGAACCGCCTTTCGGACTCTATCAGGGCATTTACATTGCGCACCTTTTCAGTGGTTTCAGTACAGGTTACAAAGACCCCGTCCACCTTGCCGGAATCTCCGTAAACCGGACTGTAGCTGAAGGTCCAGTAAACATCCTCCAGTTGCCCGTTCCGGTAGATCGGAACGAGCTGGTCCTCAAACCAGCACTGTTCACCCGTGTCCATGATACTTTCCCAAAGGCGGCCGCTGAACTCCCAGATCTCTGCCCAGACCTCCCGGCCCTTCTTTCCGACTGCCGGATGTTTGCCGTTGATACCGAGGCTCGGCCGGTAGGCGTCATTATAGAAACAGATAAGATCTTCGCCCCATAACAGGAACATGGGGAAGGCGGAATGCAGGATAATACCCAGCGCGGTACAAAGACTTTGCGGCCATTCAGAAGGCGGCCCAAGGGACGTTTCTTCCCAGTTGAATGCGCGGGTGAGTTCCCCCATTTCCCCGCCACCCTGCAGAAAGGCGTACTGGGATCGGTCTGTGTCGCGAACAAAAGTCATAACACAAAATACATAATTCCTTGAGCTGTCATAGCTGGGCGCCCTGATTTGTTGAGAAATAAGGGCGGACGCTTGTCCGGTCATGCGTCTCCGGACCTGTTCCGGTAGTACTGGTCGGGTATTCCCCGTCTGATCACGCGGGCTCCGGCAGCGATCAGAAAAACGGATACGGCCAGGAATCCGTAGTTCCACATCAGGATATTTTCGCTGGTCTCCTTGACATTGTGAAGCCTCAGCAGGTGGTGGTCGATGACGCCCTCCACGATGTTGAAGATTCCCCAGCCCAGGATCAGACCGCCGGTGAATACGGCCCGGGTAATCAGCACGTCCTTCCGGAAAAACAGCTGAAGCAGCAGGTAAAGGCCCGTGATCGCGACGATCAGGCAGAACGCATGGAACACCCCGTCCCAGAACATATTGACGCTCTTGTTCATCAGGGTGGTCAGCGGGATTCTGAAAGAAAGCATTTCATGCCACTGCAGGACCTGGTGAAAAAAAATTCCGTCTATAAACCCTCCGAAAGCGATACCGAGTGTGGTTGCAGCGGCAATGAGCGGTACGGCCCTTACCCGGTTCTGCTCCGCCCTGAACCGCCGGCGCTCCCTGCTTCTGACCATGAAAGCCAGTACCATGACGACCACTGCCAGGACGATAAATGCCGAGAGCATGGTCAGCAGGTTCGGATAAAAACTGCTGTCGAATATAGCCTTCTGAAGGTCCGCGTTACAGGTTGTACAGCCCAGGGCCGGGCCGGAGACCACCAGGACCAGGAAGATTAATATGCCTTTTTCCATTGTATATAATCTTGGTACGCACCACTTTATACAGCCGGACGACCCAAAGGTTTTCTCGAATGGGAGACCCGGTGCAACCTAGGCGTCGGTTCCGGCGTCTCCCTATAAATCACTTCTTACTCATTCGCATGACCAGACTTTACGCGTTAATCCTTTGCCTTTTTTGCCGGTACGCTGTTCGTACAGGCACAGTCACCCGTCCGGGTCAGCCTCGGCGACCATTCACTTGAAATGATCAGCGCCGGCGCGGGTCCTTACACTATCATTTTTGAATCCGGATTCGCGTCCGATTACAAGGTCTGGGGCCGGGTAGCCGCCGAGCTGCTGAAGGACCAGGCCGTAGTCCTTTATTCCCGTGCCGGCACCGGGCAGTCTGATCCCGTCGGGGACCCCGGACTGGAGAGCGCGGTTGCAGATCTCGGGCCCTCCGAAACTTAGGATAGCTTTTATTGTTACACATTTATTGGAGTTGTGGCTACATGGTCCCGGCCCCATCGCAACTCAGTCATTAACCAAAAGCTAACGTCACAAGGAGTATGAGGTCACGCCTGGAGAGAGTACTTTTTGTACTGTATATAGCTCTGGTGGCCGTTATTATTCTGCCTATCCTTGTCTTTTATCATTACGACCTCGTTTTTAGTCAAAGCTCTTACTGGATCCGAAACAATCAGAATGTGCTGCGGCAAACCGAAGAGGTGGGTATGTTAAGCAGGATGGTCGTTCTCGAATCGAACGCTTACCTGGTAACCGGGAGTACCACTTACCGGACCCGGTACCTGAGGTCCAGGAAATCCCTTACCGAAACGCTGCCCGTATTCCGGTCACTGATGAAATCGAACGGGAATGCGGCCGAGCGCTGCGATTCCATAAGCAACGACGTGGCAAGCCTGCTTGCCATCAGCGATAGAGATGTGCTGAGAAGGGGTCAGCCCGCGACCTCGGCTCAGCAGATCCGGAATGCGATGGAGCGGAAGCTGTTTTACCTGACCAGAATAATCGGCCAGGTGAATCGTGTCGAATCGGATGAGCGGGCGCTGTTATATGAGCGGAACCAAAGCTACCGGACGACCATTTCAGCCTACAACAAGCTTTTCGTCGTGTACGTGGCGGTGGTGATCCTGCTGCTGGTTACATCCTTTTTGTTCGTCCGTTTTAACCTCAGAAAACGGAGGATAGCGGAAGATCGCCAGCGCATCAGCGAGGAAGAGCTCCGATCACTGATCAACAGTGTAAAGGACTATGCGATTTTCAGACTTGACCGGGAGGGCGTTGTCCTCAACTGGAACCTCGGTGCCGAGAATCTGACCGGGTACTCGGAGCAGGAGATCGTGGGAAGATCGTTCCGGCGATTTTACGGTGCAGCGGATCTGGCCAGAGGCGAAGCGGAGCAGGATCTGGCGCAGGCGACTGAAAGCGGGCATCTGGAAAAGGAAAAATGGCTGCTCTGCAAGGACGGGTCCCGATTCTGGGCCAACGTCTATATGATCCCCACCCATGATCATCACGGGCATATCACCGGGTTTACGCAGGTGCTGCAGGATTTTACGGAAAGGAAACAGCTTGACGAAGTCAAAAGCAGGGCCCTGCAGAAGGAGAAGGATCTCAACAAGCTCAAATCAAACTTTGTCGCAATGGCTTCCCATGAATTCAAGACGCCCCTGACTGCCATTCATCTGGCTGCGACGGCCATTCGCGATTACGGCGACCGGGTAAATAAAGACAAATACCTGGATATGATCATGGCCAACATACAGACCCTGATGACCATTCTCGAAGAATTCCTGAATCTGGAGAAAATGGAAGCCGGCAAGGTGGTGACGAAGTCGGATGTTTTCGATGTGCGGGAGATCACCGAAAAGGTTTGCGAAGAATCCGGGGCGAACGACACCCATCAGGTTGTCTATCACCATGAAGGGGACCCCATGTTTTGTCTGGACCCGCTGATCTACAAGCAGATTCTGACCAACCTGATATCCAATGCCATTAAGTATTCCCCCCACGGCAGTTGTGTACGGGTGAGTACCGTAGCGGGAGAGGGGCGAATGCAGCTCACCGTCCGCGACGAGGGCATCGGGATCTCGCAGGAAGATCAGCAGCACCTGTTTGAAAGGTTTTTCCGGGCTTCGGACGTTACCGGCATTCAGGGGACCGGTCTGGGACTGCATCTCGTCAAAGGTTATGTGGATATGCTGGGCGGTTCCATCGAAGTGCAGAGCGAGCGCGGGAAGGGTACCGTCATTACGGTGTACATGAAGGAGTTCCGGGACCGCTAGCGCAAGGGTTTCGTCCATTCCGGCCTGCTACCGGGTGAGTCCGGTCAGGAACTTTTCCACCTCCGGGGAATCATAGTCCGCCATGCCCTCGTGGAAGAATACGATCTCGCCCTGTTTATTGATGATGACCGTGGTGGGAACCGTACCCTGGAAGATCGCCTGCGGGACCGGCCCGGTCGGCTCATACACAGGAAGATCGTACTGATGATCCTTCATGAAACGCTCGGAGCGTTTCAGGTTGTTATCGATGTCCGCCAGGATAAAAATGACCGACGGATCATTTCTGAACTTGCTTCTTAACGAATTTACGGAAGGCATTTCCGCCAGACATGGCGGACACCAGGTCGCCCAGAAGTTCAGAAAGATCACTTTCCCCCGGCTGTCTGCGATGTCCACTGCAGTGCCTGCGGAGGTGGTGAAGGTGGCGGAAGGCGCGGGTTTCGGAGCCGGATGCCCGGCAAGGGTGACCTCCTTCGGCTTCAGATGGTCTATCTTCGGTTCATACAACCCGGTCCGGATCAGTTGGCGCAGGACCAGCGCCTTTACTTTGGGATTAAATGCCGCCATAAAAAAGAACAGCAGCAGGATGACAAAACCGATGTCTGCCTTCGAGAATTTCTTCATACGCTAAATCTAACTGTAAAGGTAGCAGAAAAGTTTACGGATCGGTCCGGATCTCCGCACCCGCCGGTGCATCTAATAATCCTTTTGGTATTCAATTCCGGAGAGGAGATGCAGTAACAGCGTTCTGGAATACCGGAAGTTGAATGTGAACAGCAGCAGGATAGGCGTAATGGTCACCGCGATCAGCAGCCAGATGTCCTCTTCTCCGAAGATGTAGAAGGCGGCGATTCCCGAGATCACCAGTTCTGCAACCGACAATGCGTAACTGATAAACATCGCCGCCCAGAAATAGCCCGGCTCGATCTCGTACCTCAACCCGCAGTACGGGCAGTGGTCATACATATCGGCATAATGCCAGCTGAACATGGATGTCTTAAACATGTCGCCTTTCCTGCAGCGGGGACATTTATGATTGATTATGGCAGCAAGTCTGGTCATGCGGGGAGCCGGTGTTATTTGCGGGCGGAACTTCCGCTCTCCCGGAACCTCGCAAGAACCGAACCATACTTCCGGCTTCCGGGCCGTTTACCTGGCCAGGGGATACCCCTTACTGATCCAGTCCGTCCTGATATTGACCGGCAGGTGAAGCAGCCGGCCATCCCTGATGCCTGCTGCCTGCATGGCACGGAACGCAGGCCGGATATTCGGACACCGGGAGAACGGACAGCATCCGCAATAGATCACCACTTCAGAGTCCTTCGGAAGCGTCGCGATCGCCTTACGGAATTTTTCCAGGTTTGCCTTTTCGGATGCGCCGCCCATGGGAATGGCGCCCAGAATATCATCAACCACCCCGATATTATAGATCAGCGGCTTGTCAGCCTTAGGGTTCCTTAAAATGCCGGCCAGTTCTTCCGGTTCGATCAGCTGGCTCTTGGTCCAGGGGTCTTTCTCCAGCTGCAGATCCGGAATGCGCTGTGCGTGTCCGCTGTAGGCGGATGCCAGAACCAGTAATAACGCAATAACGGGCCTAAGCATCTTGCTGCGATTTAAGGGTATCCGGGCATACAAACGAACTCACCTGGAATTTTCCGGAATCACGGATCGCCTTGTAGCCGCCTTTAATGTCGATAAGGTTATCATAGCCGCGTGCCCGCAGAATGGAATTGAAGATCATGGAACGGTATCCCCCGGCACAATGAACGTAATAGGGCTTGTCCTTGTCTACCTGGTCCATGTTTTCATTGATGAAGTCCAACGGCACGTTCTCCGCGCTCAGCAGATGTTCTGCCGAGTACTCGCTTTCTTTCCGGACATCCAGGATATTTGCCTGTCCGTCCCGTTTCAGCCGTTCGGCAAGTTCGTCAGCAGTAATCGATTCGATGTGGTCAACTTCTTTCCCCGCCGCTTTCCAGGCATCGATACCGCCCTGCAGATAGCCGATGGAAAAATCGTATCCCACACGGGCCAGACGAATAACGACCTCTTCTTCCCGGCCCGGGCCTGTGATCAGCAGGATGGGTTGCTTGATATCCGGGACCAGGGTGCCGACCCAGGGCGCAAAACTTCCGTCTATACCGATGTTGATCGAGTTCGGGATAAAGGCGGCTGCAAAGGACTGCGGGTCGCGGGTGTCGAGCATAAGGGCTCCGGCTTCATTGGCCGCTGTTTCAAAAGCATCCGGCTGCAGGGCATGCGTGCCTTTTTTCAATACGTTGCCGATGCTCTCATAACCTTCGCGGTTCATCTGAACATTCAGCGGGAAGTATGCAGGCGGCGGCGTGAGGCCGAAGGTTACTTCACGGATGAACTCCTCGCGGGTCATATCCGGACGCAGGGCATAGTTATACCGCTTCTGGTTGCCGAGGGTATCGGTTGTTTCCTTGCTCATGTTCTTTCCGCAGGCCGAGCCGGCTCCGTGGGCAGGATACACGGTAATGTCATCAGGCAGCGGCATGATCTTGTTCCGGAGGGAATCGAACAGCGTTCCGGCGAGTTCCTCCTGGGTCATGTTGGCTGCCTTCTGGGCCAGGTCCGGACGGCCGACATCGCCGATGAAGAGCGTGTCGCCTGAAAACAGTGCGGTCTCTTTCCCGTTCTCATCGATCAGCAGGTACGAGGTGGACTCCATGGTATGTCCCGGCGTATGCAGCACCCGGATCTTCGCGCCTCCGAGCCTGAATTCCTCCAGGTCATGTGCGATGCGGGCGTTGAACGTCGGATTGGCGTTGGGGCCGTATATGATCGGTGCTCCGGTCTGTTCCGAGAGGTCCAGGTGTCCCGAAACAAAGTCCGCGTGGAAGTGCGTTTCAAAGACGTATCTAATGGTGGCCCCGTTTGCGCGGGCTTTTTCTATGTAGGGCTGTACCTCGCGCAACGGATCTATAATGGCTGCATCATGGCCGGACTGAATATAGTAGGCACCCTGTGCCAGGCATCCGGTATATATCTGTTCGATGATCATGGCTGTCTGTTTTTTAGTCGTTTTATTATACAAAGGTCGTTAATTGCCCGTGGATTGTCGTTATGTTCTTCATGTCGCTCAGCTGAGAAATTCCTTCAGAATGATATAAATGCCCATCACCAGGATGAACCATCCGAATCCCTTTTTCAGTTTTACCGATGGAATGACCCGCGCTACACGGCCGCCGACCAGGACGCCTGCGATGGCGATCAGGGCG
This sequence comes from uncultured Sphingobacteriaceae bacterium, assembly GCA_966250385.1. GTDB lineage: Bacteria > Bacteroidota > Bacteroidia > Sphingobacteriales > Sphingobacteriaceae > DASWTL01. The sequence continues at coordinate 2,611 of CBINHC010000009.1, read as the reverse complement.
ATCTCCAAAAGGAACGCCCAGTCTATTGTGAAATGCCCCAGATCGGCCAGAAACCCGATCAGGGAGTTCAGGGCAATGATCAGCAGGGATGTTCCCACGGCTTTCTTCATGGGTAAACCGACGAACAGCACCAGGGCGGGGATCAGCAGGAATCCTCCGCCGGCTCCCAGCAGGCCTGTTACCAGGCCGATACTGATGCCATACCCGAGCAGTTTGAAGAACTTTCCGTATTCGGTGCATCCGGGCATTCGCCCTGCCTCCCCGTTCTTGTTCCGGATCATGCTGAAGGAGGCCGACAGCATGAGTATGCCGAAAAGGACCATCGTCAGGAAAGGCTCGGTAATGGTGGTTCCGCCGACCGTCCACAGTTCCCTGGGGATCTGAGGGATCAGGAACTTCCGGGTCGCAAATACGGTTATGATGGAGGTCGTTCCGAAAAGGAAAGCCGCTTTCAGACTTACTTCACCTTTCCTCAGATTGTTGACCGCGCCGATCAGGCTGGTCGAGCCGACAATAAACAGGGAGTAGGAGGTGGCCAGCAGGGGCGAAATGCCAAAAAGATAAACCAGCACGGGCACGGTCAGGATCGAGCCGCCGCCGCCGATGAGACCCAGTGAAAGGCCGATGAAGGCGGACGCGATGTAACCGAATAATTCCATTAATATACCTGTTTGTACCTCAAAGGTAGGACCCTGCCCGGAGCTGGGGCGTGACTGACGTCACATTTCCGGCAATTATACATCAAATTAACTGCTTCGGGCGGATGGAATACGAAAAATCCCAAACGCGTGACCCTGCCATATACCCGTATGGGCCTCCCGGAAGAGGTCTTCCCGCTGCCGGCACTGCCCGCCGTGCGTCAGTGCAATCCCATGCATGTGAATTTTTAGCACAGTATTTGTTCTCACCTGATTTCGAGGAGAAAATCGGTATGAGCAGAATTTTTGTAGTAGATGACCAAAATGATATACTGGACGTGCTGGAGCAGGTGCTGATCCAGGAGGGATTCGAAGTGAAGACCTCGCCGACCTCGCATGGTATCATCGATACCATTGAAGAATTCAAGCCCAATCTGATCCTGCTGGACACGTTTATCGGTGAAGAAGACGGCCGCGAAGCCTGCGGAAGCCTGAAGACCAACGAAAAGACCAAGGATATCCCGATTATCATGCTTTCCGCTGACCGCCGGGTAGAGGAGAGTGCCAAGAATATGGGTGCGGACGACTTTATTCCCAAGCCGTTCAGTGTATTTACGCTGATGCACCAGATCGAAAGATACCTTGCCGGCTGACCGGTTCCGCCGGACGGCTCAGCGGCATTCTTCCCAGCGTTTACGGGACAATGAAAACGCCGACTCGTTTTCCTCGGCCTTTGCATCGGGATACGACTCAAATCCGTATTTCTGCAAAAGCCGGATGGAACGCTCATTTTCGATGTGTGTCAGGGCCCGGATATGGTCCAGTCCGATGACCGAAAAGCCATAGGCTATGACCTCCGTGACGGCTTCCTGCATGAATCCCCGGCCCTGGAAGTCCGGGAGGAGCTCGTATCCGAGCTCTCCTGATCCGTCGCTTTCATCGAAGTTCCAGAGGGAGACGGTCCCGATCAGTCGCCCGGACCCGCGGACGGTTACCGCCCAGTAGAGCCAGTGGTTGGTGCTGATGCCGTGCCGGATCCGGTCAATGAAACTGGTGGCATTGTCCAGCGTAACGGCCGGCGGGCGGTCGATATACTGGTTGACCCGGTCATCCGACCGAAGGATCAGGATCTCCGCGGCATCATCCATCCGGAGCTCCCGGAGGACCAGTCGCCCGGTAGTCAGTTCAGGGAAAGGGGAAAACTGTGTGGTCATGTGCATATCCGGCATATAATGAATTATAAAGATAGCAGAAAACCTGATGAATGCTGAAGGTATCGTTCCGCTATCCGGGCCGCCCGGTGGGAAGTCTCTGCCGGTTCGCCAGGTGAAAGTACCGGCAGCGGCGAAGTCATGCGACGGGAAAAATCAGGGCAGCAGTGTCGGGTACCATGGCCTGCGAATACCGGGTGCCGTAAGCAACCATTCCGCCTGTGCACTCGTGCTGAATGTATAAGTACGTGTTATATGAAACAGTTAATGAGTGGTCTCAGGCTTACAGTAGGTCTGGTGATGCTGGTGTTCGCCTGGGGGTGCAGTAAGGACAGTGATTCCAATCCGCAACCGGATCCCGGACCAACTCCCGGAGGAAATTCGGCGAACGTCGTGATGGAGAACTTTACTTATTCACCGGGCACCCTGACGATCGCCCGGGGCACTACGGTCACATGGACCAACAGGGACTATGATACCCACACGGTTACGGCCGATGATAACAGCTTCAACAGTCCGGGTATCACTCCGGGAGGTACCTACTCCCGTACGTTCACCGCTGCGGACACTATCACCTATCACTGTATCCCGCATCCGCAGATGCAGGGTACGATCATTGTTCAGTAGGGGGAGAGCCGGCCAGGATCAACCCCTGGCCATTTCCTTTCGCTGGGTCAGGAGACCGCTGATCAGCAGCCCGGTGAGCCCGAGAAACAGGAACGTGTTCCTTGCGGCCGTATCCTGCGAAAATTTAGCCAGCCA
>CBINHC010000008.1:0-208549 GCA_966250385.1 uncultured Sphingobacteriaceae bacterium | reverse complement strand
AGGCCAGCACATCCTCACTCACCCGGGCGGTAATGGTGGAAATGGTTGACGTCGGCAGCCTGAAATCATATAGCTGCCGGAGCTGTTCCTCAATATCAGCGTTCGACATTCCCTTGGCATACAACGATACCACCAGCTTTTCGATCCCTCCGATAATTTGCTCCGTTTGGGCAGCACCTGGGGATCAAACGTGACAGTATCCAGAAAAGTGTGTAAATGGAATTCCGGGCAGGGCGTCAGACTAACCCTTTCCTCAAAAATAGCCAAAAACTGGTTTAGTATCAATCCCCAGTTATGGATCGGCTGGGTCCATTTCTTGGTGGCTTCCATCAACGCCAGATAAACTGATTTTTTAACGGCATCATCGGTCGGAAACGACATCTTATTCTTGGTGTATTTCCGGATTTTTCCATTCAGATTTTCAATCAGATTGGTCGTGTAGATGATCTTTCGAATCTCCAGGGGAAATTCAAAAAATGCCGTCAGGTCATCCCAGTTGGTCCGCCAGCTTCTTACAGCGTACTGGTATTTTCCGCCCCATTTTTGTTCGAATAACTCCAGTTCAGCTTCGGCCATTTGCTTATTCGGAGCGGTATAGATCAGCTTCATATCTTGGGTAAACTGGGGAAATACCGACCGGATGGTCTGGGTGAAGCCATTCAGGTTATCGGTGCAGGTGATTAAGATGTCTTCTACGCCTCGGGCCTGCAGATCCGTCAGGACATTCATCTAGAAGGCGCTGCTTTCGTTCTTGCCGAGCCATAGGCCCAGAATCTCCTTGCGTCCTTCGACGTTCAATCCAACGGCCAGGTAGATCGTTTTGTTGATCACCTGATTGGTCTCCCGCACCTTGAACACAATCCCATCCATCCACACGATCATGTATAAGGGATCCAATGGATGGTTCTGCCAGACCAGCACATCCTCGCTTACCCGGGCGGTAATGGTCTTTAAAATAACTAAAAAGATCCGAGCTTATCACCCGATCCCATTTACACAGTTTCTTGAATACTACCTGTACGGACGAGAACCTGCCTTTACACGCCAGTTCGAAAATCTGTGTGCCGTATCAGCCATCGGCTGATGCTGAACTGGAATACTTCGCTATTTGACCCAAAGTTTTTCTCCGTTGTTTACCATCTTAATTACGCGCTCAAATCCTTTCGCCCAGGCCTTGTTGAGTTCCGCAGCTTCGTTCATCACCCTGATCGCATCATCCTTCTGTCCGGACTTATATAAAAGAAGGCCATAGTTGTACAGGTAGGTCCCGTTCTTGCGTTGAGTGGCCGCCTGTAGTCTTTCTGACCACGCTAACGCCTCCTTAAGTGTTTGGGGATCGCTGCACCAGGCTATGATTTCTTTGCAATAGGAGTTCAGCCGCTGGTTGCTCAGATCATCCGGAAACCCGGAAATATAGTTTGAAACGGATTTCACATATGATGGCCAGTCTTCCTGCCATGCATAATACTCACACTTGCTGAGCGTCAGCAATTCCGCTGCTAATTCAGGATAGCCGGCAGCGTATTTCTTCTGCAGCCCGGCCCAGTCCACGGAGTCTCTCACTTCGCCGGTATAGGCGAAGCTTCCGTTAGGGAGGTCTTCTCTATGGCCTCCATTCCGTAGGTAAGGAACCGCGATCTCGTCAAAAAGGATGGTCTTTATTAATTCGGAAGCCGTCCCCGGTTCTGAAACAGCGTCTATTTTGTGTGGCTGGCTGCGTAGCACCCGGAATCCGGGATCAGTTATCCTGGTCGTAGCGTCCGCGATAAACTTCAGGTTGGGTTCGGTTAAAAGGTCGCTTTGGGTTTTAAGATATTCGTTGACAACATTTCGGGTAAAGGGATCAGACTTCGCAGAATTGGAGGTACTGATCAGCCGCAACAGGAATTCCGGGTCTCTTCTTCCGGCGTCGAACTGTTTTTTTAGAGCGTTGACCTGTGTGGCGGGATCAAGCGCTTTTTTGGCTTTTGCGATAAAGTCTTCAGCGGTCTTTGATGCCCCGTCGACCGTGTGCACCAGTTCGCCGGACGGGTCAAAAAAGAGGTATGTCGGATAGCTTTTGATGCTGAAGGTCTTCTCAAAATACCGGGCATCATCATACCGCCGTCTGACCTCCTCATTATCCTTTTTGGTCACGTCGAGCTGAAAAGCAACGTTTATGAAGTTCGCATTGAAAAAATCGCCCACGGCCTGTTGAGGAAATATTTCCTTTTCCATCTCCTTGCAGGGCAGGCACCAGGTGGTGTATGTGTCAACAAAGATGTATCGCTTCTCGGTTCTGGCCTTTTCCTTGATCTGGGCCCAGCTCAATCCTTTGGTGAATTTAATTCCGTTTTGTGCGGTTAAAGTCGCTGTTGAAGTAAGAAATACCAGCAGAAGTCCGACGATTTTCTTCATAAAAAAGTTTTAGTAAGTGGTTAGCAGATACACCTGGTTAGCATACGCCGGCAAATTCATGCGGCTGACGATAATGAAAATAGGAAATTTCGAATGAAACTTTCCCTTTGCTTAAAAAAAGGTGCAGATCGATCGGCGTCTATGGCAGAATGGGGCAGTAATACACCGCCTGTAGCGCAAACGGTGGTTTCATGGCGGGTCCCGGCCTATGAACCGTTTCTGCCAAAGAAGTCGTCCCGGTTATCGATAAAAGGAGAGAAGTCGAGCTGGTAATCATGATCCAGCTGCCGCTTTTTTTCATAAGAATTGTTCAGCTGCCGGATATAGAAGTCCAGCTCTTCAGATATAGTCAGTAAGTTTTTCGTGATTTCCCGCATCTCGCCGGTTTTCAGATCGTTGTCCTTGATATACTTGCTGATCCCCATGATAGAGGCAAGGGGACTCCGGATGATATGGGAAATGTCGAACAGGATCTGTTCGACAGATGATATGTATTCGATCAGCAGGGTAATGTCCTGCGATGCCCCATACCAGATAACCCGGCCATCCGGGTCAATTTCCGGAACCGCCTTCAGCCATCTCCAGCGGATGATGTTTCCGATGGAAATCCGGTACTGCAAACTCAGGAAATCCCGGGAGTGATAAGCTTCCTGCATGGCCGCTTTGAATTTGGGCTTATCGGAGTCATGCACGATCTCAAACAATTGGGCCGGATCCTGTTCGAGCTCGAGAGGATCCATCGGGTGGTTGTATACTTCCGTGCCTTTATTCATAAAGATGATCCTGGTGCTTCCGTCCGGAAGTATTTCGAACTGGTACGTGTTCGCCGGAACATGGCTGGTGATTTTCCTTAATAGTATGCTGTCGGATCTGATCTTATCGGCCGATTCCCAATGATCGATCAGGATTCCGAGCAGTTTAGCCAGTAGTTTAATCAGCCGGACCTCTTCCTTCAGGAATACGGAACCATCTTCGTATGCAGGTATTTCAACGGTATAGCAAATCTCGATGGTACCAAGAATCTTGTCTGCCGTGGTGATGCGCTCAGTCAGCAGCCAGTCTGTTTTTACGAAATCGTCCGTTTCAAACTCCTGACCATTCTGGAGACGTAGCCGCACGCAGGTGGCATACGGGAATTGCCAGCCCTGCCGGATGGCCAGCAACGATCGCCTCAGTGCCTCGGAAAGATCGTCGCACGCGAAGAAGGCTTCCATGACCTTTACCACAGCCAGCTGTTCCTTGACCCGCTCTTTTATATCATATGCCAGGTTTTTGGTGCTCAGGGGCGTAATCGTCCATATATAGGAGGAGGCACTGTCCTCCTCGAATGAGTCCAGTTCCAGGTGAACATAAGTTTTGACCCCTTCCTTATTGATCAGCCACTGGTTCGGACTATGTCGAAATATCTCCAGCAGGACCTCAAAAGAAAGATCCGGTGGTTTCTGATCATAGTCGATGAGCTTCTTATCGAAGAACGCAGAAAGGTTTGATGTCGATGCGGGGTCCGGTTCGACGGCCAATAACGATCGTCCTTGTTTATTCAGGAACTTGATTTCCCCATTTTCGTCGGTTACCGCCAGCGCCACCGGGGTTGAGTCAAGGAGCTTTTTATGGTCGAGTCTGCTCATTCTTCCTTCATTTCGCTTTTCATCATAACCTGGATGTAAACCATATGTGCTCCCTGTGTTCGGTCGAATACCCAATACTAATTCTAATCAACAATCACTTTCCTCTAATGTGTGGCAAGGGGACTACTATTGTGACGTGCCGGTTGTTGGACCACGGAGGGCGGCGGAAGCCTGAAAGCAGGAAGGCCGTCCCTGTGGACGGCCTTACCCTGATTCTTACCGTTTTAGTCGTTGTCAGCAACGCACCTGGTGTTTTTCGGGGGCATTTTTTTCGGTTCTTTCCGGTGATCCATGTTCATCTGATCCGGACCCGTCGTATCCGATCATGGTGTCTGCAATGGCGATGCCATGCCCCCGGTATCACGGCGGTCTTCCCTAAGAGCATGGGTGGTGCCCTCAACGCCGGTGGGTTTGGCGTGCTCCGGACTTGGCGGACGTCTCCTAATTGCCATTCTTTCTATCCATAGCTCCCTATCTGTCGTTTACACTTCTTTAAATCGAACAAGGCTCCGGGGGCCTTGTTTGGGGTTTCTGGAATCCCGGAGTCTCCGGTAATCGGTCGTCGTTCCGATGGGTAATCTTCTGGTAATGGATCCCCAAGGTGGTTGAAAAGTCGCAATGCACCCCTCAATTTGTCTGTTTTGCACTGCCTGGCAGGTTGCGTTTTTCGTTAGTTTTATATCAGGCTAACGAAAATTCTTAAATCTGTTAATCATGAAAAAAGTACAGTTCTCAAAGGAAATCAAAGCCCCCGCACGGAAAGTCTGGGACACGCTCTGGAGTGAAACCACTTATCCCCAGTGGACGAGCGCCTTTAATCCGGGCGGAACATCGCTGGTACGAAGTGACTGGAAGGTGGGTGGCCGGACGCTCTTCGTCGATGGGAACGGCAACGGCATGATCAGTACGATCAAATCGAAGGACGAGCCTTACGCGATTGTGTTTGAGCACCTCGGGGAGGTGATTGACGGTAAAGAAGACACGTTCAGCGATAAGGTGAAGAGCTGGGCCGGTGCACTGGAGGAGTATCACCTTTCGGAAAACGACGGCCGGACCATCCTGAACGCGTCCGTAGAGATCAGTGAGGAATGGGAGGAAATGATGAACAATGGCTTTACGCAGGGCCTTGAAGTCGTAAAGAAGCTATCAGAGCAATAGTTATTTAATCAGGTAAACCATGGAGAAACCAGCAGCAAAAACCCTGGAAATCGTAATCCCCGGTTACCGGATGCATAGCCAGATGTTCAACAATATGCTTAACGGGATCCGGCAGGAAGACGCTCAGAAGCGCATCGATGATAAGACCAATCATTTCGCGTGGATGGCGGGAAATCTGGTGAACTGCCGGTATTGGGTGGCGAATGTCCTAGGAGTACCCGGAGAAGATCCGAACGCGGCATTTTTTAAGGATGGGAAGGCGCTTGATGTGAATGCTCAGTATCCTTCGCTGGACGAGTTAAAGACCGAGTGGCACAAGATTTCGCCCTTGCTGTATCATCGGCTGTTGTCCATTTCTGAAGGTGAGTTACACGAGGCCCATGCGTTCGGAATGAATATTCCCTATGTTGAGGAAAATAAGCTGAATATGGTAGGGATGGGCATAGACCGGGAAAGTTACCTTTTCGGCCAGCTTGGGCTCATGCGAAGGGCTTTGGGGTATGATGCTGTCAGATATGATATCAACGATCATCTGAGTTACTGATCCGAGCCCTGCACCGGCTTTCTTCGGAAGGCGGTACCGCCGGAAAGAAAGCGGCAACAAAATCTTTGCCCTCCTGTCTAGGTTCTAAATCAGGGCTTATGGAACACCGTGATGCAAGGTGGAGGCGGCAGAAAGTTTTCCGTACCGGTAACGGTTTTATATCAATCCTGACGTTTTACGGCACGCAACTATAAAAATTAGTTGTACCTTCAAAGAACGACAGACCCTTAAAGACCCTGTTATGAAAAATGCAATACTGCTGTTATTCGTGTTCATGATTTCCGGCGCCTTTGCCCAGGAACAGAAGCGGCCGGATAAACCGGATGGTTTTAAGATCAATTCGGCAAATATGTTGAAAGCCGATTCGGTAAGTCTGCGGTTTTCGGGTAACGTTCAGCTTGAGTCGGAAAAAATCCAGGTCCAGGCTGAGGAGATCTCTCTTGACCGGAAGACGAATACGATTTTGGCCACCGGTCTCAAAAAGATGAACTTCAATGGCCGGGTGGTCTTTAAGCCGGAATCAACGCATCGGACTTTAAGATACAGGCTGGGGGAGGATGACGTCTTTATCGAATGATGCACCCTCCGGGCTGGTTGTTCGTCAGAATCGGTCGTACCAGCCCTGCCGGACGGGATTTATCCGAGGGAAGAATCCGGGTTTGAGTTCCGCGCCTTAACTGATCCAGAGGCCGAGGGATCCGACCGGCTTCCAGGTCCCGTTGCCGCTCCTGCGGAGGAATTTCCAGCTCCCGCCACCGCAATCAATGCCGCAGAAGCTTTCAACATAGATCAGCACGACATCACCCTTCCGGTTGAACAGGGGCCAGGAAAATCGGGAGTAAGTCTTTCCGCCGAGAAAACCGGGAGGAACAGCATCAACGATCAGGTTGGATTTTCTTAATCGGCTTCGGTCCCAGGTTTTGGTCTTTGGCGCGCTGCGCGCCTGTTTCCGCATGTATGCCAGGTCTTTAACAGATAAGACCGTATCCACCTTGAAAAAGTTGAAATCGTTATTCTCGTTGATGTATTTCTGTGAGAAGATGCTGTCTAAGTTTTCAATAGCGGCAAAATCCATCCTGTCCGATAAAAACAGGCTGCCCGGCGTTTGGCGGCCGAGTATCACGGTATTCATAAAGTCATATGACTTCCTTTCCCTGAACTGCCCGTAACAGGATGCACCGTTGATAAGAACAAACAGGGAAATCGTTAAAAGCAGAAACCTCATCGGAAATCAATTTAAAAACCGGTCCGGAGTTATCAAGATACGAAATTAAATGGAGTAAAGCTCAAAAGGTTCCCGGAGCTGCCGGCCTGTAATTGCTGACTGATCGGGTCATGTGCCTTGAAAATGAGAAACCAGCCTGCGACGCCATGTTTGCCGCAGGCTGGTTTACAGCTCCAGGAAATTAAACGCCGGCGATTCTTTCCTTATACACAGCAAGGGCTTCCTCCAGGCGCTCTTTTGCCGTGGTATCCCCGGGGACGTTATGGGAAGGGTGGATGTAGAGCTTGACGCCCCGGTCCGCCAAGATTTCAGCGACGGTAGTCACAGTCATCCAGACACAGGTAATAAAGGCCATGGTAGATACCGGGCCTACCTTGTCCTGATGGTTCTTCAGCGTCACCGAAGCATCTCCGGCGGGAGCGCAGGTGTCCACCACGATATCCGCGATCTCGAAGATCGTTTTTCCGCTTGAATGACGTGTTTGTTTGCCCCTGGCCTCCGCCGCCGAGCCAAACGCGATTACTTTCATTCCCTTTCTTTTCGCTTCCAGTGCGACATCAATGTTGACGTTGTTGATTCCGGAATGCGAAAATACCCACATGGTATCCCGCTGGTCGAAATTATAGCCTTTCATAATTTCCACGCCATAGCCTTCAACTCGCTCCAGGAAAACAAACTGGTGAACGCCCATTTCACCGGTGATCCGGGTAAAGAAGCTCAGGGGCAACTCAATCATCGGGTGAAATCCTACGAAACCGCCGATCCTGGGGTACATTTCTTCAACCGGAATGGTAGCATGGCCGCATCCGAAGGTATGTACCCATCGGCCGGCTTCAATAGAGTCGGCCATAACTTCAGCAGCTTTCCGGATGTTATCTAATTGGGTTTCTTCGATGCGGGTCATGATATCCCGGGCATTATCAAGCCATTGTTTTGCTAGCATAAATCAGTGTTTAGATATGTTTTAATTTTAAGTTTTTTAAGATGCCGAGCGTCAGCAGGAACATGATCGCTGTCATGGCCAGGGCAACGGTAGGAAGATGCTGTACACCAAAGACCTCGGCAATGATTCCCATCAGGAAGTTCAGGAGCATATTACCTGTTAATGCGACGAAAAGCACAATGCTGAAAGCGGTCCCGGACAGTTCGGAATATCGGTTACCCACAAAACCCAGCATGACCGGAAAGCCGGCGGCGAGACCGGCGCCTGTCAGGATCAAACCGGCAACGGCCGCAGACAGGACATTTCCAACGATTAGCAGGGTGCTTCCAATCGCCAGCAGAACGAAGGAGGAGTACAGGATTCTTTGCGGGGAAACTTTCCGGAGAACGCTGCCGATAAGGATTCGCATAGCCGCCATGCCGATCACGTATAAAGATAATGCAAACAGGGCTTCGCTGCCTGCAATGGTCATTTTTTGCGTAAGAAAGGTGGTGGTCCAGTTGTTTATGATTCCTTCAAAGCTGCTTTGAAAGAAAAGAAAAAATGCGATCAGGATCAAAAGTCTGTCCTTAAGCAGGCTCAGGCCTTTAGAGATGGATAAGCCTTCGGCATGCTTGGGAGGAGGGAAGCTGATGAGGAAGAAAAACAGCGCTGCCGCCAATGCCAGGAAGCCCATGGTGGAAATGATGTACTGGAAACTATATTCCTGCCCGTAAATCCCCAGGATAAACGGAGTTCCCAACGCACCGATTGCGAACCAAACCCCTAACAAGCTCAGGTTGGCACCTTTGTTTTCGTTGCTGATATCGGAGACGACGGCGTTTGTCGCCCCATTGATACCGCCACCCGCGAAGCCGAACAGAAAGATACTTCCCTTGAGCAGGATGAGGGTCGGTGAATGCGCGATCCCCTGGAACCCGGCGAACATCAGTAAACAGGAAAAAACGAGGAATACCTTATAGCCGTACCGGTCGCACAGCGGACCAAAGAACAGCGAACCAATCAGAATTCCAATGGGCAGGATAGAGAATAACGTGCCAGATGAGATGTCATTCAGCAGATACTTTTCTTTCAGGCCGGTAGCAACCGATCCCAGAGTGATCAGGCCGATCCCGAACAGAAGCATCCCCAGACAGGCGGCGGAGAAAATGAGTTTCTTATTAATCATGATGCGTTAAGAGGTTGCTTCTTAAATGTTTCAGAGCCAGATATCCCGCACCATAAACGCCCGCATCGCTACCCAGACCTGACGGCTCAAAGGTTACTTTTGTAAAACTGATAGGTTGTGCCCATTTTAGGGCTTCGCGCCTGATTTCCGGAAGGAACTGAAGAGCGGGTCCAAAAACACCGCCTCCGAAAATGATCTTTTCCGGGTTAAACAAGCTGACCAGGTTGGCAACCGCCATTCCCCAGAAATCAATGGCCTGCTGCAATACTTCGATGGCAACGGGATCGTTATTGCTGAAGGCGGAAAAAATATCCGCTGCAGTTAGTCGGTCGGACGCCTTTCCGGACAGGGCACCGGAATAAACCTGCTGTCTGGAAAGAACTTCCCGGGCTGTTTTCACGAGGCCTTCACCCGATGCATGGTATTCAAAGCATCCGCATGGGTCATATTTCTGGTGATAGGGGCGGTCCAGCGCCAGCCACCCGATTGCACCGGCAATCCCGCTGGCTCCCCTGAACACCCGATCTTCGATGACGATCCCCGCCCCGATGCCGGTGCCTACGGCCAGAAAGATGGCATCCGAACAGCCCTTTGCATTTCCTTGCCAGATTTCGCCGAGAATATAACAGGATCGGTCGCTGTCAATTGCTACCGGTATATCTCCGACGGAATCCTGCATTTCCTGCAGTAAAGGATAATCATCCCAGTCCGGAATATTAGGTGCCCATACGGTTCCGGATGCTGGCCGGTAAATTCCAGGAACAGACACCCCGATGGCTGTTATCGGATCTGGCAAAGGATCCGCCAGGAAGCGGCTTACCAGATCCGTGATCATTTTTCCGACCTCCGGGCCTTTTCTTCCGGCCAGCGCGGCCGTTTCCCGGGACACGATGTTGCCTGAATCAGAAAAGAGGGCGATCGCCAGTTTGGTACCGCCAAGGTCTATTCCCAAGAGTGACATAGGTTCAAAATAGTGATGAGGTAAACCGAAAAGTCGTTGCAGAAACAACGGGCTCCGGCTCCTGATCATGGTTAATAAAAAAAGTTTACGGGCAACAGGTTTATAATTGCAGTATTCTGCGTTGTTGTATTTCAAATATATAAACACTGCAATAAACCGCAAATGAATGGGCAGAAAAATGCAAGAAAAGCGTAGTGTCCCTTGTTCCAGTCCCCCCCCCCCCGTTAAATTGATGTGTACGCCATGTACGATTAAATTAGTTGGAAAAACGGATATATTTGCGACATCGGAGAAGTCCAGCCGCGTTGGCAGTCCTAACAAAAAAAACAGCAAAAATGCTCAGAGAAGAACGACAGAACTATATACTGAACCAGATCCATCTCCACAACAGGGTCCGTACAACAGATGTCTGCTCTTCGCTTAACGTTTCGCTCGACACGGTCCGAAGGGATCTGACAGAATTGGAGAAGGAAGGTAAACTCCGGAAGGTTCATGGTGGCGCTATTTCCACCCTGTTCCATTATCCGTTCCAGCAACAGGAAGTATATGCCCGCGATAAAAAGCAGGCGATCGCCCGGAAAGCCCTGAATCTTATAAGTGACGATATGGTCTTGCTTCTCGGCGGCGGAACGGTAATACTGGAGCTTGCACGGATGATCCCGGAAGATCTGAAGGGTACCATATTTACCGTCAGTCCGCTTGTGGCCCTGGAGATAGCGCAACGTTCAGCCGTCGAGGTATTGCTACTGGCGGGGAAGGTTGCCAGGAACTCGTATATATGCACCGGTGCGTCGGTTGTCAGGCAGCTCGCCGAGATTCAGGCCGATCTTTGTTTCCTCGGCACGAATGGCCTGTCGGTCAGGGAGGGAATCACCGATCACGACTGGGAGGTGGTGCAGATCAAAAAGTCAATGCTTCAATCCGCAAAAAAGACGGCGGTCCTATCCATTTCGGAGAAAATCGGGTCGGTTCAGAATCTGCAGGTGTGCAACCTGACTGTTATTGATTATTTAGTTACAGAACTTCCGGATGCTGATGAACAACTGGAGCCGTTTGGTAAGACCTGCAAGATAATGTAGTTTCCCGGGGAGGCTGACCGACTTCTTTATCAGGGTCTGAAATGGTACGTAATCTCTACAGAGAGAACGAAATGTGACGACAGTCAACTTCTTCTCAGGAGCGTTTGCCGGACGGTGTCCCTGTTCTGGGTTTTCATGCTTTGCAGCATGGTAAAGATTTATATCCCTGTATCGCTCCCGTGATACCGTGCCCTGTTAAAAAAATGTTTCTTGCGGGTTCTTTTAATATGAAGTAAAATTTGGTACTATTGTTAAGGGAGGTACTTGACCAATAAGCAAGCTGCTTTCTCCCGGTAACCAATTTCTTTCATGTTTTCTTATTCTGAGTTAAGCGATAAAGAATTATTGTCACTTCTAAGTGCAGGAGATGTAGCCGCCTTTGCCCAGATATACAAGAGGTACTGGAAAAAAGTGATCGCAATAGGTTAAACTCCATCGAAGCGGAGGATACATATTTGAGACTTGACCGCGATCTCGCCAAGTTTTTTGTATATCTCGACAATAAGATCGGAAAGGGAAACTACTCAGTTTTCCTCACTGCTGATCACGGCGCCATCAACAATGTTAATTTCCTGCTTGACCACAAAGCTTCTGCGGGCTCTTTAGCCACCGAGGAATGGATAAATAAGATCAACAGCCGTCTGGAACAGGAATACAAAGTAAAGAACCTTGCATTGACCTACAGTAACACGCAGATTAGCTTGAATAATGTCGCCATAGCAAAGAATAAGTTCGATGAAAGCGGGATCAGAAGCAAAGTGGTGGACATGCTAAATCAGGAGGAAGGTGTCGCTTATGCATTTGATATAAAAGATGTATCGACGGTAGCCATTCCGGAGGTTTATCGCGCTAAAGTGATCAATTGTTATAACCGGGAAAGGAGCGGTGTTATCCAGGTGCTGCCGAAACCAGGCTGGACCGAAGGAGGAACAGTCGGTACCACTCATGGATCTATAGCGCACTATGACACCCATATTCCGTTGATATTTATGGGTTGGGGTATAAAACATGGAGAGTCGAAGGCCGCCTATACGATGTCCGACATTGCACCAACCATTACCTCGTTGTTAAAGGTTCAGGAGCCCAATGGAACAGTTGGTAAGCCGATAACGGAAGTATTTAAATAGAGCGAAGAGAAATCGGATTATGACCCGGGAAATTTCCATTCCCGGGTCTTTTTGTAAATGACTCATCCGTTCTTTAAACTGCTATGGGGAGCCGTTTGATAGCGACGAGGTCCAACCGATGGCTGCCTGAGTGACTGCCCGAAGTGGAAAACAAGCAGATCGGTGTGAAAAGAAGCGATGGGGCCACATACGTCCATTCTCCAAGCCGGAATGGAGCGCGGCAGGTAACTTGGATAATTTCGATCCGGAGCTTATATTAGTCAAATGATCAACGAGCAATGAGAACGATTCTGATTCTACTCTTTTGCATGGCTACCTGTTCCGCGATGGCGTGCGAATGCAAGGTGAACTATACAATGCAGGCTAACTTCAGGGATGCGGCGCTGGTGGCCCGGGTGAAAGTCGTGGGCTTCAATGATAGCGTAAAAGTCGGGTTTTCGCCTGATAAGCAACTGGCTAACCTCTATCCGCCTTTTACAAAAGCGTTTGCACCGAAGCTCAGGATCGGGAAGATTTACAAAGGAAAGCTCCGGAAAAAGACGATCTCGTTATCAAATACCCAATACTGCGGCAATGAATATATTCTTGGAGAGACCTATGTGCTGTTCATATACACCGCAGGAGGCAAGTACTATACCCACATATGTGAAAACAACTTCCTTGCGTCCGATAACGCGTCGATGGAGAAGCTGGAAGCGATTCTGAAAAATAACTGATGCATTTGCGTTCTCCGTGAATTGGTGTAGTATTTTTCATTTAGTAAGACGGTCGCGGCCAAGGTAAATGTTCGTTTGCCAGGACTCTCAAAGGAGATTGTAATAGTTAAGCCATCCCGGGCGATCGTAGTCGTTCAGACGATATATGCCGGTTCGCAGTTTGCGATGTGCTTCTGTATGCGTCTTTGGGCTTTCCAGTCCCTTGCCGATCGTGCGCGGTTCCTTTCATTGTAATGTGCTTATGATATGAAGGGGTTTTAAGGAAAAATCGCTGTGCGTCAGGTTCAGGAGCAAGAAAAGAAAATGCCCCTAATAAATTAGAAGCATTTTTAAAAGTGACCCCGCTGAGGCTCGAACTCAGGACCCACAGATTAAGAGTCTGTTGCTCTACCAACTGAGCTACGGAGTCAGTGCGACAAATTTACACTTTACCTTCGAAAATCTCCACTAATAATGTAAAAGCAGAGGGATGCCCGAAGCTATGTTGAACAATATGAAGCCATTAATTTTTCAATTTGTGGCTGTTGGCCGGACGCAGGAGTATCCTCCGACGATTTCAGAACCATTTTTTCATGTAAAATTCCTGGTTCATCAATTTAAGTGTGACGGGAGTGTCTTATCTTTAGATGAAAAGTCCGCCGGGATCTGACAAAGGCAGGAATGCGGAATCACACAGCGCCTGAATTTCCCTGCGGGATGCAGGACCGGTGTATTGTGCACGCTGTTTGCCGAAATGATGTGATCCCGTTTTTTTCTTCATTACTTTAGCAGGAATGTACATTGAATCGTATGAACAGTAAATTTTGGATATTAACGGCAGTTTCGTCGGTTGCGGCATTATTGTCTTTCAGGAGAGATTTTGATTTAAAGGCGAGCGTTGAAAGAGGCAAAACGACCTATGAATCACAGTGCGCTTCCTGTCACATGCCCCAGGGTGAGGGTATTCCCGGGGTGTTTCCTCCGCTGGCAAAGTCGGACTTTCTGAAGGATAAGAACAGGCTGGTCAAATCCGTATTGCTTGGTATGCGCGGACCGGTGACCGTGAATGGAACGGAATACAACGGAGAGATGCCGCCGGTGAAGCTGACTGATCAGGAAGCATCCGATATTTTGAATTATATCCGGAACTCCTGGGGCAATAAAGCGGCGCCGATCCTGCCTGCTGAGATCAAACCGGCGTTAAAAGCGGAATCAAAAGGATTCCAGCCATATTGAGAATGATCCGCTGTAACCTTCAGATGATACCCGGGAGTGCAGGGAAATGTTGAGTGAGGAACATACCAGAACAATATGACCAAGGAAATATCTGATATCCTGACTGCCTATGAAAACGTGCGGCGCGAGGGCCGCAAGGCTGCGCTGGCTACGGTAGTTCATGTGGAAGGCTCCTCATACCGCCGCCCGGGGGCACGGATGCTAGTAGAAGACACCGGACAGATGACGGGGGCGATCAGCGGCGGATGCCTGGAAGGGGATGCGCTCAGGAAGGCGTTGCAGGCGATCAGCCTGCAGGAAAACAAACTGGTTACCTACAACACGCTGGATGATGATGATCTGGAATTCGGAGTCCAGCTGGGGTGCAACGGTATTGTACACATCCTCTTTGAGCCGATTCTTCCGGGACTCGGCAGTCCCATCGATCTGCTGGAAATGTTCTCCCGGGAGAAAAGGGAAGGCGTGCTGGTCACCTTGTTCTCGTTAACGGATTACCATGGAACTCAGCCCGGAACCTGCTACTATTACAACGGGGCGAAGCTGTCGGGAAATGGGCGAAACCCGGGTTTGGAGGAGGCGGGGATTATACCGGATGCCGGGAGCGTCCTTAGCGGCCGCGCTTCTGCGATCAGGAATCTTGACGGGCGGCTCACCGCGTTTTTTGAGTACCTGCCGCTTCGGGTTTCGCTCGTTGTTGCCGGAGCGGGCAACGACGCATTTCCCCTGGTAAACATGGCGGCGGCCCTGGGCTGGCAAACGACGGTAGTCGATGGAAGGTCGACTCACGCGAACCTGCGGCGTTTTCCTCAGGTACACCAGGTCCTGGTCGCCAGACCGGAGGATGTTCCGGCCCGCCTGGAGGTCACCGAAAAGACTGTCTTCGTGATGATGACCCACAATTACCACTATGACCTGGAGCTCCTGAAATCCCTCTTGCCACTGGATTGCCCTTATATCGGCATTCTGGGCCCGAGGAAACGGCTGCAGCGGCTGTTTATCGACCTGGAGGAACAGGGAACAGACATAACGAAGGATCAGCGTAGCCGCATTTTCGGTCCGACGGGGCTGGACATCGGCGCTGAGACGGCGGAAGAAATCGCCTTATCCGTACTGGGTGAGATCAAGGCGGTCCTGGAGCATCGCCCGGGAACATTTCTCAGGGAAAGGACTCTGCCGATTCACGGAAATCCCGCTTCGCCGAGCAGCATCGATTAGGAATGGAACCCGCAACAAATACAATGGTGAGCAACACCGGCATTCTGGTGCTTGCGGCCGGACGATCCTCCCGATTGGGAAGGCCCAAGCAGCTGCTGCTGCTTGACGACCGGACACTTTTGAGGCATACGCTGCAGGCAGCGCGCCTCTCCACTGCGACGTGCCTATCAGTCGTATTGGGGGCTTATTCAGCAGCGATCTCCGGTGAAACGGTGGGCGGGAAAACGGAGGTAATCCTCAATCCACGGTGGGAGGAAGGGATGGCCTCCTCGGTACGCTGTGGTTTGTCCGCCTTGCTGGAGAAAGATTCTTCAATGGAAGGTGTTATCCTTATGGTTTGCGACCAGCCGTTTGTGACGGCGGGTCTGATTGATCGCCTGATCGCCGGACATCAGGAAACAGGAAAACGAATTGTGGCTTCCGCTTATGGTGGTACCTTCGGTCCACCGGTCTTTTTCCACCGGTCGTTTTTTCCGGACCTGATGGAACTAAGCGGCGATACCGGGGGAAAGAGTCTGATCCTGGGGAATCTTGCGGAAATGTTATCCATTGATTTTCCCGAGGGTACCATCGACATAGACACGGAAGCCGATTACCAAAACATTATAAAAGACGCTTAATGATCAGAGATGCCCATAACCGGCTGCATAACTATCTCCGCATTTCACTGACGGATAACTGCAACCTGCGTTGCTTTTACTGCATGCCGGACGAATCCTATTCGTTTACTCCGGCATCCGGGCTTATGCAGGTATCTGAGATCGGGGCCATTGCCGAAATTTTCGTAAAGGAAGGGGTGAGCAAGATCCGGCTTACCGGCGGGGAGCCGCTGGTCCGCAAAGATGCGGCGGATATTATCCGGCGCCTCGCTAGACTCCCCGTTGAGCTCACGCTGACCACAAACGGCACCCGGTTGCATCAGTTCACTGATGTACTGAAGGAAGCCGGTATAAAGTCGGTCAATATCAGCCTGGATACGCTGCAGGCAGAAAAGTTCACGAAGATCACCCGGAGACCGCAATTTGAGCTCGTCATGGATAATATCCGGCGTCTGCTTGCAATGGATTTTCATGTCAAGGTCAATGTTGTGGTGATGAAAGATCTCAATGATGATGAAATCAACGATTTTGTTGAATGGACCCGGTTGGTTCCTGTCCATGTACGTTTCATCGAGTTCATGCCGTTCAGCGGAAACCGATGGAGCAGCAACCAGGTGGTGACCCTTGAACAGATCCTGCAAACGATCGCCCTGAAGTATGACTATCTCCCGTTACAGCGCGCGAATCATGAAACGGCCAAGAAATTCAGGGTTCAGGGGCATGCGGGAACGTTTGCAGTAATCAGTACCATGAGTTCACATTTCTGCGGCGACTGCAACCGGTTGCGGCTGACGGCCGACGGGAAACTGAAGAACTGCCTGTTTTCCAGGGAAGAATCCGACTTGCTTTCGGCATACCGCAACGGTGGTGACCTGTTGAAGCTCATTCACGAAAATGTGCGGGGAAAAGCGGTGCAACTGGGCGGGCAGCTCGTCCCGGACTTTGCGACATTGCCAGCCGACCAGATTGAAAACCGTAGTATGATCACCATAGGCGGCTGATAGCCCGCCTGAACTAAAACACCTGAACATGATTGGTATATCAGAAGCGAGAACGATCCTTGAAAAGCATATCCTTCCGCTGCCACCCCGGCAAGTGGCTTTATCGATGGCCAGGGACCTCACGCTCGCCAACGATGTTTACGCCGTTGCCGATATCCCGGCATTTCCGCAATCATCGATGGATGGTTACGCTTTTGCTTTCAGCGACCTGACCGGGAAGGATCCATTGCAGATTACCGGCCATATTGCTGCGGGAGACGGGACACCGGCCAGCCTGGTCCCCGGTACGGCCGCACGGATTTTTACCGGAGCTGCGGTTCCCGCTGGAGCGGATACCGTCGTGATGCAGGAAAAGGCAGAGGTGGTGGACGGACGACTAATCGTCGCGGACGGACAGCTCCGTCACGGTACAAATGTGCGGCCGCAGGGTTCCGAGATCAGCAAGGGAAGCCTGGCATTGCCGGCCGGAACGCTTTTAACTCCGGCTGCTATTGGCTTCCTTGCTGGAATAGGTCTTGATCAGGCAGAGGTTTTCCCGCATCCGGCCGTTACGATCATCGTCACGGGCAACGAGCTGCAGTCTCCTGGCCGGAAGCTTGAATATGGTCAGGTGTACGAGTCGAACTCCTTTACGCTCATTGCTGCGCTGGAGCAGGTGAATATCCGGTCAGTGCACGTTGTCAGGGTCGAGGATGATCCAGCAAAACTGACCGATGCGATGCATAATGCGCTCATCGGCAGTGATGTAGTCCTGTTGACCGGAGGAGTCAGTGCAGGTGATTACGATTTTGTTCCGCAGGCTGCTGCCGCCTGCGGAATAACGCCATTATTCTATAAGGTAAGACAGCGTCCGGGAAAGCCCCTGTTTGCGGGAAAACTCGATCAGAAGGTCGTTTTTGGACTTCCGGGCAATCCGTCATCGGTGCTCACATGTTTCTATATGTATGTGTTGCCGGCCCTGAGCCTGATCAGCAATCGTAAAATGAATTTGCCCCGCATCCAGGTTCCGTTGGGTACTGCCTGGCAGAAAGCCGCGGGGCTGGTACATTTCCTTAAAGCGAATTTTGACGGTCAGAAGGTATGGCCGCTGGGAGCTCAGGAATCATACCGGATGCATTCCTTCGCGCGTGCCAATTGCCTGATCCAGCTCGATGAAGAGCAGACCGATTTTCAGGAAGGGACAATGGTAAAGGTTCACCTGCTGCCAGGCGCGATGCACATATGGAGAGTCTAGCCCTGTTCTGTTCCTTGCTTTTTATCGTTTCATTCCTGTACGGTTCGGTGGGGCATGGCGGAGCAAGCGGATATCTGGCGCTGATGGCAATTTTTAATTTTACTCCGGAAGTGATGAAACCGACCGCACTGTTGCTGAATGTATTCGTATCGGTCGTCTCGTTCGTCCAGTTTTACAGGGCCGGTCATTTCAATATGCGGCTTTTTTTACCTTTTGCATTAGCCTCGGTTCCTTGCTCATTCCTGGGGGGCCTGATCCATGTCGACGGCGCCGTCTACAAGCAGGTACTGGGCTTGCTGCTGTTCGTTCCGGTTGCCCGGTTCCTTTACTTTGAAGCGCGGGATGACCAGGGCAGTAAAAAGCCGGATCCGGTACTCTCCCTGGTCATCGGAAGCACGATCGGCCTTCTGTCCGGTCTGATCGGTATAGGCGGCGGTATCCTGCTTTCGCCCGTGGTGCTGCTCCTGGGCTGGGCCGGTCAGAAGCAGACGGCGGCAGTCAGCGCGCTTTTTATCCTGGTAAACTCATTATCCGGGTTAAGCGGTCAGCTCATCCAGGGGGTCCGTTTCAGCACGGATATGGTAGTTTACGTCGCTGCCGTATTTGCCGGCGGGGCCGCAGGGGGGTACTTCGGCGCGCTTCGTTTTCAGCAGAAGCGATTAAAGCATATATTAGCATTTGTGCTTTTGTTGGCGGCCTGCAAGCTGGTATATGCAGGGATCTGACGATAGAGACATGAGTTTAACGACAAGCGGACATCGTATAGCATGGCAATCAAAGTAATCTTTTTCGGGCAGTTAGCGGAAAGAACGGGCAGGAGTGACCTGGCACTGGAAGGTGTCCGGGACACCGATCATCTGGAGCGGGAACTTCATTCAGGCTTCCCCGCGCTGGGCCAGGTCCCGTATAGGATCGCGGTCGGAAAGAAGCTGATTGATGAGAACACGGACTTGGCCGAAGGAATGACGGTGGCTCTGTTGCCTCCGTTTTCAGGAGGGTAGTATGGAATACGATATACGTTCAGAACGCTATCACCGGCAGGTAATCCTGAAAGAACTGGGCGAGTCTGGTCAGCAGAAGCTCCGTTCCTCGAAGGTGCTGGTTGCGGGTGCCGGCGGCCTGGGATGCCCGGTGCTGCAATATCTGGCTGCAGCAGGGGTAGGGACGATCGGTATCATTGATCATGATACCGTCTCTCTTTCCAATCTCCACCGGCAGGTCCTGTTCACTACGGCGGATGTCGGTCAGCCGAAGGTAACCGCGGCTGCTGGCCGGCTTGCAGACATGAATCCGGGGATTGAAGTCATCAGCTACATGCACCGGCTCGCGACGCACAATGCCCTGGATATCCTGGAAACCTTCGATGTCATCGTTGATGCCACCGATAACTTTCCGACCCGGTACCTGATCGGGGATGCCTGTTCCCTTCTGGCCAAGCCGCTGGTTCAGGGGGCCGTTTCACGGTACGAAGGGCAACTTGCTGTGTTTAACTGTCATACCGATCCGGGGAAGCGTCCCGTTTGCTACCGGGACCTGTTTCCATTGCCGCCGGAGAACGGCGAAATCGCGAACTGCGCTGAGGCTGGCGTTCTGGGCGTTCTGCCGGCCATCATCGGCAGCCTGCAGGCGGCCGAGGTGATCAAGCTACTGACCGGGATCGGCGAATCCCTTGCCGGCAAGCTGCAGACATACCATATGCTCAGGAACGAATGGTTTACCTGGGACATCACGCCAAATGCCCGTGCCGAAAGCCATATGCCGCAGACGAGATCTGCGTTTCTTGAAACAGTCTATGAGGCAGACTGCGCACTTAATGGTTTTGAAGAGATCGATGCGGCCGGCTTCACCAGATTGTGCCGGGAGGAAGATGTTGTCGTGATAGATGTACGGGAGCACGGGGAGGAGCCTTTGCTGGATGAGTGCGCGCACCTCCGCATCCCGCTTTCCGAACTGCAGAGAAGTCTGGACGTGTCCGGCGTGCCGAACATCATTACGGTTTGTCAGTCAGGAAAGCGCAGCCTGGTGGCTGCCCGGCTGCTGGCGGACGCCTTTAAAGAAAAGACAATTTACAGCCTTCGCGGCGGGATTGTCGCCCTGAAACAGTAATTCAATACCCAATGAGCGGACAAAAACTGAAAAATATCTTTACGGATGGGCCCATACCGGCGTCTTTTATTGCGGAAAGTATACAGAAGCACAGCTTCAGGACAGAGATCGGTGCACACAGCATCTTCCTGGGACAGGTCCGAGCGGATGTGACCGGTTCAGGGAGGGTGATGGCCATCGACTACACCGCCTATGAGGAGATGGCACTGGAGAAGATGTCTGAGATCCGGGAGTCCCTTTTTTCGAAATACGACCTGACATGCATGCATGTATTCCATAGCCTCGGTAAAGTTGCCGCCGGGGAAATATGCCTGTTTGTCTTCACATCGTCCAGGCGCCGAAAGGCTGCGACCGAGGCCTGCCAGGAAGCCGTTGAGCTGATCAAGGCAGAACTTCCGGTCTGGGGAAAGGAACTTCTTGAGGATGAATCGTCCCGATGGAAGGTTAACCGGTAGCAAAGCCTAGTTGCAGGCCGCCGGATCAAACGTGTACTTGGCTTTTTCGAAACTGACCGGTTCCTTTTTGGACAGGTACGATCTTCCGAGGTATGTTTCGATGACCCCTGCGCCCAGTATCAGTTTGTCGCCATCCTTTAAAAAAGCCATAGGGTTTTTGAAGACCTCTTTTTTTTCTCCCGTTGTAAAGGTGTAATCCGCGTACAGCGTGTCCCCGCTGAACCGGCCCTCAAGCGTGCCGTTGTTCTCCGGCTTTCCGCTCAACCGCATCACCATGTTGCCGGTTACTTCCCCCTTGCGGACCGGCCCCAGGTTCAAAAAGACCGTATCCTTCTGGTAGACGGCAAGATAACATTTCCGGCTGCCCATGACCTCGTCGGCCCGGGTTGCAAGGCTGTCGTTGCCGGCGCCGGTCTTATCGCCGGTATTACATGCTCCGGCCACCAGCAGCATCCAGGAGCATTGCATGATCCATCTTTTCATAAAATCGATCGTTTTACGGACATCCGTCCATGTATAAAGATACGAATTTTTGGAACGGGGCTGGCCGGTATCGCCAGGCATTGGGGACAAAATTTTCTGCAGAAGTACGCCCAGAGGAGAAAAAAGTGGCCGGTTTTTTTGCAAAATCCAAACATCTGATTTAACTTTGAAAAACAAAGTACTTTTAGATGAAAAACGAACAGGATTATATCCGGGATATCGTAGAGATCCGAACCATGATGGAGCGGTCTTCGAAATTTGTGTCGCTTTCCGGCTGGGCGGGCATACTTGCCGGTGTCTATGCCCTGGCCGGCGGTTATGTCGCCAGTAAAGTGTATGGCTTCAATCCGGACAAGATTGCGGGTAACCAGTCCGATGCCGACATGACGAGAATCGTGTTGCTGGCAATGATCATTCTGATCCTGGCACTTTGCACCGCGGTGTACTTTTCCTACCGGAGGGCGAACAAACGGGGAGAGACGCTCTGGAAGCCGTCGGCAAAGCAGCTCCTGATCTGCATGGCGGTTCCGCTTCTAGCCGGCTCGGCCCTGATCCTTATGCTGCTGTCTGAAGGTCTGACCGGCCTGATTGCGCCGTTTTCCCTCTTGTTCTATGGGCTGGCACTGTTCAACGCCAGTAAGTTCACCTATGACGCAGTGAAGGTGCTGGGTCTGGCGGAAATCGCCCTGGGGCTTCTGGGTTCATGGATCATCGGGTACGGACTGCTGTTGTGGATGCTGGGATTCGGCGTGGCCCATATCATTTATGGCATTTATGTGTATTACAGGTACGAGCGGTGAAGATATTAATTGAGGGTTTACATAAAGCATTTGAGAGCCGGGTCAGGCTGGGCATCATGTCCGCCCTGGCGGTGAACGAAATGCTTGATTTCAGCGTGCTGAAGG
This sequence comes from uncultured Sphingobacteriaceae bacterium, assembly GCA_966250385.1. Classification (GTDB taxonomy): domain Bacteria; phylum Bacteroidota; class Bacteroidia; order Sphingobacteriales; family Sphingobacteriaceae; genus DASWTL01. Next base: position 186,390 of record CBINHC010000008.1, on the reverse strand, counting down.
ACTACCTGGACGTCACGGACGGAAACCTGGCCAGTCACCTGAAGGCGCTGGAAAAGGAAGAATTTATCGGAGTGGAGAAATCCTTTGTGGGCCGGAAGCCGAATACGAAATACCTGATGACTCCGAAAGGCAGGAGGGCTTTTGAGGATCATCTGAAAGTATTGGAGAAGCTGATTAAATCACAAAAATAAAATGATATGAATACGATAACCGAACTACCTGTAATAGCAGATAAGCGCGCGAATACGCGCTTCCTGAGGATCGTGCTGGGAGCGGGGCTCGCAGCGATCTTACTCACTATCCTGTTCCTGCTTCCGGGCAGCCGGCAGGTTGGCACGGGGGGATGGATGCTCTTTTCCTACCTCGTCGTCCTTACTGCGGGGGCGCTTGGGGGGCTGATCTATGACAGCATGCAGCCGATGAGGGACAAGGGCGGGATCTATTTTTTCCTGGGCATCACGATCAGCATCCTGATGTACGCCGTCCTTCTTTTGCTGAGCTCGATGATGGCCCTGAACGGCCTGCGCTGATTTTTTTTATGTTAACACTTTGAAATGCAAAGTTCTTTTCAGGCTTCAATTAACAGATAAACCGATTCATAACCAATCAAAAACAACAATCATGACACAGTCAAACAATTCCGCAACCCCATCGCAGGGACCGCTCCTGGTGGCCAAACCCATGTTAATCGGCGGCGCCATCGCCCTGGTGGCCATTTCCTTTTTCGTATTCGGTGTAGATCAGCCGAACCCGGCATGGCCCAGATTCTGGCAGGTTAAGCCGCTGATCATAACGCCCGTTGCAGGCGCCATGGGTGGCCTGTTCTGTTCTTTCATGTATTTTCTGAGCTCACGCGGCATGAACCGGACCGTAGCCATCCTGGTGGGCTTGATCGGGTTCCTGGTTGCTTTGTGGCTCGGTACTGTCCTGGGCCTGAACGGTACGATGTGGAACTAATAAGCAGTGAATAGTCCGAAATAAAATAGCTAAATTTTAAGAACATGAGAGACCAAATCATTGCACATCTGAATGACCCGGGAGCGCTCGAAAAGCTGTACCGGACCGATAAGAGCCGGTTCACCCGCGGATTCAATTCGCTCTATCCTGAAGTCCGCGGAAATGCTGTCGCAGACTTCTGGAATGCCCGGCTTAACTACGAAAGTGACGATATCCGCTATGGCGCGCCCCGCGAACTTCTGTTTATCGCCCTTATTGCGCTGATTGCAGGGCTGATCGCGAAACTGCCGGAGATCTTCGGCATTAATGAAGACTTCTTTTATCCGCGGAATATCGGATTTATCCTTTTCCCCGGGCTGGCTGCATACTTCGCCTGGAAAAACCAGTTGTCCCCGGGAAAGATCGCGGTGATCGCCGGAACGATGCTGGCTGGACTGATCTTCATCAATACGCTTCCGGTCAATCAGAAAAGTGACACGCTGGTATTGTCCTGTATCCACCTGGTCCTGTTTCTCTGGAGTATTCTTGGGTTTTCCTTTGTAGGGGGATATAGAAACGACGTGGAGAAACGGCTGGGCTTTCTGAAATACAACGGTGATCTGGTCGTGATGACCACCCTGATCATGATCGCTGCCGGCATCATGACTGCGATCACCATCAATCTCTTCAGCCTGATCGGTCTTCAGATCGAAAAGTTTTATTTTCAGTACGTGGTGGTGTTCGGACTTCCGGCTGCGCCAATCCTGGGCACCTACCTGACGCGCACGAATCCCCATCTGGTAGGGAAGGTCTCACCGGTGATCGCAAGGATCTTCAGTCCGCTGGTTCTGGTCATGCTCGTGATCTACCTTGGGGCGATGATTTATGCAGGGAAAGACCCTTACAATGACCGTGAGTTCCTGCTGCTTTTCAACGTGCTGCTGGTGGGCGTTATGGCGATCATTTTCTTTTCTGTTGCCGGCACCTCCCGCAGCAAAAGCCGGGCTGAGACATGGATTTTGTTACTGCTTTCGCTGGTAACGATCATTGTGAACGGAGTAGCGCTGTCTGCTATCATATTCCGGATTGCGGAATTCGGCATCACTCCGAACCGGGCGGCCGTTTTGGGCGGAAATATGCTCATCCTGATCCACCTCCTGATCGTTACCAGGCAACTGTTCCGTATGGTATTCGGGAGTAAAGAGACCAACGGTGTCGGAAACGCGATCGCCTTTTTTCTTCCGGTGTATGTCATCTGGACCATGATGGTCACATTCCTGTTTCCGTTTGTTTTTGATTTTCAATGAGATGTCTGCAGGTATGTATTTCATTTCTTCAATCAGTGAACACCTTTTTTCTCATTTAGATCGGCGCAGACCCTGATGAAACTTCAAATCAGTCATATCTCTAAGACCTACTCCAACGGAGTACAGGCCCTGAAAGACATCTCACTTACCATCCCGGCCGGGATGTATGGCCTGCTGGGTCCCAACGGCGCAGGAAAATCGACGCTGATGCGGATTCTGGCAACGTTGCAGGAACCCGACCATGGCAGTGTTCATCTCATCGGTTCTGGCCGCGGAAACGGCGATACAGACGTGCTGAAACAGAAGGACGAGATCCGTAAGACGCTCGGATACCTTCCTCAGGAATTCGGGGTATATCCCAAGGTAAGTGCAGAGAATCTGCTGGATCATTTCGCAGTGCTTGAAGGTATTACCGAACGCCGGGCCCGCCGGGAAGTGGTCGGAGCACTATTGCGCCAGACTAACCTGTGGGACGTCCGCAAACAGAAACTTGGCGGCTATTCGGGCGGTATGCGGCAGCGGTTTGGCGTAGCCGTAGCCCTGCTTGGCAATCCCCGGCTCATGATCGTCGATGAGCCAACGGCAGGTCTGGATCCCGCGGAACGGGTACGGTTCCTGAACCTGCTGAGCGAACTTGGCGAAAACAGCGTGGTGCTTCTCTCTACGCATATTGTAGAGGATGTAAGCGAACTGTGTACGCGCATGGCCATCATCAACCGGGGGGAGATCCTGCTGGAAGGTGAACCTTCGCAGCGGATAGACGACCTGCAAGGGCGGATCTGGCAGCGGGTTGCCAAACGGGAGGAGTATGCTGATGTGGCGTGTGAGTTTCCGGTGATCTCTACCCGCCTGCTCGGAGGGCGTACACTGGTCAACGTATATTGTGAATCCTGTCCTGGACCAGGTTTTCAGCCGGTCCCGCCCGACCTGAAGGACGTCTACTTCAGTGCCATCGGGGGACATATCGGCAGGCACCGCAGGAGCGGGGAACAGGAGGTCCGGTCATGATGTTCTGGAAAATCGCTCGTTTTGAGTTCCTGTACCAGTTCCGCCGGGTGCCGGCGTGGCTGACGTTTGGTCTCCTGGCGCTCGTTGCCGGATTGCAGGTCCGGATGAATTTTCTTGCGGACGCCCTGTACGATGAGTTCTACGTAAACTCGCCTTTCGTGATCGCTGTAGTGAGCGTGTTCGGAACGCTGGTCTGGCTTCTTGCAGGAGCTCCGGTCGCGGGTGAGGCTGCCGCCAGGGATGTGGAGTCGCGAATGCACTCCCTGACCTACACAGCCCCGGTAAGTAAATCTGCCTACCTGTTCGGACGGTTCGCAGCTGCTTTCCTGCTGAATGCGGGGGTGCTGCTTGGCATTCCCCTGGGCATTCTGGCCGCGGTCTACCTGCCCGGAACCGATCCCCATGTGGTCGGGCCTTTCAGGCCTGAGGGGTATGCGACGGCGTTTGCCTACGTTTGCCTGCCCAACGCCTTTATTGCTACCGCGGTGCAGTTTTGCTTTGCAGCGCTGCTTCGCCGGGCAAAAGCGGCCTATCTGGCGAGCCTGGTGTTCTTCTTTAGCGCTTACGGGCTCAGTATCATGGTGGGGATGGTACTCGGGAGGGCCGATCTGGCCCGGCTGCTCGACCCCGTCGGCATGATGACCATCGTAAGTGACCTGTCATCGACCTGGACGCCCATAGAGAAAGGTACCCGGTTGCTCGTACTGGAGGGACCGATTCTGCTCAACCGTCTGTTGTGGACCGGTGTTGGCTGCCTGGTCCTGCTGTTCATGCACCTGCGGTTTCGGTTCACCTATTCCAACCCGGACGGAGCACGCGTCCGGATCTTCCGCCCGCGGAAAGTTGCCGGAGAGAGGGTCAGTTACCATGATGCCGTTCCTGCCTTCAGTCGTTCCTTCGGTCCGTCTACCCGGGTCCGCCAGACGTTCAGTATTTTCCGCGTTACTTTTTTTCAGCTCGCAGGCAGTCGGTCGGGACTTTTCCTGCTGACGATCATTGCGGCCCTGGCGATTCTGACAGTTCCGCTCCGGATGAACAATATGGGAGTGCCGCTGGAACCCCGGACCGGGTACCTGATCACTTTTCTTACAGGCCCGGTGACCAATCCCTTTACGATCTGGGTAATCATCCCGCTGCTCATCATTTTTTACGCGGGCGAGGTCATCTGGCGGGAGCGGGAAGCCGGTACGGACGCTATGACAAACACGGCACCTGTTCCGGCCTGGGCCTTTTTTCTCGGCAAGTTTCTAGCGCTTAGTCTGATGATGGTTCTATGGACCGCCCTGCTGACTGTTGCCGGAATGCTGATCCAGGCCAGGCTCGGTCTTCACGATCCTGAAACCGGACTTCTTTTCAAAGTCATGTTCGGACTCCAGTTACCTGACTATCTGTTGTTTGCCAGTTTAGCTATCGTGATCCATGTTACGGTCAATCATAAAGCGGCAGGTCACCTGGTCGCGTTGTCGCTGTATGGGCTGATCGCCTTCGGTTCACTGATTGGTTTCGAGCATAATCTGTTACTGTTTGGCAATGGTCCCTGGTGGTCCTACTCCGAAATGCGCGGCTTCGGATCTTCCATTAAACCCTGGCTCTGGTTCAGGCTGTATTGGGCTGCCTGGGCGCTGCTGTTAAGCCTTGCTGCAAACCTGCTGTGGGTGCGGACACGGGAAAGCGACCTGAAGGGCCGGCTGCTGTTGGCGCGGCGCCGTTTCACCAGGCCCGCTATGCGTTTCGGCGTGGCCAGCCTGATACTGGTTTTCGGACTGGGCGTATTTATTTGGTACAATACGAATGTCATCAACAAGTATCAGACTGCTGCCGACCGGATGTCCGCCAGGGCAGCCTATGAACGCTGTTTCAGCCGGTTTGCCGGAGTAATTCAACCGGAGCTGTGCGGCACAAAGCTGGAAATCGAAATCTATCCCAAGAGCCGCGAAGCGAAGATCTCAGGTCTCTACCGGCTGGTCAACAAACATCCGCGTGCTATCGATTCGATCCATATTTCTACGCCTCCGGGTGTGGAAATGCGGATCGTCCATGTCGGGCCGGCTGCATCGCGGGTATTGGCAGATGCTGCTCTGGGCTATCAGGTTTACAGGCTGAGAAGAGCGCTCCAGCCCGGAGACTCCCTGGAGCTTCGGTTTGAAGTGCGGATCCGGGCCCGGGGATTCGGAAACCGGGGTGCCGGATCCCCGGTGACGGAGAACGGCACTTATATCGCCAATGAGGAATGGCTGCCCGCGATCGGCTACCAGTCCAGTCGCGAGATCCGGGGCGCCTCGGACCGACGCGCCATGGGACTGCCAGCCCGGCCACCGGTTCCGGACCTTGACGAAGCCGATGCCGGGCGGATCCTGGCGGCTGCCCGGCAGATCCGCTTTGAAGCTGTGGTGAGTACCGACCCGGATCAGACAGCGGTTGCACCGGGCTCACTCCGGCGGTCCTGGTTCAGGAATGGTCGGAGCTACTTTCATTATGCAACGGATGTTCCGATGCAGAATCAGTACGCGGTCTTTTCCGCCCGTTACGCGGTAAAAGAAGGCATGCACCGGGGGATCAGGATTCAGATCCTTCATCACCCCGGTCACAAGCTGAATCTCGACCGGATGTTCCGTAGCATGCAGGCATCTCTTGACTATCACATCCGGCGGTATGGTCCTTATCCCTACCATCAGCTCCGGCTGATAGAAGAAGCCGGTAAGATCATGGGAATGCATGCCGAAGCAATGCAGGTGACCTTCGGCGAAGGGTTTTCGCTGATGAACCCCCAAGGTGACCCGAATGCGCTCGATCTGCCGTTCGCCGTGGTGGCCCATGAAGTGGCCCATCAGTGGTGGGGGCACCAGCTGAAGCCCGCCGCTGTCGCCGGCGCACCGGTGCTTGCAGAAAGCCTTGCCTGGTACTCGGCCATGGGGGTCATGGAGGAGGCTCTGGGTTTCCAGCAACTGGAGCGGCTCCGTGCGATGATGCGTCAACCATATCCCATCAAGCCCGTAAGGTCCGCCGTTCCGTTACTTCAGGCGGTAAACTCCTACCAGGCTTATCGGAAAGGGCCTTTTGCCTTCTATGCCCTGAGCCGGTATATCGGGCGTCACCGGGTGGATTCGGCACTCAGAGGCATGCTTGAAAAGCACCTGCGCGGACCGCGCCTGGCCACGACGCGGGACCTTTATGCGGAACTTAGACAGGTGACACCCCTTGCATACCGTTCCCTGTTGCAGGACCTGTTTGAAAGGAATACGCTCTGGGAACTGAAGACGGACGAGGCCGTGGCCACCAGGCTCCGTTCGGGGAACTATAAAGTGAGGATCGGGATAAACGTCCAAAAATTTCAGGTTGACAGTGCCGGAAACGAAAAGGCGGTCCCATTACAGGATTCTGTTGAGGTCGGGATCTTCGGTTCCGGGAATAAGATCCTTTACCTGATGAAACACCCGGTCCATACCGGACGCGGGGTGTTTGAAATCATTGTGCGGGAGAAGCCCCTTGAGGCGGGAATCGACCCCAATTACCTGCTGATCGATGAAAAACCGGCCGATAACCGAAGGAAAGTGAAGATTGCGGAGCGCGCCGGCGCCTGAGCGGTGCAGGTGGTCTGCATGCCCGGTGGATGACCGGAGATCCGTTCAAGTGTGCGGGCCCCTCTTTCTCCGGAATCTCATCGGTCTACCCGAGCCCCGGGTTTTCAGGTACCGGTTCCCGCAGACGGGCCTGGTCGCCGGGGGCGGCAAGCCCGGATGGCGCTGCAGCCTTTTGTTTTTTGCGGGTCAGGTATTTCCGCACCGGAATGTCATAGGCAATCATCACGATGTACGCAAGCACGACAAGCAGGATGGTGCCGCTGATTATGACCAGCGTAAGCTCGGACTGGTCCGGCTTATTGCTGATGAGGTAGCTGCCGAAGATCCAGATGAACGCATAATGGGTCATATACAGCGGGTAGGAGATCTGGCCGGAAAACACACACACCTGCTTCATGCTGGCTGACAGATTCGTTCCGGCACCAAGCATGATCAGCAGCGGAAAGTAAAGCAGAACGATCACTAATTCGGTCAACCAGTTCCAGCCAGCAATTCCCGGGAAAATGAACGCCGCGATGAGCAGTAACGACAGGCCGGTAAAACCAAGATTGTTCCTGATGATCCATTGGGATCGATGAATCAGAAGTCCCGCAGTAAAGGAATAGAAGATTCTCGCGCCGCCGTCCCAGAACGTTTCGCCGTTCCATCCCCCGAGCAGATTTTCATGCCTGTAGCCGGTAAGAGAGAGCGTCAGCGCTGCAAGGACAGCCAAAAGGATGAGGCTCCGGCGTGAAAGCCGGATCAGGATCAATGCATAAACGATGTTGGCGGCGTATTCCCAGAACAGGGACCAGGATGGTGCATTAAGCCCGAAGTTGTTGAATCCACGATCCTCCATGACCGGAAAAGGGATCATGAGCAGGGAACACAGGAAGATCAGTGCCAGCCGGCCGGCGGAATAGACGGCCGGTTCCCCAAACGGATCGAACAGGAAAGTCAGGAGTCCGAGCACGGTACCCAGGACCACCAGCGGATGGAGCCTGATCATGCGGAGTTTAAAGAAGTTCCATATGCCGGTAGTGCCAAGCCGGTCATCATAGGCATAGCCGGTTACAAATCCTGAGAGGCAGAAAAAGAAGTCGACAGCCAGGAAGCCGTGGCCGATGAAATTCTGATTGAAATCTGTAAAGACCCATTCCATGAAATGGAACACGACGATGGCCAGGGCGGCGACTCCGCGGAGTCCGTCCAGGACTGAGAAATGCGGTTTGGTACGGGATGGATGGGACATGGTACTCTTAATGTAAATGAAAGGTCTCCTGATGTTGGTTAAAAATTCTTTAATAATAGTGATTTTAAGTGTTTTCCGGAGAGTGTGTCGGAAATAGCCATAAAACTGACGTTTTTGCACCGCCCGCAATTCGGTTCCCCTCAGGATATTTGTTTAAATCTTAAACGCAATGGAACCAACCAGAATCAAAGTGGATGCAGACATCCGGGCAGATGTACAGAAAGTGTGGCATTATTATACCCGTCCGGAGCACATTACAAAGTGGAACTTCGCTTCTGATGATTGGCATTGCCCCAGATCAGAAAACGATCTGCGCCCGGGCGGCAGGATGTTCTCCCGGATGGAAGCAAAAGACGGGAGTTTTGGGTTCGACTTCGAAGCTGTCTACGAGGAAGTGGTCGAGCCCGAAAAGATTACTTATTCGATGGCAGACGGCCGGCAGGCAACTACCACCATGGAACCGAAAGATGGTGGAACCAGGGTCGAGATCGTATTTGATTCAGAGTCGGTGAACCCGGTGGATATGCAGAAGCAGGGATGGCAGGCGATCCTGAATAACTTCAAGAACTACGTCGAAAACCACTGAATATGTGGTTCCCGGCCCCAAAACTAAAGTGGAAGGCTGTCCTGGTCTTCGGAACCGGGGGACAGACTACCGGCGTTCGGCTGACTGCCGGGCATGGCTGAAATGATATTGTTAATTTCCTGTTCGGTGTTCCGGAGCTTGTTCTGGCAAAAGCTGATCAGAACCGCTGCACGCCTGACCTTCAGCGCCAGATCATCAATGGAGACCTGTTCATTGTTGATCTGGCTATAGATCTGTTCGAGCTCGCTGTAAGCGGCCTCATAAGTTAAATTCTCTTCCATCGTATTTGGATTTTTTTAAGACTTCTGTTTCGATCAGTGAATCGCCATGGATGATTTCAAGGTTATCTCCCGGCAGGACCTCTTGCGGACCGGAAAGGATCTGTCCGTTCTTCCGGACCATGGCGAAACCACGTTCCAGTATCCTGGCAGGACTCAGATTGCGGATGTTCTCCTTATAAAAGTCGAGTTCTTTTCTTTGGGACGTGATTAATCTTGGAGCCCGCTCCAGGAGCTGCTCCGTCAGGCCGGCGGTCTTTTGCTTTTCGATCCTGATCCGCTGGTGCGGCAGGTAAGTCAGGGAGGCTGCTTTACCTGCGAGCACGCTTGCAAATCCGCTTAACAGGATCCGGGCCTGGTTGCTGAGGCTGACCTGGCGGGTTTGAAGCAAACTTGCCTGGCGGGTGACCAGGGCCGAGACGTTGGTGCTTACCGAACCCTGCAGGAACCGGATACGTTCGGCCGAGCCGGACAATACGGCCTGAGCTGAGTCTTTGAGGTCGCGGCGAAGTTCGTCCATCTGCTGCTGATGGTCCCGGAGCATCTGCGCGCTTCGTTCCCGGACCGCGCCCGATAATTCGAGCAAGCGTCTCTCAAACGCCAGGTTCCGGTCCACGATGAATTGTGCTGCCATGGTCGGCGTCTTGGTATGGACACTGGCGAAGAAATCACAGATTCCCTGATTGGTATGATGTCCGATGCCGGTGATCACCGGGACAGGAAAAGTCGCAACCTGGAGCGCCAGGGAATAATCGTCAAAGGCAAGGAAGTCCGCCGGTGCTCCGCCGCCGCGGGTGATGACGACCGCATCGTATGTACCAAGATCCCGGATCCGGGCAAGGGCACTGGTCAGGGACGCCTGGGCTCCATATCCCTGGACCAGTACGTGAAAATTATCCACGCTGAACCTGTAACCGGATTCATTGGATGCCAGGCAATGCATAAAGTCATTATAGGCATCCGAACCATAAGAAGTTACCAGGGCAATCCGCTGAATGACCGGGGAAAGTATAAGTTCTTTGTTCGGCGTGTGGAATTTGCCGTCAATGAACCGGATCATCCGGGGGTATTCGCGCAGAATCCGGTCGAGCGTTTCCTTTCGCTGCAGTTCAATCCCGCCAAGCGTCAGTTGCGCATCCAGCTCGTAAAGGACCAGGCTCAGACCGTATACCGGGTGAAAGTTAACGCCAACCCGGGCACCGATCCGGATACCGTTGGCAAAAGCCTGTCCGGTCTCTTTTTCAAAGGCCGCAATCGCGGCGGTCCCCTCGCCGTAAAACGCCGTACCGCGGATCTGGGCCACCTTGGCACCCTTATCCAGCTCAAGGAAGTCGAAGTATACATGGCTTCCCGAACGGCGCACGCCCGCCAGCTCCGCCTTGATCCAGTAGGAAGCAGGAAAGGCCTGCCTCAGCTGGTGCTGAAGCCCATAGAGCAACTGTTTCAGACTGATGTAGGATGTTACTGCCACGTGTACTTGATCAGAATGGCTAAGATAAACAATCAGGCGGTAGGTTTATCAATTCGGAGACCGGGCAAACCAACGCCGGCCCGGGCTGTTCCTCTTGGTATCAAGCACCCGATCAACCCTTGCGCATGAATTTTCATACCAGAAAGTGGATAAAGCCTGAAGACCTGAACGCCAACGGAACCCTTTTCGGTGGCAGCCTGTTGCGCTGGATCGATGAGGAGGCGGCCATCTATTCGATCGTGCAGCTGGAGATTCCGCGTGTGGTCACCAAGTATATTTCCGAGATCAATTTCGTGAGTTCCGCCCGGCAGGGGGATATCATTGAACTCGGGATCACGGCGACCCATTTCGGCCGGACTTCGCTGACCATGCGGTGTGAAGTCAGGAACAAGATCACGCGAAAGAGCATTTTGACGATTGACAAGATGGTCTTCGTAAACCTGGGTCCGGACGGAGACCCTGCTCCGCATGGAAAGACCCGGATAAAATACATTGAAGAGCAGTTCCTGGAAGATGATGCGAATGACCCCGGCAGGGAGCGCAGCTGAGTTATCGGGCCCCCCGGAGAATCCGTGGAATTCCGGGAATGCCATATCCGGTACAGTCCGGATCTAAGTTTACAGCGTTGTCATGCCGGAAGCGATATTTCAGTAACTTCGAACGGATGGAACAAGAAAAATATATCGCTTTTCTGCGGGGTATCAACGTAGGCGGAAACCATAAACTTCCTATGGCGGACCTGAAAAAGGAGGTGCTGAAGCTGGGTTTCAGCAACCCGGACACGCTGCTGAACTCCGGCAACCTGGTGTTTGAGGGGCGCCCGGAAGACCCGGGGATTCTGGAGAACAAACTTTCCGATCATCTGAAGAAAGCCTTCGGATTTCCGGTGCCGGTCCTTTTGAGAAGATCGGCGGAGATTATGGACCTGATCAATGATAACCCGTTTGCCGGGGCGGTGGTCACGCCGGATACGCGGCTTTATTGCTCTTTTCTTACGGGCCCGGCCAGGGTAAGCCCGGATCTGCCATGGATTTCGCCTGACGGTGCCTTTACGATTCTGGAAGTCCGGGACCGGACCGTCTGCAGCGTTCTGGACCTTCGGCTGAGTCAGACCACCAAGGCGATGGACGGACTGGAACAAATGTTCGGCAGCCATATGACGACAAGGAATTACAATACCGTCCAGAGGATCGCCGAAAAGTGGCTGATACCTTCAACTTGACCCCGTCATAAAAAGATCCCGGCTTCAATGAGAAACCGGACCCTGGAAATATCGGGAGATGAATGTCCGTCATCTATTTTCCTGGCGCTTTTTCCGGGGCCGCCTGCTGTTTGAAGAACTCGCGGCTGTAATTGGCGTTCCACAGGTCATACCTGCGGAACTGCGCAGGAAGCCTTTTTCTGAAGTCTTCAAAATTTCTGAATGCCTGGGGTGTCCATACCATCTCACTCAGTGCGCTCAGCCGGGGGAATAACATGTACTCCACCTTTGACGGATTGGCTATATATTCGGTCCAGATATTGGCCTGCGCTCCCCAAATATATTTGCTTTCTGCAGGCGTCAGCTCAGCCGGAACTGGATCGAAGGAATAGACCAGTTCCAGCGAAATGTGGCGCCCGACAGCGGTCAGCGAATCCTCTTTGGCTGCCTGTGTGTGATTTAGGTAGAGATGGGAGCTCGGTGTCATAATCACCGGATGCTGTTCTTTTGCGGCCTGAATCCCGCCCTTGATCCCTTGCCAGCTCATCACTACCGCGTTCGGAGCGAGCCCGCCTTCCAGGATCTCGTTCCACCCGATGATCTTTTTTCCACGGGCGTTGAGGAATTTCTCGACGCGGTGAATGAAGTAGCTTTGAAGAGCTTTTTCATCCTTCAGTCCGTGCTCTTTCATAAATGACTGGGCGGCGGGCGATTCCTTCCACCATTTCTTTGCAGTTTCGTCGCCTCCGATATGGATATAGGGCGACGGGAATACCGCTGCGACCTCGCTCAGAACATCCTCCAGGAAACTGAACGTTTTTTCGGAAGGGACCAGGACATTGTTCTGCCGGTTATAGATCCCCCAGGTCTGGGCAACTTCCTTGGGAAGGTCCGGTGTGGTGCTGAGTTCCGGATAGGTGGCCAGAACCGCCATGCAATGTCCCGGAATATCGATCTCCGGAACAACGGTGATATGCCGGTCTGCGGCATAACGGATCACCTCCCTGATCTGGTCCTGGGTGTAATACCCGCCATAGCGAAGGCTGTCATTACCTGTTCCCGGGAAAAGCCCGATGATGGTTCCGTTGCGCCAGGCGCCGACCTCGGTCAGTTTGGGATGTTTCTTGATCTCCATGCGCCAGCCCTGGTCATCGGTCAGGTGCCAGTGGAAGTAGTTCATTTTATGCAGGGCGATATAATCAATATATTTCTTGATGAAATCCAGCGGGAAAATATGGCGGCTGACATCAAGCATCAGGCCGCGGTACTGGAAGCGGGGGTAATCCCGGATGGCGACCGCCGGAACCCGTGCGGGTGCCGGATCCGCTGCAGGCAGCAGCTGGATAAGTGTCTGGACGCCATAGAAGACCCCCTGGTCGTCGAACCCGGTGATACGGATCTTTTCGGGTGCAGCCTGAAAGGTATAAGCTCCGGGCACCTGATCACTGACCTTTCCGGTTTCCAGCTGGATGGTGTTCCTGCCATTGCCTTTCGAACTGACCGTCAGTTTGGTATGGTAATAGGATGCAAGATAGTCCTTCAGAAAAGCAGCCGATTTCAGGGCGCTTGAGTCCCGGACCACGATCGTGGTCGACGAATCAATCGTGAAAAAAGCGCCGGCTTTTCCCGGAGTCAGGGCTACGGGTTTCGGAATAATACTGAAGTCCTGAGCGCTTGCTGAAAATGCGAAGAAGGTCAGGATACAAATGAGAAAACGGTTCATGTTCGTGCGTTTACTGAAAGTACTGGCGCTAAAATTAACGTTATACCCCGGAAAACAGCAGCTCAAAATACAGATGTTACAATCCGGCTGGGGGACCGCCCCCGACGGGTCGTCATGGGAACGTATTTTTACAGGCAGGAGCGCCCGATTTTTGATACAAGGAGGTATATTGCGGGCATCAGAAGTATGCAGAATTTTCGGTCACGGCATCATAAAGGTTCATTCCGGAACATTTCCGAAACTCCACAGCTCGCGGAGGGCGTGAGCATGTTGTCGGTTATGAAGGACTTCTTTTTTAAAAACAGGGTCGTTACCCCCCCGTCGGCTGTTCCCGCCCGGAAAACCGACCTGAAGAACTATTATTCGGAAAAGCCGACTGTTATCTGGTTCGGTCACTCGTCCTACCTGATCCACTGCCAGGGAACAAATATTCTGGTGGACCCGGTTTTCAGCGGCCATGCCTCGCCTTTTCGTTTTTACATCCGGGCCTTCGAAGGATCGGACCTGTACAAAACACCCGATATGCCCGACATTGATGCGATGATCATCACTCATAACCACTATGATCACCTGGATAAGGCAACGATCGGGTCCCTGTCCGGGCGGACGGGCCGCTTCATCATGCCCCTCGGGGTCAGCAGGGACCTGAAACGAATGAATATCGCCTCGGACCGGATTCGCGAGCTGGACTGGTGGGAAGGAGAAGAGCTGCAGGCCGGCTTCCGGATCACTGCCACGCCGGCCAGGCACTTCTCGGGTCGCGGACTCCGCCGGAACGGTTCCCTTTGGGCGTCCTTTGTTCTGGAGCTGAATGGATACCGGATATTTGTGGGCAGCGACTCCGGATATGATCAGCACTTCAAGGCGATCGGTGACGAATTCGGACCGTTTGACCTCGCTATTCTGGAGTGCGGGCAGTACAATGCCGCCTGGCCCTTCATTCATTCCATGCCTGAAGAACTGATTCGTGAGGGAGCCGACCTCGGCGCGAAATTGATCATGCCTGTTCACTGGGGAAAATTTGCACTGGCATTCCACCGGTGGGACGAACCTGTGAGCAGGTTCGTGAGCGCTGCCCGGAAGGCAGGGGCCGCGTACACCACGCCAATGATTGGGGAACCGGTTATTATCGGCGAACATCATCCCCAGGAGGAATGGTGGAACGGTGGCCGTAAATAAGTTGAATCAAATACCCTACTGTCGTGCAACATATTCTAGATAATCCCATATACCATGCACTGACTACCGGCAACGCGCGGATCTCCGGGGGCGGCGGCTTCGTCAGATTCCTGGATCCCGGAATAGGTGCTTTTGCCGGACTGAAAGATAATTCCGTGGAACAGCTCATGGAATTGTATGACCTGCTTGACGGCGAGGTGCCTGTTGTGCTGTTTACTCCCCGGGAGATCGCTATTCCGGAAAACTGGAAGATCGCATTGAATAAACCACTGATGCAGATGGTCTGGCAGGATGGGCCGGTCTGTGAGCATGACCCGGCCGCAGTTCCCCTGACTGAAGCGAACATTCCCGAGATGCTGGACCTGACGGGCAGGACCAAACCGGGGCCTTTTCTTTCACGTACGATCGAATTCGGTCACTATGAAGGGATCTTCAGGGACGGCCGGCTGGTTGCCATGGCGGGCCAGCGCCTGCATCCCGTTCCTTATGCGGAGATCAGTGCCGTATGCACGGACCCTGCCTACCTGGGGAACGGTTTTGCGAGGACCCTGATCCGCAATCAGATCAGCAGGATGGCCGCTGCCGGTTCGGTTCCTTTCCTCCACGTCCTTCCGGAAAATACACCGGCCCGGTCCCTGTATGAGAAACTTGGGTTCCGCGACCGGACGGAGATGATGTATTATGTGCTGATCAGGCAGCCCGTCAACAGATGATGGCAATGGACGGACAATACATCGGCCAACCGGCCGTTATCTAATGTTGCATCTCTATTTGTTGTCATGTCACGTTCCAACACAGCCGACTCATACTTCGGCACGATATATCTGGATAATCCAACGTTAAAGCAGAAGCTGCGTGCCCGGGCTGTACTGGACCCGGTCAGCAACTCGCTGAAATTCGAATACAGCGGGGATATCCTTCAGTACCAGCTGGACGGCGGCTCAATCCTGCAGGCCGCAGCCAGGAAAAATATCTCGAATTTTTTCAGTCAGCGGGTAAAGGTCGAAAGTGAGCGAATGTACTATGTTTCCTTTAAATTCGCAGACCGGAAGAACCGGCTGACCTTCCAGGCGGACGGCGTACTGAAAGCTGTTCAGCCCGCCGAGGCATCGTAATTGCTCAAACCTTCGCAGTTTTCCAGCCGCCTCTTGAAAACAGCCATAAGGTGAAGATTCCCACCGAAGTTTCTGAAATAAATACACCCCAGAAAACCCCGGTTTCCTGCCACTCCATCCGGATGGCAAGGAACCACGACAGCGGGATCTGGATCATCCAGAAAAACACGAGATTGATCCGCGTCGGCGTCTGAGTATCCCCGGCGCCATTGAAGGCCTGGGTCGAAACCATCCACCAGCCATACACAAAGAACGAATAGGACAGGATCCGGAGCCATTCCGCGCCAATGGCGATCACCCGGGCATTATCGGTAAAGATCATCATCAGCTCTTCGTTCAGGAAAAAATACAGGACCGATATCCCGATCAGGAAGACCATGTTATATGTGCCGGTTTTCCATACGGATGACTCCGCCCGGTCAGCATTTCCCGCGCCGAGATTCTGGCCTACCAGCGTTGCGGCGGCATTAGCCATGCCCCATGCAGGCATCATGGTAAACATCATGATCCGGATAGCAATGGTGGAACCAGCTACGGCTTCACTTCCGACCTCCGCCAGAATCCGCATCAGGAAGATCCAGGAGGTCATGGACACGATCATCTGACCGATACCGCCCAGGGAAGTCCGGAAGATGCTCAGCATCATTTTAGCATCCCAGTATAGCTGAGCGGCGGCTACCCGGATATGCTTGCCGCCCTTGAACAGCGTCCACAGCTGGATCGCCACGCCGCACCCGCGGCCTACGGTGGTGGCTATTGCAGCACCTTCGATACCCATGGCCGGGAACGGTCCCCAGCCGAAGATCAGGACCGGATCCAGCAGGATGTTGATTCCGTTGGCGATCCACAGGACCCGCATCGCGATGGCCGCGTCCCCGGCGCCGCGGAAAATGGCATTGATGACGAAGAGCAGCACGATCACGACATTCCCGCCCAGCATCCACGCTGTATACCGGTAGCCCTGGGTCATTGCCCAGGTGTCGGCGCCCATCAGCCCGAGTAAATCCCCGGAGAAAAAGATGCCGGCTGCGGCAAAGGGAACCGATGCCAGGAGGCCCAGGAATATGGACTGGACCGACGCAACGCTGGCCGACTTCCGGTCCTTTTCGCCGATTCTTCTGGCCACTACTGCGGTCACGGCCGTAGCCAGTCCCATGGCGATGGAATACAACAGGAAAAGATAGGTTTCAGTGAGTCCGACCGTGGCAACAGCTGATGCTCCCAGTTGACTCACAAAATAGATGTCGACTACAGCGAAGGTGGATTCCATCATCAGCTCCAGGATCATCGGAACGGCGAGCAGAAAGATCGCCCTTTTCAGCCCGATCTGCGTGTAGTCCGCTTCAGTCCCCCGGATGGCGTCCTTTAACTCATCCCAGACCGTTTTCCGTTCGTTCGGAAAGGAAGATACTGTGTCCGCGGTTAACTTTTCATCCATCGTCTTCGGTTTATCTCAGGTATAATCCTAAAGATAATCAGGATGTTTGAGCTGAATGGCGGTCGATCCGGACAAAAAACAGGTGGGTTCCGACGTTCGGGGACTAACCGGGCCCTTCAGGAGTCGTTCCGCAGGAAGTGGCTGATCAGGGCCGCAGCGTGCTGATAGGACCTGTTGCCGCCTTGGAGCGTGGTTATTTCTCCCAGATAGTCACCGTGCCCGCCCGGAAGGATCATCAGCCGGGCACCGGGGATCAGCCGGGTAAGCTCAATGGCGTGTTCCGGCGTAAGGACGTCGCGGTCGCCCGAAAGGATCAGCGTTTCTGCGCGGACCGATCGCAGGGAGTCGTCGGGAATATCCGGAAACGCATGCATCCGGGCCAGATCGCGGTCATGCATCCGGATCAGGTCCGCTTCGCTTGGATTGATCTCCAGGAATGCCTGCTTTAGTTCCTGTGGCATATCTGCAAAGGTGGCCTTCCCGATAAAATCCCAGAATTGCGGATAGCTCCCGGTACGTTTGGAAAAGGCGGATCCGACGATGAGTCTATCGACCATATCCGGATGCCTGACAGCAAGCTGCAATGCGGTGGTTCCACCGTTACTGAATCCGAAGATATCCGCTTTTTCAATTCCCAGGAATTTCATGACGCCTGCAACGTCGTCAGCATCCTGCTCGAAACTGAGCGGAGTTTCGCGGTCGCCGGTGTGTCCGTGCGCCTGCAGCTCGAGGGCTAATACCCGGTGCTTTGCTTCAAATAGGGGCAGCACCCGTCCAAAGGTGGTGCCGATGGTGGATCCGCCGCCGTGGATCAGGACCAAGGGCTTTCCGCTTCCGGAAATTTCGTAATAGAGATTCAGGCCGTTAACGGGCGCGTAACCATCCCGGCGGACAGGGACGTTTTCTTGTTGAAGGGTCATGGTGATACTGCTTTTTAATGTAAGTTACGAAACAAAGAGCGTCCGGAGTTCTGAAGTGAAAATTCGGTCCGGACGAACCGAATAATAGGGTACTTATTTTTTTGCATTATAACCTCTTTTGGTTATATTTATCGATTATAACCACAGAGCACAACTATGATTAACGCCGTTATTACCGGAGACATCATCAATTCGACCGCGCATCCGGGGTTCCTGGACAAGCTTCAGCAGGTATTTGCTGAGGTATCGCGGGTGTTCGGCCTGAAAGGAAACAGCTGGGAGATCTATCGAGGGGATAGTTTTCAGTGCATCACGGGAAATCCTGAAACTGCGCTTTTGCTGGCCGTTTGTATCAGGGCAGGTTTACGATCCAAAGTCTACTTCCCCGACTTCCGGAGCCGTTTTGACGCAAAAATAGCCATCGGAATAGGGGAGATCAGTAAATTGAGAGACCGACCCGGCGAGTCTGAAGGAACAGCATTTGTCTATTCGGGCAGGAAACTGGATGAACTGCAGGAGAAAAAATATCATCTGGCGATCCAGTCGGATTTCCGGATTTTTGATCCTCTTGCGGATACCGTTCTGCGATTCATCGACGATATCGTGGCAGGCTGGTCGGACGCTTCCGCTGATACCGCCTGTTTCCACTGGTTCGGCAGACATAACCAGGAGGAACTGGCCGAAAGGCTGGGTATCAGTCAGCCCGCAGTCAACAAAAGACTCCATACCGCCAGAATTCCCTTGCTGGAACACGCGGACAAGAACTTCAGATTAACCCTGCAAACCCTCGTACATGACCGCACTTCCCATACTTTTTAAATTCCTGATCGCACATTTCGCAGGCGACTTCCTGCTGCAGCCTTCACGGATCGTCGAAAAGCGCAGGAAAAGCCTGTTCAACCTGGCCCTGGTGTATCACATACTCATTCACCTGGCATGCATCCTGGTCGTCTTTCTTTTTGACGTCGACTGGCTTATGGTCGTCGTGATCCTGACGGCCCATGGACTGATCGACATGCTGAAAGCCGGAGCGGAAATACGGCTGAGCAGGCTTGTTCCGGAAAAAACGGCGGGAAAGCATCCGGGCTGGAATATCTGGACGTTTGTGGTCGACCAGGTCCTGCACCTGATCGTGATACTCGTCGTATGGCTGGTCGCCACGGGCCAAAGCGGTGTGATCGACAGTTTTACGGTACCCGATCGCTGGTGGCTGATTCTTTTGGCCTACCTGGTCCTGACGACGCCGACCGGAATGCTGATCGGTAAGCTGGTCCGAAGATGGTACGAGGAGATTCTGAGCGGTTCTGAACAGGCAACGGGAACCGTTACAGCGGGGGCGGGGGGCCTGCCTAAGGCCGGTTCGTGGATCGGGGTCATTGAACGGGTGCTGACGCTCAGTTTCATCCTGATTGGAAGTTTTGAAGCCATCGGCTTCCTGCTGGCCGCCAAGTCCATTCTCCGGATCGGGGATCTGAAGGATGACAGGGAACACAAAAAAACGGAATATATCCTCATCGGGACGCTGCTGAGTTTCGGCATTACCATCATGACCGGGCTGGGATTGCTGTTGCTCCTGAAGGAGATGTAGGCGCACCCGGCGGACATGTTTTTTTTGCAAACGTTCTGTTCCCTTGTAAAGGGACGTTTATTGACGTGAAATATGGAGAATTCCTTCGTTTCATCCTGGCTTCCCATGATCGCCCTCGCTTTCCTGAATGCGGCCTTCCGGGAACGGGTCCTCAGCAAGAGGTTCAGCGACATCAGGGCCCACCAGGTATCTACACTGACGCTGATGTTATTATGCGGATTATACGGGGTCTGGGTTTTCCGGTTCCTGGACATCCGGACCGCCGCAGAGGCATGGACCGCCGGTACCTACTGGGCGGTATTAACCGTCGTTTTCGAGTTTTCGCTGGGTAAGCTTCTCAGGCGGTCCTGGAAGCAGCTGATCGGGCAGTATAACCGGGCTGCCGGTCATCTCTGGCCGCTATTTCTGGTCTTCCTTTTCCTGTTGCCTTACCTGCTTTGTCGGTTGAGCTGAATCCGGCCCGGTCATATCAGCGGAACTCCGCGAAATGCCACAGTACGCCTGACGGGTCGATCAGCATGCATTCATCGCCCCAGTCATTCTGCCGGATGGGGATCAGCCGGATTCCGGGATATTTATCCCCGAGATTCAGCCCTGTCAGGAACTGCCAGAATTGTTCCACATGTGCGACCTCCAGCAGCATCATCGTATTGCTGATCCAGTCCTCGACGAAATAGTCCTGAAGGTAGAACGCAGTACCGTCCAGCGAAAAAAGCGACATGGTCGGGGAGATCACGGATTCGCTGAAACCCAGGTCAAGGTAAAAAGCCCGGGATTGCCCGTAATCACGCGCGCCGATAAATGGTCTGATCGATCTGATTTCCTGCATAAGGTTTCCGGAGGTTGTTCTCCTGCCTAAAGATAGCGATCAAATGGCGTCCCGGAAATATTAATAATTCTCTGGTAAAGCCGGGGGCGATCATGGCGGGAACCCACGGGATCCGGTTGTGTAAGGAAACACAGCCGGTATGCGATGAACTTTGTATATTAGGACGCGAGTGCGGTGATCAGCGACAGGGGGGATGTTGGCACTCCGGACAAAAAGACACCCTGCATGAAACATAACCGCCGTGAATTTTTGCAGTCCTCCGCACTGCTGCTTGCCGGAGCGCTGGTCTCCCTATCCTTTGACAACAAGACATACAGGCCGAAGCTGGCGTTCTCCTCGCTGGGTTGCCCAGACTGGTCGCTGCAGCAAATGGCCGGTTTTGCGGCTGCCAACGGCTACCAGGGGCTGGAACTCCGGGGGCTGAACCGGGAAATGGACCTGACCAGATGCCCTGAGTTCAGCACTCCCCAACGGATGAAAGAGACCCTGGGGCTCATGAAAAACAAAGGGCTGCAATTTGTAGGCCTGGGTTCCTCAGCCAACCTGCACGTCGCCGGGGCGGCCGAACGTAAGAAAAATCTGGATGAGGGCCGCAGGTTCCTTGATCTGGCCGGCGCGATCGGCTGTCCGTACGTACGGGTATTTCCGAATAATCTCCCGAAAGATCAGGATAAGGAGCAAACCATGGACCTGATATCCGGCGGGTTGCTCGAACTGGCTGAACATGCGCAGGGCACCGGGACTACGGTCTTGCTGGAAACCCACGGCGACCTGGTCTGTTCAGACGATCTGGTCAGCGTAATGACGGCCGCTGATCATCCGCATGCGGGTCTGGTCTGGGACGTCACCAATATGTGGACAATCACCCGTGAGAATCCTGCAGAAGTCTACCGGAAGCTTCGGAAACACATCCGTCATACGCACATAAAGGATGCCCGGATCGTTGCGGGAAAACCAAGCTATACCCTGCTGGGGGAAGGTGAGGTGCCCGTGGCAGGCGCAATCACTGAACTCGTCCGCGGCGGCTACACCGGTTTTTTCAGCTTTGAATGGGAGAAACTATGGCACCCGGAACTGGGGGCGCCCGAGGTGGCCATGGCGCATTTTCCGAAAGCCATGCAAACGATTCTGAAGCGATTATAATCTCATCCAAACGAAAGAACGATGACTGAAAATATCAACCTGAATACCAACGGGAAGGACCAGCATACATATGACGCCATTATTGTCGGGTCAGGGATCAGCGGCGGGTGGGCTGCCAAAGAGTTATGCGAGAAGGGTCTGAAAGTACTGCTCCTGGAGCGCGGACGGAATGTGGTGCATCCGGAATACCCGACGGCGACCAAGGATCCGTGGGATCTTACATACCGGAACCGCCTGACCCCGCAGGACCGGGAAAAATGGTTTGTCCAGAGCCGGCATTATTCCCTGCGGGAAGACAACAAGCACTACTACATCAATGATCAGGAGAATCCCTACGTTGAGAACAAGCGGTTCGACTGGATCAGGGGGGATATTGTCGGCGGCCGGTCACTCCTTTGGGCCCGGCAGGTCTACCGGTGGAGCGACCTGGACTTTGAGGCCAATCTGAAAGACGGTCACGGGGTGGACTGGCCGATCCGGTATAAGGACCTGGCCCCCTGGTATGATTACGCAGAGCGCTTTATCGGCGTCAGCGGCCAGGCGGAGCGGATTCCGCACCTGCCGGATGGCATCTTCCAGCCGCCTTTCGAAATGAACGCGGTGGAAAAACACTTCAAGGAGAAGATCGAAGGTACCTTTCCCGACCGGAGGGTCATTATGGGCCGTACGGCGAACCTGACCCGGCCGGTGAAGGGCCGCGGCCAGTGTATGGCCCGCGATCTTTGCCACCGCGGATGTCCCTACGGCGCGTATTTCAGTACCAATGCCAGTACCATGCCGGCGGCATACGCCACAGGTAATCTGACGCTCAGGCCGCATTCGCTGGTCAACAGCGTGCTCTATGACGAAAAAAAGGAGCGCGCCACAGGGATTGAGGTCATTGACACGGAAACCGGTGCCGTATCCGAGTTTTTTGCACGGATCATTTTTCTGAATGCATCAACGGTCGCCACTGCCGCGATCCTGTTGAATTCGGCCTCCGGGCGCTTTCCAAACGGTCTTGGGAATGACAGCGACCAGGTAGGCCGGAACCTGATGGATCATCACAAGGGTCTTTCAGCTACGGCGAGCGTGGAGGGTTTCGAGGATCAATACTACTACGGCCGCAGACCGGCACCGATCTACATACCTCGGTTCAGAAATGTAAACGGTAAGGACGCAGGCTTCCTCAGGGGCTATCACCTGGGCGGCGGAGCCTACAGGCGCCGCGGAACTTCGGCGGACTCCATCGGAGCCCCTTTGAAGGAGGCGATGAGCGAGCCGGGATCCTGGGGTATCTCGCTGTATGGATTCGGAGAATGCCTTCCCTATAGTGATAACCGTATTACGCTGGATCCCGCTAAGAAAGACCAATGGGGCAGGCCACTGGTTGTTGCAGACTGTCGGTTCCGCGATAATGAGAAGGCTATGAACAGGGAAATGGGCGAGATGGCGAAGGAAATGCTTGAGGCGGCGGGCTACTCGGATATCAGTGTGCGGAACGAAATCTCGTTTCCGGGCAACGCCAACCATGAAATGGGGACGGCCCGGATGGGCAGGGACCCCAGGACCTCGGTGCTGAACGGCTTCAACCAGATGCACGGGGTAAAAAACGTCTTCATTACCGACGGGTCCGGTATGGTTTCCGGATCATGCGTCAATCCTTCGTTAACCTATATGGCATTAACGGCGCGGGCATGTGACTATGCCGTGCGGGAATTGCGGCGCGGAAATATCTGACGGGTATACAGGATCATGTCGGGTCAGTTTTGTCGGGTAAAGGGAACAAAGCGAACCTCTGCGATGCTGGTTGTTACGACCCTGCCCTTTCTTTTTTCCACGAGCTTCAGTTCCTGAACCGTTCCAGGGGAACCTAGCGGAATGACCATCCGGCCCCCCTCTTTCAGCTGGGCGATCAGGGCAGGCGGAATCGAGCCGGCGGCAGCTGTAACCAGGATCGCATCAAATGGCGCTTCTTCGGGCAGCCCCCCGTACCCGTCTCCGGTAACCTGATGGATATTGTTGTATCCCAGCTTTTTCAGCAGGGCATTCGTCCTGCCTGCCAGCTCCTCTACGATCTCGATGGTAAAAACGGAATCGGCAATCTCAGCAAGGACCGCCGCCTGGTATCCGGATCCGGTTCCGATCTCCAGGATGCGGTCTCCCGCCTCCGGTCTGACCAGGCCGGTCATCAGGGCCACGATATAGGGCTGTGAAATAGTCTGGTCATAGCCGATGGGCAACGCCGTATCCTCATATGCATATTTCCTGTAGGATGCCGGAACAAACAGGTGCCGTTCCACCTTTCTCATGGCTGCAAGGGTAGCAGGATGCCTGACGCCCCGGGCTACTATCTGCGATTCTACCATTCGGTCCCGCTCTTCCCGGTAACCCTGGGCATCCGCCCGGGCGAACAGTCCGAGGAGGAGCAGCGGGAAAATGACCTTCATACGACGGGTTTTTTCTTTATAACGGTTGCAATCGCTCGATATGACGAGACTGGTTGCAAATTTTGGGTAAACAAACCATCCAAAACGTAAAAGTTACCATAAACCATTGGAAAGGAACCCGTAAATTTGTATCAGAATGAAGAACGGCATTCCTGTCTATCATCTTACTACCATTACAGAGCTCAAAGAAAAGGACCTCCTGGTAAGCCGCTTCCTGCCTTATGCTGAAAAACACCGGAATCTGCATTCCGCTCACCGGCACAGTTTCTTTCACCTGGTTTTTTTTACGCAGGGAAGCGGAACCCATTCGATAGACTTCGAGACGTATCCCGTCGAGCCGTTCCAGATCTATTTCATGATTCCCGGGCAGGTGCACAGCTGGAGTTTTTTATCGGACCCTGACGGCTACGTGGTCAACTTTTCTGAAGAGTTCTTTCAGTCCTTCCTGTTGAAGCAGGATTATCTGCGGAATTTTCCGTTTTTTCAGCCGGGGCGGAGCGACTCGGTCTTTACAGTGAAGGAACCAAACCGGGCGGAGATTATCCGTACGCTGGAAGAAATCCTGAAGGAAGGGGAATCCGGTCAGCCGTTCCGGTCCGACTACCTGCGGGTATTGCTGCTGAAGACCTTTATCATGTTGTCGCGCGAGCTCCCGGAAGACGGAGACCAGCAGCCGTTTTCGTATAACCGCAGGCTGCTGAGCAATTTTCAGGATTTACTGGAATTGCACTACAAAGACCTCAGACTCCCTCGGGAATATGCTGAACTGCTTTATATTACACCGAATCACCTGAACTCCCTCTGCACCGACCTGCTGGGCTGCTCTGCCGGGCAGCTGATACGGAACCGGGTCGCCCTGGAGGCCAAGCGACTGCTTATTAATCAGGATCTGACCATCGCGGAAATTGGTTATCAGCTCCGGTTTTCGGATAACTCGAACTTCAGTAAGTTTTTCAGAAAGCAGGCCGGAATGTCACCTGAGGAATTCAGGAAAACAGTTTTAAAGAATTAACAATGGAAAATTTATCAATTATCCCCGCCTGGAAAGCTGCCCTGAGCGCCAAATGCCCGCGGTGCCGCACCGGAAATCTTTTTGCCAACTCCATGTATGGTCTGAAGACGCAAAAAATGCATGAGGTGTGTCCGCACTGCGGTCTGAGGTTCGAGAAAGAACCGGGATATTTCTATGTGGCCATGTTCATCAGCTACGGATTGAACGTCGCACAGATGGTTGCCTTTTCAATCCTGACCTATATCCTGACCGGCGAACAGGAAAACCCATACCTTTATATGGGCGTCTTATGTGCAGTGATTGTTTTGCTTGCCCCGGTCAACTACCGCTATTCCAGGGTGATACTACTCACATGGATGACGCCCGGGCTACGGTTCGAACCGCACCTCTACAGCAGGGTGAGATCGGGCAGATGACCATTGTCCGCGGCTCCGGCCGAACGACCGGATCCGCGAATAACGGTGAAAGCAAGATATTTCTGGCATTCCGGGATCAGCTTACCGGGACGGTGGTTTCGCCGCCGGAGCTTCCCATTCTGGATTTCACGGTGTCCACCGCCTGGTCCTTAAGAGATGCAAGCCGGTCCGCACCCTGGCGGGCCTTGTCAGCTACACTGCTTCCGAAGTCTTTTGCCGAGTTGCCGATTGCAGACCGGGTCTCCCTGCCTTTTGCAGGCGCAAACAGGATTCCCAGAATGGCACCTGTCAGCAACCCTGCTGCAAAGCCGCCAAGCACCAGTACCAGCGAATTGGAGCTATTATGGCGTTTACGTCTTCCGATGTAACGTTCCGAATCCTTCAGGTAGGTTCCGGCTTTCTTTAAGATTTTTTGATATCCCTTCATAATCTTCTCTTTTTCAGTGAACGTGCAGTGATCACTGAGTCAGTAGTATAACCCCTGTCAGGGGTTTTCGGTTTTCGCCAACTGATACCTGTGGCGCCTGGGCGTCCCGGACCAACCCGAAGTCGGTCCGTTTTATCCCTTGAAACGGCTGCGTCCGCAGCCTTCCGCCGGCCTGGCGGACCTTACTCAATTGTGTGCCACCTGTGCCACCTGATTGGGTAGAAGTGGTACAAACTCTTCAAATCATGGGCACGTTCTATGTTCAGGTACCCTGCTTCAGGGGTGCCGGAAAAATTGGCTCTGCTATGAAAAAACTATCTTTTAACATTGCCATCATGTTACTTGGCCTGTCCTTCAGCTGCTCGAAAACTGAAGATATCGGGGCCTCGCCGGATCTGACGCAGGAGGAGCTGAGCACCGCGGCATATTCCGGAAAAGCAGTTGTCGTATCGACTTTTGCCGGGAATCCGTTTTCCGAGATGATCGACGGAGAAGGTACCAGCGCGGGATTCGAAGTGCCGACAACTATTGCACTGGACCGGAACGGCGATTTTTTCATTGCGGACGATTTTCATGATTTCCTTCGAAAGATGACCCGGACCGGGGTGGTCACCACCCTGAATAATTTTACAGAGACGGATCCTTCAGCGCTTGTGGATGAGGTTTTCGGGATGTTTGTGGACCGCAAAGGAACACTCTATTATGTGGATTCGGAGCATGGCCGTGTCCGGAAGCTGGTAGGGAAGACCAAATCCACGCTGTTTGATACCGGCGAAGGGATCGGAAGCACACTCAGGCCCGGAATCGTCGTGGACCGGGAGGGCGCCGTGTATTTCTTCCAGCAAAACCAGCTAAAGAAACTGAAGAACGGAAAGCTGACTACGGTTGCGGGGAAGCCAACGGCAGGATTTCGCGACGGTACCGGCAAAGAAGCGCGGTTTTCGGCGCCCAGCGGGATGGCCATCGCCCCGGACGGCACCATTTACGTTTGCGATTCGGGTAACCGGCGGGTACGCAGGATCAGCTGTAGCGGAGTAGTTCGCACCATAGCAGGCAACGGGTCGGCGGGTTCTGTCGACGGTGCTGCCCGGAAGGCAAGTTTTAACTTTCCGCAGGACCTCGTCCTTGATCCGTCCGGAAATATTTACCTGACAGACGGGTTCAATCATAATATCCGTAAGATCTCTGCTTCCGGATATGTGTCCACCGTTGCCGGGGGAACCACCGCGGGTTTCCGGAACGGTTCCGGTAAAAACGCACGTTTTAATTTTCCGCACGGAATTGCCTTATCTCCTGCCGGCGACCTTTACGTCGTGGATGAGAATAACAACCGTATCCGAAAGATCGTGCTCTCCGCGAAGGAATCTTCGGGCGGTATCGTACTGCAATAGGGACAACAGACGTTGGTATTACGTACCGGACTTCAATTGACGATGTTGGTTCTTCTCCTGGTTCTGATGTTCCTCTGGTTTCCGCTGAAAGCCCGCGGCTCTTCTCCGGTCACGAGCCACGGGCTTAAACCCCCGACTGAAATTCATTCGCCGGTTTGCCTGCAAACTGACCATAGGACATCTCACGCGACCATTGAGTACGGCCGGGCGGCCAATGAACTGCTGGCAAGGGAGCGGCTCGTACAGGCGGAAGCGGACTTTGACGACGGCCGGATCACAGCTGAGCAATTTTACCGGCAGGCTGCTCCGCTGGTAGCCAGGATTGACTTCGGGTGGAATGGAACTGACGGTAGCCCGGAGGATGGCTGATGGCGGTAAACGGATGCTTTTTCATATCTTGGATGTGTTAAATCGCTGATATGAAGTACAGAATTTTTGTCTTTGCCTGTTTTTTCTCGATCATCAGCCTGGATATCCAGGCCCAGGGCTACCGGGTCGCCACCTTTAACCTTCGTTTCGATAACCCGTCCGATTCCGGAAACCTGTGGAAGGACCGGAGCCCGTTCGCCATGGAGCTGATCCGGTTCCATGATTTCGATATCTTCGGGACCCAGGAGGGACTGATTCACCAGCTGGCGGATCTCAGTAACGCTTTGCCGGCGTACGCACGTATAGGTGTTGGCCGGACTGACGGTAAGGACGGCGGTGAATTCTCGGCCATCTTTTACAAAAAGGACCGGTTTAAGCTCCTTAAGAAAGGCGACTTCTGGTTATCCCAGACCCCGGAGAAACCATCGCTGGGCTGGGATGCCACGTGCTGCAACAGGATATGTTCCTGGGGGCTTTTCCGGGACCGGGCCAACGGAAAGGAGTTCTATGTGTTCAACGTTCATTTTGATCACCAGGGTAAGATCGCCCGGGTGGAAAGCGCACGCATGATGCTCCGGAAAATTAACGAGATCGCCGGCACTCAGCCGGTCATCCTCACCGGTGACTTCAACGGGGATCATGAAAGCGAATGGTACCGGATCCTGGAAAGCTCGGCATTGCTGAGAGACACCTATAAGGAGGTCAGTCACCCGTATATCACCAATCCGACCTATCATAATTTCGGCAGGGAGCTCGGCGGCACTTCGGTGATCGATCATATTTTCATCTCAAGACACTTCAGACCGGTCAGATGGGGGGTGCTTACAGATTCTTACCATGGAAAATATCCCTCAGACCACTTTCCCGTCGTTGCTGACCTGGAGTGGCAGGTGAGTCTTCGTTAAGGCTGTCCGCTGCCGCCTGCAACGCCATAGATATGCCCGGTGGTGTAGCTGGCATCTTCGGCTGCCAGCTGGACGAAAACCGAGGCCAGTTCTGCCGGCTGGCCCGGCCGGCCCAGGGGTGTGTCTCTGCCGAAGCTTTTGATCTTTTCCTGGGTGGCTCCGCCACTGATCTGCAGTGGTGTCCAGATAGGACCGGGGGCAACGCCATTCACCCGGATACCCTTTGAGGCGAGTTGCTTGGCCAGCGATTTAACGAAATTCGTGGTTGCAGCTTTCGTCTGTGCATAGTCATACAGGTCAGGAGAGGGATCCATGGCCTGCTCGGATGACGTGCCGATTATGACGGCACCCGGTTTCATATGCGGTATCGCCGCCCTGATCAGCCAGAACGGGGCATATATGTTGGTTTTCATGGTCCGGTCGAACTGCTCGGAGGAAATGTCCAGAATGGACGGCTGCGTTTGCTGGTAGGCGGCATTGCTGACCAGGATATCGATGCCGCCGAGTTCCCGTACGGTCTGGTTGATAAGGTCAGTACAAAACAATTCTTCCCGCAGGTCGCCGGGGATGGCTACCGCTTTGACCCCGGCCGCAACGGCCAGGCCGATCACCTCGCGGGCATCCGGCTCCTCATCGGGATGAAAATTGATGACCAGATTCGCGCCTTCCCGGGCAAAGGCGATGGCCGCCGCACGGCCGATACCTGAGTCTCCTCCGGTGACCAGGGCTTTTCTGCCCTGCAGACGGCCCGAGCCCCGATAGCTTGTCTCTCCGTGATCCGGACGGGGATCCATCTGACCGGCCAGCCCCGGCCAGGGCTGTTTCTGTTCGGGAAACGGCGGTTTGACATATTTTGAAGCCGGGTCCTGTATCGGTGTAGCTGGTTTTTCCATGACGCTGTTTTGCTTATTTTGCTTAGATAACCGGCCATGCACGCTTTTGGTTTCCGCCTCCGGGACGTTCGTACAGGTTCAAAACATTTCTATATTTTTGCAGCAATGGCTATTGATACAAAATTACAGGCAAGAAGCAATCAGGCTTGTGAACTTTGCGGCAAAGGAGACGATCAGCTTACTGCGTACCCGGTTCCTCCACGGACCGAGGACTCCGTGGACGATCAGGTCGTTTTATGCTCCGACTGTCTTCATAAGATCCGTGAAAACGATTTCTCGGATCCGCATTACTGGAGGTTTCTTGAAGGAAGCATCTGGAGTGAGGTTCCGGCCGTTCAGGTCCTTTCCTATAAGCTGCTGGGCAGACTATCCTCGGAAAGCTGGGCGGATGACGCCCGGCAGGCTGTATACCTGGATGAAGCGTTGCTGGAGTGGGCCCAGGCCGAAGATGACCTGGAATCGCAGAAGGTAGTGCACAGGGACAGTTACGGAACCCTGCTGGAATCCGGCGATACCGTTATTCTGACCCAGAATCTGAATGTAAAAGGAACCAACTACATAGCACCGAAGGGGACCATCGTCCGTAAGATCCGGCTGGTACCCGAAGATGCGGGGCAGGTGGAAGGGAAGATCAATGGGGACACCATCGTGATCCTGACGAAATTTCTTCGCAAATTGGTCTGACAATCATCACTGATCCTCTAGAAAAGCGGCACCGCATGGTAGCCGGCGTCATTCTTTTGTCAGATCCTTCAGGCTGCCCGCAGGAATCGCTACCGCAGCTGAGAAGGCTCCGTTTTGCTGAACCTTTATTGGCGGAATCAGTATAAGGGGTGTAAAAGAAAGCCGGGGATCCAATTCCACTGCACCAGAAAATCTATGGATACAATTCAGCACTCAATATTCAGTTCATTACCCGGCAGGTTGTTGTTGCTGGATGCCCGTTCCTGTGAGTTTACCATTCTGGCGGCATCCCGGCCTTACCTGGCCGAACTGGGTCTTGCGGAGGGGTCGCTGGTGGGCAGGGGATTCTTCGAGGTATTTCCGGCGAGTCTGGATGATTCAGGCGACCATACCATCCGGAAGCTGACCGACTCGTTCTCATATATCCTGAAGAACAAGGAAACGCATGAGATCCCTGCATTCAGGTGGCCTTTCGACCGGCTCAACGGATCCGCCCGCGGTTTGTGCCGTATTCTCAATACGCCGCATATTGACCCGAACGGTGAAGTGAGCTGCATTATTTTTTCCATTGAGGAGGTGGCCGGGGCGGCTGTCAGGGAAGAAGAACGTAAGACCAAAGCCCTGGCGCAGGACCTGTACTCGCAGCAGTACTGGTACCTGTTCAACAATAATCCGGACGCCGCCTTTTCGGTTAACAGTGACGGTGAATTCATCAGTGCCAACCAGGCACTTGCAAACCTGCTCGAATGTACACAGGAAGATATTTATGAACGCTCCTTTATTCCGTTTATCGATGAAAAGGATCATGCGCGGACCCGCCAGCATTTTGAGGATTGCCTCGGGGGGATTCCGCAGGATTACCGCATAACGGTCATTACGGCAAAAGGAAACAGGCTTGCAGCCCAGATACTCAATATCCCGGTTATCGTCAACAACAAGATTACCGGAGTATTCGGGATCGCCAAGAATATCAATGAACTGGTCAGGTCCCAGGAACAATTCCAGGCCCTGGTCAACACCATACACGGGATCATGTGGGAAGCCGATCCGGCGACCCTGCGGATCAGTTTTGTCAGTTCGCAGGCTGAACCGCTCCTGGGTTATTCGCGACGGGAATGGATGGAACATGCAGACTTCTGGGAGGTTCTCATCCACCCGGAAGACCGGGCGCAGGTTCGCACCCTCTGGAAGCTGCACGTGCCCAGGATCAGGTCCTTCAACTTCGAGTGCCGGATGCTCACATCGGACGGCCAGGTCATCTGGATCCATAATTACGTGACCGTCATCGGGGAGAACGGCAAACCTACCCTGGTCCGCGGCATCATTCTGGATATCTCCGAGAGCAAGAGGATGAAGCAGACCCTGAATGAGAGTGAGGACAAGTACCGTAACCTGATCCGCAGCTCCCTGGACGGAGTTTATAAGAGTACGCCGGAAGGAGCCTTCGTTGAAGTAAATCCTGCACTGGTCAGGATGCTGGGCTATAACAGTGAGGAAGAGCTCCTGGCTATTGATATCAAGAATGACCTGTATTTCGACTCCGGGGACCGGGACAGTGCCCTGCTCCACGAAACGCATATGGAGATGGCGGAGTTCAGGCTGAAAAGGAAGGACGGGTCCGCCATTTGGGTAGAGGATCACGGTCAGCTGATTCTGGACGAATCCGGGGAAACGGTGTACCACTCAGGCATCATCCGGGATGTAACGGAACGAAAAATGGCCGAGGCGGAACTGGCGAGCAGCCGGGAAGCGCTGCTTCACAGCAACGAGCGGTTCTCATATGCCGCACGGGCCACCGCCGATGCGATCTGGGACTGGGACCTGAAGACGAACATTGTCTACCGGGAGGAGAACTTTGCGAAAATCACGGGGTTTCCGGTCGAATTCGTCAATAGTCCGGCCTACGTGTTCGCCGATTATGTGCACCCCGATGATTCCGAACGGGTATCCAGGCGTATCCGGGCGACCA
Source organism: uncultured Sphingobacteriaceae bacterium (assembly GCA_966250385.1). GTDB lineage: Bacteria > Bacteroidota > Bacteroidia > Sphingobacteriales > Sphingobacteriaceae > DASWTL01. The sequence continues at coordinate 154,361 of CBINHC010000008.1, read as the reverse complement.
TTACGGATAACGTGACGAACTGGTCAGAAGAGTTCCGGCTCCGCAAAGCCGACGGTTCCTACGCCTACGTGGTAGACCGCGGCATCATGATCCGCGACAGCGAGGGTACTGCGTACCGGGTCATCGGCGCCCTGAACGATATATCGGAACAAAAAGCCGCCGAATTCGAACGCGAGCAGCTGATCCAGACCCTGTTGATCAACAATAAGGACCTGCAGCAGTTTTCGTACATTACTTCCCATAATCTGAAAGCGCCGCTGGCGAACCTGATCGGGATTCTTGGCTTGCTGGATACGTCGAAGATCACCGATGACGAGACGCTGCTCCTGATCGATGGTCTGCACAAATCCGCCTCTCAGCTGAACAGTACGGTGGAGGACCTTGTAAAGATCCTGGTCATTAAGGAAAAGGTCAACATCGACCAGCAGTGTCTGATGCTGGAGCATACGTGGAAGTCCGTAGAAAATCTCACGTCGGGGCTGATCCGCGCCGCCGGTGCGGAGGTTGTTCTGAATTTTAAGGAGGCCCCGGAAGTTTATTTCAACAGCACCTATCTGGAAAGCATTTTGCTGAACCTGTTCAGTAATGCACTGAAATACCGTTCAGATCAGCGTAAATGCCGGATCGAGATCTCCAGCATGGATGATGGTGAACATATTGTGCTCCTGGTCCGGGACAACGGGCTCGGGATCGATCTTCAGCGATATGACAAACGGATCTTCGGGCTGTACCAGCGTTTCCATAACCATCCGGACAGCCGGGGTCTAGGGCTGTATATTATCGCGTCCCAGATCAAGGCTCTCGGCGGGAGGATTGAAGTAGAGAGCGTTGTGGATGAAGGTACCAGTTTCCGGGTGTTTTTTAAGAAGCTGGCTGTTGAAGCTGAGCACATGGATTCGAGGGCGCATTTTTAAGGGAAGTTTCAACATGTCATTTCATATCATTTCTGTCATACTGATCGTTTCGGGTCTTCTGGCTCTGATCGTTTCGCTCTTTCTGGTCCGGATAAATAGGCGGGAGGCCCGCCTGGCCGGCCTGCTGATGATGGCTGCCTCCGTCTGGTGTATCGGCAACGGGTTCCAGTTTACCACCACGGCGTTACCCGTAACCCGTTTCTGGATCACTATTGAATATTTCGGGATCGCGCCGATGGCCCCGTTATGGATCCTGTTCACGTTTGCACTGGCCGGCCTGGAGCGTTTTTTCACGGCTCGCAGGATCCTGCTTCTTTTTCTCTTGCCCGTAATTACGGTGATCCTGGTTGCGACCAGCAGTTTCCACAGCCTGCATTACCGGAACCTCCGGCTGATTTTGGACGGACCGCTTCCCATGATGCAATTTCAGGCGGGGATCTGGTACTGGGTGCAGCTGGGATACTTTTATCTGCTGTTTGCCGCCGGAGGGTATATCCTGATCCGGAAGTACCGGCAGTCGGACGCCATTTTCCGCCGCCAGAACAATATTATAATGGTAGGGGCCTTTTTGCCGGTCATATTTAACGTGATCTATCAGACCGGATATAAACCGTCGGGGTTGCACATCGATATCACCCCGTTTGCCTTCCTTTTGTCGTCCATGCTGGTAGGATTCGGAATCGTCCGCTACAAGCTGTTTGATATCGTTCCGATAGCCAGGGGACGGATCCTGGAGGCGATGGCCGACGGGATCCTGGTAACCGACCCGTCGTGGCGGATAGTCGATGTGAATCCGGCGATGGTCCGCCTGCTCTCCGACAGCGGTGTAAATCCGCTTGGACAGTCGCTTATGGAGGTTTTGCCGGAGATGCATCCGGAAGTAAATGAGGGGGATCAATCGGTGCACCGGAAATTCGAGCTGAGTCTGACGCGAAGCGCGGCTGAGCGCTGTTACGAAGTGACGGTTACCACCCTCCTTGAAAAAGGAAATCTCAGCGGACGGATATTCGTGTTTAAGGACGTTACCGACCAGAAACAGTATGAGGAAAGACTGGAGTCACTGAACAAGCTGAAGGATAAGCTGTTTTCCATCATTTCCCACGACCTTCGCTCTCCGCTCATCAGCCTGATGGATCTGCTGTCAATGACCAACGACGGAATGATCAGCGATGAGGAACTGAAGGAATTCCTTCCGCAGCTGCAGAAGAATGTCGGGTATACCTCTACGCTCCTTGAGAACCTGCTGCAGTGGTCGAAAAGCCAGTTGCAAAATGAGAGGGTTCGTCCTGCGATGCTTGACATGAAGAAGATAAGTCATTCGATGCTTGATTCATTCCGTGACCGGGCGGACGATAAAGGCATTACCCTGACCAATGACATCCGGGAATCCGCGGAAGTTTTTGCAGACCCGGATATGGTCAATGCAGTCTGCAGAAACCTGTTATCCAATGCAATCAAATTCTGCAGTGACGGCGATGAGATCCGGGTTTCCGGCGAAGTTTCCGGTGACTATACGACAATCTGCATAGCAGACACCGGTGTCGGAATTCCGGAGGCGGACCTGAAGCGGCTTTTTAAAGCCGATACCTTCACCAAACGGGGGACCAACGATGAACAGGGAACCGGTCTGGGACTGCTGCTGGCAAAGGATTTCATTGAAAAGAACCATGGCAGGATCTGGGTCGAAAGCCGCTACGGCGAAGGGAGCAGCTTCTACTTTTCGCTTCCGAAAGCACAGGTCCCGGTCAGCCGGATCAACGGGGAGGCCGGCGACTGATGCCGGGGCCGCGCCAATCCTTACCAGCTGGCTCCCAAGAAACGGGCGGGGTCGAATGAGGCGGGGCTGGTCTTTTTGGGAAACCGGATGTTGAAATACTCTTCCACGAACACCGTATCTTTCCCGTCCGTAAAGACCATTTCGGTTGCGACCCAGTTCTTCTGGATCTGCTGATATTTATTGAAATGAACATCGCGGATCGCACCGGCAGTGTTTTTTAAGGCACGCAAAACCAGTAGCCGCTCCGAGTCCACCCAGAACTGCGAGGAAGACCGGTCTTCCGGCCCCCCGGCCCCGATAACGGACACCTTTCGTCCGTCCAGCTCCGTGGTATAGCTTTTACTCAGATCGAAACCCAGCTTTTCCAGCCGGGAAACCGTCGCTTCCGGTTCATAAAAATAGACGTCGAACCCCAACAGTGCCAGGAAGTTCGTTTCCGGACGTTTGGATTGCAGGGCCCCGGCCTTGAAAACGAACACGGAGTCCCCATGGTAGATTGCCCCGTTACCGGTTGCGAAACCATCGAAACGGATATGCAGGTTTCCCGGGCTGTTCAGCAGCTCCTGCCAGGTTTCCGTCTTTACGATCTGCCCGTCCCTGTAGAACACGGCTTTCTGCTCAAACGCAATATTGGGATACCATTTGCCCTTCCAACGCTTGTGCATGGCTGTAATGGCTTCCTGTCCCGGCGTTACCGGGAGTGTGAACGCATAGAAAAGAGCCGATAGTACGGCGAGCCCGGCAACGGACCAATGGAAGAACTGACTGCTTCGAATAAACCGAGGGTTGGTCATATCAGGTGCTGATTAAATTACGACGGCAAAATACAACTAAAATCCGATCTCCACCTGAAACCGGTACATCAGTTCGCTAAGATCAGCGGCTTCCTTCAGCAGGCTGATATCTGACTGCAGCTTCACCGTATGACCTGCCAGGTACCGGGAGAGGCCCAGCGTATACTGACGGGTACGGGCCCGCTGCGTCAGCCGCCCAGGGCTGATGGCGGAATAGCGCCCGGCGACTTCAAAATTTCCGGTGAAGAGATATCCTGCCTGTACATTGAAGCCGGTCCCGGTAAAAAAGGCCGTATCGACTGAACCATCGGGAGCGAAGCTGACGACCGGTGTTCCCGAGGTACGCTTTTCTGCATACTCGGCCATGGCCGAAAATCCCCGGTATTTAAACATCGCGTCCGCAAAGAACGTCTTCAGATCCCTCGGTTCGGCCACGAAATCTCCCAGCTGTCCGCCGGTGCGGGTAGCGCCGTCATTATAGTCGTAGGCAACCCCCAGGCTGAGTTTGGGATTTTCCTCCCGGGACAGGTCCCCGCCGACAAAATCGCCGTCACTCCGGAACGATCCGAAGGGTAAGAATTCGAGGCGGCCGGTGTAATCATAACCGCCTTGGTTTTCGGCCGTGATATTCCGGCCCTGGCCCATGGAGACCGAAATGATCTGGCGGAAGACTGCTTTTCCCGCGGCTGATTCGTGATGCAGCTGGAGACCGAGGTCGCGATCCAGGTTATACCTTGAATTGAGCATGCTTCTGTCGACGAACTGCAGCTTCTGGGAAGACACAAGCCGCTCGCGGTTTCCCGGAAGTTTCGTCTGTCCGAACCACAGGCTGAACCCGGACGCGAAGTGCCATTTTGCGACGGCATCGAGGACGATATTGGCGGTGTTCGAATGGGCTTCGGTACCGCCGGCCATGTCCTGATTGCTCAGGCCCAGTTCGATCTTATATTCCAGTTCGGGACCAAAGGCCAGCCCCTCCATTTTCAGGCGGGCCCGGCGGATGGTGAAACGGTCATGGTACCCCTCATCGGTCAGGTTCAGTTCACCGGCATACAGGTTTTGTATCCGGCCGTTGACTTTTACTGAAAACGATGAATCGGCGGCGACAAAGGAAATGCCTTTTCCTGCTTTTTCGGGAATGACCGTCTGCGCGGCAAGTGGTGTCGCACACCCTAATAGTAAAGCTGTTGTCAGAGCTCCGGTGGTTCTGAATCTGGTCATACGTTTCATATTGATGCTGACGATCGGTGTATCGGAACCTGTCAGGCAAGCGACGCAATGTTAAGCAAAATATTAAACGGTTTAGCGGGCATTCCGTTTCGGACAGCGCATTTTCCCGGAGGGGAGGCAGGTACGCCGGGGCAGTAGGTCCCGGCCGGCATTTTCACGGGGGAATCGGTCCTATCCCATGCTGAAAGCTGCAGCCAATTCTGCGAATTGCGGCCGGCGACCGGGTCTGCGGTCAGGTGTTCGGGCTTTCCGGAAGTGGATGGCAAAGCTGAAGGTGGACCCGATTCCCGGCTCGCTGGTTACCCGGATCTCCGAGCCGTGGATCTTAAGGAGGTTGCTGACTATAGCAAGGCCCAGTCCGGTGCCCCCATATTTCCTGGTGGTATCCGCTGATGCCTGGGTATATGGCTGGAAAATCGCTTCCAGCCGATCCTGAGGGATTCCGATGCCCGTGTCGGTGACAGAGAATTGTACCTGAACGGCGGTGCGGGTTTCTTTAAGCCGCTCAATGGTGACTGTAACGGTTCCGTTTTTCGTGAATTTGATCGCATTGCCGACCAGGTTCATCAGGATCTGGTACAGGCGGACGGGATCAGCCAGGACCACCTGCCTTCCGGAATCGGCCTGCAGCATAAGTGTCGTGTTGTTTTCCTCAGCCTTGGCCCTGAGCGAGCGGATGGTCTGCCCGGAGAGTTCCTCAAGGTCTACCGGCGTGGTTTCCAGCGTCAGGTTCCCGGTTTCCATCTTGGTCAGGTCCAGGATGTCGTTGATCAGCGTGCGCAGATTCTCACCCGCGAATTTTAACAGGTTCAGCATCCGGGTTTGGTCCGGTCTGGGCGAGTCATCCAGGAGCATCTGGGTGATGCCGAGGATCGAGTTCAGCGGCGTACGGATCTCGTGGCTCATCACCGAGAAGAACATTTCCTTGGCGGTACTCAGCTGAAGTGCCTCTTCCCGGGTCCGGATCAATTCCAGCTCAGCAATTTTCCGGTCAGTGATATCGTTCATGATCTCGACCTGGTGGGTGACGTTGCCGCAGGGGTCCATCACGGGGTTCCCCGAGACCTTTACCCAGAACGGCGTTCCGTCTTTTTTATAGTTCAGCAGCTCGACCTCGTACGGCTGCTTTAAACGGCTCTGCTGCCGGGCCCGTTCGAGGGCATCCATATCGGTCTCCGGTCCGGCCAGGACATCGCCGATCTTTTTTCCCCGCAGTTCTTCCATGGTATAGCCGGACAGTTCTGCGAAAGCCCGGTTGACCCAGAACACATTTCCGTCCGAATCGTTGACCGCGGCCCCTGTAAGCGTCTTACTGGCGACCAGGGAGAGCGTTCTCAATTCATCCGCCTTCTTTTTTTCATCCGTGATATCAACGACCATGGTTACCATACTCTCAAGCATTCCATGTTCATCAAACAATGGCGCCGAGAAGGTACTTACCCAGACAGGACTTCCGTCTTTCCTGTAAATCATCAGCTCAGCGCGGGTCTTTTTTTGTTTGAGGCGCTGCTTGATGACCCGAAGCGAATGGGAGCCCTGGCTTTGAGGCCCCATGATGAGCTCCAGTACTTCCCTGCCGAGCAGTTCCTTTCTTGAATATCCAAGCAGCTCCTCAAATGCCCGGTTCACCCAGGTCGGAATGACCCGGCGGTTTGTAATGATGATGCCTGTCCGGGTCTCGCTCGCCATCAGGGAAAGCTTCTGTATTTCTTTTTCTGCCCGCTTCAGTTTTTCTGCCTTTTTTCGATCAGCATTCGCTGTGGACGGATATTGATCCTCTTTAGCGCACAGGAGGCTGATGGTCACCGCCAGCTGATCGGACAGGAGCTGCAGCCTGGTTTCCGTTTCTGCGGACCAGCCGGCAGGAGCGGAGGGCCTGAAGCACAGGTAACCGAGCAAGGCCTGCCCGGCCTGAAGGCGGAATGCCTTAAGAGGGTCTGACAAATGCTGCTGCTGTGCCTGGTACGCTGTTGTCCCGGCACCCGCCAGGCGGATCGCTTCCGGTGTAAGCAGTATAAACGGTTGGGGCCCACCGGCCAGAAGTCCGGCCAGCTCCAGCAGGGCGCGAAGTTCCCTGCTGGTCTCCAGCGCGCGGCTTTGATAGAGCGGAAAATCTAGCTGTGCAGGTTGGTTCATCGGTTTCGATCACCGTATACGGCAGGAGGAGGAAAGAGTTGCAGGGAGCCGGAAAATTGATGCCTGTTCCGTACCGGGCGGCCAGAAATGAGCGAGGGGCTCCCAGGGGCCGCTCCTCGCTGTAAAATATAAACCCGAATCCCTAAACTTGTATAAATCTGATTTTTACCCCGTTACGGAGAAGCCGCCGGTGGGGTTTCAAAAAAGGTTGCCCTTGTTGTTTCCTGAAAATTTTTATCTTAAAACCTTGTTAATTTAATATGGGCGTTGAAAAAGACAAGGCCGTGAATGGTTTGATTCAGGGAATCGATACGGTCATCATTCGTGTGCGGGATCTGGAAAGATCCGCGCAGTGGTATTCATCGAAGGTCGGCTTGCCGGTTGTTTACCGGGATCCGGCATTGAAGCTGGCGGTTCTGGACACCTTCGGGCCAACCAGCATCACGTTATGGCAGGTTGAAAACGGCGCGGTCCCCGGAACGGACGCTCCTTCCTTTCCGATTTTCAGGACCCCTGATGCCGTAACCCTGCGGGCGAGACTGACCGGCCTCGGCGTGGAAGCCGGTGAGATCCTATCAGACGCGACCGTCACGTACTTCAGGTTCTGGGATCCTGACGGAAACGTACTGGAGAGCTGCCAGGTCCGGGACTGAGCGCCCGAAGCAACGTGAGGCCGCAAGGAGTCCGCCGCTCAGCAGCCGGGGACAAGTTCCCCTTCTGGTGCGGGTTCCGCCACTGCTGCCTGAAGCGGGAGAAAGATCGTCAGGAACGAGCCTTTATCTATTCGTGATTCCATCTCCAGGGTGCCATTGAGATAGGCTACCCGGTTCCGGAGATTCCGGAGCCCCATGCCTTCATAGGCGATACTGGTATCGAAGCCCTTCCCGTCATCTTCCATAGATAAGAATATGCCCTCTTCTTCGCGGAAAAGCTGGATGGAAAAGCGGCTCGCGGAAGCATGCTTCAGTACATTGGTGATGGCTTCCTGAACGATCCTGAATATGGCGGTTTCCATCTCCCTTGGACAAGGCGCGTGCATGTCTGAGGTCTCAAAATGGACGGCGAGTCTGCCCTGGCCGATCTTGTCCAGCAGGTCTTCAATGGCAGGTATGAGACCCCGCCTGATCAGGCAGTCCGGAACCATCTGGTGGGATACAGCCCTCAGCTCATCATAACCCTCAGACACCAGGCTAAGTGTTTTCTCCGCCAGTGCACGCTCAGGACCTTCAAGCTGCGCTTTTTCGAACAGGATGTGGAGGTTCATCAGAGCCCCCGAGAGGATCTGGCCCACACCGTCATGCAGTTCGCCCGCGATCCGGTGCCTTTCCTGGTCCTCGGCCTCGATGACCGCCCTGGCCGCAAGCTGGCGCTGCTTATGGATTTCCTGCTCGAGCCTGGCGGCTTCCCGGAACCGTCGCTGCCGGTAGAACAGGAAGATCACGATTCCGCCGGCAACCGCAGCGGTTAGGGTGATGATCAGCAGCAGATTGCGTTCTTTCAGTTCGAGGGCCTGGATGGTCGCCTGCTGGTGAAGACTGCGGATCTTCTGTTCGCGCTGTTCGGTGTTATACTGGACGTTGAGGAGCTCGATCGTTTTATTATTGGATTCGTTACTCAGCCTCTCAGAAACCTCATGGTAGCTTTTGTAGTTCTGAAAAGCCTGCCGGAAATCCTTCTTCTGCTCCTGAATGTCGCTCAATGCCAGATAGGCGTCCTTCAGCCCGTACTGGTATTTGGTTTCATTGAATAACCGGATCGCCCTGGTCAGCAGGGACGAAGCCTGCCGGATGTCGCCTTTTTTGCGGTAGACCTGGGCCATATTCAGATAAGTGTCTCCAATCTGCTTCTTATCGCCAAAGTAGCGGTCAATCTTCAGCACCTTCTGATTATAGGTAATGGCCTGATCCAGATCGCCCTTATAGAAATAGCACAGCGCCATGTTCGAATAGATTTCCGAGTAGCCGCGCATATTTCCGGTCCTTTCAAGGATTTCCAGCGCCTCCCGGTCATTCCTGAGTGCCAGATCATATTTTCCGCTCATGCCGTAGATGTTCGCCTGGGCGTGCAGGCAGCGGAGGATCAGCCGCTCATCCCGTAATCTTCTGGAGATCGCCAGCGCCCTGGAGATGTAGTCGCCCGCCTTATCCAGCTTATTGGTACTGGTGAAGACGCCGGCCAGACTTGCCAGGCTGGCCGCTATTCCGGTGGAGTCTTTCAGCTGCTGGCGGATCCTGAGCGCTTTGAAATGAAATTCGCTGGCCTTGTCAAACTGACCGGTCTGCCAGAAATAAGTCGCGTTCATATGGAATCCGAAAGCCCTGGACTGTGGTAATTCCTTTACAATCGCCGGGTCGAGACAGCGTTCGGCATAGAATTTCAGTGAGTCATATCGTCCCTGCATATTGTAGTAGACCCCCAGCTGATAATAGGCGTACATGAATCCTTTGTTATGATGATGTTGCCGGGAAAGCTCCAGGAGCCTGTTGATAGACCGGAATGCTTTTTCGGGGTCATGGACCTGCTGGAGGGATATCAGCTCGTGCAATGCTTCGATCCTGGAAGGGATATGGCCTTCCATCGAGGCTTTTTCAAGTGCTGCTGCTGAGGGCTGCTCCGCGGCGCCGAGTGTTCCTGCGGCCAGCAGGATAAAAAGAAGCAGGATTCGCATTTGGTTCCGGTAAATTTTTTTTAAAAATTATACATTTAGATCTTAAGAAAAAAACGACTGGCACTCAAAACTGATGAGAACAAGGATATTTATCATTGATGACCATGGTATCATGCTCGATGGGATCGAATCGCTGTTGCTGCCCTATGAAGAATTGCACGTCGCGGTTAAGACGACGGATCCCAACTTTTGTTTGTCGCACCTTCGGATTGAACCGGCCGATATCCTGATCACCGATTACAGCATGCCGGCTATGAGCGGCCTGCAGCTTCTCCAGGAAGCCCGGCGGATCCATCCCGGCATCAAGGTGATCTTCCTGAGTATGCATGATGAAGATGCGGTCGTGCAGGAAGTGATCCGCCGTGGAGCTGACGGCTATATTCTTAAAAAATACGCCTACCAGGAAATCCTGCAGGCCATATCCGCCGTCAGAAATGGGGGCCAATACTGGAGCCCCGAAGTGACCCGCATCCTGACGCGCTCGCTCGCGGCAGGCCACGATGAAGTGGTGCTTACCGAGCGCGAAATTGAGATCCTGAAGCTCCTGGCACGGGAACTGACCACCCGCGAGATTGCCGACATCCTTTTTGTCAGTGAGCGGACCATAGACACACACCGAAAGAATCTGCTGCGAAAAACCAATTCAAAAAATACCATCGGGCTGATCAAATTCGGGTACTCCAGGAACCTGCTGCAGGGGAATTAAAATACCGATATTCCGGTAGCCGCAAATCGGTATTTATACGGAGGGCCGGGGCGCATATTTCGAGTAGTTTCGTTTAACCATAAACACCTGAAACATTATGAAAAAACGATCTACTCTATCATTAGCATTATTGTCATTACTTGTTGTGCTCACTGCCGGATTTACCCCTAAGGACGAAGAAGGGCTTGCACGGGTAAATAAAGTACAGGGAATTGAAGTATACATTCTTTCCGAACCGATCCGCGATTATGAGGTAATCAGTGACGTAAGCACCGGGCTCAGTACGACATCGGCGGTCACAGGCGGTCTGGTCAATGAAACCATCGCAGATAAAGTGTCGAATTTTGTGCGGAAAGCCATGAAGCAGAATTCCCGGATTGACGCCGTGGTGTACTCTTCCGGAAAACGCATTGTCGGGATCCGGTTCACAGATACCGCCAAATCCGATACCAAGGGAATTTCACGGGTGAAGAAGATCAACGGAATGGATGCTTTCGTCCTTGCCGAGCCGCTCCAGGATTATGAAGTGCTGACCAGCAAGAGCGGCGGCATCAAGTGGAAGTCCGCAATTACCGGCGGACTGATCAACAACTCGATCGAGGAGGATCTGGAGCGGATGGCGAAGAAAGTCGGCGGGACCGGGACATCCATCGACGGTGTCATTTATTCATCGGGAAAGACGGCCTCCGGAATCCGGTACAGATAGGAACAGTTTAAAGTCAGAAATACATAAAGGTAACGCGCTCTGATCTGCTCCGGGATTGATTTCCGGAGCTTTTTATTTTTTCGGAGCCCCATTACAGGAATGCCCTGCCGCCGGAAAACAGGATCAGGTTGTAACCTCCGGCACCAATTGCCGTATAGTGGAGACACGCGGCCGCCGGGGACCTCCTGCGCTGCCCGATAAGAAAACACAAATGAAGAAGATCGTTGACTACCGGAAACTGCTGGGCGTTGCAGAGGATGCAGAATTACAGGAACTTAAATCCGTTTACCGTTCGCTGATGAAGACCTGGCACCCGGACAGGTTTCAGGAAGAGAGCAGGGCGGAGGCCGAAGAAAAAAGCAAGACCATTATTGAAGCCTATCACTTCCTGGTCAGTATTGCCCCGGAGACTCGGGAACAAACCCTGGCGGAATACCGGCAAACGACCGGAACCTCGTCAATTGCCGACTTTGAATACAAATCGCAGGTGCTTACGATCCGCTTCACCGATGGGAGTGAATATGAGTACTTTGACCTTCCGCGGGCCATCTATATTAAGTTTGTCAATGCGGATTCGCCGGGAAGGTTTGCCAGAAGACATATTTATCACAACTTTGTGTACAGAAGCACCAGCCGCCTGGTCGCCTCCGCGTAACCGGAGGCCCGGCCCGCCGCGCCTCATCAAAGCTATATATTTATGTCTGTCATTCTGAATAAATTCAGGGATCACCGCGTAAGCGAATCCACTGAGATCCTCATCCTGGGAACCTTCAGCCCGGATATTCCCAACGCGCCGGACTTCTTCTTTGGCCGGCACCGGAATTATCTCTGGCATATGCTGCCGAAGTGCTTCGGGCAGGTTCCGCTGAAGGACGCTCCGCTTGCCAGGAAGCTGGAGTTCATGGCCAATCACCGCCTCGATTTTGCGGATCTCATTTCGGAAATCGAATTCGGGGAGGATGAGGAGGAACACCAGGACGAGGATCTGTACGACGGACACGTACATCGGTGGAATGATGTGATTCAGCTTATTGACAGCCTCCCTGCGCTGAAGGCCGTTTATTTCACCCGGAAAACATTTAACGGGATTCCGAACATGAAGCAGCAGATGAAAAAAATCGGGAAGCACTGCCATGACCGGGGCATCCGGATCTGTAAGCTGGATTCACCAGCCCGGCACTACAGCGATGAAAAGCAGCAGCAGTGGATTGACACGATGATCCTGCAGCGGACCTGCCTCCGCATGACCTGATGAGGATCCGGCAGGCTGGTATACAGGCTGCCGGACGCCCATTGACACTATTGGTGTGCGTTGTAATCGTAGTTGACCATCCAGTAAATACCGAACTTGTCAACGAACATTCCGAACAACGCCCCCCAAAAGGTTTTCTCTAGCGGCATGTTCACGGTTCCCCCCGCGGAAAGGGCATCAAAAATTCTTTTGGCTTCCTCTTCACTGTCCGCGTTGACCGAAAGTTGGATATTGTTTCCGATCACATTTTTTTCAGCCCATTCTCCGCCGACATCGCTGCCCATCATCACCGTTTCCCTGCTGATCGGAAGCGCAACGTGCATGATCTTATCACCCTCGATCTGCATGGTCTTATCATCTGCAGGCGGCATGTCGCTGTACCGGCTGATATGCTGGAATTCACCGCCGAACACGGATTTGTAGAAATTAAACGCGGCTTCGCAATCACCGTTGAAATAGAGATAACTATTTACCTGTGCCATAATTTTTGTTTTTTTTTGGTTCATAAATTTAAGAATAATCCGGTCATCTCCGTCGTCCAGGTTAAAAGTCCGGTCGATATCCCGGATAGCGGCTCTGGCGGTTTCTGTCCCGTTTTCTGCCCTTTTCATCACATTTATTAGAAATTCCAGGCGCGGGGCGGTATCCTTGTTCAGCAAAATCAAGAAATGAAAGAATTCATCATCAAACCCGAACACCTGAACCGGATCGAATTGTGGGCCGCGAGCACGATCTTCGTTTTTGCGGTATTTTTTACCATTACCGAATCTGCAGGTCCCAACGAATATTGGTTCCATATGGCCAACACGCCGTACAGCTACTACGAGAATTATTTCTTTCCCCGGCTGATCCGGTACAGCGCGCTTTTCGGTGCTTTTCTGCTGCTCAACTTCAAGGTTTTTCCCTGGATCACTGAAAAGACAAGAGTCCGGACCGGCGTATTGACCATCATCCTGCTTTTCCTGCTCATCGGATTGATCTTCGGCGTGACGGACACGTACCTGTCGAACTACCGCTTCCGGGAGTTTGATTCGGACGAGGCTGCCTACAACGCTTTTTTTGCAATGGGGTTTCTCTTTTCCCTTCGGCTGATCATCATGTACTGCTTTTATGCCGTCATCAAGTCCACGAGCCTCTACCTGCTTTCTAATTCGGAAGTAATCCAGTCGAAGTACCGGATTATTACCAGGGACAGCCTGATTGCATTTGTTCTCTGGATGATCAGCTTTCTGATCATGATGATCGCCAATGCAGAGGAAGAATTCATCCTGCTCTCTGTCGTTCTTGCTCCCGGTGGCATCCTCTTATATTGCTATTCCTTCCACACGCTGATTCCGCAGGCGTGGGGCCGCAAGCGGGGCTTCCTGGTCTACCTCTCCCGGGTGCTCCTCGTTCTGCTGATCGCAACGATGCCCATCAGCCTGTTTGTTCTCCTGGTCAGTTCCAATGACGAGACCGCGCTGATCGTCAGTTTGTTTAATGCCGCCTTTCAGGTGTTCTTAACGGCTCCGATCTCCTGGGCGCTCTACAAACGCCGCCTGGAAGGCAGCGAGGAACTGGTAGTCCTGAAAAGGGAATTGGGCCGGTCCAATGCCAACCTGGACTTTCTCCGCTCACAGATCAATCCCCATTTCTTGTTCAATGCCCTCAATACCATTTACGGCACTGCGATCCAGGAAAAGGCGGAGCGGACAGGCGAAGGGATTGAAAAGCTGGGTGAGATGATGCGCTTTATGCTGCAGGAGAATATGCAGGATAAGATCTCACTGGCCCGGGAGATCGAATACCTCAATAATTATATAGGTCTGCAGCGGCTCCGGACCGACCAGAACCCGATGCTGAAGATCGAAACTTCGATCGCTACGGAGTTTCGCAACCTGCAGATTGCGCCGATGCTGCTCATCCCGTTCGTTGAAAATGCCTTCAAGCACGGCATCAGCTTTCGGGAGCCATCGCATATCCGGATATCACTCGAAGTGACAGAGCATGTGCTGAACTTCGATGTATACAACAGCCGCCACGAGAAATCGCAGCAGGACCCGGAACGGGATAAGAGCGGGATCGGGCTGGTGAACGTCAGACATCGGCTGCAGCTGCTGTATCCGAAAAAACACGCGCTGATGATCCGCGAAACCGGAAAAGAATTCTTTGTTCATCTTACTTTGCAGTTATCTTAGGCTGCGTAAACCTGCAGGATGAGAGCAATTGCTATTGATGACGAACCGATGGCGCTGGAAGTGGTCCGGTCCCATGCTGCAAAAGTCCCTTTCCTGGACCTGACGGCGACCTTTACGGACGCCTTCCGGGCGCTCGAGTACTTGCAGAAAGAGAACGTCGACCTGATATTTCTGGATATCAAGATGCCCGATATATCAGGTATCGAGTTTTTTCAGAGTCTGAGCCGGAAACCCCTGCTTATTTTTACGACCGCGTATTCCGACCACGCGGTAACTAGTTTTGAGCTGGACGCCGTAGATTACCTTTTGAAGCCCTTTTCGCTGGCGCGTTTCATCAAAGGCTGCAACAAGGCCTTCGAGCTCTATGACTACCGGAGCACGGAAACCACGGCGGACCATTTATTTCTGAAGACCGGCTACGAGCAACAGAAGGTGCTGTTTGATGAGATCCGCTGCATTGAGGCGACCGGGAATTATGTAACCTTCGACCTGGGGGAGAAACAGATCCTGTCGCGGAGCACTTTTGCCGAAGCGATCAGCCTGCTCCCCCCGGAAAAGTTCGTTCGGGTACACCGGTCGTTCGTCGTTGCTGTCAGTAAGCTTGACAGGATTGAACGGCACCAGGTCACTGTCGGAGATAAAAAAATTCCGGTAGGGGAAGCCTACCGCCATAACCTGCAGGGGATCCTGAAGGCGTATTGACGTCAGAACCGGATCGTGAATTCGGTGAATCCCTGGCCGGTGGTGCGCAGCGAGAATTCCGATCCGTGATTCATCAGGATTTCCCGGATCAGGGTAAGGCCGATCCCCTGACCGTCTTTTTTGGTACTGAAAAAGGAGGTGAAGAGGTTGGGTTCGAGGTGTTTCGGAATGCCCCGGCCGTTGTCCCGGACGATCAGCCGGGCCGGCCTATCCAGCGTGATGATCTCGATCAAGCCGCCTTCGGTCTGAGCGATCGCCTCAATGGAATTCTTGAGCATGTTGACCAGGACCTGCTCCAGTTGCTGGGCATCCGCCATGATGGTCAACGATCCCGGAATCAGGCTGCACCTGATGAGGATCCCTTTTTCCCGGGCACGGAGTTCCATCAGTTTGCCGGTAGCCGAGGCCAGCTGATTGAGGTCCGTCTCCTTCCTGTTGGGAAGCGGAAGCTTCACGACATCGGCCAGGTTTCGCATGAACGCATTCAGGTTGTTGTTCCGTTCGATAGCCACCTGGAGGGCGAGCTGCAGGTCCTGGCTGGGCCGGCCGTTCATCGACTGGATCTGTAATGCTGAGCTCATGATCGAGTTTACCGGGCCGATCGTATTATTCACTTCATGGGCCATCATCCGGATCACCTTTCCGTACGCATTCTTTTCGGCCAACAGGATCTCGGTGCTCATCTCTTCGATCATGATAAAGTACCGCGGAAATCCCCGGTCGATGAATGATGACTTCTGGCATTTATAGCTTTCCTTACCCGTGATGCTGACTGTCCTCGATTCACCAGGTGCCAGGGAGCTGAGCGCTTTGAGAATCGGATGCGGGATCGAATCCAGCGGTCCGCGGACCACCTCCTTTTCTTTCAGGCCGAGCAGGGATAACGCCCGCGGATTGACGGAGGTGACCTGGTGATCGTAGTCCAGGATGATGATCCCGGTCGGGGAGGTATTGATCAGCTTTTCCAGGAAGAGATGCTGCTCCTCCTGCATCTTTCGTTCGGCACGAAGACTGTCGATCATCCCGTTGTACACCCCGATCAGCTGGTCCATCTCGAATTTTCCGGTAGGAAGGAATTTCACGGTAAAGTCCTTGTCCGCTATGGCGTGGATACCCTGCAGCAGGGTCCGCAGGGGCTGTAGCAACTGCCGGTACAGCACCCAGGACAGGTACAGCGACACCAAAATGAAGACCTCCGCGACCAGGAACAGTACCTTGTTGTCCTCGAATACGAAAAAGGTCAGCACCAGGGTGGTCAGGTGAAGTATCAGGACGAAGAGGAGATACTTAGTCTGAAGTTTCATCGTAAGGAATATGGTATTTCTGGAGGCGACGGTACAGCGCGCTCCGGGTGATGCCCAGGGCATGGGCAGCCCGCGAGATCCGGTTTTTATGGAACTCCATGGCGCGTCTGATCATCATGACCTCAACCTCATCCAGGCTCACGGCACCTACATCGGGGAGCTGGATCTCGCCTTTTTTGGATGGCGGCATCTGGTATTGCGATTGAAAGTCCTTCACGTCGAGCCGGTTTTTCCGGTTGACCAGGACGGTCCGTTCGACCAGGTTTTTCAGCTGCCGGATGTTTCCGGGCAATGGAAGGAGCTGCAGCCAGTTCAGCGCTTCAGCCGTGACGGTCAGGTCGCGCTGGTAAACCTCGCGCAGGTTCTGCAGGAAGAAGGAGACCAGGAGCGGGATATCCTGCGGGCGTTCCCGCAGTGCGGGCAGCTTGACGGTGATCAGGTTGATCCGGTAGAGGAGGTCCTCGCGGAATGTTCCCTTGCTGACCATATCTTCGAGGTTCCGGTTAGTGGCGCAGACGACCCGGACATCCACCGTTCTGGTCCGGCTGCTGCCCAGTACCTCATAGGTCCGGTCCTGCAGTACCCGCAGGAGCTTCACCTGACTGGCGGCATCCAGGTCGCCGATCTCATCCAGGAAGATGGTGCCTTTATGGGCCATTTCGAAACGACCCACCCGGTCTGTGCGGGCATCGGTGAACGCGCCCCGGACATGCCCGAACATTTCGCTCTCAAACAGGGAGGTTGAGATCCCGCCGAGGTTGACCTTGACGAAGGGCCGTTTGCTCCGCAGGCTGTTCTGATGAACGGCCTCCGCGATCAGCTCCTTGCCTGTACCGCTTTCGCCCTGTATCAGGACCGCGGCATCCGTAGGTGCCACATGACCGATCGTGTCCAGGAGATGCAGCATCTGCGGATCCTCACCGATGATCGATTGGAAATCGTATAGTTTGTCCAGTTGTCTCCGGGTGTGAACCACATTTTTCCGCTGCAGTTCCAGAAGCGTTCTTACCGATTGTACCAGGTGGTCGTTGCTCCATGGCTTGGTCACAAAATCGCTGGCTCCAAGTTTCATTCCCTGCACGGCCAGATCGATCGAGCCCCAGCCGGTAATCAGGATCACCGGGACGGATGCCGTTGCGACCCGGATCTGTTTGAGCAGTTCCATCCCTTCAATACCCGAGGTGTCGATGGAAAAATTCAGGTCGAGTATAACCAGGGAAGGCTCTGACCTCCTGATGGATTCCAGAGCCTCCTGCGGCGATGATACGGCTGTCGTTTTATAGCCCTCTGTTTGCAGCAGGAGCAGCAGCGAGGTCCTTACAGCGATATCATCATCTATTATTAAAATCATAAAATATGGCCGTGTAATGTACGATTATTCTTATTCTTCATGGAGCGCCACGGCCGGAAAAATAGCCGCTGCCGATCTGCCGGGATACAGCGCACAAACGGCAGCCAGAATATAAATAAAAGCGATCGCAAGTACAAGGGCGGTGTAATAAACATGTCCCGGAAGATCAAATACGTTCAGCAGCGGGAACTGCACGGCAAAGAACGACCCGAGCAGCAGCGCAAAGGTGGAGAGAACCAGGATCTCGGCGACGAGTTGCCTGGAGATGGACGTGCCTGAAGCCCCCAGGGCCCGCCGGAGTCCGATCTCACCTTTTCGCTTGCTGATGTTGTACCACAGGACCCCGAATAATCCGAGCGCAACGTTGAAGATCAGAAAACCGGAGATGATCAGCATGACCATGGTCGGAACCAGCGTGATCCGGTTCTTGACAATCCGTTTCTTGTCAAGGTGCTCGATCTCGATACTGGTACCCCGGCTGAAATTCGCCAGGGTCTTATGCAGCTTTCCTTCGAAGGCCGCATCGGCATCCGGCGTTACCCTGATCAGCATGGAATTATCGTGGCTGTAGTCAGTACTGTCCATCGGCTGATATAAGCCATAATCTGCGGGCTGGTAGTCGCCCTTGGATTTGAAGTCCGCCACGATGCCGACAACCTTCAGCCGGTTTTTGCCTTCCATCAGGATCTTTCCCAGGGCATTTTCCTTCCCGAAAAACCGCTCCTTCAGGCTTTCATTGATGACCACGGGCTTTGAATGGGCCTTGTCGTCCCGGGTGAACCAGCTGCCGGCCACCAGGGTCAGGCCCAGTACATCCTGGTAACCCTTTTCAACCACGTAAAAGTCCCCATACAACTCCTGGTTCTTGTACCTAAAGCCATTGTTCATGGTGTTTGCCGAAAACGGCACATTGCTGCTGGCAAAACTCAGGCTTTCGACCTGGGGCATGGCCAGGATCGATTTCTTGAGTGATTCCACAGCCATGGCGATCGAATCCGGGTCTTTCATGCCTTGCGGAATTCCATAGTTCGCCGTCCATACGTTTTCGTATTTGAAGTTCGAAGGCTTCCGGAAGTTGGTGTATGCGTAGGTCAGCAGGGTGAACACCGCAAAGATCACCATGAAGGAAACAAGAAGTTCAACGGTCAGCAGAAAGTTCTGCTTCTTCTTGTTCCAGATCAGTTTAAATAAATGGGTTAACATGTTCAGATCGATTAAAGGTTATCACTATTGTGCTTTCAGTGCACCCACGACATGCAGCCGGGACATTTTCCAGGCCGGGTAGACTCCTGAGATAAGACCGAAGAAGACACAGGCTGCAAGGCTGTACAACAATACATTCAGATTCAGGCTCAGCACGGCGTGCGGGATCAGGGAGCTGCTGTTGATCCAGAAGATCAGCAGGACCGACAGGATGATTCCGATCAGGCCCCCCAGGAAGGTCAGCAGGAGATTCTCCACGATGAACTGCAGGACCAGGGTTCCGGATGAAGCTCCGAAGGCTTTGCGGACCCCGATCTCCGAAGAGCGCTCCATAATCCGGCTGATATTGATATTGACGAGGTTGATCGCCGGAAGCAGCATGAACAGTAAGGCCAGGATCGAAAGTGCCAGCACAAACGCGGTTCTTCCGGAATCGGTGCTGCTCCCGATGATGATCCGGGTAAAGCTATCAAGGTAATGGTCGGCCGATGCGAAGATGGACTTGTACACCTTGCTCTCGGGCGGAATCCGCCTGACGATATCCCCGAATTCGGCCTGGATCTTCGGAAGGTCGCTCTTGCTTTTTCCCAGGATGATGGCCATATAGGTTCCGTGGTAGGACCTGTTCCGGTAATCGTTCTTATTGACGGTGTAGGGCAGGAACATATTGGCGTACGAGTGCGGCATGGTGACCGGAACGTCCCTGACTACTCCGGTTACCCGGTACTGTATATCATCGGCCTCAATGTATTTGCCTACTACCGAGGGCACATCCCCGAAATACTGGCGTTTCAGTTCTTCGGTTATCACCGCTACCTTCTCGCTGTTAGCGATCTGTTGCTTACTGTACGGCTTTCCTTCCAGGAAGTCATACTTCAGTACCTCCCAGAAGGCGTCATTGGTGTACTTTTGGTCCACCACCAGCTTTTTGTTGTTCACGTACGTATTGGTTGACATAAACACCGAGAAGATGGCGACCTTTTCCGCGGATTTGATGCCTGATGTGTACCGGTCCAGGAAATAATAGCTCATCGGGCCTGTACGGGTTCCCCGGTCTTTGAACTCCTGCTTCAGGAAGGTGATATAGAGACTGCGGTCACGGTTTACTTCGGGGGCACCGGTTGACAGCAGATGGTCAAAACCGGCAGTGATCACCATCAGGATGGTCAGCGTAAGGCTGATCCCGAAGAGGCTGATGAACGTAAAGAACTTGCGTCTTTGCAGTACAGCCAGTGCTATTTTAAAGTAATTCTTTAACATGATTGTCGGGTTTTTCTGTCTGGGGACCTTATTGGATTTGTGAACCGTCGAAAAGCCGGACCAGGCGGTGTGTTTTCTTTGCCATGCTTTCGTCGTGGGTAACCATCACGACAGTAGTTCCTTCTGATTCATTCAGGTGAAGCAGGATGTTCATGATCTCATTACCCATATTGCTGTCCAGGTTTCCGGTGGGCTCATCGGCCAGGATGATTTCCGGGCGGCCTACGATGGCGCGCGCTATGGCCACACGCTGTTTCTGACCGCCGGATAACTGGGACGGGAAGTGGTTCATCCGGTTGCTCAGTCCCACTTTTTCCAGGGCCTCACGGGCGAGTTTCTTGCGTTCAGCCGCTGAGCTGTCGCGGTAAAGCAGGGGCAGCTCGACATTGTCGATGACCTTCAGGTCGTTGATCAGATGAAAACTCTGGAAAATGAAACCGATCTTCTGGTTCCTGAATTTTGCCAGTTGCTTGTCGGACATGTTGTTCAGGGTCTGGCTGGCGATCTGCACGTTTCCCCTGGTCGGGGCGTCAAGCAGCCCCATGATATTCAGCAGCGTACTTTTGCCGCAGCCTGACGGGCCCATGATGGAGAGGAACTCTCCCTTGCTTACATGCAGGCTGACGCTGTCCAGCGCAATGGTTTCAACCGTATCGGTACGGTAAACTTTTTCGATATGCTCTAACTTGATCATTTTTCCTTTGGTTTTAAGGGTTAATACGATATTTTCCGGTTTTTTTCAAAGTCATATAGGGAGAGGTATCTCAGCTGGTAGAAGGCCCCCCAAAGGTCCCGGAGCGCGTAGATATAGTCACGCTTGGCCTGGTCCTTTTCCTGGAAGGCTATACTGAGGTCGGTGATGCTGAGGTTTCCCAGCAGGTACCGGTCTCTGGCAATCTGGTATTTCTCCGAGGCGATACTGTCGGCCTCTGCGGTCAGGACAAGCTGGCTCTGCATCATGTCGAACAGGGTTACCTGAGTAATGATCTCCTGCGTAAAATTCTGCTTATCCTGTTCCACTGCGTATTCCGTGAATTTTTGGGAAGCTTCGGCCGTTTTGGTACGGGACTTTGACCGTCCCCAGTCCATGATCGGAATATCCAGTTCCAGCTGCAGTAACTGCTGATTCTGCGGGGAGTTGTAAACCTGCATCATGCGGGACGAACTTTTGGAAAATCCCAGGCGTGCCGTAAGGGTTGCATTCAGTCCGTTTTCCCCGCGCGCTTTGGCCACATCCCGCTTTGCCTCGGCCAGTCTGCGTCCGAATGCGATCGCATCGGACCGGTTGGCGAACGCCTCGGCAAGGACCTTGTCTGCCGATACTTCCATTCGGATGGCGGAATTGGGTGTGTTCAACGCGATTCTATCGGTATTGGAAAGCCCGGTATAGGAGCGGAGATTCAGGGTAGCAATTTCCATGTCGCGTTTGGCGATTCCGACGGCTTTCTGGGCCTTGACCTGTTCCAGTTTCAGCTGAAGAATTTCGTTCCGGGTGATCCTACCCAGTTCCAGCTTCAGTTTGGCGACTTTCAGGATGTTGTTCGTATTGCTCAGGTTTGTTTCGGCGATCTCCAGGTTGACCTGGGCAAGCAGCAGGTCGAAGAAATAGTCGGTGGCGCTCATGGCGATCTTTTCCATGGATTCGATATAGGCGGACTTGCTTTCGTCATACTTCAGGCCTTCCACCTGCCGGTCCCACTTCAGCTTATTGAACTGGAACAGCGGCTGACTGTACCCCAGTGCGTAGGGGACGCCGTTGTAGAGGACGCTGTTGCGGTCATAATCGTCAAACCGCTGCATCTGCGTAGTGCCGAACACCGTTCCGCCGGTCCCGGCGATGCTCTGGCTGAAGGAAAGGTTCAGGGACGAATTATTGTTCCTGACCGCCCGGAAATCCACCGAACCGTTTGGCTGGAGGACTTCGGTGAACGTCTTGGAGTATCCCGGCAGGATACCTTGCAAAGACAGCTGAGGCTGGTAGTTCGATTTATAGGTCCTCCATTCCCAGTACCTGGTTTCCCTGACGGTTGAGGCCTGGCGGGAATCGATGGATTTGGATTTGGCCATGGAAACGACTTCTTCCAGGGTAAGGACCAGCGTATCTGCTGTCTGGGAAAACACGGCCGGAGCGTTCAGCACGGCGATGACCAGGGATATTAACAGCTTTTTCATCAGTGGTTTTCTATGATGATCTCCCGGGAGTTTTTGTAACCGCTCATGTCACTGGTGATGACCACATCGCCAGGCTTCACGTGATCCCTGATTTCGATAAAATCGAAATTTGACAGGCCGGTATGAACGGTCCTCTTTTCCGCCTTGTCCCCCTTTACGATGAAAATATCCTGGATGTCGCTTCCCTTGAATGCCGCACCATTGGCGACGCGCAGTACGTCGCTTTTGGCGGCGGTGACCAGGAACACGTCCACCTTCAGGTTCGGGCGCAGCAGCTTATTGTCGCGCTGGTCCAGCTGAATGTCAAATGAGATCAACCCGTTCTGAACGCTGGGCGATATATTGGAGACGATTCCGGTGATCTTGTTGTCATTGATCCGGATGATCGCCGGCATGCCTTTCTGCAGGATATCCAGGTAGCCGTCACCCACGGTTCCGGAAACTTTGAAGCTCCGGAGGTCTGCGATACGGGCGAGGGTTTCACCTTCCTTGATACTGGCACCCAGGTTCCGGTTAACCCAGGTGAGCACCCCGTTCCGGTTGGTCACGATGTCCGTCCGGGCGATCTTCTTTTCCAGGTCCCGAAGATCATTTTCCTGGATGGCCGCGGCAAGCTCCACCTCACGCATCTCGGTCTTCATGGTCGCTACCTTATTCCGGATCTCATTTTCGAGCTGCTGTTTCTCCAGCTGAGCCACCTTCAGGTTCAGTTCCGCCTGGGCGATGTCCTCACGGGTAGCGCCGCCGGCTTTGTAAAGGCGTTTGATGTCTTCCAGAGTAGCCTGCAGGCTGCTGATCTTCAGTTGTTTGATGGTGTTGTTGGATTTCAGGTCAAAAAAGCTCTTGTCGAGTTCCAGCTTCATCTTCTGAATGTTGTTTTTCTTCGCCTCCAGCTGAAATTTCTGTTTTTCCAGTTCGGCCAGGGTAGAAGCCTTATCCAGCGTCAGTATCTGCTGCTTGGGACGGACCGCGGTTCCCGCATCGATCAGCACGTTCTGAATGGATGAGTTGATTGGACTGGTGATCACCTGCTCGAATTCGGGAAGGACCTCACCGGATGCATTGATCGTGTTTTCGACGCTGCCTGCTTCTACAACCGCGGTAGTGATCTCCGATCTTTTTACGGAAGACTTCACCGCAGTCCGTAGCAGCCAGACTGCCCCGCAAAGGGCGAGCAGACTGGCCAGTGCAAGGATCCACCCCTTTTGTTTGCGTTTACGAATGATGTCCCCAGATATCAGCTTATCCATGTTCTGTTTTTGGAAACCCTTTATTCCAAAGCGGTGCCAAAGTTAACATGCTGATAATCTGAAAGTTGCAGCACTACAGGTTTCCAAAAGCGTTCGATATCGGACAGTTTGTTCTTTAACGGCCGGATCCGGATCCTTCGGAGGAAACGGCGTTATGTCAAGCCGGCGGCAGCATATCAGCGTTTTCCCCGACCAGTTGCAGCAGCGCTTCTTCATGCAGGATTCCGACGTTTTTCCCGCTGAGGAGGATCAGCTTCTCACGGGTCAGGTCGTTGCTGACCTTGAAGAAGGTCTCGTAGGTGGTACCGGCGTAGGAGGCCAGATCCTGCCGGGTAATCTCCAGATCAATAAATCCCGAAGGATTGACGCCGAACTGTTTTCGAAGTAAAAGGATCGATTGGGCGACCCGGGATCGGACCGGCATATGCGCAAGATCACCCATCCGTTTCTGGGAATCCTGCAGCTCGTTGGCAAAGAATCGCATCAGCTGGTAGGTAAGGTCGGTATTGACCTTCAGTGTGCTCTCAAAAAAAGGCATGGGCAGAAAACATACGACCGACGGTTCCAGGGCTGTAGCCGACAGGGGATAGACAGGGTTGCTTCCCAGCCCGAGATGACCGACGATATCGCCTTTCCGGGCAAACCGCAGGATGAGCTCCTTCTGGTCCTCCCAGCGTTTATGGACCTTCAGCGCACCCTGGTACACGAAAAAGATCCCGGCGACCTGGTCGCCTTCGCTGAAAAGCCGTTCCCCTTTTTTCAGGACGTAGTTTTCCTTCCCCAAAGCCAGCGCCGGGATCCAGTCAGGAACGCACAGCCGGCAAAGGAAACAATCTTTCAGATTACAACGATCGGATACTTTCTTCATGATCCGCAAAACTAGCGATTTATATGGGCCGACTGAAAATTGAAATACCTTTCAAAGGTTATCTTTTCGGGGCAGTATGGTCCAAATAATAGTGTTTTATTATTGCCATTTTCATAATAACACTTTTCAGGTTGTCCCGGAATCCGTACTTTTGCGGTTTTAAACACAGACCGATGATCCAAACCGTGCATAGTGAAAAAGGTATTCCCATCTCGCCATCCCTTAGCGAAATCCGGAAAGAACAGAATGACGTTGATGTAAGATCTTTTCAAAAGAAGCGTCTTCTTCGAATTTCAGTGCTGAGTGTGCTTCTGGGTATGGTCGTCGCCGTGGTAGCCAAGATCCTGATATACCTGATCGACCTGGTGACCAACCTGGCTTTCTATGGGATTTCCGACTTCGGAGTCCGTAGTCCCGCAGATAACCAGCTGGGGATGTGGGTTATCCTGGTGCCGGTTGCGGGAGGTATCCTGGTCGGGCTGATGGCACTTTACGGGTCAAAGGCGATCCGCGGACACGGTATTCCGGAAGCTATGGAACAGATCCTGACGAATGAAAGCCGGATCAAACCGTCCATGGCCTTCCTGAAGCCGGTTTCTTCAGCCATTGCCATCGGATCGGGCGGTCCGTTCGGAGCCGAGGGGCCGATCATTGCAACCGGCGGCGCGCTGGGTTCCACGCTGGGACAGCTGATCAAAGTGACCTCCAATGAACGGAAGATTATTCTGGCGGCAGGCGCGACGGCGGGGATGTCCGCGATATTCGGAACCCCCATAGCCGCTGTGTTCCTGGCCATCGAGTTACTGCTGTTCGAGTTCTCCCCGAAGGCCATCTTGCCGGTAGCCCTGGCCTGTATTACCGGAGCGGCAGGACACCACCTGCTGTTCGATTCCGGGCCGGTTTTTCCGATGCCGGACCTCGAAGTACCGACCAACCTCGCACTGGGGATTTACAGCGGGATCGGTATCGTGATCGGCTTCGCCTCGCTGGCTCTGACCAAACTGGTATATTTTATTGAAGACGCCTTTGAAAAGCTGCCGATTCACTGGATGTGGTGGCCAGCAATAGGCGGTCTGGCCGTGGGTATCGTCGGCTATTTTCATCCCTATACGCTTGGAGTCGGTTACGACAACATCCTGGGCGTACTTTCCGGGAAATTGTCGCTGGCGTTTCTGCTGAGCCTGTTTCTTTTCAAACTGATCTCCTGGTCCATTGCCCTGGGCAGCGGAACTTCCGGAGGAACACTTGCACCGCTAATGACAATCGGCGGAGCCGCCGGTGCCATTATCGGCATGCTGATCCAGACTCTTTTCCCGGAATCCGGGATCAATGTCCCGACTTCGGCGCTGATCGGCATGGCCTCGATGTTCGCCGGCGCATCGCGGGCATACCTGACCAGTATAACGTTTGCCATGGAGGCGACCATGCAAAGTCACGCCCTGCTTCCGCTGCTGGCCGCCTGTACAGGCTCGTACCTGGTCTCCTTTATCTTCATGAAAAATACCATCATGACTGAGAAGATCGCCCGCAGGGGAGTGGTGACGCCGCACTCCTATGAACCTGATGTGCTCGGAAAAATGCGTGTGTCGGACGTCCTGCGGGACGGAACCCCGATCCTGAGCGCGGCCAGTACGGTCGGGGAGGTACGGGAATACCTGGCCGCCCACCCGATTAGGGAAAGCAGCTTCCTGGTGGTCGATGACCAGCAGCGCGGACAGGGGCAGCTCAGCGTTGCCAGGCTCTATGAAGCCAGGTCAGCCGATGCGACCATCGGTACGCTGGTCCGGGAGCATGTTCCCGCCGTCAGCCCTGCGGACCCGGTTACCGATGCGGTCCGCCTGATGTCCGGAACCGGTGCCGATCTCCTTGCGGTTGCTGACGCGGATCAAAAGGTGATCGGCGTGCTCACCTTCGGCCAGATCATGGCTGCCTATGGCGCCGCGCTGGAAGAGAATCAGGAAGCCCGGATCCTGTTGTCTATCCGCAGAGAAAGGAAAAAGATGTTGCTGCGCGGAAAAGAAATACTGAAGGCCGGCCGGTAGCAACCGGCCCTCCGACGAACCGCCGGCCCGCGGGGCCTTGGAATCATTCGTGAACAGCCCTGTCCGCTTGTACCCTATGGTGCCCGAGCGGACGGGGCTTTCGGCCTTCATGGACATGTGTGTCCGCTCTTTAAAAAGGGATTTCGGCCAAGAAAAACAATTTGCGTATAATTGTATCATCTGGATCAGAGTTGTCGTCTGTCAGATAGAATTAACTAACCTATGTTATCAGCCCAACTCAAAGCTTATACAGGGGAAGCGCATGCCAGCCTGGAGAAGAAGATCATTCAAAAAATAAAAACAATTTCTTCCCGGCAGGATTACTATAATATCCTCAGCCTGTTCTACGGCTACTATCATGAGTTGGAAGTTCGGATCGATTCCTTTCTGGATACCGCTTTTCTGCCTGATTATCAGCGGCGCAGGAAAGCCGACGTTATGGCCCGGGACATGGCCAGCCTGCCGGAGACAGCCGGGGAAGCCGTGCTGTGCAGGGAACTTCCGGCAATCGGGACGCACCTGCAGGCAGTGGGGGTTCTTTATGTGCTGGAAGGGTCGACTCTCGGGGGGCAGGCTATCAGCAGCATGATCAGCAAACAGATCAATATCTCAGGTGACGGACTTTCCTTCTTTACCGGGTATGGTGCCGAAACGCCCCGGATGTGGGCTCTGTTTATAGATCAGATCAATTGTCTGAAGCTGAGTATTCCCGAACGCCACGAAGTGCTGGACGCAGCTCATCATACATTTACAAAATTTGAAAGCTGGGTGATCGAATATGACAACCAACAAAAATTACGATTCTGACTTTTGCGGTTCACTGCCGCTTAATTTTGTCAATTTGATTCAGCCCTACGGATACCTGCTGGTCCTCAGCAGGAATCTGGAAATTATACAGGCAAGCGAAAATGTGGCGGCTCTCCTTGGCCGTCCCGTTCAGGAGATCGTCCCCTCATCCCTGGCTTCCTGGCTTGAACCCGGACTCATGGACCAGACTGCAGAAAGTCTGGCTTCGGTAAAAGGCGGCAGAGCCCTGCTTCCTATGCGATTCTCCGGTAACGCGGCCGAATGGCTGGCCATCGTTCATTCCGGGGATGATCTGATTCTCATTGAGCTGGAGCCGGTTCAGGCAGGAAACCAGTTTATCCACGTATTTCAGCATATCCGGCCGGCGATGAATGCCATAGATGCGGCCCGCACGGTTGCCGAAGCGTGCCAGGTCGTGGCTACTGAGCTGAAAAAGTTGTCGGGATTTGACAAGGTGATGGTCTATCGGTTTGACTCGGAATGGAATGGTACGGTGCTGGCCGAGGCGATGGAGCTGGGTATGGATGCCTATCTGGGCCTTAAATTCCCCGCATCGGATGTTCCCAGACAGGCCCGTCAGCTCTATCAGAAAAACCCGTACCGGCTGATCCCGGACCGCGAATACCGGCCGGTAAGCCTTTATCCGGTGATCAATCCGGTGCTGAACAGTTTTCTCGACCTTTCCGACTGCAATCTTCGCGGCGTGGCGGGGGTACATCTGGAGTACCTGGCCAATATGCAGGTGATGGCTTCCATGTCGACCCGGATTCTGGTCGACGGCCGGCTTTGGGGGCTGATTTCCTGTCACCACCGGGAGGCCCGGAATCCGGGATATGAAATGTGCGCAACTTTCGAGCTGCTGTCCGGATATGTCGCGACCCGGATCGCCGCTATCCGCTACCGGGAACATGCCGACCAGCTCGCACGCATGGAGTCGCTCCGGCTCCGTCTCGTGCAGGCTGTCTATTCCAGCGGAAGTCTGCATGAAGGTCTTATGAAGGGACCCGAGAAGATTACCGACCTGTTGGATGCCGGCGGAGCTGTCCTTTATTCCCAGGGAGGCATGCATACCTGCGGAAATACACCGTCAGACGATCAGCTGGAAAACCTGCAGATGTGGCTGAACAGCCGGATCCAGGGATCCGTGCTGACGATTCCGGGGCTTAGTGAGGTGTATGAAGACGCCGCGGAGTACCGCGGGACGGCCAGCGGAATTATGGTCATTCCCATGAATCCGGATAGGAGCGATTGTGTCGTCCTGTTCAGACCTGAAGCGATCCGGACAGTGAATTGGGGCGGAAATCCCGATGAGGCCATTCAATTCGAAGAAGACAATAAGAAGTACCATCCGCGAAACTCGTTCCGGATCTGGAAGGAAACGGTACGCGGCAGGGCCCGGGACTGGAGCGAACAGGAACTGACAGTCGCGGCGGAAATGAAGGATTTTATTAATGAGTATTCAGAAAGAGATTTCCGGTAAGGATCAGAAGGGAAGGTCCGGGAAGAGCCCTGCACCGAGGCACGAGCACTATGTCATTGCCATCGGCGCCTCGGCCGGCGGCCTGGAATCCATCCATGAATTCTTTGACAATATGCCGCAAGGCGGCAACCTGTCGTTTGTCATCATCCAGCACCTGTCTCCCGACCATAAGAGCCTGCTGGTCGAACTGATTGCGCGCCATACGCACATGAAGGTCTTCGAAGCGGAAAACGGCATGACCATCCATTCGCAATGTGTCTATGTGATCCCGAACAACAAGATCATGACCGTTTCCAACGGGAAACTTGCTTTGCGAGAGAAGCCGGAGGAAAAGGGCCCCAACACGGCAATTGACATATTTCTTCACGCGCTGGCGAAGGACCGGAAAAGTGCGTCGATCGCGGTCATCCTTTCCGGTACGGGAACGGACGGCTCACGGGGCATTGCCTCTGTCAAGGAACACGGGGGTATGGTGATCGTTCAGGATCCGCTTACCGCCAAATTCGACGGGATGCCCAACAGCGCCATTGAAACCGGTCATGCGGATTTCGTTTTACCACCCGAGCTGATGCCGGACGAGATCTTCGGCTACATCCGGGAGAGCCCGGTACAGGTGCTCAGCAAAGGCAAGGTCGACGAGGAACTGCTGGGAGAGATCTTTCGCCTGGTATACAAGAACAGTGGTTACGACTTCCATCATTATAAGACACCGACGCTTATCCGGCGACTCAGTAATCGAATGTCCCATCTGGGTTATGGAAATCTGCCGGATTATGTCGGGTTCCTCAGGACGGACAGCGACGAGGCCGCACAACTGGGCCGGGAATTTCTGATCGGCGTCACCCGGTTTTTCCGGGACAGGCCCGCCTTTGAGATCCTCGAGAAAAAGGTCCTGCCCCAGATTGTTCAAATGAAGGATGAGGGGGAGTTGCTAAAGGTTTGGATTACGGCCTGCAGCACAGGTGAGGAGGCCTATTCGGTAGCTATTTTGATCGACCGCTATCTTCAGGAGTGTGATAAGGCGCTGGAGGTCAAGATTTTTGCGACCGACATTAACAGTAACAGTATAGCACTGGCGGGGCAGAACAGCTTTTTGGCTGCCGCCGTGGCCGATCTCGATCCGGCTCTTCGGAAGGCATACTTCGTGAAAAACGGAAATCACGTATCCGTTATCGAGCGGATCCGCAAGCAGATCGTCTTTGCCCGGCATAATGTCATCAAAGATCCGCCATTTATCGCTAACGACCTGATATCCTGCCGGAATATGCTCATTTACATGAGTCCGGCCCTGCAGCAGCGGGTTCTTTCGCGGCTTCACTTTTCCCTCAAATCGGCGGGGTACCTGTTTTTGGGTCCGAGCGAGACGGCGGCCTTCATTAAGGAAGGACTGCAGGAGGTGGATGGGAAGTGGAAGATCTTCAGGAAGACCGGCGCGGTAATAACGAGCGGGCCGGATCTTTTCCGTAATGAGAGCCCGGTCAGGACCACAGCCGAACCCCGGATGCCCGGAGGCGCGGGCGCAGGTGCGGGCGGCATCATGGAAGATTTCCGGAATCTCATGTTCGAAGATCTCGGCTATGTCGCCTTTCACATTGACACCAACTATGAGATCAGGGAAACCGCGGGAAACTACCATAAATACCTGTCCCTTCCGGAGAAGAACCTGAAGCTGAACCTGCTGAAGATGGTTCCCCGTGACTTGTCGGTTGCGCTGAATACGGCGGTTCGGAAAGCATGGAAAGAGTCCGTGAAGGTTTTCTTGAAAAGCGTGCGCGTCAGGACAGGTGCGGAGGAGACATTCGTCAATATTTCCGTCAAGCCGGCCAAGACTGCGCCGGTCAGCCAGTTCACGCTGATCGTGATCGGCGAAGTTCTCCAGAAAATCGGTTCCGTTGAGCCTGTCCCGCATCCGCATCCGCAGGTCCATATGGCCGATCAGCATGAATATGTTGCGGATCTTGAGGCGGAGCTGAGTGAAACGCGCACCAGCCTGCAGATGGCTGTGGAAAGCCTGGAGACGGCCAACGAGGAGCTGCAGTCCAGCAACGAAGAACTACTGTCGGCGAACGAGGAACTGCAGTCGAGCAACGAGGAACTGCAGTCCCTGAACGAAGAGCTGCACACGCTGAATACGGAACATCAGATCAAGATCAGGGAACTGATCGAGCTTAATGATGACCTGAACAATTACTTCAGGAGCACGGATTTCGGGCAGATATTTCTGGATTCCAGCCTCAACATCCGCAAATTCAATCCTGCGGCTACCCGGATGATCAACCTGATCGATTCCGACATCGGTCGGCCGCTGAATCATATTTCGACCAACTTTGCCTATGACGGCCTGCTCAGTGACATACTGCGGGTGAGGGAAACGGGCGGCGTAATCGAAAAGGAGATCGCTTTCAGCGGCGGCCGGGCCGTCCTGGTGCGGCTGTTCCCGTATGTGCGGCAGGATAATGTGATTGACGGCGTGATCATGTGTTTTGTCGATATTTCGGCGATCACGCACCTGAACAGCATCATCAAAGGGGTTTTCAATGCAAGCCTGAGCGCCATTATTGCGGTAAAGGCTGTCCGGAATCACGATGAAAGAATCATCGATTTCGAGTGTCTGGCCAGGAACGAAGCCTCCGGGGAACTGCTGAAGTCCGCGGGTTCGGTCCGTTCGCTCCGTCAGGATGCGCCGCACCTGTTTGCCGGCGGCTTTTTGGAAAAATTCTGCCGGGTTGTCGAAACAGACAAGCCTTTCAGAAGCGAAATCCGGCTCGATGAACAGTGGTACCAGCTGGTAGCGGTAAAAATGCAGGACGGGCTGGTTATCACCTATACGAATATCTCGCAGAAAAAGGCCTATGACCTGAAGCTGAAGAAAAACTATAACGAGCTGATCGTAGCCAAGGAGAATCTGCGGAAACTTAACGATCAGCTGGAAGAAACCGTTTCGGAGCGGACCCACGATCTTTCGGTCAGTGAGGAACGGTTCCGAATGGTCTCCGAGGCCATCAATGATGTAATATGGGACTGGGACCTGGTCAATGACAGGATCTGGTGGAGCGATTCATACCATACCCGGTTCGGCTACAACCGTTCCGACGGTGTGCGCAGATCCTCCATGCGCCTGAGTCAGATCCATCCGGAAGACCGTCCCAGGGTTGAAAAAAGTATTTTTGAAACGATCAATTCCTCCGGGGTCAGCTGGAACCAGGAGTACCGGTTTATGAAGGCCGACGGCACCTACGCACACGTACTCGACCGCGGCCAGGTCATGCGAAATGAATACAACACGCCCTACCGGATGCTCGGGTCCATGCTGGACGTCACTGAGCTTCGCCAGGCCGAACAACGGCTGATGACATCCGAGGCGAAGTTCCGGAGAATTTTCGATTCCAATATGCTCGGTATGCTGTTTACCGATTCTTCCGGAAATGTTCACAGCGCCAACGACTACTTTCTGCACCTGATCGGCTATTCCCGCCACGAGCTCGAAGCCGGAGAAATCAACTGGAAGCAGCTGACTCCGCCCGAGTACCTGGAGAAGGCTGCCTGGGCCGTTTCCCGGCTAAAGGAAACGGGCGTCTGCCCGACCTTCGAACGGGAATACCTCCGCAAGGACGGAAAGCGCGTCTGGGTTCTGGAGGGATCTGCTGCGCTCCAGGGGGATTCACAGGCGGTCGCCGTTTCCTATATCATTGACGTCACCGATAAAAAGGAGGCTGAGGCTAAGGAAGAATCCCTGCGCCGGATGATCAGGAAACAGCAGGACGAATTCAAGGGTATCTTCATGGATGCGCCGGCGCTTGTTGTTATCCGCCGCGGGCCCGATCTGACGGTTGACTTCTACAATAAGGCGGTCGCCGACTTTTTCGGGACCGGGGATTTCAGGGGCCTGACGAATGCCAGTCTTTCCAGATATTACCGGGCGGTCGGGGACGACCGGGTCAGGCAGGTATTCGAAACGGGCGAACCCTTCATCGGAAAGGCCTTTCACGTGCAGTATGACCGTCACGGAACCGGCCAATTTGCCGACGGGTGGTTTGATTTCGTTCATCAGCCCGTTTATGACGATCAGGGGAAGATCGACGGTGTGGCGACCTTCGGGTTCGATGTGACCGATATGGTCCTGGCAAACCGGGAACTCCTGGAAAGTCAGCACAAGCTGCGCTTTTTGGCCGATTCGATTCCCAATAAGGTGTGGACGGCATTGCCTGACGGAAGCATCGACTATATCAACAACGTCATGCTGGATTATACCGGCAAGTCACTGGAGGACCTTCGTGAGAACGGCTGGAAAGATATCGTGCATCCTGATGATTGGGAGCGTTTCAGCTATAGCTGGAAGAAGGCTATTGAAACAGGCGAGAGTCTGGAGCTCGAGCGGCGGCTGAAAAACGCCCGCGGCGAATACCGCTGGCACCTGACGCGCAGCATACCGCAGATGACGACCCAGGGTTTCATTTATATGTGGGTTAGCAGCAGTACCGATATCCATGATCAGAAGTCGCTGGTTGAAGAGATCAGGGCGAGCGAAATCTATTTCCGGCAACTGGCGGATAAGAGCCCCTTCATGATCTGGAAAGTAGGTGTCGACGGCCTGTGCAATTACGTCAATATCCCCTGGCTTGACTTTACCGGACTTACCTTTGAGGAAAGTCTTGGCTACGGCTGGATCGAAGCCTTCCACCCGGAAGACCGCGGTCGGCTGACGGAGGACTATAAACTGGCGACTGAAAACCGCGAAAGCTATTCCTTTAAGCTGAGAATCAGGAACCGGGAGGGCGAGTATCGTTGGGTACTCGGACAAAGCAACCCGCTGATCGGCGATTCATTCCAGGGCTACATCGGAAGTCTGACGGATATCACCGAGCAGGAAATGGCGCAACAGTCGCTGAAGATCATGATGCAGAAGAAAGACGAATTCATGAGTATCGCCAGCCACGAACTGAAGACCCCGATCACCAGCGTAAAGGCATCCCTCCAGCTGGTTCAGCGGATGGCCGAAAAGCAGAAGCAGGCGGGCGACATTCACCTGTTCATTGACCGCGCCAACCGCCAGGTGAAGAAGCTGAGCGACCTGGTGGAAGACCTGCTCGACGTAACCAAAATCCAGGCGGGCAAACTGATGTTCAATGAATCCGAGTTTAGTATAGGCGATGCTGTTGAAGACTGCGTTATGCAGGTGCAGAACTCAAACCAGACCCACGAGATCCGGGTGGAGGGAGATCGCGGTATCCGCGTCTTCGCGGACAGGCACCGGATTGAACAGGTAATCATCAATTTTCTATCCAATGCAGTCAAATATTCCCCGGGGGCGGATAAGGTTGTCCTGACGCTCCGGTCAGACTCCGGGAATCTATGGGTCGAAGTGCAGGATTTCGGGATTGGGATCCCGGAAGATAAAGTGAATTATGTGTTCGACCGGTTTTTCCGGGTGCAGGAGTCTTCGCAGAAGTTTTCAGGGCTTGGCCTCGGGCTGTTCATATCCGCCG
Organism: uncultured Sphingobacteriaceae bacterium; assembly: GCA_966250385.1. GTDB lineage: Bacteria > Bacteroidota > Bacteroidia > Sphingobacteriales > Sphingobacteriaceae > DASWTL01. The sequence goes on along the minus strand of CBINHC010000008.1, from coordinate 120,076 downwards.
AGATCATCCGGAGACACAACGGCGATATCGGAGTCCGGAGCCGGGAAGGAGCCGGGTCGGTCTTCTGGTTCCGGCTGAACCGGATCGGCGACCCCGGCCGGGGATGATTTCATCCCGGTCCCGGCTGTAATGCGTTTAGCCGGGATCGGGGTAGGGTCTGCTCAGGATCGCGGGAACTCCGGGAGTTCCATCCAGTGCGTGAAATCCCGGATGCTTACCGTATCGCCGGCCACCAGGAACTGGTTCGAGATTTCGCTGTAGTAACCGAAATATATCTGCCCGCCGTCAAATAGCAGTACGTCCTTACCCTGTTCGGGCAACCTGTCGCTTAATAAAATCCATTCCATGCCGCAATATAGGAGATTCCGGTGATTCTGAGCATGCGGTCCGCTTATTCCGGACCCGGACTGAAGTGACTTCCTGAGGCCGGCCGGCGGATTTTGCTTATTTTTGCCGCGATCTATGGCCGACGCGAACCGATCTCCAACGCAAAAACCGAATCTTCATCCCCGGAACCTCCATCGGGACCGGTACGATTTCCCCGGGCTGATCCGGTCCTGTCCGGAGCTCGGAAAGTTTGCGCAGGTAAATGCGCACCAGGAGTGGTCCATGGACTTTACGGATCCTGAGGCCGTCAAAGTTCTGAACAGGGCTTTACTGAAGCACTTTTACGGGGTCGGTTACTGGGATATTCCGTCCGGTTATCTTTGTGCTCCCATTCCCGGCCGGGCTGACTATATCCATAATACTGCCGACCTGCTGGCCTCTGACAATGCACAGGCTGGTGCGGAAGGGAAAGCCGTCCGGGTTCTGGACATCGGCGTCGGCGCCAATTGCATCTACCCGTTGATCGGCGCTCAGACCTATGGATGGACCTTCGTCGGGTCTGATATTGACCCGGCGGCATTAAGGAGCGCCCGGCAGATCGTGGCTGCCAACGGACTGGAGAAACGTATCGCCATCAGGAAACAGCCTTCGGCCGGTCATATATTCCAGGGTGTTTTTCATCCGGCAGAATATTTTGACCTGACGATCTGCAACCCGCCGTTCTATTCCTCCATGCAGGAGGCCAACGCCGCATCAAACCGGAAGTGGGTGAAACTCGGACAGAAGAAAGCGGTTGGTACCCGTAATTTTGGGGGAACCCGGCACGAGTTGTGGTGTGAAGGCGGCGAGGGACGGTTCCTGACGCGAATGATCACCGAAAGTCTTGAGTTCGGGGACCGCTGCCGGTGGTTCACCGCCCTTGTTTCTGATAAAGCTAACCTGGATCGATGCTATAAGGTCCTGGCTCGTGCGGACGCCGCCGATATCCGCACGATCACCATGTCCCAGGGCCAGAAGGTAAGCAGGCTGCTGGGGTGGTCCTTCCTGACTGCTCCCGAACGAATTGAATTCCGGACTCGTCTGCGGGCTAACCGCTAGCCGCCCGCATCGGGCTTCTCGCGCAGTTTCCGGACCAATTCACCGGAATACTCATTCCCATAGACGCCGTAGGCTGTTACCAGTGTACCCTTGATGTCGTGCGTGGTGGAGGAAATGGCATAGATTACCGATTCATCCCCCGGGTCGGTGGTTCCTTCGAAGCGGTAATGCTTGTCGACTACGAATTCGTCCGGATGCAGGGTCAGCTCGTTTTCATAGCTGACCAGGCAGTTCTCGTCCAGGTTGAAATCCAGCGTATAGCCTGACGCTTTCAGCTCGTCAAGAACCTGCGAAACGGTTCTCATATTGTAATCCATGACCGGTCGTGATTGGGGTGTTTTTTTAGTTTACGATGAAGTAGATATCGGTTCTCCATTTCGCCGGATCCTTTTCGATCCCCGGATCCGTAAAATATTGTTCCATCATGAGCAGCGGTTCCAGGCGATGGTCCCGGACATACTGCCCAAGCGCCTGATAGGCCGGCCGCATGGACTCATATGCGCCGTAATAGGTCAGCAGGAGGGCCCGTGACGGCGGAATGGTCACCTGCTGAAATTTGCTGAGTACCCTGACCGGCCCGCTGACGCTTACCCCTGCGGCCACGTCGGTTTCGTGGGTGGCCTCGTCAACTGAATAATATATGGCAAAAGGTGGTTCTTCCGGTCGCTGACCCTGGGTCTGCAGCAGGTGGTAGAGCTGTTCGTAGGCCTCCTGGAAAAATCCGGGCAGTCTGTCCATGGTCGTCGTGGTTCTTTTTGTCAGCAGCGTCTTTTCCGGCCAGACCACTTCCTTCACTTCATAGCTGATTTGTGTTTCCATATGATGCTCGCTCTCTTCATAATAAGCAAATCACCGGGTCAATAGTTTCACGGAGAACCGCTTTTCGCCCGGCAGGGGACGAAGATACCGGCACGCAGGGCGGTTTACTGCAGGTTTAGGATTTTTAGTAATAGTTTAGTATCTTTGTATTGTTCTGCACCGAACAGCAGTCAGATCTGAATGGCACCAATATTTCAGCAGGTGTCGATGACCTTTTCCCCAAGCCTTTTGAACCTCCGGCTTTATTCATGATGGAGCTCCTTACGGAGACCGGGATTGGCATCACCATCTTACAGCCGTAAAACCGCTTAATATACCATGCTGATCATGTTTTACCAGTCTTGTCGGGCAAAATGACCCGTTTTATCCCGGATGGGGCGTCAATTGTTCCTGGTGAAAAACGGAATCGGACGTCAATTGGTTATACAATCGGCGCGGGAACTGAGCATATGGATACAGAGAAAACAGAGGAATTAAAAATAGAATTAAGAGCCCTGACAAGGGAGGATTATCCCGGCTTCAGAGCATCGATGATCGACGCATATTCGGAATGGTCGGGCGCCACCTACTGGGGCGAGACGCACTTCAATAAATTGCTGGATATCTTTCCGGAAGGACAGATCTGCATCCTGGTCAATGACGCCATTGCGGGATGTGCACTGTCCCTGATCGTCGATTACAAAAAGTTCGGTGACAAGCATACCTACGAGCAGATTACCGGGAAATACAGTTTTTCTACGCATGACCCTGAAGGAGACGTGCTGTATGGAATCGATTTCTTCGTAAATCCCGCCTATCGCGGTATGCGCCTCGGGCGCCGGTTATACGATGCCCGTAAGGAGATCTGTGAGCGGCATAACCTTCGGGCGATTATTGCCGGGGGAAGGATCCCCAAATACAAGGATTATGCGGACCATCTGAGTCCGAAGGAGTACCTGCTGAAGGTCAAGAACAAGGAAATCCATGATCCGACCTTGTCCTTCCAGCTCGCCAATGATTTTCACGTGAAGAAAATCCTGAAAGGATATCTCCCCGGCGACACCCAGTCCCTTGAATACGCGTCCCTGCTTGAGTGGAACAATATTTACTACAACGAGGAGGCCCAGGACCTGAATACCGCTAAATCGGTTATCCGGCTCGGGCTGGTTCAATGGCAGATGCGGCCCTTTCCGAATCTGGATTCGCTGCTCGAGCAGATCGAATTTTTTGTGGATGTGGTCAGCGACTACCAGAGCGACTTCATCCTCTTTCCCGAACTGTTCAATGCGCCGCTGATGACGGCGTACAACCACCTTTCAGGGGCTGACGCCATGCGCGAGATTGCCGCCTATACGGTACCGCTTCGTAACAAATTCAGTGAGTATGCCGTAAGCTACAATATCAACATCATCACCGGCAGTATGCCATACCTGGAGGACGGGGTGCTGCTGAACGTCGGATACCTCTGCCGCAGGGACGGATCCCACGAAATGTACCGGAAGCTGCACATCACTCCATCGGAAAGAAGTGCCTGGGGAATGGCGGGCGGAGATTCCATCAAGACCTTCGATACGGATTGCGGCCGGGTAGGCATCGTGATCTGTTACGATGTGGAATTCCCGGAACTGCCCCGGCTGCTGGCCGAGCAGGGCATGCAGATCCTCTTCGTACCCTTTCTGACCGATACCCAGAACGGGTATACCCGCGTAAGAAACTGTGCGCAGGCCCGTGCCATTGAAAACGAATGCTATGTGGCCATTGCAGGAAGCGTAGGCAACCTGCCCAAGGTGCATAACATGGACATCCAGTACGCCCAGTCAGCGGTGTTTACGCCTTCAGACTTTGCGTTTCCCAGTAACGGGATCAAAGCTGAGGCGACGCCCAACACCGAGACGACGCTGATCGCCGATGTGGATGTGGATCTCCTGAGGGAACTTCACAGCTTCGGTGCGGTCCGGACACTGACCGACCGCAGACTGGATATTTACCAGATTATTAATAAAAGTAAAGGATAGACCGGCGTCTGTCCGGACAACCGCTGTGATGAGCAGCCATTAACATAGTTTAAAATCATATATGGGAAGATCAACGGAAACGTTTAGTAAAAAAGAAAAAGAGAAGAAAAGACTGAAAAAACAACAGGAGAAACGTGAAAAGGCCGAAGAGCGCAAGGCAAACTCCGATAAGGGGAAGGGCCTGGAGGAGATGATGGCCTATGTGGATGAGAACGGGAATATCTCGTCAACTCCGCCCGACACGACCAAAAAACGGATTTTTAATACGGAAGATATCCAGATCGCCGTTGCGCGCCGTGAGGACCTGCCGGAGGACGCCATCAGGAATGGAACGGTAACCTTCTTTAATGATTCCAAAGGCTACGGATTTATCAGGGACCATGTTACGCAGGAGAGCATCTTTGTGCATGTTCACGGTCTGACTGAAGAGGTCCGGGAAAACGACAAGGTGACTTTTGAGACCGAAAAGGGATTAAAGGGCCTGAACGCCGTGAAAGTAAAGAAAGCGGCCAAATAAGCAGGGCGTGCACGGCAGGAACTGGTGACCGAAAGTCCTCAGATTGCTCCGTCTGACAGCATATTGAAGAGAAAGCCTTCCCCCGGAAGGCTTTCTTCGCCCGAGCCGCGGTCTGTCCTGTCTGATTCCCGCAAACCATGCACCGGATCCGCGTGTGTGCCGTTTCAGCAATAAAATTCCTTATTTTTGCGGGGTTATGAATGAGGGTCCTTTTCAAAAGAACAAGCCCGTTGTCATCTGGTTATTTGTTGGCGCGGCAATGATCATCGTCCAGATTTTGCTGGGAGGTATCACCCGGCTCACCGGATCCGGGTTATCGATCACCGAGTGGCAGCCTATCCTGGGCGCATTCCCGCCGACGAGCGAAAAGGCCTGGCTCGAAGCGTTTCAGAAATACCAGGAGATCGGGCAGTATAAGCAGATCAATACGCATTTCACGCTTTCCGATTTCAAGTCCATCTATTTCTGGGAATGGCTCCACCGTGACTGGGCCCGGCTGATGGGACTCGTGTTCCTGTTCCCTTTTATCTATTTTGTTGTAAAAAAGAAGATCAACCGGACCATGATCCGGCCAATGGTCGTCCTCTTCCTGCTTGGAGCCCTCCAGGGACTGATCGGATGGATCATGGTCAGGAGCGGCCTGAACGAGGAGAGCACCTATGTGAGTCATATCCGTCTCGCCATTCACTTTATCGCTGCGCTGGCCCTGTTATGTTACGTGGTCTGGTTTGGCCTTAAGATCAGCGTTCCGGGGACTAGACTGGTGGTGAGCCCGTCCCTGAGGAAACTCAATATCGTGCTGCTGACGGGGATCGTGCTCCAGCTCGTCTACGGAGCGTTTATGGCCGGCGCCCATGCTGCCCTGGCCGGTATGACGTGGCCGAGTATTAACGGAACGTTTGTTCCGCGGTCCCTGCTGACCGAAGGCAGTTTCCTGACCGACATCACCCATAACCTGCTGACAATTCAGTTCATACACCGGAACCTGGCTTATCTGCTGGCGATGGGCGTAATCTTTTGGAGCTACCGGGCCGGCAGCCTGGAGCGCGCCGCCGTTCTGCGGAGGTTCAGGTATGTACCGGTCGTGCTGATCGCGCTGCAGATCCTGCTCGGGATCCTTGCCCTGATCAATAGCCTGGATCGCAGCGATCTGATCTTTTTCGGGCTGCTCCATCAGTTCGGGGGGATGCTCATCCTGCTGACGTTTACCATTACATTGTTCTTGACACGCAGCAGCCGGACGCCGGCTTAGGGACCCGTTTCATACCCCATGAGAAGATTACTGCTTGCCCTCTTATTGCTGGTGCATACCGGTCTGGCGGCCGCAGGTCAGTCCCGCATAACCGGGCGGGTGACCGCTGTTGCCGACGGTGATACCTTCACCATGCTGCTGCCCGGAAATAAGCAGGTGAAGGTCCGGTTTCACGGCATTGACTGTCCGGAAAAGAAACAGGACTTCGGTACACGCGCCCGTGAATTTACCGCGAGCCATGTATTTGGTAAGACCGTTACCGTTCTGGTGAAGGATCACGACCGGTACGGAAGAACCGTGGGCCTGGTCATTCTGGCCGACGGCAGAAGCCTTCAGGAAGAACTCCTGATCAACGGTCTGGCGTGGCATTATAAGAGATACGATAAAACTGCACGGTTTGCACTTCTGGAGGCGGATGCCCGGCGGAGGAAAGCCGGCCTGTGGAGCATGCGGAGCCCGGTAGCTCCATGGGATTTCAGGAAGAACCCTAAAGGCGGTTCCATGCGGGCCGGGCAGGTCAGACAGGCAGATGCCGGACGGTCGGCTCCCTGCGGCGCTATTACGGATGCCGGCCGGCCATGCAGACGCCTGGTCACAGGCGGCGGTCATTGCTACCAACATACCTGACCGGTCCGCATTGCGGGTTGATTTTAACGTATTTTAACATTGCGGCTCTTAAACCTTTTTCATGGTTTCGGTTCTATTCCTTAAAACACACCATTATGAAAAAGATACTCATCATTACCGCCCTGCTTACCGGACTCGCGGCTTCCGGTTTCTCCCAGCAACGTCCCCGTACCGACAGACCGGAGCGGCCCATGCGGGCGCAACGGATCGCGAAAACGCCTGAGCAACGAGCGAAACAGTATACGGAGGCACTGGACAAACGGCTGAAGCTTTCCGACAAGCAGGAAAAGGAAATCTACAAGATGCAGCTCAAGAGTTTTGAGCAGCGCGATAAGCTTCGCCGGCAGCGGGATAAGAACCATCAGAAGGATATGGCGCGGATGAAGGCTGACCGGGAAGCTTCACGGAAGAAGGTCGACCGTATCCTGACACGGGAACAGCGGGCAACCTATGAGAAGATGCGTGCCGGACGGCAGGACCGGATGGATGCCAGGTGGGACCATAGGAAAAAACAAACGGACCGGAACCGGAAAGACGCAGACCGGAATCCGGGGAAAAGGGGATAATTCAGCGCATAAGAAGAACGGCCGCCTCTGATGAGACGGCCGTTTCCTTTGGATCTGGCGGGATTCAGACCTCTTCGCGCGGGAAATCAAATGCGCCGGTGCGCAGATTGATTCCATATTCGACGTACGCCTTCAGGCATGCCAGGAAATTAGCCCACCCTTCAGTGTTTCCTTTCAGCCAGCTCAGACCGGCCTGATCCGCCGGCATGCTTTTTTCCGTGACGGTAACGATGGTGCTGTCACTGAGCGGGGACAGGCTGATCTCCACCTGAAGGGGCTTCCCATTGACATCCCAATAGTACGCGATATACTCATCCTGAATCACCCGATCAACCCTGACCGGGAACGTCATATCGAATTCCGGAAATTTCCAGGTTATTTCTTTTCCGGCCTCCAGTCTTCCAGAACCCTGGGAGATGAAGTAGTTGGACATCTTTTCGGGATTCACGATGGCTTCAAAAACCACCGGGGCCGGCTTAAGGATCTTAAGCCTGGTCCTGATTTCGAGCAGCTGATTTTCCATGTGTTCGGTATTTACGTGTTTGGCTTACCGACCGCTATGCGATACGTTAAGCGCTAAATGTATTCAAAAAAAATCGCCGCGCCACATGCTGCCGCGCGAAATGCCTGCACATGGAGGGACCGCCGGCATCTGGTCGCCCAGGCTTCAGGTAGTGTCGCCGCATATTACACTATTTGCAATAGTGTACTTTAAACACTAAGTATATTTGAAATCTTCACAATTCATCGGATATTTTATTAAAATAATACTAAAAAATCAAATAAAATAAAAACTTAATATCTTATAGGTATTTTTGTTGTAAAAAACATACAAATCAAAAAAATCAAAAGCATGAAAAAATCATTTTTGTCCATAATCCTGTTCTGCGTCCTTTCATCGGTTAGTCTGGCTGCGGACGGAAATAAGCCGGGAAGCCCGGTCAATGGAGTAAGCCGGGATGCACTCCGGGATTTCGCATACCAGTTTTTTGATGCGACCAACGTGTCGTGGAAAGTGAATGGCGGATACCAGACCGCTGTCTTTAATCTGGACGGAAAGAGCGCCTGTGCAATGTACAGCCAGGACGGACAGTTCCTGATGGCCTCAGAGCAGGTAACCGCTGATGAACTTCCTGCCTTCGTTACCGGGGAAATCAGCAGCAAATACACCGAATACACCATCGCCGATGCCGTTAGGGTACTGGCGCGCCCGTCCGGGTACAGGAAGCAGGACGATGTGGGTGCATACTGGACCGCATTGAGAAAAGGGGACAGCGTAGTTTACCTGCTGATCGGAGAGCACACCCCTGCCAAACTGGTTCGGAAGATCACGCTGAACTAACGACATACCCATCACACCTGTATACGAAATGGCTGCCCCCGGGCGGCCTTTTCGTTTTCACGCCAAAGCCGTATTGTCCGTGGATCAGGTTTTCTGTACTTTTAAGAAAAGAGAAAAGGGGGAAGTCCGGAAAGGTCCGGACTGCCTGGTAAACAGGACGTATTTTCATGAAGTACAACGATTTCATCTGCTCGGCACTGCTGCTGGTACTGAGCGCCTGCGGCCGGCATGATTCCTATGAAGGCTGGGAAACCTATGCGGGAACAAAAGAGGGTAACCGGTATTCGTCAGCCGGTCAGATCACCCCGCAAAATGTTGCCGGGCTCGAGGTCGCCTGGCAGTTCAGCTCACAGGACAAGGACCCGGCGGGCAGGAGCCAGATCCAGTGTAATCCCATCATGGTCGGCGGCATCCTGTACGGGACGAGCCCGAAACTCAAGCTTTTTGCGCTGGATGCCGCTTCGGGGAAACCCAAATGGGTGTTTGATCCCGCCGCGGGAAGTTCCGCGGCCGCCGGAGACCCGCTGGCCTATATGAAGGTGAACCGTGGGGTTACCTACTGGGAAGATGAGAATAGCCGGAATCAACGGATTTTTTACAGCGTGGGCCCGAAAACCTACGCAATCGATGCGCAGACCGGAAAACCAGTTCCCGATTTCGGCAAGGGCGGCTACTTTGACCTGGCAGAGGACCTTGATTATGACCCGGAGGTTCCGCCTGCGGTCGCAGGAACAACCCCGGGAATCATTTACAGGGACCTCCTGATCATTGGCATGCGCCTCTCGGAAGGCAGTGACGCGGCCCCGGGGCATATCCGGGCCTATGATGTCCGAACCGGGAAACGGCGCTGGATCTTTCATACCATTCCGCACCCGGGAGAGCGCGGCTATGAGACCTGGGAGGATCCCGGAGCCTGGAAGTGGACCGGAGGGGCGAACAACTGGGCCGGCATGTCGCTCGACGAGGAGCGCGGGATCGTTTACGTTCCCACCGGCTCGGCAACCCCGGACTTTTATGGCGGTTACCGCAAAGGCAGGAATCTTTTCGCAAACTCCCTGATCGCACTGGACGCTGCCACCGGGCAGTATATCTGGCATTATCAGATCGTTCACCATGACCTTTGGGATCGTGACCTGCCCGCTAACCCCAACCTGCGTAACGATCCGAAAAGACGGAAAATTGATCGATGCGGTCGCCCAGATATCCAAGCACGGGTATATTTTCATGTTTAACCGAACTACCGGAGAACCCATTCACCGGATCGTTGAAAGACCGGTCGACACGGCCGGACTCCCCGGAGAGAAGGTCTGGCCGACCCAACCCGTTCCGGTTCTTCCCGAACCCTTTGCCAGGCAACGGTTCGAACCAGGGGACGTGACCCGGATCTCGCCCGAAGCGCACCGCGAAATGTCAGCTAAATACCGCCAGGTCAGGCACCGGGAAAAATTCACGCCGCCCGGTAAAGAGGGTGCCTGGATCTTTCCGGGCTTTGACGGCGGGGGCGAGTGGGGCGGCGCAGCGGTTGATCCTGAAACAAAGATCCTGTATATCAACAGCACGGAACTGCCATGGATCCAGGTCATGGTGGATGTACCACCGGCTAATGTGGTCCATCATACACTGGAAGAAGCCGGAGCGGCAGTATACCGGCAGAACTGTATCTCCTGTCACGGGCTCAACCTGGAGGGCAATGGAGGTAATATACCTTCCATTGCCAATATTCATCAGAGATACGGAGTCGCAGATACCCGGAAGATCATTGAAAACGGGGGCGCGCGCATGCCTGCATTCAGAGCGATCCGCGATGGGGAAATGAAAGCCCTGCTGCACTATTTGCACAGGCTCCCGGGAACGCAGGATCCGACAGGCGGATCAGATAGCCGCGGAGGGTCCGGTACAGGCGTTAAGGCGACCGGGACGGGCCCGGCTCCTTTTGCGATGGCGGGCTATACCCGTTTTACCGACCGGGACGGATACCCCGGTATCCAGCCGCCATGGGGAACGCTGAATGCGGTGGACCTCATTTCCGGAAAGCTGCTATGGAAAGTCCCACTGGGCGAATATGAGGAGCTGACGAGAAAAGGAATCCCGCTGACGGGAACCGAAAATTATGGCGGCCCCGTGGTCACCAGAGGGGGACTGGTTTTTATCGCCTCGACCCGTGACGAAAGGATCCGGGCTTTTGATAAGCGATCAGGAAAGGTTCTCTGGCAGGCCCGGCTGCCGGCTGCCGGCTACGCTACCCCCGCAACCTATATGCTGAACGGCCGTCAGTACATTGTGATTGCCTGCGGCGGGGGAAAGGTGGGTTCACCGTCCGGCGATACCTATGTCGCCTTTGCTTTGCCGGAGCGGAAGCGTTCCTGACGGATTAAAGGGGGTAGGGCGCAATAAATCGGATCCGGATCTGCAGGTTGCGGACCCTTTTTATATTTTAGCGGCAACACCTGTTACCGGTTGCCGGGGCCGGGTGCTTATTAACCTGATTATGACTAAGTTTTTTCCAGTTTCCGTCCGGCTTAGTACAGTTCTGGCCGTTGCAGCACTGATCGGCTGCAGGATCCCAGTTGAGAACAGGACCGGCGCTTCCCCGGGCGCCGTCCGTGCCGCTGCTTCCGGAGTTTCCTTCTGGCTGACCAGGGGAGACAGCTCCGTATTACTGACCCGGCGGCATTTACCGCCCGCTGCTGCATCTGCGGATGGAGGCCCTGTGATCGACGTGGAACCAGACAGGACGTACCAGACGATTGACGGCTTCGGTTTTACGTTAACCGGCGGCAGCGCCACCCTGATCAACTCGCTGAAAGAACCGGCCAGGACAGCTCTGCTTAACGAACTGTTTTCCCCTGATGGAGACGGCATCGGCCTGAGCTACCTGCGGATCAGCATCGGGGCATCCGACCTGAGTCAGGCGGCGTTTACTTATGACGACCTTCCGGATGGCGGGTCCGATCCCGGTCTTGAACACTTTACCCTGGATCGGGAAAAGGCCGATCTGATACCCGTTCTGAAAAGAATCATGGCCATTAATCCCGGTATCCGGATACTGGGTTCTCCATGGTCGGCCCCGGCATGGATGAAAACCAACAACAGTTTGATCGGCGGCAGCCTCAAACCGGAGTACTACCCGGTATATGCTCAGTATTTCGTGCGGTATATCCGGGAAATGAAAGCCGAGGGGATCAGCATCGACGCGATCACCATCCAGAATGAGCCGCTTCATCCGGGAAACAATCCCAGCATGTATATGGAGGCCGCTGAGCAGGGAGCATTCATCAGGAACCATCTTGGTCCGTCGTTTCAGCAGGCCGGGATAAAAACAAAGATCATCCTGTACGATCACAACCTGGATAAGCCGGAATATCCGATTTCAATACTCAATGACCCGGAGACCCGCAAGTTCGTTGACGGGTCGGCTTTTCACCTTTACGCCGGCGAGATCAGCACGCTTTCCCGCGTACATGAGGCGCATCCTGATAAGCATGTTTATTTCACGGAACAATGGATCGGAGGACCGGGCAATTTCGCGGAGGACTTCAAGTGGCATGTATCGACGCTCGTTATCGGCGCGACCAGGAACTGGAGCAGAAACGTGCTGGAGTGGAACCTGGCGGCAGATCCCGCTTATCGGCCTCATACCGACCAGGGCGGCTGCACAAGCTGTCTGGGAGCCCTCACCATCGCCGGACAGGAGATTAAACGGAACACCGCGTACTACGTGATCGGCCACGCCTCGAAATTTGTCCGTCCGGGTTCCGTGCGGATCGCAAGCACCGATATCGCTGATCTGCCGAACGTTGCCTTCAGGACACCTGAAGGGAAGATCGTCCTGGTGGCCATCAATACCGGAGGTGCGAAGAGGGACTTCCGCGTCCGGACTGAGGATCGTGTATTTTCAGCCAGCCTGGAAGCCGGCTGTGCCGGAACCTTTATGTGGTAAGTAGTGCCGCTGACAAAGGCAGTCCCCGCCGGGCAGCTTTTGTTAGCCTGAAATGACAGGCAACGAAAACCAGAAGGTACTTCCGGCCCCTTCGGTACTCTCCACCCAGATCTTTCCGTGGTGCCTTTCCACGATCTCGCGGGTAATATAAAGGCCGATTCCCAGCCCGGACATATGCGGGCTAAGGCCCTCCACACGGTAAAAGCGGGAGAAAATGTTTGCGATCTTTTCCTTGGGTATGCCGATCCCGGTATCCCGGACGCCAATCCGGATCCCGGAATCAGTTTTTTGCAGGAACACGTACACGGCGTCCGATGCAGGAGAATACTTGACCGCATTGGTCAGGAGATTCACGATAACCTGTTCGATACGCTGCTTGTCGCCCTCAATGAGGAAGCATTCAATGTCGGTTTCCAGGGAGATCCGGTGTGTGGTCGTCGAGAGCTGAATGAGTTCGATGGCTTCATCAACGAGGGGCCGGATATCAAACGGTTCCTTGTTCAGCTGGAGTTTACCGGCCTCGATCTTCGAGATGTCCAGCAGATCCGACACCAGGGCAATCAGCTTGCCTGCCTTTTCAATCGTTTTTCTCACAAAGTTCCGGTTCAGCTCATCTTTCTGCTGGCGTTCCAGGATCTGCAGGTACCCGGTCATACTGGTCAGCGGCGTCTTCAGTTCATGGCTGGCCATCCCGATGAACTCATCTTTCTTTGCATTCAGGCTCGATACCTCTTCATACAGCCGGGCATTTTCAAGCGCAGCTGCAGCCTGCAGGGAAATGCCCACGATCAGGTTCTCATGCTCGCTTGTAAAGCGACCCGGCTCCGGGTGGCCGAAGACCAGGTAGCCGGCGACCAAGCCTGTTTTTGAAAACATGGGAACCTCCAGGTAGCTGACGGGTTTGCTTTCCGGTTCGGCTTCCCCGCTCATGATGGTCTCTACCGAACTGGCACAGAGATCCTCGACCCGGATGATCTGAGTACTGTTGAACGCGGGATCCGTGAGCCTCTGTTCATCGATCGGCAGCCTGATCCTTCCTGATCCGGATGATACGATCCGGGGTTCACCTTCCCGGTCATAGGTCTTATAAAAGAAGACGCCGGACCCGGCGCCGATCAGGTGAACGGTCGCTTCGATGACCTTCTGAAGGATCTGCTGGATGTTCAGTTTTTCGGAGATGGTCTTAGCCATTGAGTTGATGATCTCCAGGTTTCGCGCATATCGCTCGAGCGCCTTTTCGGATTGTTTCCTTTCGGAAATATCCCGGGCAATTTTGGAGGCTCCGATGACCCGGCCCTCCTCATCCTGGATGGGAGATACGGTAAGGGACAGCGGGATCTTTGTCCCTTCTTTGGCGAGCCTGGTGGTCTCAAAGTGATGGACCTTTTTGCCCTGCGCAATACTGTTGATGATATATTCCTCTTCAGCAATCCGTTCAGGCGGTATAAGCAGTGAGATATGCCGGCCAATGGCTTCTGCTGCCGTGTAGCCGAACAGTCGTTCGGCAGCCTGATTCCAGCTGGTAATGATCCCGTCCAGCGTTTTGCTGATGATCGCGTCATCTGAGGAATTGACAATGGCGGCAAGCATCGCCTGCTTTTCCCGGAACCGTTTTTCATCACTGATATCACGGGCAATCTTCGAGGCGCCGATGATCCGGTTTTTCCGGTCCATGATTGGCGAAACAGACAGGTTGATCGGGATTTCGCGCCCGTCTTTACGTACCCGGACCGTTTCAAACTGGTCGATCCGCTGCCCGGACCTGATTTTAGACAAAATATGGTCTTCTTCAGACAAGCGGGCAGCCGGGATCAGCATGGTGATCGATTTGCCGATCGCTTCCTCCGCTGTATAGCCGAATACGCGTTCAGCCCCTTTGTTCCAGCTCATGATGATCCCCCGGAGGTCTTTTGAGACGATCGCATCATTGGAGCTGTTCACGATGGCTGCCAGGATAGCCTGTTTTTCCTCGGCATACTGATCCCTGGAAATATCGCGCGCAATTTTGGATGCACCGATAATATTGCCGTTGCTGTCACGGACCGGTGAGACCGTGAGCAACACGGGGGTCTGGCGGCCGCTCCGCGTCATACGAACAGTCTCGAAATGGTCCACCTGCATACCGGCCGATACCCTGGTCAGGATCTGATTCTCTTCTTCCCGAAGCGATTCGGGAATAAGTATGGATATATGGCTCCCTACGGCCTCTTCCTCGGTGTATTCGTACATTCGTTCAGCAGCCCTGTTCCAGCTAGTAATATACCCCTGGAGGGTCATACTGATGATGGCATCGTCGGAGCTGTCAATGATGGCGGCAAGGACCGCCTGTTTTTCTTCGATCGTCTTAATGGACGTGATATCGTTGACAACCCCGACCAGTATAACCCTGCCGGCATCGTCATACCGCGCATAACCGGAACCGCGGATCCAGCGGACTGAGCCGTCTGGCAGGCTGATCTTGTACAGCGAATGATAGTTGCCGAGATTGCGGATACTTTCACTGATCAGGCCTTCCAGGTACGCGTGATAGTGGGGCAGGATCCGGTTCATCAGATCGGCTTTGGTGATGTTCGCTTCCCCCTGGAATCCGAAAATGGATTTGAACTGGGTGGTGCATTCGACCTTTCCGGTCTGTTGGTCAAGCTCATAAAATCCCAGGCTCCCGGCCTGAAGGGCGACCTCGAGGCGATGCTCCGTTTCGGTAAGCCCGCTGCCGGGCTGACCCGGTCTGTTCCGGATCTCCTCCGGACCGGCGTTCCTGAAGATGACCAGAACGCCGCCGTCGTGCCGGGTATGCAGGCGGAACGGGGATGCCGTATAAATCAAGGGAAGGGTGGCAGGCCTTCCGTTCCGCCGGATATGGAGAACCTCCCGGACATCTGCAAGCGTTTTTCCGTTTTCCAGCACCGTCATCAGACTTTTCAGGAGTGTACCGTTATCCGCCGGAAGCAGGATCGCGGAGAGTTGTGTTCCGATCAGGTCCGCCTGAGCATCCCATATGGCGAGGAAAGCTTCGTTGGCATAGGTGATGTTGAGCGCCTTTGATTCGAGAACGACGACGGGGTCCGGAGTATTGTCGAGTGAAGTTTCCAGTGTGTTGGTTCTAGGGTCGTAATCGGATAAATTCTTAACGTTCTTCATTTACTATAGTTTCTCCGGGGAGTCAAACCAGTACAATTTCTTCTCCAGAAGCTTGCCCGCTGCCGGCGACCGCAAAAAGCGCCCGGCCTTTAAAAACAAAAATCAGGTTCCTTTGTTTTCGTGCCCCCCTGATGGCAAGCCCGTTCCTACCGGCTGCCTCTATGATTATGCTAACGGAAATATCAATATCAGCGTGTGCTGGTGCCCGGTTATGCCGTGGCCGCCAAACTCCCGCCCGGGGGCCGGATCCTTCCGGCCAAGAGAAAACGGCCATTCATAATGCCGTGAATGCCAAAGCGGTAAAAATAGTGACGATATCCGTAATTGCAAGGAACCGACGCCAAAAAAACGGCTGATTTCCTGCAGGCTGATGGTAATATTTCAGCGATTCGCCGGTCTGCAGTTGTCAAGGGTGCCTTTATTTTCATAAAATGCCCAGAAACGTAGGATCCCCCGGCGGTTTTTCCGGGGCAGGCCCGGAGTATCGGGGGCGGGACGGACGTTACGGTACGGTCTCTGAAGAGTGGCCCTTAATTTGTTTAGTGGCAGGGGACAAACGAATGCTGATTCGCCCGCCAGGGCAGGCGAATCGATCAGGATAAACCGTTATGTATACGCATACCAAACAAGTTTTTCAGACGGGACAACCCTTACGGGCCGCAAAGAGCGCGATCATCATGCTTCACGGGCGTGGAGCAAATGCCGGCGGAATA
Source organism: uncultured Sphingobacteriaceae bacterium (assembly GCA_966250385.1). GTDB lineage: Bacteria > Bacteroidota > Bacteroidia > Sphingobacteriales > Sphingobacteriaceae > DASWTL01. Next base: position 103,740 of record CBINHC010000008.1, on the reverse strand, counting down.
GCAAGTCTTGCACATGAACTGAACCTGAAAAGCCCTGCCGTACTGGCCCCGGTTGCCACCCAGTCCAGTTGGTATCCCTATAGTTTTCTTGCTCCGGCCGGGGATAATCAGCCTGCCCTCGGCTCGGCACTGAACCTGATCGGAGAGATCGTGGAGGACATTCTGTTTGCAGGCCTTCCCCTTTCCGAAATCTATTTTCTGGGATTTTCCCAGGGGGCCTGCGTGGCCCTTGAATATACAGCCCGCAATCCGCAACCTTACGGCGGAGTGATCGCCCTTACCGGCGGCCTGATCGGGGATAGGATACTGCCTGAGAGCTACCAGGGCGACTTCAGCGGGATGCCCGTACTGATCACCTCCGGCGACCCTGACCCGCATGTTCCCCTGAGCAGGGTAGAGGAGAGCGCCGCAATATTCCGCGGGATGAATGCCCGGGTGACCCTCAAGGTATTTAAGGGACGGGTTCATACCATCCAGCAGGAAGAAATCGACCTGGCCAACAGGGTTGTGCTGGGCTGCGAATGAAAACCGGGAATTCAGGGTCGCCATCAGGAACGAAACGCCCCGGCCGGGTTGCCGGTATAGCGCCTCTTTTCTACCTTTGAACAGATGGAAGACGAACTGAGCCTGAACACCTCCGCAGAGGCCCCCTGGAACGATATCCGCATCCTGCCGCTTACCCCCGGGACCTGGGAACCGTTCACCAGGCTTTTTGGAGAAAAGGGAGCCTGCGGAAATTGCTGGTGCATGTACTACCGGCTTTCAAATACTGATTTCCGTGAAGGGAAACAACACAACGGGAACCGGGAGGCAATGAAAACACTGGTGATGAAAGGCGCCCCAACCGGCCTCATTGCCTTTTACGAAGGACATCCGGTCGGGTGGTGTGCCTTTGCGCCGCGCGAGGATTTCGCGAAGCTTGCCAGGTCCCGGGTCCACAAGCCGATCGATGACCAGGCCGTGTGGTCGATACCCTGCTTCTTTATTGATAAACGGTTCAGAAGAAAAGGGCTTTCTGTGGCCATCCTGAAAAAGATTGTCGACTATGCCCGCGAACATGGGATCCGGGTAATTGAAGCTTACCCGACTATTCCGACCCAGGAAGAACTTCCGGATTCGTTTGCGTGGATCGGCCTGTATAAGTCGTTCGAACGTGCCGGCTTTGAGATCGTCGACCGTACATCCAGGCACCGGCCGATGGTCCGGTACTATGTTGACCGCGAGCCATGAGCGGATCCTTCCCGCTATCCTGTTTCTTGATGTCCGGTCGGGAAATTTACTGTTCTGCAACACGTTATCAGACCTGTATTGTTAATTTATCAGCAGATCTTTCGTCTGCCAGGAGTTGTATGAGAATCCAGCGCGAAATCTATGTTCCCGGATGGCTCTATTATCTGTTGGTGATCGGTGGCAGCATCATCATACTCGGACTGATCGCTTACGGCTTTATTATGTTGTTCATAAGCCGGTAAGCTGTTTCTGCATCCGGTTCAGCGTCCGGGCATACCCGGCCGCGGAGGCATGGTTGTACCCGTTCAGGAGTCAGCCCGGGTGCGATCTTCCAATGTATCCCGAATGAAGCAGCAAGTACTATCATACCAGATTGCGGACAGTATTGACGTGAAGCAGTTCAAGCCCGCCTTCAGGGCTGAACTCATCTACAGCGACTCCGATGAGCTGTTCTTCCGGACGGAATCCGAAAAGTTCATTTATGTATTCAAGTATGGCGTCGTCTGCTTCCTGAATTACGACTCCATCCGGATCGCTGAATTTCTGCACCTGATCTCTCCATACTGCAAGAACCGCTTTTCCGAGAGTCTGACCGAGCAGTTCGAGATCGAGACCCATTGTCCGGAGAACAAGATCCGGTATAACTCCATCTCCATTGTGGGCTCAGATCCCCAGGTGATCCGCCTGGTCATGCTGAACGTATCCCAATCCGTGGCCCTGGATTACTATTCCGATCAGACCACCGGCCTGCTGGAAGAAACGAATGCCCATACCCAGGTTCTGGAGGCTCGCGGCCGGCTGAACATCTCCGGAAGAAATCTTAAACGATACATCGGAAAATCCCTGTTGCTGAAGAACCGGATAGCCGAAAACCTGTATATCTTCGACTCGCCGCGGGAAACCTGGGACGATGAGAGTCTGAACCGCATCGACGTGGAACTCAAGCGGACCTTCGATCTGCAGGAACGTTTCAGAAATATCCAGGAAGGGCTGAATATCGTCAAGGATAACCTGGAACTTTTCAGAACCCTGCTGCAGTATAGGTACAGCACCATGCTGGAATGGATCATCATCATCCTGATCCTGGTTGAGGTGATCAATCTCTTCATCGAAAAACTCTTTCAATGACGGTTCCGGCCGCAACTTTCCGGCCCGGCACCCGTAAAAGGGCGGTATTTGTCTGTCCCGTGAAAAATCCATATATCTCCCTACTGTCCACCGCCTGGCGATATGCCGGCAGGGACAGAAGTCTATATGCAGTGATCTACCTGCTTTTTGTGTGCGCCAACCTGACCGCAGCGGTGAACCCGTTCTTCTACGGATGGTTCGTTGATTCGGTCCAGGAAAATGGCGCCGATGTGCTGTCCCGGGTCTGGCTCTACGGACTGGGGTTCCTTGCCCTGAGGCTGCTGGAATGGGCCTTTCATGGTCCTGCCCGGGTCATGGAGCGAAACCTGGCATTCAAAGTGTCTGCGAACTACCTCGATGAACAGTACCGCAAGCTGATCCATCTCCCGGTGGCCTGGCATAAGGAGCATCACAGCGGGTCCACCATCAACCGGTTACGGAAGGCGTATACGGCATTGAAAGACTTTTTTCAGAACGGCTTCCTGTATATTGCTTCGCTGATGAAATTTGTCATTTCATTCTCGGTGATGTTCTACTTTTCACCGCTGTTCGGTTCGGTGGCTGCAATCCTCGGGCTGTTCACGATGTTCATGATATCCAGGTTTGACAAACCGTTTGTGCGGTCCCTGAAAGAGGTGAACGAGGCGGATCACGTCATGTCCTCCGGGCTGTTCGACAGCCTGTCCAATATCATGACCGTCATTACGCTCAGATTGGAACAGCGGGTTCATTCCGGGTTCATGGAAAAGGTCCGGGCTATTTTTCCCCCGTTCAAAAAGCATGTCGCCGTCAATGAGTGGAAGTGGTTCACCGCCCAGATGCTGGTAGCGCTGATCTATGTGGTGATGATCCTGGGCTACGTTTACCAGAACTATCAGCCGGGAACGGTTTTCAAACTGGGGGGACTGGTTACCCTGCTGGGTTTTGTCAACCAGTTCACCAGCGTATTCAATGATTTTGCCAGTCAGTACACCCAGATCGTTCAGTTCAAAACGGATCTTGATACGGCCGGTGAGTTTGATGCAGCCGCTGCCGTGCACGGAAACAGGAAATCCGGAGAGTCACTGTTACCGGATAACTGGCAACAGATCATGATCCGAAACCTGGGTTACCGGCATCCACAGAAGAACGCCGTCCCGGTCGTCAATTCCCAGGGGATTCTGGATCCGCTGCCGGCATGGAAGAAACCGGCGGGTCTGAAGCAGATTGATCTGGATATTTGCCGGGGACAACGGATTGCCCTGATCGGGGAGAGCGGTTGCGGTAAGAGTACCTTGCTGACGCTGCTGAGAGGACTGAACCGACCGGAAACTGATACGCTTACGGAAGTGGACGGCCAGGCTTTCGACCTCGGAATGGTCGCCGGTTCGGTAACGCTGCTTCCGCAGGAACCTGAGATCTTCGAAGCGACCTTTGAGTACAATATTACCATGGGGCTCTACTTCAGCCCGGAAGAGATCAGCAGGGTATGTGATCTGACCAGACTGTCGGCGGTACTGAGTGACATGCCGGAAGGGCTTCGGACCCCGATCATTGAGAAGGGGCAGAACCTTTCCGGCGGACAAAAGCAACGTCTGGCCCTTGCCCGCGGCGTGCTGGCTGCCCGCGCCAGCAGCATGGTGCTTATGGATGAGCCGACCAGCAGTATGGACCCGCAGACCGAATCGGAAATCTATCTGAACATGTTCCGGGAATTTGAAGGCAAGACCGTGATTTCGACGTTACACCGGCTCCATCTGCTGCATCATTTCGATTATATCTATGTAATGCATAAGGGCCGGATCGTGGAAGAGGGTACCCTGCAGGCGCTGTTTCGCCACGGGGAGCGGTTCAGGAAACTGTGGGACCATCAGCGGAACCACCATGAACCGACGCTTGAGTAAGCCGGGCGAATTTCGGGGCCGTTTTCAAGGTTCTTTCCGGAAGTTTTCGTAAATTACTTCAGGTAATGACGGGAGGGAAGCGCGCATGGACCCATCATCTGGCAATCAGCCCCGAACAAGCCCCCATGATGCAGCGGGATGGCAGGAGGAGGGCGCGATGCATCTTTTCAGATCCTGGCCGCCGGCACTGGCTGATGCGGCCGGAATCGGACCGAAGGACAGGGTCCTGGACGTGGGATGCGGCTCCGGGGTACTTGCACGGTACCTGACGGAATATCGTCAGGCGGACGTAACGGGTATCGAGCAGCGTGAAGACCTGCTGTCGCTGGCCACAGCCCTCGCCCCGCAGATCCGCTGGGATCACGGCCGGGCGGAACTGCTGCCGTACGGGAACAATTCCTTTGATGCCGTAGTCAGCCAGTTCGCGCTGGCATTTTTCCATAACGCCGAAGATGCTGTAAAAGAAATGATCCGGGTGGTACGTCCCGGTAAGCCGATCGCCGTGGCCGTCTGGGATTCCCTGGAATCCACCTCCGCATTCCAGGCCCTGAGAAATCTCTTATCCGGCGAATTCGGCAGCCGGCTCAACAGCATGCTGTCATTCGACAAGGAATGCCTTTCAGCGCTCTTCAGGCATCCCGGCATTCATGCGCCGGAGTTACGGACGCTTAAATCCATGGTAACCTTCCCTTCGGTCGGCTCATGGATCCGCGCCGGGATCCGCTGGTTTACGTGGAACGGGCCGGCGAGTGCCGATGATCTGAAAGCGTGGCTTCCGCTAGCCGAAAAGCACCTGGTCCGATATGCTGATCGCCAGGGAAAAGTGACCTTTGAAGTATCCGCCCATATCGTAACGACCGTCAAGGAGCAACTGGACTGATCCGGACCGGTCCTTCGCGCCCGCAAACCGGAACGGGATGCATCATGCAGCCGATTTTCTTCTTTTCTTTGCATCCGGATAAACCTACTCTCAGATGAACGACCTGTTTGAAAAAGCTTTTTCAGTTGACGATTTCCGTAAAAAGGGCCATGAGGTAATCGATCTGCTGGCTGAATACCTGGATCATGCGATCGACGGCCGGAACGATGAACGCGTGATTCCATGGCAAACGCCGGATGAGCAGCTGGCCTACTGGAAGCAGGACTTTGACCGAAACGAGCCGGCTGATCCCCTGGATCTGTTCCGGGACGTCATGTCCCGCTCGATCCGGATTCACCGCAGGCAGTACCTCGGTCACCAGACCGTGCCGGCGCTGCCCGTCTCCGCGTTGTCAGCCGCTGTTTCTGCGATCCTGAACCAGGGAATGGGTGTCTATGAGATGGGAATGGTCGGAAACGTGCTGGACCGGATCCTGACCGAGGCGGTTGCCCGGAAACTGGGCTTCGGCACAGAAGCTTCGGGATTCATTACCTCAGGTGGCTCTCTGGGCAACCTGACCGCGCTCCTTGCCGCCCGGGCCAGGGCAACTGATGTCTGGGAGGAAGGATCGGGTAATCATGAACGCCTGGCGGTGATGGTCTCCGAAGAGGCCCATTACTGCATTGACCGGGCAGCCCGGATCATGGGCCTCGGGAGCCAGGGGATCGTTAAGATACCGGTAACCAGTGATTTCCGGATGCGTACCGACCTGCTGCGCAGCAGCTACCGGGATGCCGTCCGGAGGGGCCTGAAGGTGATCGCTGTAATTGGCTGCGCAGGCACCACGTCCACCGGATCCTATGATGACCTGGAGGAGATCGCGGCATTCTGCCGGGAGGCGGGTCTCTGGTTCCATGTAGACGGCGCCCATGGTGCCCCGGCCGCCTATTCCGAAAAATACAGTAACCTGGTGAAAGGCATTGAAAAGGCGGACTCTGTGATCGTCGACTTCCATAAGATGATGCTTACGCCCTCTTTATCGACGGCGGTCATCTTCGGATGCGGCGGAGATGCCTACCGGACTTTTGCCCAGCGGGCACAGTACCTGTGGTCCGAGCAAACCAGCGAAGAATGGTATCATTCGGGTAAGCGGACCTTTGAATGCACGAAGGCGATGACCTCCCTGAACATCTATACCATCTTCCGTATATATGGAGAGGCGATCTTCCGTCAGAACATTGAACAGCTTTTCGGACTGGCAACGACGTTTGCCGCGATGATCCGCGAGAATCCGCTGTTTGAACTGGCCTATGAACCTCAAAGCAATATCGTGTGTTTCCGGTACGGTGACGATCAGCAACTGAACCGCATGATCCGCGACAACCTGGTTGCCGACGGCCGGTACTATATCGTACAGACCATCCTTCACGGTGAGCATTTCCTGCGGGTCTCGCTGATGAACCCCCTTTCCACGCCTGCGGAACTCCGGGGCTTGCTCGGAACGATCCGGCAGATGGCGCTCGACATGTCGCCGGGCCACCTGATGTGACGGTTAAGGAGACAAACCGGCATTTGCGGGTCAATGGCATGAATCCGGATTTTTGAGTGCGGAAGTTCGCGCTACGCCGGGTTTCGGCAGTTCAGAAGCCCGTGATGATCAGCCAGCCCGCACCGAAACCGCCGTACATTACGGAAAAATCAGTATCATCGTGCCGGAATAGTACCCGCCCGGGCATGGCTCACCGAAATGGACCTATGCGGAATGTTTACGGTGCGGAAGTCCCCGACGCTGACCTCATGCTACGAATTGCCTACCATCCGATTTACTGCCATCCGCTGCCGTCCGGGCACCGTTTTCCGATGATCAAGTATGACTTGATTCCTGAACAGCTCCTGCATGAAGGCGTCATCACGGCAGCCAATCTGTTCGAACCAACGATCGTCGATGAAGCGGTCATCCTCAGGACGCATCAGCAGGGTTACTGGGAGCGCCTGCGGGACCTTCGGCTCGAACCGGCGGAGATCCGGCGGATCGGCTTTCCGCTCAGCGGAAAGCTGGTAGAGCGGGAGCGGCGGATCCTGCAGGGGACTATCGACGGATGCCATTTTGCTATGGAACACGGCATCGCTTTCAATGTGGCGGGCGGGACGCACCACGCGGGTAGCAGCTGGGGAGAAGGCTTCTGCCTGCTGAACGACCAGGCTTCAGCCGCCAATTATCTGCTGGATAACGGTTTGGCCGGGGACATCTTAATGATCGATGTAGATGTCCATCAGGGAAACGGAACTGCGGAAATCTTCCGGGATGAGCCGCGGGTCTTTACGTTTTCCATGCACGGAGAACGCAACTTTCCATTCCGGAAGGAGCAGTCGGACCTCGATATTCCCCTGCCCGACGGGATGGGCGACCTGGAGTACCTGTCGCTGCTGAAGGCCGCACTGGAGCGGATGTTCCGGGAACGTAGTCCCGATTTTATCTTTTATCTGCCCGCTGTGGATGTGCTCGCTACCGATAAACTGGGAAAGCTGGCCCTCTCGCGGGAGGGATGCCGCGAACGCGACCGGCTGGTCTTTCAATATGCGGCGGAACGGCGCATTCCGGTACAGGTCAGCATGGGCGGCGGGTACTCGGCCCGGATCGCAGATATTGTGGAGGCGCATTGCAATACCTTCCGCCAGGCCATGCATCTTTACTTCTGAGGTTAAACATTTTGGGGCCCGCTGTCATTATTACAAAAAATCATATTGATGGCAGGCGAAGAGATCCATAATGTCGAAGACTATCTGCGGGTGATCAGGGATTACAAGAAACGAAATATCACCCATGGGAATACGGAAGACTTTCTTTTCCGGGGCCAGGAGGCGGATCATCCGCTGATCCCCAAGATCAGCCGCCTGAAGCCGAAGGGTAAATTCCTGGAGACTGAACGAATGCTCCTGTATGAGTTCAAACGAACGAATCCCCTGCTGTTGGATACGGCGGCGAAATACGATGACTGGGACTACCTCACGCTCGGGCAGCAGTTCGGTCTGCCCACGCGCCTGCTGGACTGGTCAAACAACGCGCTTACCGCCCTCTGGTTCGCCACCGGGACCGATCCGCTGAAGGACATTCGCACCGAATATGCGGTCGTCTGGGTACTGATGGCGGAGCAGGACGACTTCAAGCTCAATACCGATGAATCACACCCCTTCGAGATGACCCGGACCAGGATCTTCCGGCCGCGGGTGATCAAGCAACGGATCAATAACCAATCGGGTGTGTTCTCCATTCAGCCCGGCAGAGAAGTTGAACAAAAGGTAGCCCTCAATGAAACCAATGAGTTCAGGGACAAGCTCTTAAAAATCCGCATCCCATCCGCCACCTTTGGCGATATCCGCTCTGATCTCCATATCCTGGGAATCAACGCATTCAGCATCTTCCCTGAACTTGAGGGGCTTTGTTCATTTCTGCAGTGGCGATATTTCCACAGTCATCCCTGAGGCGGTCCCTTTCTCGGGATTTTCTCTTATCTTCAGAGCTTTAAATTTTCCCGTTTTTCATGGCAACAGAAGTAAAGTGTCCCGGATGCAGTCACATCTTCCCGATCGAGGAGGCTATGACCGAAGAGTATAAGAAAGAGCTTCGTGCTCAGATGCAAAGCTATAAGAAGGAAAAGGACGACGAATTTCAGAAACGTCTGGATGAGTTCTCCCGGCGCGAGCAGCAGCAGCGCCAGGAATTCGATCTGAAACTGGCGGAGGAGAAGAAGGTCCTGCAGGAATCGCTGGAGGAAAACCTCAGAAAATCCATCGCAACGGATTTCGAGAACAAGCTACAGATGCTTGAAAGCTCCAACCAGGAAGCAGAAGAAAAACTGAAAGTTTCCCGTCAGAAGGAACTTGAGTTCCTCAAAAAAGAACAGGAGCTTAAAAATAAGGAACAGGAGCTCGAACTGCAGCTGCAGCGGAAGCTCCAGGAACAGCGCCTGGAGCTGGCAGACCAGATCCGGAAGCAGGAGAATGAACGGGTGCAAATGAAGGAAACGGAATTCCAGCTGAAGGTCAAGGAACTGGAAAAGCAGCTGGAAGATCAGAAAAAGCTTGCCGAGGAGATGAAACGGAAGGCGGAGCAGGGGTCCATGCAACTCCAGGGGGAGGTGCAGGAACTGATCCTGGAAGAGATGCTCCGGGTGAGTTTTCCTTTCGATCTGGTCTCTGAGGTAGGCAAGGGTATCAAGGGGGCCGATTGTATACAAACGGTCCGTAACCAGTTCGGCCAGGAATGCGGCCGTATCATCTATGAAAGCAAGCGTACAAAGGACTTTTCACAGGAATGGATTGAAAAGCTGAAGAAAGATATGCGCAGCAGCGGCGTGGATGTGGCGGTGATCGTCACCCAGGCCTATCCCAAGGGAATGGATTGCTTCGGGGAAAAGGACGGCGTCTGGATCTGTTCCTTTGAAGAGGCGCGCGCGGTAGCGTATATTCTTCGAGACAGTATCGTCAAGCTTCACAATGCAAGCCGTTCGCAGGAAAACAAGGGCGAGAAGATGCACATGCTTTATGATTACCTGACCAGCAATGAGTTCTCCGAACAATGGAAAGCCATCCGGGAAGGGTTCATGAGCATGCGGCTTTCGATCCAGAAGGAACGGGATGCGATGGAAAAACTCTGGAAGGCCAGGGAAAAGCAGCTCGAAAAAGTGCTCCTGAACGCAGCCCATATCCGGGGCTCCGTGGAAGGCATCGCCGGAAGCGACACCATTCAGCTCAGCCTCGTCGATGAGACGGATACCCTGCTGCTGGACTAGTAGGGGGCCCGCTCAGTCTTCTGAGCCGGGCTTCATCATTTTCTCACTGACCTTCTGAATATCACTGGCAAGTTTGTAAACGATCTCAAGCTGTTCGGTCAGCAGCCGGCTGTCATCACTGGAAACCAGGGACAGATTCCCGTGGTCACCAAAGGAGATCTCCGTGTCTTTGAACTCCGAGTTCCGATCCATGGACCGGATCACTTCGGCGAGATTAAACAACGATTTGCGGAGCAGACGTGCCTGTTCCGGCGATCCGGGTTTCTGGTCAAGGCCCGGCAGGGCCGATATAAGGGTGGCGATATAGGAGGAAAGGCTGTGGTTCAACACGACGAACTTGTGCAGTTCCTTCGGATTTCTCTGCTTGTTCCGGGGTTCGGACAGCATCCTCTGGAAAGCTGAACCCAGATTGGCGGACGTCACATACACCTCCTTGCGTGCGAGCTTGTAGCTGGTGACGTCGAGCGGTTTGCCGGAGAATCCCTGTGCAGCCATACAAAGGTACCTGTAGTTCGCAAGAAGCGCGCCCCTGATATAGTCCTGAAGCTGGTAAGACTCCCAGCTGGGAAATATCAGGTAACTCGCTGCAAAAGCTATCGCCCCGCCGATCAGCGTATCGACGATCCGTTCCTCCGCAATATTGATCCCTCCGGCACCCAGCAGGGAAAACAGGATAAGGACGTACGGCGTCATGAATGTTACGCTGATGATATAGTTCAGCCGCTGAAAACTGTAGGCAAGAACCATAAAAATCAGGAAAAGGACAAAAAGAACCGTTTCGTCCTTGATGAAATACACAATGGCTGCGCCGGCAATTCCGCCCGCCAGGGTTCCCACGAGCCGCTCCCAGTTCCTTTGCTTGGTCATGCTGAAACCCGGTTTAAGGATTACCAGGATGGTCAGCAGTATCCAGTAACTGTAATGTCCCGATAGCAGAAAATGACCGATGCCATAGCCGGCCAGGCATACGATAGCGAACCGGAGTGCATACCGGAAGATGTTGGACCGGAAGTTCAGGTTGTCAATGAAGACCTTATAGTCGAAACTTGACGTCTGCACAAACCTCCGTAATTCCAGATCAGCGGTCCGGCCCTGGTTCTCCGTGCCCCTGGGCATGAAATAGGCGTACATCTTCTCTATCCGGTTGACGATATTCCTGCAATTGATCACGATCTTTTTCAGGACCAGCACATGGTGACCTTCCGATTCCAGCCTGTTGACCCGGGTCATCAGGTCTTCAAGCTCCTGCTGGAGGTCGTAGATTTTCCGTGGCGCCTTGTTGATGACCGTATGGTGGCTGAGATTCATCAGCTCGTCGGCAAGCTTGAGAATCAGGTTCTGAAATCCGTTCAGGATCCCCGTCTGGCCGAACCGGGTACTGATGGTCCGGTAATCATAATAGGTTGCCATCGTTTGTTCAAAGAGATCCACCAGGTCAACGAACAGCAGGATAAGGGTCCGCCCCGTAGGAGTCGATTCCCGCATGACCAGGCGGCTTTTGAAGAGAACCTCCCGAACCACGTCCTGCTGCTGGTGTACGGTTACCTGCTGGTCGATCAGTTTCCGGTATAACTTTTCATAATCCTGGCCGCCCTGGTAAAAAGATGCTTTCAGACGAAGATAAACGGCGACCTCCTTCATGCATTCGCCGAGCGCCTGCTGCGCCAGGCGGTATGGCATGATCTGATTGATTGAAAGACTCAGTGCGGTGTACCAGAGGCCGCCACCCAGGATACAAAAAGCATATTCCAGCAGGCTGATCTTGCCCCACTGCTCAGTGGTGGTCAGCACCATGACAAGCAGTGCGGCGACCCCGACAGCAGACGCGCGGGCGCCAAATACCTGGAACATGGAATAGATGAATGCCAGCAAAAAGATCAGCAGGCTCAGCAGCACCGGCGAGGTGTTTACCCATCCGGTAAGAATGGCCGTGATAAAGCACAGGAACGTACTGACAAGCATCCCGTTCCTTTTATGAATGATGGGGCCCGGTGTATCGGGAATACTTGCGCAGAGCGCTCCCAGGGAGACGATGATACCGACAGGTAGCTGACCGAACTGCGCCAGCAGGACGGAGGGAAGCACCGCCCCTATGGTAATCCGGATCCCGTCGGCGAAGTACTGGCTATATAGGAAATTCTGGATATCGCGCGTTTGGGTCATCTAGTTCTACGATTGTTTGGAGGCTCTACCTGCCGGCGTGCCGGACACCGGACGCCTGCGCCGAAAAATATTTTGAAAAGAACAGCAGCTGATAATCCAGGGCGTTGGTCCAGTATTCCCAGGTATGTCCTCCGGGCCTTGAAATGAAATCATGCGCGATGTTTCGCTCCAGTAATTGGTCATGCAGGTTCCGGTTTACCTGGTAAAAGAAGTCGCTCGTTCCGCAGTCTATGATCAGGCTCAGGGATCCCGGGGTGACCAGGTGCAGCATGTTGATTACCGTGTTTTTTTCCCAGTTATCCGGTGCCAGCGCATAACTTCCAAGCCTGACGGGCAGATCCCAGTTCTTCGGAAAGGGTCGGATGTCCACCCCGCCGCTCATGCTTCCCGCCGCGCCGAAGACGTCCTGATGCCGGAAAGCGAGGTACAGGGCCCCGTGACCGCCCATGCTTAGTCCCGTGATGGCTCGTCCCCGGGGGCTCCTGAGGGTCTTATAGTTCTTGTCGATCCAGGAGACCAGTTCCCCTGCGATGTACGTTTCATATCTGACGGCCGGATCTGCAGGGCTGTCTATATACCAGCTGCTGAACCCGCCGTCCGGGCAAACGACCAGGAATCCGTGCTGGTCAGCCGTCCGGCCGATCGCCTCGCCTGCCTTCCGGCTCCAGTCGCTGTAGTTTCCGCTGTATCCGTGGAGCAAATATATCACGGGAAAGTCCTTACCCTTTGCGTACTGTTCAGGAGTGTAAACGACTGCCTTGATCTTTTTGTTCATGGCCGCGCTCCAGGTCTCAACCGTGTCGGTCTTTGCGGCAAGGGCAGATGATAGCTGAAAACAGAGGAGAATGAATACCAGGGAACGAAAACCTTTCATGCCCCGAACTTAATCGTTTTTTAGAAGCTATACAACGAAAAACAGTCCGGACGGTAGTGAAAACCGCACGCCGGGCCGTTGACCAGGTATTCGATCCTGTGAGTCTCCCACAGGAGATCGCGGACTGCGGAACCGACGGGTTCGGACAGTGTAAGCCAGAGTGCGGGGTGCCTGGCGAGATACCGGCGAAGGCGGTGGACAGCACTCAGGTCAGTAGCAGCAAAAATAAGCCTCGCAAGTTCGTTTTGCCGCCTTTCCGCTGTATCCATGATCTCCGAATCCGCACTCATTCCGGGCTAAAGATAACACTATTCGCTGGTTTTCAGGACTGTTGCTGAAATGCTGTCAAAATATTGACACTTGTCCTGGAGGTGGCTTGACTTTTGCAAAGGTGTAAGAAGATGTAAAAGAACAACTGACGATGACCGCAAAACAGCAGGGGCGACTCCCGTTACACCAGAAGACCGTAGTGATCACAGGTGCCTCGAGCGGCGTTGGCCGGGCGGCGGCACTGGAGTTCTGCTCCCGTGGTGCTACGGTAATCGTTGCTGCCCGACGGAACGATGCCTTGCATGAACTGGTGAAGGAATGCTCGGAAGATGGGGGAACGGCCCTGGCGGTTCCCACCGATGTAACCCATCCGGATGAGGTGCTGCGCCTTGCCAAGGCGGCCGTGGGTTTTACCGGGAAGATCGACGTATGGGTGAACAATGCCGGGGTTCTTGCAGCCGGTGAACTGAGCAGCACTCCGGTGGACGTGATCCGGCAGGTCATCGAAACCAATCTGCTCGGCTATATTTATGGCGCTCATGCCGTTCTGCCATACTTCCGGAAGCAGGGGCGGGGAATCCTGATCAATAACATTTCGGTGGGGGCATGGTTTCCCACGCCGTACGCAAGCGCCTACACGGCCAGCAAGTACGGACTGAAGGGCTTCACCCAGTCCCTTCGGGGTGAACTCAGGCACTGGCCCGGCATTCGGGTGTGCGACCTTTTTTCAGGATTTCTGGACACCCCGGGAATTCATCATGCCGCCAACTATACCGGCAGGGTGCTGATGCCTGCGCCGCCAGTGTATGATGCCCGCCGGGTAGCCCGGGCGATGGCCTCGCTGGCCCAGAACCCGAAGAATCAAGTGACCACCGATATGCTCGCGCCGGCACTCAAGGCTGCCCACCAGTTGTTTCCGGGCATTTCGAGGGTGGTCAGTTCCCGCGTGATCGAATCGTATCTGAGAAAGGCAGCCGGAGAACCCGCATCTTCGGGCAATGTGCTTTCACCGGTCCGTTTCGGGACCAGCGTGGATGGCGGATGGACTTCAAGATTCCGGCGAAAAGCCTCCCGTGCGGGAACGGCCCTGGCGCTGTTCCTGGGCGCCGGGCTGCTGCTTGCGGTTGCTTCTCACCGGTAGAACGGGCAGGACGCCCTCAGCCTGCTTTTTTTTACTGGCATGAAAATTATCTTTGCGGGGCGCTGAAAGCGCCAGTCCCGGTGTCCTTTTGAGCGCGGGATACATAAATACCTTAAAATTCGTTCTAGTACCATGAAAAAAATAATGATGTTTTGTGCCGTTGCGTTCGCCATCAGTGCCTGCGGGATCAACAAACAGGTGGATCAGCTTCAGGCATTTGAAAAGTGCCGGTATGAAATCACCTCAGCTGACAGCGTTTACCTGGGGAATGTGGATGTGACTGAACTGGTGGGCCGGAAAGAATTCAACCTGTCCAGGATGCCGTCCCTGATGCTCGCCGTGCTTCGCCAGGATGTACCCCTGAAGGCCAAGCTGAATCTCAGAATCGAGAACCCGGCCGGTCGGGTAGCTGCGATCAACCAGTTCGAATACAAGATTCTGCATAAAAATACCGAACTGGCCACCGGATTCGTCAGTCAGAAGGTCAGTGTGCAGCCCGGCGGAGCTACCGTGGTGCCGATCCATGTGAATTCGAATATCTACGATCTGCTTGCGGATCCCAAGAATCAGAAAGCTTTTGCCGATTTCCTGGCGGAAGGGAAGCAGAGTGAAAAGAAGACGGTGCTGACGCTCAAAATCAGGCCGACACTCGATATCGGCAACAATCAGGTCAAGTATCCCGGTTACATCACCGTGGACAAGGAGATCACGAACAAGATTCTATTTTAGGGAGTATCCGGGTGCCGGATCCACTTTCACGTACCAATGGGTTTGAATGAGGCCGGCCAGGCTGGCTCCCCAGTATTCGACCCGACCGGCACTCTCCCGGTTCTCAGGGCTGGGCCAGGGATCCCTGACGATCACTGACCGGATCCGGGGCCCGTTTTCCGTAGGGTAATAGCTGCAGGCCGTGATCAGGACGGCGTGACCGCTGTCTGGCCCGGTCTTGTACCCGATCAGAACAGGTCGTTCAGCAGCGAGTTCCCTGACCAGGTAAGCGGGTGTTGGTGCGCCGAAGTTCAGCGCGGCTTTTACCCGGTAGGACATGCCCTTATTATCGATGCTCCAGTTATTCAGATTTCTGGTGATGACCTCCGGATCCCCGGTTGTGTTCGGCAGCTGCTCCCCGCTATTCGTCGGGAAGGAGCGGGCTACGATCTGCTCCTGGCTGATATCAACGCCGTAGTAATTGAACAGCATCTGGATGGACGCCGCCCAGCACCATTCAGTATTTCGTTGGGTCGAAGCGAAGTAATTGAACTTGCGGGCGGTGATACCCACATAAACCGGTTCCTGTCCGACAGCCGGCTGGCTGAGCAGCGCCGCGGTAACCAGTATAAGGATGAAATGTCGGACCCGATTCATAGGCGTGTGTCTGGTGGGTTTAATCTGAGACAAAACTCCGGCCGTTCGGTTTAATCCGCTGTTGAAGTTCCCCGTCCTGTGCATATTTTCGGTTCAGTCTCCGGTATTGGCTTAAACAGTAGAAAAAAAAAAGTATTGTTTAGAAAAATGAAATAAGTTTGCACAAAAAAGTAAAACGGAAGGGTGACCATGGAATCAGGCCTTAACAAAGACAAACCAGTTGTTCGGCTCCGGGCGTTCAGGGCGGTCGACGACCCGGCCGCCTGCGAACTGTTTGTGGAGGGTCACGCCCATGTCCTGACCAGCATAGGAGTTACCAAGGTGACCTCTTCCAAGAATGCATGGACTAAGAATCCCGCCGCTTTCGTGCTGATCGTTGAATCGCTGGACCGGACCAAGGTCTTTGGCGGTGCCCGGGTCCATGTTGCTGGCGGTTCGGAACCATTGCCCATTGAACAGGCTACCGGAGCGCTGGATAAATCCATTTTCGAACTCGTCTGGCAGTATGCGCGTTACGGAACGGGCGAGATCTGCGGATTGTGGAACTCCCGGGAGATCGCCGGTTATGGGATCGGCAGCATCTTCCTGACCCGGGCGGCCGTCGCCATTTCCACTCAGATAGGCCTTCAGTCCCTGTTTGCCCTTTGCGCGCCGTATACCGTAAAGATGGCAGAAACGGTCGGGTACGAGATCGAAACGAGTATTGGAAATGAGGGAACCTTCTATTACCCTAAACTCGATCTGCTCGCCACCACGATGCTTTTGAAAGACGTGACCACGCTGGTGAAAGCGAATGAAGAGGACCGCGGAGCTATTATGAAGCTCCGTCAGAACCTTAACCTGGTGAAAACGGAAGTTCTGCGTAAAAAAGAAATTGAAATCCACTATGAAACCCGGATACCCAATCTGGACAAGTGGGATCTACAGGCGACGATCGAAAATGCAGGCAGAGCTTTCCGCGAAATTGCGATCGATGAGACCAACCTGAACCTGTTTTGATTTTAGCTGCTCCATATATAACTAATCGGATCCTTTTTCGTAAAAGGTATCTTTAATGCTCACGATACATATGCCAACACCTGCCGGGCTGCACGACAGCTCTGACAACGATAATCTGCTCTGGCAGCCGGTTTTTTACCGGCTCAGCAACGAAGCTGACCGCCGGAAGTTTGAAAACCTGCTGGAACAGAACGGGGCCGTCAGGGTCAGCGACCATCTCATCGCCCAGCTCGCCGAACTCATCAAATTGAGAAACCCCGGTAAAAATATCGCTCCGGATCAGCTCCGGGAGCAGGCGACAGAATATCTGGCAGGTACGGATCCCCGCCATTACGGCGTCTGGGTTTACTACCCGTGGAGCCGGTCCCTGGTGCATATTCTGGATGAAGAGGAGTTCATCGAGGTCCGAACGAACCGCAATATGCTGAAGATCACGGCCGCAGAGCGTTCTGAACTGCGTACCAAGAAAATCGGTATTGCCGGGTTGTCCGTCGGACACTCCATTGCCCTCACATTGGCCACCGAACGGACCTGCGGAGAACTCCGGCTGGCCGATTTCGATGAGCTGGAATTGAGTAATCTGAACCGGATCCGTTCGGGCCTGGGCAATCTCGGACTTCCGAAAGTCGTCATAGCTGCCCGGGAGATCGCTGAGATCGATCCGTTCATCCGGGTCCGCATTTTTCCGGAGGGGCTGCAGGAGGAAAATATGGAGGCCTTTTTCGGCGGAGAAGGCAGGCTGGATCTTTTCGTCGAGGTGTGTGACAGTCTGGATATCAAGATCCGGAGCCGGGTCGCAGCCCGCGAACTGAGGATCCCGGTCGTCATGGATACCAACGACCGCGGTATGCTGGACATCGAACGATTCGACCTGGAACCGGAAAGAAGCCTGTTTCACGGACTGATCGACGCTCATACCGCTCCCGACGGATCCGTTAACCTGACGCCGGAGAACCGCATGCAGATTCTGATGGCCCTGGTCAGTTTCGAATCCCTTTCCGAGCGGATGAAGCTATCCATGAGCGAGATCGGCAAAACCATCTCCACCTGGCCCCAGCTTGCCTCTTCAGTCAATCTGGGGGGAGCCATAACCACCGATATATGCAGAAAGATCCTGCTGGAGCAGCATACCGGTTCCGGACGTTATTACGTGGATCTCGACGAAATTTTTCAGGGGTAAGATAATGAGCATTCGAATGGAACATTTCAGAAGAATATTGATTGCAGTGTTTCTGGTCTTTGCCGGGCTGGCGGTGCGGGCGCAGGAAGCCATTGAGTACACGCCGGCCATGGCGGAGAAGTACATCGGCAAACACGTGCAGACATTTTCCGATCGGGAGAGAACCCTGACGTTTGAGGATGTCCGGCAGCGGCCCGAGCTGTTCAGGCCCCATGATCACGAGGTGCCCAACTTCGGGGTGAGTCCGGCCAATAACTGGGTAAAGTTTGAGGTCAGTAACCAGACCGACGATGAGGACCTGGTCCTGAACCTGGCCTATCCGGTACTGGACCGTGTGACACTGTACATTGTCCGGGATGGCCATGCGGACAGTACGGACGTGCAGAAAAGAAATTCCATCGGGGAAAGATCCTACAAGCACCAGTTTTTCCTGTTCGATATCCCGGTAAAAAAAGGGGAGACGGTCACCTGCTATCTGCGGGTGACCAGCAATAAACAGGTCCTGGTACCCCTGTCGCTGAACACTCACCATGGCGTAGTTCCTTCGCTGACCCTTTCCGACACGCTTTCGGGGCTGTACCTGGGCATCATGATCGTCATGCTGCTGTATAACCTGTTCATCTACTTTTCAGCGCGCGACAGGCACTACCTGGACTATGTTCATTACATCTTCTGGGTGACCGCCACGCAGGCGGCCCTGCTCGGGTACCTTCATAGGTTCTTCTGGTCCGGGAATGCCTGGCTGGTCGAGAACATGCTGACATTCGCCGGCGCTATGTCGGGGATCGCGACCGTCATCTTCGCCAAGTCGTTCCTCCACGCCCGGGAACATGCACCGCGTCTCAACAACGTGCTGAACCTGATCATTGCGGGCGATCTGGCGGCTGTCGTATTCGTGCTGGCAGGATACCCGCTGGAGGCCTACCAGACCGTCAACGTGACGGCAGGCCTCGGGTCGCCGCTCGTATTGTTTACGGCGATCGTGATCTACCGGCAGCACTACAGGCCGGCGAAATACTTCCTGTATGCGTGGACCGTATTCCTGGCCAGCGTGCTGGTTTTTGTCCTGAAGGATTATGGTATTCTTCCATATAACCTCTTTACCATTCATGCCGTCCAGATCGGCTCAGCGCTGGAGGCGGTCCTGCTCTCTTTTGCGCTGGCCAACAAGATCAATATCCTGAAGAAGGAGAAGGAAGCTTCCCAGGCTGAGGCTCTCGAGGCGGCCAAAGAAAATGAACGCATTATCCGCGAACAGAATGTGCTGCTCGAACATAAGGTTACCGAGCGTACCGTTGAACTCAGGGATGCCAATGAAGGTCTGAACCAGGCGCTGGTAAATCTTAAGCAGGCCCAGACCCAGCTGGTCGAGTCCGAAAAAATGGCCTCGCTGGGTCAGCTTACGGCCGGAATCGCGCATGAAATCAATAACCCGATCAACTTCGTCACATCCAATGTGACGCCGCTCCGCCGGGATGTGGACATGCTCCTGGATGCTGTCAGAACCATTGAAGAGGTGGGACTCTCGGAAGCGACCCTTGCAGAAAAACAGCAGCGGATCGAAGCGTACAAGGAAGAACTTGACTTTGATTACCTGAAGATCGAGATCAACCACCTGTTGAAAGGGATTCATGAAGGGGCCACCCGCACGGCCGAGATCGTAAAGGGCCTCCGGATTTTTTCGAGAGTGGATGAGGATGATCTGAAGCGTGCAGATATCAATGAAGGGATCGAATCGACCCTGGTTATTGCCAATAACCTGCTGGAGAACCGGATCGAGATCGTCCGGGACTTCGAACAGCTGCCGCTGATCGAATGTTATCCCGGAAAACTGAATCAGGTCTTTCTGAACATCATAAGCAATGCCGTTCACGCCATCAACAAAAGACACGGCGAGCATGCAGGCGGGGAGGTCACCATCACAACCCGGGTTGTGGACGAAAGTGTGACCGTGAGTATCCGCGATAACGGCACGGGAATGGACGAAAAGACACAGCATAAGATCTTTGAGCCGTTTTTCACGACCAAGGAGGTTGGCGAAGGCACCGGTCTGGGGATGTCTATCACGTATAATACGATCAGGAAGCATAACGGGCAGATCGCGATCCGGTCTGAAGTGGGAGTCGGCACAGAATTTCTGCTAACGTTGCCGATCATTCACCAAATTCAGCAAATTCCTGTAAATTAATCCTGTGAAATTTTACGAACACCACCCGTGCAGCCCGCTGCGCCCAACGGTCGAACACCATGGTTGAAAAGATAAAAATCCTGTACATCGATGATGAAGAGAATAACCTGGTCGGGTTTAAGGCCTCCTTCAGAATGGAGCACCATGTTCTCATCGCATCGAATACGATCGACGCCCTGGAGCATCTGAAGAACCATCCCGATATCCGGATCATCTTTTGTGACCAGCGGATGCCGGACAAGACAGGAGTTGAATTCTTTGAAGAGATCCGAACGGCTTACCCGCTGCCGATCAGGGTTTTACTGACCGGATATACCGATATTGAAGCCGTGATCAACTCGATCAACCGCGGCCATATTTTCCGGTATGTCAAAAAACCGTGGTCCAACGCGGACGTCCGCTCGGCGATCTATGAAGCGAATAACTACTATACCACCCATTCGCTGCTGGCCGTAAAGAATGCGGAACTGCAGAAGGCCTATGAGGAGCTCGACAAGTTTGCCTACAGTGTAAGTCACGATATCCGGGGACCGCTTTCGGGGATCCTTGGCGCGATCAACTCGGTCCGCTACCTGAATAACCTGGACGAGATGAAGGAAATGCTGGGACTGATGGAAAAATCCGTCAAGCAGCTCGATACATTCATCCTCAGCGTGCATGATTATTATAACCTCCAGCGGGGCGAGCTGAAGATCTCCGAGATCAACCTGTCGGACCTCAGCAAGGACCTGGATGAGATCTATAAGATCTATGCGGATACGCACGAGATCAAATTCAACGTGAACGTCAGCCAGTCCGAAACCTTCCGGAATGATGAAATGTCCGTCAAGCTCATCCTGAATAACCTGCTCTCGAACGCTTTCAAGTACCAGAAGAAAGATCCCGATGCTCCGCGTAAGGTCGATCTGTCCATCGAAGTGGAGAAAGGGGTGGCCAGCGTTACCGTCAGGGACAACGGTATAGGGATTGCCGACAAGCATATTGACCAGATATTTAATCTTTTTTACCGGGCAACGGTACAGGAGGCCGGCTCCGGATTCGGGCTGTACAATGTCAAGGATGCCCTGCTGAAGCTGAACGGACAGATCTCGGTCGATTCAAAAGAAGGCGAAGGAACCGTATTTAAAGTTACTATACCAGGAAAATGATGAAAAGAAAACTACCTTTCATTGTCATTGACGATAACGAACTGGATTGTTATATCGCTGAACGGCTGATCCAGCATACGGGGAGGTCTGAAACGATCCTGAAGTTCACGGATGCCGAGGCAGCCCTGAAGTATATTGCGAAGGCGAAAGTTAAGAAGACGGTCATTTTGCTGGATGTGCTCATGCCGGTGATGAACGGATTTCAGTTCGTGGAAGCCTTCGAGCAGCTTCCTGAGGAAATCCGGGAGCATTACTCCATCATCGCATTGACCACATCGCTCAGCAGGAGCGACATCAGCAAGATCAAGTCATACCGGTCCGTAGGGCATTTTATTGATAAACCGATCTCGCCTGAAAAGCTCCTGCCGTTGCTGGAACTGGTAGAGAACCCGAACGACGCCGCGTACTGATCCCGGCGCGTTCCGGTACCTTTCGGTTATTCAGGAAATAGAAGACCGCATCCAGTTCCTGCCGGGTCATCTTCCGGGCGAATGCGTGATTTTCAGGGTGACTCATATCGAAGCGTGCCTTGTAGGACTCCACCTGCTGGTGGGTAAAATTCGGGATGGTGTCCTTTCCCCTTGAAAAAATGCCGTGGCACGTTGAACAGTTTGCTTTATACAGGGCAGCGCCCCGGTCCAGCAGGGCGTATACATGTTCCCGGTTTTGTTCCGGGATTCCGGGAGGCAGCCGGTACTCGACGCGGGCTGCAGGCGTACAACGAAGCAGCCAGATACTTGCCGCCACCAGGATGATGATCAAAGGTTTACGCATCTTTCCTTTTCATGACTACATTGTTTAATATGCCCCGCCGGGCTTCCGGCTGTTCAGCGAGCTTATCGATGACGCCGGAAGGCTTTCCGGGGGCCGCTCAGCCGGTATTTCTTCACATAGTGAATAGATGAAGGCGATCAGCTGTTTTTTTTCCTGCGCAGTGAGCTTCAGCGA
Source organism: uncultured Sphingobacteriaceae bacterium (assembly GCA_966250385.1). Classification (GTDB taxonomy): domain Bacteria; phylum Bacteroidota; class Bacteroidia; order Sphingobacteriales; family Sphingobacteriaceae; genus DASWTL01. The sequence continues at coordinate 81,571 of CBINHC010000008.1, read as the reverse complement.
GTCTGCCGGAAGGGTTTGATTGGTCACGCGGAGACCTGCGCCCCGTCCGCCGCCAGTATTGTAAAATTCCAGCACTTCGTCAAGCGACCGGAAGACTCCGTTATGCATGTAGGGCGCGGTATAGGGGATATTCCGTATGGTTCCGGTCCTGAAGGCATTCCTGGTTTCAGCGACCGGATGGACGCCGTAGCGCCCGATATCCGGGCTGATCCCACGCTTTCCCGGGTCTGCCGGTGTACCCAGTACTTCGAACTCAGAGTTCGTATATGGCGGCTTGACCCCGTTAAATCCGGGCACAAAGTGGCAGGTTCCGCAGCCTGCCTTTCCCATGAACAGGTTAAAACCGTTCCGGGCATCCGGCTGAACCGGGCGTTGCTCAGTGAAGGCCAGGTCAAACGGCGAATAGTACCGGCTGAATTGCCCGTAATACAGAGAGATCGCTGAAGTAATGTGGGCAAGGCTGATCGTCTTGCTGAACGGCGTCAGCCGCGCAAATTTCTTCAGGGCGGATCTGTACTGCCCGATGCTCAGCACCTTTTGCAGCACGTCTTCCGGGTCACCGGCCATTTCCTGCGGGTTGCTGATGACATCCTTTGCCTGGGCCTGCAGCGTGAAGTGTTTCCCGTCTGCATTGGCCAGGTGGTTGTAGATGACGTTCACCAGGGTAGGGGTGTTCCGGGCCAGTCGTTCCTTCCTGTTGAAGTGCGGCGAGGCTGTGGCGGTCGTATCTGTAAAGAACTCGGCGGGTTTATGGCACGAAGCACAGCTCCGCTGGTTGTTGCCGGACAATACGGGGTCATAGAACAGGAGCTTCCCAGTCTGGCGGATCTCCCGGAGCATGGATTCATCGTAGACGGCATCGTATACTCCTTTTGCTGAAAGGCCCTCAAACAGCGTTTTATCAAAGAGTGAAGCGGCTGCATCGTTCAGGCTGTAGTCGTTATAACTCACCGACATCACGTGATATTTCCTGATCAGCTCCTGATTCATGGAAAACAGCGGGTTGACATAGCGCTGAATGAATTCGAAGTGATCGAACCGGTCAATTCCGCCATCGCTGATTTCCACATATCTGATGGCTTCTTTGAACAGGGTCAGGTAGCCGGCCGTCAGGGACTGCCGGGGAAAGCTGGTATTGAACGCCTGGTTGATCTGGTCCACGCTGTTCAGCATGAACCGGAGCTCCGGCAGGATGTTCTCCCGGTCCGGGCATTCGAATCCCGTGGTATATATGGCGGCCAGATTCATCAGAAAGAGGCGGTTGGACAGAAAAAAATGGTGGTAGGTCCGGAGTTGCTGCGTAATGGAATCCGCAAGAAATACCTCCGTGGCCGTACGGGACGCCCTGATCAGGGCCCGAAGGTGCTCCACGTCCGGTATGGGGTCAGCCAGGCACTGTTCTGCCAGCGTAAGACCCGCACCATCCCGACGATAGGGGACTTCGAACTTTTCGAATACTTCAGTTTCCCATTCGACGGGAAGCGGACCATTCAGCTTTTTGTAGGCGACGGGTTCCAGGTAGCGCAACCAGAAGTCGGCGGCTTTCAGCTGCAGCCTGGCTCGCCGCAGGCTTTCGCGCAAGAGCAGGGTTTCCCGGCCATTTTCGGACTGGGCAATCCGGAGCAATTCGTCCTGAGCGCTGATGAGCGCCCGGACCTTCTGCTCATATTGTCCCGCGTAGCGGCTGTCGTCGCGCGGCTCATTAAATGAGAGCAGGAGCAACAGGCCGATGCAGCCGGTCAGGGAAACAAGGACTCGGTTCACAATGATTTATTCAGAAATGTCCTTTCTAAAATAAAACAAATTATGAAAATAATTTAACTAAAACTAAAATAAGGTTAAGATTGGGACGTACTCTCTCGCGTCCGATCAAAGACAAAGTGGACCTTTCCGTCACTGAGCAGGAGCGAGGCGTTGAACGATTTGCCCGACTTTGATTTAAATCCCATGATAACCGGCGTTTTACCCTGCTCGACCAATGTCTTAATCTGATTATCCGACAGTTTTTTTTCAGACATGGTCCGCCAGACCACGAATTTGCAACCGCTTGCGAATGCCGAACAGCCGGCTGCTTTTTCATGAAAGCGGATCACCCCCTTCTTACAGGCCGGGCAGATCAGGGCACCCTCCTCTGCTTCTCCGGGAAGCAGCTCGTTCAGGCCCTTGCCGGCCTCCAGGAGTTCGCTGGTGATCGTCCGGGTATATTCCCGGATCTCGTTCTTGAATTCGCTGACGGAAGCGCCGGAGCGGATTTCCTCGAGGCGTTTTTCCCAGAGCCCGGTAAGATCCGCACGGGCGATCTTTTTGTCCTTAACCAGGTCGTAAACGGCCAGTCCCTTCGGGGTCGGCAGCAGGTTTTTCTTTTCCCGTCTGATGTAATCGCGCCTGATCAGCGTTTCGATGATACTGGCGCGGGTTGCCGGTGTTCCCAGGCCTGAATCCTTCATGGCATGCCGGAGTTCCTCGTCCTCGATCTCCTTCCCGGACGTTTCCATCGCTTTCAGGAGGCTGGCCTCGTTGTACAGCGGTTTGGGTTTGGTCTGTTTCTCCAGCAAGGTCTTGTTTTCAACCGGCAGCTGTTCTCCCGGACTGACCCGGGGCAGGGTGGCATTCTCCTCGTCCTCTTTTTCCTCATCGGACTGGTTGAACACCGCACGCCAGCCTGCTGACTGGATCACTGTTCCGCTGGCCACGAAGGTTTCACCCGATTCTACGGTGATTTTGGTCAGTTCTTTCTGGCATTCCTGATGAAAGGCTTCCAACATCCGGCCGGCAACCAGGTCGTAGATAGCCTGCAGATCAGCTGAGAGGTATCCCGGCTTGTTGCTGGTCGGCAACAATGCATGGTGATCGGTGACCTTTTTGGCGTTTACGCTGCGCTTGTTCAGGGCTACGGTCCGGAGGAAAGCTGCCTGTTTGCCAAAAGAAGGGTGTTCCAGCTGGTTGGTGATCAGTTCCGGCACCGTCGCCAGAATGTCGTCCCCGATGTACCGGCTGCCTGTCCGGGGATACGTGATCAGTTTGGATTCGTAAAGCGTCTGGGCGAGACTGAGTGTCTGGTCCGCGGTGAATCCTTTCCTTTTGTTGGCCTCTTGCTGGAGGCTGCTCAGATCATGCAGCAGGGGAGGCTGTTCCCTGCGGGGCTTCACGTCCACTGTAACGATGTTTCCACCGGTCTCATGACCTGAATCCCGGTCGCGGACGAGCTCCAGCACCGCTTCGGCTGCCTGCTTTTCCTGGTAGGAGCGGACCGAGACGGCCTTGAAGGTAATGCCATCCTTATTCAGGAAGATCGCGACCTGGTAATAAACCTGCGGGGTAAAATTGCGGTTCTCCAGGTAGCGGGCGCAGATCATGGCCAGTGTCGGGGTCTGAACCCTTCCGAGCGAAAGCACCGAACGGTTCCCCGCTGCAATGCTCAGGGCCTGGGTAGCATTCAGGCCAACGATCCAGTCCGACTCGGACCGGCATTGGGCAGAAAAAAACAGGGTATCGTAATCGGTTCCCGGCTTCAGGTTCCGGAACCCGTTTTTGATCGCTTCATCGGTCTGGGAGGATATCCAGAGCCGTTTAAACGGCTTCTGGCATTTCAGGTGGTAGTAAATATAACGGAAGATCAGCTCACCCTCCCGTCCGGCATCCGTCGCCACGATGATCTCGGTCGCCTGATCAAACAGGGTCTTGATGACCTTCAGCTGCTTGACGACGCCGGCATCGTCCTTCATGCCGTCCTTGGTCTTTTCCTGACGAACGGCCAGTTTAAACCTTTCGGGCAGCATGGGCAGATTCTCCACCCGCCAGCCTTTGAAGCCATACGCTTCCGGCGCTGCCAGCTGGATCAGATGCCCGAATGCCCAGGTAAAGGAATAGTTTGTCCCTTCGATATAGCCGTCCCTGCGGTTATTCGCTCCAAATACCTTTGCAAGCTCTCTGGCGACGGACGGCTTCTCTGCAATTACTACTTTCATTCCTGGGGATTCATGCTGGTTCCGGCGCTAAAAATAAGAAACTGCGGGCAGGCAGACGGAATGAACCCCCGCAATAAACGGTAAGACGTTTTTACTCAGGAGCGTAAGTTTTCCCCAGCGAAGTCAGGAGAGGAGGCTTTGACGCAGCAGGAATTCCAGCTGATCATTGGAAACGGCCAGTTTTTCGTTCATGTCCCGGATCTCCAGGTTTTCCTTCAGTACCTCGTAGGCCCGGTTGATGGTCATGTCCAGCTCGTCTTCATTCCATGGCTTGGCCAAATAGTGGAAGATCTTACCCTTATTGACGGCCTCAACCACGGCGTTCATATCCGCATACCCGGTAAGCAGGATCCGCATGGGGTCCGGATACTTTTCAAGCACCTTTTCCAGAAACTCCACACCGGTCATATTGGGCATCCGCTGATCGGTTATAATGATATCAACCGGCTTGCTCTCCATGATCTTCATGGCTTCATCTCCTGATATAGCCGTATGCACCGTGTATTTGATCCGAAAAGTGGCTTTAAAGGAAATCAGATTGTTTTCCTCATCGTCCACGTATAAGATGGAGATTTTTTTGTCAGACATCAATAAGGGTACTAAGTGTGTGAAACAGTGCAAAGATAATATTGCTATTGGCCTTGTGTACGTATTTTTTTTTATGATGTTCTGATTTCTTCAAATTTGACTTTCCCCTTGTAATTCCAGGCCCCCGGAAGAAACTTAAGCATTCCCCGATTGTTAATGAAAAGCTAATCATTATTAATATGGCAGAGATTCACGTAGAGCGAAAACGGAAAAGCCTGTGGTGGCTTTGGCTGTTAATCATCATTATTCTGGCGGTGGCCGTATATATCTGGTATACCAATAACCAGGATTCCGGGACGATCGGCAGTGCAGCAAATTCCATCACCGCGGCACCTGCTGAACTCACGTTTCTGTCTGGAGTTAACACTTAAAACAGCGTACTTATGGCAAACGATAATGAGAACAGGCACCTGAAGGAGCTTGGGAAAAGCAGCTATCAGGTCGCTGCAGGAGATTCAGATATCCGGGGCTGGGTCGTGAAAAACGTGGACGGCCGGATAGTCGGTGTGGTGGATGACCTGGTTATTGACAGCGAGGCCGAAAAAGTAAAATACATGGTCGTGGATCTGAGCAGTAACGAACTCCAGCTGCGGGACCGGAAAGTACTTCTCCCGATCGACCTCGCCCAGCTGGACGTGCCTTTCCGCAATGTAATCTATCCTGCAGCCATGGCCAATGAACTGGCAGCAATTCCGACGCATGAGAAAGGGCGTTTCTTCTACCAGACAGAGGGATTGATATCCCAGGCATTTGCGCCGTACTACAGAGACAGGGACAGAGAGACCTCGCGGGACACGTCGCGCAGTGAAGCTGCCGTACCGCCGGTTCCGGTGCCACCGCCACCGCCCGTGCAGCATGAACCGGAACATCATGAACCGGATCATCATTCGGGTCAGCCTGTCGGTTTTGCGGGTGAGAGCGGCGGAGTCTCCGGCGGGTTCGGCGGGGAAACACACCACTTCCATGGAACCCACGAATCCTCCAGGGAAACGGAGGGAGACCGCACGGAGCAAGCCGGGGCTCTGAAGCCACAGACCGTGGTCGGTGTTTTCGACCATACGAGTCAGGCACAGGCTGCCGTAGAACACCTTGTCAAAAAGGCTGGATTCAAACGGGAAAAAATTGACCTGATGCTCCGCGATGCCGACGACTACGACACGACCCGGAAGGGAGAAGAACATCAATCCGGGATGTCGGAGTTCTTTTCCAACCTGTTCAAGGGCGATCACCGTGCCCGGGATTATTCCGATGCGGCCAGCACCTGTTCGGTTGTCACCTTGCATACCGAGTCGATGGAACAGGCCGAGAAAGCCGCAGAGATTCTCGACATGCATGGCGCCGTTAATGTCGAAGACCGCTATCCCCGTGAAGGACGAGCCGGTCATACCGCGGTCGTACATACCAAGCGGTACCAGAGCCTGATCATCGAGTATCCCGAAGAAGGCCGGGTTCGCGGGCTTCGGTAGCGGAAAACGGTGACCTCAGATTCTAAAATAAAAAAAGCCGTCTGCGTAAGCGACGGCTTTCTGTGCTTCAGGGATTTGCCTAATGCCCCAGTGGACCCAGGTGTTTCCGCGTCAGGACTCCCAGGCGGATCATTTCATATTCTGCCGCGGACAGGGCCCCTTTTTCTTTCAGGGCCAGGGCGTTATTCAGGGGCTGAGCTTCCGACTTTTCAATCACGGCATATACCTGCCGGCAGAAGTCGCCCGCGTCAGTGATATTCAGATGGCTTACTGAATCAGATGTTTCCCGGGTACCGGCACTAAGGGTCGCGGTGTTCAGGAATCTGCTGAATTTGCCGGGAACCGCCGTACTGTGGTACAGGTCGAATACCGGAAGTTGCTTGTATTGCTTCGCCCATGGCCAGCCCTGGCGAACAATCAGGTGCTGAGGGGTAATGTACCACTTGACCATCGAGACCTGCACGATCCGGAGGACGGCGGACAGGGCCAGTATCAACCCCGTAAAACGGCTGATCGATTCAGACTGGGCAAGGAAATAGAACCCGGCACCCAGGGAAAGTACCGGTATCACGTATACGATCCAGTGTTTACGGGCATAGGCGAGAGCTGATTGTGTTTCTTCAAGAACGGATTTTCGATTCATAACATGCATGATTACCCACTTATACGCAGGAAGCGGATCAGGGATACAAAAATATTTAGTTTCGGTTAAAGAATAAGCCGGTAGGTGAATTTTACGAGGAAAACATTGTGCGCTTTGATCCCGAACAGGTCACGACTGATGTCGGATACTGAGAACCTGTCGAGCGGATCACTGCCTGTCCGGTTCTGGGACCAGACCAGGAAGACGGTGGATCCCGGGATATATTCCCACCGGACCACCAGGTTGGACCGGTACTGAAGAAAGCTGAAATCCGGATTCGGGACGCTGTAATCCGAAATCCCGTCCCCGTTCTCATCGAAACTGTAGGTATTGTCGGGGTTTCTGAGAACCCGACCGTCGGAAAAATACGCGAACCGGTCCTCATAATTGCGCGACATGGAAGCGGTAATCTGTTTAAACCCGGAGTAAGCTCCCCTTGATGCAAAAGGCTGCCCGTAATACTGTACGGACAAGTTAGGGCTAACGGTATAGTCGACCCGTACGGTCGTGCTCAGGGTCCGCTGGTGCAGGTCGGCAGTGATATAATGCGGCTGTACGCCCGTATTCCGAGTGCCGATGTACTGCAGCGAATGCCTGAACACATGATAGGCCGGCGAGGCGGAGATCACCAGGGCGTCTACAGGCCGATAGGTAAGGGAAAGGTAAAAGTCCCGGGACCGCGAATACCCTTTGTTTCCATTGTACTGATCCTGCTCGAAGTTTACCTGGAATTTCTTGCGGCTGTCTGAATTTACCCAGTACCAGAAGCTGATCCCGCCGGGATACCGTAACGGGGGCCCGCCACGGAGATCCGCATTGGACATGCCGCCGAAGTTCGGCGTTGCGCCGGAGCCGAACCGCCAGTAATTCTTGAACTGGGTATTAAAATTGACGTTGACCGCCCGGTAGGTGTTCTTTCCGCCGAAGTCAAGATCCTGCCAGGCATTCGCATTGCCGAAAAAATTCCGGAAAATGCCGAACGGCTTCAGCGTCTGGTATCCCACCCAGCTCCACCAGCTGATCATATCGGCACTGCGCTGATAACCGATATCGTTCAGTTCCAGCTGGGGGGAACGGTAGGTAACGCCGGTTTCGAACCGGATATGTCCCGAACCGCTTTTCCCGGCTTTTAAAGTAGCCCCGGTGCCGGTCAGGGCCCTCCGCGCCGAATCAACTTCGACATGGGAGGCACCCGGGCGCTGGAAGTACCGGAGTGAAGATTGTTGCAGCGCCAGCAGCGCTTCCTGTTCGCCCGTTACATGACTGAACAATACATTCCCCGAAACGAAATATTTGCGGTCCTTCCAGCTGTGCCTGAAGTCTAGACCGGCGGTATAGGCCGATTTTGGCATGAAGTTCAGATACTCCTCGGTAATCCGGCGGTTGGTCGCGGTGACCATGCCCCCGAGGATGGTGTTTCCCTTATTGAAATCCCGCTGTATCCTGGCGACCAGGTAGTTGGTCAGCGGCTCCACCAGCTGGCTTCGGCGCTCGCCCAGGAAGTCAATTTCTGCCTTTTCTTTTCCGGTAATGCTCTCGAGCAGCGCGAAAGAAAGTCCTTTATGGGTTTTCCCGGTCAGCTTGAGGGCGCCCAGTATCGATGAATTCACGGGTTGCCTGGAAAACTCCCCGTCACGGATCTCGGGCTGATACTGCGGCTGCCGCCCGATCCGTCTGGAATAGAAGAGATTATCGCTGGTGTAGTTTCCGCCTGCCACCGACGAGGTGAGCGGGTAGTCGAGGATGTTCCTGCTTTCAATAAAAAAGGGCCTGCGTTCTTCGAAAAATGTCTCAAACGCTGAAAGGTTAACCTGGGAGGGATCCGCTTCCACCTGCCCGAAATCCGGGTTAATGGTAAAATCAAGGGTTACATCGCTGGTGATTCCGATCTTGCCGTCCAGTCCGGTGGCGAGATCCGACTGGTTCCCGGTAGCGAACGGGTTTCCCGGCTCTTTCTCGAAGGTCTGCGCACTGGCTACAACATAGGGCTGGATCTCAATCTGCTTCTGCCGCCTGATGCCTTTCAGTCCATGGAGTTCCCCGAACAGGTGAACCCAGCCCGTAGCGTTCTGCGGGATATACTGCCAGGTCGAGGTTTCCTCCTTCCGGAACAGCTTCCGGCTCACCTGCAAACCCCAGACCTGGTCTTCCTTGTCGGCAAATCGCAGCTGGCTGAGCGGAATCCGGATTTCTGCCACCCAACCCAGGTCATCCACGCTGGTCCTCAGATACCAGATCGGATCCCAGCTGCTGTCCCAGAAATCGCCGTTGTTCGAAATGGCCTCATCGCCCTTGACCCCAGAAACGCTTGCGGTAAAGGAGAATGCCGAGCGTTTGTCATAATAGCTGTCAATATTGATTTCTACCCAGTCACCCTCAAAGCCGTCCCTGCGGGACATCCGCCGAACGATTTCCGCGGGAGTACCGTCAAAGGCACGGATAGCCACATACAGATTGCGGTCGTCATACAGGATCTTGAAGGCGGTCTTTTCAGAGGGAGGTGCATGGTCTACGGGCTGCCTTTGGGTAAAATTGTCGCCCCAGGGCACTTCGTCCCAAACGGCATCATCCAGCTTCCCGTCGATCACAGGCGGGGAGGGGTTAACTTTCCGAGTGGTATAGATTTTTTTGGCGTCCTGTGCGGATGCAGGCATGCCCGACGCACCGATGAGCAGGACGGTCAGCAGCACGGGAGCAAGCCAGCCGGCAGACCTTACGAAATTGGATGACACCATTCCCACGCACATATTACCACCCCGGATAGGTAATTCTAATTTACCCAGAAATCCCGGATGTTTCTGTAATAATTCTGCGAAAAAGGAATAAAAAAAACCAGGCAGAATTGCCTGGTTTTTAGTGGTATTCTAACGTCCGCCGCCCTGGATCTGCATGAGCTCCTCGACGGTCATTACTTCATAATCAGGACCGGTTCTGAAAGCGTCGGCGGGTACCGGACCGGCCTTGACTTCCTTCACTTTTGCCTTGATACCCACGCCCTGCGTGAAACTGCTGAACTCCACCGGGAATCCGTATTTGGTGTCAAAGAACTGGGTGAACGAGTTCTGCGGAACTTCGATGTCCCTGGTGAACCAGGCTTCCGAACTCGTGTTGGATTTCTTTTCAGTCATGGCGTGTTTCAGCACTTTAAAACCGGCCAGGGTTTTGGTCTCTGTTCCAGGTGTAATGGTATACTCGGGCATTTTGTCCTTCATGTTCTCCACATCGGCAGGAGTGAAGGTCACCGAAAACTTCTTGCCCATCATCGGTACATCCAGCAGTAGCCGGGTATATTCAGCCTTTGCGTTGGTGATCGTCGTGGTCGTAGACATCGGGTTCTCATTTTTCCAGCTCGCGGAGTCGCCCTTGAAAAACACCTGCACTTCTTTGGGGAACATGGCCGCATAGGCCTGCATTTGTGCCGGCAACTGCCATTCCACCTCATAGGTAATGGTGCCTTCCCCGATCTTTTTCTGACCGAAAGATACACCTGCGATCAGCAGCAGGGTCAGGCTCAATAATATTCTTTTCATAGTTTAATCTTTAAACACAAGTATAGTGGAAATTTTGATATTCTGCGCGCTGTGCGTACCCCTGGCCTGTCCCGGCGGCACCTGATCAGGCGGCCCCAGGTTCAGCTTTGCCGATTATAGCGTCCGGCGGCAATTTAACTTATGGGCCAGCCGGATTTAAGATCACCCCACCGCGACGATCATCGATACAATAGATGCCCAGCAATACCGGATGTTTTGTGACCTGCTCCGATGCAGAACGGGGAGGGCAGAAGCTTTTCCCTTTCAGTTGTCCGGTCAGTTTCCGGTCAAACCTTCGATTCAGACTGTAAAGCGCCCGGACCGACCCGACTTTCAGATCATCATTAAACTCAATAAGATACTGAACAAAGGGCCGTTTAATTCTTTTATTTCCATCGTATGTTTTCAGGAAGTCCAAGAGGTAAGAGCCATTACAGAAAATAAACGAAGCCGGATCCTGGTAGGTTACACTCCCCGCTGTCCTGCCCAGAACCTCCAGTGCATCCAGTTTTCTTTCCAGCGATTTCTGTAGGACCGCATTACCTGAAAAGCCTGCGCGCCTGTGGATCTCCTCCGATGCGGAGCACATTCCAAATTGCAGCACGCCGTCCCACATGGAAGCAAATATGATCCACACCGAGCCTTCCCGGACGTATAGGTCACAATCCGTGCGGGAGGTACCATCCATAGAGCCGAAAACAAACAGCTCTTTTACAGTCCGCCCTTTAAACGTCCTGATGGGGTCGAACTCGATCCTGTAATACGGATTGTCACGGGAGGTATTCGGATAGGTCTTGCGCACCCGGGCATATACCACCACCTCGGAATATGCATAATCCTCATTGAGTATTCCAGGGGCGCAACGACAAGCAACAGCGCCACCGGCCGGCACCATCTACAGTAATAATAGCAGGATTCGTTTCATTCTAAAGGTCCGATCTGGTCCGCGGATAACCTAAATTATCAAAAAGGATGAGAAAAAAAGATTGGCAACGGTTGACGGGCTGTTCCTGCTGCAAAGCCCGAAGGCAGTAGTCAGCAACTGTATGGGCCGCCCGAAGAAATGTGCACTAAACTCCCCGGTCACCCTTATATTTGCATTTTAACTTTATTTTATGAAGAGAAGCAGATTGATACTGGTCTGCCTGCTTGCCCTGGTCGTTCTGGCCGGCAAAGCAAGGGCTGATGAAGGTATGTGGTTGCCGATGCTCATCGGCAAGAATTATGAGCAAATGAAGAAGCAGGGCTTCAAACTAACGCCTGAGGACCTGTACAGCGTGAACAAGGCGAGCATTAAGGATGCGATCGTTTCCTTCGGCGGTTTCTGTACCGGCGAGATTGTCTCGAAGAACGGGCTGATATTCACCAATCATCATTGTGGTTACGATGCGATTGCCTCGCACTCGACCCCGGAAAATAACATCCTGGACAACGGCTGGTATGCCCGGTCATTCTCCGAGGAAAAACCTGTTCCCGGCCTTTTCGTCCGGTTCCTGGTGCGCATGGAAGATGTAACGCCGCAGGTAACCAGGGCGCTTGCGGGCGTACCGGAGAGCGACCGTGCAGCCAGAACAGCTGAGATCACCCGGCAGATCGCTGCGTCTGCCACATCCGGCGACATCCAGGCTGAGGTGCGCGATATCTATAAGGCGAACCAGTTCCTGCTTTTCGTTTACGAAAGGTTTAATGATGTTCGCCTCGTGGGTACTCCGCCGCAATCGATCGGAAAGTTCGGTGGCGACACCGATAACTGGGAATGGCCACGCCACACCGGTGACTTTTCAGTATTCCGGGTATACGCAGGCGCAGACAACAAGCCGGCTGACTATGCGGCTGCCAATAAGCCATACACGCCCCGGAAGTACCTGCCTGTCTCCATCAAGGGAACCGAAAACGGAGACTTTGCCATGGTGTACGGCTATCCGGGAAGAACGGACCGGTACCTGACCTCCCATGGTGTCAGAACGGCTACGGAGCTCACCAACCCGGCCATCGTCAAACTGCGCGATATCCGGCTGAAGGCATGGAAGGCAGAAATGGATAAGAGTATAGACACCCGGCTGAAGCTTTCATCCCTCTATGCCAATATTGCCAACTACTGGAAGTACTATATCGGCCAGACCGAGCAGCTTAAGCGTCTGAAGATCTACGAGCAAAAACAGAAGGATGAAGAGGCGTTCACACAGTGGGCTGCCGGCAGGGCTGAATACGGAGACCTGATGAAGAAGTACCAGGAAGCCTACCACAAGTATGAGCCTTTTGCGGCTCACGCCGTATATGCGGGCAGCAATGGTCTCCTGGCTTCGGCATGGGTCCGGAATGCCCAGGCCTTCGCCGGTGCCCTGAACGCGATGGAACAGCGGAAGGATGACCAGGCATACCTGGAACGAGTTCGTGGAAACATCAAAAACGCGGTCGACGCCTATGCGGAAACCTACAACGAGACCGCCGATAAAAAGATCTTTGAACAGATCCTGACCGCCTTTTACAACGACATTCCCAAAGAACAGCATCCCGACTTTATCCGGTCCATCGGTGAGAAGTTTGCTGCAGGATCGCCGGAGGCGACTTTCCGGAAGTTTACTGACTACCTCTGGGATAACAGCGTCCTGATCAACCCGGACAAAATCCTTTCATTCTGGGCGAATCCGTCCCGGGAGAAACTCGAGAAGGATCCCGGATACCAATATGCGAAAAACCTGATCCCGGCGGAATACAGCAAACAGAATTTCGGCACGGTCATCACCGACTTTGAGGCGGCGAAAGCTGAACTGGATCATCTGTACCTGAAGGGCCTGCTGGAACGTAACAAAGGCAAGCTGATGTATCCGGATGCCAATTCCACGATGCGGATCTCCTATGGGCAAATCCAGAACTATTCGCCGAGGGATGGCGTAACATACGATACCCAGACGACTATCGAGGGAATGCTTGCGAAGTACAAACCGGGGGACTCGGAATTCGATCTTCCTCAAAACCTGCTCGATGCCTATGCGCGGAAGGATTACCGGGAGTATGGCCAGAACGGAACGCTGCCGGTCGGCTTCATTTCGAATAATGATATAACCGGGGGTAACTCAGGATCCCCGGTGATCAATGCCGAGGGAGAGCTGATCGGACTCGCCTTTGACGGAAACTGGGAAGCGATGAGCGGAGACATCGCATTCGATAAGCAATATAAGCGGACAATCTCAGTGGACAGCCGCTTCGTGCTGTGGTGCATCGACGTCCTGGGCGGCGGTAAGAACATCATCCGGGAACTGGATATCCGCAGACCAGCCGGTTCCGCCAAATCTGCCGCCAAAAAATAAGCCGGTCACCCTGGGTGCCGTTTAAAAAAAAAGCTGGACCATGTGTGGTTCAGCTTTTTTTTGTTATGGTCCCGTCCTGACTGACGTCAGGCCTGTTCGGTCCGTTTCAGGCCGAATTTTTCGATCTTGCTGTAGAGGTGACTCCGCTGAATATCGATCTCGTCGGCGGTCTTGGAAACGTTCCAGTTATTTTTCTCCAGTTTGAACTTGATAAACTCACGTTCCGCAAAATCCTTGTACTCCTGGAAATTGGCGAAGCGGTCATAGTTTGGCTGGCCGCCGCCTGAAGAACCGTTTACTTTAGCGATCGGTTCGCCGGTCGGATTGGCGAAGTTATACACGTCGTTTTCGGTGATCACCTTGTCACTGAGGATGATCAGCCGCTCGATCATATTCCGGAGCTCCCGTATATTTCCCGTCCATGGCAGGGACTTCAGGGCCTCCAGCGCGCCATCGGTAATCTTCTTGGTCGGCATGCCGTATTCGGAGCAGATCTCGTCGCAGAAAGACTGCGCGATGATCGGAATATCTTCCTTACGTTCCGATAAGCTCGGAACATGGATCAGGATCACACTCAGGCGATGGTAAAGGTCCATCCGGAACGTGCCGGACTCGATCTCTTTAAGCAGGTCCTTATTGGTAGCCGCTACAACGCGTACATCCACTTCAATCTCTTTTTCGCCGCCAACGCGGGTAATCTTATTTTCCTGGAGTGCCCGCAGGACCTTGGCCTGCGCGGACAAACTCATATCGCCGATCTCGTCGAGAAAAAGGGTACCGCCATTGGCTTGTTCGAATTTTCCGATCCGCTGCTTCACGGCCGAAGTGAAGGAACCCTTCTCATGGCCGAACAGCTCGCTTTCGATCAGCTCGGAAGGGATCGCGGCGCAGTTCACCTCAATGATCGGACCATTGGAACGGTTGGATTTCTCATGCAGCCACCGGGCTACCAGTTCCTTACCGCTGCCGTTGGCGCCGGTAATCAGCACCCGGGCGTCCGTGGGAGCAACCCGGTCAATGGTTTCCTTGATTTTGGTGATCGCCTGGGATTCACCGAGCATCTCACGGACCTTACTGGCTTTTCTTTTCAGGACCTTGGTTTCGGTAACCAGGTTTCCCCGTTCAAGCGCATTGCGTACCGTAATCAGCAGCCTGTTCAGATCCGGCGGTTTGGAAATGAAATCATAGGCGCCCCGCTTACTGGCTTCGACGGCAGTTTCTATCGTCCCGTGCCCGGAGATCATGATGAACGGCAGGTCCGGCTTAAGTTCCAGCCCGGCGGTCAAAACCTCCATACCGTCCATTTTATTCATCTTAATATCACATAGCACCAGGTCGAAATCATTCTTCCGGATCAGTTCCAGCCCTTCCTGACCGTTATCGACGTCTTCTACATGATAATCTTCATACTCCAGGATTTCCCTTAAAGTGTTCCGAATCGCACGTTCGTCGTCAATAATCAAAATTTTAGCCATGTTTAAGATAATTCCAGTGGTTGTGTGTCGATAAATATACGGATTGTACAGAAATGAAAACCCTACTCTAAAATGAAAAGGGCCGGTAATTGTTTTAAAAAAAGCAAGCTTGTAAGCCGGGTTCTGTTCTCATACCCTGAGGCGGATATGAGCTTCTATCATTTATCTGGGATTGATGTCACCATCAACCTCAAACGACCTACCCTTCCCGGGATAGCACCAAAGTGCTAAATGAGCGAGCAACTCTGCCCGGGATTTATTTGGTCTTTCAACTCCTGGGGTTTACCGTGATTCCGGTCACCCGAAAAAACCGTGAGCTCTTACCTCGCGTTTTCACCCTTACCCTTTGCAGGGCGGTATCTTTTCTGTGGCACTTTCCGTACCCGATCACTCGGGCCCTTCCCGTTAGGAAGCAGGATGCTCTGTGTTGCCCGGACTTTCCTCCCCACCAGCGTGAGGCGATAGAACAGCTTGCTGCACAAAAATACAATAAAACAGCCATTATTTCATTTATTCCTGTACCGGACGTTCAAAAAGAGCATCGTACAGTTGAGACTGAAGGAAAAGGTATTGAAGATGATCAGCGGGAGATCCTCGCGGAGGACCCCGTAATAGGTCCACAGCCCCGTGCCGGCCATAAGCAGAATGAACATCCCCGGCGATATGTCCTCGGCTTCCTTCAGCCGGAAGGTCTTGATCAGCTGGGGCAGGAGGGAACAGGAGGTCAGCATGCCGGCTGTAAGCCCGATGATCTGGTTGAAGTTGTCCATCATGAAGCTAAAACCTCGCGGACGGCAACTTGTTTCCCGGGCTCATGACGCCCGGCTGTTTTTTGCGGACCATATGCCACATTTTTAAATAAATTCACATCTTTAGCGGCCAATTATATTCATGGATTCTGTCAACATCAAAATATTAGCTGAGAAGCTGAATCTGTCCACATCCACAATCAGCCGGGCCTTCCGGGGGAACAGCGACATCAGCAAAGAAACCAAGGAGCGGATCCTGGGGATGGCGAAAGAACTGAATTACATCCCGAATCACCATGCCAGCAATCTCCGGGAGCAAAAAAGCAGGACCATCGCGGTCATTGTTCCGGAGATCGCCAACAACTTCTTTTCCCAGAATATAAAAGGGATCGAGCAGATCGCCCGAAGCAAGGGCTACCAGATTCTGATCAATGTGACCAATGACGAATATGACAAGGAGGTTTCTTTTGTGACGGATCTGCATAACGGCCGGGTAGACGGCATTATTATGTCGGTATCCGGGGAAGAGAAGGATCACACCTATCTTAAGGAACGGAAGCGCAAGATCCCGCTGGTATTCTTCGACCGGGTATACGAAGATGTCGAAACCCCGAAAGTGACCACCAACGATTATGAAAGCAGTTTTCAGGCGACGGAGCACCTGATCGAGGCCGGATGCAGCAGAATTGTTTACCTGGTGCGGAACAAGAGCCTTTCGATCGGCAAGACCCGGATGCAGGGTTATACCGACGCGCTCAGGAAACACGGGCTGGCCTATTGTGACGAACTGGTCGTCGACTGTACAAATGACCAGGAGACCAACAAGGCGATCATCCGGAAGGCCTACCAGTCCAATCGCCCGGACGGCATCTTTGCCTCGGTCGAACGCCTGGCCATCGCCACCTACTATGTGGCGCATGAACTGGGGATACAGATACCCCGGGAGCTTAAAGTGATCAGTTTTTCGAGCCTGGAAATCGCCTCTTTACTGAACCCGTCGCTCACGACGATAACCCAGCCCGCCTTCGACATGGGCGCGCGCGCCGCCGAACTCCTTTTCGAGATGATGGGGGAGGCGGCCCCCAACCGGCCGGCATCCGTAGAGCTCCGGTCTGAGCTTGTAAAGCGCAGGTCAACAGCGCTCTGACCGCACCAGCCCATCCCGGGAGGGATATACGCCCATGCCCGCTTCTGGCATCCGCCAGGATCCCCGGACTCTTCAAAAAAAATTGCCGGGTCTGCCTTTTCAGGAAGAAAAACCAGTGCACCCGGAGCAATTGTGGAAAACTTTTCGGGAACGTTCCCGGCAACGTTCCCGAAACGGTACTTAGTGTATATTTTACGTTAAGGTTTATTTCCTTTCGGCAATAACGTACTCGTTTATAGAAGGTTGAAGAAATCAGGTCACGTTAAACTGAGCGCGGTTTTCCTGCGTTTTTGGTCAATTTTCGGGGTCTCCCGGAGCGCGGTAATTTTTCGGCCGAAAAATTTGGAATCAGACCCGCACGAGATATTTTAGGAACGCATTCAAATCCAAAGAATGTACTAACTAATAAACTAAACTCTTAACGTATTTCAATGAAAAGTTTTTCCTACTTGAAGTTTACGCTTCCGGTATTCCTGATGCTGTTATCCATGATAGCATACGGGCAAACCGGAAACGTCTCCGGAAAAGTGGTGGATGAGAAAAATCTGCCGCTGCCCGGTGCATCTGTTTCCATTTCGGGAACGAGTATCAGTACGTCTACCGACCAGGACGGAAATTTCCGTCTCCCGGGCGTCCCTGCGGGAAGCCAGACGCTGGTGGTTCGTTTCATCGGGTATAATCCGAAAACGCAGGCCATCAGGGTGACCGGCCCGGTCAGCGTCGAGGTCATGCTGACCCCTTCGAGTCAGAACCTTGGCGAGGTCGTCGTTGTCGGTTACGGTACCCAGCGGAAACAGGATCTTACCGGCTCCGTAGTATCTGTAAGTGAGAAGGACTTCGTGAAGGGGCAGGTGTCCACCCCGGAACAACTGATCGCCGGGAAAGTGGCGGGGGTTCAGATCACATCCAACAGCGGAGCGCCGGGCTCCGGAAGTACGATCCGGATCCGGGGCGGGGCATCCCTGAATGCCAGCAACGATCCGCTGATCGTCATTGACGGCGTGCCGCTTGACAACAACGGGATCAGCGGCGCTCCAAATGCACTCGCCCTGGTTAATCCCAATGACATTGAATCGTTCAGTATATTAAAGGATGCTTCTGCTTCGGCGATCTACGGATCACGGGCATCCAACGGGGTCATCCTCATCACGACCAAGAAGGGAAGCAGCGGTAAACCGCAGGTGAACTTCAGCTCTGTCGCTTCCTATGCCGCTGTTGCCGGCAAGGCGGATGTCATGTCTGCCGCCGAGTTCAGCGAATTTGTAAAGAACAATACCAGCCCCCTGGCCACGCCTGCGCTGAAGGCCTTACTGGGCAACGCGCAGACAGACTGGCAGGATGAGATCTACCAGAACGCACTGACGACGGACAATAACCTGAGCGTTTCAGGCACGTTCAAAACGATGCCGTACCGGGTTTCCCTCGGATTCCTGGACCAGGACGGCGCGCTGACGACTGATAATCTTCAGCGGACAGCGCTTTCCGTGAATCTGAGCCCGAAATTCTTCAAGAATAGCCTGAAGGTAGATCTTAACCTGAAGGGCAGCAGCAGCAACAGCCAGTTTGCGGACCGGGGAGCCATCGGCGCCGCGGCGAGCTTCGACCCCACCAAACCGGTAACTTCCGGTGCTAACACCTTTGGCGGCTACTGGGAGTGGCTCGATCCGGCATCAACTTCCGGACTCAATGGCCTGGCTCCCAAAAACCCGATGGGACTGCTCAACCAGCGGGCCGATAAGGGAACTGTGATGAGAAGCATCGGAAACCTGCAGCTCGATTATTCGATTCCGTTCCTGTCGGGCCTGCGCGCCAACCTGAACGTCGGGTATGACGTTTCCAGGGGAGAAGGAACGATCGTGGTTCCGGAGTCCGCTGCATCCAGCACAAAACGATTCCTGGTCAATGAAGTGGCCTACGGCGGGGTTAATAACGAGTATCTCCAGGAAAAGACCAACCTGCTCACTGATCTGTACCTGAACTATGTGCGCGAGCTGAAATCGATCAAGAGCCGGATCGACGTCATGGCCGGGACATCGTACCAGGATTTTCTTACCAATGCCTATTCCTTTGCCGACTACAGCTTCAGCGGTATGAAGCGTCCGGGTTCCGACCCGATGTTTCCGCTGGATAAACCGCAAAACCGGCTGATCTCCTTCTATGGCCGCATGATCTATTCCCTGGATGACCGGTATGTGCTGACAGCCACCCTTCGTACGGACGGATCGTCCCGCCTGGCACCGGAGAACAGATGGGGTGTTTTCCCTTCTGCGGCATTCGCATGGAACCTGGCCGGGGAATCATTCCTGAAAAACAGCTCCGTAGTGTCCGATCTGAAACTGCGCCTCGGGTACGGAATCACCGGGCAGCAGGATGGAATCAGCAACTACTCGTACCTGGGTAATTATACGCTGAGCAACGGAACGGCCATGTACCAGCTCGGAAACGAGTTCTATAACATGTACCGTCCTTCGGCCTACAACCCCAACCTGAAATGGGAGCAGACCGCCACCACCAACTTCGGACTGGACTTCGGCTTTGCGCAGAACAGAATCACCGGTAGTGTCGACTACTATATCAAGGATACGAAGGATCTGCTTAACGTCATCACCCAGCCTGCAGGTACAAACTTCATCAATGAGTTTATCGCCAACGTGGGAAGTATGGAAAACCGCGGTATGGAGTTCTTGGTAAACGGCCGCGTGATCGATAAGAAAAACGTTGGCTGGAACATCGGTTTCAACGCAACCTACAATAACAACAAGATTACCCGGCTGACGACCGTTGACGATCCGAACTACCCGGGAGTTCTCGTGAACGGGATCAACGGCGGAACCGGAAATACCATCCAGATTCACTCTACCGGCTTTAACCGGGCCTCGTTCTATGTCTACCAGCAGGTATATGATGCCCAGGGGAAACCGCTTGAAGACGTGTATGTGGACCGGAACAAAGACGGCATGATCTCCGACAAGGACCTTTACCGCTTCAAAAACCCGGACGCCGATATCTACCTCGGACTGAACAGCCAGGTAAACTATAGAAACTGGAATGCCGGTTTCGTGATGCGCGCCTCGGTCGGTAACTACGTGTACAACAACGTGGCTTCAAGTACAGGCACCCTGAGGAACATTTTCAATCCGCTGAACTACCTGAACAACGGCTCCCGGGATGTGCTGAATACGAACTTCACCGGTTCCGGATCCAGATACCTGCTGTCGGACTACTATGTCCAGAACGCATCGTTCCTGCGGATGGATAACATCAACGTGGGCTACAATTTCGGAAAAGTATTTAGAAACAAGGCCAGCCTGCGCGTCAACGCCAATGCGCAGAACGTCTTCGTGATCACCCAATACGACGGCGTCGACCCGGAGATCAGCGGGGGCGTGGATAACAATTTTTATATCAGACCACGGACCTTCGTTCTGGGCTTCAACCTTGATTTCTAACCAATAAGACTTTAAAAATGAAAAAGAATATATTTCGACTGGCTGTTGGGATCTCCGCCATTGCCATGGTGACCCTTTCTTCCTGTGAAAAGGAGTTAAACCTGCAGCCGACCAATGATGTAACATCGGAAGTGGTGTTCAGCACCTCTGCCGGTTACCGCCAGGCGCTGGCGAAGGTTTACGGTAGTTTCGCCCTGACCGGGAATGCCGGTCCCGCAGGCGCGGCAGATATTGTCGGGCTGGACGAGGGAAGCAACGCAGATTTCCTGCGCAGCTTCTGGATGGCACAGGAGGTAACTACGGATGAGGCTGTGATCGCCTGGGGCGATGCCGGCGTTCAGGATTTCCACCTGATGAACTGGACCTCGGACAACCCGTTCCTGCGCGGCCTGTACTTCCGGAGCCTGTACCAGATCACGCTTGCCAACGAGTTCCTGAGACAAGCGGCCGACGATAAGCTGAGCGCAAGGGGAATAACCGGTGCTGATGCGGACGAGATCCGCCGGAACCGTGCCGAAGTACGTTTCCTGCGTGCATTCCAATACTGGGTGCTGATGGATCTTTACGGAAATCCGCCTTTTATCACCGAGGCAGATCCCGTCGGCGGACCGCTGCCGAAGCAGATCTCCCGGAGCGAACTGTTCAGCTATGTCGAATCGGAGCTGAAAGCCATCGAAGGTGAGCTGCAGGCAACCCGGGAGATGGCCTATTACGGGCGCGCAACCAAAGGAGCAGCGCAGGCGCTGCTTGCGCGGTTGTACCTGAATGCCGAGGTCTATACCGGTACACCGCGTTATACCGAGGCGATCACCTATGCAAAAAATGTGATCTCAGGCGGCTATGACCTGTCCGCTGACTACCGTCAGCTGACGATGCGCGATAACACCAATCTCAGCGAGTTTATTTTTACCATCAACTACGACGGACAGCGTACCCACCTCTACGGCGGAACGACCTTCCTGACCCATGCAGCTGTCGGCGGGTCGATGCCGGCGGCAAGTTATGGTATCGACAATGGCTGGGCCGGCCTGCGGACCACCAAAAATCTCGTGAACCTGTTCCCTGCGAACGGCAGCGATTCCCGGGCGAACTTTTACACCAACGGTCAGTCGCTCGAGATTAACAGCCTGACGACCTTTACCGATGGCTACGCCGTGCCGAAGTTCACGAATACGGATAAAAACGGGGTTTCCGGACCCAACCAGTCGTTTGCGGACATCGATTTCCCGCTATTCCGTCTGCCGGAAATGTATCTCATTTATGCAGAATCCGTGCTTCGTGGCGGATCCGGCGGTGATCTGACCCGGGCGCTGGCTTACATAAACGAACTCCGGGAGCGGGCCTACGGAAACACATCCGGCAACCTGGGCGCGGAATCCCTGACGCTCGATGAGATCCTGAATGAAAGGGCACGCGAACTTTACTGGGAAGGACACCGCAGAACAGACCTGATCCGGTTCGGCAGGTTCGTATCATCAGCCTATACCTGGCCCTGGAAAGGCGGCGCGAAAGATGGAAAGTCCGTTGAGGACCACCGCGAACTTTTCCCGCTGCCATCTGCCGACGTGACTGCAAATCCTAACCTGAAACAAAATACCGGATACTAACCGATCGGGCGACAGCCCCTTTATAAAATCGATATGAGAAAAATCTTTAATCTTTTCATCATGACCGGCCTGGCCTCCGTGCTGCTGTTGTCATGCAAAAAAGACCAGGACCAGGTGGTTCT
The DNA here is from genome assembly GCA_966250385.1 of uncultured Sphingobacteriaceae bacterium. Taxonomy (GTDB): domain Bacteria; phylum Bacteroidota; class Bacteroidia; order Sphingobacteriales; family Sphingobacteriaceae; genus DASWTL01. Next base: position 59,516 of record CBINHC010000008.1, on the reverse strand, counting down.
GACTCCTGGTAACAGCCCGGCCCTGACCGGAAGTGCCAGTAACCTAACCCTGTCCCAGAGCCTGGCTGCACAGGAAGGGATTACGTTCAGCTGGCAGAAAGCTTCTTTCGGATATGATGCGGCTGTAACCTATACGCTGCAGCTGTCCGTCAAGGGAACGGACTTCGCCCCGGCCAGTACTACCGAGCTCGGCCTGGGAAGTGGTCTGACGAAAACCTTTACGGTAAAAGAGTTCAACATGGAACTGCTGAAGATCGTTCCGGCATCTGTTGCCAGCGAGATCGAGGCACGGATCAAGGCGAGCGTCGGCGACGCCGTCGCTCCGGTGTACTCCAATGTTTTCCCGCTGACCGCGGTCACCTACAGGGATATCATCGAATACCCGTCCCTCTATATTGCCGGAAACTTCCAGGGCTGGTCACCGGCTACGGCGCCGAAGATCGCCTCCAGGAACAGCAACGGTCAGTACGAAGGCTATATCTATTTCAATGATGCCGCTCCCGAGTTCAAGATCGTCAAAGGAAATGACTGGAACTTCGGGGATTACGGCATGGCCGGCCCGGGCCTGCTTTCCAATGGCGGCGATAACGTGAAACTGACCGGCGGCGCCGGTGTCTACCGTCTGAAAGTCAACACTGCAGCCATGACCTGGGAAAACCTGAAGGTGGAGTGGGGACTGATCGGCGATGCGACGGCCGGCGGCTGGGATGCCGACACCGATATGGAGTTCAATCCGGCAACCGGTACATGGACGCTGAACACCGAACTGAAGGCCGGTGAGATCAAGTTCCGTGCGAATGACGGCTGGGATGTGAATATGGGCGACAACAACAACGACGGGGTACCGGAAGACGGCGGAAACAACATCAAGATCGAATCTGCCGGAAATTATACCATTACGCTGGATCTGAGCGTCGCCGGTAACTACTTCTACCAGATCAAGAAGAACTAGCAGAACAAAAAGCGAAATGCACACCCGGGGGCTCCTGCCTTCGGGTGTTTTTATCTCGTCCGCATGACCAACTAACCCAACAGAAAATGAAAAAAGCTACGACACTATTCCTCTGCTTCATCTGCTTCCTCGGAGCATATGCTCAGCCGGCACTCGAGCGCGTTGAGCCCGCCTTCTGGTGGGCTGGTATGAAAAACCCGGACCTGCAGCTGATCGTACACGGTGAAAAGATCGCCCGGCGGGAGGTGACACTTTCCTATCCCGGCGTCGAACTGGTCAGGGTTCACCGGGTGGCGAATCCCAATTACCTGTTCATTGACCTCCGCATTACGCCGGCGGCAAAAGCGGGAATGTTCCGGCTGGAGTTCAGCAAAAAGGGCGCAAAGCCGCTGCGATATGACTACGAGCTGCGCAGCCGCGACGCCGGTGCGAAAAAAGCTCAGGGCGTAACCAATCAGGACTTCATATACCTGATCATGCCCGACCGGTTCGCCAACGGCGATCCTTCCAACGATGTGATCAAGGGCATGCAGGAGACTGCGCTGAACCGGGATTCCATGTATTACCGGCACGGAGGCGATATCCAGGGAATCATTGACCGCCTTGATTACCTGCAGGACCTGGGTGTAACTGCCCTGTGGCTGAATCCGGTTTTAGAGAACAACCAGCCGAAGACATCCTATCATGGGTATGCCAATACTGAGAATTACAGGATCGATCCGCGGTACGGAACGAATGAACTGTACAAAAAGCTGGTGGATGAACTGCACAGACGCGATATGAAGATGATCAAGGATATCGTGCATAACCATTTTGGCAGCGAGCACTGGACGATGAAGGACCTGCCCATGCAGGACTGGGTTCACCAGTGGCCTACATTCACCAAGACCAGCTATAAGGACCAGGTGCTCTTCGATCCTTATGCCTCACAGGCAGACAAAAAACAAATGACCGACGGCTGGTTCGACCGGCATATGCCGGATATGAACCATGCGAACCCGTTTGTCCGCAACTATATCACCCAGAGTCACATCTGGTGGATCGAGTATGCAGGACTGGACGGTTTCCGGCTGGATACCTATGCCTACAACGATCCCGCGTATATGGCGGAATGGGGCCGGCTGATCAAACAGGAGTATCCTGACTTTACCTTCTTCGGCGAGACGTGGGTCCACGGGGTTCCGAACCAGGTCTTCTTCACCCAGGGCCGGACCGTGAATCAGCCGCTCGATACTGAACTCCAGGCGGTTACCGACTTCCAGGCGCTCTGGGGGATCAACGAGGCCCTGAACGGAAAGTTCGGCTGGAACGAAGGCGTCAACAAGCTGTATACCACACTCGCCAGCGACTTTGTTTACCAGGACGCGAACCGGAATGTGGTGTTCCTGGATAACCATGACCTGAGCCGGTTTTACTCGGTAATCGGCGAAGATTTCAGTAAATTCAAGTCCGGTATCGCCTGGTTGCTGACGACCCGCGGCATCCCGCAGATCTATTACGGAACAGAAATTCTGATGAAGAACTTCGCCAACCCGGACGGCCTTGTACGGGAGGATTTCCCCGGCGGATGGGCCGGCGATAACGTGAACAAATTTACGGCAGCAGGCCGTTCTGAAAAGGAAGAGGACGCGTTCCGGTTTGTCCGGACCCTGGCCACCTACCGGAAGAACAATCCGATCCTGCAGACCGGGAAACTGATGCAGTTCGTGCCGGAAGATGGCATTTACACCTATTTCCGGTACAATGCAGGCAAGACCGTTATGGTTGTGATGAATACGAATGAAAAAGCCGCGAAAGTGGCCACAGACCGGTACTCGGAACGCATGAAGGGGTTTACCGGCGCCACGGATGTGATCACCGGAAAGCCGGTGGCTTCCATCGGGACGCTGGAGATACCGGCTAAGAGTACGCTGGTACTGGAACTGAGCAAATAGCCTTACACAGCGAAATAGATACAACGTGAAATCGGAAAACGAAGGTGCATTTTTACCGGAAGCCTGCCTGTTCGACCTGGACGGGGTCCTGGTTGACACGGCAGGCTACCATTACCTGGCCTGGAAGAGGCTGGCCGGGGAGCTGGGTATGGCATTTACCCATGCGGATAATGAAAAACTGAAGGGGGTCAGCCGGATCCGTTCGCTGGAATTGCTCATGGAATGGGGCGGTATCAGCAGGTCTGCCGGAGAGATGGAAGAACTGGCCGCACGAAAGAATGCCTGGTACCTTGAAATGATTGGCAACATGCAGCCCGATGAGCTGTTGCCGGGGGCTCTTGATTTTATCCGGGCGGTACGCGGAGCGGGGATCCGGATCGCATTGGGCTCAGCCAGTAAGAATGCGGGGATGATACTGGCGAAGACCGGGATCGCCGCCTATTTCGAGGCCATCGTGGACGGGAATCTCGTTCCCGCTTCCAAACCGGACCCCGAAGTTTACCTGCGGGGGGCCGCCATGCTCGGCGTGACTCCGGGCGCCTGCGTGGTATTTGAAGATGCCGTTTCAGGAATAGGGGCGGCCCGGGCGGCAGGAATGAAAGTGGTGGGAATCGGATCGCCTGACATATTAGGGGATGCAGATCTGGTGATCAGCGGTCTGCATGAGATGACGACTGATCGTTTAAAAGAATTATAACGGCAGCCTCGGCTGCCGCGGGATGAAACCGATTCGGTGAGAAGCAACATGAAGAATTATATCAAAGTCGACGAGTGGAAAATTATTGAATCCGGATTTGACCCGGGCGTCAACAAAATTTCGGAGAGCATCTTCAGCCTGGGTAACGGCCGGATGGGCCAGCGCGGAAATTTCGAGGAGTCCTATTCCGGGGAATCGCTCCAGGGCAATTACATTGCGGGCGTATACTATCCCGACAAGACCCGGGTGGGCTGGTGGAAGAACGGGTACCCGGAATATTTCGCCAAGGTGCTCAACGCAGCCAACTGGATCGGGATCGACGTCCGGATCGGCGACGAGTTACTGGACCTTCATACCTGTAAGGTGCTGGAATTCGAGCGGGTGCTGGATATGCAGGAAGGTTACCTGGAACGTTCCTTCCTGGCGGAACTGAGCAGCGGCAAACAGCTCCGGGTCGTTGCCCGGCGCTTTTGCAGCATGGTGGATGACGAGGCCGGTGCTATCCGGTACAGGATTACGCCGGTCAATTTTGACGGTCCGCTGGATGTCCTGGTATATACCGACGGCGATATCCGGAATCAGGATTCCAATTATGACGAAAAGTTCTGGGACGAAGTGGAGCAGTCGGTCAGCGGCAACACGTCTTTCCTGACCCTGCGCACCCGGAAGACGGCATTTGAGGTATGTACCGCAACGACGTTCACGGTGTCCCGGGACGGGCGGAAAATTGACGTAACCACGCAGGCGGTCACCAGGCCCAGGTTTACCGGGATCAGGTTCGGGCTCCCGGTAAAAAAAGGGCAGGAGACGGTGATCTGTAAATACGCGGTGAACCTGTCCTCGGAAAATCATCCCCGGCAGGAGCTTAAGGAACGCGCAGGCGAGGTCCTGGAGCGGGTGGCGTCCAAAGGGTTCGCCCGGATGCTGGCGGAGCAGGCTGCAGCCTGGGCTGCCAGGTGGGCGGAAAACGATATCCGGATCACCGGGGACGCTGCTGCCCAGCAGGCCATTCGCTTCAATATCTTTCAGCTCAATCAGACCTATACCGGGGAAGATTCCCGGCTGAATATCGGACCCAAAGGCTTTACCGGCGAGAAATACGGCGGATCCACCTACTGGGACACCGAAGCCTACTGCGTCCCGTTTTACCTGGGAACTGCAGATCCGCAGGTCACCCGGAACCTGCTGAAGTATCGCTACAACCACCTGGGCAAGGCCATCGAAAATGCGCAGAAGCTCGGATTCAGGGACGGAGCGGCCTTGTACCCCATGGTAACCATGAACGGCGAGGAGTGCCATAATGAGTGGGAGATCACCTTTGAGGAGATCCACCGGAACGGCGCGATCGCTTACGCGATCTTCAATTATATCCGGTACACCGGTGACCAGTCCTACCTGCAGCAATACGGCCTGGAGGTGCTGATCGGAATCTCCAGGTTCTGGTCCCAGCGGGTAAACTGGAGCGCCGAACGTCAGAAGTATGTGATCCTGGGCGTAACCGGGCCCAACGAGTACGAAAACAACGTCAACAACAACTGGTACACCAATACGATCGCAGCCTGGTGCCTGGAATATACCCTGACCAGCCTGGAAACGGTAAAGACCGCATCTGCTGAAGACTATCAGCGGATCCTGGCAAAGACCGCCTTTGATGCGCGCGTGGAACCCGCCAGGTGGCAGGCGATCATTTCGGACATGTATTACCCGGAAGATCCCGCCCGCGGCATCTTCCTGCAGCAGGACGGCTTTATGGATAAGGAGCAGATCCTCGTACGGGACCTGGATCCCCGGGACCGGCCACTGAACCAGAAATGGAGCTGGGACCGGATCCTCCGTTCCTGTTTCATCAAACAGGCGGATGTCCTGCAGGGGCTGTACTTTTTCGAAGAACGTTATGATGAGGCCACGCTGCGCCGGAACTTCGATTTCTATGAGCCCCGGACCGTACATGAAAGTTCGCTTTCGCCCTGTGTGCATGCGATCCTTGCGGCCCGCCTTGGCGACGAGAAACGGGCCTATGAATTTTATTTGCGGACATCCAGGCTCGATCTGGACGATTACAACAACGATACCGAGGATGGACTGCATATCACCTCCATGGCCGGAACCTGGATGAGTGTCGTAGAGGGTTTTGCCGGAATGCGGGTAAGGGATGGTCAGATTTCGTTCTCGCCTTTCCTGCCGGAGAAGTGGGAATCTTTTACCTTTAATATCCGCTTCCGCGGTTCCATACTTCACGTGAAAGTTGCCGCCGACGGAACTTACATCGAAAACCGGTCCCCGCAGGGGATCAGGCTCCTGGTATTCGGGCAGCCGTACGAGATCGGAGCAAACGCAACGATCCTGGCGGAGCGGAATCCGGCAGCGCTAAACAGTTAAATCGTTATGGGTGTTCCTGAAACGGGACACCCGGAATCAGAAAAACCGGATGAACCTGAAAAAGATATTCGTTTCACTGCTGGTTGCCGGCCTGGCCGGGCCGGCCTGTGCACAGCTTATGAATCCAGCTCATACGACCGAAGAAGTGCCGGTTGACAACAAGATGGTCGTGTACCAGCTGCTGGTACGCCTGTTCGGCAACAGCGTAACGACCAACACGCACTACGGATCCCGCGATGAGAATGGTGTGGGGAAGTTTGAGGATATCAGCGATCGCGCGCTCACGGAGCTGAAGCAGCTCGGGGCGACCCACATCTGGTACACCGGCGTGCTGGAACATGCCACCATGACGGACTATTCCGCCGATGGGATCAGGCCGGATGACCCGGATATCGTCAAGGGCCGCGCCGGATCGCCATATGCCATCAAGGACTACTATGACGTAGACCCGGACCTGGCTGTTCATGTCAGAAACCGGATGGCGGAATTTGAAGCGTTGGTCGAGCGGACCCACCGCCAGGGACTGAAGGTGCTGATTGATTTTGTGCCTAACCACGTGGCCCGGACCTACCAGTCCGATGCAAAACCTGCAGGTGTCCGGGACTTCGGGGCCGATGATGATAAAACCCGTGCCTTTGATCCGAAGAACGACTTCTACTATATTCCGGGAAAACACTTCGTGGTTCCCGAGGGGACAAACGCCGGCGGCGATGGGTTCCGCAGTCCGCTGAAGGACGGGAAATTTGACGAGTTTCCGGCCAGGGCAACGGGCAACAACGTTTTTTCGGAGCGGCCGACGCTGAATGACTGGTCGGAAACGATCAAGCTGAACTATGGGGTGGATTATGCCCAAAACAAGCAGTATTTCGACCCGATTCCGCCTGTATGGCTGAAAATGCGGGATATCCTGGTTTTCTGGGCCCGCAAGAACGTCGACGGATTCCGGTGCGATGTCGCTGAAATGGTGCCGGTCGAGTTCTGGAGCTGGGTCATCCCGGAGGTAAAGAAGGTCCGGCCGGATATCCTGTTCCTGGCCGAGGCCTATAACCCCGCGGAGTACACTAAATTTCTGAATACCGGGAAGTTCGACCTGCTGTACGACAAGGTCGGGTTGTATGATGCCGTTAAGCGGCTGATCCGGAATGAGGCGAACGCTGACGTTAAGGATATTACCCGGGTCTGGAAGGAAGAGAGCCGCGGATTCTCATCCAGGATGCTGCGATTCCTCGAAAACCATGATGAAGAGCGGGTCGCATCGGCGGGCTTCGCCGGCGATCCGTGGCTGGCGGTTCCCGGCATGGTGGTTTCGGCCACGCTTTCGGGCGGACCGGTCATGATCTATTTCGGACAGGAGGTTGGCGAGCCCGGGAAAGGGCAGGAGGGATTCGGCGGCGAAGACAACCGGACGACCATCTTCGACTACTGGGGAGTTCCCGAGCACCAGAAGTGGATGAATGACGGCGCATTCGACGGCGGGAGACTATCCCCGGATCAAAAGAAGCTGCGCGGTTTCTACGCCACCCTGCTGAACCTTTGCCGGACCAGTGAAGCCCTGCGAAAGGGCCGGTTCTATGAACTGGCGGGGCAGAAGGGTTTCAATAACCGGATGTACGCGTTTATCCGGTATACCGCAAAGGAACGGCTGCTCATCGTTGCAAACTTTGACAGGAACGAGACGCTGGTGTCCGATATCCGGATCCCGGATGAGCTGGGAACAGTTGCTACCGGCACGGATCTTCTGACCGGTCAGACCTTTAATTCATCCGGGAAAGGCGTTATTGCCGTGAACCTACCACCGGGAAAAGCCGTGACCATACAATTCTAACCAACCTAAACCTGAATATTAAGATGGACTTACAAGACTCTATTCCGCCGGCAGTCACGCCGGTTGCTCCTCCGAAGAAAGGGCTGTCCAAGCCCCGGCTTTCCTTTGCGCAGATCGTCAACATGAGCCTCGGTTTCCTGGGAATCCAGTTCGGCTTTGCGCTTCAGAACGGAAACGCCTCGCGGATCCTGCAGACATTCGGCGCCGATGTCGAACATCTCTCGCTCTTCTGGCTCGCGGCACCGATCACCGGGATGATCGTTCAGCCGATCATCGGCCATTACAGTGACCGAACCTGGAACCGGCTCGGACGCCGCCGGCCGTATTTCCTGACCGGGGCGCTGCTCGCGGCCCTGGCGCTGATCTTTATGCCGAACTCGGCGATGCTGGCGGCCCTGTTACCGCCGATCATGGTCGGGGCGGGGATGCTGATGATCATGGACGCTTCATTCAACGTCGCCATGGAACCCTTCCGGGCGCTGGTAGCGGATAATCTGCCGGATGAGCAGCGCAGTACCGGCTTCTCCGTGCAGACCTTTCTCATTGGTGTCGGGGCGGTACTCGGGTCCTGGCTTCCCTATGTCCTCGGCGAGTATTTCGGCGTTTCCAAAACGGCCGCTGCCGGGCAGGTTCCCGATAACGTCATTTATTCGTTCTATTGCGGAGCATTCGTGCTCGCAGCGACCCTGATCTGGACCGTGGTCACGACCAGGGAATATTCCCCGGAAGAACACCAGAAGTTCAGTCCCGAAGAATCGGAGACTGACGGAAAGAAGGGACTACTTTCCATCTTCACCGACTTCTCGAGGATGCCGCGCACAATGGCCCAGCTCGGACTGGTCCAGTTCTTTTCCTGGTTCGCCCTGTTTTCGATGTGGGTGTTCACCACCCCGGCGGTCGTACACCATATCTATAAGGTGCAGCCCGGTGATACCACTTCCGACCTCTACGCGACCGGAGCCAACTGGGTAGGCGTACTGTTCGGTGTCTACAACGGGATCTCCGCGCTGTATGCACTGGTCCTGCCTGCAATTGCCCGGGCAACGAGCCGTAAACTGGCGCATGCCCTCTCTCTGTCAGCCGGCGGTGCTGGCTTGCTGTCCATGTACTTTATCCAGGATCCAAACTGGCTGCTGCTGTCCATGGTCGGGGTCGGTTTGGCGTGGGGAAGCATCCTGGCCATGCCGTATGCTATCTTATCGACGTCCATTCCGGCAAGGAAAATGGGGGTATATATGGGTATCTTCAACTTCTTCATCACATTCCCACAGATCGTAAACGGCTTTTTTGGCGGTGCAATCGTTAAGCATTTATTCGGCGGCGAGGCTATCTATGCCATCGTGCTGGCTGGAATTTTCATGTTTTTCGGGGCCGTCTCCGTCCTGTATGTTCAGGACAAAACTTCATAAATACGCGCATACCTATGAAAAAAATGCTCCGGCTGTTCCTGGCACTTGTCGTGCTGGGGACCTCCTGCAGAAAAGAACCGGAGATTCCGGCGACCGAACAACCCGCGCCAGCGGCCGCCGAATCGGGCCTGATCACCTGGGCACCCGGTTTTCCTGCTGAGGATACCGGGGTGACAATCACCTTTGACGCCAGCAAAGGCAACGGCGGACTTCTCGGCTATTCCGGGGATGTGTACCTGTATGCCGGTGTGATTACGGATAGGAGCACGTCACCCTCGGACTGGAAATACGTCAAAAGCACGTCGTTCAATGCCGCTGATCCGGCCTGCAGAATGACTTCGGCCGGTGCCAACCAGTACCGGATATCGCTGACGCCAAGATCATTCTTCGGGGTGCCAGCCGGGGAGCGCATTATCCGCGTCGCCATGCTTTTCAGGAATGCCGATGGCAGCCGTGTCGCGCGAAACCGGGATGACGGCGACATCTATATGCCGCTTTATGAACCCGGTAAACTGCAGGTACGGTTCATCACTCCCGAGAGTGAACCGTTCTACGATCCGGTGCCGGCGGCCGATATCCGGTCTGCTGGCGAGGAGCTGAGCGTATCGGCAATCGCCTCCCGCGAGGCATCACTCAGCCTGACCCTGAACGGCGTCACCTTTGCCGAAACAACGGGCAACGAGATTTCCGGAAAAGTGAAGGTCCCCGGAACCGGCAACCAGGTCGTCAGGCTCCTGGCCCGGGATGGAAACCAGACCGCCGAAACGACGTTTTCCTTCCTGATCCATGCCCCGGTGGAAACTGCGGCCCTGCCGCCGGGAATCAGGGACGGCGTCACCTTTATTCAGAACGGCACCTCCGCGATCTTCAGCCTGTATGCGCCGGGCAAGCAGCGGGTTCACCTGCTCGGGGACTTCAATGACTGGATGGCGGAGAACGGCTATGCCATGAAACGAACCCCTGACGGTAACAGGTGGTGGATTCAGGTGGATCATCTGGACCCCGATAAGGAATATGCCTACCAGTACCTGGTGGATGACAGGCTCCGGATTGCTGATCCATTTGCGGAAAAGGTCCTCGACCCGGATCATGACAGGTTCATCCCGGCCGGTACCTATCCGAACCTGAAGGCCTATCCGGCTGGAAAGACTACCGGCATCGTCAGCACCATGCAGGCGAACCAGCCGGTCTATTCCTGGAAGACGACCACCTTTACCCGGCCGGAGAAGAAGAACCTGGTCATTTATGAACTTCTCGTAAGGGATTTCGTATCTGAGCGGAACTTTGATGCCGTAAGGGGAAAGCTTGATTATCTGGCCGGTCTCGGAATCAACGCCATTGAGCTTATGCCGGTCCAGGAGTTTGAGGGAAATTCCAGCTGGGGCTACAATCCGTCCTTCTATTTTGCGCCGGATAAGTTTTACGGAACGAAGAATGCGCTGAAAGCGTTGATCGACGCCTGTCACCAGCGGGGGATTGCCGTTATTATGGACATGGTCCTTAACCATTCCTTCGGGCAGTCGCCGATGGTTCAGCTGTACTTCGATAAAGCCAAAGGCAAGCCTTCCGCCGACAACCCATGGTTCAATGCGGAGGCGACGCACCCCTACAATGTGGGATACGACCTGAACCATGAAAAACCTGCGACCCGCTCGTTCGTGAAGCAGGTGCTTGGCTTCTGGCTGGAGGAATATAAGGTCGACGGGTTCCGGTTCGACCTGTCGAAAGGATTCACGCAGAAGAACAGCGGGACCTCGGATGCCGGGACGGCGGCATGGAGCGCCTACGACGCCGGACGGATCGCCATCTGGAAGGATTACCATGCGTTCCTGAAAACAGCTGACCCAGGCGCGTTCGTCATCCTGGAACATTTTGCAGCGGATGCGGAAGAAAAGGAACTGGCTGCCGAAGGCATGATGCTGTGGAATAACCTCAACCACCCGGCCAATGAAGCGACGATGGGTTATCCCGCCAACTCGGACCTGAGCCGGGGTTTTTCTTTCGCCCACGGGTTCCAGTCCGGCGACAACCTGGTCACCTACCTGGAAAGCCACGATGAGGAGCGCCTCATGTATAAGAACCTGCAATACGGCAACATGTCAGCGGGCTATTCCGTACGCCAGCTCACCACTGCACTTAAACGCCAGGAGATGGCCGCAGCGCTATTTATGGCCATGCCCGGGCCAAAGATGATCTGGCAGTTCGGGGAACTGGGCTATGACATCCCGATCGGGCAGAACGGCAGAACCGGTGAGAAACCCCTGCATTGGGAGTACGCCGACAATCCACAAAGGAAGGCGCTGCAATCGGTCTATTCCAGGATGATCCGCTGGAAAACGGGCAGCCAGGTATTTTCCACCGCTACTTACGAATACAGCCTGACGGGAGGGGTGAAGTATATCGTGCTTAAAAGTAACTACGGAAATGTCCTGGTCGTTGGAAACTTTGACGTTAATACCCGGTCGGCGACCATACCCTTCCCGGCAGCTGGACGCTGGACGGACCAGTTCTCCCGGGAAACCATCACAACGACCGGCGGACCGGTCCAGGTTACCCTTGCTCCGGGCACTTGGTACGTTTACAGCGATACCCTGTTGGGCACCAATTAAGGATCCGGCAGTTTCCTCAGACGGGCTGCCGGGCCAAATTAAATTTCTCGCATCTCGTTTAACAACTAGTTAACAGTGCGTTATATTCGTTCAGTGAATTATCAGTTTAGATCGCAGATTCATGGGCGAACGCTGCGGACATCCGGCAACCAAATATTATTCTGTTTCAAATAATAACCAGTTATAAACTAGCCAGATAGAAGATCTGCCTCTAGTATTCATGCCGCTTAAAGGCTGCGTTGAAGTCCTGCCGCATGGCCCTGAACCGGGCAGTCGCCTGTTCCATGAATTCGTCATCCAGGATCTGGAAAACCCCGTTTACCCCGTCGGTCACGTCGGCTTCTGCGAGTTTGTAGGTCTGTTCCAGTCCGCCCTGCTCCAGCTTGATCAGGAACTTGCCGTTCATCGAGAAGATACTGATCTTACAATCGGGATGCGGCATCTCTGCAATTATTCTCATTCTTACAATGTTTAAAATTCGTTTACACGGAAATGTATTCCGCAAAAAAGCCGGTAAGTACTCCCTACCGGCTTCAAAAATAAGGGTTGTCTGCTGTACAGTTAAAGCTTAACTCCCATTTCTATTAAGAGGAAGTCCGCCTTGTCGATCTTCGCTGCTACCCACAGGACATACCGGATGTCCACGCCAATCGACCGGCTGTAACTTTCGTTCCAGGCGTAGTCATTGATCGTCGCCTCATATGCGCGGTCAAAGTTGACGCCGATCAGTTCGCCTTCCGCATTCATGATCGGCGACCCCGAATTCCCCCCGGTGGTATCCAGGTTGTACAGGAAGGCGACCGGCACATCATTAATTCCTTTATGAATGAAGGGACCGAAGTCCTTTGCCTGCCACAGCTGACTGATCTCCCTGGGGTAGGCGAACTCAGGATTTCCGGAGGCGCCCTTCTCCAGTATACCCTTTACGGAAGTGAAAGGTTTCATGTAGGAAGCATCCGCCGGGGAGTACCCCCTTACGTAGCCATAGGTCAGCCGCAGCGTACTGTTGGCGTCCGGTATGAAATCCTTCTTCCGGAAGCTCTCCTTTACCGCCACATAGTCGCCCATCAGCTTGTTCAGGAGGCCTTCCCGGCGGTCCTTTTCCGGTTTGAGTTCCGCGATCTGACTGCTGAGCTCCTTTTCAAAGGCCAGAAGCGGGTCATTATATGCGGCCAGGGAAGAAGGTGACCGAAGCAGTGATTCCGTCACGAAGGCCGGATCCTTCAATTTACTGTACTGAAGCAGGTTCGTCACGAACTTATCGGTCTGCTCCTGGTTGCTGAAACCTTTCATGACCTGCTTATCAACCGCGCTAACCCGCTGGTTCTTCGGGAGCCTGGCCGCATCGGAGATCATCTTTCCCAGGATGAGCCGGTCCGCTTCAGGATCAAAGCTTGCAAGTACGGCTTGCAACCGGGCTTTGAATTCCGGGGCGTGTTCATTGAAGTATGCGGAGCGCTGTGAGGACGGTACAGCCGCCACCATGTTCTTGAATCCGTTCACGGAGCGCGCAATACTCAGCAGGCTGGTGCTGCTGTGGATCTGGCTCAGCCACATATCCCTGTATACGTCACTGAAGATGGTCTTATACAACTGGTCAATATCCGTCATCAAACTGCCGTACTTCTCTTTCAGGTCCTTATTGCCCTGGATGTAATCCGCCAGGGCCGCATCCTCCTGTTTTTTCTGGTCAACCAGGTTCAATCCGTTAAGCCCTTTAAGTTTCCCGCGATAGTTCTTCATCACGTTCGCATTTCGCTTGATCCGGGTGGCGAGTTTCAGCTCGGTAGCTTTACTCTTTTTGCCGGCCTCTTCCATAACCCGGTTCTGGAAATCATACAGGTTGGATACATAGGGGAGCAGGTAGTCCTGCTGCTGCTGAATAAACTGGGCGGGCCGGTTCCGGAACGTCCTGCCGGGATATCCGAGGATGAACACGAAGTCCTCTTCCTGAACGCCGTTCGGGTTCACTTTCAGGAATTTCTTCGGCTTGTACGGAACATTCTCCCTGGCGAAGGCCGCAGGTGATCCGTCAGGCGCAACATAGGCACGCATGAAGGAGAAGTCGCCGGTATGGCGGGGCCATACCCAGTTATCGGTCTCTCCGCCGAATTCGCCGATACTCCGTTGCGGAACATAGACCAGCCGAACGTCTTTGATGGTCTTATACCGGAACAGCACATACGTTTTGCCGATGAACATTTCAGAAACCTCCGCGGTGATCGTGGGGTCCTGTTTTTCGGCTTCAGCGGCGATATTTTTCAGCTGCTCCTGAATGACGCGGAGCCTGGAGGCAGGGTCGGTAACGTTGGCCACGGCACCGAGTACGCGGTCTGATACATCTTCGTAGCTGTCGGTGATCCGGCAGGTCAGCCCCTTGGCTTCGATCTCCTGGTCACGCTGATGCGCAACAAATCCTTTGGTCAGATAGTCTTTTTCCGGCGTGCTGGCCTGTTGCACGGCACTGAACGCACAATGGTGATTGGTTATAATCAATCCTTCGTCGGAAATAAAGGAGCCGGTACAACCGCCTACGTTCACCAGCGCGTCAATCAGACTGACGCCGTCCGGATTATAGATTTCCGATTGATCGATCTTCAGGCCGGCCTTTTTCAGGTCAAGCTTGCGGATCTCGCTGAGCGGGAACATCCCCTCGTCAAACGGCGTGTACGCAGAATTTCCGGCCGCCAGGACCAGTAATCCGGAAATGGAAAGTGCCTTGAGGTATCTTTTCATATTTTTTGAATCAGTGTGTCCTTCAAAAGTACAAAAAGATTACAGAGAGCCGGAGGCTATCGGGATGCCTGACCCAACCGGTTCATCTTCCGGTTGCTCCAGTACTCGAACATATCAAAGGAAACTGCGCCCTCATAGGTCATCGTTTTATCCGGCGCTATCTTAACCAAATAGGCTCCGGTCCAACTGAACGGGGAAACTTCCGGGAAGGTTCTCAGCACGTTCCTGCCCCTTTCATTGATCGGATGGTGGGTCACGATCAGCGTCATCCGGCCGTCCACCGGTTGCTCCTGCACCAGTTCCGTCATATTCCGGAATAAATTCCCGAACGTGTTATGTTCCGGGTGGTTGATGCGGCCATCTACTTTGATCTCCGGGCCGGCATTGATCAGCTCCGCCGTTGATTTGGCCCTGCAGAACTCACTGCTGATCACCCGTTCAATCGGAAATCCGAGTTCCTTAAATATGACACCCAGGCGGGCTGCGTGAACTTTGCCGGTATCGTTCAGCTGACGGGCGACCTGATCGTCGCAGGACTTCCACCAGTTATCCGGCCCGTCGGCATGATCGCTCCCCTGGTCGGCGTCGCCATGCCGGACAATGATGGCATAGGTTGTATCCGGGTCAGGCAGCTTTGCCAGCGTCTGCCAGCCTTTGCGGTAGGCCGCCACCGGGTCGGTAGCCACCCGGCCGTGATACCGGTCATAAGGACTGTCAAAATCGTCATCCGTTGCGCCAAGCGCGTATATCCGGGATACTCTGCCGGTTTCGGTCCAGTGCACGTCGATCGCTGCGACCTCAGCGGAGGTTATTCTGCTGATCCGGCCGGAGGATGAGATCCGGATTTTGGGGTCGGTTGACGAGAATGTGGCCGGCTCGGTGGTCTCGATCTGAAAATCCCGCTTTCCGACGAATAACAGGTCATCTTCGTATTCGGGGGAGGAGATCTGACTCAGCAGGGGGTCCACCTCGGGTGAAGGGGAGTCTTTCCGGCAACTCACGGCAACAGAAAGAACAACAAACAGCAATACATTCCAACAGCACGTTCCGATTCTCATAATGATTACTTTTTAATGCTCCGCGGAGCAATTTTGTAAAATTAACAGCCCTGTAAATTAAAAGGTTTTACGATTTTATGGTTCCCGTGGTAAAAACGGGATATGATTTCACAGCCGCGTACGTTATATACGGGTGCTTAAGTCTTCAGGCGTGGGAACCTGAAAGCTGGCACAGTTTTGTAGATAAACTGGTTTTTAAAATAAACCTTCCAACATTCGCCGAGTCGTAAGAATAGGTGATCAGGAAGAGACCACTTAGACACACAACAAGGAAAACGCAAACACAAACACTAAACACCAACACACCTACTATGAAAAAATCAATCATTGCTGTTGCCATTGCTGCTGTTTTTGCCGCATGCAACACCGACACAAAAACAAGTTCAGTCTCGCAGGCGGATTCTATCCGGATTGTACAGAACTCAATTAAAGACGTAAAGGACAGCCTGAAGCTGGACAGCTTTAAGAAAGCTGAAAGCCGTCAGCAGGAACTGGCCGCAGCCAAAGAAAAAGAAAGAGTAGCCGCCCTTGAGCGCAAAGTTGCAGCCCAGTCTGCTTCCTCAACCGGCAAGTCGACCAACTACTCATATGGTTCAGGACAGGGATCATACGCACAACCTGAAAAAGTACCCGCTAAGAAGGGCTGGAGTTCAGCTGCAAAAGGCGCAGTTATAGGTGCCGGAGCTGGTGCGGTCACTGGTATTCTGGTTGACAAAAAAGACGTTCGCGGAGCGGTGATCGGAGGCGTCGTTGGCGCAGGTACCGGTTACGCGATCGGCCGGGCACATGACCGTAAAACCGGACGGGTGAATAAATATTAAAATAAACATCCGGATACAACATAAGAATGGGAAGCCGAAAGCTTCCCATTTTTTGTATCTAGTAAATATTAAAATAAACATCCGGATACAACATAAGAATGGGAAGCCGAAAGCTTCCCATTTTTTGTATCTAGTGCTTTTTCTTCTTATTCATCTTGGCTTTCGTGCCGGCGCTGTAGTTGTAGTCCTTGGCGTTGCTGGGCTTCTTCTCATGAAAGGCGGCTCCGCGCGGTTCCTCAGACCGTACGGGCCTTGCTGCTTTCTTCGGTTCGTCCGTGGTCTCGATCACCAATCCTTCGGGCAATTCGCCAAGGGCGATTTTCTGGCCCATGGCCTGTTCGATCTTACGGATCTGGCCCAGTTCAAGGTCGGTGGCGAATGTGATGGCAAAGAGATCGGCATCTGAGCCTTCCGGCCGGATCACGCGGGACAAAAACAGTTCCTTTTCTTCAGGAACCTCCAGCTGGATGACGAAAGGAAGACCGCTCAGGTCCGCATGGTCTGCCATCTCGTTGGCGATGATCAAAACCCGGGCATCCTCTTCTGAAAGAAACTCTTCGATGGACTCCACGCCGTTCGATTCAAAGAAAACCGGGTTCAGAATACTGACCTGTGATTTCAAAGAGGGCTTCAATTGCTGATAGACTTTCTCGGCCGTAAGGCGGGTATTGACAGATACTGCTACACGCGTAAACACCTCATCATCGTTCAGCAAAAGTTTAAGCAGATTCACTTTGGTCCTGAAATTCGGTACCTGGTAAAGCAGCTGGTCGTGAAATTCGGTCCCCGCCTGTTCAAGCTCGTCCACTTCGATCACTGCCGGCAGTTTCATGAAAGGATCGATCATCTGTTCGAGTTTTCCATGGAGAACCGTCGTGAAGACCAGGTGCTGGCAGCGCGTGATGCTGTTGGCGAGTTCCGCCACAGGCAGCTGAAGACCCTGCCGGACAATTTCCTCGGCGTCATCGATCACCAGCATCATGATCTTATTGAGATTCAAACCTAATTTCAGGTAAATGGCCCGTGCACGGTCCGGAGTCGCGACGACAATGTCTGCGCCGTCTGCAAGCGCATCCATTTGCGCTTCCGTACCCGGGGTGGCATATAACGCTACGACACGGATGGATTTGTTCTTATTCAGCAGATCGATCTTTTCAACGACTTCCTGCACCCGTTCCCGGGTCGGGACCAGCACCAATGCCCTCGGGGCTTCTTCAAAACCATATTTCAGCCGGCTCAGGACGCCCAGAATCCAGGCCGTCGTCTTTCCGGAACCCTCCGGGGCGACCGCGATCAGGTCATGCCCGCCGATGATCCGGGAAAGTGTTCTGCTCTGAATCTCTTTGGGAGTCAGAAAACCCGCTTCTGTTACTGACCTGGATAACTGCTTACTTAATTTTAATTTCTCTGACCACACAACCGTTCATATTTAGGAGATGCAAAAGTACGATTTTATGCCGGCTTGATGCGCCGGTCGGAAACATTACCGGAAACGGGAAACGGGCGGCGCTGTGAGCGGGACGGGCGTAGGGGAAAGGCTGCCCTGGAGCAGCCTTTCATGCAGGATCTTACTGGGATACACTGGTTGTCCATATATCGCGGTACATCTTCCAGTCGTGTCCCTGTTGCTTCCATACCACCATGTATTTCCCATTGTCTTTTGTTTCACCTTCACGGGAGGCCAGGATATATTCACCTGTGGTGACGGCGGTCTCCGCATTATCTTCGATCTCCAGGATGGTCAGCCTGACCGAACTGATGCCCTTGTCCATGGCGGACTGCCAGTACTGCCTGATGGCGTCCCGGCCTTTGACAAAATCACTTCCGGCCGGCAGCAGCATCGCGTCATCGGTATACAATTCCGCTACGGCCGCGGCATCACCCCTGGCAAAGGCGTCCTCAAATTGTTCATCTGTTCTCCTGAGACCAGTATGAATCTCACTAGTTAATGTTATCATAACCCAATACGTTGATTGGATATAAGTTACGAATTAACCCTGTAAAATACTGGCAATCAGTTCGTTTGTTTAGCAATTAGCGGAGGAGTTGCACAGGACGTGCACACAGGTGCAGCGCATCGGCGGCAACCCGGAACGCCTATTCGTAGTTTTTCAGGATCTCCCGGCCGATCTGGTTAACTTCATCATCTTCGGTAAACAACGGAAGTTCGGTTTCAGGATCCAGCTTCAGCCACTGGTCATTATCATCCTTCTGGATCTTCACATATTCAACCCCATCCTTGAATACTGTAAAGATCTCGTCTTCTTCAGGGAATATGGAGTAAATCTGTTGACCGATGGTGATATCGAATGGCTCCTGCATGACGCAAAAATACGGAGATTTTACCGGGCTTCACAAGGGCTATTCCTCCACATCAAGGAAGGAAGCTTCTTCAGTCTTGCTCGAAGTCTGCACGAGTTCCTGGATCTCGCTGATCTCGCGCGGGGTCAGATACCGCCACTCACCTACGGGGAGACCGCGGAGCGTGATATTCATGATCCTCGTTCTCTTCAGTTTGGTTACCCGGTACCCCAGCGCCTCACACATCCGGCGGATCTGGCGGTTCAGCCCTTGAGTCAGGACGATCCTGAAGACGAACTTATCTTCCTGGGTGACCTTGCATCTGCGTGTCACGGTGTCGAGGATCGGTACACCGCCGGCCATCTTATCCAGGAACTTCTGCGTGACCGGCTTGTCGACGGTCACCACGTATTCCTTCTCGTGATTGTTGCCGGCTCTGAGGATCTTGTTGACGATATCCCCGTCATTGGTGAGAAATATCAGCCCCTGGGAAGGCTTGTCAAGCCTGCCGATCGGGAAGATCCGTTTCTTATAGTTGATAAAGCTGACGATATTGCCCTTCACCTGGAGTTCAGTCGTGCAGGTGATGCCCACCGGTTTGTTGAACGCAAGATACACCGGTTTCTCCCTGCTGGTGATGGAAGTTCCGTCAACCTCAATGTGATCCTCAGGGGTCACCTTCTCGCCGAGCAGGGGCAATTCACCATTGACCGTGACCCGGCCCTGTTCAATCAGCTTATCCGCTTCCCTGCGTGAGCAGTAACCGGTTTCACTGATGAACTTATTCAATCGTTTAGGTAGGATTTCTGATGACATGGCAGGATCGTTGAACAGAGAACCTGACGCCGGTTCAGGACCCAGGCCCTGAAGCATGCTCCCTGCTGATGGTATGGGGTTCTTCAAGCCTCGCCCATGCAGCATGGACGAGACGAAAGGAACTTTTTAGAACCTGAAATTTTTTGAGTTATTCCTGGGCTGACGGTTAAAATTCCCGCCGCGGCCGCCGGGTGCAGCACCATCTTCCTTGGCTTCAGTGACCAGGATCCGGTTGCCGTAATAATCGCCGCCGTTCATGTTCCGGATCGCTTCACGGGCCTCATCATCGGAAGGCATCTCCACGAAGCCAAATCCTTTGCTTTTGCCGGTTTCACGGTCAACAATAATTCTCAGAGATTTTACTTGTCCGAAATCCCCGAAAACTTCTTTCAATTCTTCTTCCCCAACCTGCAGGGGAAGTCCTTTAATAAATATTTTCATTTAAATAATTTGTTTTTAATGCCCCGGAAGACTTTCTCCAGAGGAAGAACACTGATATTAGCCGCAAGTGAAAGGAACATGCTAAGTAACAATCACTTTGCTGTGCGGTTTCACGAATGTTGAAAGTGCGGCCGATCAGGGTTCCCGGATATCCTGTTTTAAAATAAAAAGCATTCACCCCCCTAAAGAGATGAATGCTCCACGACTAAATCTATAGTGTTTTTATATTACTTTTACATTTACCGCGTTTAGGCCTTTACGACCCTGCTCTACGTTGAACGTTACCGTGTCATTCTCACGGATTTCATCGATCAAACCAGAAACATGCACAAAGATCTCGCTTTGGTCATCATTTTGTTTGATAAAACCAAATCCCTTTGTAGCATTAAAAAATTTTACTGTGCCTTCTTTTTGCATTATATTTTATTTGAATTGATGCAAAGGTACGAATATTCTTCTAACAAGGTGCTCCGAACCGATTTATTGCAAACGGATAATTAATCGCTCCGAAAGGCGCAGCCGGCCGCTTGCTCCCACACCGGCAAAAATAAACTTAACTAACACGTAAACTCCGAAACTATTCCAATAATGGCTTGTTGTTCAAGTAAATAACCAACAAAAAAGCTTATGGGACTGAAGATCATATACTACGGGGTTGCAGTTCTGCTGGCCTTATTCCTCCTGTATGCCTATTATATGCTGTTCAGAGCATTCGTGACCGGTATGTAAAATCCGATTACCTTCGGTGAAATCAGGTGACCTGTTTCAGGATTTCCCGGCAGGAGCTGTCAACGTGCTGTTTGAACCGCTGGTACCATTGCTGCCAGCCATCCTTTGAAAGTTCCGATGTCAGCGCACTTTCGTACTCAGCCAGGGAGCTGAAGGTCATCTCCATGATCAGACGGTACGACGGGCCCGTAAAATCGCTCAATGCCCTCATTTCCGCGGCTTCGGGAAACAGGTTCCCGGAAACGGCGTCGTTTAACAAGTTCCGGGCATCCTTGAAATGCCCGAACTTCAGCTGGAATATATCCCGGACGACAAACATGATTTCTTGGTTTAAGAATTAAACATATCTTATTGTATATCAATTCTTTAAAATGTAAAAGTGTTTTAAAAAATGAAAAAGTTCACTGATGAGGAGATCAGGACGCAGTTGAAGGATCTGGCCGGCTGGAAGTTCAATGGGAGGGCCCTTGAAAAACAGTTTTCATTCAGGGATTTCAACGAAACCTTTGGATTCATGACCCGTGTCGCGCTGCTCGCGGAACAGGCAAACCACCATCCGGACTGGCGGGGAGGGTACAACCGGCTGACCATTGAACTGAGCACCCATGATGCCGATGGCATCACGACCCGGGACATCAGACTCGCTTCCCGGATCGACGCCTTGTGACCGCCAGGTTTGCAGGCAGGGACTCTTGAACATTGACTTCTTTTCCGTTACTTTGCATTTCCTATGTCTCTCTTTATTACATCGCTGAATTCCGGAAGCAACGGAAACTGCTATTATGTAGGTACCGAGCACGAAGCCGTACTTATCGATGCGGGCATATCATGCCGGGAGACCGAAAAGCGGATGGCCCGGCTGGGGCTTCGCATGGAAACGGTAAAGGGGATCTTCGTATCGCACGAGCATAGCGACCATATCCGGGGAATCTCCGTGCTGGCCAAGAAATACCAATTACCCGTCTATATCACGCCAAATACGCACCGGAACGGAGGTATCGTAATCCAGGATCACCTGGTCCGGGCATTTTCGTCCTTTCAGGAGGTCCGCATCGGCGAGCTGTGCATCAAAGCCTTTCCCAAGATCCATGATGCGGCTGAGCCGCATAGTTTTACGGTATCCCGCGGCGACGTAGTGGTCGGGGTCTTTACGGACCTCGGCGCGCCATGCGAACAGCTGATCGGCCATTTCCGGCAATGTCATGCCGTTTTCCTGGAAGCCAATTATGATTCGCAGATGCTCCACGGAGGGCGGTATCCGTACCATTTGAAACGGCGGATCAGCGGGGGTAAGGGACACTTGTCGAACGACCAGGCACTGGAAATCTTTCTTACACACCGGGCTCCGCACCTCAGCTACCTGCTGCTTTCACATCTTTCCAAGGACAATAACTGCCCGAAGCTGGTTCACGAGCTGTTTTCAAAACATGCCGGTCATACCCGGATCTTCGTTGCTTCCCGCTTTGAGGAGTCCCCGGTATTCCGGATCGAAGCAACAGGGGACCAGACCCGGCTCCCTGTTCCGGCCGTAAAAGAAAAGCCCGTCACCATGCAGCATGATAACGGGCTTCAGATGTCCCTTTTCGGATAGCCGGCGAACTACTGGGCTTTCGGAGCTGTATCCTGTTTAGCTTCCGCCTTGGCTTTCTTCCTGAAAAAACCGCGTAGGAATATACTGTGCTGGGCTGCTTCCAGCGTCTCGTCCATCTTTTTTGAACTCTGATTCAGGTTATCCAGGATCTCCTTAAGATCTTCAGCAGCCTGTTTATCCGTCAGAAGGACTCCTGCAGGTGAGTCGCCGGTTTTCAGGCCTTCGCTGGCGGTCTCAAAATTCTGTGAAATGGTCGTGATCGAAGCAGTGGCATCTTCCATTTGTTTTGCAGAACGCTTCAGCGAACTGAAAAGCACCGTATCGGAAACCAGTTCGTGAGTGATCGATCCTTTGGTGTTTAACTTCGCGGTAAAACCGGCCAGCTGGCTGGTTACCTGGCCGGCATTCGCGGCGGTACGGTTAGCCGCAGCTATGGTTGACTGCAGGGTATTGAACAGTGTTTCATCAAAGAGCAGCTTTCCGGCAGTACCCTTTCCAGATGCAATCTGCCCGGTCAGGGTCTTCATGTTTTCGGTGATCGTTACCAGGTTTTCGTTGTTCTTCTGAAGAGTCGCCATCATCTGTTCAGTATCGATATCCTTGGCGACAGTCAGTGTTTCACCGCCCTGGATAGACGCGGAACCCGGAGTACCGCCCATCAGCATAATGATCTTGTTTCCCACCAGCCCGTCGGTGCTTACCTTAGCCTGCACATTCCGGGGGATGAACTTCTTGGCGTCCTCGTCGATACCCATGGTCACCAGTACTGACCCGTCCGGATTGAATTCAGCATTCTTTATGGTTCCGACCTTTACACCTGAGTACCATACGTTATTCCCGTTTTTCAATCCTTTGATGTCGTCAAAGACCGCCTTTACTTCCGCTTTCTTCGAAAGCAGACTGCCGCCGCCTCCGACCATAAATACACCTGCCACAAAAATAATGACGGCCAGAAATATAAAAACGCCTACGATAGCTGCACGCTTATTTTGCTTTATATCCATTGCTTACTGTATAAAATTATAGTCATAAAAACTTTTCACCCGCTCATCCCGGGTATCGAACACCTCATTGAAACTGCCTTCCCGCGCGAACTCGCCGTCGAGCAGCATGGCAATGCGGTCCCCCGTGGACTTCGCACAGGTCAGGTCATGCGTAATGATGATCGAACTGGTATTGAACCGGGTCCGAACTTCCGTGATGAGACTGTTGATCTCAATACTGGTAATCGGGTCAAGACCCGCCGTCGGTTCATCATAAAGCATGATCTCCGGCCGGAGAATGATGGTCCGGGCGATACCGATCCGCTTCTTTTGTCCGCCGGAAAGTTCCGCCGGCATCTGATTGATGGCCTGTGCGAGCCCCACGGCATCCAGGACGGTCTCCACGCTGGTATTGATCTCTTTGCGGGTCAGGTGCTTGGAATGGCGGAGCAGCGGGAATTCAAGATTTTCCCTGACCGTCATACTGTCGTAAAGGGCGCTGTTCTGGAAAGAAAAGCCCAGTTTCAGGCGGAGTTCTTCGAGCTCCCGGGGCTTTAGCTTGTCCACGGCCCGTCCCAGCACCTCCACGGTGCCGGAATCCTGTCGGAGAAGCCCTGCTATGATCTTGATCAGTACCGATTTTCCGGTACCTGAACGGCCCAAGACGACCAGGTTCTCACCGCGGTAAAGGTCCAGGTCAATACCGCGCAATACGTGGTTGTCTCCGAAGGACTTATACAGGTCACGTATCTCAATTACTTTTTCGCGATGCTCTGCCATACATTTACATTCTTAAGGAATTCACGATCTGCACAATGATGATCTCTTCAATAAAAATGAGAAACATCGAAACAACCACTGCCGAATTCGCCGCTTTACCTACGCCAACGGTTCCCTGGGAGGCATGGTAACCCTTATAGCATCCGACCATGCCGATGGTAAAGCCGAATGCGAGTGAACGGACGACCGATGAAAAGATGTCGAGGAAGGTGATCTTTTCGAAGGCATTCAGGAAAAAGGTCTGGAAAGAGGTAAGCTCATTGGTGGAAACGTTGACAAAGGCGCCGAACAGCGCGATGAACCCGGTGTACATCGTAAGAACCGGCAGCATCAGGCTGCTGGCGGTTACCCGGGTGAAAACCAGGTACTTGAACGGATTGGTCGCTGAAACCTCCATAGCGTCGATCTGCTCGGTAACTTTCATGGATCCGATCTCGGCGCCGACACTCGAACCGACCTTTCCCGCGCAGATCAGCGCAGTAACCAGCGGAGCAAGCGCCCGCACGATAGCAATCCCGACCAGCGAGGGAATCCAGGAGGTTGCGCCAAATTCCGCCAATGAAGGCCGGGACTGTTTGGTGAATACGAATCCGGTAATGAATGCCGTAACGGTGATCAGCGAAAGGGAGCGGTAGCCGATATTATAGCACTGCTTAAGCAGTTCCTGGCTTTCATAGGGACTGTTGAAGAATTCTTTGAAGTACCTGAGAATGAACTGAGAAATATCATAAATATTTTCAAAAAACCGCTCGATCCGGGTTTTGATCTTTACCTTACTTTTACCGCTCATATTTCACGAAATCTTGTGCAAAAACATGAAGAACCGGCCTTTACCAACCGGCTGTATGCCGTTGATTCAAAGTACCTGCGTGTTTTTACCGTATACTTAAGGGGTGCAAAGGTATAAATTTCATCAAATTTACGCCCGAATTTTCCGACGAATCATTTATTCCCCTGCGGCTCCTGTTCTTCTTTTCTGGATATGACATCCCTGATCCTCTTTTTATTTCCAACGATAAATAAGGTATCCCCGGGACGGAATTCAAAGCCGGAGTCCGGGTTCAGTATCCGTTCATTATCCCGTTCGATCGCAACGACCAGTCCCTGGGACAGTTCCCGGATTCCGGATTCCCGGATCGTTTTGTAACATACCGGAGAATTATGCGAAATGATCACCTTCTGCAGTTCAAGGTCTTTCTTTCCGGCCTGGAGATCTTCATTGATCTGGCTGGAAACCTCAAGGTGCTCCTTCACCAGGGCCAGCTGTTCGTCGGTCCCGATAACCGTCAGTTTATCATTGGGATAGAGACGCTCTTCCCGGCCCGGCGTGGCGATCACCAGTTTTCCCCGCTCGATCAGAGCGATATTGATGCCATACTTTTCCCGGAACGCAAGTTCTTCCAGGGTTTTGCCGACAAAGGCCGATTCCGGGGACACCTCCAGGTCGGCCAGGTGACTTTCCCAGGGGATTAATTTGCTGTAGGTTCCGGAATTCCGGGCATTAAGATTCAGCAGAAAACGTTTTTCAAGGCGGTCATAGAACGCCTGCAGCTTGGTCGAGAAAAGGAACATCCCGATGACCAGCAGGGATACCGCTGTACTGATGGCGATCCAGGTTTCAAAATAAATATACAGGATAGCCGAAGAAAATAGGATAGCCAGAAGGATCCGGAAGACCTCAATGGCGATCAGCGGCCCTCGCTGCACCTTTCTGTTCAGCCATAAATGCGAATAGGCGGTCTTCTCGATCCGTTTTACCGACAGCGCCCAGAGAAAGGGAGCCATCAGAATGAAAGAAACAACCACCGCAATAATATCCGGCCGGCCGCCTTTACCGATATAGCCGGTCACCAGAGGACGGATAAACCGGGATGATAGGATGATAATGGAGATCAGGATCACCGAGTGGATCAGGATGTTGGAGATATAGGCCCGCAGCAGGATCTTCCAGTCGGTGGTGGTCGTGATCTTGGCCGTGCCCGAACTGTACTTGTCAAGTTTGATGACCCATTTTTCGGGCAACAGCCGTTCGATTGCCGAATAGAACGGCTGGGACATGCGGATCAGGTACGGCGTGGTGAAGGTCGTAACTGCCGAGACGGCTACGGCAATAGGGTAGAGGAACCCGCTCGTCACTTTCAGGGAAAGACCAAGGGTAGCGATGATAAACGAGAATTCCCCGATCTGCGCCAGGCTCAAGCCGGTCTGCACCGAGGTCTTGAGCGGCTGCCCCGACAGCAGCGCGCCCATGGAAGAACTGATGAACTTTCCGGCAACGGTAACGCCGGAAATGATCAGGATCGCCTTGTAATGTTCGGCAAGCATCTTCGGATCAATAAGCATTCCTACAGAAACGAAGAATACCGCTGCGAACAGGTCCTTGACGGATTTGGTCAAATGTTCGACGCGTTCCGCCTGGGGGGTTTCGGCCAGGATGGATCCCATGATAAAGGCTCCCAGGGCGGGAGAAAACCCGACGTTCGTCGCCAGCACAACCATCAGGATGCACAGGGCAAGTGAAACGATCAGCATCGTTTCGTCATTCATCAGTTTGCGTGTCTTTTTCAGGAATGTCGGCACCAGGAAGATACCCGCTATGAACCAGAGTACCAGGAAGAAGGAGAGTTTGAGCACGGAGGTCATCATTTCCATCCCGGCAAACTGCTGACTGGCCGCCAGGGTAGACAGCAGGACGAGCAAGAGTATCGCCACCAGATCCTCCACGATCAGGACGCCGAAAACCAGTCCCGCGAACCGTTTATGCTTGACGCCAAGCTCCTCAAACGCCCGGATGATGATCGTGGTCGATGATACCGACAGGATGCCCCCCAGAAAAATACTGTCCATATTGTTCCACCCCATTACTTTGCCGGTGAGGAATCCGAACAGCAGCATGAAAACCACCTCGACGATGGCTGTAATCGATGCAGAGCCGCCGACCTTGACCAGTTTCTTAAAACTGAACTCCAGCCCGAGGCTGAACAACAGGAAGATGACCCCGATTTCTGCCCAGATCGTGATCGATTCGTCGTCAACGACGGTAGGAAGCAGCGAAAAATGGGGGCCGACGAGAAATCCGGCCAGGATATACCCGAGAACCAGCGGTTGCCGTATCCATTTGAATATCAGCGTAGTGACAGCGGCGGCAGCAAGAATAAGTCCTAAATCAGTAATCAGAGGTGCTAGGTGGACCATAGACCGTATATAGTAGCTTTAAAGTAATAAGTGTTCAGATAAAACAGCCGTGGGCTATAAAACAGGAAAAACCGTTGTATCGGGTTCCCAAAACAATTCTTGTCGGACGACCGCTTACAGGAAGCCGTGAAAAGGGTAGATCAGGCCGAGAATATAGGCTGAATCTGCACCTGCGGGCGCGGACGGTGAACTGTCATTGCTGCATGAAGCGGGGACCGGTAAGAAAGCGGATGCGGGTATGTTACGGGAGTATGCGGTCTTGAAAACCTGGGGAACCCGGCATCGGAATGACATGGTATGCTGAGCCTTCAGATTTTGTTTGAAAGCTTTCCTGACGACCGGTTCAGGCCGGAAACCGGCGCTCGCCTCCTTCTGGCGAGCGGTTACGGCAGAAGCTTCCAGGCCGCCGACCAGGTGGATCATGAAAAATACCAGAAGGATCGCTAAAAACCGCTGCACCATTCCTGCAAATATATTAATAAAAAAAACTTACAGTCATGAAGCAGTTGCCCTCCGGGGAATTCACGCCCCGAAAACCCGGCAATTGCCTGATCAGGATGATTTTACCATTTCCTGCTCCCGGACCGCTTCTTCCGTTGCAGTCGCGTAATTCAGCTTTCTGAAACGCCATGTTGCAAATGCGGGTTCCTGGTACTTGTTGATCAGGTTAAAGAATTTCGGGAAGTTATGGATTTCTTCCAGCAGGATGCCGGGTACAATCCCGTTGTTATCCAGGATCTCCCGGATCGTGTACTCCTTATCCTTTACGACCCAGATTTCAAAATCCCTCTTGATCTCTTCTGCTTTCTCCGGATCAATCCGGTCATCTATACAAACTACTTTATCTCCGGGTCTCATGTCTGTCAATCAGCATTTTCGCAAATCTATTAAAAAAAGGGTTCCGCAGGGAAAACAGCAGGCCGTTTACCTGCGGAACCTGTTCCGTAACGCCTGGTCCCCGCGGGAACCAGGCGTTACATTACGGATTCTTCCCGGCAGGGGCAGCTCCCGGACCCATCATGCCCAGCTGCATCATCATTTTCATACTGTCAAACACGCCCCAGTGCTCAACAGCCTTCCCGTTCTGGAACCGGATAATGTCCACACCGTCAACCTTAACTTTCTTATTGGTAGCCGGTTGTCCGTAAAGGGATCCTGTATTGGTACCTTCAGACGTATAAAAGATCATGACCGTGTCGCCGGCCGATGCGACCGTGTGTACCCGGGACTTCATGTCGGGAAACGCCGTTTTATTCATTTTGCACATTTCTTTTACCGCCTCCAGGCCGGTGCTTTTCATTCCCGGAGGCATCTCCGCGTGACTTTTGATGTCCTGGGCAATCAGTGCATCAAATGCATTGACATCCCCGTTGTCAAAGGCGGACACAATTTTGATCGCTGCCGCCCTGTTTTGTGCCGCAGCGTCCTGCATCTGCTGCGCATGGCCTGTAATAACGGCGGTTACAAGCCAAAAAAGAAGGATGATTTTCGGTTTCATTTCCGTTGGCTTTTAAGTGAGTACCTGAGTTTCTTAACTCGTAAAACAAATCATTGCTGAAACGGTTCCACGAATTTTACTACTTTAACGACGTTTTTGGCCCGCAATCTGCAGCGCGGCCATACGTTATACACATCAACTCTTACACTTATGAAACAAACACATCTGTTAAAAAAATCAGCATTGCTGCTCCTGGGCGCCTTATGGCTCGTCACCGGAACCGTAAAGGGCCAGGAAAAGGAAGAAAGCAAAATTGTGAAATCGACCGAAATCGTGGTTGACTTCGCCGAAATGAATGAACTGATCCCAGCGGAGATCGTCGAGCAGTCCCAGGGTATCATTATTATTCCTAAAATGATTAACGCCGGGTTCGGGGTCGGCGGTAAACGGGGCAAGGGAGTTGCCATGGTCCGTAACAGCGACGGGTCCTGGAGCGATCCGGTTTTTGTCACCATGACCGGCGGCAGTATCGGCTTCCAGGCCGGTGTCCAGGCAATCGACCTCGTCCTGCTCTTCAAGGATCGCCAGACCCTGACGGCGGTCAAAAAAGGAACATTTACGCTGGGCGGCGGCGTATCGGTCGCAGCGGGTCCGGTGGGCAGAAGTGCCGGTGCGGATACCGATTATAAAATGGAGGCCGAAGTATATTCGTACTCCAGGACCAAGGGCCTGTTTGCCGGCGTAAGTCTGAACGGAACCGCGATCGAACTGGATGAGCAGGCCACATCTTCCTTCTACGGAAAAGGAGTAACCTCCGGAACGGTCTTCAGCGGTTCTTCCACGCCGTCTGACCATGCAGCCGTGGAGGCCCTGAAAGAAGCCGTGAGTGCGCTGTAGCAGTGATCAGCGGAACCCGGGCAACTAACAGCAAAAGGCGGTCATCATCTGACCGCCTTTTGCCTTCCCGGATATCCCGGATTCCTACCTGCTCATGATCACGCCGCATCCGATGCGCGATCCGGCATTACCGGTAGGCTGAGTGGTATAATCATCCACGCCCGAGTGAACAATCACCGCACGGTTCAGAATATTTGTTTTCTCATCCCCCCCGATCGTCCACCGGTCAGAGATCATGGTCAGTTTTCCGTTTCCTTTTTCATCCAGCTGTACGTTGCCGATGTCTCCGGAGTGGAAGGAACCTTCACCCCATTTTCCATGCGGCTCGTTGGTGGGGTTCCAGTGTCCGTGCGCTTCCTTACCGGCATCCCCGCAGGCACCATGTTCATGCAGATGCACCGCTACGCTTGAATTTGCCTTCTTTGGAAAGGATACTTCCAGTTCCAGCTGAACTGTTCCGTCCGCCTTCTGCCTGAACTCTGCAGTTCCGTGGCCGAGCGTGTCCGGTTTGGTGTTGGAGATTTCCGCCCTGGCGGCCCTGAACCCGGTGGTACCGGGGTCTGAAGCCTGGTTTGCTGCTCCCTCCGTTCCGGAGGTGGTTTCAGTTACTTTGCGTGACGGCCCGCAACTGACCAATAGCATTAGGGCCAGCCCTGAAACCATGGTGGCCATTGTTGATGTTCTTCTCATTGTATACCGTTTGATTTGGTTTTTTAAGTGTGAAAGCCCGTCAGCTGCTTCCCGATACGTTCGATCAGATCGTCGGTGATCCCCGCATCATTTTCCGTGACGGTCCACGTACCGTCCGGGTTGGCATGGAAAATAGCTATGCGCCGGCCTTTGTCCAGCACTTCGTACATATCCTTGCTTTTCCGGCTGTTTCTTACTTCGTAATCGGTGATATTGCCACCCCGGAGCATGACCTGTATGTTAAAGCTATCCATTTATATTTATTTAGAAGAATAACCTATCCGAAAACCTAATGTTTCAATTTCTGCGAATTCGCAGACGTCCGTGAAATGTAAATAAAACGCCAGCCGGCGTGTTTTTTAACAGCTGAAAGGACCTACCGGTTAACTTTATCGGAAAAAATGGCACAGACAGTACTTCACAGAGCCGATACCCGCGGGCATGCGGACCACGGCTGGTTAAAAAGCTACCACACATTCAGTTTCGCCGGTTATATGAACCCGGAGCGGATCCATTTCGGGGCTCTGCGGGTCCTGAACGATGATTACGTAGCCGGCGGGATGGGCTTTGGCGAACATCCGCATGAGAATATGGAGATCATCTCAATACCGCTGGAGGGTGAACTTGAACACCGCGACAGTATGGGTAATGTAGCGGTAATCGGGCCGGGGGATATCCAGGCCATGAGCGCCGGTACAGGAATTCTGCACCGGGAGTTCAATAAAAACAGCGACCGGCCCGTCAGGTTCCTGCAGATCTGGGTCTTCCCCGACAGGAAGGATGTAAAACCGCGGTACGACCAGGTTACGCTGAGGCCGGAAGACCGGCAAAACCGGCTCCAGCCGATCCTGTCGCCGGATCCGGGAGACGGCGGGGTATGGATCCACCAGAGGGCCTGGTTTCATCTGGGTAAGCTGGACGCAGGGGTCAGCCTGGATTATACCGTGAAGGGCCCTGGCAACGGCGTTTATGCGTTCGTTCTGAACGGAGAGCTGCTGATCGCAGGCCAGCTGGTCAATACGCGCGACGGCCTGGGGATATGGGATACCGCCAGTATCACCATTACTGCGAAAAGCACCTCGGAGATCCTGCTGATGGAGGTCCCGATGAACCTGTGAGCCGCACCGGGGTAAGAACTCTCTGCCGGATTTTATGTTCTAAAGGTAGCCGACAGTAAATCAAATGCTATGCACATTGAATTTTCAGCTCAATTCGAACCTGAACTACGGGAAATCATCAGCCGCCTGAACCTCGAGGCGCACCTTTTCAATTCCTTCAACATCAACGGAGAGACCGTGACGATGTCTGCGGAACGTGAGGAGCTGGAGAAGATTATTCTTCATCAGCCGGACATATCCGGAGGGGAGACCTCCGGTTCTTCGGATCATTACCGCCGGATCGTAGCCACAGTGCGGGCGCACCTCAGATGATTTTTATCAGAAAAAATAATTAAAGCATTGACAATAAAGTACTTAGTTTGTATATTAGCATAAAGGTTACGTACTTTGACAGCCTGTGAGACACAGTCACGTTTAGGCTACTGATTGATCAATGCTCAAACTTTAAACTTCGTCCGAAGGATTAAAGACAGGGTTCCGAAAGGACAGGCGATACCGACGTTAATGATCTCCGAGCGAGAAGCAAAAACGAGAGTAAGACTGCTTAACCAACGTGTAACAGCAGCGAAGTAAGTAGTCGGTTGAAAGTGCAATAAACCTGGTCCTCCAGACAGAGCTGTCTGCCTGTAGGTAAAACGGGAAATCTTTCGCCCTGAAAGGTTTCCCGTTATTTTTTTATCGCTGTTCCAAGCTTTTTTATACATTAGGCGCCCAGTATACTCACAGATGGACCTGATAAAAGAATTGGAAGAGCTCTCCCTGGCGACCCGGCTGAAAAGACTTCAGGAGCGCCTAACCTCGGATGTAAGCCGGATTTACAAGGAATCCAATGTGGATTTCGAAGCAAAGTGGTTCCCGTTTCTTGAATTACTCAGACGCCGGGAGAACCTGTCCGTTGTGGAGATCTCACAGGCCCTGCAGCTGAGTCATCCTGCAGTCGTTCAGTTCGCAGACCAGCTGCTGAAAAAAGGTTATATTACAGCGGATAAGGATCCCGCTGACGCCCGCCGAAGGATTCTGAACCTGTCCCCGGGCGGTTCGGGCGTACTGAAAAAGCTCCACCCACTGCTGGGGGTGATCCGCGAGCAGAACAAGGCCTGGCTGGCTGAGGCGGGGGTTCCGTTATTGGCGGAGATCGAGAAACTGGAAATGGCCCTCGACCGGTCCAGCATGTATACAAGGATCCGTACAAGCCTGCAGAAGCAGGATTTGTAACATTTCTGTCGGGGGATAATACTTAACATCCCTTAACAATGTTTAACGTCCTTTAACATCTCAGCTGCTGTACGCAACCTACCTTTGATAAAAAATTAATTGTCATGAACGCATTATTATCCACAGTACGAACCCTTCTCATCCTAGTTTACGTAAGCACTTACATAACCTGCGCCTTCGCCCAGGAGACCTATCCGATCAGAGGCGTCATCGTTGATGATACCGGGCAGGGCGCCCCGGGCGTGAACGTCAAGCTTCTTGCGTCTAAGGATTCTTCTCTGATCAAGGTGGAGGTCTCCAATACAGAAGGCCGGTTCATCTTTGAGAACCTGCCGGCCGGGAAATACCGTATCGTCACCTCGTATGTAGGATTTCAGCCTTACCAGTCCCGGGAGCTGAATCTGAGCCAGCCGCTCGACCTCGGAACCATTACCCTGACCGAAAGTAACCGGATGCTCAAAGAGGTAGCGATTGTATCCTCGAAACCACTCATCGAACAGCAGTTTGATAAAATGGTCCTGAATGTAGCGGGATCCATCTCCGCCGTTGGATCGACCGCGCTTGAAGTGCTGGAAAAGGCGCCCGGGATTGCGATCGATCAGAACGACAATATCAGCATGCGGGGTAGGACCGGAGTTATTGTCATGATTGACGGAAAGCGCGTTCCAATGTCGGGATCCGAGCTTGCGACCATGCTCCGCGGACTTTCTTCCAGCTCCGTTGAGAAAATCGACCTGATCACGAACCCGTCCTCCAAGTATGATGCAAGCGGAAATTCCGGCATTATTGACATCCGCCTGAAAAAAGACAATAGGAGTGGCACCAACGGCAATGTCAGCCTTGGCGTGGGACATGGCGAATACCTGAAGACGAATTCCGGTCTGAGCCTGAATCACCGGAATAAGAACATCAACCTGTTTGGCAGTTACAACTTTTCAGGACGGAAAGAATTCAACCACCTGGACATCGACCGGGAGTTCTACAGCGGCGAACTGTTTACCGGCGCCTATGACCAGGATAACAACTTCGATTTCAAATTCAGTTCTCATAATATCCGGCTGGGAATAGATTACTACGTGACGCCTAAGACGATCGTTGGGGTGGTCACCAACGGGTCCCTGTTCGGCATCCGCCGGAATACGGAGAACTCAAGTGCAGTGGTCAATGATCAGCATGTACAGGATGCCACCTTCCTGACTGATGGATTCAGCAAGGCCAACCGCAATAACGGCAACGTCAACCTGAATCTGAAGCACACGTTTGATAGTACCGGAAAAGAAATTACGGTTGATCTGGATTATGCACGGTTCATGAATTCAGATCTGCAGAACTACAATACCCGGTATTATGATCTTCAGCAGAATCCAACCCGCAATGCCTACCTGTTATTCGGTGACCTCGACGGGAACCTGGACATCCGGTCAGCCAAGATCGACTATACGCAGAAGCTGAAAGGCGGAACAACCCTGGAGCTCGGAGTGAAAAGCAGCCTGGTCAGCACGGATAATAACCTGGCGTTCTTTGACCAGAGTACGGGCACCGATGTTCTGGATGAAAGCAAAAGCAATCACTTCCTGTATGATGAAAACATCAATGCCGCCTATATGAACGCCAGCCGGCGGTGGGGAAAAGTCGGTCTGCAGCTCGGTCTTCGCCTGGAGAATACCAACGCGAAAGGGCACCAGCTTACCAACGGGGAGAAATTTGATCTGTCTTATACCCAGCTTTTTCCAAGCGCAACCTTCAGCTTCAAACCCAATAAGATGCATGATTTCGCATTGTCCGTCAGCCGCCGCATTAACCGGCCGACCTACAACCAGCTCAATCCGTTCAAGTATTTTCTGGATCCAAGCACGTTCGCTTCCGGGAATCCGTTCCTGAAACCCGAGCTTACCTATTCCCTTGAGCTGACCCATACGATTAACCAGAAGTTCATCGCCAAATACAGCTACAGCCGGACGACCGACAATATGATCTCGGTTCTCTCTCCTGCAGAGGGTGAGACGAACGTTATCGTGCAGATGGACCGTAACCTGGCCCGCTTCGATTATTATGGAATGACGTTCACCGTGCCGCTCGCTGCAGGTAACTGGTTCAACAGCGTAAACAATGCGACCTTTTACTACGGGCTCTACCAGGGAAATCTGGCAAATACCAACCTGAACAACGGCCGGCCGACGGTAAATTTCAACAGCAATAATACGTTCGTCCTGAGTCCGTCCTGGTCTGCAGAGGTTGTGGGTACCTACCGGGGCCGCGAAGTTTACGGTTTCCTGGGCGTCAAACCTGTCGCCTTCGTTTCTGCCGGTATCCAGAAACAGCTATGGGATAAGAAAGCGTCCGTTAAGCTGAATGTTTCCGACCTCTTCAACTCGCAGAAGATCTATGGCAGTACCGTTCTGACCGGTTACCAGGAAGACTTCTTCCAGCGCCGGGACGCGCGGGTCGCTACCCTGAATTTCAGCTACCGGTTCGGAAAGGCACCCGGATCTACCCGAAGAAATACCGGCGGCGCTGAAGAAGAAAAAAGAAGGGCTAATTAAGAAATGAATGTTAGATAGTGCGTTTGTGATAAATCCAGGGCCTCCGTCAGGAGGCCTTTTTTATGTCCGGGGCCCAAACCTGAAAAATAGACCTTTGTTAGTATGAGGAACTTAAAGATGACTCATGGAACTACCAAAGGAACAAGAAAACTATTTTCCGCCCCAGCATCAGGCGGAGCAGCCCGGGATTGAGGAGAATATGACGCCAACGCCGGCATTCGAAGGAGAATCGATCGATGTATTTTCGAAACTCGCCGGGAAGGTCGCTATTATAACGGGCGGCGACAGCGGCATAGGGCGGGCGGTGGCGGTCAGTTTTGCCAGGCAGGGTGCGGCGGTGGTCATATCATATCTGGATGAAGAGACGGATGCCCGGGAAACCCACAGGAAAGTTTTGGAATACGGAAAGGAATGCCTCCTGATCGCGGGGGACATCAGCCGGGAGGAGCACTGCCGCAAAATCGTGGCGCAGACAATTGACCGTTACGGGAAGGTGGATATCCTGGTAAACAATGCGGCGGTACAGTTCCCGCAGGATCATCTTGAAGACATCACAGCGGAGCAGCTGGAAACGACCTTCCGCACGAATATCTTTCCCCATTTCTTTCTGACCAAGGCGGCATTGCCTCATATGCCGAAGGGCAGCAGTATCATCTGCACAACCTCGGTCACCGCATACCGCGGAAGCAGCCACCTGATGGATTATGCGTCCACCAAAGGGGCGATCGTAGCCTTTGTGCGTTCCCTGGCGCAAAACCTGGCTCCCAGGGGAATCCGGGTCAACGGCGTGGCGCCCGGTCCGGTCTGGACACCGCTTATCGTTGCCAGCTTCTCCGAGGAGCAGGTCGGTCAGTTCGGTAAAAATGTGCCTTTATCCCGCCCGGGCCAACCGGAAGAGATTGCTCCGAGCTACGTATTCCTGGCCTCGGAGGATTCCAGCTACATGACCGGCCAGGTTTTACATCCCAACGGCGGCGAAATTATCAACGGTTGACTATATTTAGAAGCTCAGCCCCTTTGGTATGAAATCAACCCAGAAAGAAGCCATATTCAGCAACGAAGTCCTGCTCCGGTTCGACCTGTACAACAGCCTTTTCCAGACGCTGCCCTTTTACAAGGTCCGGCAAACCGGCACCCTGCTGCCGTTCTTCACCAGCCATTGCGAGGAGGGCGTTCAGCGTGAACAGGCTCCGACGGCGATCATCGAAGCATTCTTTGCCAATTACGGGAAATACATAACCGCTACGGACCGGTTCGATCTGCTTTTTCACTTTATCCAGTATATCGAGCGCCAGGTCGTGCTGTTTGATGCTATTGAAGACTCTTCCTTCAGAAAACTTCATACGGAAGAAGCCGGTTCCCTGCAAGCTATCCTGCTCCGGGCAGGCAGCGAGCCGGCCTACCGGCAGCAGATCACCGAAGCTCTCAAACGATTTTCGTTGCGCATTGTCCTGACCGCGCATCCCACCCAGTTCTACCCGGGAGCGGTTCTGGGTATTATGAACGACCTGAATGAGGCCCTGCAGAAGAACGATCTTAATTCGATCAATGTACTGTTGCAGCAGCTCGGGAAAACGCCGTTCTTCAGCAAGACCAAACCGACCCCGGTGGATGAGGCAAGGAGCCTGGCCTGGTTCATGGAGAACGTCTTTTACCAGTCGTCGGCCAGGATCCAGTCCCTGGTGTCCGGGGAGTTCAATCTCCCAAACCAGAACTTCAACCTGGTCGAACTCGGCTTCTGGCCGGGCGGGGACCGTGACGGAAACCCGAATGTGACCTGCGAGAGCACCCGCGCTGTAGCCCGCATGCTCCGTACCATCCTTTTCCGGTGCTATTACCGGGACTTCCGGTTGCTGAAGCGGCGGATCACATTCCGGGGGGTGGAAGAACCAATGAATACCCTGCAGGAGCTGTTTTACCAGAACAGCTTCAGCGATCTCCCGGCCCCTGTCGACCATAAGGAGGAGATCCTGAAAAACCTGCAGGCGATCCGCGACGTGCTGATGTCATGGCACAACGGGTTGTTCGTTGAACTGGTGGATGATCTCCGTATGAAGGTCCGGCTGTTCGGCAACTATTTTGCCAGCCTGGATATCCGCCAGGACAGCCGGATCCTCAGGAAAGCCTACCGCTTCGGCCTTCAGCAGCTCGGGCTTGACGAATCGCCGGAGGGGTACCAGGATCTGCCGGAAGCTCAGAAGCTGGACCAGATAACGTTTGATGAACAGGATCTCGACCCTGCATCCGCGACCGACGACCTGGTGAGGGACACCTTTGAAACCATCCGGCTGATGGAGGATATTCAGCGTGCCGGCGGAGAAAAGGCTGCACACCGGTTCATCATCAGCAACGCTCAGGAGGCGACGGACATCCTTCAGCTCATGAACCTTTTCCTGTGGAGCGGCTGGAAAAAGGAGGCCCTGACGATCGACTTCGTACCACTCTTCGAAACCGTCAGCGACCTGGAGCGCGCCGGCCGGGTCATGGAGACGCTGTATTCGCACCCCGTCTACCGGGAGCATCTCATCCGGCGGGGAAAAAAGCAGATCATCATGCTCGGATTCTCGGACAGCACCAAGGACGGGGGATACCTGATGGCCAACTGGTCGATATTCCTGGCAAAAACCGGGCTGACGGCAATCGCCCGTCAATACGATATCGACCTTACGTTTTTTGACGGCCGGGGTGGCCCTCCGGCGCGGGGCGGCGGTAAGACGCACCGGTTCTATGCCTCCATGGGAAAAGATATTGCCAATTCAAGTATCCAGTTAACCATACAGGGGCAAACGATTAGCAGCCAGTACGGTTCGACCGAGACTGCATACCATAATATGGAGCAGATGATCAACGCGGGGCTGACCTCCAGCCTGGAAATGCGTGGTATGGATACCATGAAACCGGATGAAGCTGACGTGTTCAAACGGCTCGCCGAGCGCAGTTATCAGGCCTTTCTCGCACTCCGCCAGCATCCGCTTTTCCTGAAATACCTGGAGAAACTCAGCCCGCTTAAATTGCTTGCGGAAATGAATATCAGCAGCCGGCCGGTAAAAAGGAGCGGGGATAAGGAATTGAAACTGGAAGACCTGCGCGCGATCAGTTTCGTAACCTCCTGGTCCCAGCTCAAGCAGAACATTCCGGGATTCTACGGTGTGGGTACAGCGCTTAAGCACGCCCGGGAACAGGGGTACTGGGAACCGATAAAACAGATGTACCAGGATAATGTCCAGTTCCGGACGATCATGGACAACTGCATGATGTCCATGTCCAAATCCGATTTCCGGGTGACGGCCTACCTTGAAAACGATCCTGAGTTTTCCGGCTTCTGGCAAAATCTGAAAGAGGAGTTCGAGCTGACGCGATCACTGCTGCTCGAGCTGAGCGGCCAGACCGGCCTGATGGAAAATTATCCGATCGAGAAACAATCGATCGGAACCCGGGAAAAGATCGTGCTTCCGCTGGTACTGATTCAGCATTACGCCATTGCAAAGCTGAATGCGGATCCGGTGGGTGAGCTTGCCGACACCTATAAGAAACTGATCATCCGGACCGTTTACGGCATCGTGAATGCCGGCCGGAACGTAGCCTGACCATCAGGATCCGAAAAGGTCCAACTGCCTGGAAACCGGCGGTTTGGCCTTGCCGAATACGGTTCGTCCGCCGTACTTCCAGGAATTCGTCCGTTCCTTTTCGATCACCGCATCCAGGTTATTATTGGGCGTGAACCCCTGTTCAGCCCGGACAGCCAGTTCATTTAGTTTTTTTACGGCCTGGATCTTTTCGGTCGCGCCGATCCTGGCCTTGTCAACGGCATGGCGCAGGGTCGAAATGGTCTCGTCATAGACGTGAACAGGTACCGGAAAGGGGTGGCCGTCCTTCCCGCCATGGGCGAATGAGAACCTCGCCGGATCTTCGAAACGCGACGGCGTACCGTAGATCACCTCGCTGACCAGCGCCAGCGACTGCAGCGTCCGGGGTCCGAGGCCCTCCAGCAACAGGAGTTCCGGAAAATCACGGGGCTGTTTTTCATGGGCCAGATACAACATCGCACCGAGTCGTTTGAGATCCACATCTTCGGCACGAACATCATGATGCGCAGGCATCACCAGCCTGCGAACTTCCCTCAGCATCCGGTCAGGATTTTCCGAGGTCATTTCCATCATCGCTTTCCGTGCCGGCGCAGCGCCGCCGGATGCGAGGTTCAGAATCGTTCCCTGGTTGCGTCCGCAGATGGCTGCGTGCGGGTCATCTACAAAGGATGTCACCCCGTGAGAATTCCAGTGGTACCGGCGTGCTGTTGAACGGTCATTCATACCCTGCTGAACGACTGCCCACTCCCCGTCACGGGTGACGATAAAACTATGCATATATAGTTGAAAACCGTCCTGCAGGGCCGTGTTATCTACTTTCGCACTTAACTTACTGCAGCGAACGAGGTGCTCTCCGTTCAGGCCGGTCCGCAGAGCCAGCGACATCAGTTCATCCGGTGTCTTTCTAGACTGTTTTCCCTTTCCGCCGCAGATATAGATTCCGAGTTCCCGGGAGACCGGGTTGATGGTCTTCTTCAGCGCGCCCATGACGGATGTGGTGATCCCGGAGGAATGCCAGTCCATGCCCATTACCGCACCCATGCTCTGGAACCAGAACGGATCGCTGATCCGGCTCAGGAACCCGGCGGTTCCATACTCGTGCACAACCGCTTCGGTAATAGCCAGACCCAGCTTTCCCATTCTCTCGGCGAGCCAGTGGGGAACATAACCGTAATGCAAGGGGAGGTCTGCGGATCCTGAACGTTTCACTGCTAACAAAGTTAGCAAATCAGTGGTTCTTTTTATCGGAATGTCCTAAACTTTTCAGCGGGCTGACAATATCACGCACCAATTGCTTAAGGGTCTTGATCTCCGGAAAGCCGTCGGATTCCTTTCGGTCAAAAATCTTCGTCTCATTCACCGTGATGGTAAAACGGCCGTTCACCTCGGAAGGCTGCAGCATGACGCCGAACAGCTCATCGGTGAACGTTGTAAGAATCTCCTGGGCCATCCAGGCAGCCCGGAGCATCCAGCCGCACTTGGGGCAATATTCAATGTAGATCGTAGGCTTCATCATCCGGAATAAATTTTAAAACCAGCATCTGAAACCTTTTGTTTTGAAGTTGACAAGAGGGAAAGATATCGTGAAGCTGCTAAAGAAATCTGTTATGATGTTGACGCTCGGTACGCTGTTATCGGCCGCAGGCTCCGGTACAACCAGCAGGCCGATCGGTCCGCATCCCGGGCCAGCCCACACCACAATCCGATACAACGACGCCCAGCTGGTAGAAAAGTCTGTGATGGCCGGTATCCGGATCATTCAGGCCAGCGAGGCCGCACAGACCAAGGCAAGCGACCCGGACATCCTCCAGTTTGCTGCACGCCTGATCGCGGACCATCGCTCCGCAAACCAGGAACTCATGAACCTGGCTGCCGCCGCAAATATCCCTGTTCCCACTGATGCTTACCCGGACAAACGGGAGGTCATGGAGGCCGTCAATGAACGGGCCGGACCCGAATTCGAAAAAGGCTACATCCGTGATATGGTAAAGGATCACATGAAAGCCCTAAGTCTCTATAAAAAAGGAGTTTCAGCGGCCGACAATGAACAGCTGAGCAGCTTCTTTAAACGGCGCCTGCCCGGACTGCAAGGTCACCTGGACCGGGCCCGGATGTTGGCAGGAAAGAATTAAACAAATCGAAGAACCCATATTATGCAACGAAACTCAGAATCAACCGGTTTAACAAAAATGTACTCGAAAGTAGCTCCAGGCGTCTGGAGGATGAAGATGCTCTTTGTCAATATTTATATGATCGAGGACCAGACGCGGAACACCTGGGCGCTTGTAGACGCCGGGCTGAAAGGATTTACCAGCCGGATCCTGAAGATGGCCGCTTCATTGTTCGGAGACCGGCCGCCGGCATGTATCATCATGACCCACGGACATTTTGATCACCGGGGTTGCCTGGAGTCCCTGCTCAGGGTCTGGGATGTTCCGGTATATGTACACCCGCTGGAAATCCCGTATCTGACCGGAATTTCGGCCTATCCGCCGGCGGATCCGTTCGTAGGAGGGGGCATGATGGCATTTTCGTCCATGTTATATTCCAGGGAGCCGATCAATATCGGACCGCATGCCCGAAGGATCGAGGGTAATACCATTCCGGAACTGCCGGAATGGAGAGTCATCGAAACACCCGGTCACACACCAGGTCATATATCTTTGTACAGGGAAAGCGATAGCGTCTTGATCGTCGGGGATGCCTTCGTCACCACCAAACAGGAGTCAGCGTTCTATGCCCTGAGCCAGAAAAAAAGACTGTCCGGTCCGCCAAAATACTTTACCCCGGATTGGGAAGCGGCGGAAGCCTCCGTTCGGCGCCTGGCGGCCCTACGGCCCCGGACGGCAGCCTCGGGACATGGAAAACCGATGTACGGAAACGAACTGCAGTCGAAGCTATCCGAGCTGGCTGCAAACTTTCAGAAAAAGGCCGTACCGAAGCATGGAAGATATGTTCACCAATCGGCTGAAGCGAACGAATCGGGTGTCGTCTACACGCCCGAAAGACCAATGCGACAAACAGCATTTACAGCCGGACTGGTAATCGCGCTGATCGGGGCGGTGGCAGGCGGCATCTTATTAAGAAGAAGGATATATGCTTCCTGAGACAGCCGCCTTTCAAAGCATAGCCGGCATTTCCAACCGCAAGGAAATGCCGGTTCTATTTTGCGACAAATCAGCAATTGAAGTAATGCCAGAGATGTATTTCTGAAAGTCCTAACGGACTGCTAATTTTTTGAGGAAAGGGTTAAAGTCTGACATCATGCCCAAAAAACTATTTATACGCTTTTCTGAATACTGATATGAAGTTCTAATGTTGTGCCTTATGGAAGGGGAACATCTCTTTGATACAAGAGATGCCGTTAAACTTTATCTGCCACTTCATCTTCAAATTTCCATACCCAATACGCATTGTGAAACTTTCTGAAGGTCTCAAGACTTCGGCTTAAAGACTTCGTCAGGTTAGACGTTCTAAAAATACCATGCTGGCGTTCCTGGAAGTAAATCCGACAGTGCACACGCTCCGTCACCATGACGTTGTTCACCTAACAAGGCCAAGCTGCATCGACAATGGCCTCACCAATAGCAGAAAGATCCAAAAAATCTGTATCTTGGAGTTGAATGGATCTGATTATCCGGAGATTCTTCTAACATACTGACGAATGTCAGAATCAACCCCGGTAAAACTGAAAAGAAGGGATACTAAGAATGAGCGCCGGCTTCCTCATTTGTTAATCTGATTCACCCGACAGTAAGGCAAAGGTCTAATCCTTTTTTCCTTTAAAAAAATCAACTTTTTCCCGTTCAGCTGCTAGTAACCGCTCATACAGTTTCCTGTTCTCCTCATGAAGCAGCTTGATCTCATCCATCGCTTCGACGAGCTTATCCAGAGGGTTAAAAGAGCAGTTATTATAGTTCCCGAATTGCTCAGTTTGGGCACCCTCATAATTATTCTGTATGTTATAGATCGCCGCTTCGTCGCTATAGTTTCTGACAGTTTCTGGCGTCACTCCGAGTGCCTTTGCAACTCGCTCGAGCACATCATCCTCAATACGCTCGCTTTGCTCCATTTTGGAAA
Source organism: uncultured Sphingobacteriaceae bacterium (assembly GCA_966250385.1). Classification (GTDB taxonomy): domain Bacteria; phylum Bacteroidota; class Bacteroidia; order Sphingobacteriales; family Sphingobacteriaceae; genus DASWTL01. The sequence continues at coordinate 16,692 of CBINHC010000008.1, read as the reverse complement.
CTGCCTGCTGGCTTACACCTAGTTCTGCGGCAAGCGACTCTTGTTTCCAACCGCGAAGTTCGCGAATCCGGCATATTTTTCTGCCGATGTGAGTTGTTGTTACAGACATTGCGTTATCAATTAAGAATTCAAAGATATACTTAAACTTACATAAAAATCAGGAATTATGCTGCGGTCAATAAAATGGGAGATATTTATCTGATGCTATTAAAGTCGTCTTTCCAACTTGCCTTGCTTCTCTGATTACCAAAGGTTTCCGGTCACTCTCATTCAACCTTCTTATAATTAGGGTAAATTCCCGGAACCTTGGCACAAATGAAACTTTTTTCTGATCTTAACGATCTGGTTAACTGCCGGATAAAGATCCTTTCTTCATGAACAAACTGGATTTCAAGATCGCCCAGCGTACCTTCCTAAAAGGTAAATGGTATAACTTTCTGAATATCGCCGGACTTGCATTAGGTCTCGCCGCCTTCATTTTTGTGGCTTTGTATGTCGACCATGAGACCAGTTATGACCAGTGGAATAAGAATATCGATCGCATTTTCCTGGTAGAACTGGCGTTACCGAACGGTCCTTCCCCATATACACCAGGCGGCCTTGCAGGGGAGATCAAGGAGCAGTGCCCGGAAGTAGAGGAGGTGGGTAGGATGAACACGGCCTTGTTTCAGATTCCATTTTACACGCCGACCGGAAGATTCCTGATCAAGAAATGGGTAGGGGCAGATTACTCCATCGCCCGGATTCTGGGCATTGAGCCGAAAGGGTTCAAACTGGACCCAAACAGTGACGTGCCGGCAATGCTGCTTTCAAAGCAGACCGCCGAGGCGCTTTTTCCAGGTGAAGGTGCTGTCCTAAATAAGACGGTGAACATGATTTCGAAATCGGGGATGCCGGTCACGATTGCAGGCGTCGTTGAAGATTTCCCGGGAAATACCAACCTGCAGTTCGATTGCATCGGTTTTTCAGGCGATATCACGTCCGGCAAGGATCAAAGTTATGCCAACCAGATCTACCAGACGTATGTACTGGTAAGACCGGGCACCGATATTGGGCTGCTCTCCAGGAAGATCGACAATATCTATAAAAAGGCTGCATTTGCCGATAGCAGCGAGGTAGCCAGAAAAGCCGTCGCCCGATCCGGACCGGCGATCTACCTGGATCCGTTGAGAAATCTCCATCTGAAACCACGCTACGGATCACAGGCAAACAACCATATTGTTCAGGGACTGAAGCTCCTGGCGGTCATCATCCTGATCGTCACCGGCGTAAACTTCACCGGTCTCTACATTTCACAGGCAAACAAGCGGGCTAAAGAGGTCGGCATAAAGAAAGTAAATGGTATCGCCAGGAGGCAAATAGCCCTGCAGTTCCTGCTGGAAATTTTCCTCCAGTGCGTAATCGCCCTGATCATCGCTGTAGGTGTAGTACTGATAGGGCTTCCGTACTTTAATCAGTTATTGGGAGTAGACCTCTTGATATCAGGGATCAATCTGACCATCCTCGGACAACTATCAGTTGCATTGGTCTTGCTCACCCTGGTTGCGGGCATTTATCCTTCTGTAATTATGGCGGGTGTAATACCTGCGGATGTCCTGAGAGGTAATCAGCTGTCGAAAGGAGGGAAGCTCTCATGGATCAGCCGTTCAATCACCCTGCTCCAGTTCACATTTGCGCTCTCATTTGTTATCACGCTGGTCGTCATTAATCAGCAGGTAACTTTCATGAGAGCCCAGAATACCGGTTTCAAAGCCGAGGAGGTCGTCTATATCGATAACCTGGGGATTTATAACAGTCCGGAAAAGTTTGAATCAGTACGAAACCGGATCAAAGCCATACCCGGCGTCAAGAATGTAACTGTTGCTTCGAACATTCCCGGCGGGATCATCCCGGCGTCTCACGAATTTCAGGCCGGCGGTAAAGCCATGTCATTGAATACCATCGCGGTCGATTACGAGTATTTTGAAACACTGAATATCGAAGTCGCTGAAGGCAAGGTATTTTCGGCAACTTTTCCGGGAGATTCTTTAAATGCCGTTGTCAATGAAGCTGCAGCCAGGCTGATGGATGTGGAAGAACCGGTTGGAACCAGCATAGACGGCTGTGGCGGAAGATACCGGATCGTCGGAGTTATTAAGGACGTTAAGGAACACGGTTTTGAACAGCATGTACCTCCGACCATATACCTGATGAACGGACAATGCGGGGTGTCCAAGACGCAGATCATGATCAGCGCCGAAGATCATGCGATTCCAGGGATGCTGAAAGCTCTGGATCGCGACTGGAGGAATATCAACACCCTTGACGGCGACAACTTTAACTATCATTTCCTGGACGCATTGTACGGCCGGCTTTTTGAAAAGCAGGAACGCCTTAGAACATTACTCATATTCTTTTCCGGCCTCGCGGTATTTATTGCAACACTCGGCCTTTTCTCGTGTGCCGCCCATTCTCTTAAACTTCGGATGAAGGAAGTTGCGATCAGGAAAGTATTCGGCGCCAGGGACGGACAGCTGACGGTGACCTTAAGCAAACCATTTTTCCGGATGTTATTGCTGGCCAATCTGATCGCCTGGCCGATTTCATTCATCGCTTCAACCAAGTGGCTACAGACCTTCGCGTACCGGGTGGATATTTCGGTTTACCCGTTTGCCGTTGCCCTGATCGTTTCAGCGTTCATTGTCGGGCTCACTGTATGCCTGCAGATTGCCCGCGCAGTCCGGGTCAATCCGGCAGTGAAACTAAAGGCATAGACCGAACTGGCAGGGACAGAGAGTCGCCCTGCAAGATCAAAATCTATCCAAGCGACTTATCCGTGCCAGATAAAGTATCCAAGAAGGTAAATTTTATAATTGACTGAAACACCATGCGTTATTCAGGAATAGAGTGCCTTGAATGACAATGTGTCACAGGCAAACTGAAAGAAGTCGGCGCGACCTGAAGCTGCAGTATTAAGTACATTTGGGCACCGATCCGGAAGATCCAAAGAGACATTATTTCCTTTATTGGTATTCCTTTTTTTCCCTATGAGGCCCGATAACCCCAACTAAACGGGGCGCAAAACCAACAATCATGGATGTCCTATAATTAATATTATGTTAAGTAGGATTTTCGGGACCCCTCTTTTGAGCGACATTCAAACCATTCGATCAGGCAGGCGTTGTTTTAAAACAATTAGACAGTATGGAAAATTTTGGAAAACCGCTCAACCGATTAATGAAGATATGTCTGGAGACGAAGGAGATTTATTTGAATGCCGCGGAGCAAACCAATAACCCAGAACTGAAAACCAGATTCCGAGAAATTGCCGAACGTCGCGGCGAAATTGCCCGGGACCTTGAGAAGGAGATCGGCGCACACAGCCTGGTGCATCCTGAAGAAAAAGGTGACCTGCTGGGATTTCTGCACCGGTCCTGGATGGGTTTGAAAGCGGCCATACCGCATATGGGAAGCTCCGGCGAAAAAGGCATCATCGAAATCTGCCGGGATCATGACCAGGCCGCTTTGGATGCTTTCGATGACGAACTCCAGGGCGACATCCTGTATTCAGATCTGAAAACCTGTCTGGTAAAGTGCCGCACCGCCATATCAGAAGATTTTCAGGATATTGACCGCTTATACCTTGCGCACTTCCCTCCTGCCAGTAAAGAAATCTAAACAGTCTGCAGATGCGATCGATTTGGAAAGGATCCATTGGATTTGGGCTTGTTAATATACCCATCAAACTTTATTCTGCTGTCCAGAGCAGTTCGCTTAGCATGGATATGCTGGATGGCCGGGATCACGCACGCATCAAATATCAGCGCATCAATGAAAATACGAAAAAAGAGGTCCCGTATGATAAGATCGTGAAAGGCTACATGCTTGACGGAGAATACGTCATCCTGGACGATCAGGACTACGCGGACGCCAGCCCCGAAAAAACAAAGACAGTCGAGATCGAGAACTTCGTTCAGCTCCGCGACATCAACCCGATGTATTATGAGACCTCCTATTATGCTGAACCTGAGGCTCAGGGCAAGAAGGCCTATGCACTGTTGCTCAAGGCCTTGCAGAAATCCGGAAAGGCCGGCGTGGCCCGGTTTGTACTGCGGAGCAGCGAATCGCTGTGTGTCATTCACCCCCTGGATAAGGTGATCGTGATCAGCCGGATCAGATTCTCGGAAGAGATCCGGAGCTACGAAGAGATCCAGACTCCCGATGAGGTCGTGGTCAACAAAAAAGAACTGGACGTCGGCCTCGCACTCATCGATCAGTACACCGGGCCGTTCGATATTACCAAATTTAAGGACGAATACAGCAGTGAGCTGATGAAGATCATTAAAGCGAAGGCGAAGGGCAAACGGCCAACGATCAAGAAACTCAAACCCAAGAAGGCGGCCAGCGACGATTTGCTGGAGCAACTGATGCAAAGCCTGAATTCAACCCGAAAAGGAGCTTAAGATGGGTCTTCAAACCTACCATGATAAACGAAATTTCAGCAAGACTACCGAACCAAAAGCCGGAAAAGGAACCGGGAAAGAACTGATCTTCGTCGTCCAGCGACATCACGCCTCCAGGCTGCACTATGATTTTCGTCTCGAACTGGACGGCGTCCTGAAAAGCTGGGCGGTTCCCAAAGGCCCCTCCTTAAATCCGAAAGACAAACGACTGGCCATGATGGTCGAGGACCATCCTTATGATTACCGCAGTTTCGAGGGAGTGATCCCTGAAGGCAATTACGGCGCGGGTGTCGTTCATATTTTTGATGAGGGAACCTATCAGGCGATATCAGGTTCCGGAAAGGATGCCCGGAATGAACTTCGAAAAGGGCTAAAAGAGGGAAATCTCAAATTCAGGCTCAATGGCAAGATTCTCCGCGGAGAATTCGCATTGGTCCGCTTAAAGGACGGAGACAACGCCTGGCTGCTGATCAAGCACCGGGATGAATTTGCCGTCGATAAAAAATTCGACAGCGAATCGCTGGTACCGGCCGCCATAAAGAAGGAAGGCCTGGAAAGGAAGAAGAAATCTGCCGGAAGCAGTAAGACGAAAACAGCGTCAGCCCCCTCTCCTGCTCCGGCGACGAAAAAGTCCCGGGCACCCGGCGAATATAAGCCGATGCTCGCTAAGCTTTCCACCAGGGTTTTTGATGATGAAGGCTGGATTTTTGAGAAGAAGCTTGACGGTTACCGGATTCTTGCAACAACGGGCAAGTCCGTAAAACTGACGTCCCGAAACGGTCAGAATTACACCGCCCGTTACGGGCCGGTGGCTGATATCCTGCGGGCGTTTGAAAAAAACGCCGTGCTGGATGGTGAAATGGTGGTGGAAGATCCGGATGGCCAAAGCCTGTTCCAGGAACTGCAGAACTACCAGCCCGGCAAGAAAAATCAAGCCCTGAAGTACTATGTTTTTGACCTGCTTTCCCTGGACGGATATGACCTGACCGGCATGGAACTGGTCAAGCGCAAACAGTTGCTCAAAGCCCTCATCAGCAATTTGCCGGGAGATCTGATCGTGTACAATGAGCATGTAACCGGAAAGGGCACGGTCCTGATGGACCAGGCGCGGAAAGAGGGCTGGGAAGGAATTATCGCAAAGGACGCCGCCTCAATCTATGAGTCCGGAAACAGAACTGACCGCTGGCTCAAATTAAAGATCCAGAATTCGCAGGAGGCGGTTATCCTGGGGTATTCCAAACCTGCCGGAAGCCGAAAATATTTCGGATCGCTGGTGCTCGGAATGTATGACGGAGATCAGCTCACCTATATCGGTAACTGCGGAACCGGGTTCAATGAGGCATCCCTAAAGATGCTTTACGACAAACTTTCGGCACTCGAAACCGGACACAAACCAGTGAAGGTGAAGGTAAACCAGGAACGCTCGGTGACCTGGGTAAAGCCGGAACTGGTCTGCGAGGTCACGTTTACGGAATGGACTTCTGACCGGATTCTCAGGCACCCCGTATTCAAGGGCCTCCGGGAAGACAAACAGCGCCAGCAAGTGATCATGGAAACAACTGATAGCCCATCGGAGGAGCGGGAAGAAACTTTCGGCAAAAAGAAAGTCAAGCTCACAAACCTCAATAAGCTATACTGGAAGTCAGACAAGATCTCCAAAGGGCAGCTTATCGAATACTACCGGAGCGTGGCGGATTACCTTCTGCCCTATCTTAAGGACCGGCCCTTATCCCTGAACCGGCACCCGAACGGAATTGACGCACCCGGTTTCTTCCAGAAGGACCTCGATACGGACAAAATCCCGGGATGGATCCGGTATGCGCCGTTATATTCCGACAGCGTCGATAAGACGATCGACTACCTGATCTGCAATGATCTCCCAACGCTCCTCTGGATGGTAAACCTGGGCTGTATCGAGATCAATCCGTGGCTCAGTACATACAAGAAGCCGGAGAACCCGGTCTTTGCCGTAATGGACCTGGATCCGAATGACGTCGATGATTTCAGGGAAGTGGTTCGCGTTGCATTGACGACCCGCGAAACCCTTGACGGAATGGGGATCCGGTCATTTATCAAAACATCCGGTTCCCGGGGACTACACATTTTCATTCATGTGGGCGGGAAATACGACTATGAGGTCGTCAAGAATTTCATTCAATACCTCGGGCACCTGGTCCACAGCCGGCATGCCGATACCACCAGCCTGGAACGCAGTCCTTCAAAACGAAAGAAGAAGATCTATCTCGATTTCCTACAGAACCGGCGCGGACAGACCATTGCTGCGCCCTATTCTGCGCGCCCCAAGCCAGGCGCAACGGTGTCCACTCCCCTGGAGTGGTCGGAAGTGAATGACCAGCTCGACATTAAAGAGTTTACCATCTTTAATACCCTCGACCGGCTGCGTGAAAAAGGCGACCTGTGGAAGGATCTGACCGCAGAAAAGGCGGATCTTAAGAAAGCGCTTTCTCAGATGCAGCGCGACTAACCCCAGTGCAATAAAAAAGCCGCCTTCTTAAAAAAAAGAGGCGGCTTTTCCGAGCTTAACAGTATCTTTATTAGTCCAGTGTCTGGATGGTCTTGTTGATTTCAGCGACTTTCGTAGGGTTCCGTTTTGCCTGGTAATAGGCTCTCAGGTTTTCCCAGGCCATTCGTGATTTTGGAGAAAGTTCAGTGGCTTTCTGGAGGTACGGCAGTGCACGGTCGAATTCCCCGTTGGCTTTCTTCATCATGGCTTCGTATTCCTTTTGTTTGCTCTGAGGAAGTTTATTGGCTCCGTTGTACAGTTCAATACCCTTGTTCAGGATCAGCCCGCCCAGGTTCAGATTAGCTTCAGCGTAGTTCGGATCCAGGGCGATTGACTTTTTGTACCACTCCTCAGCTTTGTCATTCTCGTTGATGGTGGAATATGCAACTCCCAGGTAGAATGGGTACAGCTTGTTGTTCGGTTCTTTTTCGGCCTGGGCCATAATCCGGCCGATGGTCTCTTTCTGTTTGCCGGCGAGCAGGTTCAGCTCAATTTCCTGACGTGCAAGTTCTGCATCCGTAGGGAATTTGGCGCTGCCTTCAGCAGCAACCTTGATGGCAGAAGTCGTATCCTTCTGGATCGCATAAATCCGGGAAAGATCAAGGTAGATCTGGTTGTTGTTGGAGAAATTGGATTTGACCAGCTCCTGGTACGCCTTAATAGCTGCAGGATAATCCTGGGCGTTGATGGCGGATAAACCGGCATAGTAGCTCAGGGTAGTATCGCCCGGGCGGTAATCCAGGGATTTGTTGAATCCTTTAAGCGCCTCCTTGAAATCCTTTGCCTGGTAGGCTCTTACACCTGCATTCAGGTAATACTGCGCGAACAGTTTGTTGACATCTTCAAGGTTCCCCTTGTACTCACCCGATTTGTCCAGGCTTGTCGCTTTCTCAAGCGCCGCTGCCGCTTCGCTTAACAGCGGAGCAGATTTGGTCGGCACCGAATCAAGCAAAGCCAGATCTGCATAGATCAGCGCTTTGTAGGTCCAGGTAGCCGGATCGTTCATGGTTTTTTGATTAGCAGCCGCTTTATCAATTGCCGTTTTGGCTGACTGCAGGTTGCCGGCTGCGATCGCCGGACTTGCGGACTTCAGCAGGGTGTACTTATCGTAATTCGACTTTGCACTATTAAGTTCACCTTTCTGAGCAAATGCAACTACCGACGTCCCGGTAATCACAAATGCCAAAATTAAAGATTTGATATTCATATAGTTTAGTTTAGTATAAGTTCATTGAGTTTGCTGTTCAGCTTCTGAAGCTGCATCATATCACCGGTCTGTTTATAGAGAACCACCAGAGCGCGAAGCCCCTTGATGTCGTTGGGATCGATTTCATTGGCTTTCGAAAGATATCGCTTTGCCAAAAACAGCTGACTTTCATCTTTTGTGTTACGCAAATACGAATTTAGAAAAAGCAGGCCCAATGCATAATTGCCGTCATAACTATTCGGATCAATATCCAGCATTTTTTTATAGAAGGACTGCGCCTTGGCAGGATTTCCAAGAAAATCGTATGAAAAGCCGGCCAGGTAATTCAGACTGAGATTGTCCGCATCCAGCTTCAGTGCATCGTCAATAATCGAAATGACCGCCTGATAGTCCTGGTTATCCGCATAGGTGTTAAGCAGCTTAAACAGAATATCACGGTTTTTCGGAAACCGCTGGTGGCCAAGGAGCAGGATCTCGCTCATCTTTCCGGCCTGGTGAAGGTCCGTATAAAGGTCCGCCATGGTCAGGTAATAATCCGGCATTCCACGCTTCTCTTCAATAAGCTGTCCGTAGAACTCCAGAGCCTCTTCCTTATAGCCCAGCCGCTCTGAAATGATGGCCAGATTATGGACGACGCTCGTGTCCCCGGGGCTCAGTGCGTTTACCTTCTTGTAACCGGAGAAGGCCTCATAGAACCTTGACTCCGAAAGTGCCCGGTTCGCCTTGAAAAGGTACGCTCTCGCTAACTGATTGTCAATGTAGGCAACTTCCGGTTCATGCTCATCCAGGTATCTCCGGCTTGCAATCCTGCTCATAGCGTACTCGGTCTCCTCAATGGGATCCTTGCTGTACTTATAGCTTCTCAGCGAATCTGTAGCGGCCAGCGTTGAGTAAATCATCGCGCGCAGCAGGTTATTCCGGTATCCCAGCGAATCCTTCCGGGTGCTGTACGCCTTATCAGCCTGTTCACGCGCCTTCACCAGTTCAGCGGCGTCCTGAGTTTTCCCGTAACGGGCAAAACTGTTGGTCGCCTCCTTGATCAGCGATTGGGCCCGTAAACTGCTAACAGACGATGCTAACATGAAAAGAAGGAATATGAATCTTTTCATACGGTTTATTCCGTGCTTATTCTTCTGTTAACGAATCCGATTCCGAGTTGTTGCCCTCTCCGCCGTTCTCGTCAGTCCCGTTTTCAGGGGTCTCCGAACCTTCGGATTCTTCAGACAGATCATCTTCTTCGTGTTCAACCTTTGCAATCGATGCGATCTCATCATTGGCTTTCAGCGAGATCAGACGCACGCCCTGTGTGGCGCGGCCCATCACCCGAAGTTCACTCAGTGCGATGCGGATTACGATACCGGACTTATTGATGATCATCAGGTCATCCTTGTCGGTAACATCCTTGATGGCGACCAGTTCACCGGTCTTGTCCGTCACGTTAATGGTTTTTACACCCTTACCGCCACGGTTGGTCACCCTGTAATCCTCTATATCGGTACGTTTTCCGTATCCTTTTTCCGACACGACCAGTACGGTGGTTTCCGGGTTGCTGATGGCGATCATGCCGACAACCTCGTCCTTGTCATGAGCAAGGGTAACGCCGCGTACACCGGTCGCTGTCCGGCCCATCGGACGAACAGTGGATTCGTTGAAACGAATAGCCCGGCCGGATCTCAGCGCCATAACGATCTCGCTGTTGCCGTCCGTTAAGGTAGCTTCCAGCAACTGATCCCCATCGTTGATATTGATCGCATTGATACCGTTGGTACGCGGACGTGAGTAGGCTTCAAGGGAAGTCTTCTTGATGGTGCCTTTCCGGGTACACATGATGATAAAGTTGTTTTCCAGGTATTCCTGATCCTTCAGGTTGGTTACCCGGATGAACGCTTTGATCTTCTCCTCCTTCGGAATATTAATAATATTCTGCACGGCACGGCCCTTACTGGTACGGGTTCCCTCAGGGATCTCGAAGGCACGCAGCCAGAAGCAGCGTCCGGTTTCCGTAAAGAACAGCATATAATTATGCGCCGATGCGGTGATAATGTGTTCAATGAAATCCTGGTCTCGGGAATTCGATCCCATGGATCCTTTTCCGCCCCTGCCCTGCCGGCGATACTCGGTTAACGGCGTGCGTTTAATGTAACCTTCATGGGAAATGGTGATCACCACATCCTCATCCACGATAAAGTCTTCCATCCGCATGTCTTCGGCAGAATGCGTAATGGAGGTCTTACGTTCGTCCCCGTACTTTTCCTTGATCTCCGTCAGCTCATCCTTAATGATCTTCATCCGGAGGCCTTCATCGGCAAGCACCGCTTTCAGGAACTCAATGGTCTTCATCAACTCTGCATATTCTTCCTTGATCTTATCCCGTTCCAGTCCCGTCAGACGACGAAGGGTCATGTCAAGGATTGCACGGGCCTGAATGTCTGATAAGCCAAAGCGCTCCATCAGGCCGGTCCGGGCCTCTTCCGGAGTACCGGAATTCCGGATCAGCTGAATCACTTCATCGAGGTGATCCAGGGCGATCAGCAATCCCTCAAGGATATGCGCCCGTTTTTCGGCTTCAGCCAGTTCGAATTTTGTTCTGCGGATGACAACTTCATGGCGGTGATCGACAAAATGCCGGATCATATCCTTCAGGTTCAGCAACATCGGACGTCCGTGAACAAGAGCGATGTTATTTACACTGAATGAAGTCTGTAAGGCAGTATACTTATATAAGTTATTCAGGACAACCGAGGCGTTCGCATCGCGCTTGATCTCATAAACGATACGCATACCGTCGCGATCCGATTCATCCCGAATCTCGGAAATACCTTCCAGTTTCTTTTCATTGACCAGTTCGGCGGTCCGCTCGATCATGTTCGCCTTGTTCACCTGATAAGGCACTTCCGAAACGATGATTCGTTCCCGGTCGCTGCCGTAGGTTTCAATCTCGGCCTTTGCCCGCATAACGATCCGGCCTCTTCCGGTCTCGAATGCTTCCTGCACTCCGGTATATCCGTAAATGATACCGCCGGTCGGAAAGTCCGGAGCCTTGACATGCTGCATCAGGCCGGCTATATCGATCTCTTTGTTGTCGATATAGGCAACCGTCGCATCCACCACTTCGCGAAGATTATGCGGCGGCATGTTGGTCGCCATACCTACGGCGATCCCGGAGGCTCCGTTAACAAGCAGGTTTGGAATCTTGGTTGGAAGAACGGTTGGCTCCTGCAGGGAGTCGTCAAAGTTCAGCTGGTAATCGATCGTATCCTTATTGATATCAGCGAGCATCTCCTCAGCGATCCGCTTAAGACGGGCCTCGGTGTAACGCATCGCTGCCGGGCTGTCGCCGTCAATGGATCCGAAGTTACCCTGACCGTCGACCAGCGGATATCGCAAGCTCCAGTCCTGGGCCATCCGGACCATGGTGTCATAAACCGATGAATCACCATGCGGGTGATACTTACCCAATACGTCACCGACGATACGGGCAGATTTCTTGTACGGCTTGGTGCTGGTGACTCCCAGGTCAAGCATACCATAGAGTACCCGCCTGTGAACCGGTTTTAAACCGTCCCGGACATCAGGTAGCGCACGGGAAACAATCACGGACATCGAATAATCGATGTAGGCCGCTTTCATTTCCTCTTCTATGTTTATGGGAACAATTCTATCGTTGCTGGGAACTAAATTCGGATTGTCTGTTTCTTCAGCCATTTTATTTTAAGTCCTTTTCTATTTAACTCATGTCCGTTTGACGGGCGTTTCAGCCACGGAAACGTGACTTGCGAAGTTAGCAAAATAAGTGGTTTTTGCCCCGGGTTTTAAAAAATAATCAGTACCGGAAGACCGAAAACAGGCCATCCGGAACGCCCGAAAATGAGAAAACAGAACGATAGCCGGATCAGACTATTTGATTTTTTTCCAGTATTCCTCGACCTGCATCCCGTTGGGAAGAACGCCGGAGATGGTCAGTCTTGAGTTTTCGATTTTGAACCTGTAAGCCTGGCTTCTCCCGAGCAACTGCGAGGGCTGACTACTAAAGGTGCTGGTCAGATAAACCGAGTCGTTCCTGATTTGATAAGTCCCTGCCGTGTAGCGGGTCTCGGACTCCCCCTCAATCAGACGACCTTCATACGTATCGCCGGTATAGGTCCTGACCATCCTGAAGTCCCTGGCCGGCGGTTTGGGATTTCCGTTATAGACTCCTCCGTCATACTGCCAGGTTCCCTGGATGGGTCCGGAGCTGCAGGCACCCGCCAGGGAGGCCGCCAGCAGGATCACTGCAAATCGTTTCATAGCTGTCCGTTTGGGTTCAGGCCCACTCAATGCCCTTCTTAAGGAGGCTCAAAGTCTTTTCTTCTTCACTGGCCGGCTGAGGCTTGTAATTATAGATCCAGTTGGCCTGCGGTGGCAGACTCATCAGAATCGATTCGATACGACCGTTGGTCTCAAGGCCGAATTTGGTGCCGGCATCATAGACCAGGTTAAATTCAGCATAACGGCTCCGGCGCTGGAACTGCCATTGCTTATGTGCCTCAGTGACCGGCTTATTCCGGTTCCGGTTGATCAGTTCGGAATAGACCGGAACAAATGACCGGCCAACGGCTTTCGAGAATTCAAATATTTCCTCCCAGCTGATACCCGCGGTATCCGGGGTCAGCCGGTCATAGAAGATACCGCCGATACCGCGCGTCTCCTGCCGGTGTTTGATATAAAAGTAATTGTCGGCCCAGGTCTTGAACTTTGCATAAAAGTCCTTGCTGAACTGATCGCAGACTGCTTTCATCCGGCCGTGAAAAAATCGCGCGTCCTCTTCGATCACGTAATGCGGAGTCAGGTCGATTCCGCCGCCGAACCAGCGGACGGTTTCCGAACTGCCCGGTCCTGCCGGCATCTCGAAATACCGGATATTCATATGAATGATCGGAACCCAGGGATGATTGGGGTGCATGACGATCGACACACCGGTCGCAAAGAAATCACCTTCGGAAGCCTGGAAAGCCGTCTTTACAGCCTCCGGCAACTGACCGTAGACAGCAGAAAAGTTGACTCCGCCTTTCTCGATCACCTTTCCGTTCTGGATGATCCGGGTCCTTCCGCCGCCACCACCTTCGCGCTCCCATAGTTCCTCCTGAAAACGGCCCTCGCCATCTGTAAGTTCGAGGCCTGCACAAATCTCATCCTGGATCAGTTTATACGCTTCAGCAATTTCTTCCTTGGTGATCATGGCTCAAAAATGCGTGTTTTTAAATGAAATGCAAAGCTCACAGCCCCGTATCACCGGCCTCTTCCAGGTAATCAAGTTCTTTGCCATAGGTTTCATCCAGGTTCCACAGCGAATAATAGGCCAGGAAAACCACCAGGGAGCCAACCAGGAGTCCGGCGGTCACGATATCGGTTAAACGGGTAGCGAAAGTGAAGAGCAGGGATACCAGGATCAGGGATCCCCGCACAAAATTCGGAGCCGTCGTCGTGACGGTCGCCCGCAGGTTGGTACCGAACTGTTCGGATGCCATGGTGACGAAGACCACCCAGTACCCCGTCGCTATCCCCAGTAATACGCATAGCATATAAAAGGCCCCCGCACTCATGCCGTCGGATAAGAGAAAGCAAAGGATCCCGATGTAGGTCAGGGTCAGAAAAAGGTATACGATCTTTTTCCGGGTACGGAAGATCTGGCTCATGGTACCCGACAGGAAGTCGCCGAATGAAATTCCTATATAGGCGAACATAACACCCCGGCCGGTGTCGATTGGATCGGTCATGCCCAGCGCTTTGCCGAACGCCGGGGCGACGCCTATCAGGATGCCCACCACGAACCAGACCGGAACAGCGATCAGAATACTGTAAACATATTTCCGGAATCGGGCCCGGTCCCTGAACAGCATCAGCATATCCCCTTTCCTGGCGGCTTCGTGACGGATCCTTGCGTACATTCCGGATTCAAGGACCCCGATGCGAAGAACCAGCAGGAACAGCCCGAGGCCGCCACCTACGTAAAACGATATCCTCCAGTCAAATGAATCGGCGACAAAGTAGGCCGCTACTGCGCCGAGGATCCCGACCGTGGAAACGATCATGGTCCCGTAACCGCGCTTCTCGCGGCTCATGGTTTCGCTGATCAGCGTGATGCCCGCTCCCAGTTCACCGGCCAGGCCGATTCCTGCCAGGAATCTCAGGGCCGCATAGGAATGGATATCCTGGACAAACCCGTTGGCGATATTCGCCAGCGAGTACATAATGATCGATCCGAAGAGGACCGAGATCCGGCCCTTCTTATCACCCAGAATACCCCACAGAATTCCTCCGAGCAGCAGCCCGGCCATCTGCCAGTTCATTAATGTAAGCCCGGTATCGGTGATCCGGCTTTCCGGCACACCGATATCCTGTAAACTGCGGTTCTTGATGATCAGGAAGAGAAGCAGGTCATAGATGTCGACGAAATATCCGAGTGCGGCGACGATAACCAGTAAAATGACGTTTCTTGATGAGGTGTTGGCAGAGTTCATCCGGCTTGGTTTGAGCAATTAAGCTACCAACAAATTATCAAAAATTTACGGTTGTTTCGCCGGTGGCGAAGAAGGTGCTGACGTCACTTTTTTTTCAGAGTGTCCGGCGGAGTCAGCATCTTCTCAATGACGTGGATGACGCCGTTTTTCGCAATGATGTTCTTCGTCGTAATGGGAGTTTCGTTGACCAGATAAGTGCCATTATCCATAGTGATCCGGATCTTCCCACCCTGCAGGGTGGTCAATTCCATACCTGGTTTGAGGTCATTTGTCGTGTAGAAGCCCGAAACCATATGATAACCGAGCAGGACCTGCATTTTCTTGTCCGGGCCCGGTTTCTGGGCATTCCTGATCCTGGTGCCCGAAAGGCTGAAGGCCGTATCGGCAGGTGCGAAAACCGTGAAAGGCCCCTGGCCGGTGAGTGAGGCCGTCAGTTCCGC
Source organism: uncultured Sphingobacteriaceae bacterium (assembly GCA_966250385.1). GTDB lineage: Bacteria > Bacteroidota > Bacteroidia > Sphingobacteriales > Sphingobacteriaceae > DASWTL01. Next base: position 1,579 of record CBINHC010000008.1, on the reverse strand, counting down.
CGATTCGATCCCCGCCGTAAGCATGGACAAATCTGCACGGTCCGCTATGTTTTCGACGATGGTCTTTGAGGTATCTGAAGAACTGTCGATCTGGTTCTGCATGGAATCTGGCTCGGGATTCTCGGGAACCGGCACCTGGACCGTACTGTCTCCGGTACGTTCTTCAGCCTGGCGGGAATTGCAGCCCAGAAAGGACAGCTCAAAAAAGATCAGCAGAAATAGCGCGATACTTCTCATAGGAATTATGTTTTTATCAACCGGCCGCATCTGAATTTGTTTTTTCCTTCCCCCTTTCAAAGCTGGAACCAGTTTCTGATATTCGTTCTGACATGGTAGTTTCCGAAAAGACCCTTAAGTGGGCGATGCGTTTCTATCCGCCGCTGTTTTTTCAACGGATATGGGTCAAAAAATTCCACCCGGGATTTTCGGGGGTGACCGTCCGCATCGGCCACAGTATACTGAACCGGAATTACAACCGATCCATATTCGGCGGCACCATCTTCAGCGCCGCGGATCCGTTCTACGCCCTGCTTTTTGACCAGATCATGCGAAGAAAAGGCCTGACCGTCCGGGTATGGCTGAAAAGTGCCAAAATAGATTATTTAAAACCAGGACGCTCCAATCTGCATTTTACCATTAGTCTGAATGAATCCCAGATCGCCGAGGCGGAACACGCCCTGAGGACCACAGGGAGATTCGTTAAAGCGTTCCCAATGGAGATCAGGAACAAGGATGGCGAGATCTGCGCCATGGTCATGAATGAAGTTTACATCCGGAATCTTAAGGCGGGAGAGCCGGCCCGGATCGCTTACTAACTTTTCGTAGCATTTTTATGAATATACGTCGGTTAATTTTAGAAGGTGAAGGTGCTACGTTAGATTTTAAGAACCGGATCACCAGCCAGGAAAAGATCGCGAAGACCCTGGTGGCATTTGCCAACAACAAGGGTGGCAAGCTACTGATCGGCGTGGCGGATAACGGCATGATCAAAGGCGTCAAGAACGAAGATGAGGAAAAATACATGCTGGTCCAGGCGGGGAACTTCTATTGCAGGCCGGCCATAGAACCTTTCTTCGAGGAAGTCTACATAGATGATAAACTGGTGCTGGTGGCTGAGATCCCCGAGAGTGATGCCAAGCCGCATTATGCGCTGGGCGATGATAAAAAATGGTGGGTCTATATCCGTGTCCAGGACAAAAGCGTACTTGCCAGCAAGGTAGTCGTCGATGTACTTCGTCGGGAGCAAAAAGGAGAAGGAACCTTAATTGAATACTCCTCGAAGGAAAAGGCGCTGCTCGAGTACCTGGAGTCCCATCAGCGGATCACTGTAAAAGACTACAGCAAGATCCTGAACCTATCAAAACGGCGCGCTCAGCGCATTCTTGTAAATCTCGTCCTTGCCGGAGTCATCCGGGTACACACGACTGAAAAGGAAGAGTTTTATACGGCGTCATAAGGACAGATATGTCCGCTGATTTGTTTACCGCTGAAATCGATCGTACTGACATTCCGCTAATGCCCTGTAAATAAAGAAAGCCCGCCATATGGCGAGCTTTCAGGTTGGATGTGTTATGAAAAA
>CBINHC010000007.1:0-209765 GCA_966250385.1 uncultured Sphingobacteriaceae bacterium | reverse complement strand
GTACGGTGGTGTGAGAGGACAGATAGGGAAATAATCCCTATCTTCCTACTCGATTTTATGGGATGTTACGCGGGCGGGGACGAAGTATTGGCGCAACGCCGTCAGGCCGGATCGCGCCGGAGTGGAGCAGGTGCACCGGGGTACAGGCCGACCCTCAGGCGGTCATGTTTACGGCGATGCACGGAGGGCAGCGGTTGGATGCATGCAGGTCGCGGGGCAGTGGTATTTAACGGGCGATCCAGCTTGAGGGATTGACCGGTGAGCTGCCTTTCCAGATCTGAAACTGCAGTTCAGCGGTACCCTCGTCATTATTGGCGACGGTTCCCAGGGAATGTTTAACATCCACTTTCTGACCCTGCGTAACGGTGGTGGTTTTTAATCCTGAATAAACCGAGAAATACTCCCCGTGGCGGATCATGACGGTATAGTCGTTGAACAGGCTCACGACCCGTATCACTTCGCCGCTGAACACAGATTTCACGACGGCGCCGGTTTGCGTCTTCAGCGTGATCCCGTCATTGTACACCGTGACGTTTCCATACTTCCTGGGCCCGAAACCCTGCGTGATCACGGCGTGATCGACAGGGCTGGGGAGCCGGCCGCGATTGGCCAGGAAACCGGCAGAGATCTTCAGGTTCTCCGGACTGGAAGACAGCAGGGCAGATCCGGTCGCCCTCGGCTTTGCTGCGGGGGCCGCCGGTTTGGTTCCGGCCTTGGCTGCTGCAGCCGCAAGCCGGGCTTTTTCCGCTTTGATCCGGGCGGCTTCTTTCGCTGCGGCCCGTTTTCGTTCGGCTTCGATCTCCTTCCGGATAGCGGTCTGAATGGCCTTGTTTAACGTGGTCGCTTCGCGCTGTTTCTTTGACAGCTGCTGCTGAACCTGTTTTTCTTCGGTGGTCAGTTTGGTCAGAATGTTTTTCTGCGTGTTTTTCTCGGTCCCGAGCGTCTCCTTTTCTTTCTGTTCTTCAGACAACAGGCTGCTCTTGGCCTGCTTGTTCCTGTCCAGGATCCGGATTTCGGACCGCAGGTTCAGCTGGGTTTTCCGGATCTCTCCGGCATTCCGTCTCCTGGCCTGACTGAACTCCTGCAGGTATTTCAGGCGCTTGTACGCCTGGTTGAAATCCCGGGAGGCGAAGACGAACATGAGTTTATGGTAGGCGCTCTGATTCCGCTGGGCGAACAGGATCATCCGCGCATACTGCTGTTTAAGGATATCCAGCTGCGACTGCAGCGAATGTACTTCACGGGTATTGTCATAGATCCGGTTGTCCAGATCCCTGATCTCGGAATTGATGGTATTGATTTTCTCTTCCCGGAGCCGGATCTGGGCGTCCAGCAGGTTAATCTGGGATATCGACAGCTTCTTGCTCTTGTCGATCTTGCTGCGGGTTCTTTTCAGCGATTCGATCTCCTTGTTGAGAACGTCCTTACGCTTTTTCAGGACCGAACTGCTCTGGGCGAAACCGGCATGGGCCAAAAGGATGAAGGCAAGAAGAAGTAGAAATCTAAAACTCATGGGCGCGACAAAAATATAAAAGCTTCTTCGTAATTAGCCTGACCGTTTAACCTTCAGGAATTTTTTTATTGCCACGGTAGGAGAGATTGATCAGCACGACTCCTGACAGGATCAGCACGAGCGCACCCGCCATTCCGAAGCTGAAGGACTCATTGTTGAAAATGAACCCCAGGAAGACCGCTACGGCCGGATTGACATACGCATAGGTCCCGACCTGAGCCGCCGGACGGACGGTGAGCAGCCAGATATAGGCGAGGTACGCGACCAGGGATCCGAATAGGATGAGGTACAGGAGCGCAAGTACGGATGAAAGCTGGATCTGTCCGGGCGAAACCGTATCCCATTCACCGGTGAAGAAACCGGCTCCGGCGTAGATCAGGCCGCCGACGAGCATCTGGATGCTGACACGCTGAAATACCGAGGTTTCGGAGACGATCTTTTTTGAGTACAGCGTTCCGGTTGCCCAGCACAGATTTCCCAGGAGCAGTACGGGAATACTCCAGACCGCCTGAGGCGAATCATTCAGCGTGATCTTTTGTCCGGTGGAGAACAGGAAGATCACGCCGAGAAAGCCGATGATCAGACCCGTTACGGGCATCAGGCGCGAGAACGTCACGTTCCAGGACGATCGGTCCAGGACCGCCAGCCAGATGGGAATACTGGCTACAGCGACGGCAACCAGACCGCTCGGCAGATATTGCTCCACCCATACGACCGCACCGTTACCGCCGAAGATCATCAGTGCCCCGATGAGGCCGTCCTGTTTCCAGTCCGTCAGCCGGGGCCGGTCTTTCCGGACGAAATAACACCACAGGAACAGGATCAGCCCGGCGACCAGGAACCGGGTTCCGCCCATGATCATGGGTGGTATGGACCGGATCGCGACGGCAATTCCCAGGTATGTGGAGCCCCAGATCAGGTAAACGGCCGCAAAGGCGAGAATAATCAGGAGAGCAGGAGTTTCTGAACGCGGTTTCATGGTGGGCAAAAATACTGTTCCGGATTGTCATCCGGCTGCAGAAAAACGAATTATCTTTACGCCCGCATGCAGAACGAATTTCTATCCCAGCTGGTCACGATGAGGATGCCGTACGGCAAATACAAAGGACGGATCCTGTGCGATCTTCCCGAACCCTACCTGGTGTGGTACCATTCCAAAGGGTTTCCTGAAGGAAAGCTCGGGATGCTGCTTCATACCCTATATGAGATCAAGCTGAACGGACTGGAGTACCTGCTGGCTCCCCTGAAGAACCGCCGCACACCCTGACCCGCCGCTATCGCGGACGGGCCGGCCTCCGCAAACTGTTCGGTACTCTTTTTGTTAAGATTGGAAAACCTGATTTTATGAAAAAGATTTCCGTGTTTATTCTGTTGGCCCTGTTCATGTTTACCGCAGAGGGCGTACTGGCTAATGAAGCCAAACCTGTAAATTCAAAAGAGATCACCGCCGAACAGCAGGCGCGGCTGGACCGGATCACCCGCCGGGTCGAAGAGATCCGGGCCATGGACCTCAGGAGCCTGAACCGGGAGGACCGCAAGGAACTGAAGAAAGAATTGCAGGAACTCAAAAAGGAAGCGAAGGTCATGAAGGGCGGCGTCTACCTTTCCGTAGGTGCCATCATTATCATCATCCTGGTATTGATCCTGATATTGTAAAAAATCTGGAATTTAGCCCGTTAGGTCCCGGATTGTTTGCGGCTTGCTAAATAAGTTAGTTTCGGTTTCTTACCTTTGTCGGTATCGTTTATGTACGCCATTGTAGATATTGAAACCACGGGAGGGCATGCCAGCGCAAGCGGGATCACGGAGGTCGCCATTGTGATCCATGACGGGAAAGAAATCGTTTCCCGTTATGAGACACTGGTGAACCCCGGGGCTACCATTCCGATCTTTATCAAGGGTCTGACCGGGATCACCGATGAAATGGTTGCCGCGGCTCCGGAATTCCACGAGGTGGCCGGAACTATTTTTGAACTCCTGGACGGGAAAGTTTTCGTTGCCCATAACGTAAACTTCGACTATTCCTTTCTGAAGTACCATCTTTCGCTGCACGGCTATGAGCTGAAGACCCGGAAATTGTGCACGGTCAGGCTGGGCAGGAGTATCCTTCCCGGTCTGCCTTCATACAGCCTGGGCAAGCTTTGCCGCAGCCTGGAGATCCCGATCCTGAACAGGCACCGGGCGGGCGGAGACGCGGATGCGACAGCACGGCTCTTCAGCCTGCTGCTTCAGAAAGACGAAGGTGGACACATTGAGCATGCCCTGAACGTGCGTTCCAAAGAACAGCATCTGCCGGCAAACCTTCCCAAAGAGAAAATCGACCAGCTTCCATCAGGGCCCGGAGTTTATTATTTTCTGAACAAACACCAGAAGGTCGTCTACGTCGGCAAGGCCAAAAACCTGAAACGCCGGGTCAACAGTCATTTTGCTAACAACAACCCCGGGAAACAGAAGCAGCTGTTCCTCCGGAATATCTTTGATATCCGGTACCAGTCCACCGCCTCCGAGCTGATGGCCTTTGTGCTGGAGGCCGTGGAAATCAAAAGACTATGGCCGTATTACAACCGGGCACAAAAGCGCTTCGAACAGGCGTACGGCCTGTACTCGTTTGAAGACCAGCGCGGCTACATGCGGCTGGCCGTCGATAAGAAAAGAAAGTTCAGCTATCCGATCTATTCCTTCAATTACCTGCTTGACGGCTATAACCTGTTAAGGAAACTCAGCGTCCGGTTCGAACTGTGCCCGAGGCTCTGTCACCTTCAGAAGACCGGCACGTGTTCCGAACCGGGATGCCGCGGGGCATGCAGGGGGGATGAGCCGGCCGCACACTACAACGACCGGGTACAGGCGGCGATCGCGTCCTTTAAGGCGGCGATGCCCACTTATGCCATTGTGGAGGAGTCCGCCCCGGACAGCCCGGGCATGGCGGGCTGCATCCTGATGGAGGAGGGGCAGTTCTACGGGATGGGCCGGATCCCCGTCGGTCTCCCGCGCGATCTCAATGAATACAAGGTGCATCTTACCCGGTATCCCGGCAACGATTATATCCGGAACCTGGTCCACAACTATGCATGGCGGAATCCTGGGAAACGGGTTGAGCTGGCATAAAAAAGCGCCATTTATAGGATCTATAAATGACGCTTCAATAAACCAACAAAAAAGATTCTTACGGCCTAGCTGGCAATCTCATACCGCATGAATGCGGTGATCTTGCTTCCGTTCGGCATTTTTTCAGGTTCCAGGACATGCACGGCCCCGCCGTTTGCAATGGTCTTGACAACGGCCTTATTGATCAGGCAGTCATCCTTCTCATTGCGTTCGTCATGGATCTCCAGCAAGTTGTCGTTCTCATCGAACTTGCCCCAGATATGGGCATCCTTCATGACAAACAGGTCGGAGATACGTCCGTAATGGCTGGCGGGGATGATCTCATCCGGGGATGACGAGGTCAGGCCGGTCGCTGACTGGTCATAGAAGGTGTGCAGTGCCTTCCGGTCCTGTTCCTGGAAATACGGGGTTACGATCTCAACAGCCCGCCGGAACAATGTATTCTCATCTTCCAGCTCGAAATTACCGGTGAGAGACTTTTCACAGATGTTCTTGTAGGAACTGATCTGCCGGTAGATGGTAGTCATATAGTCGACTGCAGCCAGTACCAGTGGTGCTTTCTCCGTGGACAAAACCTCCTTCCAGAGCGTCTGGTCGACTTCTTTCAGGTAGCGGGCGACATAGACCTTTTCATCGGCCGTTCCCGGCGAAGTGCCGTGGAAACTCGCGCCCGCCCCGGGCGATGTCCCGCCCATGCGGAACAGCTGTTTGCCGCCTTTTTCTTCATAGTGGATCACATCATCGATGCCGAAGGGAAGACCCTCGACTTCCAGTTTTTCCATGCCGAAAGCATTTCCGCGGTAGAACTGCGTATACTGTTTGCTGAAGACCAGCAGGTAGAAGTGGTTGTCATTGGCGATGACCGGTACCAGCGGACTCACGTAAAAGGAGTTGTTGATGAGCCGCTCTTCTTTTACGGTATGCGGCAGGATCACGGTCCTGAATACTCCTTTGGCCATAAATACGGCCAATCCGTGCGAGAGACCGTACCAGAACGTGTCGGACTCCAGCAATTCAAGCCCCGGTTTCAGGATGGGGTCGATCTGGTCATTGGTCATTCCCCGCGCCTGGAGATCCTTACGGACCTGCTGCAGGGCATTCTTGAAAAGGATCAGGTCCTGCTGTTCATTTACCTGTACTCCTGCCTTGTGTGTCGGAATATAAACGGATACCGCACAGTCCGAATGGTGATTGGCAAGTTCAGTAAAGACAGATTTTGATAGAATTTCCATATGCAAATACGATTTTGTTAATCCTCATCATTTTCTTCACCCTTGTTCACATTCCGGTTTTTGTGACGGACCATGTTGGGTGCCAGGTCCTCGATGTTTTCCGCATATCTGTTTGCGATCTCGTGGTCTGTTTCCGGATCATTTACCGCAAACGCATTTTTCAGCCCTGCTGTATCTTTTCCGGATCCTGATGGTTTTCCCTTTGGAGGTATGAACCTTCCGTTTCTCTCTTTTCCCATATGCGATTTGATTTGATTTGGAATTTATTAGTACTCTGGTTGTATAATTCCGGTTAAGGAATATTGTCGTTCGCCGGACATACCACGTATGTCCGGGGTTCAGGCGATAACGTTATTTTTTGAGGGAAGCCTGGATGGCTTTTGCCGAATCGAGATGCTTGCGAAGTACCGGGACGGTTTTGGTGGCGAACTGGTTGACGTCCGGGTCGCGGTTGGATGCTGCGCCCTCGAACTCCCGGATATCCCTGGTGTGGTCTTCTACCATCATGTCGATATATTTCCGGTCAAACGCTGAACCGCTCAGTTTCTTCATATCATTTACCATCTGCAGGTGTTCGGGTCTCATGGCAACGTTGATCTGAACAGCCTTTTGTGTCCCCAGCTGGAGCAGGGCCTTGTTGGCCGTCGTGTGGTCCCGGACCATCATTTCGCCGAAACTCTTAACGCGGGCGGAGGCCGCCTTTTCGCGGGCGAGATTGCCAAGCTCAACTTCCATGGTGCCGGCACTAGCCGCTTTTTTCATGAAGGTCAGGGCGTCATCATCTACAGCGGTTTCACTATTGAGCTCGGTAGGGGTGGAACGGCCGTCATTCTCCGTCATCGAGTTGGTCGAAGTTTCACTATTCTGAGGATCAGTAGCACGGTTACAGGCAAAAACAATTAAAATAAGGAGTAAGAACAATGATAAATGCCGCTTTTCCATAAATAGACTTTTTAATAATAACACCACCCTGTTTTATAAGTTTTCAATTTCGAAAACCATGCCATTTCGTGGAAATGGTTCAACTTTTTCCACCGGTCATTGTTAACAACATCATGGCCTTAGACGTGTTTTTATTACTGAAAGATCCGGAAATCCCGTGCAGGGACATTATTTATCATCGTGACGGTACATTGCGCATCAACGTTTTTTGCCTGCCGCAGGAGGAGTTCAATCCGGACCCCGGTGAAATCCAGTTTTTTGCGGATGATAACGGAGAAATGCTTGCTTTTGAGACGGTTAACTACAATGGAGAAGATCCCGGGCTGATCATTGAAGCCATCCGGTGGTATGCGCAGTACCTGCAGAATCCCGGAATGGAGATCCTCGCGGAGGATCCCAGGGAAAAGGAGTATTAGGCTGACTGATCGCGGTCGCTGACCAGTTCGGCACGGATCCTGGGCAGGTGTTCGCTCAGATGAAGGTTGATAAATTTTACCAGATGCTCGCGGACATAGCATCTCAGTTCCCAGGCGTCCCCCGAATTTCGTGCACTCATCAGGGCCCGAAGCTCCAGCGTCCGGTCTTTGAGATCGGTCGTATGGAGCACATTCACGCGCCCGTCCCAGAGCGGGTTGCTTTCCAGTATCCGGGTCAGTTCTTCCCTGATCCTGTCGATCGGAATCGAATAATCAGCATAGACGAATACGGTACCGAGTATCTCTGAAGAGGTCCTTGTCCAGTTCTGGAACGGTTTTTCAATAAAATACTTGATCGGCAAAATCAGCCGGCGCTGGTCCCAGATCTGGACGACCACATAGGTGAGGGTGATTTCCTCGATCTTGCCCCATTCCCCTTCGACGATCACGGCATCGTCGATCCGGATCGGCTGGGTAAAGGCGATCTGAAGGCCGGCCAGGAAATTCGAGAGTGACTGCTGGGCAGCAAATCCGATGATCACACTGCTGATGCCGACGCCCGTCAGCAATCCGGCGCCGATCTTCCGTAGGTTGGGGAAGCTCAGCAGGATAATGGAAACGGTCACGACCACGATGATGGAGATGATGACCTTGCGTACGAAGATCAGCTGGGTTCGGACCTTACGGGCGCGGAGGTTGTCCGAACGGGTGATATCGTGTTTATACAGCAGGTATTCTTCCAGAATCCGGAAGATATTAATTAGTATTGTTGCAAAGGCGATGATCAGCAGGATCTCAAATGTCTTGTTCCAGAACCGGAAAACCTCCGGCGACAGCGTCATGATCTTTAAGCCGAAATTCAGCAGGATCAGCGGTAAAAACCAGTTCAGCGGCCGGCTAAGCCGGAGGATTTTAGTTTTGATAAACCGGTAATCCGTCTGTTTTATCCAATTGATCCGGAGGAAGATGTTGTATATCAATTTGATCAGCATCCCGCCCAGGACAGAAAATACCAGGATCAGCGTGTTCCATATATACGGGTGCAGGTTTCGCGCGAAATCAGAGAAGTGCTCGTTCATGCTGATTCTAACAAATGCTTCCGGCATTTGATTAATCAAGTTTCCCATAAGTGAAACTTATGGGCTCAAAACTGTTAATTATTCACAGAAAGGGAAATTTATGAGTAAGACGATCATTGTATCAAACCGGCTGCCGGTAAAAGTAAAGATTGAAGGGTCCGAAATCCAGCTGCATTCAAGCGAAGGCGGCCTGGCCACCGGCCTCGGATCGGTTTACCAGCAGGGGGACAATGTCTGGATCGGCTGGCCCGGCCTGGAAGTGAGCGACGCCGGACACCGGGAGCAGATCACCGGCCAGCTGGGTGACCGTAATCTGAAGCCCGTTTTCCTGACCCAGGAAGAGATTAACCTGTATTATGAGGGATTCTCCAACGAGATTCTGTGGCCGGTTTTTCATTATATGTCCACCTATGCGAAATACGAACAGTCCTACTGGCAGAGTTATCAGCAGGTGAATATGAAGTTTCGGGATGCGGTCCTGGAGGTGATCGAGTCGGGCGATGAGGTATGGATCCAGGATTATCAGCTGCTGCTGCTGCCCGCCCTCATCCGCGAAATGCAGCCGGACAGCTCCATCGGCTTTTTTTTGCATATTCCCTTCCCCTCATTCGAGCTGTTCCGCCTGATCCCCTGGCGGGAGCAGCTGTTGTCGGGTATGCTCGGGGCCGACCTCATCGGGTTCCATACCTATGATGATGTCCGGCACTTTATCAGCAGCGCCACACGGATCCTCTCGGCAAGCGCCTCGGCCAACGTGATCACGCTGAATGAAGCGACCACGGTCATTGATTCCTTTCCCATCGGTATCGACTACGAAAAGTTCCAGGCCCTGTGCGGCGATCCGGAGGTGGTAACACAGCTGGAACAGCTTCGGGGGAATTTCCAGGATTTCCGGGTGATACTTTCGATAGACCGGCTGGATTACAGCAAGGGGATCGTACAGCGGTTGCAGGCATTTGAAGCGCTGCTAATCAATCATCCGGAGTACGTCGAAAAGGTGGTGCTGTACATGGTCGTGGTCCCTTCCAGGGATAACGTTCCGCAATACAAGGAACTGCATGACGACATCGATAAACTGGTGGGCAATATCAATGCCACCTACCGGACACAGACATGGCACCCCATCCATTATTTTTACCGTTCCTTCGATATTCAGACCCTGGTCGCCCTCTACCAGCTGGCCGAGGTGGCCCTGATCACGCCCATGCGGGACGGCATGAACCTGGTTTGCAAGGAATACGTCGCCTGCCGGTCCGATCATACCGGCGTACTGATCCTCAGTGAGATGGCCGGGGCCGCCGCCGAACTGCATGAATCCCTGATCGTGAATCCGAACGATATCCGGAGTATCGAAGACTCAATCGTGACGGCCCTCACCATGCCGCAGGCCGAGCAGCAGCGCCGAATGAAACAGCTGCGCTACGTGGTCTCCAAGTTCAATGTGCGCCACTGGGTGAAGATCTTCTTCGATAAGCTGCACGAGGTGAAGACACTCCAGGCCTCCATGTATGCCCGGCGCGTCAATTCGGAAATTGAAAGCCGGATCACCCGGCAATACGAAAACGCGCGGTCCAGGCTGATCCTGCTGGACTATGACGGAACGCTGGTCGGATTCCAGAATAATATTTTGCAGGCCGTTCCGGACCAGGAACTGATGGATATCCTGGAGAGTCTGACCGCCAACCCGGCAAACAAGGTGGTAGTGATCAGCGGGCGGAACTATAACAGCCTGGAGGAGTGGTTCGGCCACCTGCATCTCGATATGATTGCCGAACACGGAGCCTGGTTCAAGACATCCGAAGGCTGGAAGAACCTTCCGGGACTCACGGACTCCTGGAAAAAAGATATCATGCCGGTTCTGGAAACGTATACGGACCGTACCCCGGGAACCTTCATCGAGGAGAAGAGCTTTTCACTGGTCTGGCACTTCCGCCGGGCGGAGGCCGGGGTGGGAGAGCTTCGTGCCAGCGAACTGCTGACCAATCTGCAGTACCTCATCCAGGACAAACGGCTTCAGCTGCTGAAAGGCAATAAGGTGATCGAAGTGAAAAGTATTGAGATCAACAAGGGGATTGCAGCACTGAACTGGATCGGTGACCGGCAGCATGACTTCGTGATGGCGATCGGGGATGACCATACCGATGAGGACCTGTTCAAGGCGCTTGAACCGGAGGCCGTCACGATCAAGGTTGGTTCCAACGTCAGTGCCGCGCGGTTCTATGTCGATAACTTCAGATCCGTCCGCCGGCTGCTGTCCTTACTTAAGAACGCCTGACAGGGGCTGCAGCTTTTTCAATGCCGCCAGCATATCGATCCCCTTCCCGAGCACGCCGGCGAAGATGGGGCCGGTTTCGCGCACCCGGTCCGGTGCGTTGTGAATGGTAAAGTCCGTCATTTTCAGCCCCGGTTTCACCTCGTCCCAGTTCAGGGGCATGGATACGGTTGCGCCGGTCCTTGGCCGCAGGGAATACGGGGCGGCAACGGTGGCCTGGGGCCTGTTCTGAAGGAAGTCGATATACAGCTTACCCTTTCTTTTATCCGTATAGCGTTCAATACTGGTGAACGCGGGCAGTTCCCGGTGAATGATCCCGGCGACCACGCGCGCGAACTCTTTGGATTCTTCGTAGGTATATTTCGCTCCCAGCGGGAAATAAATGTGGATGCCCGTTGACCCGGATGTCTTGCACCAGCAGTCGATCCCGGCTTCCTGAAGTACCGCCCGGGTTACCAGGGCGGTCTCGATCACCTCGGAAAACGGGTTTTGGTCGGGATCCAGGTCGACGATACACCAGTCGGGATGGTCCGGGGTGGCGCAGGTGCTGCACCAGGGGTTGATTTCAATACATCCGAGGGATACCAGGTACAGCAGGGCCGCCTCGTCGGACGCTACCGGGAAGTTCTTCAGCCGGTTATCCGATTCGCTGAAGTACCGGAAGGTCTCCATCCATTCGGGGACCTTTCCGGTCACATCCTTCTGATAAAAGCTCTTGCCATGAATGCCGTTCGGAAACCGGTTCATCGTTTGCGGCCGGTTCTTCAGGAAGGGAAGCATGTACGGAGCGATCCGGTAGTAATAGTTCAGCATATCCCGTTTGGTCACCTTTTCCTCCGGCCAGAAGATCTTGCTGAGATTACTGAATTTGATCGTATGACCGTTCAGTTTCCTGACCTGCGTTTCTTCTGACGGGTTCAGCAGGCTTTTCCGCCCGCCTGCGGGACTGGAGAACAGCTGCTCCTGGCGGACCTCCTCCTGTGGTGTAAAGATCCCGGCCGGGTCCGCGGCCTGTTCCAGTACCACTCCGGCGGGTTCCTTGTCTTCCCGGAGTCCCCGGAAGGATGGATGCCGGATCGCTCCGTCCGGGGTCAGCTCCCTGTACGTGATCTCGGCGACGACCTCCGGTCTGACCCAGGTGACTGTTGCTTTGGGCGGATTGGGCCGGAACCTCGAAGGTTTATTGTAGTCGGGAACTTCCCGGAAGGGACAATCGGGCGTAATCAGAGGCCGGAGTTTTTCCAGGATCTGTTCCTGCATCCGGTCCGTGAATCCGGTTCCTACCGGACCGATGAACCGGAGGTCACCGTTCTCATAGACGCCTAGGAGCAGCGCGCTGAATTTCCTGCTCGTATTTTCATTGCGCGTGTATCCCCCGATCAGGGCTTCCTGATGCTGTTCTGTCTTGATCTTCAGCCAGTCTTTCGACCGTGCGCCCGGTTTGTACGGACTGTCGGCTCTCTTGGCCAGGATCCCCTCCAGTTTCATTTTGTCGGCAAGGGCGAAAAACTCCCCGCCGCGGACATCGAAGGCCTTGCTTAACCGGATGATGCCGCCGTCCGGGATCACCTGTTCCAGGTATTTCCGCCTTTCGCTGAACGGTTCATGCATCAGGTTCCGGCCATCGAGGTAGAGGATATCGAACGCGTAGTAGACCAGGGCACCGTCTGCTTCGCTCCGCCAGTTCTGCAGGGCCGAAAAATCCGCCATGCCTCTCTCATTCAGGACGACAATTTCGCCGTCCAGCACAAGCCGGCCCAGGTCTTTGAACGCTTCATATAGCGGGTAGAATTTTTCATTGAAGGATTTATTGTTCCGGGACCGCAGTTCGACGGATCCGTCATCTACATAGGCCAGGCACCGGTAACCGTCCCATTTCACTTCATAGAGCCACCCTTCGTCCTCCAGGGGGTGCCTGACAAGTGTGGCGAGCATGGGACTGATGTCGGCCGGCATTTCTGCCGCGCTTCCGGAGGCCTTCCGGCTGCTGGTGCGATGGGTGGATTTTTCCGGCATGTTAAGGGATTGGTGTATGTAAAACCTTTACCGGGAGCTTTGGTTTTCCGGCTCCGGGTGCTAGAGGAACTGCCTCAGAACCCGGAGATTCCGCTCGGCTGTTGTTTTGCCGAACAGGCCGGCCAGCAGATCGCCGGTTTTTTCCAGCCGCTTAAGGATGGTGTCGATCCGGAAGGCGGTCGGATCCAGCCCCGGTCTTACCTCTTTCCACCGCAGGGGAGTGGAGACGGATGGGACGTGGAAAGGTCGGACCGAATAGGCGGAAGCGATCGTGTCGGAAAGATCATTCTGGCTGTCATCCACGTAAAGCAGGTTGCCGCGGCTGCTGACGGTGCGTTCCCGGGTGGTGATGTTGGGGACGAGCGCATGAATCTCGTCGCAGAGATACTCCCCGACCTTGCGGGCCTCGGGAAAGGTAAGTTGGCGGCAGGGCACCAGGAGGTGCATGCCCGTTTTTCCGGAGGTCTTAACAAACGACGTCAGTCCCAGGTCGTCAAATAGGGATCCGGCCGCCCGGGCCGCTTCCACCGCTTTGCCGAAATCGTCATCCGAGGGGTCCAGGTCGATGGTGACCCAGTCCGGGTGTTCATAATCCGTGATCCGCGAACTCCAGGGGTTCAGGTCGACGGCGCCCAGGTTGATGATGTGGATCAGGGTCGGCAGGTTCTGGCAAAGCAGGTAATCGATGACGGCGCGTTTTCCCGGTTTGGGGTGCTTGCGCTCCATCCTGAATGTCTTCGCATACGGCGGTTCCCGGCCTTCCATATCCTTGATGTACAGACCGGGCGCTGTGGGGCCGTACGGCTTCAGGTGCAGGGACAACGGCCTGTTTACCAGGCAGGGCAGGATAAACTCCCGCACCGAGATATAATACCGGATCAGATCGGCCCTGGTCACGCCCGCTTCCGGCCACAGCGGCTTTTCAATGTTGGTGACCCGGACGTCGGTTCCTTCAACCGGCAGCGTGTTTTCGGAAGTAACCTGCAGCTTTTCAATTTCCGGCCAGTTGCTCCCGGCCATGGTGTCCTGCGGCTCTGCCCGGACCGCGGGGCCGGGATCCGGGTGGTGACGGCTGATGACGGATTGCTCTTCCCGGGCGGTGAGCGGGATTTCAGGTCCGACTTCGCGGGGATCCTTATCGGAACGAAATCCCCTGAACGTTGCCGGTTTGCGGATATTCCCGGCCCGTGTGAACGCGGCAAACTCGACGGAAATGACCAGTTCCGGCCGGAGCCAGTGAACCGGGGCAGAGGTACGCACTTCCCCGGAAAACGGTGAACTGCCGGCTGACAGCTTTTGCAGGTCCGCCAGGATCTCCTTTCGTTCCTGATCTTTGAAACCGTGACCGGCATGCCCGACATACTCCAGCCGTCCGTCCACGTAGTTTCCGAACAGCAGTGAGCGGAATCCGCTGCCGCTTTCCGATTCGGTCCAGCCGCCGAGTACGAATTCCCGGATCCTGCGCGCAGGGATTTTCAGCCAGTCACTTGTCCGTCTGCCGGGACGGTAGCTGCTGTCTTTTCGTTTGGCCACGATGCCCTCCAGGCCCTGCTGCCGTATGAGGTCAAACAGATCCCGGCCCGTCGGGAATTCCGTGCTGTAGCGGATGACGTCGCTTTCCGGAAGGACCTGCCGCAGCATCTCCTTTCGGCCGGTCAGTGGCAGTGCGGTGATATCGTGACCGTCGATCCAGAGCAGGTCAAATGCATAGTACACCAGATGGCCGGTGCCGTCATAGCGCTGCAGGGCATCGAAGTCCGGATGTCCCCGGCCGTTGAGCAGGACAACCTCCCCGTCGAGGATCAGCTCGTGAGGGATCGTGTCCAGTTCGGCGGCGATCACCGCGTATTTGCCGGTGTAGTCCAACCGGTTCCGGGAATAGAGCCGTGATGCCGGGCGGATGCCATGGGCCTGTACCCGGTAACCGTCAAATTTGACCTCAAACAGCCAGTCCGGATCATCAAAGGGCTCGCGCACCAGGGTCGCGAGCATCGGTTCGGCCGGTCCCGGATACGGCTTTTTTTCGCCCCTGGCGAGCATTGCCCTGAGTGACGGGCCTTCCGTTTCCTTTCCCGCGCTGCCGTACGCCCGGTTACTCTGCCAGCGGGCGGCCGTTTTGCTGGCGGCCATCTGCTCGAGCGTCAGCCCGGAAACCACCGATGCGTCTTTCTTCAGGATGTCGCCTTTTTTTTTGTACCGGTCATCCACCTTGGAGAGGATCCACGAGTTTTCGCCGCGTTCGGGTTTTTTCAGCAGCTCGAAACTGCCCTTGAGTTTGCTGCCGTTCAGACGGATCACCAGCCGGCCCTTGTAATAGGAGGACGTCAGGTAATGCTCTTTTTCCTTTTTCGTGCGGAACTTCTTATCCGGCTCGTAGGTGCCCTGGTCCCATATGATGACGGTCCCGGCGCCATACTGTCCCTTTGGGATAATCCCTTCAAAGTCCTTGTAATCGAACGGATGGTCTTCTACGGCCTGAGCAAGCCGGTGATCATCAGGATTCATGGAGGGACCTTTGGGAACCGCCCAGCTTTTCAGCACGCCTTTCAGCTCGATCCGGAAGTCATAATGCAGGTGGGAAGCATGATGCTTCTGGATGACGAACAGCAGGTTTTCCGCAGCCGGCATGCCCCCGGCCGGTTCCGGGGTCTCGCTGAATGATCGCTTTTTTCTGTACTCCTCAAGGGCCACCAACTAGGAACAATAAGGAGCAGCTTCAGTTTTCCCGATCGACGGGCGCTGCGATCGCTAATTCGTTCCGGTAGCAAGCCCTCAGTTGCCGCGGATACCTTTCCCGGAAATCAGGCCATTAGGGGTATAGAAATAAAGTGTCGCTTCAAATCGGACCCGAAGGGACGGGACCGCTGAAGCAGAAGCCATGAGCACGTGCAGCTATGGGGCATCGGGGTCTGCGGGCACTTTTCCCGGAGGGAACTTCCGGCCGGAAGCATTTTTGCAGCCAGCGGACGGGTACCCTTCCTGTCAGCTAAATTCCTGATGCCGCCAATGGCCCATAATCCCCGCGAGCCATCCGGTAACCGGTATCGGGGATGTCCGGTTTGACAGAACGCCGTTAAAGATCGGCACTGCCGGGCCGGTCAAACAGCGATTCGATTGCCTGGCCGACCCTGCAAAGCGATTCGGGACTCAGGTTACCGCTTGACTGCTGCATCCAGCTCCCCGCATCATCCCGCCTGATCACACATGCGGTTCCGTTTACCTCAACGAGCCATACACAAGACTGATCGACGATCTTAGGTCTCACCTTTATTTCCGAGACAGGCTGGCCTTCTGTTAAAAGCACCTTAAGGACATGCATACCGTTTGTTTCCAGTATATGCCGCCAGTCCGTCAAAGAGCACGCCAAAGCCGGGCTTTGATTCATGGTCAGGCAATTTCATAGACTCAGGCTGCCATTTTCCGGCATTCTTCCGCACATCTCCGGCACATCGCTGCGCATTCCTGGCAGTGTTCCGTCTGATGTTTTCCGCATTCCGCCGTGCAGGCCTCACAGGCGCTGGCGCATAAGGCACACTGCTGAGCGGCGTACGTGCTGCCCATACTCATCAGCTGGGCCGCTGCGTAGCAAAGCGCGGCACACTGCATGTCCAGGTCGATGCACCCGGCCATCATCTTGACATCGTCCTCTTTGGTGCAGGAACTTGCACAATGGTTGCACACGGCGGCGCATTGAAGGCAGGCGTCAATGCATGACTTCCATTCATGATATCCCATAACGTAATGACTTGTAGTGGTTCTAGTTCATAACAGGCTTCGGATGGTATGGTTTTCTTCCCGGAAACCGGATCCCGGGCGCTTTGTAGGCGCAAATGCGATTTTTGTGACGCCGAAAACAATGGCCGGAGTTGATTGATTACCTAATCAGTACTTGAGGAGCGAATTTTTACCAACGTTACCGAATCCAGATGGATATAAAGCCTGTAAATGAAAGTCCCGTCCCCAGGGGTATTTTAGTTGCAATCGGAGGTCATGAGAACAAGGGCGAGGAGCCGGAGAAGGAGACCCAGATGGAGATTCCCAATCCGCTGGAAGTGCTCCGGGTTGTGGCGGACCTCATCAAGAAGGAGAATCCCGTCATTGAAATCATAACCACGGCCAGCGGCCAGCCGAAGGAGAGCTTCAGCGACTACAAGAAAGTATTCTCCGACCTGAAGGTTTCCCATGTGAATCATGTGCACCATGACTCCCGGGGCGACGTCCTGCGCGACAGGGACCTGCTGAAGCGGGTACAGAAGGCAGACGCGTTCTTTTTCACAGGCGGTGACCAGCTCCGCCTTACGTCAGTCTATGGCGGCACTGAATTCCTGTACCAGCTGAAGCACCGGTATGTGCGCGAGAAGATCGTTATCGCCGGAACCAGTGCCGGCGCCATGGCCCTGTCGACGCCCATGATCTATGCGGGAAACAACGAACACCAGCAGATCACCGGCGAGATCAAGGTCACTACAGGTCTTGAGTTTCTGAAAGACGTGTGCGTAGACACCCATTTCACGGACCGGAACCGGTTCATCCGGATGTCCCAGGTGGTGGTCAGCAACCCGACCTGTATCGGGATGGGTATCAGTGAGGATACCTGCCTGATCATCCGGGAAGGGAGACTTGCCGAAGTGTCCGGCAGCGGGATCGTGATCGTTATTGAGGGCTTTGACGTGACCGGGTCCAATATCCTGGACTTCAGCGATAAGGTGCCGTTTGCCGCCCAGAACCTGAAGATGCATATGCTGACCCGCGGGGATAAGTATCAGATTCCGCAGAATAATCCGCCGCATATCTGATCGACGGCGGAGATCACGAACGTCTGAAGTTCCGCGATCTCACTGGTTTGGAACGGTTATTTAACGTATGAATAAAGCCGGTGAAGTGGGTTTACATATGTCCGGCTCCGGAACGGGGTAGCCGTCCGGCGGAAAATGCAGGGGTCCGGCCGCATGTACTGCGGTCGCGCCACTCATGATGTGCTGTTGATGCGCTTTTCGGGATGCCGGTTCTTCCTGGAAACCAGCCTGCTTCGCCTTACGTGCTCAAGTTCTGGTAACGTTCCGCCGGTCTGCTGTTCCCGGCTCAGAATTACTTCGGTTATACAATTCAAGGATATTTCAGCTATGATGAATGACGTTTATTTTGGAAACACGGTCCGGGACTACCTGATCGCCGCACTGATCATCCTGATCGGATTCAGCGTGATCAGGCTTTTCAGGAGACGGATCCTCGTTAAGATCCGTCAATGGTCCGCCCATACGGCCAATCACCTGGATGACTTTATCTCGGATGCGATCCACCGGTTCGGGATACCCGCCCTTTATTTTCTGGTCTGCTACATCGGTATCAGTTATCTGAATCTGCCTTCGCAGGGCGTGAAGATCCTTCAGGTGGCTACAACGGTCGTGCTCACGTTCCTGATCATCCGTCTGCTCTCCACCGTCATCCTGATGCTGCTGAGAGGTTATGTCCGCCGGCAGGACCGGGGTGAAGAAAAGGTTAAACAACTCGCCGGTCTGATGCTGATTATCAATATCGTGATCTGGATCATCGGCCTGCTGTTCCTCTTCGACAACATGGGGTACAATGTCACGGCCATGGTTACCGGTCTGGGAATCGGCGGTATCGCGGTGGCCCTGGCTGCACAGAATATCCTGGGGGACCTGTTCAACTACTTCGTGATCTTTATGGACCGGCCGTTCGAGGTCAACGATTTTATCACGGTCGACGATAAGGCGGGTACCGTCGAGAATATCGGAATCAAGACCACGCGCGTTAGGAGCCTGAGCGGCGAGCAGCTGATCTTTTCAAACAGCGACCTGACCAAATCCCGGATCCATAACTTCAAGCGGATGGAGACACGGAGGATAGCCTTCAGCGTGGGCGTGGTCTATGATACCCCGCCGGAACTGCTAAGGCAGATTCCCGGTATGTTGAAAGAGACGGTGACCAGACAATCTTCCGTACAGTTCGACCGGGCTCATTTCTCGTCCATGGGAGAATCGGGCTTCGTCTTCGAGGTCGTGTATATCGTGCTAACGGCAGATTACAATAAGTATATGGACATTCAGCAGAACATCAATTATCAGCTGATTGAACGGTTCAATGACATGGGCATTGAACTGGCTTATCCGACGACCGCCGTCTATGTCAGAAGGAGCGGACCGTCCCGGCCGGGACCGGAGATCATTTCCGGATAGGGCGGGTGTCCGCTTCCGTTTCAGCTTAATTACGCATGACCATGAGCAGGATTAAAAATATTGAAAAGTTGTCCGGTATTCTTCAGCCGGAGGATCTGAGCAAACTGGATGCTGCCGCTGGCGTTCACCAGAAGCAGTCCAATATCAGCTTTACCATTACCGATCTCACCGGTACTACGATATCGGTCGAGACAGAACAGGGCAGGACCGCCGGCAATTTTGCCCGGTACCGTACGCTGATCAAACGGACGCATGAAGTGTTCGATAAGTTCCTGCCGGCGCGGTTCCGCCTCGAGGTCCGTCCGCTGGAATTTGTGGAATCCCCGGCTGCCGCCGTGACACCGGAATGGATCGGCAGGCAGATGCTGGAGAAGGAGGTGAAGATCCGGCAGATCGCGTTCGATACCGATCTTGAACGCAGGGATATATCAGGCTGGGTGACCGGCGAGCGGCAGATGTCCCGCATCGTTAAGGCCATGTTCTACTATTATTTCAAGAGCCTTTGAACCGCCCCGGCTTGCCTGGTCGGGAAAATAATTTAACTTTAGTTGTCAAAATAAACCTTATGACCAGACCTTACCTTAAACTTCTCTGGGGACTGCTGTTGTTCCCCATGCTGCTGCATGCTCAGTCGGGTACCGTATTTGATAATCTTACGGTTTCTTCCAAAATCCTGAAGGGTGACCGCAAATTCGCACTGTACCTGCCTCCGGACTATGAAACTTCCAGCCGGAGCTACCCGGTCCTGTACCTGCTTCACGGCGCGGGAGACGATCAGACGGGCTGGGTCCAGTTTGGCGAAGTATTGCAGATCACCGATCAGGCGATCAGAAAAGGTCAGGCTACGCCCATGATTATCGTCATGCCGGACGCAAGCGCAGGCCGCCTGGGTTATTTCAATGACATCCGCGGGGACTTCAACTACGAGGACTTCTTCTTCAACGAACTGATCCCGCACATTGAAAAGAAATACCGCGTAAAGAGCGATAAGCGCTATCGCGCCGTCGCAGGATTGTCCATGGGCGGGGGCGGGTCGCTGATGTACGCACTTCACCGGCCGGACATGTTTTCTTCCGCATGTCCGCTGAGCGCCTATGTCGGCCCGCTGACCCCGGAGGAGGCCCGGACAAGGCTGGACCAGCAGCAGGTCCGGGTCGCCGATTCGGTGATCGCGAAATACTACAGCCGGCATAACGCCATTGAGCTGGTCAACGCACTGCCCGACCAGCAGAAAACGGCTGTCAGGTGGTATATTGACTGCGGGGATGATGACTTCCTGTTTGAAGGGAACAGCCTGCTGCATATCGCTATGAAAAAAAAGCAGATCCCGCATGAGTTCCGCATCCGCGACGGCGGTCATACCTGGACCTACTGGCGGACAGCGCTGCCGAAGGTCCTGGAATTCGTTTCACAGGGGTTTCACCAGTATTAGCCGGGTTTCCCGGGTCTGTCCGGCCCGGGAAACCTTTTCTCCGCACCTTTCAGTTCGCTATCTGGTAGCGCTTGGAGGCGTGTTTGCTTCGGACCTCCTCCAGTTTACCCTCTTCAACCAGTTTTTCCGCCTGTTCCCTTACCGCCAGGATCATCTCCGCATTCCCCTCTTCGGTTGAAATACCCTGTATCTCGGCGATGGTAAAGGCGATTTCCTCGGCCGTCCCCATCGACTGTAACCGCAGTACCTCCAGGATCTGCCCGGTGAGCTGCTCTGCTGCGTAATCCGTATTATTCATACCTGAACAACAGCATCAACGGCAGCGGGTTTGGTAACCGGGCGCCGGATCGTTGTCCGGATAACTACGTGAAATGTATGTGGAAAATACCCGACCGTCAGCCTGAAATGATCAATTGCCGGCCTGCAGGCAGTGTTGCGCATGATACTGACAGTCAAATGACTATGAGCCATTTATGCGCTTCCCGGGACCGTTTTTGAACTCCGGCCCGGGGAATGATGTGCTCCGGATAGGGCCTGCCGGGCCGCCAGCGGCGCCGGGAAGCCCTTAAGGCCAAACATTTGGCTTTAAACGGCTGTTGTGAAGTTGATAACTATGAAGCACATGAATAATTTCCCAACGAATCTTATCTGCTTTTCCCATCTCAGATGGGATTTTGTTTATCAGCGACCACAGCATCTGTTAAGCCGATTCGCCAAGAGTTTGAACGTATACTTTGTTGAAGAGCCAATTTTCGATTGTGAGGGTGATCCATATATCTCCTTTTCGAAACGCGACGATAAATTATGGGTCGGCGTACCGCATTTGCCTGCAGGCGTCTCCAAGGCAGAGGAAGCTGAGTTGCTGGACGATCTGCTGGATAAGTTCCTGAATAATGAAGACCTGTCCCGGTTCATATTCTGGTATTATACGCCAATGGCCATGTCCTTCACGGAGTATTTCCATCCGCGGCTCACTGTTTACGACTGCATGGATGAACTTTCTCATTTCAAATTCGCACCGCCTGAACTGAAGCTGATGGAACGGAAACTGTTTGACAAGGCGGACGTCGTATTTACCGGGGGCCATTCGCTGTATGAATTCAAGAAGGACCATCACGAAAATATACACCCTTTTCCAAGCAGCATCGAGCGGGAGCATTTTGCCGCTGCGCGAAAAGGATCCGTTGAACCGGATGACCAGAAGAGGATCTCCGGGACCAAACTCGGGTTCTACGGCGTGATTGACGAGCGATTCGATATCAGGCTGATCAGTCAGATCGCTGAGGCCAGACCGGAATGGCAGCTGGTCCTGCTGGGCCCGGTAGTTAAGATCAATCCGGCAGATCTCCCGGTTCGCGACAATATCCACTATTTGGGCTCCAAGGACTACAAGGAACTTCCGGCCTATCTTTCAGGATGGGATGTTGCATTGCTGCCGTTTCAGCTGAATGATGCGACCCGGTTTATCAGTCCGACCAAGACTCCGGAATACCTGGCTGCCGGGCGCCCGGTGGTCTCCACTGCGATCCGGGACGTGGTCAATCCGTACGGAGACAAGGGGCTGGTGAGAATCGCGCATCATGCGGAAGATTTCATCCGGGCCATCGAGGAACTGCTGATCATGGACCGGAGAGCCTGGTTGCCGGAGGTAGACCGGTTCCTGAACCAGAACTCATGGGATATTACCCAGGAAAAGATGTTTGAACTCATTAAAACAACGATAAAAAATAAAGAAACGCTGGCGGCTTAAGAAGGAAGGGATATGTTTGATTTTTTGATTGTAGGAGCCGGCTTCGCAGGAAGTGTTTTGGCCGAACGGTTGGCGACTGTAGCTGACAAAAAAGTATTGCTGATCGATAAACGGAATCATATTGCAGGAAACGCATATGACTATTATGACGAGGCCGGTGTGCTCGTCCATAAATACGGACCGCATATTTTCCACACCAACAGCAGGGAAGTCTTCGACTACCTGTCGAAATTCACGGAATGGCGGACGTACCAGCATAAAGTGCTGGCCAGCGTAGACGGCCAGCTGGTGCCGATCCCGATCAACCTGAATACCATCAACAAACTGTATGGACTGAACCTGAGCAGTGAGGACGTGGAGGATTTTTTCCAGGCGCGCGCCGAACAGCTGACCGAGATCCGTACATCGGAGGATGTGGTGGTCAGTAAGGTGGGACGGGAACTTTATGAGAAATTCTTCCGGAATTATACCCGGAAGCAATGGGACCTGGATCCCTCGCAGTTGCATGCCTCGGTTACGGCCCGGGTTCCGACACGTACCAATAAGGATGACCGGTATTTCACCGACACGTTCCAGGCGATGCCTCTGCACGGATATACCCGGATGTTTGAGCGCATGCTCGACCATCCCAACATCAAGGTCATGCTGAATACGGACTTCAAGGAGATCCAGGATGAGATCAGCCATAAAAAAGTGATCTACACCGGACCCGTGGATGAGTATTTCGATTACCGGTATGGCAAGCTGCCTTACCGTTCGCTGGAATTCAAGTTCGAGACCCTGGATCAGGAAACCTTTCAGGAGACCGGAACCGTGAATTATCCCAACGATTACGCGTTCACCCGGATTACTGAATTCAAATATCTGACCGGCCAGGATCATAAGAAGACCACGCTGGTCTATGAGTTCCCGAAGGCGGAAGGCGATCCGTATTACCCGATTCCGCGGGCAGAGAATGCAGAACTCTACAGGAAATATCAGACGCTGGCTGAACAGCTGACCAACACGTTCTTTGTCGGGCGTCTGGCCACATACAAATATTACAACATGGACCAGGTAGTTGCGCAGGCGTTGTCGACTTTTAAAAAGATCCATCAACAAACTCTGACTCTGGCTGCTGTAAATGGAAAAAATCAGGTTGTTCAATCAAAAAGTTGATCTGTGGGGCGGAATTGAATGCTCGATTAACCGTGTGAATGATACTTACCAGGATCAGTGCGAGCTGCTGGGCCATTATGACCGGGCAGAGGAATATCTGCAGGCTTTCGCTGATCTTGGTATTTCCAAACTGCGTTTCCCGGTACTCTGGGAGAAACATAAACCGCTCCCGGATTCGCGGATCGACTGGACTTATACGGAGAAATGCCTTCGGCTCCTGGCCGAACGGCAGATTGACCCGATTATCGGGCTCGTCCATCACGGGAGCGGACCGGGGTATGCCGATTTTTTTGACGGATCGTTTGCCGAAGGTCTGGCATCCTATGCCGGCCAAGTGGCCCGCCGGTTCCCCGGCGCAGCCTTTTATACGCCCGTCAACGAGCCGCTGACCACCGCCCGGTTCTGCGGACTTTACGGGCTGTGGTATCCCCACAGGGCCGATCACGCATCTTTCCTGAAGATCCTGGTCAGCGAATGCAGGGCCAGTGTGCTGGCCATGAAAGCGGTGCGGGAGGTCAACCCGGAAGCGCAGTTTGTGCTGACCGAAGATCTCGGGAAGATACACAGTACCGCGCTGCTTCAATACCAGGCGGACTTTGAGAATGAGCGCCGGTGGCTGTCGCTTGACCTGCTTTGCGGCAGGGTAACCCCGTCTCACAGCATGTGGAACACGATCATCGCTGCCGGGATCCCGGAAGATCACCTGTATTTCTTTGTGGATAACCCCTGCCCCCCGGACATCTGCGGCTTCAATTACTATGTGACCTCCGAGCGGTACCTTGATGAGCGCCTGTCGGACTACCCGGTTCATACGCACGGGGGAAACGGAAAGCACCGGTATGCCGATGTGGAGGTGGTTCGGGTTGCCGGTGCCGGGCTAACCGGCCCGTACGCGCTCCTGAAAGAAGCCTGGGACCGGTTCCGGCTGCCGCTGGCCATCACGGAAGCCCACCTGGGCTGCACGCGTGAGGAGCAGATGCGCTGGTTTCACGGTATCTGGGAAGCTGCCAACCGTCTGAAGGCAGAAGGCGTCCCTTTCCGGGCCGTAACGGCATGGGCGCTGAGCGGAAATTACAATTGGTGTCACCTGCTTACCCGGGATACCGGGCACTACGAAACGGGGGTGTTCGATGTCCGGTCCGGACAGCCGCGCCCTACGGCGCTTGCCGGGATGATCCGTACACTGGCGGCGGGGAAGGACTATGAACACCCGGTCATGGAATGTGCCGGCTGGTGGGACCGCGACTGCCGCATCGAGTACCCGGCGGATTATCCGGGGGAGAAGCCCCGGCTGAGCTGTAAGAGACCCCTGCTGATCCTGGGTAAGACCGGTACGCTCGGCACCGCCTTCGCACGGATCGCCGGGACCCGCGGTATCGGTCACCGGCTTTTGGGCCGGGAGGACCTCGTCCCCTGCGATCCCCGGGACGTTGAGCGTCTTATCAAGGACCTGAATCCATGGGCGATCGTCAACGCAGCCGGCTTTGTGCGGGTTGACGACGCCGAAAGTGAAACGGAACAGTGCCTGAAGAGCAATGCTGAACTGCCCGGTATTCTGGCCGGGGCTTGCCGCAAACACGGCGTGAAGCTGCTGACCTTCTCTTCCGACCTGGTTTTTGACGGCCGGAAGGAGGTATCCTATGTGGAAAGCGACCCGGTGTCCCCGCTGAACGTTTACGGCAAAAGCAAGGTAATGGCTGAAGAGCTCGTACGTGCTGCCAATCCTTCGGCGCTGGTGATCCGGACCAGTGCATTCTTCGGTCCCTGGGATATGTACAATTTTGTAGTAGGGGCCCTGCAGTCCTTCAAGCAGGACCTCCCTTTCCGGGCAGCCGGTAACATCTGGATCTCCCCGACCTATGTGCCGGACCTGGTGCAGCACAGCCTGGATCTTTTGCTCGATGATGCGGCGGGTGTCTGGCATCTGGCCAACCGGGGCGCAGTATCCTGGGCTGCCCTGGCCGAAGAGATCGCTGTGCGCGGCAACTTCAGACGATCCCTGGTGGAGGCTGTCCCGATGGAAGAGCTGAACTGGGTGGCGTCCCGCCCGCGGTACAGCGCGCTGAAAAGCGAGAAGGGGATGGTGTTACCGGCCCTGGAAGATGCTCTGGACCGTTTTTTCGCCGAACAGCAACTGGTGAGCATCTGACCCCGGAGACAAACCTTTTATAAACAACGATGTTAAATTTTTAACTAAACTAATACTTATGAAAAGACAATCAAATGCAAAGTCGACCGGAGGTACCAACGAGAAAGATAAGCTGGCTCTCATGAAATTGTTTCAGGATGAGCTTAAAGACATTTATTTCGCAGAAAAGCATCTGCTGAAAGCGATGCCGAAGATGGCGAAGTCCAGCACCTCTGACGAACTGCGCTCCGGCATTGAAATGCATGCGCGCCAGACCGAGGGGCAGATCGAACGCCTGGAGCGGGTGTTCGAACTTTTGGGGAAGAAGGCGTCTGCCAAGACCTGCGAAGCCATGAAAGGACTGGTTGAAGAGGGCAAGGGAATCCTGGAGGATACCGAAAACGGCACGATGACCCGCGATGCAGGGATCATCTCCGCCCTTCAGAAAATCGAACACTATGAGATCGCCTCCTACGGTACGCTGCGGACGCTGGCCAACGTACTGGGCCTGACCGAAGCCGCTTCACTGCTGGATGAGACGCTGGAGGAAGAAAAGCAAACTGATGCGAAACTGACCCAGATTGCCGAAGGATTCGTGAATCAGCAGGCGACCGCGGAACAGGAATAGAACCGGGCTCTTCATGTATATTATAAAGCCGCAGCGAACGCTGCGGCTGTTTTTCAGAAACTACCGGAGGTCATCTGGGCTTCGATCGCCCGTCCGATCTCAGAGACCAGCGCAGGTTTAAGATCGTTTCCTTCCACCTGTTTCCATATTCCGTGCTGGTCAACGACCAGGGTAGACTCTTCACCGCCTTCAAAACTTACTGTCCATCCCTGCTGGTCCCTGAGCTGGACCGGGGCTACCTGAAGGGTTCTGACTTCATTCGTATCAGGATCATTGATCTTAAATATTTCCATATGTTTCAAGTTTCAGACTTAACACCTGAACGCGTGGTTCGGTTTAGCGGGATTGCAGATCCCGGCCCCTCCGTTCAAGCGGCCGGACCGGAGCCGGCACGCCGGATCCGGTCCGGTCCGGAAGCGCGCTGAATGGCCCCGGGAAAATCATTTGTCCATACAAACGTTACATTTCCTTTACAAAAAATTAATTGCTTTAGGTCGTTTTTAATTTCAAAAGAGGCAGAATTATTTAATTTTGTCCCATAACACCAATTAAATATGTCAGAATTAGCATCGTTAAAAATAGGTGATAAATCATATGATCTTCCTATAGTAACAGGCACCGAGAAGGAATCTGCTGTTGATATTTCCAAGTTACGTGACGTCTCCGGTTTTATTACCCTGGACTCAGGTTATAAGAATACCGGAGCGACCAAAAGTGCGATTACATACCTGGACGGAGAGCAGGGTATTTTGAAATACAGGGGTTATCCGATTGAGCAGCTGGCTGAGAAGTCATCGTTCATCGAAGTCGCGTACCTGCTGCTTTACGGAGACCTTCCGACCAGCGCGCAGCTGGAGGAGTTCGAATCCAAAATTAGCCGTCATACCCTCGTTCATGAGGATATGAAAAAGTTTTTTGACGGGTTCCCGTCAAAAGCGCATCCGATGGGCCAGTTGTGCTCACTGATCGCTTCCCTGTCTGTTTTCTATCCGGAAGCGCTCAACAGCAAGTCCGGCACTGAAGAGGAGAACCTGACGATCATTAAACTGATCGCCAAAATGCCGACAATCGTATCCTGGATCTACAAGAAGTCCCTGGGTCATCCGCTGATCTACCCGCAGAATAAGCTGGACTACGTGACCAACTTCCTGAACATGACCTTCGGACAGCGGACGGAAGAGATCGAGATCGATCCGGTCGTCGTTGACGCCATGAATAAACTCCTGATCCTGCATGCGGATCACGAGCAGAACTGTTCCACTTCGACCGTCCGTATGGTCGGATCATCCGACGCGAACCTGTATGCATCGGTTTCCGCGGGTATATCGGCGTTATGGGGACCGCTGCACGGCGGAGCGAACCAGGCGGTTATTGAAATGCTTGAGAAGATCAGGAATGACGGCGGCGATACCGAGAAATGGCTGAACAAGGCAAAAGACAAGAATGACAGTTTCCGCCTGATGGGCTTCGGACACCGTGTTTACAAGAACTTTGATCCCCGGGCAAAGATCATCAAGAAAGCGTGTGACGACGTACTGAACAAACTTGGCGTCAATGATCCGATCCTGGAGATCGCCAAGAAGCTGGAAGAGGCTGCGCTGAATGATCCGTACTTCGTAGAGCGGAAGCTATACCCGAACGTGGACTTCTACTCCGGTATCATCTACCGGGCGCTTGGATTCCCTACCGAGATGTTCACCGTGCTGTTCGCACTGGGACGTCTTCCGGGATGGATCGCGCAATGGAAGGAAATGCGTGAAAACCGTGAGCCGATCGGTCGCCCGCGCCAGATTTACACCGGCCAGGTGGATCGCAATTACGTCGAAATCGGCAGCCGTTAAGATTTTAATTTTAAATTCAATAGAAAGACCCGGTCTCTGTTCAGAGCCGGGTTTTTTGTGGTCCCTTCCGGCGTACATGTGCCGGTCTGATCGGGGCGAGCGCCCGGCTGTCAGGAAGATGTTCATAAAAAAAAGGTCTCCCGAGCCGGGTTCATTTATATACTGACAGTTGCCGGTCAGGCGATCCAGTATACGACCGAGTAGATGATCCCGTAGCAGATCAGGTAGGCGATTCCCAGCAGGATACTCAGCGTGATGATCTTTCGGATGGTCGTCCCTTTCTTCCGCTGATAGAAGACCTTCAGTGCCGTATAGATATACCAGAGAATAACGAGGAACTGCGCCAGGGCGAACAGGCTCGAGTCATTGTTGAAGAGGAAGTGATCCAGCGGCTTGACAAGGATCTGGAAGATGAAGAACGCCGTGAAGAAATGAATAGTAAAGATCAGGTGCTCGATATAGTATCTCCGGTTCTTTCTGAAGTTCAGCATCAGGAAAAATGCGAACAGCGGCATCAGCAGGAAGTACAGTTTAGGGTTGTATTTCTGGACTTCTTTCTTAATATTCCAGTTCTCGTCGGTCTTCCGTTCGATGGCAATCTCCCTTTTCTTTAATTTCTTTTTCAGCCAGTTGTCCTGCTGATCTGCCGGCAGGGCGTTCTGGCGCTTCAGGTAGGATTCATAAGTGCTGTCCTGCTTCTCGATATGCGCGTCCTGGAGAACCATGACCAGGTCCTTCAGGCTGTCGGCCCCGCTGCTCCGGTCTTTTTTCAGGCTGTCCAGCAGGATCTCCTGTTGCCGGAATGATAGTTTTTCAAACTGTTTGACCTGTTTCTGCAGGGATAGTGCGCGGAAACCCTTTGAAAGGAGGGTACTGTCGTTTACCGGGCCTACTTCCTGGCGGAACTCATCTTCGATCCGGTTCACCGAATCGGCGGTCAACGCAACCTGTTCCTCCTTCACCGGTTCATGATCATCTTCGTCTCTGGACTGTGACATCGGCGGCACGATCAGGAAGTATACGATGGATACGAAGATATACATGCTGACCGGGTGCAGGAAGGCCATCCGTCTTCCGGCCAGGTACTCGAGCGTCAGGCGGCCCGGTTCCGTCAGCAGGGGCCGGAGGGTATGAAAGAACTTGGAGTCAAAATGAAAGTAATGGGAGATACTGTGGCCGATGAAATGCCAGAACGGTTCCCTGAGCTCCACGTTCGGCTGCCCGCAGTTGCTGCAATACTTTTGATCGACCTGGTAACCGCAGTTCAGGCACGTCTTTTCTGCACGGTAATGATTCATGCCGGTATGAGATAAGCCTGGCGACCGGTTAATGGTTGATCACCCGGGACAGTGCTGCGTTATGCTTGTATTTGAAGATCAGCGGGAACACCACGGTCAGAACCAGCGCATAACCTGCAAAGGCCAGCCAGATCCCGTGCCAGTCCTTGCTGTTGTCAGCAAGGGTAAAGTACCGGTCGATGATGACGCCGCTTGCAAAGCTTCCGAAAAGGGCGCCGAATCCGTTGACCATCATCATGAACAATCCCTGGGCACTGGCGCGGATCTTCGGGTCAGTCTGGGTCTCCACAAACAGGGAGCCGGAGATATTGAAAAAGTCAAATGCCATGCCGTAGATGATGCAGGACAGGATGATCATCCAAAGTCCGTCAGCCGGGTTTCCGAAGGCGAACAGGCCGAAACGAAGCACCCAGGCAACCATACTGAAGATCATGACATATTTAATACCGAATTTCCTGAGGAAGAACGGAATAGCCAGGATGAACAGTGTTTCGGAGATCTGGGAGATCGACATGATAATGGCCGGGTATTTTACGGCAATGCTGTCGCGATACGCCTCAACATTCGCAAAATCATGCAGGAACGTATCCCCGTAGGCATTGGTCAGCTGCAGTGCGGCGCCCAGTAAGAGTGAGAATATAAAGAACACAGCGAACCGGCGCTCCCTGAACAAAGCAAAGGCATTCAGTCCGAGGGAACTGGCAAAGGATTTGGTGTCCACGGTTCTGGAAAGCGGCGGACATTTCGGAAGCGTGAAGGCATAAAGGCCCAGTGCCAGCGATACGACCGATGCGATGTAGAACTGATTGGCGGAGGTTTCGTTGTGCGAAAGGCTGACGACCCAGAGTGCCGCAATGAAGCCGATCGTTCCCCATATCCGGATGGGAGGGTAGTCCTTAACCACGTCTTTCTGGTCGTTCTTCAGCGCAGAATAGGCGACGGTGATGGAAAGCGACAGGGTTGGCATATAGAAGATCATGTTCAGCAGGATCACCCAGAAAAATGCGGATGGATTGCCTACGGACGGAAGCATGAATAGCGTCACCGAACCCAGGATGTGCATCAGCCCGTAAAGCTTCTCCGCATTAACAAAGCGGTCGGCGATGATACCGGTCAGCGCGGGCATGAAAATGGCTGAGATCCCCATGGTTGAGAAGATCAGTCCGAACTCGGCGCCGGACCATTGCTTATTCTGAAACCAGTAGGCACCAATCGTCAATAACCACGATCCCCAGATGAAAAATTGGAAAAAATTCATCAGGATCAGGCGAAGCTTAACACTCATAAGAAGTTTTTAGAAAATAAATGCTGAAGATAGAATTAATTGGAGGAATATGAAAAAGTTTATCCATTGAAGGTCAGCAGCTCATCGGAAGATCTTGGGGGATCAGGATGATTTTCTTTTGGATATCTCGTCACGGATTTTCGCGGCTTTCTCGTAGGCTTCCTCGGCCAGGGCCTCCTGGAGCTTGGCCTTCAGTTCCTCGTCGGTAAGGGAAGAATAGTTGGTGGCGGAGGTAGCCGCTTTTTCCTCGGCCGGTCCCTCCAGGTTCTCCAGGAAGACGAAGTCATTTCCTTCGATCACGATGCCCGCTGTCGCCAGGATGAACTCATAGGTGTAGATCGGGCA
The DNA here is from genome assembly GCA_966250385.1 of uncultured Sphingobacteriaceae bacterium. Taxonomy (GTDB): domain Bacteria; phylum Bacteroidota; class Bacteroidia; order Sphingobacteriales; family Sphingobacteriaceae; genus DASWTL01. The sequence continues at coordinate 179,122 of CBINHC010000007.1, read as the reverse complement.
TTCGAAACGGACCGCCAGCGCGATCGCGTCCGAGGTGCGCGCGTCAATTTCCATGGACTTCTTTCCGTCGCTGCAGATCAGTTTGGCATAGAAGATCCCGTCGACCAGGTTATAGATGATGACTTCCTGGATCGAGATATTGTAGGACAGTGCAAAGGCCTTGAAAAGATCATGGGTGAGCGGACGGCTGGGCGTCATTTTCTCAATCTCGATGGCAATGGCCTGGGCCTCGAACCCCCCGATAATAATAGGCAGGCGGCGCCGGCCGTTGATTTCCCCGAGCACCAGTGCATAGGCTCCAGATTGTGTCTGGCTATATGATAACCCTACTATGTCGAGCTTGATCTTTTTCATGCAATAATATAAGAGGCTAACAGGCTAACAGTAGCCTCTTAATTTAGTTTACTATGCGTTTGCTTTATATGCTTTCACTGCGGCCGTCAGTTTAGGCACGATTTCGAGGGCATCGCCGACGATTCCGTAATCGGCTACTTTGAAGAACGGAGCCTCGGGGTCTTTATTGATGACGACGATCGTCTTGGATGAGCTGACCCCGGCCAGGTGCTGGATGGCACCGGAAATACCGATGGCGATATACAGGTTCGGACTGACTGCGATACCGGTCTGTCCCACGTGTTCTTCATGCGGCCGCCAGCCTGCATCAGAAACCGGTTTGGAGCAGGCGGTTGCCGCCCCGAGTGCGTCGGCAAGTTCTTCGATCAGGTGCCAGTTTTCCGGCCCTTTCATTCCGCGGCCGGCTGAAACAACCAGTTCCGCTTCCGGCAGGGATACCTTGTCGGTGGCGCGTACGATTTCCTTGACGATAGTCTTAAAGTCGGACGGCGCCGCTTCAGCCTGGAAGGTTTCCACGGTAGCAGGTGCGCCGGTCTCCGTTACCTGATAGGAATTCGGTGTCAGGGTAATGACCTTGAACGCAGAAGTCAGTTCTACGGTCGCAAAGGCTTTTCCTGAGAAAGCGGTTCTTTTTACGACGAGCTTGTCGCCTCCGGATACGGGAACCTCCACTGCGCCGGCAGCCAGGCCGGCCTGCAGTTTTACTGCAACCCGGGGAGCAAGGCCCTTTCCGGTGAACGAATTGGTCATGATGACTATTTTCGCATCTTCTTTTTTGGCAGCCTGTGCGATCACAGACGCGTAGGCCTGGTTCACGAAGGTCTTCAACTGCTCGCCGGATACGGAAAGTACCTTGTCGGCACCGAATGTTCCCAGTCCGGCCAGGTCATCCTGGTTAACGTTTCCGATGGAGATAGCAACTACCCCGGTATTGTTTTGAGCGGCAACCGCTTTCGCGTAAGAGACCGCCTCAAAGGCTGATTTCTTGAATTTGCCATCCGTATTTTCTACATATACTAGTACAGACATATACCTTTTCTAAATTTTATGTGTATGGATCAATAACCCTGATCAGATCACGCGGGCTTCAGCGTGTAACAAAACGACCAGCTTTTCAGTTTCCTCGGCAGGGATCATTTTGACTGCGCCTCTGGCCGGAGGTACTTCGAACTGCGTAACGAAAGAAACCTGTTCGATCTCGCCGGCTTCAACCACCGTCAGCGGTTTGGTGCGGGCAGACATGATACCCCGCATGTTGGGAATCTTGGGTTCAGCAACGCCTTCGGCGCAGCTCGCCACGAAAGGGGCAGGGACACTCAGGACTTCCTTTCCGCCCTCGATCTCACGGCTCAGCGTAGCTGTGGTTCCGTCAAATTCCAGTTTTTTGATGATGGAAACGGAGGGGATGTCCAGGAATTCGCCGATCATGGCGGCTACCTGGGCACCATTATAGTCGATCGACTCGCGGCCGGTCAGAATCATATCGAACGCATGGTTTTTGGCATACTGTGCGATCTGGTAGGCGACAAAATAGGCATCCCGCGGAGCGGCATTCACCCGGACCGCGTCATCGGCGCCGATGGCCAGTGCCTTCCGGACGGTAGGCTCGGTGGAGGCTTCCCCGACGTTGATGACAGTCACGGTTCCTTTTCCGCCCTCACACAGCTCGATTGCACGTGCAAGTGCGATTTCATCATAGGGATTCAGGATGTACTGAACTCCTGCCGTATTGAATTGCGTGTTATTATCTGTAAAGGTTATTTTTGTGGTTGTATCCGGAACGTTACTGATACAGACTAATATTTTCATATTTATCTTTTTTTGCAAAACTAAATCAAAAAAGCTACTTTTTAAAATGCAGCCAACCCGTATTGAAAAACTCCTGGAATTTCTGGCGAAAGAGCCCGGGGATCCTTTCCTTAAATATGCCCTGGCAACCGAGTATGTCAGTATGAACGACACCGGGACGGCATTGACATATTATGAAGATTTAATACAAAATCATCCCGATTATGTTGGCACCTATTATCATCTGGCCAAACTTTATGAGGCGCTGGGCCGGTCGGAAGATGCGGTAAGTACGTACCGCAAGGGGATGCAGACCGCGCGCAATGCACGCGATCAGCATGCGTTTTCGGAGCTGCAGGCCGCCTATAATGCCTGCATGGGACTGGACTATGAAGATGACTGACCTTGGATAAGCGCAAACTGATCTTTCTGTATGATATCGTGTGGTTTGCGCTGGCCGCCTTCGGCGGTGCACAGGCGCATATCGCGATCATGCTGAAGGAACTGGTGAACCGCCGGAAGTATGTGACCGAGGAGGAGCTGCTGGAGCTGAATGCCCTGACGCAGATCCTGCCGGGGCCCAGTTCAACGCAGACGCTGGTGGGAGTGGCCTACAAGGTAGGCGGCCTGCCGCTGAGCCTGATCACGTTTCTGATCTGGGTGCTTCCTTCGGCCGCCATCATGGGGGCGGCGGCCGTATTCTATACGCGGCTGGATGAGAAGCAGCGGTTTGATGAGATCATCCGGTACATCGAACCCGTGGCCGTCGGCATAGTGGGCTACGCAACCTATGCATTGGGGAGGAAGGTGCTGAAGCTCAGGACTTCCTTCTGGCTTGCGTCGGGTTCGGTGGCGGCCACGCTGATCCTCCGGAATGCCTATGTATTCCCGCTGCTGATTCTGCTGGGCGGGATCATTTCCTCAGCCCTGGAATCGCCTCCCGAAGAAAGCGAACTTCGGTTCCGGCTTTTCTCGGGTATCAACACGCGTAAGGTCTTGTATTTTATCGGGATCCTGCTGTTGTTCGGGGCCCTGGGCGCGATCATTAACCGGACTTCGCCCTTCAGTCTCCCGATCCGTCTGTTCGAGAACTTTTACCGGAACGGGATCTTTATCTTCGGCGGGGGGCAGGTCCTGGTGCCGCTGATGTACACGGAGTTCGTAGAGATGAAGGGCTATCTCACCTCGCAGGAATTCCTCTCGGGCTATGCACTGCAGCAGGCGATCCCCGGCCCGACGTTTTCCTTTACCTCATTTCTGGGAGCCATCACGCTGAAGAATTTTGGTTACGGTCCTGCCGGTCAGGCTCTGGGTGCCCTGGTCGCCGTACTCGGGATCAACCTGCCCGGGCTGATCCTGATCCTGTTTATCGTTCCCTTCTGGAATGATCTGAAAAAGATCAACCGGATCCGGAACTCGCTTTCCGGCATCAATGCCGTATCCGTCGGTTTCCTCGGGGCTGCGTTCCTGCTCCTGTTCCGGCACGTCGGCTTCGAGCTCATCTCACTGGCGATCATTGCCGGAACGTTCCTGCTGCTCCGCTATACCAAAATAAAAACCCCGGTGCTGATCTTGCTCGGGGTTCTGCTGGGCTATTTCCTGTGATCTTAGAACGGTGGTTCCTCATCCAGATCGTCCATTCGTGACGGCCGGATAATAAAGTTGTTCGGCCGGTCAAAATCCTGGGAGGGAGTCATACCCGCGAACGGATCCGCGGCTGATCCGCTAAACGATGAACCGCCGGAGAAGTCTTCTTCCAGATCCGCAAACTTCACGTATTTGCCGATGAAACGCAGCGGTACGGTACCGGTCTCACCATTACGGTGTTTGGCGATAATGACCTCGCCGATTCCGACGGTGGATTTTCCTTCTTCGTCTTCCGTGAGTCCGTAATATTCCGGCCGGTAGAGGAACAACACCATATCCGCATCCTGCTCGATGGATCCGGACTCCCGCAGGTCGGAAAGCATAGGCTTTTTCTGGGCGCCCGGCCGGCTTTCCACCGCCCGGCTCAGCTGGGACAGTGCCAGTACCGGGACATTCAGCTCCTTGGCGACCGATTTCAGTGCCCGGGAGATGCTACCGATCTCCTGTTCCCGGTTTCCGCCTTTTCCTTCGCCTTTTCCGTGCATCAGCTGAAGGTAGTCGATAATGATCATCTGGATGTCGTACTGGGCCTTCAGACGCCGGCATTTGGCGCGGAATTCAAAGATGTTGAGGGCCGGCGTATCATCGATGAACAACGGTGCCTCGGTCAGTTTTCCGATCTTCGAATGAAGCTGCTGCCATTCCCATTCAGCCAGGTTTCCCTTACGAAGCTTCTCCTGTTCAATTTCGGCCTCCCCGGAGATCAGACGATTCACCAGCTGTACCGAGGACATCTCCAGTGAAAACACGACCACCGGCTTGTCGAACTGCACGGCAGCATTGCGCGCGCAGCTCAGCACGAAGGCCGTCTTTCCCATTGCGGGACGTGCCGCAATGATGACCAGGTCGGACGGCTGCCAGCCGGAGGTCATCCGGTCCAGGCCGGTGAAGCCTGACGGAACCCCGGTAAGCCCGTCTACCTTGTCCTTGATCTTCTCAAGCTGATCCAGGGATTCCCGGATGATATCATCCATTTTTCTGGAATCCCGGCGGAGATTGTTCTGGGCGATGTCGAAAAGGTTCTTTTCCGCATGATCCAGCAGGTCGAAGATATCCGTAGTATCTTCGTAGGCGTTATTGATGATTTCCGTAGATATCCGGATCAGTTCACGCTGAATGAATTTCTGGGAGATGATCCGGGCATGGTATTCGATGTTGGCCGCTGAAACGACCCTGTTGGTGAGTTCGGTAATGTAATAGGCTCCGCCGATCATCTCCAGGTCGCCCTGCGTGCGCAGCTGGGAAGTGACCGTTAAGATATCAATCGGGGAGGACTTCTGAAATAAGGTCGAGATGGCGGAAAAGATCTTCTGGTGGGTGTCCTTGTAGAATACTTCCGGCTTCAGAATATCAATTACCGCTGAAAGCGCGTCCTTTTCAAGCATCAGCGCACCCAGTACCGCTTCCTCCAGGTCGACCGCCTGCGGAGGCAGCTTCCCAAGACCGCTGACCATATTGTTTAACCGCGTTCTCTTGTCTGTAAAGGGTGTTTTGGACCGGCTGAAATCTTGTTCGTTCTCTAAACTCATAACGATACAAAAATAGGACAAAAACGGGCCGCGGAATTCAGAAGTTCTGCACAACGAAGTTTTTTAGCAAAGTACACAATTTGATACCCTGAAGATTTTAACGCTTCTTTTTAACATGGGATGTTAATAACCTGTCAGAAACGAAAAACGGCTCCTGATAATCAGCGTCAGAATGCGTTGTTAATAACTTTAGCGGCTGTTGATATCCGCCCCGGGTGTTTGTCAGCGGGATGTATTTATCGCGGTTAGACACAATTTTTCGGTACCTTCGTGCCTCATACAGAATTACAGATGAACACTAACTCCACAAGAGGGAAAAGAGAAGTCAACCAGATGGTTTTCGGGATACGGGCCGTTATTGAAGCCATAAAAAGCGGGAAGGAGATCGAATCGCTGTTCGTGCAGCGCGGGCTTTCCGGCCAGATCATCCATGAGCTGAAGGAGGTTTTGAAGGAAAGGAATCTGGTTTACCAGCAGGTCCCGGTCGAGAAACTGAACCGGATCACGGCCAAGAATCACCAGGGCGTGATCGCCTTTATTTCTCCGATCATCTATCAGAAGATCGAGGACCTGATCCCGGCAATCTACGAAAAAGGGGAGACGCCGCTGATCCTGGTCCTGGACAATATCACCGATGTCCGGAATATGGGGGCCATCGCCCGGACGGCCGAATGCTGCGGGGTTCATGCGATCGTCGTTCCTTCCAAAGGATCGGCACAGATCAATCCTGATGCGATCAAGACTTCGGCAGGGGCCTTATACAAGATCCCGGTGTGCCGTCACGACAGCCTGCTGAAGACCTGTAAATTCCTGCAGGAATCGGGCATCCAGCTGGTCGCCTGTACGGAAAAGACCAATGACTATATCTATCGGCCCGACTATACCGCGCCTACGGCGGTGATCATGGGGTCTGAAGAGGACGGAATCTCGACCGAGCTGATCCGCATCGCGGAGCATCTTGCCAAGATCCCGATGTTCGGCGAGATTGAATCGCTCAACGTGTCGGTTTCAACCGGTATCATCCTGTATGAGGCGATACGGCAGCGGAACTTCGCATCAGATGTACGTTGATCCGTACCGCTGCTTGATGTCCGCGACGATCTGCTTGATACTTTGTTCCTGGTCACGCGGGCAGATCAGCAGGGCATTGTGGTCGTCGACGATGATGTAATCGTGAAGTCCCTGGAGAATCACCAGTTTTTCTTTGGGGACATTGACCATGCAGTTGGAAGAGTCGTACATGATCACGCTTTCCGAAGGGATCACGACGTTTCCGACATAGTCCTTGTCTGCGAGATCGTAGACCGAGGCCCAGGTTCCCAGGTCCGACCATCCGAAATCTGAAGGCAGCACGTATACGTTGTCCGCCTTTTCCATAATTCCGTAATCGATGGAAATATTGGTGCACTGGTAGTAGGCATTCTGGATGAAGGTGCGTTCCGAATCCGTATTATAGCTATTGTGACCCTCCTTGAAGGTCTCGCTCATTTCCGGAAGATATTGTTCGAAAGCCTTCAGGATGTTCCTGGCGGACCAGACAAAAATGCCCGCATTCCAGAGGAATTCGCCGCTCTGAACAAAGGTATTGGCCAGCTCAGCATTCGGTTTTTCGGTGAATGTCTTGACCTTATGGAACTCTTCCTCCATGACCGTGGTATTGAACTGGATATAACCGTACCCGGTATCCGGGCGGGAAGGTTTGATGCCCAGGGTGATCAGGCAGTCATGTTTTAATGCGGTATCCAGCGATTTCCGGATTGCTTCAATAAAGGCCTGCTCGTCCAGGATGAGGTGATCGGACGGGGCGACCACGATCGAAGCGTCAGGGTCAAGCTCATAGATCTTATTGCAGCCGTAGGCGATACAGGGAGCGGTGTTCCGCATCACCGGCTCGCCCAGGATCTGGTTATCGGAGATGGACGGAAGCTGCTCGCTGACCAGTCCCCGGTAACTGTCGTTGGTTACAATAAAGATATTTTCTTTCGGAAGAATCTTGCTGAACCGGTCATAGGTTTGCTGGATCAGCGTCTTCCCGGTTCCCAGGATGTCCAGGAACTGCTTGGGGCAGGCAGTCCGGCTTTTCGGCCAGAAACGGCTACCTATGCCGCCTGCCATGATGAGGGCGTAAAAATTCTTCATGAGGTTTTTTTTATATAATGCCTTCTTTCAACAGATCGTGCAGGTGGACAATCCCGTCATACCGGTCGCCTGAGGTCACCAGCAGCTGGGTGATGTTATTTCCCCGCATGATATCGAGTGCATTGACAGCAAGTTCTTCTTTATTGATCGTCTTAGGGGATCTGCCCATAATATCCGCGGCGGTCAGGCCGTGAATGCTCGGGTGAACCTCCATCATCCGCCGGATGTCGCCGTCAGTGATCACGCCGGCAATTTTTCCGTTTTCGATCACGGCTACAGCTCCCAGGCGATTCTTGGTGATCTCCACCAGGACATCGCTGACCGACGTACCGGCAGACACCTGGGGTTTCTCGTTATGGTTGGCCAGATCGCCCACTTTCAGGTACAGCCGTTTGCCCAGGGATCCCCCGGGATGATACTTGGCGAAATCCCGGCTGGTGAATTCCCGGCATTCCAGCAGGCAGACCGCCAGCGCATCGCCGATGGCCAGCTGAGCGGTCGTACTGGTCGTCGGGGCCAGGTTGTTCGGACAGGCTTCTTTGTCCACGGTCGTGTCCAGGATCAGGTCCGCTTCGCGTGCAAGGAAAGAGCCCAGATCGCCTACCATGCCCACCAGGATATTCCCGGCGCTTTTCAGCAGGGGCGTCAGCACCTTGATCTCGGGCGAGTTTCCGCTCTTCGAGATGCAGATCACCAGATCGTCCGACTGGATCATGCCCAGGTCCCCGTGAACGGCGTCCGCAGCATGCATAAAGATAGCCGGAGTTCCGGTCGAATTAAAGGTTGCCACGATCTTTTGCGCGATAATGGCACTCTTGCCGATCCCGGTGATGATTACGCGGCCCTTCAGTTCCAGTATCTTCTGTACTATTAAAGTAAAATCTTCGTTTATTCGACTGGAAAGGCTCAGAATTGCTTCAGCTTCTAACTTCAGCGTTTTGATCGCTGTTTGATGTATCTCGGATTTGGTCTTCAAATGGTAATATTTAATAATCAGGACGGGTTAAGGGCAAAATTATATTATTTTTGAGGTTAATTCCTGCCTTTCTAAAAAATTCCGAAAGACGTGGAAAAATACAATGGAAGTAAAAAAGTCGTTATTTGATAATCTACAAAATTTTTTTGGCTTTGATAAGTTTAAAGGGGACCAGGAAGCCATTATTAACAGCATCCTGCAAAAGAAAGACACTTTTGTAATCATGCCAACGGGGGGCGGCAAATCCATCTGCTACCAGCTGCCCGCCCTGATGAGTGAAGGAACCGCCATCGTGATCTCGCCGCTGATAGCCCTGATGAAGAATCAGGTCGACCAGCTCCGGGCTTTCGGCGGAAATGATACCATCGCCCATTTCCTGAATTCGTCACTCACCAAGAGTGATATAGCCCGGGTAAAACAGGATGTCCTCGGCGGACATACCAAGCTGCTCTACGTCGCCCCGGAGTCTCTCACCAAAACGGATAATATTGATTTCCTGCGATCGGTCATGGTATCGTTCGTAGCCGTTGACGAAGCCCACTGTATTTCGGAATGGGGACACGATTTCCGTCCGGAATACCGGAAGATCCGTCAGGTGATCAATAACCTCGGAGAAAATATTCCCATCATCGCACTGACCGCTACGGCGACCCCGAAAGTCCAGCTGGACATTCAGAAGAATCTCCAGATGAACAATGCGGCCGTGTTCAAGTCCTCCTTCAATCGCGCCAACCTGTTCTATGAGGTACGTGCCAAGCGTAATGTGCTGAAGGAGATCGTCAAATACGTCAAAATGAACTCCGGTAAATCCGGCGTGATTTACTGCCTCAGCCGCAAGAAGGTCGAAGAAGTGGCCGAAGCGCTCAATCTGAACGGCGTGAAGGCCCTGCCTTATCATGCGGGACTGGATCCCAAGACCCGGGCCGAAACGCAGGACAAATTCCTGATGGAAGAGGTCGACGTGATCGTGGCTACCATTGCGTTCGGAATGGGTATCGATAAACCGGATGTCCGGTATGTGATCCACCATGATATTCCTAAAAGCATGGAAGGCTACTACCAGGAAACCGGTCGGGCAGGCCGGGATGGCGGAGAAGGGATCTGCGTCGCTTTCTATTCGGAGAAAGACGTGGAAAAACTGGCCAAGTTCATGAAGGATAAGCCGGTCTCCGAACGCGAGATCGGAACCCAGATCCTGAAGGAAGTGATCGACTACGCCGAATCTTCGGTTTGCCGCAGAAAACAGATCCTGCATTATTTCGGCGAAAACTTCAACGAGACCGGCTGTAACAACATGTGCGACAACTGCCGGAATCAAAAGAAATATTTCGAGGCTGAGGAGTCTCTGGCCAGTGCGCTCAGACTGGTTGAGGAGCTCGGCGAGAAGTTTGACGACCAGCATATCATCCGGATTATGCTCGGTATGGATAATGCCCAGATTTCCGCATATCAGCATAACAAGCTTCCGGTGTTCGGGAGCGGGAAGGAGCAGGGAGAGGTCTACTGGCAGTCGCTGATGCGGCAGGCCGTCCTGGGGAATTTCCTGCAGAAGGATATTGACGCCTATGGATTGCTGAAGATCACCAAACTGGGCCGGCAGTTCATCAGCAATCCCCACACCATTAAATTCATCCTCAACAACCCGATGGAAACAACGGAGGATGAGGGCGACGATCACGGTCAGGCCGCCGGAGGCGCACTGGATACGGAGTTGCTTCAGATGCTGAAGGATCTCCGGAAGAAGATCGCCAAACAGAAGAGCCTGCCGCCGTTCGTGATCTTCCAGGATCCCTCCCTGGAGGAAATGTGCACGCACTATCCGGTCAGCCTGGAAGAGCTTAAACAGATCCATGGGGTCGGCGCCGGGAAAGCCCTGAAATTCGGCAGTCCGTTCGTGGAGCTTATCAGGAAGTACGTCGAAGAAAATGATATCGACCGGCCGGTGGACCTGGTCGTAAAGAGTGCTGCGAACAAGTCGGCTCTTAAAGTGTCGATCATTCAGAATATTGACCGGCAGATCGCGCTGGAGGACATTGCGGCTTCCAAAGGACTGTCATATGAAGAGATCCTCCGCGAGGTGGAAACGATCGTCAGTTCCGGAACCAAGCTGAACCTGGGCTATTACATCGACGAAGTACTTGATGAGGACCGTCAGGATGAAGTATTCGACTACTTCCGGTCGGCGGAAGTCGATTCGATCGACGCTGCCCTGAAGGAACTGGGCGACGATGATTATACCCGCGAAGAAATTCAGTTGATGCGGATTAAGTTTTTATCAGAATTAGGCAATTAATGATTTTAGAGAATATCCCCCAGTTAAAAAATACCGCCAGCGGAAACTTTTTCCTGATGGCAGGCCCATGTGCCATTGAAGGCGAAGAAATCGCGCTGCGGATCGCCGAGCGTATCGTTACCATAACCGATAAGCTGCAGATCCCCCTGATCTTTAAAGGCTCCTACCGGAAGGCGAACCGTTCCCGGATCGACTCCTTCACCGGTATAGGCGATGAAAAGGCGCTGAAGATCCTGCAGAAGGTCAGCCGGGAATTCGGGGTTCCGACCGTTACCGACATTCATGAGAGCGAAGAGGCGGCCATGGCTGCAGCCTATGTGGATGTCCTGCAGATTCCGGCTTTTCTATGCCGGCAGACCGACCTGCTGGTTGCCGCTGCGAAAACCGGTAAGACGATCAATATCAAGAAGGGACAGTTCCTTTCCGCCGGATCCATGAAGTTCGCGGTCGATAAGGTGAAGGACTCGGACAACCCGAACGTGATCCTGACCGATCGGGGAAATACGTTCGGTTACCAGGACCTGATTGTCGATTACCGGGGCATCCCGGAAATGAAGAGTTTCGGCGTACCGGTGGTCATGGACTGCACGCATTCGCTGCAGCAGCCTAACCAGACTTCCGGCGTGACCGGCGGTAAACCGGAACTGATCGGTACGATTGCCAAGGCCGCTATTGCCGTCGGGGCGGACGGGTTATTCATTGAGACGCATCCCGATCCTTCGAATGCGAAATCTGACGGCGCGAATATGCTGCACCTGGATTTCCTGGAGGACCTGATGGTGAAACTGATCCGCCTGCGGCAGGCTGTTATTTAAGCTGAATGAACACAGGGCCCGGTTACCGGGTCTTTTTTTTGAGTTTTTTGATCTATACGACATAAATAAATGAAGCAGTATACCATATTCGCCCTCGACTATACCGATGCGGGGGCGCCGGGCCGCCGTCTGGAGGCGAGAGAAGCACATCTTCAGGGCGTCAGGGAATTGAAGGCGCAGGGGAACTTCCTGTTTGCCGGAGCGATCCTCGACAATGAGGACCGGATGATCGGATCGAACCTGATCCTCCAGTTTGAAACTGAGACGGAGCTTTTGCAATGGAAGGAGCAGGAGCCATACGTTACCGGGAAGGTCTGGGAGAAGATCGATATCCGGCCGTTGCGCGTCGCGACGGTGTAAAACAACAAAAGCCATCTGAGAAGATGGCTTTTGTTGTTAATATGCATGCTGCTTATTCTGAAAGGACCTTTTTTACCAGATCTGCCGCTTCCTTCAGCAGGATGGCAGAGTAGACTTTAAGTCCTGATTCATCAATCAGTTTCTTGGCTTCTTCAGCATTGGTACCCTGCAGACGCACGATGATAGGCACCGGAATATTTCCGATTTCATTGTAGGCGTCAATAACTCCCTGGGCAACACGGTCGCAACGAACGATTCCGCCAAAGATATTGATCAGGATCGCTTTTACGTTCGGATCTTTCAGGATGATGTTGAATGCGGCCTTGACAGTCTGCGCATTGGCTGTTCCGCCCACATCCAGGAAGTTAGCCGGATCTCCGCCGGCAAGTTTGATGATGTCCATGGTAGCCATCGCAAGACCGGCACCATTTACCATACAGCCGACGTTTCCATCCAGCTTTACATAGTTCAGGTTCGATTCGCTCGCTTCAACCTCCATCGGATCTTCCTCTGTCGTATCACGTAACGCTGCGTAATCCGGATGACGGAACAGACCGTTGTCGTCCAGGTTTACCTTGGCATCAACCGCCAGGATCTTGTTGTCGGAGGTTTTCAGGACCGGGTTGATCTCGAACATGGATGAATCCGTGCCTTCGTATGCTTTGTAAAGCGCGGCAACGAATTTGGTCATTTCTTTATAAGCCGCACCGCTCAGGCCCAGGTTGAAGGCGATCTTGCTTGCCTGGAAAGATCTCAGGCCTACTTTGGGATCGATCTCTTCCTTGAAGATCAGGTGAGGAGTTTTCTCAGCCACTTCTTCGATGTCCATTCCGCCTTCGGTGGAATACATAACGATATTACGGCCTTTTGCACGGTCCAGTAAAACGCTCATGTAAAACTCTTTGGTCTCACTTTCTCCGGGATAGTAAACATCCTGCGCAACCAGCACCTTGTTCACCTTCTTACCTTCGGGTCCGGTCTGCGGGGTGATCAGCTGCATTCCGATGATCTGGCCGGCTTTCTCGCGGACCTCATCAAGATTTTTGGCAAGTTTAACACCGCCGCCCTTTCCGCGTCCGCCTGCATGAATCTGAGCTTTAACGACAACCCAGTCCGAGTTGAAGTCTTCCTTTAATTTTTTAGCAGCTTCGACGGCTTCTTCAGGAGTGTCGGCAACAATGCCTTCTTGTACCCGTACTCCGAAGCTTTTTAATATGGCTTTCCCTTGATATTCGTGAATATTCATTGCTTATGTTTTAACCGGCGTAAAACTACTACTTTGAACCAATTTCTGAAACTTTAATTTTCGTGCGGCACCGGCTGTGAGTCCGCGGCAACCGCATCCGTCTGGCATTGCCGCCGGTGAACCCTGCCGGATTTCAAAGGGCAGGATGCCAGTTGTTTCTGAGTTTGAGCTGGGGAATATTCGCACATTACACAGTCAATTTCTATCTTAGCCACATGCTAGAGGCAAAGAATCTGACCAAGACCTATGGTAAGCTGCAGATCCTGAAAGGAGTCGACCTGGAGGTGAAGGCGGGCGAGATCATCGCCATCGTCGGTGCATCCGGAGCGGGTAAAAGTACCCTGCTGCACATTATCGGAACACTCGACAAGCCGGATGCAGGGGAGGTAAAGCTGAATAATACGGACGTTCACTCCCTTAACCAGAAGCGTCTCAGTTCTTTCCGGAATGAGCATATCGGCTTCATTTTCCAGTTCCACCATTTGCTGCCGGAGTTTACGGCGCTCGAAAATGTCTGTATCCCCGGGTACATTGCGAGAAAACCGAAAAAAGAGGTTGAGCAGCGGGCCGCCGAACTCCTGGATCTGCTGGGGCTTTCGCACCGGGCCGGTCATAAGCCGAATGAGCTTTCGGGCGGCGAGCAGCAACGGGTTGCCGTAGCCCGGGCCCTGATGAACCGGCCGGCGATTATCCTGGCAGACGAACCCTCCGGCAACCTGGACTCCGGGAATGCCGAGAGCCTGCATAAGCTTTTCCTGGACCTGCGCGACAAATTCGGACAGACATTTGTTATTGTTACACACAACGAAGAACTAGCCACCATGGCGGACCGGAAAATCCATATGAAGGACGGCCGGATAATTTCAGAATAAAATGGTTGCATTAATTACCGGAGCTGCCTCAGCGGCAGCCTTCAGGATCCGAAGACTGCTTGATTTCGATCAGGTGATCTTCGCTGATCACCTGGATCTTCCCCAGTTGATATTTAAAGAGACCCGGTTCCTGCAGATTCCGGAGGGCAGCTCTTCATCGTTTGCCCACCAGCTGCTCAAGCTGTGCCTGGATAACCATGTGGATATCGTATTTCCCCTGCGGAAGGACGAACTGCAGCCGCTGGCGGAAGCCAAGGTGCTGTTCAGCGAGTACGGGATCCGGCTGATCGTTCCGGATCCGGAACAACTGGCCGGTATGCCGACGGATGCCGGTTCAAAAAATGACTGTATCATACTGTCAGACGGACTGATCATCGGGGGGCAGTTCATGGAACTCCTTCATTTTCCATCCGATTCCGGCATCTTTTCATTCGATAACGAGAATCCCGGATCCGCTACACTTTTTGCCATAACCTGATGCTGACCTACAATCAGATTGATCCGAAGAAGAAAGCTTTCATTTTTGAGCTCGATAACGTGCTGTATCCGGAGCGCGATTACCAGCTGCAGGTATACTACCTGTTCGCTCATATCATCGAATACCTGGAAACAACGCCGTCCGGAAATGACCTCACGGAATTCATGAAGACCGTGTATGTGCACCACGGGCCGGAGCAGGTTTTCGACCGGGCAAAAGACGCTTTCGGCCTTGACGAAAAATACCGCAGTAACTTCGAACAGCTTATGCAGACGGCCAAGCTTCCGCTGAAGCTGCTGTTGTACCGGGAGATCCTGTCTTTCCTGCAGGAGATCGTGGTGGATCGCAAGAAGCTGTTCCTGGTGACCGGCGGAGACCGCACGCAGCAGCTGAACAAGATCCGGCAGATCGAGTGGAACGGGATCGAAAAATACTTCACGATGTACTTTACGGAAGAATCGGCCCCGAAACCCGAGACGGCGTCACTGGAGATCATTCTCAAGGATCACCGCCTGCTGAGAAGGGACCTGGTCATCATCGGTGCCACGGAAACGGACCAGCAATATGCCGCGGCCGGGGGAGTGGACTATATCGATGTCCGTGATTTTATCGGACCCCGGACCGACGGTGAAGTTTAAGCGATTTTCAGGCGCAGGTTCGAACTTTATAGGCCGACTTTTGTCTTATTCAGTATATCTGAGAACCTATGAATCTTGCTTTCTTACCATGGAGAGGGAGCCGGTTGCCGCTTTTTATTCTGATCGTCACCTTTCTGGCTGCTGCTTCCTGTAAAAAAGATCCCGTACCTGACCAGTCCGGCACTGAGAATCCCCCGCCAGAGGGATCCCGGGCGGATCTTACCCGCGATTCCATTTTTCTTTATGCAAAAGAGGTGTATCTGTGGAATGATGCCCTGCCTTCATACCAGGAGTTCAACCCGCGCCGGTTCACGGCCGCGGCTTCAGTTATCGACGATTTTAACCAGGAGCTGTTTGCCATAACCCAGCTGAAGATCGACCCGGAAACCGGCCGGCCATACGAATTTGTTTCGCAGGGATCGGATTATCCCAAGTATTCCTACATCACCGATGAGGAGTCGAATGATCCGTCACGGACCGAGGAGGTGAACCTTGAAGGCATGGGAACCGACTTCGGGTTTACCCTGGTAGGACTGGGCACTCCCGATTCTTATGAAATCTTCATCCGGTATGTGAATCCGGGATCTCCGGCCGCCAGGTTAGGCCTCACACGGAGCGATGTGATCACCCAGGTGAACGGCAGGACACTCGGTTCCGATTTTACCGACGACGTTAATTTCATCAACAATGCTTTTGATCAGCAGACACTGACGCTTTCCGGCCGGAAAAGGGACGGCTCGGTCTTTACCCGGTCGCTGAGTAAGATGTCCTACCGGAGCAGTCCCGTGCTGAAGGACACGGTGATCACAAACGGCAGCAAGACCATCGGCTATATCGCTTTCGCACGTTTCTCCAATCCATCCAATGCACAGTCGGCTCTGGACCAGTCCTTTGCGGATTTCGCGGCTGCCGGGGTGACCAGCCTGGTGGTGGATCTGCGGTATAACGGGGGCGGCTATGTCTCTACGGCGGAACATATGGCCAACCTGATCGCTCCCCAGCGGCTCAACGGTACCACCATGTTTACCGAATATTTCAATGAAACCATGCGCAGCGGCAAAGCCGAGATTCTGAAGAGGCAGCCGCTTACCGATGAAAACGGTCGCCAGCGTTTTTCGAACGGCCGGGCACTGACTTATTTCGATGTCGATTATTCCGTGGAGGGCAATACGCATAAGTTCGAAAAGAAAGGGTCGCTGAATATCGAGGAAGTGGTCTTTATTGTGACGGGTAATACCGCTTCTGCCAGTGAACTCGTCATTAACAGCCTAAGGCCCCATATCAACGTGAAGATCATCGGAGAACGGTCCTATGGGAAACCGGTAGGATTCTTCCCGATCAATATCGATGTCTACGACGTGTATTACTCCATGTTTCAGAGCCGGAACTCCGCCGGGGAGGGCGACTATTTCCAGGGGCTGCCCCCGGATGCGGAAACCCCGGATGATGTCACGCATGATTTCGGGGATACGGAAGAAAGTTCCTTTGCGGCGGCCATCGGGTATCTGACCCGGGGATCGTTCAGTACGACCTCCTCCAGCCTGAAGATCATGGGCAAAAAGGTGAATGTCCGGTCGGTCGAATTCCGTTATATCGGAAAGGGAAAAGCTTTCCTCGGAATGATTGAAGACCGGGTCCGTCTAAAAGGAAAATTTTAAAAACAAACGGCTAACTAATTAAGTATCAAGTATAAATGTGTTTTCCGGTTTGCGGGAATAATTTTCCCCGAACCCAAAATACTGCGTATATTAGTTCGTTATATATCCACCAAAGAATAATAATCCCGCTACATGATTTTAAACGCCCGAAAATATGCACTGCACCTGGCTGCTGCTGCCGTACTGATTGCTGCGTCCTGTAAGAAGGAGCCGTCACCGGCCCCTGTCGATCCGGATCCGGATCCCGGCCAGACAGCCAGCAGGATGCAGCTCACGCAGGACTCGATCTACCTCTATGCAAAGGAAGTGTATTACTGGAATGATGCAGTCCCGGCAAGGGACGTATTCAATCCGCGGCAGTATACCTCCTGGTCGAACGATCTGGATAATTTCAATCACGAGCTTTTTGCGATCACGCAGCTGAAAATAAACCCCGAGACCGGCAAGCCCTATGAATACGTAGCCGGGTCCAACGGCGGAAACGCAGGTTATCCCAAATACTCCTACATCAAAGACAAGGCGGATGACAATCCGACCAGTTCCACCGCTTCCAGGAGCGTGAGTTCCGTTGACCTGGAAGGCAACGGCAACGATATGGGACTTTCCCTTTCAGCCATCGGCACCAATACGGATTACGAGGTCCGGATCCGGTACGCAAGCCCCGGTTCCCCTGCTGCAAAGGCGGGATTATCCCGCGGAGACCTCATCACAACCTTTGAAGGCCGTACCGTCGGCTCCAATTTCGACGGGGAAGTTAACTTCATCAATAATGCGATGGCCGGTTCATCGGTATCGCTGGCCGGACGCAAAAAGGACGGGTCCGCTTTTGAGGTGACCATCAATAAGGCGGTCTATAAGAGCAGCCCGATTTATAAGGATACCATTCTGACGTCCGGATCAAAAAAGATCGGTTACCTCGCCTATGCCAGGTTTTCGAATACCGCCAACTCGGAGACCGCCCTGCGAAACGTCTTTTCGGATTTCGCAGCCGGCGGCGTGACCGACCTGATCATTGACCTGCGGTATAATGGCGGGGGATATGTTCATATAGCCGAACTGCTGTCGAACCTGATCGCGCCCTCCAGTCTCAACGGGAAGGTGATGTTCCGGGAGAAATTCAATTCGACGATGCAGACCGGAAAGGCCGAGATCCTGAAGAACCAGCCGCTTCTGGACGCCAACGACCGGCTTCAGTACGAAAATGGCGAAATCGTGACGTATTACGATATTGATTATTCCGAGGAGAACAACGTGCACCACTTCGAGAAAAAGGGGGGAGTTGAAGGGATCCAGAACGTGGTCTTTATCGTCACCGCGAACACAGCTTCGGCCAGCGAGCTCGTGATCAATAACCTGAAGCCCCATATGAACGTAAAGGTGGTCGGCAAGCAGTCCTACGGAAAGCCGATCGGGTTCTTCCCGATCACGATCCAGAACAAATACGATGTATACTATTCTATGTTCACCAGCATCAACTCCGCAGGCCAGACCGATTACTATGCCGGATTTGTTCCGGATGCCGAGTCTGCAGATGATGTCACCCGCGACTTCGGAGACCCTGCGGAGCTGTCGCTTGCAGCAGCGATCCGTCAGATCCCGGGAGCCGGCACCACTATTGCGGCGTCCCGTTCGGTATCGGCACTGAAGATCAAGGGCCAGACCGTATCCTCCTCATCCGTGACTGTCCGGGAGATGACTCCGGAAAACGATTTTGTAGGGATGATCGAGAACCGGTTCAAAAGGAAAAATAAATAAGGCCGGAGCAACAAACCGGTCAAACAAGAAAGGTCACTTCATCTGAAGTGACCTTTCTTGTTTGGTGTTTGCCGGGACGGATCCGGAGCCTAGTTCATGATCTGACGGTCCCGGAAGTGTTTCTGGATCGTGATGTTCTTGTCGAGATTATTGATGATCTCCAGGATCGCGTTGGCCGCATCGACGTAAAAGCCTTTGTTGATGCGGCTGTACTCGTCGGTGGACTGGTGATAATCCTTATGATCCTCCACGCCAAAGTACAGGAACGGGATCTTCTTCGCATGGAACGCGCCCTGGTCGCTCTGGTTGGTCCAGTCGTCATGGCCGGTCTTCGGGTCATCATGCCCCTGCAGCACCTTGATCTTCGGATTTGACGTCAGCAGGTATGGCTTAAGATGCGGATAGGCGTAAGTGCCCGCCACATATAACTCCCCCTTGTCATTGTGCGAGATCATATCCATGTTGACGTTCATCAGGATCTTTTCGAGCTTTACCGGCGGATTAGCTACGAAGGCCTTGGCGCCCTGTAGTCCCATTTCCTCAGCATCCAGGGCGGCGAATACGAGCGTTTTCTCCGGTTTGTTCTTTGAGAAATATTCAGCGAATCCCATTAGTGCGGCAACACCCGAAGCATTGTCGTCAGCGCCGTTGAAGATCAGTCCTTTCTGAATGCCGATATGATCATAATGGGCGGTAATGACGATGACGTCCTTGCTCCGGCCCTTGATGTATCCAACCAGGTTATGCCCCGTCACGGTGTTCCCGGCCCGGTTCTCGAAAGTAAATGGCTGGCGGTAATTATTCTTATAGGCCTTCAGCCCCAGTTCCTTAAACCGGGCTTCGATATAGTCGGCGGCCATCTGGTTTTCCCGGGTGCCGGTTTTCCGGCCTTCGTAAACGTCGGAAGAAAGGACCTCGATGTCCGTCAGCAGTCTTTTCTGGTCAACGGTCTGACTGTAAGCTTCAGCAGAAAGACAAACGGTGAGTCCTAAAACGATCTTTTTTATCATGTGTCAAACTTAATATTTTTAACGTCAAATCGCACGGATCAGGCAGCCACCTCGCGCATATCGACGGCGACCACCCGGGAGATACCCTGCTCGACCATGGTGACCCCGTAAATGATATCCGTACTGGCGATCGTGCGTTTATTATGGGAAACAATGATAAACTGCGAATCGGCGGAGAACTTCCGGATGATATTGTTGAACTTATCGATGTTGGTATCATCCAGCGGAGCGTCCACCTCGTCGAAAATGCAGAAAGGAGCCGGCTTGAGCAGGTACAGCGAGAACAGCAGCGCCGTCGCAGTCAGGGTCTTTTCGCCTCCTGAAAGCTGGTTGATGGATAACGGCCGTTTTCCTTTCGGACGGGCGATAATGTCGATGTCGGCTTCCAGCGGGTTTGACGGATCGCTCAGGATCAGGTCACAGCTGTCTTCCTCATTGAAGAGAGAGCGGAACACCGTGATGAAGTTCTCCCGGACCATGTTAAAGGCGTCCATGAACTTCTGGCGGGCTGAGTCGTCAATTTCCCGGATGGTTTCCATCAGCGAGGCTTTGGACTCCAGCAGGTCTTTCTTCTGATCCTGGATGAAGGTATACCGCTCGTTCATCTCCTGGAAGGCTTCGAGCGCCATGGAATTGATTGCGCCGAATTCATCGAGCTGACGTTTCAGCTTTTCAGTGCGCAGCCGCAGATCTTCCTCCGTCTCATTCTCGGGTACTTCGCTCTCCAGCAGGTCGGCGATATCTATGGAGAACTCGACCGAGAGCCGCTCTTTCAGGGCATTCAGCTCCAGTTTCAGATGGTTCTTCTGATCCCGGATCTCCTGGGCGAGTAATTCCGCATGTTCTTTTTTCTTCCTGAGGCTGATCAGCTCCTCTTCCGCCTCCGTGATCGAACCGCGGCTGGCATAATATTCCGATTCGGCCTGTTGCACCGCTTTCTCCAGTTCATCTTTCTGCTGGTACATGGCGATCAGGTCCTCGTCGGAATGATCGACATGCTGCAGCGTGTCGCGCATGGAAGCCAGGGTCTTTTCCAGATCTTCCGTGTTGGAGCGGATCCTGCCGTTCAGGTTCCGTTCCTGGCTTTCCCGGTATTCCAGGTCTTTCTCGATTCCGGAAACCTTGTTCTGCTGCTGGTGGAACCGGATGTTATTCTGATTATAAACCGTGACCTTTTCGTTCACCAGTTCAGCGATCTCATTATATACCTGCTGCTTTTGCATGAATGCGGTGCTGGTATCGAGCTGCTGCTGCTTCAGCGAGGCGATCAGGGGTTCGCTCCTGGCTGTTTCTTCGGATATGGAGGCGATCTTCTTTTCGATATCCGATTTTCGGTTCTGGCTGTTCTCGATAAACTCGCGGTATTGTTCCGACTTGGTCCTGACCGTGACCAGCTCGTTTCCGAGCTTGTTCAGCTCCGACTGAAGGGTTTGGATCGCTTGTTTCTGGGACCCGTTTCTCAGCACGACCAGCCGTTCATTTTCAGTTCCCAGGGACGTCATGAGGTTGGTGATCCTGCTTTCAAGAGCTTTGATTTCTTTGGCCAGGTTCTCCAGGTTCTTCGCCCGCCCGATCCGCTTTCCTTCAAACAGGCCGACCGATCCCCCGGCAAGCGTCGTACGGCTCTTCGAAAATTTTCCGGAGCGGCTGAGAATGACCACGTGTTCCTGCGGCATGGCGGTGCCCAGTTCTTCCTCTTCGCCGGAAACCAGGATGTATACGTTCTGCAGGAGCATCTCGCAGAGACCCCGGTATTTGGCATCAACGTCCACAATATCCATGGCCGGGATCACCTGATCGCTGCTGGTCGCGGCAACCGGCCGTTTGGGCTGGTTCTTCAGGGCATCCAGGACAAAGAAGTTGGCCCGGCCCTTCGCTGAATCGCTCAGCAGCCGGATCGCCTGGACGGCTTCCGTCTGGGTCTCGACCACGTAGTGGTTCATCACCGGTTCCAGGTAATTCTCAATGGCGATCCGGTACTCTTCACGGCAGAAAAGCACGTCGGAAAGGAGCGGAGCCGATTTGGCCCAGCTGGTATTCTTTTTCAGGAAACGGATGGACTCCGGGAATCCCTCCAGGTTATCAACCAGGGACTTGGTCAGGTTGTATTCATTCTGCCGGGCGTCAATGGTCCGGCTGATGCCGTTCAGTTCTTCTTTCTGGGAAAGGATCAGCTCCTCGGTGGCTTTCAGCTGTTCCTGAAGTTCTTCCTCCTGGCGGGTCCGGATCTCCAGGTCCAGTTCCAGCTCCCGCTGCCGGGCTTCCAGTGCGGTCATAACCGTATTGAACTGGTTCAGTTCGGTTTCCCGTGAAGCCGCATCCGAGGTGGTACGGAGGCGTTCCTGGTGCAGGGCTTCCATCTGGATGTTCAGGATTGCCAGGTCCTTTTCGGCCTTGTAGACCTGGTTCTGCAGTTCCGAATTCTGTTTGTTCATCCGGTCAAGCTCCGCTTTGGCGCTCTGTTGCTGCATCCGCAGCTCATCCACCTCGAGTTTCTGGTCTTCCAGCGATTCCTTCATGATCCGGAGATTCTCCGTTTCCTGCAGCTGCTCTTCCTGCAGCCGCTTCACATTATAAAGGACGTGGTTCAGCTGGTTCCGGTCCTTTTCCAGCTCTTCGTTGAGTTTTTTCTCGGTCTCCTGCAGGTGGCGAAGCTGTTCGTTGCGGACTTTCTTTTCGCTTTCGTAGGCCCGGATGGAGGCGATGAATTCATTGGCCGCTTTCTGCTGGACCGAAAGGTTTTTTTCGCGCGTGATGTTTTCCAGCTTCTGTTTCTGAAGCCGGGCTTCCAGTGCGTCTATTTCACTGTTGACCCCGGTCCGGGCAGCGACCTGGGCCTGTTCCTGGTCCTCCAGTTTCTCCAGGGAATCCCTGAATCCGATGATCCGGAATGAGGCCAGCATCACGCTCAGCGCCTTGTACTGATCCTTCAGCCGGTAATAGCGTTCGGCTTTCCTGGCCTGGTTCTCCAGGGTCTTCAGATTTTTTTCGATTTCAAAAAGGAGGTCCTGAACCCGGCTCAGGTCGGCTTCAGTATCTTTTAATTTACTGAAGGTCTGCTTTTTGCGCAGTTTATATTTAGAAATACCGGATGCCTCTTCGAATAATGCCCGCCGGGAGTTCTCCTTATTGTTGATGATCTCATCGATCATTTTCAGCTCGATGATGGAATACGAATCGGCTCCGATACCCGTATCGAGGAACAGGTCGGTAATATCCTTCAGCCTGCACTGCACGTCATTCAGGCGGTACTCGCTTTCCCCGGTCCGGTAAAGCTTCCGGGTGATGGTGACCTGGGAAAATTCGGTTGGCAGGATGTTCCGGGTATTGTCAAAGGTGAGCGAGACCTCGGCAAGGTTGGAAGGTTTGCGGCTCTTGGTACCGTTGAAGATGATGTTCTCCATCTTTTCCGAACGGAGCATGCGGGTGCTCTGCTCGCCGAGTACCCAGCGGATGGCGTCCACCACATTGGATTTTCCGCATCCGTTCGGCCCGACGATGGCCGTTACCCCTTCATTGAAATTGATGGTGATCTTGTCCCCGAAACTCTTAAACCCTTTAATATCTAATCGCGTAAGCTGCATCTTATCGGCTTTCCTCAAAACTCAAGTCTGCAAATATCTGAATTAAGCTGTTAAATCAGATGAGTTTACGCCTAAAAACGTACCTTTAGTCATGGAACAATTTCTGCCCCTGATCATCGGATTCCTGGTGCTGGCCTTCCGGGTCTACAGTAATTTTCAGAAAGAACAGGAGAAAGTCAGAAAGCGGGACTTCTCGAGGCCCCGCCAGGAGGATGGGGGGGCTTCGGTGCCGCGCGCTCCTCAGATGACCGGCCACCGGCCGGTTCAGCTTCCCCCGCCTGCACCGGCACCTTTTCGGGAAGAGGAGGTCTTTATGCCGTATGAACCGCGGTATGAGGCTCCGAAGCCCGAACCCCGGCCGCGGGAAGTCTATCGGGAGCCTCACTACGAACCCATGAAACCCCTGCAGGCCGTAACGGCGGATGGCCGCTCGCCTGAATCAGCTGCTGAAGAGATCGTTCGAAACCGGGCGATCCATGCCAGGCATCCGCACCGGTTTGAAGCCCATGAAGAATCCTATGACCGCTCGGCTTATGCTGATTTCGATATGGAAGATGCGGTCATTAAATCGGCTATCCTGAACCGCCCGGATTACTGACCGCAGTCAATGCTCCGGCCAGTCAGGCTCAGATCCCGGATAATCTGAACGTATCTTTCACCCGGATCCCTTTTTCGGTCCGCTGAAGCGTACAGCATTCAATGACCGGATCATGCTCGAAGAAGAGGATATAGTCGTTCGCCACGGCTTCTTCCAGGAATGCTTTCTTCTCCTTTAAGGTCTGCAGCGGGAACATATCATAAGCCATGACGTACGGGACCGGAATATGCCCGGCGGAGGGCAGCAGATCGGCCATATAGACCAGTGTCCGGCCTTTGTATTGCAGCTGGGGCAGCATCATGGCGTCGGTATGCCCGTAGGCGAACCGGACGTTCATGCTGTCCGTGAAGGAAACGCCATCCTCCCCTTCAATGAAGCTCAGCTGGCCGCTTTCCTGCATGGGCAGGATGTTTTCCTTCAGGAATGAAGCCTTCTCGCGGTCGTTGGGATGGACCGCCCAGTCCCAGTGCTTTTCATTGCTCCAGTAGACCGCGTTCTTAAACGCCGGGACCAGCTGATCGCCTGAGCGGATTACCGAACCGCCGCAGTGGTCAAAGTGCAGATGGGTCAGGAAGACGTCGGTAATATCCTCACGCGAAAAACCGAGTTTCGCCAGTGAGCCATCCAGCGTATCGTCTCCGTGCAGATGATAATGACCGAAAAATTTCTCATCCTGTTTGTTTCCGATGCCGTTGTCGATCAGGATCAGCCGGTTCCCGTCTTCGATCAGCAGACACCGCATGGCCCATGTACAAAGGTTATTTTCGTCAGCAGGGTTGATCTTCTGCCAGAGGGTCTTGGGAACCACACCGAACATGGCGCCCCCGTCAAGTTTGAAAAGTCCGGTATCAATGGTATGCAGCTTCATAGCGTAAAGATAGGGATTGTTACAGAAATCAGCCTTTGGAGACCAGCTTAAGCCCGATGATGGACGAGATCAGGAGAAACAGGAAGAACAGCCGCCAGAACTCGGCGGGCTCCCGGAACACGAAGATACCCATCAGTACAGACCCGACAGCTCCGATACCTGCCCAGACCGAATAGGCTGTTCCCATGGGAATGGTCCGGGAGGCTGCGTACAGCAGGTACATGCTCAGGGAAACGCTGATCAGAAATCCGCCGATCCAAAGGAAGAACTCTGCACCGTTCGCAGTGCGCGCCTTGTTCAGACAGCTGGTAAAGCCGATCTCGAACAGTCCGCCGATAATTAGATAAAGCCAGGCCATAGGGTGATATTGGTTTTTTTATGATTCAGGATGCTGTCCGGCGGCGATCCTGTTAAATACAAAACCCGCCTTGCAGCAGGTTTTGTACAGGAACCGGACGTTCGTGCCGGTTCCGAAATTCGTGATCCGTTACAGGTGGATTACCTCACCGTAGGCATCAGCGGCGGCTTCCATGATCGCCTCGCTCATCGTAGGGTGGGGGTGTACGGATTTTACGATATCCATTCCGGTAGTTTCCAGCTTGCGGGCCACGACCACCTCGGCGATCATTTCCGTAACGTTCGCTCCGATCATGTGGGCTCCGAGGAACTCGCCGTATTTGGCGTCGAAGATCACCTTGATAAAACCGTCCTTGTGTCCGCTGGCGCTTGCCTTTCCGGAAGCAGAAAACGGGAATTTTCCGACCTTGATATCATATCCTGCCTCCCGGGCCGCTTTTTCGGTAAAGCCCACGGATGCGATCTCCGGAGAGCAGTAGGTACATCCCGGGATGTTATTGTAGTTCAAAGGTTCCGGGTGATGTCCGGCGATCTTTTCGACGCAGATGATTCCTTCCGCGGATGCCACGTGCGCAAGCGCCTGGCCTTTGACGATATCACCGATGGCATACACGCCTTCGACATTGGTCTTGTAGAAATCGTCGACGATCACCCGGCCCTTATCGGTCTTCACCCCGGTTTCTTCCAGGCCGATATTCTCGATGTTCGGCGTGATGCCGACCGCTGAAAGGACAATGTCGCATTCGATGGTCTGCACACCTGCAGCCGTTTTTACCTGTACCTTGCAGCCGGCTCCGCTGGTATCCACGGATTCCACAGCCGCACCGGTCATTACGGTGATGCCCGCTTTTTTAAAGCTTCTTAAAAGTTGCTTTGAAACTTCTTCATCCTCCACCGGAACGATGTTGTCCAGGTACTCCACGACGGTAACCTTGGTTCCCAGGGTGCTGTAGAAGTAGGCGAACTCAACGCCGATGGCGCCGGATCCCATGACGACCATGGACTTCGGCTGCTCCGGAAGTACCATGGCCTGGCGGTATCCGATCACTTTCCTGCCGTCCTGCTTGATGTTGGGCAGTTCCCGGGACCGGGCGCCTGTTGCCAGGATGGTATGTTTAGCGGTATATTCCTTAACGGAACCGTCCGCGCCTTTTACTTCAACTTTTCCGCCTTTTTTGATCTTGCCTGTTCCCATGATGACATCGATCTTGTTCTTCTTCATCAGGAACTGAACGCCCTTGCTCATGCCGTCGGCCACACCGCGGCTGCGCTTGATTACTGAGCTGAAGTCAACTTCAGAACCACTTACGTTGATCCCGTAATCGGAGGCGTGATTGATATATTCAAATACCTGGGCGCTCTTTAACAGGGCTTTGGTTGGGATACAGCCCCAGTTCAAACAAATACCACCAAGTGATTCCCGCTCAACCACCGCCGTTTTCAATCCCAGTTGGGATGCCCGGATCGCTGCAACATACCCGCCCGGGCCGCTTCCGATAACTATTAAGTCGTAATTCATATTCTAATGTGATTTTTATACCGATCCTTACCCGACAGGGGCAGCATTCGTTGCGCAATATTAATACAAATAAAAAAAATAAGCTAATGGCAGCTCTACCGATTTTAACATGGAAACACCGGGGGATGACTGTGGATTTTAAATGCGTTTCCTGAAAAGGGGGCTACAAAATTAGAAATTCTGTCGGGACTTCTTTCAGTTTTTTTTAATTAAATGAACCGGGCCTAAAATGTTAATAAAAAAGCAGTTGCGTTAACGGTAACTTAACATCGGATGCTTAAAAATTTAAAAAAATCACGCTATCTTCGCGGCGGATTTTAAATAACACCGTTTCTAACACAAACAAACTATCACTAACAAACAATTTATGAAGAAGTTTTTACTTTCTACGTTTGTTCTGATGTTAACAGCTTTTAGTCTGTTCGCACAGGTAACAACGAGTAGTTTAACGGGTACTGTCAGAGATGCCAAGGAAACTCTGATCGGGGCATCGGTTAAAGCTACGCACACGCCTACCGGTACTGTTTACAGCGCCTCCACAGGAGTAGACGGCCGGTTCACAATCCCCAACATGCGGGTAGGCGGACCTTATGTCATTGATGTGACCTACGTGGGTTTTCAACCGCAAAGAATTGCTGACATTACCTTAAAACTGGGTGCACCGTTCAACGTAACCGTTACATTGGTTCAAAGCGGAACGCAGCTCAACGAAGTTGTTGTTATGGCCGACAGATCCAAGCTGAACGGCAACAAAACCGGCGCAAGTACGAACATCAGCACTCAGCAGATCAGTACTATGCCAACCATTACCAGAAGTATCACTGACCTGACCCGTCTGACTCCGCAGTCTAACGGAAACGGTTTCGCCGGACGTGACGGTCGTTTCAACAACGTTCAGATCGACGGTGCAAACTTCAACAACGGTTTCGGGTTGAATTCAAATCCCCTTCCGGGCGGAAACTCCCAGCCGATCTCTTTGGATGCGATCGAAGAGCTTCAGGTGAACATCGCACCATATGATGTGCGCCAGGGAGGATTTACCGGTGCCGGAATCAGTGCAGTAACCAGAAGTGGTACAAACCAGTTCTCGGGTTCTGCTTACGGCTTTTACCGGAATCAGGACTTTGTTGGTTACAAGGTTAACGGCAACTCGCTGCCTGATCCGAATGAAACTTCCAGCCGCACCGTGGGTCTGCGTTTAGGTGGTCCGATCATCAAAAACAAATTATTCTTCTTCGTCAATGCGGAAAACATTGAGAATGTCGGAACGAATCCTTCTGCTGTGAATCTGTGGAAGCCATCTGACAACGGTATTGCCGATCCGGATAACAATATCGCCAGAACCAGACGGTCAGACCTTGATGCGGTCAGAAACCATTTGATCAACGTATGGGGTTATGATCCGGGCGCATATGAAAATTATGCCAATGACAATGGTAACAAGAGCAGTTCACTGTTCGGTCGCCTGGACTGGAACATCAATAACAATCACCGCCTTGCCCTGCGTTTCAGTCAGGTAAAAGGGGAGGCAGGATCACTGGTGAACGGCAGCTCAGGCCCGAATCCGCGTTCATCCGTTAACCGGGTAAGTGATCAGTCGATCGCCTTCTCCAAAACGATGTACAATACTGAAAACATCGTACGTTCTTTCACCGCTGAATTAAACAGCCGGTTCTCTTCAAGACTGTCCAACCAGTTCCTGGCTACCTACAGCCGGATCCAGGACACCAGAACTTCTCCAAGTGAAATTTTCCCGATGGTTGATATCTGGGACGGTACTGCAAATCCGACCAACTACATGACCTTTGGTTATGAGTTGTTCACCTACGGAAATGACGTTCTGAACAATAACCTCAACTTCATCAATAACCTGACTTACCTTGCCAACAAACATACGTTTACGGCAGGTGCGAGCTTCGAATCTCAGAAATTCGGTAACCAGTACATCCGTCTGGGTACATCTTACTACCGTTACCGTTCTGTTGAGGACTTCCTGACCACAGGCGGCCCTAATGAAGTTGCTCCGATCATGTTCGGTCTTACTTACCCTTACGAAGGTCAGGATCCTTATGCGCCGATCGTTCTGGGTACTGCCGGACTTTATCTTCAGGATAAATACACTGTCAATGACCGGTTGGATCTGAGCATTGGTGTACGTGCGGATCTTCCGATCTATATGAACGATCTGACTGCCAATGCTTCAATCGATAACCTGACCCTGCTGGGTCCTGACGGAAACCCAAGAAATTACACTACAGGTTCATGGCCGACCACCCGGTTAATGCTTTCTCCGCGGATCGGCTTCAACTACGATGCGCTTGGTGACAATTCATTAAAGGTTCGTGGTGGTACCGGTATGTTCTCAGGACGTGTTCCGTTTGTATGGCTGACCAACATGCCTACAAACTCCGGTGTGATCCAGAACAACGTAGAGCCTAACGGTTATAATGCCGTTGCGCCATGGATCGGAGACATCCGTTTCAATCCGGATCCGTACTACTGGTTAAACAATACACCTGAAAGTGCTGCCGGCGTGTTCCTGAAGAATCCGAATGCAGGTGTACCAACCAGCTTCTCTCTGGTTGACAGCAAGTTCAAGATGCCAAAGGTATGGAGAACCAGCCTGGGTGCTGACTACACCATCCCTGGTACTGACCTGGTGGCGACCGGTGACCTGTTATACACCAAGGATATCAACGCCGCATACCAGTTTGGTGCCAACCGCGCTGTTGCTCCCGCAAAAATGAACTATTCAGGCGATAACCGGGATTTCTTCCCGGGTGGCACCGGTGTTGCCTATAACCCTGCAGCCGGCGGAAACACGGGTGTGGTTTTAACCAACACAGATGTTAAAGGTTATTCCTTCAACGCTACTGCAGGTCTTTCGCTTCCTGCACGTAAAGGCTTATATGGTGGTCTGTACTATACCTACACTGCTTCGAAAGAGGTTTCCGGAAATCCGGGTTCAAATGCCTCTTCAGCATGGACTGGCAGCCCTTCCATCAGCAGCCCGAACGAACAGATCCTGTACAATTCACAGTATGCAGTTCCTCACCGTGTAGTGGGTAATGTGTCTTACCGCCTGGAGTATGCGAAACACGTTTCTATCACTGTTTCATTATTCTACGAAGGCTCACATCAGGGTCGTTACTCATACACTACCAATGGTGACCTGAACAGAGACGGTATCAATGCGGATCTGCTGTACATTCCGCAGAACGCTTCTGAACTGAACTTCAAGGATGCGAACGGCTTTACTGCAGATCAGCAGAGAGCAGCATTCGATGCTTTCATCAACAATGACAAATACCTGAGCACCAGAAGAGGTAAGTATGCTGAGCGGAACGCTGTATTACTGCCATGGCAGAACCGTTTCGACGTACGGGTACTGCAGGATGTGTTCACCAATATCGGCGGAAGACGCAATTCCCTGCAGTTCAGTGCTGATATCATGAACTTCGGTAACATGCTGAACTCTAAATGGGGTGTACAGCAGCAGCTGAACAATGCGCAAGGTCTGCTGAACATCGCCAATGCGGATATTACTTCCGGCGGTGTGCCAACATTTACCATGCGTACTGTCTCAGAAGGCGGACAAAATGTTCTGGCTACTAAAGCAATCAGAGATATTACATCCACTTCTACTACCTGGTACATGCAATTAGGTCTGCGTTACAGCTTCTAATATTGGTAATACCTGAATGCGAAAGAGCCGCCCTGCACTGCAGAGCGGCTCTTTTTGGTTTTCGGCCCTTCTTCCGCTAACGTCCTAAGCGATGAATCAGACCGGCGTTTCAGGTCATAGGATTTCCCGGATGTTTAGAAATTCAATTAACGCGCTCAAAGTTTTACTATTTCTAAATTGTTAATAGTCAGCGTTTTAGTCTTGCTTTTTTCAAACTTATTCTTTTCTTATTGTTAATAGTATAGAATATTTCACTATGAATAAACAGTACGAGAACCATGAAAAAGTTTTTGATATCGACGCTGGTGATCTTGAGCACGGTGATTGGGGGAAATGCGCAGGTAACAACAAGTACGTTAACAGGAACGATCCGGGACGCCAATGAAACGCTGATCGGAGCGACCGTCCGTGCGACCCATACGCCAACCGGCACCAATTATGCCGCATCTACCGGCCCTGATGGCCGCTTCACTATTTCCAATATGCGCGTGGGCGGCCCGTACTCCATCGAAGTGACCTATATCGGATATGAGCCCCGCAAATTCTCAGATGTGACTTTGCAACTGGGTGAACCCTACATCCTTAACGTTACCCTGGCTGTATCCGGTACCCAATTATCTGAAGTTGTGATCTCCGGAACGGTCGATCCCATCCTGAACCGGGAGCGGACCGGGGCGGCGACCAACGTCAACCGGCAGCAGATCGAAAACCTGCCTACCATCAGCCGGAGTCTCCAGGACTTTACCCGGCTGACGCCCCAGGCGACGGGCAGCAACTCTTTCGGGGGAGCCAATAACCGGTTCAACAATGTAACGATCGACGGTGCGGTCAATAACGACGTATTCGGTCTTTCCGGGTCGGGAACCCCGGGCGGCCAGGCAGGTACCCAGCCGATTTCCCTGGATGCGATCCAGGAGATCCAGGTTGTTCTGGCACCTTATGATATTACCCAGGGTAACTTTACCGGGGGAGGGGTGAATGCCGTAACGCGGTCCGGAACGAACCGGTTCCAGGGATCCGCCTACTATTTCGGGCGTACCGAGGACATCGTCGGGGAGAATCCGCTGAGCGGCGTATCGTACCCCTCCTTCAAGGAGGACCAGTACGGGTTCCGGCTGGGCGGCCCGATCCTGAAGAATAAGCTGTTTTTCTTCGTTAACGCCGAACTGGGCCGCAGGGCGGCTCCGATTTCATTCAATGCGGGAGATCCCGGTGCTCCGACCTCGCTGGCAACAGCCCAGCAGATCCGGGACTATACGCTGCAGACCTATGGCTATGACGTGGGCGGCTTCGGCGCGGTCGATGCCCGCACCGAAAACGACAAAGTGTTCGCCAAGCTGGACTGGAACATCAATAATAAACACCAGCTCACCGTGCGGCACAACTATATCAATGCCTTTGACGACAATATCAGCAGGACCGGAAGTTCTTTCCGATTCGGAAATAACGCCTACCAGTTCAACGATGAGCAGCATGTGTCTGTTCTGGAACTTCGGAGCAACTTCTCATCGCTTTTCTCCAATAACCTCATTCTGGGCTATTCGAGGATCCGGGATGACCGCGAGACCGCCGGGGCATTGTTTCCGCAGGTGCAGATCAATAACGTCGACCAGTCCGGCAACTCCGTTTTCTTTGGATCCGAACGGAGTTCAACCGCCAATGAGCTGGACCAGGATATCTTTGAGATTACCGATAACTTCAAGTATTACCGGGGCAACCACACCTTCACCATCGGAACGCACAACGAATTCTTCAAGTTTCGCAACCTGTTCATCAATAACCTGAACGGACGGTGGGATTTCAACAGCCTGGAGGACTACCTGAACAATTCGCCGTCCAGGGCACGGATTACCTATTCCGCCCTGCCGGGTGTCGAACGGCCGGACGCCCGATTCAATGCGGCGCAGCTGGCGTTCTACGCGCAGGACCAGTTCGACGTGATGGAGAAGCTGAACCTCACCGTAGGCGTCCGTGTCGACATTCCCATCATCGGGGATAAACCGCTGGCCAACCCTGAGGTAGCCGCGTCCTTCCCGGGCGTCCGGACTGACCGGACCCCGAGCGGGCAGGTATTGTTTGCTCCAAGGATCGGCTTCAACTACGATGTCATCGGTGACCGGTCCGTCCAGATCCGCGGCGGGGCCGGAATCTTTACCGGCCGCGTTCCGTTCGTATGGTTATCGAACCAGTTCGTCAACAACGGATTATTGTTCAACACCATCGATGTACGGGGCGCCGCCATCAACAACGGGAACGGGTTTGAACCGAATGTGGCTTTGCAGCGCAATGTGGGCGGCGCCGGCAGCACCGCAGAAATCAATGTCGCTGACGACGATTTCCGGATCCCGCAGGTGGCGCGGTTCAATCTGGCCGGGGACTTCAGGCTGCCGTTCGGCTTCGTGGGTACGCTGGAAGGTATTTACTCCAAAACGATCAATAACATCGCCTACCGGGATATCAACCTGCTTCCTGCCGCAGGCACCATCAATCCGGCCTTTTCAAACGGAGCCGATTTACGGCCGCGGTATAATTCAACCGCCACAGGGGTTGTGAATCCTGCATTTACCAATGTCATCTTCCTGGACAACACCGACAAGGGTTATACCTACAGTCTGACGGCGCAGCTGCAGCGGACCTTCAATTTCGGGCTGAGTGCTTCCGTGGCCTATACCAATGGTAAATCCAAGGATGTCAACTCCGGAACAAGCAGCACCGCGCTGTCGAACTGGGAGTTCGTACAGATCGTCGACAATCCCAACGACCCGCCGCTGAGCTATTCAAATTATGATATCCGGCACCGGATCGTCGGAAGTCTCGCTTACCGGAAATCGTACGGGCGCGATAATGCGTTCGCAACCGGCGTGTCGCTCTTCTATGCGGGGCGGTCGGGCTTTCCTTTTACTTACCTGTATGCCGGGGATCTGAACGGGGACGGACGGTTTTCGAACGACCTGTTCTATGTCCCCAGGAACGCCGGCGAGATCAACCTGCTGCCCCTGGGCGGAGCCAATCCGCGCACGCCCGAGCAGCAATGGGAGAGTCTGAACGCCTTCATTGAAAATGACCCCTATCTGCGGGACCGGCGAGGACAGTATACGGAGAGAAACGGGGCCCGGACACCCTGGGAACACCAGTTCGACCTCCGGATCTCCCAGGACCTGGGCGTGAATGTCCGCGGTGCGAAAAACACCCTGCAGTTTACCTTCGATATTTTCAATGTAGGAAACCTGCTGAACAAGGACTGGGGCCGGGCTTATTCGGTGAACAACAATGCGGTAGAACTGGTGAGCGTTTCCGGTACCGGATTCAACTTCAACCGGAGCAATCCGGAAGGATACAATATTTCCGACCTGGGTTCCAGATGGCAGGGCCAGTTCGGGATCCGGTACATTTTCGACTGATGCTACCGCCGGGAAGATTCATAGGGCATGACGGTTGTTATGCCCTTTTTGATGATGGAAAACCGGGGCCGAATCCTTATCTTAATGAGACTATTTAGCTGACCTGACCCCATGAATTTGAGCCGGAAGACCATGCTGACACACGTCTGGGCTGCCCTGATCGTTTTTACGCTGATGATTTCCGGCTGCTCCGGCCAGGAGCGAACTCCGGGTTCAGCAGGGGATGATCAGGCCGACCGGGTGCTGGTGTTTTCAGCGACGCGCGGATACCGGCATGCCAGTATCTCCGCAGGTCAGAAGGCGCTCCGCGAACTGGGGGCAGCGAACGGGTTTCGTACCGACGAGTCGGAAGATCCGGCCGCGTTCGAATCCGGAAATCTGAAGAAGTATAAAGCGGTTGTATTTCTGAATACGACCGGTTCGTTCTTCAATGCCGACCAGAAGCTGGCTTTTCAGGAATTTATCCGGGCGGGCGGCGGCTTCGTGGGTATCCATGCTGCAGCGGACAGCTTTTACGACTGGCCCTGGTATGGTGCCCTTGTCGGCGGATATTTCAAAAGCCATCCGGCAATCCAGACGGCAACTTTGCTGGTGGCCACAAAGGATCACCCTGCCACGGGGCACCTGCCGTCACCCTGGAAAAGGCGCGATGAGTGGTATAATTTCAAAAACCTGAGTCCGGCGATCCGGGTGCTGATCACCATTGACGAAAAGAGTTATTCGGGCGGCGAGAACGGCGAACATCATCCGGTCAGCTGGTTCCATGAATATGAAGGTGGCCGCGCATTCTATACGGCGCTGGGGCATACCCGGGAATCGTATGCCGACCCGCTGTATCGTGAACATGTTCTAGGCGGACTGAAATGGGTCCTCAGGCGAGACTGGACCCCTCATCCTCGTTGAGAACGTGAGGCCCTGAACACGGTCGCCGGAGCCTGCGCAAACACTTCCCTGCAAACCGATGTTACTTGTTAAAAGCAACAAAGGAGTTTTATGCGTTTCATACCGACGAAAATCCACGGTTTTCTCGATTACCTCATTGCCTTCGTCCTCATCATCACGCCCTGGATCATGGGTTTCAAGGGCGCGGCAGCAGCCCAGGCGGTATTTCTGGGCGCCGGGACCATCCTGCTGATCACCTCGTTCACCACCCGTTATGAACCGGGGTTTCTCAGTATCATCCCGATGCCGCTGAACCTGACCCTCGACGCTTTTATCGGGATCGTCCTGGCCGCATCGCCCTGGATCCTGGGATTTTCCCAAGAGGTGCACCGGCCACACCTCCTGATGGGAGGATTGCTGATCCTGATCAGCCTGTTCACCAAGAAGGGTTCGAGGTTCCAGCGGAGTTTCAGCTATTACGCATGGTAGTGCGGGAAGCTGCCGGAGAAGCATAAGTTTGTACATTTGGAAGATACCAGTAACCTGAACCAGATGGAACAACCTATTCTCTTCGAAATGGCCGGCCGAATTGCCAGCATCACCCTGAATCGCCCCGAAAAACGGAATGCTCTCGGGCCGGAGCTCATCAGTGCCCTCACGGCGGCTATGGCTGAAACGGAATCGCGGCCGGATATCCGGGTCATTATCATCAAGGCTGCAGGAAAGGTATTTTCCGCGGGCGCCGACCTGGCCTATCTCCAGACGCTCCAGCAGAATACGTACGAAGAGAATCTCCGCGATTCTGCCCGTCTGAAGGATCTGTTCCAGGCGATCTACCAGTCGTCCAAAGTGGTTATTGCACAGGTCGAAGGCCATGCCATCGCCGGCGGATGCGGCCTGGCCGCCTTATGCGATATGGTTTTTTCGGTGCCTGAAGCGCGGTTCGGCTATACGGAGGTGAAGATTGGTTTCATTCCCGCCCTGGTAGCCGTTTACCTGGTCCGGAAGCTCGGCGAGGCGCGCACCAAGGAACTGCTGCTGAGCGGCGAGCTGATTACTGCAGAAACCGCTGCAGCCTACGGGCTGATCAATTTCGTTGTACCTGCCGGGGAGATCGCTGAGAGGGTCCGCTCATACGCGGAAAATATCTGCAATGCGACCTCCGGAGAGTCTGCTGCGCGGACCAAGAGCCTGCTGCAGCAGGTGTATGACCTGTCGCTGGAAGATGGTTTGTCGGCTGCCGTAAAGGCCAATGCCGAAGCCCGGGGAACTGCCGACTGCCGGAAAGGCATCTCCGCTTTTCTGAAAAAGGAGCCGGTTAACTGGTAAACCGCCAACAAGTCTCATGACTTGTTGTTTTGAGTTAACAACTGCCAGTGAATGCCGGATACAGACCAAAACGCGAGAAATTTTTTTGAAATCTTCCTGATCGGGGACACCGGAGCCATTTCTGACACCCGGCCGGACCCGGTCCTCTGCATGATGCGGACTCATTTTGTCCGGAGTCCCGACTCGGCCGTTATATTCCTGGGGGATAACGCATATCCCCGAGGGCTGCCCCCCAAAGGTAATATCCTCCGGAAACAAGCTGAAGGGATCCTGAAACAACATCACGAGGTGCTCGACGGATACGGCGGGAGGGTCATTTTTATCTCCGGGAACCATGACTGGAACAAGGGCCGCCGGAACGGCCTCGAGTACGTCCTGAGGCAGGAGAAATACCTGGAGGACCTGTTCCGCAGGAAAAAGATCCTGTTACCGGGCGGCGGGTGTCCCGGCCCCGAAGTGGTGCGGGTCCGCGAGGATCTCCTGGTGGTCCTGATCAACACGCAGTGGTGGATGCAGCCCGGAGTGCGTCCGATCGGTGCGGCCTACGGGTGCTCCGCCGTTTCTGAATCCGACTTTTTTGCCAAGCTGGAAGATATACTAAAAAATAACCCGGATAAACGGATCCTGATCGCGGGCCACGCGCCGGTGTACAGCTATGCCATTCACGGCGGCCGTTTCAAGCTGAAGCATCATATCTTTCCGTTTACCCTGTATCACCGCCGGGCGTATGTGCCGGTTCCGGTGATCGGATCCCTGCTTCCGATGTACCGGAAGATCTTCGGTGCGCGCGAGGATGTCGCCCATCCGCGCTATCGCCGGCTGAGGCACCGGCTGAAGGAATTGTTCCGGAAATACCCGGGTGTCATCTATGCGGCCGGGCATGAACATAATCTCCAGTACATTACCAGGGGCGGATCGCACTTTATAATCAGCGGTGCCGGTTCCAAATTGAAGTATGTGATCGAGGAGGGGAAGAATCTCCGGTTCGGCCTGATGGCGAAAGGTTTTTTCAAACTGCGGTTCGAGGCGGACGGGGCGGTCCACCTGGAAAGCTGGGTAACGGACCGGAAGCATCCCGGGGGTAAACTGATGTATCAGAAACAGATCATGTAGCGGGGGGCACCAGAACCGTCAGCGACCTGCTCAGCATTTCGACTTCAATGGAATTTACTTTTCCGATCACTTCCCCGTCCACCTGCAGGGTCGTCCGTCGGCTGCAGGTTACCGTAGCGGACTTGCACTGGATAACCCGGACATATTCGGAGGTCTGCAGTTTATTGAGAAAGAGCTTCAGGATGATGGATGGCAGCTTGATTCGCGGGAAGGGGCGGATAATCACCAGCTCGAACACCGCATCGTCGATCCGGCCGATCGGGTTGATGACCGCGCCCGTGCCATACCGGGAGGCGTTGGCGAAGGTCAGGGAAAAAGCTTTGATGTGAAGCATTTCGTCGTCGCACCGGATGGCGAACCGGTAGTGCTTATGGAGGAACATCTCCTGGAAAAAGAACTTGGCATAGGTGGCGATTCCTCTTTTGGCGTCCTGCTCGAACTTCTTGACGATCCTGGCGTTGGGTCCCACATCAGCCAGATGGATACAGATGTGACCGTTGAGCCGCAACAGATCGATCCGCCTTCTTAGGCCGGTCTCAAATAACTGTAATGCCGCCTGAATGCTGCGGATGCCAAGCTCCCTGGCCATTCCGTTCGCCGACCCTTTGGGGATGATCAGCAGGGCGGTATCGGTTCCGTGGAGCAGCGAGGCCAGCAGGTTGACCGTTCCGTCCCCGCCGGCAGCACCGACCACATCCGGCTGATAGGAGCGGATCAGGCTTCGGATGCTGGTGACATCGTCTCCGCCCCGCATCTGGTATGATTCGTATTCGAATCCGGATATGCCGGCTTGTTCTGCAAGCTGATTCTCAAAGTCTGTCTCTTCTTTTCTGCCTGACTTTGGATTTACAACGAAGAGAACTTTCATTCGGCCGGGGTTCTACAATTGCTCCTTCACCTCCAGAAGGAACTGTTTTACCCGCTCTAACGAATCAATGATCTTTTGGTTTTCTTTCACCTCGTCTTTATTGGATTTCAGGTATTCCCGGGCACCCTGCAGCGTGAAGCCCCGGTCTTTGACCAGGTTGAAGATGATCTTCAGGTTCTCAACGTCCTCCGGGGTGAACAGCCGGTTGCCTTTCTTGTTCTTCTTGGGCTGCAGGATATCGAACTCCCGTTCATAGAAGCGGATCTGAGAAGCGTTTACGTCAAACATTTCCGTCACTTCCCCCATCGTATAGTAAAGCTTGGTAATATCTCTTTCTTTATAAGGCATGCGTAAAAGTAAGAAAGAATTTTTGCCTGCCATAGCCCGGGACACCCGTATGCGGTGTTTTTGGTGTGTCCGGAATCCCTATCACTTGCTGTCAAATCCTTCCTGAACTTCAGTACAAAAAATTAACTTTGCAACATGACCACTAAAGAAATAAGGAAGGCTTTTTTAGACTTTTTTGCAAGTAAATCGCACCAGATAGTTCCGTCTGCCCCCATAGTAGTGAAGAATGACCCGACGCTGATGTTCACCAATGCAGGGATGAACCAGTTCAAAGATATTTTCCTTGGTGAGGCGCCCGCCCGGCATAGCCGTGTGGCCGATACCCAGCGCTGTTTACGCGTATCCGGAAAACATAACGATCTGGAAGAAGTGGGGATCGATACCTATCATCACACCATGTTCGAGATGCTGGGCAACTGGAGCTTCGGCGATTACTTCAAGGAGGAAGCCATCGCCTGGAGCTGGGAGCTGCTGACCTCAGTATACGGGATACCGAAAGATCAGCTCTACGTGACGGTTTTTGAAGGAGATGAGAAGGATGGTCTGCCGAAAGATCAGGAAGCGTATGATTTCTGGAAACAGCATATCAGCGAGGACCGGATCCTGCTGGGCAACAAGAAAGATAATTTCTGGGAAATGGGTGACACCGGGCCCTGCGGCCCGTGTACGGAGATCCATGTGGACTGCCGGCCTGCCGAAGAACGGAAGGCGACCGACGGCAGGGCACTGGTCAACGCCGATCATCCGCAGGTCATCGAGATCTGGAACAACGTATTTATCCAGTTCAACCGCCTGAAGAACGGGAGCCTTGAGAAGCTCGCCAAGGCGCATGTGGATACGGGGATGGGTCTGGAACGCCTGGTTCGCGTGCTGCAGAAAAAGACTTCCAATTATGATACGGACGTGTTCCAGCCGCTGATCCGGTTTATTTCCCAGGAAAGCGGCATCGCATACCGTTCCGGCGAAAGCATGGAAAAAACCGACATCGCGATGCGGGTCATGGCGGATCATATCAGGGCCATTGCCTTTGCGATCGCGGACGGCCAGCTTCCATCCAACAATAAGGCCGGCTATGTGATTCGCAGGATCCTGCGCCGGGCCGTCCGGTACGCCTACACGTTCCTCGGTTTCAAGGAGCCGTTCCTTCATAAACTGGTACCGGTGCTGGCCGAACAGTTCGACGGAGTATTCCACGAACTGAAGTCCCAGCAGGACTTCGTACAGAAGGTGGTCCTGGAAGAGGAACTTTCGTTTCTGAGGACGCTGGCCACCGGGGTGCAGCGTTTTGAAAAGTTTATTGCCGACCACGACCGGGTCCACGGCGATTTCGCGTTCGAGTTATATGATACCTACGGATTCCCCATCGACCTGACCGAGCTCATGGCAAGGGAAAACGGTCTCCAGGTCGATATGGACGGGTTCCATAAGGCCCTCGAGGAGCAGAAGAACCGTTCCCGGGCGGCTACTGCCGTTGATACGGGCGACTGGGTTGTCCTGAAGGACAGTGAGGAAGTCGAGTTCGTCGGCTACGAAACCCTGGAGACCCCGGCATCCATCCTGAAATACCGGAAAATCACCGCCCGGGGCAGGGAACAGTACCAGATCGTACTGGACAGGACGCCGTTTTATGCCGAGTCCGGGGGCCAGGTTGGCGATACCGGCCGTCTGGAGGATCACAGCCGGATGTTCAGCGTCGAGATCACCGATACCCGGAAGGAAAATAACCTGATCGTTCACTTTACGGATGTGCTGCCGGAAGATCCGCAGGGCGGGTTTTATGCCGTTGTGGATGAAGAGAAACGCCGGCTGACCGAGAACAACCACTCGGCGACCCATTTGCTTCATGCGGCTCTTAAGACGGTTCTGGGCAAACATGTGAACCAGAAGGGTTCCCTGGTGAATGCCGACTATCTCCGGTTTGACTTTTCGCACTTTGCCAAGGTTACAGACGAGGAGATCTCACAGATCGAATCGATCGTCAACCGGAAGATCCGTCAGAACATCGTTAAAAAGGAGGAGCGCGATGTGCCATACCAGGAAGCCGTTAAATCCGGCGTGACAGCGCTCTTCGGGGAGAAGTACGGCGACTTCGTCCGGGTGATCACCTTTGACGATTCCTACTCCAAAGAATTATGCGGCGGATGCCATGTCGCAGCCACCGGGCAGATCGGTTATTTCAGGATCGTTTCTGAAAGTGCGGTGGCCGCAGGGGTACGCCGGATCGAGGCCATTACCGGCGAACGGGCGGAGGCCTATATCTCGGAACAGAACAAACTGGTCAGCGGGCTCAGGCAGCTGCTGAAAAATCCGCAGGACCTGATCCGGTCGGTGGAAAGCCTCATGGAGGAGAATGCCCGTCTGAAAAAGGAGGTCGAGAAAAGCATCCTTGAAAAGGCCGGTAATCTGAAAGCCGACCTGGTGAAGAAGATCCGGACCGTCAACGGCGTCCGGGTACTGATCGAGAAGGTGAACCTGCCCAATGCCGAGGCCGTCAAGAACCTGGCCTATGGCTTAAAGGAAGGCGCGGACAACCTGTTTATGGTTCTGGCTGCGGATTTCCAGGGCAAGCCGAATATTACCGTGATGGTTTCTGAAGACCTGGTTCGGGATAAAGGACTGCATGCCGGCAACATCGTCAAGGAACTGGCCCGCGAGATTCAGGGCGGGGGCGGCGGTCAGCCGTTCTTTGCCACCGCAGGGGGTAAGGACGCGGGCGGCCTTGATGCGGTTCTCCGGAAAGCCGAGACCTATATCGGATAACGACTATATTTTGCTGCGGACGGTTGGAAAATTCAGAAAAACAATTTGAATTTTTCAACCGTTTTTCCATAAGTCCGGACTAATCTATGTCGAATATGGAGAACAGGATACACAATCAGGGTCAGGCAAAAATCTTTGAAAATCCCGTTCTTGAAGCTTTGAGCAAGACCCGGCCGTGGGTAATCTACGCTATTTATATACCGCTTTCGGCATATCTCCTATACTACAGCTCATCTTATTTGAATTATTCTCCCGGACTGATCGCCGGAGTCTTTT
Source organism: uncultured Sphingobacteriaceae bacterium (assembly GCA_966250385.1). Classification (GTDB taxonomy): domain Bacteria; phylum Bacteroidota; class Bacteroidia; order Sphingobacteriales; family Sphingobacteriaceae; genus DASWTL01. The sequence goes on along the minus strand of CBINHC010000007.1, from coordinate 137,976 downwards.
TCACCGGGATGTTCAGCTGGACCCTTTTTGAATATATGGCCCACCGGTACCTGTTTCATTATGAGGCCACAAGCGCACTGGGGAAACGTATCGTCTACATTTTTCATGGTACCCACCATGAATACCCGCGGGATAAGGAGCGCCTGTTCATGCCCCCCGTACCCAGCGTTTTCTTCGCCATCGTCGTATTCTTGCTCCAGTATCTGCTGTTCCGCCTTTTTACGGGCAGCGGGGGCTACGCGTTTGCTTTCTTTCCCGGGTTTCTGATCGGTTACCTGATCTATGTTTCCATGCATTATGCGATCCACAGGTACCCGCCGCCGAAGCGGTTCAAAGCACTCTGGCGTAATCACCACCTGCACCACTACAAGTATCCGGACCACGGTTTCGGGGTCAGCTCGACACTCTGGGATGTGATATTCAGGACCGTTCCCAGGAAAGATCTGGGCAAGGGCGGAACCGATCGGGAGCAACCCTGATGGACTTTCTGGCTGAAAAAGGGTATATTTGGTTTTATTTACGACTCTAATCAGATATGGCATCTTTTTCAGACGTTACGGAACAGTTCGAACTGGTAGTGGGTCTGGAAGTACATGTTCAGTTATCTACCGACTCAAAAATTTTTTCTGCCGATCCGGCATCCTTCACCAGCGTCCCCAATGAGCATGTGAGCCCGGTTTCCCTGGGCCTGCCCGGAAGCCTGCCCTTTCTGAATGAGAAGGCGGTTGCTTTTGCGGTTAAGATGGGGCTGGCCCTGGGCTGTGCCATCAACCTGGAGAACCGGTTTGACCGGAAGAACTATTTCTATGCTGATCTGCCCAAGGGATACCAGATCACCCAGGATGCCCTGCCGATCTGCAAGGACGGAACCCTGCAGGTGAAGACCCGAGACGGTGATTCCACAGTCATCCGCATCAACCGGATCCATCTGGAGGAAGATGCCGGTAAGAGCCTGCATGACCAGGATGACCGCCATACGCTGATCGACCTGAACCGGGCCGGCGTACCGCTGATCGAAATCGTCTCCGAGCCTGATATCCGGTCGGCCGAAGAAGCGGGGGCCTGCCTGACTTCCATCCGGAAACTGGTCCGGTTTCTGGGTATTTCGGATGGGAACATGGAAGAAGGGAGTCTCCGGTGTGATGCGAATATATCCATCCGGAAAAAGGGGGCGTCCGGATATGGAAACCGCTGCGAAGTGAAGAACCTCAATTCGATCCGTAACCTGCAGCGGGCGATCCAGGTGGAGTTTCAACGGCAGTGTGAGCTGGCGTTGAAAGGAGAGGTCATCGAACAGAATACGCTGAACTTTGATGCGGGAACCGGGCTTACCACGCCATTGCGGAGTAAGGAAATGGCCAATGATTACCGTTATTTTCCGGAACCCGACCTTCCGCCAGTACTGCTGACGGAGGCCTACGTGGAGTCGGTCGCTGCGGAACTTCCCGAATTACCGGAGCAGCTGGTGCAGCGGCTCCAGACCCGGTACGGGTTGTCCGGATACGACGCCGCCCTCATCGGAGACGATCAGGAGACTGCAGGATATTTCGAGGAAGTCATCGCCTGTACAGGTAATTACAAGGCTGCGGCTAACTGGATAAACGGCCCGGTCCGTTCGCGGATGAATGAAACGGGAGCAACCACATTTCCGGTTCCCGCACAACGGCTCGCCGAGCTGATCGAACTGATCGGCCAGGGAAAAATCAGTTTCTCGGTCGCCTCAAAAGATGTATTCCCGGCCATGGTCGAAAGCCCCGGGATTCCGGCTGCCGACCTGGCCGCCCGGCTGAATGTGCTCATCAGCGCCGGAGAAGATGAGATGGACCGGCTGGCCGACGAGGTCCTGAAGATGTTTCCTGAAAAGATCCGCGAATATAAAAATGGGAAAAAAGGCGTTTTAGGATTATTTATGGGAGAGTTCATGAAACGCTCCAAAGGAAAGGCGGATCCGAAAACCGCCAGTCGTTTAATTGAAACAAAATTAAAACAAATACAGTGAAGAAACTTTCGTTTATTGCTCTCGCCCTGGTGGCCCTTGTATCCTGCAAGGACAACGACCGGTTCACCATTTCCGGTAAGCTGGAAAACGCTGCCGGCGTCAAAAAGGTACTTCTTTATGAGACCGACCAGGTCGTGGATTCAGCTTTTCTGAATGAGAACAACGAGTTCAGGTTTACGCGTGCTGCGGAAGAACCGAATTTCTATACCCTGGAAGCCGGTGATAAGAACTACCTGGTGGTCGCCTCGAACGGGGATGCCATTGAGGTCTCAGCTGACCTGGCGGATCAGACGAATGCCTACTCCGTGAAAGGGTCGGAAGAATCCGACAGGATCCGGGAGTTTAACGCGGTGAGTTCCAAATACAGCGCGGTTTACCGCCAGCTGCAGGAGGAATACAGCGCCAGGGTTGCCAAGGATCCGGAAAATAAGGAAGCGATCTATAATGAGATGCTCCCGCGGCTCCAGCAGAACGTGGAAGGTTACGGAGACGAGGCCATGCGGTTCGCCGAGAAGAACAAAGGAACCCTGGCCGGGTTCTATGCTGCCGGTACGGTGGACCCGGCCCGTTATGAAGAGCAGCTGATCAGGTATGCTGAGGATATTAAGGAGAAGTTTCCCGATAACCGGGCCGTTCAGTCGTTTGTGACCAGAATGATGGGTGTCAAGCCTGTTTCTGTCGGGCAGGTGGCCCCGGATTTCAGCCTGCCGACACCCGCCGGGAAGGAAATGAAATTATCCGATCTGCGCGGAAAATACGTACTGCTGGATTTCTGGGCCTCGTGGTGCGGACCGTGCCGGTCAGAAAATCCCAATGTGGTTGCGCAGTACCGGAGGTTCAAGGACAAAGGCTTCACTGTCTTCGGGGTGTCGCTTGATGACGACCGGGACGACTGGATACGGGCTATCAACCAGGATCAGCTGACCTGGGACCACGTGTCGGAACTGAAGCGCTGGGACAGCAAGGTGGCCATGCAGTATAAGGTCGAGGGGATTCCGGCATCCTTTATGGTGGATCCGTCCGGGAAAATTGTCGCCAAAAACCTGCGCGGCGCAGAACTGGAAGCATTCCTGCAGAAAAACCTGCAGTAGGGGACTTTACAATTTATTAATACCGGCTTAACACTGCCTTTCTTTTCGGGCGATACCTTAGTGGCATAAATAAACGAAATGAGTACTGCTAAACATAAGATCCTCATTGTAGACGATGAACCGGATATTCTTGAACTGATCGAGTACAACCTGACGAAGGAAGGTTACCAGGTCAGTACAGCCCGGAACGGTAAGGAAGCCGTTGAAATGGCCCAGAAAAATATTCCGGACCTGATCATCCTGGATATCATGATGCCCGTGATGGACGGAATCGAAGCCTGCCGGATTCTGCGGGGTCTGCCGGACTTTAAGAACACGTTCATGGTGTTTCTGACCGCCCGGAGTGAGGAGTATTCGGAGATCGCAGGATTCAATGTCGGTGCCGACGATTACATCGCCAAACCCATCAAGCCCCGGGCCCTGGCCAGCAGGATCAATGCCATTCTGAGGCGGAATGTCCCTGCGGAAGATTCCCGGGAGAACCGGCTGCTGGTTTCGGACCTGATGATCGACCGGGACGCCTACCTGGTCTACCGCGGAGCGGAGAAGATCATTCTTGCTAAAAAAGAATTCGAACTGCTGTATCTGCTGGCCTCAAAGCCCGGAAAGGTATTCCAGCGGGATGTGATCCTCAAGAACATCTGGGAGGAATCCGTGGTGGTCACCAACCGGACCATCGATGTCCATGTCCGGAAGCTCCGCGAAAAGCTCGGCGAAAAGTATGTCTCTACCGTTAAAGGAGTGGGGTACAAGTTTGAAGCGGAATTATAGCCTTACCGGTTTTTCTGCTACTTTTGCACCGTGAAGTTTCCCAAATTCCAGGATATAATTCTATTTGAAAACGATGACCTGATCGTTGTTAACAAGCCGCCGTTTCTGACGTCACTGGACGAACGTGAGGGCGGTGAGATCAACCTGCTGAGGCTGGCCCGCCAGTATACGCCCGATGCCCAGATTTGTCACAGGCTGGACAAGGAGACTTCGGGGGCGTTGATCATAGCCAAAAATCCTGAAGCCTACAGGCTGGTCTCCATGCAGTTTGAGCGGAGGAAGGTAAATAAGGTCTATCACGCGGTCATCGACGGTACTCATGTGTTCGAGGACCTGAAAGTGGATCTTCCGATTCTGAACCTCGGTAATAAGAATGTGACCATCAGCCGCGCCGAAGGCAAATCCGCTGAGACGTGGTTCCGTTCCCTGCAGTTCTTCAAACACTATACGCTGGTGGAATGCCGGCCCGTGACCGGAAGGATGCACCAGATCCGGATCCACCTGGCTTCCCAGAAAGCTTCCATCGCCGGAGATTCCATGTACGGGGGCAAGCCGGTCTTTCTTTCAAATATCAAGCGGGGATATCGGCTGGGCAAAGATCAGGAGGAACAGCCGATCATGAAGCGCTTTGCGCTCCATGCGCGTGAGATCACCTTCCGGATCAATGAAGAAGAATCCATGACCATCACGGCGCCCTATCCGAAAGACTTTGCCACCCTGGTGAAGCAGCTGGAGCAGTTCGACAGTTAAGGCGCAGGAGAGAGCTCCTGCTCCATAGCCTGAAAGAATTCGGAGACGGCCTCCCACTCCGGGTCCTTTTCAACGGAATATTCCCGTATGCGCGGTTCCCGTTGCTTTAATTCCTGCAGCCTTGCCTGAATCTTTTCCCGGTCCTCTTCCCTGATATAGTAGATCAGATCCTGGAACCCGTTCATCGTTGTTTTGCCGAGATAGGCATTTACCGAGATGGCATCCAGGGAGCGGGTGATGTCGGATTGGAGCGCGCTGTGGGCCCGCGCCTCTTCCTGATCGGGATGTCCGTTCCGGTCTTTTTTCAGTGTCTCAATGGTAATAAAGAGAGAAAGCGGGAATTCCGACCTGTGCGTGAAATTCCGGTACCGGCGGTCAATTACCGCATAACAGGGGTTGTCGTCGACCACGAAATGCAAGGTGTCCGGCTGAGGCCGGCCGACGCTGTCAGCTATGGCTGACAATTGCCTTCTTGCTTTCATATCGGGATTCTCCTGGCCGGAGCAGGCCGTGATCAGGAGGGCCAGGAAGAGTAGGGGGACCAGTATTCGCATCGCTAAAAATAAAAAAGTCCGGAAACATATTCCGGACTTCGTAGGCTATTGTGATCAGGTATTGTAACCCAGGATCTTCAGAACCTGTTTACTGTTTTGTTCTTCACCGAAGACTTCGAAGTTGAACGTCTCGTCGCGGTTTCGCCGGATGATCACATGCTTCGGTGAAGGCAGGAGGCAATGGTGGATCCCGCCATAGCCGCTCAGTACTTCCTGGTAGGCTCCGGTATGAAAGAATCCCAGATACTGGACTTTCCGGGTCTTGGGCATGAACACGTTGTTCATGTGCGCTTCCTGGTTATAGTAGTCCTGCCCGTCGCAGGTAATTCCGCCGAGATTCACCCGTTCGTATTCTGAATCCCAGTTATTGACAGGCATCAGGATGTATTTCTGGTTTAATGCCCATACGTCCGGCAGGTTGGTAATGAATGAACCGTCCAGCATCAGCCATTTTTCCCGGTCATTCTGCTGTTTCCGGCCCAGCACTTTGTACAGGATGCCGGAAGCCTCTGCGCAGGTATATTTACCGAATTCAGTGATGATATCCGGTTCTTCAATATCGTGCTCGGCACAGATCTCCTTGATCCGTTTGACGATCTCATTAACCATGTACTCGTAGTCAAAATCGAACACCAGGGAGTCCTTGAACGGCATGCCGCCCCCGATGTCGAGGGTGGTCAGGTGCGGATTGACCTTCTTGAACTTGCAGTAGAGGGTCACATATTTTTCCAGCTCATTCCAGTAGTACGGTGTATCAGAGATTCCGGAGTTGATGAAGAAGTGCAGCAGTTTAACCTTGAAATTCGGATTCGAGGCGATCTTGTGCTGGTAAAAGTCGATGACATCCTCCATGCGGATGCCCAGGCGGGAGGTATAGAACTGTGAGTCGGGCTGTTCTTCCGACGCAATCCGGATTCCCAGGTTGCAATGGATATCAAGCTCATCGTCATAGATGTTGAACTCTTCCTTATTGTCCAGCACCGGAATGATGTTGGTAAACCCATCGTGCAGCATATCGACGATATACTGCTTATACTGGTAGGTTTTGAACCCGTTGCAAATGACCGTGATATCCTTGCTGACGATCCCTTTCTTTTCCAGGTAATCGATCATCGGCATGTCAAAGGCCGAGGAGGTTTCCAGGTGGATATCATTCTTGAGCGCCTCTTCTACCACATGCCGGAAATGGGAGCTTTTGGTGCAATAGCAGTATTTGTACCCGCCCCGGTAATTATTATTCACGATCGCCCGCTGAAACAGCAGTTTGGCCTGCTGGATCTTCTTGCTGATGATCGGAAGGTAGGTGAACCGAAGGGGAGTCCCGTACGTCTCAATCATTTCCATCAGATTCAGATCGTGGAAATAGAGTTCGTCATCAATAACCTCGAATCCTTCCTGCGGGAAACCTACACTGAGATCGAGAAATTCCTCGTAGCTTTGCATCCTTTAAATTTTTCGCAAAAATGTAACTTTTCGCTGAATAAATTTTAGTTATTTATCACTTTTAATCGCCTTTTTCAAATCGCTTTTTCCGTCCGGTCTGTGACTGGAGGAAGATGAATTTCCGCCATCATGCACCGGGCACTTCCACCGCCGTTATTTTCGATGACCGTTAGCGGTGAATACACCAGACGACAGTACTTTTCCAGCCGCTCCTTCTGATCCCCGGTGAGGGCCCGGAACGCCCGCTCAGACATGACCAGCAGGTCTTCCCCCGACTGGCTTTTCACCTGGAGCATATTGCCGGCAAACTGCCCCATCTGTTCCTCCGAAATTTCCACGATAACCTTTCCCGAGGAGATGATCGTCTGGACAACCAGCTCCCTTTCCTTCTGATCCCGGATCGTTTCGAGGCAGATCACTACAAATTGGGTGCCGACACACATCATCACATTGGTGTGGTAGATCTCCTGCCCGTATTGATCCAGCGAATGGAAGTAGACCGGTCTGAATCCGCTCTGCAGGCAGAATGAACTCAGCACGTCCAGATCCGTCCGGGGAGACAGGCAGGCGTAGGCGATCCGGCTTTCCCGGTCGAGGACCATGCTCCCGGTACCCTCCAGGAATTTTTCCTCCCTTTCAAAGATACTCAGGTCGTTGATATGCGTGATCTGAAACTTTTCTTTAATTCTTTCGAGCAGGTCCATCCGCCGCTCCATTCTCCGGTTATCCGCCTGCATAGGATACAGGAACACAGACCCGTCCTGGTGAAACGAAATCCAGTTATTAGGGAAAATGGCATCCGGCGTATGCGGCGTAGGGGTATCCTCCACCACGGTCACATCGACGCCGTTTTCGCGTAAAACGCCCACAAACTGGTCAAATTCCTTCACCGCATCCTGCTGAACCTCAGTTTCCCGGGTCCTTAACTGGAAAGCGTTACTTCCGGCAGTCTGTTCATTGAAGCTGAATTTCACCGGCCTTATCATTAATAGATGCGAAGTTGTCTGCATATGTTGCTGTTAAAGTTCCTCCCGGAATAATGGCATGCTCATGCAGTGAAAACCACCGCGGGCCCGGGAAAGTTCCGCCGAAGGAATAAGTATTAACGTATTTTCCACCTCTTCCGGTTTGCGGCCCTGTTCCATCTGTTCGATCAGGTCAGCGGCGCGGACGGGCGTGAAGCCGTTTTGCTGGAACGCTTCCATGGTCTTGTCATTCCGGTCATAACCGATCACGACGCCTTCTTTAATTGCAAGCAGGTTACATGAATCGGTCCACTGTTCACGGGCATCGAACGGGAACTGCCCGTTCCCGGAGTAAATGAAGACGGTCTTCTCCGTACTCTTCAGGTCGTTCCTGCTGATATCATCGAGCAGCTCCTCGATACAGCCGAACTTTCGGGGGGTCTGCATGTTGCCCTTCTCGAACTGGATGATCTCCGGTTTCTCCAGGTTCCTTTTCTCGGAAAGAAAATCAATGGCTTCCTGGCCCTGGAACTGTTCCTGCCGGGCAATGGAGCCCAAAACGACCCACATGTTCCGCTTCACCTGCGTGAAGAGTGTATCGATGTGCATGAAATCTCGTTTATGCGGGATCTTGACGACCGTTGCCTTGCTGATCACGTTCTTTTCAAAAAGAATCTTGATCGCTTCGCTGGCGCCGCTGGCTGAAGTCCGTTCGCTGCACCCGATCAGCAGGTGGTCCCTGCTCACGACCATCACGTCGCCGCCTTCCAGCGTGGTCTTTTCCCCGTGTTCTTCGCCGGGACGAAGGAAGAACTGGACGGTGTCCGGAATCTCCAGGATATTCTCCTTGTACCGGCGGAAGATCGGATGGTTGAAGAAAATATACCGGGCGAGGAGGGTTTCCCGGGAGCGCGCTTTTTTTGCGGGTTTATTCAGCAGGATATGGTCATTGATCGTGATGCCGATATCCCGGGTGAAGATGAGGTTCGGGATGGGAGCGAAGATCATTTTTTCCTCGTCCATGGAACCCGAGATGAAGATCTTCGCCAGATCCTGGGGCGGGGTGCTGATCAGCTGCTGCTGGAGCTGGTAGGTGCAGCCCTCGATGGCACATACGGAGGCTACCAGCTTCATCCGGACAGGCTCATCTTCGAGGATCTCGGTCAGCAGGTTTTCGAGCTCAATGACCTTGTCCGACGCGTGAAAATCCGGATGCTGCGGTTTGTAAAAACTGCGTTTGTTTTCGGGAGCGTCAATGGAGGCGAGCCTGCCTTTGATCTTGCCGGGGTCCAGGAAGAACATCAGGATTTTGACGTAATAGTCATATTCGTTCCTGCGGACGGTATCCAGATGTACAATATCTTCAAACAGCCAGTCCTGCGCCTTCGAGGGTACGACTTTACCCAGTCCGCGGTCCGGGCTGTGGATCAGCAGACGGCGCAGCATTCCCACTTCCGAGCTCACGCTGATCTTGAAATTCTCGTGTTGCATATATGTTGGTTAGGTACTGCAAATCTATCAGAATATGCGGATAAATACTTCTGGCAAAAACGCCTTAATTAATTAATTTTGACGAATGGATTTTATACTCAGGGAAACCGTAAATGCCATAAAAGCATTATATCAGACCGACATTTCAGCATCAGATATCAATCTCCAGGAAACCCGTAAGGAATTTGAAGGACAGATCACGATCGTTACGTTTCCGTTCACCCGCTTCTCCAGGAAATCACCTGAGCAGACCGGAGAGGAGATCGGCAGCTATCTGCAGTCTGCCCTGACTGAGCTTGCAGGATTCAATGTGATCAAGGGTTTTCTTAACCTTTCCATAAAGGACGCATTCTGGCTGTCCCTTTTCCGCGATTCGATCGGGAAGGAAGAGTTCGGAAACTTCCCGTCCACCGGCCGGAAGGTCCTGGTCGAGTACTCCTCGCCGAACACCAATAAGCCGCTTCACCTCGGGCATATCCGAAATAACCTTTTGGGGTACTCCGTGGCGGAGATCCTGAAAGCCTCCGGAGATGAAGTATATAAGGCCAACCTGGTCAACGACCGCGGGATCCATATCTGCAAGTCCATGCTGGCGTGGCAGAAATTCGGAAACGGAGAAACTCCGGAGAGCAGCGGCCTGAAAGGGGACCACCTGGTCGGCAAATACTATGTGATCTTTGACAAGGAATACAAGAAGGAGATCGACCGGTTACGGGCGGACGGACTGACGGAGGAAGAAGCCAAGAAGAAAGCGCCCCTGATCCTGGAGGCCCAGTCCATGCTGCAACGGTGGGAGGCACACGATGAGGAAGTGATCGGTCTCTGGAAAAAAATGAACGGCTGGGTTTATGCCGGGTTTGAAACGACCTACAACAACCTGGGCGTAGACTTCGATAAGTTCTACTACGAATCCGATACCTACATCCTCGGAAAGGACCTGATCCAGGAAGGCCTGGAAAAGGGCGTATTTTTCCGCAAAGAGGACGGTTCCGTCTGGATCGACCTGACAGCGGACGGTCTGGATGAAAAACTGGTGCTGCGTGCCGACGGCACCTCCGTATATATTACCCAGGACCTCGGAACGGCTCAGCTGAAGTTCAATGATTTCGGGATGGATGAGTCTATTTATGTCGTTGGAAATGAGCAGGATTATCATTTCAAGGTGCTGTTCCTGATCCTTGAAAAGCTCGGAAAGTCCTGGGCCCGGGGATTGTACCACCTTTCCTACGGGATGGTCGACCTGCCTTCCGGCAAGATGAAATCCCGCGAGGGTACCGTCGTAGATGCGGATGACCTGATCCGGGAAATGGTTGATACCGCCCGGCAGCGTACCGAGGAACTCGGTAAGGTTGAAGGATTCAGCGAAGATGAAAAGGACCGGCTGTACCACATGATCGGAATGGGCGCCCTGAAGTATTTCCTGCTGAAAGTTGAGCCGAAAAAAAGATTGCTGTTCGATCCGAATGAATCGATCGACTTTCAGGGCCATACCGGTCCCTTCATCCAGTATACCCATGCACGGATCAGGTCGGTGTTATCCAAAGCAGGGTTTGCTCCGGCGAACGGCTCCGGATTTTCAGGAGACCTGACTGATTCTGAACGGGAGCTCGTTGTGCTGCTGTCGAAATATCCGGAAACGGTCCTCGCCTCTGCGCGGGAGCATAGCCCGGCACAGGTCGCCAACTTCGTATACGAGGTGGCCAAGGTCTATAATAAGTTTTACCATGAATCGCCGATCATCAAGGCGGAAGATGAAAGCCTGAAGCAGTTCCGGCTTGAATTATCTGCTGCAACGGCCGGGGTTATCCGGAAGGGTATGCTCCTGCTCGGCATAGAAGTGCCCGAAAGGATGTAACCGAATGATATGAAACAGAAGCAGCGCTCCAGAGGAGGCCCTGCTTCTGTTTCGGGCCGTTTCGTTACCGTCTGAATTTTTCAGCAACGACCAGTTCCTTGCTGCCTGCGGCATACTGGTAGAATCCGGCTCCGGATTTGATGCCCTTATGCCCGGCGGTCACCATGTTCACCAGGAGCGGGCATGGGGCATACTTCTGGTTTCCGAATCCTTCGTATAGTACATTCAGTATAGCCAGGCAGACGTCCAGGCCGATAAAGTCCGCTAACTGCAGCGGCCCCATCGGGTGGGCCATTCCCAGTTTCATGACTCCGTCGATCTCCTCGACGCCAGCCACGCCCTCATATAACGTATAGATCGCTTCGTTGATCATCGGCATCAGGATCCGGTTGGCAACGAATCCGGGATAGTCGTTCACCTCCAGCGGAATCTTGTTTAACAGCCGGGACAGCCCCATGACCGTATCCGTAACCTCCCGGCTGGTGGCATAGCCCCGGATCACTTCAACGAGCTTCATGACCGGCACCGGATTCATAAAATGCATGCCGATCACCTGTTCCGGACGGCTGGTCACGGAGGCTATGCGGGTTATGGAAATCGAAGAGGTATTCGATGCCAGGATGGCGGATGCCGGGCTGTAGCGGTCCAGGTCACGGAAGATCTGTAATTTCAGGTCCACGTTTTCAGTGGCGGCTTCGACAACCAGATCAGCTTCAGCGACTCCTTTCTGCAGGTCTTTCTGGGTGACGATGTTCTGCAGCGTTCTTGCTTTTACCTCCTCGGAGATCGATCCCTTCGCCACCTGGCGGTCGAGGTTCCTGGTGATCGTGGAGAGACCTTTCTGGAGGGCTTCATCAGAAATATCCACGAGGGTGACAGAGTATTCATGCTGGGCAAACGTATGGGCAATGCCGTTACCCATCGTGCCGGAACCTATTACTGCTATATTTTTCATTTACAATATAATCTTTTGTTCAAAGGTATCAGTTCCATTCGTTTTTTTGCCTTTTTCCTATTATCACAAGATTTTTACAAAAGTTTGTAAAATTTTTGTGATAGTACTTTCCCTTCAATATCTTGCATTTTAATAGTATCACTTAAACCAAAACACCACAAGATGAAACAAAAATTACTAACTTTTCTGTTACTGAGCGTCTTAGCGGTTACTACTGCTTATGCCCAGAATAGGACCATCACAGGTAAAGTGGTCGGCGCCGACGACGGCCTTCCGCTTCCCGGAGTTTCTGTTCGAGTAAAGGGTACCAACTCGGGTACCTCAACGGATGGTAGCGGAAACTTTTCGGTCCAGGTGCAGCCGGGAACAACTGCACTGACCTTCATTTATATCGGTTACAAGTCCCAGGACGTTACGCTCGGATCCCAATCGGCGCTGACCGTCCGGCTGGTGCCGGATGCCAAGCAGCTGTCGGAAGTCGTTGTGACCGGTTACGGAAGCCAGACGAAGACTACCACTACCGGTGCCATCACCCAGGTAGGCGGTGGTGAACTTGAAAATGTGCCGTTGTCTTCATTTGACAAAGCACTTCAGGGCAGGGTTGCCGGACTTCAGTCTGTCGGTGGTTCCGGACAACCCGGGTCCATTCAGCAGGTCCGCATCCGCGGCATAGGCTCGATCAATGCCGGTGCAGCGCCTTTGTACGTTGTGGACGGCGTTCCCCTGAACTCAGGTGACCTTTCTCGAAACACAACGACCGCCAATGCACTCTCCGGGATCAACCCCAATGACATCGAAAGTATTTCGGTGCTGAAAGACGCATCAGCGTCATCCATCTACGGTTCCCGTGCAGCAAACGGCGTTATTCTGATCACTACCAAGAAGGGTAAAGCCGGTAAGACCAGGTTCCGCGCTGATGTTGAGTACGGTATGGCCGATGTCGGATACCAGAGTGAAGCCAACCGGCCGCTCACCACTTCCGAGTGGAAGGAACTTACGGCCGAAGGATTTTTGAATGCGCCCGCTTATGTGCAGACCTATTCCCTGACTCCTGAGAATGTCGGTGCATTCGTGGACGCCAATTTCCGGACCAACAACGGTGTCAACACCAACTGGATGGACGTGGTCACCCGTACCGGCCAGCAGATGCAATACAACCTTTCCGCAAACGGAGGTAACGAGAAGACTCAGTTCAATGTGTCCGGCGGATACTTTAAGCAGCAAGGTGTCGTCGACGCATCCGAATTCAACCGTGCTTCCGGTAATGTAAACGTTAACCACCAGGCTACAGACAAACTGAGCTTTACAGCCAATGCCATGGTATCCAATTCGGGGCAGTTCGGTCCTGGCAGCGGCGGCTTATTCGCCAACCCGGTGTTGAACGCGTACTTCCTGCTTCCGATGTATAGCCCATACAATGCGGACGGCACCCCGAACATCACCGGCCCGGATTTTCCTGCTGGAAGTTTATTTAACCCTGTGGCAATCGCCAGCATGGATAAGAAAAACTCGAATTTCATGAAAGGGCTTGGAACGATTTCCGCAGAGTACAAAATCCTTCCTAACCTGAAATTCAGCAGCAAATACGGAATCGACTATAATAACATGGAAGAAGATTCCTACAATAACCCTTATCATGGCGACGGCCGGAACGACAGCGGTCGTTCTTACAGGTACTATACCCGGTATTTCAACTGGGTTTCCACCAGTCTGTTGGATTATACCTGGGATGTCCTGAAAAACAACAACCTGATCGCCAATTTCAAGGGCGGTTACGAAGCACAACAGTCGAAAAGCTACAACTCCAACGTTATTGCCTACGGTCTGCCTACCAACCTGGACATCACGGTTCCTTCCGCAGGTTCAATCTACCAGAATGCTTCCGGCTCGAACAGCGATTACGCGTTCACATCATGGCTGGCAATCGGTAACGTATCATATCAGAACAAGTACGTACTCTCCGGTAGTTTCCGCCGTGACGGATCATCCAGATTCGGTTCCAACAACCGGTATGGTAATTTCTGGTCAGTGGGGGCATCCTGGAATGCTGAACAGGAAGAGTTCATCAAGAAATACGACTGGATCAGCCAGTTGAAGATCAGAGGCTCTTATGGTGTTAACGGTAACGCCGATATCGGTAACTACGACTGGAGACCATTATACGGTTACGGATCGGCCTACAACTACCTCGGCTCTACAGGAAGCGCTCCGGTTGCGGTTGGTAACCCGGATCTGACCTGGGAAATCAACAAACCGCTTGATATCGGTCTGGACCTGGGATTCCTGCAAAACCGGTTGAATGCATCGATTGAATGGTACACGCGGACTACGTCAAGCCTGTTGCTCAATGAACCGCTTTCGCGTACCAGCGGTTTCACCGGATATACCAACAATGTGGGTTCGATCAAGAACCAGGGTTTTGAGCTGACACTTTCAGGAACTCCGGTAATAGCCGGCGACTTCAAATGGGATGCTTCCTTTAACATTTCCCATAACAAAAATGAACTGGTGGCCCTGGTTGACAACCGCGATATCCTGTCAAGCCCATACCTGAGAAGAGTCGGTTACGACTACCAGACCTTCTACGTGCCTATCTGGGCCGGAGCTGATCCCGCCACAGGCGTTCCGACCTGGTATACAGACGAGACCCGGTCAGCTACCACAACCTCCTACAACCAGGCGCAGCGGGCGATGATCGGATCTGCTTCACCTGATTATTTCGGAAGCTTTGGTTCCACTTTTACTTACAGGGGCTTTAGCCTTGACGGATTACTGTACTATAACTTCGGTAACCTGGTACGGGACGGATGGGCTAACTATACCCAGAGTGACGGTTACAACTCCACTTTCAACCGGGTGGCTTCCCAGTTAAAAAGATGGCAGAAGCCTGGCGACATCACGAATGTTCCTAAATATGTTTACGGAGGCGCAAACAGTTCAAACTCGATCTCCAGCCGTTATTTCTATAAAGGAGATTACATGCGGCTGAGAGAGGTGACCCTGGGTTACAGTCTGCCTAAAAGCCTTCTTTCCCGCGCCAAGGTTGAAAATGCCAAGATCTATGTTCGCGGTACCAACGTCTGGACATGGGTTAAGGATGAGAACCTGCCATGGGATCCTGAAGCAGGCGGAATTTCCAGCGCGACTAACCTGGATGTGTACCTGCCCAAACTGTACACTGTTGGTTTAAATATTGGACTTTAATCGGTGAAGAATTAATATTATGAAAAGAAACTATAAGAATATACTATTGTCGGGGCTTGTTGCGACCTTCTTACTGGGGGCCTGCTCCGATGACTTCCTGGATCAGGAGCCTTATACACAGGTGACCCCTGATGCAGCGGTAAAGACCGAAACAGATATGTTGAATGCGCTGCGCGGCGGGTATGCCGGGCTAAGAAGCGTCAACCTGTATGGCCGCACAATTCCGGTCATCGGGGACCTTGCGGCGGATAACGTCTTCATTTCTTCAAAGAATTCAGGTCGTTATTTCCCGTTCAACAACTACAATATCACGAATGCAAACTCGGATTATGAAGGAATGTGGAACTCCGCTTACAGTGTCATTCTCCGGGCCAACAACATCATTAATTCGACGATCCCGTCAAGCCCGAATGTCGACCAGTATAAAGGGGAGGCTTATTCCCTGCGCGCCCTGATGTATTTTCAGCTGGTCCGCAGTTTCGCCCGTCCTTATACCGACAATCCGAACGGACCCGGCGTACCCCTGGTGCTGGCCTATGATCCTTTGCTGAAACCTGCCAGAAATACGGTGAAAGAGGTATACGACCAGATCCTGTCGGACCTGGACAAAGCGTATACGCTGCAGACCGTGTATTCAGGTTCAACCCGTTTCTCAAAGTTTGCCGCCCGGGCACTCGCGGCGAAGGTGTCGCTTTATATGGGTAACAATACCCAGGCGCTGGCATTCGCAACAGATGTGATCGACAACAGCGGCTTTACACTGGTTACCCCGGCCAACTTCGCTGCGTATTGGGCAAATACTGCCGGTAATACCGCAAGCAATAAAACAGAGACTCTGTTTGAGGTTTCGGCAGATGCTACGCTGAACGCAGGGACTGATGAGCTGGGATATATCTATTCACAGGCCGGTTACGGAGATCTGATCGCTAATGAAGCGTTGTACGCATTATATTCGAGTGATGATGTACGGCGGACACTCATTACCCCCGGACCACGCGCAGGCGGCGAACAGTCTGCTTTTATCGTAACCAAGTACAAGGCGGCAAGCGGCGATCGCGATGACAAGAAGGTCATCCGTCTTTCCGAAGTATATCTGATTGCTGCAGAAGCTGCACAGCGACTGTCTGATCCGCAGGCTCTCGTTTATCTGAATGCGCTGATGGCCCGCCGGGATCCGTCCCTGATATATATATCAGTAGGAAACCAGCTGCTTGAAGATATCATTACCGAACGCCGTAAGGAACTGGCATTTGAAGGTGACCGCTTCTATGATCTGAACCGCTTACAGAGAACGATTGAGCGCACTGGCGGTATTTATGCAATCCGCAATATTCCTTATTCCAACGATCAGCGCTGGGGGCCGATTCCGCAGTCTGAACGGGATGCGAATCCAAACATCTCACAGAATCCGGGCTATGCCCAATAGGTCGTGAGTTTTCCTGCCCGGCAGGAGTAAATACAAAACGGGTCTGATACTTTCAGACCCGTTTTTTTATTCGCTATGACGACCGGAAAGAAGGCTCTCAGGTTCGCCGGACCATACCGGTGTTATTTTGCCTGCAGTCCGGAAATGGATTTCTGCATCTGTGCCATCATGGAGGTCAGCGTCTCCAGGGTTGGTTCAGGTGCCGGTTCCGGAAACTCCGTACTGATATAGGCTTTTGCCTTCCAGACCTCCACGATATCTTCTGCAGGTATGGTGTATGGTTCATAGACCGGATTGTCGGATACCAGCTTAAGGCCCTTGCCCTCTTTAAACTTGCTTCCTATCCGCTTGTAGACCACGCCCTCGGACTGGCTGATGATCACATAGGTCTCACCCTGTTTCAGGTCGGTCCAGTTTTCGACGTATTCCCCGATAATGATCGTTCCTGAAGGAAGTGGAAGCATCGAATCTCCTTTGATCTCAAAAGCCCGGAAGGTGCCCTGCTTAAGCATGGGCAGGTTGAACTTGGGTAATTCGCTGATGAACTCAGGATCAGCATAGCCGTTCAGGTATCCGGCACTGGCTTTTACAGGGACCAGTTCGATGTTTTCCCGGTCGTGCTGATCGACCGAGATGCTGAGTATCCTCAGGTTCGATGAATCGGCCTTCGGCTTTGGTTTCCATTTATCATCGATCTTTTCATTGATCAGCTCGTCCATGGACAACTCATAGAATAATGCGAATTTTTTTAGCAATTCGTATTTAGGCTCCGCCCGGTCCTCCTCATAAGCACCGACCAGGGAGCGCTTAATTTCTAGTTGATCAGCAAATTGCTGCTGGGTAAGCCCTTTTTTCTTGCGGAGGTACTTGAGGTTTGATGAGATGTTGGACATTTTGAAAATATTTTTGCAAATGCTAAAAACTTTAGTACTTTTATGCTCATAAAATTAGTAATTGTTTTTGGATTTACAAACGCTGGTGAGCAGCATAGAGCATTTTAAGATGAAAAAATACGTTTTTATTGTAACTGACCGCAACCGAAGCACCCTGCACGTGGGTATGAGTTCTGATCTGAGCCAGACCATGGAATTCTACCGGCAGATGCCGAACCTGTTTTTCGACTCCGCTCAGCAGCTAACCAGATTAGTATATTTTGAAGAACTGAATACAGAGGCCGACGCGATGCAGCGGTTCAAACTGATCGGGAAGTTTACCCGTATGCAGAAGGACCGTCTGATCCGCTCGGTGAACCCGGATTGGCTGAACCTGATGATCGGACTTAATTTCGAACGGATGATGCGCCCGGGAGTCCAGGTTAATTATCCGCGGATGAGTTTCTCCTAAACAGGAAAAGAGCCTGTTAAGACTCTTTTCCTGTTGCATTTGTCCGGGTTTACCAGCCCGGGGCGAATGTCAGTCCGAAGATTCCCCCGTTCACGTCCGTCCGCTGGAACGGGAATGCATAGTAGGGTTCCAGGACGAAGTATCCGAATACGTTAACACGTAAGGAAATACCGGCACTCATTGCCGGTACCCGTTCATAGGTGTTGATCGGTGCACCAGTCGGATCAACGCCGGCCTGGATCAGTCGCGGTTCCCTGCGGAATGCGACGGTTGAATTCCGGTTATAGGCAAGACCGATATCAAAAAAGGCATTGAGGTCTGAAAACAGATATTTGGATTCGATCGCAGTCAGTCGTTCGGGACCCGTGAACGGCAGTCTTACTTCAAAATTAGCTACTGCGATCTTGGTACCCACCAGCTGGTCTATACCGAATCCGTTGCCGCTGTTCCCGCCTCTTTTATAAAACGAGTTCGCTTCATATCCCCTGATGAAATAAGGGTAGCCGATGAATTGCCCGATGATGTTATCCTGGTCGGCGCCAAAGCGGGTGCTGCTTAATCCCCGAACCGCGAAGGTGAACGGAGCGACCCGGACATAGCGGCGAAGGTCGGCCGTGAGGGTTCCGAAATTAAAGTCACCTGTATATTGCGTAATACCAAGGCGGTACCGGAAACCGGACAGGGGACTGGTGATACCGAAGTAGGAGTTGTCACCCACCAGGGCAGCATTCAGGCCGATGATCGAGAACTGCTGAAAATTCATTCCATAACGGTTATAGTACTCGTTCGCCTCATCCAGGGAAACCTTCCGCCGGTCAGCACCAAGCCCGCCTGTCAGGAAGATCCGCCCCGAATTATCGGATTCATAGGTATAGTATTCACTGTAGCGGTCTACCCGGTAGGAGTACATCGCTGCAGAGGCGCCGGCCTCGAAGCGGTGGATCCTGGAGAAAGGGTAGGAGGCGAACACCTGCACCTGGTCTTCGAATCTGCGGATCACATCGTAGCTCGACCGGTACGTGTTTACCGGTGTTCCGCCCAGATTCAGTGTTTCGAAACCATCTGACAGCGAGGCAGAGATATACGGGATATGCGATACTCCGATCCCCCAGTTTATCCGGTTCTGCTGGTTGATATAGGCAGTCTGTCCGCCGAAATCGTAAATTTCTCCGTTCACTGCGGCTGCCGCATAGATCTGGTTCCGGCCGAGGATATCGCTGAAAATACCCTGAACACCGCCGGACAGCCCGGCTCCGAACTGGCCGACCGATGTTCCGACACCGGTGTTGGCCAGATAATCCAGCTTGAATTTCGGCCGGTACGGGATATGCTGAATGGAATCCGTTTCGATCTGCTCGAACCGCTCAAAGTTATCCAGGTTGGCGTTGATGATATTTACGCCGACCGACTGGGGCGGCGGCAAAGTAGCCGCGGTAAAATCAACAGCATTCGACTCGACGGTATCCGGCGTGAACTCATCCGGGCGGGCGTTATAGATCGCATACTTCTGAGCCCGGTAGAAGGAGTAGATGATATCGTCGTTCCGTGAAACACTCAGGGCCGGCGAATATTCAGTGATTCCGCAAATACCGGTAAAGTACCGTGTCAGCTGGACCACTGACTGATCGGCCAGGTTATACCGGTAGAGATTCCGGAAACCGTCACGGTTTGACAGGAAGTAGATCGACTGGTTGTCCGCTGAGAACTGCGGATTCAGGTTGTTGGCACCGTCAAAGACGGTGATATCGGTAATCGCCTTCGTATCCAGGTCGATGACGGCCAGGTTATAGGATATGTGTACACCCTGGTCCGCGCTGTTCTGGGTGGTCCGGTCGGACGTGAAGACGATCTTCCGGCCGTCACTCGAGTATCCCGGCTGGTTGTCGGAGAAATCGTCATTGGTCAGCTGCGTGAGGGTCTTGGTTTTCAGATTGAAAGTGTACAGGTCTGTCTGACCTTCCTTCAGCCCCGCAAATGCGATTTCGTCCCCGGACGGTGACCAAGTCAGGTTCGAAAATTCTTCAACCTGGCCCATCGCCTGTGTGAGTACGTTCTTCCCGGAGGCGACGTCAACGATCAGCAGCTTGTTACGTCCGCCGCTGAATGCGCTGAATGCGAATTGTTTGCTGTCAGGGGACCACGCTCCGGCGGATTCGATGAAACTGAATTCGTCGATGTGCGTGTTGGTGGTCTTGCTGGTGAGCTTCCGCAGGATCTTACCGGTTTGGGCTTCGGCCAGGAACAGGTCGATGCTCAGCAGTTCTTTTTCCGAAAGAAATGCAATGTATTTTCCATCCGGCGATACGGCCGGAGCGACGTTCATTTCACCGGCGTTCTTGCTGTCGATCACCCGTTTACCGACCGGCT
Organism: uncultured Sphingobacteriaceae bacterium; assembly: GCA_966250385.1. GTDB lineage: Bacteria > Bacteroidota > Bacteroidia > Sphingobacteriales > Sphingobacteriaceae > DASWTL01. The sequence goes on along the minus strand of CBINHC010000007.1, from coordinate 117,761 downwards.
GGTTCACCGTATCTTTCGCATAGGGCCTGTAGGCATTTTCGATACTGGTGCGCCACAGGTTTGACAACGTTCTTTCGTCGTATCCGAAGGTTCTCTTGATGGCGTTCTCATAGCCGACACGCGCAGTCTGTCTGAAGAACGGAACGATGATCGTATCGCCGTAGGTGGAACCCAGATAGGCCCAGAATGCCTGACCGTAACGGTACGGGAAGTACCGGCTGGAAGTGGTCAGCTGGCGGAGACTCGGAATGTCTTTATTCAGATAAGCATCCCGCATCCACATGGCGGTAAACGCATCTACTTTCCCGACGGAAAGGTACTCAGCCATCCCTTCGACCATCCACAGCGGAATGTTCCCGATATTTTCCAGCTGCGTGGAGTCGCTTTCGATGAGGCTGTGGTACTGAAATGCGTGGACAAGCTCGTGGCCCAGGACGTGCCGGGTCTGCTGCCGGGACTGCATGATCGGCATGACCACCCGGTTTTTCATACCCTCGGTAACCCCGCCGGTTCCTACACTGATCTCTCCCTGGATCGCCGTGGTTTGCTGGAAGTCCGGGTGGTTGTTGTACAGGATGATCGGGTTCTTGCGGGTAAAGGTATCCCTGAAAACCTGCTGATGCATATCATACCAGACCTCGGCTTCCTTGATGAAGCTCTTGACGGCGCTGTCATTCTTCAGATAGTAATACAGGTCGTAATGCGGGCTTTGGTAGACCTTGAATTTCAGGTTCTTGTACCTGACCTTGTTCTGGCCGAAATACTGTGCACTGGCCGGTGAAATAATACCCAGGATGAATGAGATCAACAGAGCAGAAAAGATCCCGGAGAATCTTCCTGAGGGTGTGTATTTTATTCTCATGTGCTTCAAATTGAGTTGAATATAGTTAGTGTGCAGGAATATAATAGATAATTTAAAATGTAATTTATTTGTTTCATCCTTCCCGGTTTGCCTCTCTTTTTTCGCGTTTTTTCTGACGGCGAAGTTCACGCCGTTGCTTGGGGTCCAGAGGCTCCTGGATGGAGTCCGTTTTTCTAGGGGTTTTCGGCTGTATAACGGGCTTGGGTTGGTCTGCAGGCAGGATGTTTTCTTCGGCAGGGACCTCGGGTTCAATAAATGAATCGATCATCAGCGAATCGGCAAAGGTCGTGTCCGCCGTCAGGGTGTCCACAGCCACCGGACGCGGTGTTACGCAGTTATAGTCCCGGGTAATTTTAACTCCGGCCTTCGGAAACGGACCGGGGGTAATGCCGGTGGAAGGATCCCGGTAGACTTTCTCCATAAATTTGCCAAATATAGGCAGGGCCGTTTTGGAACCTTCACCGGTACTGGATCTACGGAAATGTACGCTCCGCTCATCGCAGCCGACCCAGACACCGGTAACCAGGTCCTTGGTCAGACCCATATACCAGCCGTCTACATATTCGGAAGAAGTACCCGTCTTCCCGGCGATCTGATTTCCCTTTTTGAACAGGTCCCATTCCCAGAGTGCCTGCGAAGTTCCTCCCGGTTCTTCCATTCCGCCACGCAGCATGTACATCATCAGCCAGGCGATCTCCTCGCTGATGGCCCGTTTGTGTTTACTCTCAAATTCCTCCAGGACCTTGCCGTCCTTATCCGTTATCCGCTGAACCAGGATCGGTTCGGTCGTATTTCCCTTGTTCAGGAAGGTGGCATACGCCCTGACCATTTCATACACGGAGACATCATTGGGTCCCAGACTGACTGACGGCACCGTCTTGAGCTTACTTTCGATCCCGCATTTATGGGCGTACTCGACCACCTTTTCCGCGCCGATCTCCTCGGTAATCTGGGCCGTAATCGAATTTACGGAACGTGCCATTGCATGCCGGAGTGACATTTCCTGGTAGCTGAAGCTGTAACTGGCGTTCCGGGGCTCCCAGACCTTTTCCTCATGATTCTCCTGGTAGGTGATCCGGACCGGTTTATCCGTATAACGATCGCAGGGATCCATGCCGGACTCCAGGGCGGCCAGGTAGGCGAACGGTTTGAATGTCGAACCCGCCTGGCGTTTGGCCTGCTTCACGTGGTCAAACTTGAAATATTTATTATTGATACCGCCAACCCATACTTTGATGTGGCCGTTGAAGGGATCCATGGTCATCATCCCGGTGTTCAGGAGTTTGGAATAGTATTCCAGGGAATCCAGTGTCGAGAAATTCTTTTCGATCTCGCCGTCCCAGCTGAAGACCTTCATCTTTTTCCGCTTGTTGAGGTAGTAGTTAACCGAGTCCGGCGTTTCGCGGTATTTCTTTTTCAGGTAAGCATAGTAGGGGAGCCGTTGCGCGGTGCGCTCCGCAAAGTCCTTGATCGGGTTGCCGTCCAGGTCATGCCACGGATCCTGGGAGCCCCACTCGTTGTTGAGCCGCCGCTGCAGAATCTTCATTTCCTCCGTCATGGCCGCTTCGGCATATCCCTGCAGCTTCGAATCAATGGTCGTGTAGATCTTCAGCCCGCCTTCATAAAGGTCGTATCCGTTATCTTCCAGCCACTCCTCGAGGTAATTTTCGACAGCGGCTCGCAGGTAGGAATCACCTTCCACGCCGTCGTTCAGCTCGCCGCTGACGATCTTCATCGGTCGGCGACTGTACTTCTCGAATTCCGCCTTGGTGATATATCCGTATTTCTGCATCTGCGAGAGTACGATGTTTCGCCGTTCCTGTGATTTTTCGGGGTTCAGAATAGGATTGTAGGTGGTATTGGCCTTCAGCATCCCGACCAGGGTGGCTGCCTGCTCGACCTGCAGTCTGGAGGGCTCCTGGCTGAAATATCTCCGGGATGCGATCTTGATCCCGTAGGTGTTGCTGCCGAACGGTACGGTGTTCAGGTACAGCGTGAGGATTTCTTCCTTGGTATATTCACCTTCAAGCTTGAATGCGGTGATCCATTCCTTTACCTTGTAGATCAGTGTCCTGACCCCCGGTATGTATTTGACGACGCCCTGGGATTTCAGATTCCGCGTACGGTAAAGATTCTTAGCCAGCTGCTGGGTTATCGTGCTGGCCCCGCGGCCGTCGCCGGCAATGGTCGAAAAGATGCTGGATGCCAGGGACCGGACATCGATTCCGCTGTGACTGAAAAACCGGGCGTCCTCGGTTGCGATAAGCGCATTGATCACGGCGGGAGAAATGTCCTTGTAATCGACGGGTGTCCGGTTCTCCTTGTAATACCGCCCGATCAGTTTACCGTCTGCCGTATACAGTTCCGAAGGCAGCCGCATATTGGGCGTTTTGATATCCCGGATGGTGGGGGAGTAGCCGAAGAGCCACAGGAAGTTAAGCTCAATGGCGCAAAACGAAAGGATGATGAAATAAACGAAAATGACGAGGTACCGGAGCGGCTTATTTTTAATCTTTCTGAACATTAGCTATCATAAATTTTAACCCCTGAAGCAGAAGCAGAGCGGTAAAGCTCCCAAATCAGCGTTCTAAGATAACGTTAAATAGCGATTTATTTTATCAGGAAGATGAAGCGGCCGTTCCCGTGTCAGACCGCACCGGTAATCGGGTTTTCAATCAATCGAAACATCATGGTCGTTTGCAAAGCGCGTTTTGGTAAACGTACAGTGCGCAGGGGTGTGGACATTGATCTTCTTCTCATGCAGGATGACCGCGGTCACCAGCTGATTCTCAATTCCTTTTCCGCAGAAATCGTCATTAACTGAACTCGCTTCGGTATGCTGGCCGACCGAACCCGCCGGACTCTCCACATTACCCAACAGAACACTCTTATCATCCGTGATAAAAGCCTCCTTTTCGGTGCTGCTCCAATGTTTTTCCATATAATTATTACAAATCACCGGCAGATGGGTTTGTAATAACTGAAACTAACCGAGGCGGAAGTCGTCCGCATCCTGCAGGAAAGGGAAGTCCTGGCGGGCGCGGGTCACTTCTCCTTTATTGATGCTGAACGTATAGAGATCTTCGTCATTCGGTTTATAATAGACCACTTTCCCGTTCGGATCGATACACATGGAATCTCCGGAATGATAGACCTCATTGCCGTCATGGCCGACCCGGTTGACGGCGACCACGTAGGCCTGGTTCTCGACGGCGCGTGCCGGGATCAGGGTCCGCCAGTGATGCGACCGGCGTTCCGGCCAGCTGGCCACCAGCAGCAGCATATCATACGCCTCATCCCGCGTGTTCCTTAACCAGACGGGGAACCGCAGGTCGTAACAGATGATCGGCCGGATAATAAAACCGTTCAGTTCCACGAATAACTTTTTGTTACCCGCAGTGAACGTCTCCTCTTCGCGGGCCATGGAGAACAAATGCCTCTTGTCGTAATATTCATAGGTGCCATCCGGACGCATCCAGACCAGGCGGTTATAGAAGTTGCCGTTTTCCCGGATGATGAGCGTGCCGGTGACCACCGAATCAAATTTGCGTGCCTGTTCGTTCATCCACTGCATCGTGCGGCCGCCCATTTCTTCCGCGAGCCGGTCGGCATTCATGGTAAACCCGGTGTTGAACATCTCGGGAAGCACGATCAGGTCAGTCTTTTCCCGGATCGACGACAGCCGGAGTCCAAGGTTCTGGAGGTTCTTTTCCGTGTTCTCCCAAAACAGATACGCCTGAAAGGTCGTAATTTTTAAAGTGCTCATCGTTTAGAAATCGTTATTGCCCGTCCGGTTGCCGGAAGCCGTTGCTCCGGATCCCGGCCGGCACATAGTTAAGTCAGATGCTGCGCAGTTTTTCTGCGGCAGCCTCCAGCGTTTCATCCTTCTTGGCAAAGCAAAACCGTAAAACGCTGTAATCGGTATTCTTGGTATAAAAGGCAGACACCGGAATAGCCGCAACCCCATGATCGGTGGTCATCCTGCGGGCAAAGTCCTGGTCATTCTCTCCGGATATCTTCTCATAAGTCACACACTGGAAGTAAGATCCGTGACAGGGCAGCAGGCTGAAGCGCGTTCCCTTCAGCATTTCAGCGAACAGATCTCTTTTTTTCTGGAAAAAACTGTTCAGTTCCGAAAAGTACCCGGTATCAGCGAAGACATCCGCAAACGCGTGCTGGATCGGGGTATTGGCCGAGAACACCATAAACTGGTGTATCTTCCTGAACTCGGCCATCAGCCGGGCCGGAGCAAGGCAGTAACCCGTTTTCCAGCCGGTATTGTGAAAGAGCTTTCCGAAGGATGCTGTAACGAAGGTTCGTTCGCGCAGCTCCGGAAACCGGGCAAGGCTCAGGTGTTCCCTGCCGTCAAAGATGATATGTTCGTACACCTCATCACTGAGGATGAGGATATCGGTATCCCTGGTGATCGAAATGAGCTCGCGGATATCCTGCATGTCCAGGACCGTGCCGGTCGGATTATGGGGCGTATTGATGATGATCATCCGCGTGTGCGCGGTGATCAGCCGCTTAACAATACTCCAGTCGATCTTAAAGTTCGGAGGTGCCAGTTCATAGGCCTTGACGAGGCCGCCGAGCAGGCGAATCGTCGGCGCATAGCAGTCATAGGCAGGTTCAAAGATGATCACCTCGTCGCCGGGCTGTATAATAGCCGTCAAAGCGGTGAAAATGGCCTGGGTTCCGCCGGCTGTGATGGTTACCTCGGTTTCCGGGTCGTAATCCGAATTGTGCAGACCGTTTACCTTGTCTGCGATCTGCTGACGCAGCGGCAGTATTCCCGGCATGGGCGCATACTGGTTCTGGCCGGCCTGCATATGATGATGGACCCGGCCGATCAGCCCGGATGATACAGGGTAGTCGGGAAACCCCTGTGACAGGTTGATCGCCCCGGTCTTTGCAGCAAGCTGCGACATAACACTGAAAATTGAACCACTTGCATGTGGCAGCTTCGACATTAAACGGATCACTCGGTAATAACTAAAAGTTAACGGCTGCAGAGAAGTGATAAAAATAATTATTTTTACTTGCCGCGCATAACTATGACCTTTAAAACAAAAGAAAGCAGGCTTCTGCTGATTCTCTCGACGTTCCTGGTTGCGAACGCCGTCCTTTCCGAGTTTATCGGCGTTAAGATATTTTCTGTCGAGGCCTCCCTGGGGATCCGGAAATTCGACATAGACCTCTTCGGGGTGCCGGACCTGTCGTTCAATATGTCCGCCGGGGTGCTGACCTGGCCGTTCGTGTTTATCATGACGGACATTATCAATGAGTACTTCGGGATCCGGTCGGTCCGGTTCCTGTCGGTCCTGGCATCGATCCTGATCGGTTATGCCTTTGTCATGGTAGGGATGGCCATCGGCCTGGAACCTGCGGATTTTTGGACGACCCAGACGGTGGGCAGCCAGGCGGTGCCCCTTGACGCCGCCTTTACGGCCATGTTCGGGCAGGGCATGTGGATCATCATCGGTTCCATTACAGCCTTCCTCGCCGGTCAGATCGTCGATGTGCTGATCTTTCAGCGGATCAAGAAATTGACGGGTGAAAGGGCGCTGTGGCTGAGAGCGACCGGGTCAACGGTGGTTTCACAGCTCATAGACAGCTTTATCGTTATTTTTATTGCCTTTTACCTGAATCCCCAGTATCACTGGAGCTGGCAGATGGTCGCCGCGATCGGGCTTGTTAATTACTCCTACAAATTCCTGGTCGCCTTGCTGATGACCCCGATCCTTTACCTGGTCCACGGGATCATCGACCGGTACCTGGGCACCGAACTGGCCCACAAGCTCGTCCTGGAGGCCACGACCAGGAAGGACGCCTGACAAAAAGTGCAGACTATACCCGTTCTTCGATGGCCGCACCGATGGCCTGAAGCAGTTCGGGGTTGACCGGATGATCATCCAGTACCCGCCAGGTCCCGTATCGGGATGAAATAAAGCAATTGGTCTTGTTGGGGAAGAAAATGCGGTACCCGGTCTCGTTATTGAACCGCTCGGGTACTGCTTCCACTGTCAGATAAATCCCCTTTGCCTCGTCTGGAACCGTAAACTGCATAATAACGTTTTTCCAGAAGAACACCCGCCTCTGCAAGTGGTTTGCAGTTGTTGAAATCATTCTGTTCAGTTCTGTATCTTCGGAGGCATGCTTCAGCCCCTGACGTCCGACGATTTAACGAAAGATTCTTTTGGAGACTCCTTTCAATGGGGAGTCGCCGCTTCTGCCTTCCAGACCGAAGGAAGTCCCGAGGAGGATGGAAAGGGCAGGTCGATCTGGGATACGTTTACGGAACGGAAAGGCCGGATCCGGGGGGGAGATCACGCCCGGGTAGCCTGCGATTTCTACCATCGGTATGCCGGGGATATCCGCCTGGTCAGCGATATGCATATTCCTAATTTCCGGTTCTCCGTTTCGTGGCCGCGGATCTTTCCCCAGGGGCACACCGCCATAAACCGGAAAGGCATCGACTATTATGAGCGGGTGATCGACCAGTGTCTGGAGCGCGGAATCACACCCTGGGTGACCTTATATCACTGGGATTTGCCGGAAGCGCTGGAAGCGCGCGGCGGATGGACCAACCGGGCCATCATTTCCTGGTTTGCCGAATACGCCGACACCTGTTCCCGGGCCTTCGGCGACCGTGTCCGCCACTGGATGGTCATGAACGAACCGATGGGATTCGTCGGGGCCGGCTATTTTCTCGGGTTGCACGCCCCCGGTAGGAAAGGGCTGAAGAATTTTCTGCCCGCCGCCCATCACGCCGTACTGGCCATGGCCGAAGGCGGGCGGGTACTGCGGGCCAATATTCCTGAGGCAACGATCGGTACCACGTTCTCCTGTGCGCTGGTCGAGCCGCTGACCGGTACTCCCCGGGACTATCAGGCCTCCGTTCGCGCTGATGCGCTGCTGAACAGGTTGTTCCTTGAGCCGGTCCTGGGCCTGGGATACCCGGTGAAAGAACTGCCGGTTCTGCGGAAGATCGAGCGGTACATGCGGGAGGGAGATGAGGCCCGGATGAACTTCGACTTCGATTTTGCCGGGCTTCAGAACTATACCCGGGAGGTGGTCCGCCACTCATGGCTGGTGCCGTACCTCAGGGCCCGGGTGGTGCCTGCCGGGAAAAGAATGGTCCCGGTTACTGCCATGAACTGGGAAATTTACCCGGAAAGCCTGTACCGTATGATCCGGAAGTTTGACAGGTACCCGCAGATCCGGCGGATCCTGATTACCGAAAACGGCGCGGCATTTCCGGATCAGGTGATCAATAAGGAGGTCCACGACCCCGAGCGGACCTCCTACCTGCAGCAGTACCTCCACCAGGTGCTGCGCGCCCGCCGGGAGGGGTGCAGGGTAGACGGCTATTTTGTCTGGAGCCTGACCGACAACTTTGAATGGGCTGAAGGATATGCTCCGCGGTTCGGGCTGGTGTACGTGGATTTTGAGACCCAGGAGCGGATCATTAAATCTTCCGGCAAATGGTTCCGCAGTTTTTTGAAAGGATGACAGAAAGGCGGATATTTGCCGCCCTATGCTCCAGGAACTTATTCTCCTTTGTATCGCCGCGTTCGGCGCCGGATTTATAGACGCGATCGTCGGGGGCGGCGGTCTGCTCCAAACGCCGGCGATGCTGGTGATCCTGCCGAACTACCCGGTCGCCACGCTGCTCGGCACGGCGAAGATCCCATCCTTCTCCGGGACCGCTTTTGCCGCCTACCAGTATGCGCGGAACGTCTGCCTGAACTGGAAGCTCCTGCTGAGCATTTCCGCAGTCGCTTTTGTGGGTGCTTTTGCCGGCGCCTATTGTGTCAGCATGCTTCGTAACGAGCTCATCAAGCCGGTAATCCTGGCGGTACTGGTGGCGGTTGCCGTTTATACGTACTCAAAGAAAAGCTTCGGACTTCAGCGGGAGACTGATCTTCCGCCCTCGCATCAGCTGCTGATCGGATTGTTTTCCGGATTGCTGATCGGGTTTTATGACGGGCTGATCGGACCCGGTACCGGCAGCTTCCTCATCCTGGTTTTCATTTCGCTGCTGGGGAGCGACTTTCTGCATGCCAGTGCAAATGCCAAATTCGTGAATCTGGCCACCAATCTGGCGGCCATCATCTATTTCAGCACAACAGGGCACATTGTTTTTGCCATTGCCATCCCCATGGCGGTATGCAACCTGCTTGGCTCCTTTACGGGGACGAGGCTTGCCTTACTGAAGGGAAACCGGTTTATCCGGGTATTTTTTCTTTCGGTGGTCTTTGCAACCATCCTGCGGTTTGCCTACGATATCTTCCTGAAGCGCTAAGTCACAAGTTCAGGAACACCTTTCCGTTCACCACTTCCGTGGGGTAAACCGTTATCTTTTCGGTCGCCGGTCCGGCCGTAATTTCCCCCGTAGTGCACTTGAACTGGGAGCCGTGCCAGGGACACTGAACGGTGCCGCAGATCATCATGCCGCCGGCCAGCGAACCGCCGCGGTGCGTACACCGGTCGTCGAAGGCTACATAGCCCGAATCGGTCCGGCCGAGGACGATCCGTTTTTTCATCAGGTGCAAAAGTTTCATCTGGCCCGGCCTGAGCTCATCTTCGCGCGCCACTTCCAGGCGGCCGCTGGCTGACCGGAATCGTTCTTCCTTCCACCTTCCGGCAAATGCATACCGGGGATCCACGCCGATCTGGTTCCGGTGAACGAGCGTTCCTCCCAGCCATCCGGCGGCCATCATGAGGCCTGTTCCGGCGGTTTCAAGTGTGATGATGATCAGCCTGGACGGATCGTCGCTGTTCTTCCTGAACAGGTAGGCAGCGGTAAACAGGACCAGGTGTGCCACGTTCAGCAGGGCATGCCGGGTTGCCCGTTTCTTCGCCGAACTTTCCGGGGGTACGGTATACAGGTAGTCGATAAGCCCGGGCACCGCTGCCACGACCGTACTGATTAGCCCCGCCGGCAGCAGGTATTCGGCGGTCTGGCTGAACATCTGATTGCCCCCGATCAGGGAAAGCACATCAAATATGAGCGCGCCGGTGAGGAATGCAACCGGGAAAGCGATCAGGATAGGATGGATGGGGTGACTGCTGACAGACGCTTTGCTTTTCATGATACCGTGGTAAGGTTAATACGTTAAGTTAATATGATTGACGGAGCTGCTCGATGGTGCCGATGGCCCGCTTTCGCAGGTCCGGGTTGCCCCGGGTCATCGCCCTGAGGAGGCTGCCCGCCTCGGCCAGGTATTTCCTGCCGAACTGACGGTCATGCTGAAGGATATCATAGCCGTTGTCGATCAGGTCCGCGTATTTGATGGTCTGGGCGTCCGCGGTGGTTTCGGACAACCGGGTGGTTTCGAGTGCCTTCCGGCTTCTGCGGTTGAGGTGCGGGTAGGCCGACTTCGTGTATACATCGGTCAGTTCCCCGACCAGGCGAACCGTTCGTTCAGCTTCTGCGGGGGACATGACGGTATGCAGGAAGCGAAGGATCGCCCCCGGGGATACCGGGGTGTCCTCCAGGACATCATGGAGCAGTGCGGCCGACTGGACGCACAGGTCTGCGGTATACGCCCGGCAGATCAGCATCACCCTTTCGGGGTGTACGATATACCGTTCGGCGGTATACTTACGCAGCTGGTCCGCGTGCGCCTGGTCAGCAAAGATCTTGACTTTTTCGAGCACATCCTCCACACCTAAGATACAATCCGGAGGTCAAATGGTTCAGCGGAGCCGATGGCGCTAGTTCAGCTCAAAGACCTGGCCCTGCTCCGGGATGACCACCTGGTAACCGTATTCCGTCAGTGTGTCTGAAAGGGCTTCCAGGCTCTGCGGCTCGCCGTGAACCAGGAATACCTGTTTTAGCCGGCCGTTGGTGCTCTGAACCAGGCTGACCAGGTCCCCGTGATCGGCGTGGCCGCTGAACAGGTCGGTCTGCCGGATGGTCGCATAGACGGAAAGTTCACGGTCGCGGATATGGACAAACGGATCTCCGCGGAGCAGACGGTGTCCCAGGGTGCCCTTTGCACAGTAGCCAATGAACAGGATGGTGCAGTAGTAGTTCTGAATATTGTAGTACAGGTGATCCTGGATCCTTCCGCCCTCCAGCATTCCTGCTGAGGAAATGATGATGCAGGGCTCCAGGTAGTTGCTGATCTCCTTGCTTTCCTTCATTTCCTGTATGTAGGACAGGTTCTCGAATTCGAATTCGTCACCGCTGCGGCGATAGAAGTCCTGTGCTTCGGGGTTGACATATGAGTGGTATTTGCGGAACACCTCCGTGGCATAGTTCGCCAGGGGACTGTCCACGAATACCTTCACGGGCGGAAGCAGCCCGCTGGAAAAGATCCGGTTCAGGGAATACACAAGCGCCTGTGTCCGCCCGATACTGAAAGACGGGATGATGAGTCTGCCCGGATTCTTTACGCATGCTTCTTCGATGGTCTCAGTCAATACTTCTTCGATGGTGCGGTCGGTCGAATGGTACCGGCCGCCGTAAGTCGACTCGCAGACCAGGTAATCCACTTCCGGCAGCGGTTCCGGGTCCACGATCACCGGGTAATTCTTACGGCCGACATCGCCGCTGAATGCGATCTTTCGTTCGCCTTCCCGTCCGGCAACCGTAAGGATGACATACCCGGCACCGAGGAGGTGTCCAGAGGGAATAAAGGTCAGGGAAACTTCGCCGTTGAGGCGAAACGGTTTGTTGAAACCGATGGTGACAAACCGGTCGGCGGTTTCCATCACATGCTTCTGTAGATAAAGCGGTTTAGGTCCGCCTGAGTTCTTTTTCCTGCTGCGGCGTGCGCGGCGTTCCTTGCCCAGGAAAATATTGACCGAATCCAGCAGCAGGAGTTCCGTAAGATCGGCCGTAGGCGGGGTGCAGAGGATCTGGCCCTCGAAGCCAAGCCGGACCAGGGTGGGCAGATTGCCGGAATGGTCGATGTGGGCGTGAGTCAGGATGACGACGTCGATGTCCGCCGGATTGAAGGGAAAGCGCTCGTTGTCCTCCAGCTGCGTATTCCTTTCATAATCCAGCCCGCAATCGACCAGGATGGTGTAGTTATCCAGCTCCAGCAGGTGCATGCTGCCCGTCACTTGCCCGGCTGCTCCCCATACAGTTAATTTCATGGATATTCAGGTTTAAGTTTTTTGCGCCGCACGGTCAGCGATACAGGCTGTTTCCGGAGACCCGGCGCAGGTCCGCCGAAGCCTATACTTCGAACTGCAGCTGGCTGAGGTAGCGGTATAAGCCTTCTTCGTTTTGAATGAGTTCCTGGTGCGAGCCGATCTCCGCCACAGTTCCCTTCTCAAGTACGACGATCTTATCCGCTTCGCGGATCGTGGATAACCGGTGCGCAATAATGATGGAAGTGCGGTTTTTCATCAGCTCTTCCAGCGCTTCCTGGACCAGTCGTTCGGATTCAGAGTCGAGTGAGGATGTCGCTTCGTCCAGAATCAGGATCGCAGGGTCTTTCAGCAGGGCCCTGGCGATGGCAATCCGCTGCCGCTGCCCGCCGGATAATTTAACGCCCCGTTCACCCACCAGCGTATCAAATCCTTCGGGGAAGCCGGCAATAAATTCGTATGCGTTTGCCCGTCTGGCCGCTTCAGTGATCTGCTCGGTGGTTGCATCCAGCTTGCCGTAGGCGATATTTTCGCGGATCGAACCGCCGAAAAGCAGCACGTCCTGCGGAACAATGGCAACCTGGTTACGGATATCGGTTAACCGGTAGCTCCCGGAGGATTTTCCGTCGAACAGAAGCTCTCCGCCCTGGGGATTGTAGAACCGCAGAATCATGGCGGCCAGCGTGGATTTTCCGGCACCGCTCGGTCCGACGATCGCGACCTTTTCTCCGGCGCGGGCTTCGAAGGACACGCCGTTCAGCACCTGGATCTCCGGCCGGGAAGGATAGGCGAACTTCACATCCTGGAAGGCCAGGTTTCCGCGGATCACGGTCTTGACGGCATTCTCTTCCGGATTGATGGAAATGTCTTCCCCGGTTTCGTGTAAGATTTCCAGGACCCGTTCACTGGCGCCAACCGCTTTCTGCAGGGTCGCATACAGCTCCGGGAAGCTTCCCATAGCCGCCGCTACGAACGTCGAGAACAAGATGAAGGTGAACATGCTTCCGACGGTGATTTCGCCGGCCTGTACCAGGTGGGAGCCGTACCATACCACCGACACGATCGCGCCGAAGATGCAGAATACAATGAAGGATGCGAACACACCCCGGAATCTTGCGCCACGCATAGCGATCCGTACCACCTGCTGAATGCTGGTATTGTATCGGTTCACCTCGTAGGCTTCATTCACAAATGCTTTCACGTTCGAAATTCCCTGGAGCGTTTCTTCAACTACGGTATTGGATTCAGCGAGCTTATCCTGCGCCGAGCGGGAGATCGTACGGATAAACCGGCCGAATACGATCGCAACTGCGATGAGCACCGGCAGGATGGCCAGCAGCATCAGGGTCAGTTTCCCTGAAACCAGGGCCAGGCAGATCACGCCCCCAACCAGGAGGATAACCTGGCGGATCATTTCCGCGATCGTGGTTGTGATGGCGTCCTGGATCTGGGAAAGATCCGAAGAAAGCCGGCTGTTCAGTTCGCCGACCCGCCGCTGGGAAAAGAAGTTCATCGGCAGGGTGATGAGCTTGAAATACGTATCCCGGCGGATATCCGCCAATCCTTTTTCGGCCACTTCGACAAACCAGTTGATGCGGAAGAACGAAAATATCGAGGAGATGAACAAAATACCCAGTAAGGTAAGGGCAACGGTGTTGATGTCATTCGGGAGGAACTCCAGTACCTCCGAGGGTACGATCTTCCCGGTGGGAGAAGCCGGGACGGACACCGTGCTCGTGTCGACGATCCGGCCAATCAGCAGCGGAAAGAAAAAGGAGCTCAGGCTCGACAGGATCAGGAAAATGAAGCCGAAAAAGAACTTCATCCGGTAGGGCCGGAGGTAACGCAGCAGTTGCATTACTTTAGCGATACTCTGTTTGTTGATCTTAGCCTTTGGAAGTTCTTCTTTCTGCGTATTCCCGCTATTCAGTCTCTGTCGTGCCATTAAGAATAAATCGCCGCGAATTTGGCGCTTACAAAAATAGCATTTTAAACCGCTTCAAAAATCAGCGGAACATCACTGTGAAGTAATTTTTACCCGGGTTCAGACGTGTTATAAAAAAGATACCCGCAGTTTGGATCTTTCGGATTTTTTTTAACTTGCTTAGCGCGAACGCCTTTGGGGGCTGTTGGAAGCGGGTTGAGACCCTCAGCAGCAGGATGCGGCATTGGAGCGGAGGTCGCCGCAGGTCATCGAACTAAATAGGTCACAACATGGACAGAACGATCGCATACATTACCGACAGCCACCTGGACGAGAATGATTCCTTTGAAAAAGGTATCAATCCGCGCCTGAACCTGAAAATGATCCTGGACGACGTCGAGGCCCGCGGCGTGGAAGAAGTGATCTTCGGGGGAGATATCGGGCAGCCGTCGGCCTACCGGAGTTTCTTCGACTCCATGGGGAAATTCAGACTCCGGCTTACCCCGGGCAATCATGATAGCAAGAATGCCGTCCGCGTATTTTTCGAAACGGATGTGCCTGCCTCCTGCCTGGAGTGGTATCATGCCAGCGAAGACGACCGGTATAAATATGTCCTGCTGGACTCCTCCGCCGGTTTAATCAGTGCGGAACAGTTCGCCTGGCTTGAGCAGGAAATACAGACCCCCAAACATCCGGTGATCTTTATCCATCATCCCATCCTGCCCGTAGATACCGCCATTGACCGGGAATACCCGCTTTTCGGAAGGGAGCAGCTCGCCGCCCTTTTGCAGGCGGCCGGAATTCCCGTGACCGTGTTCTGCGGTCATTACCATATGGATGATGTACAGGTGCTGGGTAATATTACCCAGGTTATTTCGCCCGCCGCTTCATTTCAGTTGCGCCGTGCTGAAGAAATGGAGATCGATACGTCTTTTTTCGGCTACCGGCTCATTACGTTCCGGGAGGATGGGATCAGCTGGGATCCGGTACTCTTCAGCACCCGGCAGGCCACCCTCCGGTCTGCGGAAGAACCCGGCGTCCTCTGAAGGGTGTCCCGGGCTATCTGCCTGCGAACGGGAACCGCGTCAGGCTAACCTGGCCCATGGCATTTTTTTCAAAGACGGCCAGGCAATTCGGGTGAAATGGCTCGGGAACCTGGCTTCCCTCGAGCGACAGGCGGTGGGGCACGTGCCGGCCGGCGCGGAAGAAATAAACCCGCGTAACCCCGTACTTCGTATGCGGCATGAGCCGGCCGTATTTTTCCATCTCGGACCACAGGGTGTCGCTCACCGAGGCGGCGTACACCCGGACAACCGGACCTGTGTTCTGCTCATTCCGGACAAAGGCCAGTTCCTCAAAATTGCCCTTCAGATCCTCCGTGCCAGGCTGTTTCACCGAGTCCCAGATCATCAGGAGGGCCGCAATGGCCAGTACTGAACCAATCAGGTATTTTTTCATGCCCAAAAGTAAGGCTTTTGCCGCATGACGTCAGGACTTGCCGAAATATTTGCTGAGGTAGGCATCGATCGCGGATTTCAGCGCGCCCGGCGCTTCCAGGAACGGAAGGTGACCCACGTCGGCGCGGAACAGCATCTGTTCAGGGAAGCGGATCAGCTTGTAGTGGTCTGGGCCGATGGCATAATCCGATTTGCCACTGAATACCAGCACCGGAACCCGGATCGTTTCGGTCACCGGACTGAAGTCCTGGAAGTATTCGGGATACCGGTTTACGTTTCCGCCAAAGTCATAGTTCCAGCCTGACACTTCCTGCATGACGCGGTCCATGGAATCTGAACTCGCCTTGTCCCGGTAGAACAACCGGTATGAATCCTTGCCGAGAAGCTGCATGGCGGCGGACATCCGGTTCATCAGGGGGCCATCCGTCGCAAGCAGTTCTTTATATTGTTCAGGGGTTACCCGCTCGCGGGTGTATGCAAATGTGCTCTTCAGTGATTCTGCAATATTCACGGTACCGTTTAGCATGATCATTCCCGCGACAGCATTCGGATACTTCCCGGCGTAGGCGGTTTGCATGCCGGCGCCGAAGGAATGTCCGAGAACGATCCATTTCGGGATGCCCAGCGCCTGGCGGACCTCCTCGAAATCCTTTAACATGCGCTCCAGCGAGAAGTCCTGGTTGGCCGGGCTGCCCGATCTGCTGACTCCGCGCTGGTCGAGGTAGACCATCCGGAATCTTTCCTCCAGCATGGGCCCGCTGAATTTTTCCAGCCAGTATGCGCCTGAACCGGGTCCTCCGTGGATATACAGGCAGGGCAGGCCCCGGCCTTTTACGTTAACAAATAGATCCACGCCGTCCGACGTGCGGATCTTTCTTTCCTGCGCCGGGGAAACCAGCCGGAAGGACACCAGGAGAAGTAGTACGAATGCTGCTTTTAAGTTCATGATCATAAGACGCAAAAAGACCTGTCCGGTTACATCTCCGCAATATTTTCCGCACTTCCGGCTCGTTTACGCGAGATTTCGTATCTTACATGCGTATGAAGTCACCGTTTCAACAGTTTGAAGAAGATCAGATGATCGCCGATCCTGCCAATTACAGATGGGGAATCTTTTATTACAACGTGAGAGATTCCCGGGTAGTGGTTCCCAAGAGATCCCGTTACATGGGGTGGACGTTCAACTTCGCCCATCCGGTTACCTACCTGATCCTGCTGGCCCTGGTCGGCACTGCACTGGCCGGGGAATACCTCGTCGGACGATAAGAGGTCTACCTGGCAGGTATCGTCCAGAAATAGATCGTGGTACTATCCACCTCGACCGTCTTTTCCGGTTTCCAATCACCCATATCGAAAGCGTGTGATACGATCCGGGTACCGGGTTTCAGCTGCTTCATCAGCTGCGGCCGGAGTCTCAGATTAACGGCGGGCAGGAGATAAAGCGTTACTACGGTCGCGTCACTGAAGTCGCTCTTGAACAGGTCATTCTGGATAAAACGGACCTTGTCGCTGACGCCGGATTTGCGGGCGTTCTCATTCGCCTCCCGGATCCGCTGCGGATCGATGTCGATTCCGACCCCGCTGGCTCCGAATTTCTTGGCTGCAGTGACCACAATGCGGCCATCTCCGCATCCCAGGTCATATACCCGGTCATTTTTGGAAACCTTTGCCAGCGTCAGCATCGCGTTGACGACCTCCTCTCTGGTTGGAACATACGGCACGTCCCGGTTCACGATTTCCTGGGCCTGCAGGACCGTCACGGTGAACAGTCCCAGAATTAACATGCTGATCATTTTTCCTGGTGTTTTCATGTGGTTTTATTTTATGATTCACGTTTCAGTATTGATGTTGGGTTCCCGGCAGCGAGCCCGGGCGTCTGATAAATGGAAACAGGAACAGGCCTGCCAGCAGAACCGCGATACCCACAAAGGCGCCGTACCCGGTGTACACGACGCTCGAGTACAGCAGGTACAGGCAGGTCATGCAGAAAATGAGCGGCGTCAGGGGATATAGCGGGACCCGGAACGGTCTGAGGGTCAGGGGTTCCCTGCTGCGCAGAATGAACAATGAAATCCCGGACACAGGAAAATCCCGGCCGAGTGCATAACAGGTTCGGGCTCCGGTGAAAATGGTGGCGTTGGCCGAAGTAAGGGCCGAGACGGCGGCCAGGACGGCGATCAGGATCACGCCGCGTTGCCAAAGGTCGCTTGCATGAGGTCTGCTGCCACCGCGGGCGACCGGGCCATCCGGTCGAGTCCCAGCGCCCGGACGTAGGTCCAGTTGATCAGGAGGTAGATACCGGTAATCACCACCAGGCTGATGATGAGGGCGGCTGCCAGCCGTTTGCTTCCCGATCGCATTTCTGCAGAAATATATCCGGCTTCATTCCAGCCACCGTAGGTCAGCAATACGACGACCATGGCTAGCCCCGTGGATCCCGCTGCAGGGTCACTGGCGACGAGCTCCGGCTCATGCGCGGGACTGAAAAACAGTCCGGCGATGATAACCAGGAGAACTCCGCCGACTTCCAACGTCGTCAGCAGCTTTTGCGTGCCCGTCCCGAACCTCACGCCGAGGATATTTAACGCCGTGAGCGCGATAACGACCATGCCCGCATAGATCACCGAGGTCTGCGGACCCAGGGCCCGGAGCTGGGAAGCATAATCGCCGAAGATGAACGCAAGAATTGCAATGGAGCCGGTCTGGACCACGCTCAGCCGCGCCCAGGCAAACAGGAAAGCCAGGCGTCTGCCGTACGCCCGGTGCAGAAAATGGTATTCACCTCCGGTGCTGGGGAAGGCTGAGGCCAGTTCTCCATAACACAGGGCTCCGGTGAGGGACACCAATCCGCCGAGCAGCCAGGATCCCATATACATCGCTTCATTGCCGGTATTCGCTGCGACCATTGAGGGCGTTCTAAAGATACCCGCGCCGATGACGATCCCGACGATCATGGCGACTGCATTCAGGACGCTGAGCACCGGTCGGGGAGAGGTGCCTGTCACCGCACCGGCGTCCTGCGATCCTGCCGGAACACCCTCAGAGAGCTTTGCAGGTTCCTGTAGCCTCTTTAATGGAATTTCCATAGAGATTTGGAATTGTTATGTGCTGATATGCAACGTTTTATAATTACAAGCGGACCCGACGGGATGTTTAGGAAAATATGCCTTGCCTCAGGCTACGGCACCCTTACGCACAGGACCGGAATGAGAGAAGCATCAATAACTTTTTCCGTATAGTTCTTATAGAAGCCTGCGGTCCATCCCTTCTTGATGGTGGCACTGATGATGATCAGGTCGGAATTCCGTTCAACCGCCTTATTGATCACTTCCGCGGCAACATTATCCGATACATTGGCCTCTTTTTCAATGTCAATATCGTTGATGCTCATTTTGAAATAGGCCCGGTTTGTCAGCTCGTTTACCAGGGCAGCATCGGAGGGCTCATTCCTGCGGTCCAAAGCGGAGAACAGCAGGACCTTCGAATTATTCTTGCTGATAATGGAAAGGGCTGCTTCGAGTTTGTCGAGTGCGGCTACCAGCGGCCTTACCGGAAAAAGGACATTCGTGAAGGTAAGCGGGGTTTTCCCGGGCGGGAGCACCAGGACGGGGCAGTTCACATTTTTCAGTATGCTGTACACGCTGTTCTTCCAGGCCAGAGGAAGAATACCCGTACCTCCGGCTTTCTGAAGTATGACCAGACCGCAATGGAAGTCCGCCGTCGTTTTCAGGACGGCCGTGAGAAAGTCTTCCCCCGAGATATGAAAGTAGCAGTCGATTCCGTCCTCCTTTTCGATCGCCTTCGCCCGGGCCTCCAGTTCATCCTGGAGGGCCGCATTGGCGACCATCGCCATTTCGGCTACGCCTGCGTTCCTTCCTGGGGGAACCAGCAGGTTAGGGTCTTCCTTTACAAAGAGGAGATGCAGCGCGGTCTGGTGGCTCTTGGACATCGCAATACCGGTCGTTACGGCATTTTCAGACGATTCGGAGAAATTCAGGGGAACGAGGATGTTATTGAAACTTTGCGCCATAGGTTCATAGGTTAAGAATGCCGCTAAGCCTGATTTGTCATCACGATACGGATTGACCGTTCGGGGCGGCATTCCGTGTCGTTGCTTCCGCCCGCAAAAAACTGCCGTTTGCCGAAAAACCGGAATCAGCTTTCCCCCGGGCGGCAGACCGAAAGGACAGAGCACGCCTGAAGTAAAAGAACACAAGGTATCCGGAAAGGTTCAGGTTCAGTCCTTACCCCGCTGTGGAATCCGGTGCTGTTCCCGGCGAGACCAGGGACCAGGCTTCAGCCCTTTCGCTGAACGTCGGCTTGATCCGGGACCAGGTTTCACGGAAAAACTCAGAGCTGCGGTATCTGTTCAGGTGATCCTCACTATCCCAGTGACTGACAGTGAAATAGGAGTTAGGATCTGCGGAGTCTGTGAACAGGTCGACCTGCCGGCACCCGTCGAATCCGACGATCCCGGCCCGGGTCCGTGCGAACACCTGCTCAAACTCCCGGGTATGCTCCGGCCGGAAACGCATTTTTACAAAACGGATGATCATGACTGAAATTCAATACGGACGATGTCACCGATATGAAGCCCCAGAAGCCCGCTTGCATTGCCCTTGTTGATAGCGATCTCCAGGTGGTTGCTGATGCCGAACATACAGAGCTTTTCTCCTTCGGGAACTTCATTGTAGTGCCAGCTCAGCTGGGAAATGGATTCGTTGCGCTTAAAGAACAGCCTGAAATTGCGGTTATTCTGAAGGGTGGTGAACAGGTCCTTGGTGATGTTGGTGATGACGTTCTGGAACGAATCGATATAGATGACGCTTCCCCGAAGAATATCCTTCTCGATGACGGGGTGAAGCATCATTTTTTCTTCAAGTCCGTCAGCCGGAATGCCGATCTCCTCGAGTGAGCCTCCTGCGGCCAGGTGAACCGCTGCCTTGGAGAGAATATCGGACAGCGGGAAGTGCAGGAACTTCAGATCCTGCATGATGTTGAGCTCCACCATCATGGACGGCGGTTCCTCGAACAGTAACGAAAAAATTCCGTTATCGGAGCCAACAAAAAAATGATCCTGGTATTTTAAAGCTAGGTACCTGGTGTTCTCATTGAAGACTGAATCGATCCCGATGAGATGCACGGTAGCCTTTGGAAAATAGTGAAACGAATTCTTCAGAACGAAGGCGGCCTGAGGAATATTGAAGGCCGGAATATCATGGGTGATATCAACAATATTCACAGTCGGCAATAATGACAAAATGCTTCCTTTAAGGGCAGCCTGGTAGAAATCTTTAGAACCAAGATCGGTCGTTAAAGTAATTATTGCCATTAAAATTGTGAATATTTATTTGTATCGTTGTGATGGACCAACCGTGCCACAAAGATTAATTTTTTATTGGACAAAACATCCCGAAGACTAAAAAATATAGACTTGAACGAACTAAAGCTGGAAATTGAAAATGTCAGCCCAGTGGTGATCTGGGGACCGAATAATGAACACTTTGAGACCATAAAAAAGCAGTTTCCCAAGATCCGGATCGTGGCCCGCGGAAACGAAGTAAAGGTGCTGGGTGATGAGGGAGAACTGAAGGTATTTCTACAGAAATTCCAGGAGATCCTGGACCATGCCGACAAGTATCAGAGTCTGAACAGCAACGACCTGGAAACGATCCTGGGAGCGCGCCAGACGGCAGACGCCGAAGGCGAACCCGGGCGCGGGAAGGTTCCCGGCGGGGGCGGAGGCGAGCCGATCGTTTTCGGTCCCAACGGTATCGTCGTAAAAGCCCGGACGGCCAACCAGCGCCGGATGGTGGACAGCATCAACAAGAATGACATCCTTTTTGCGATCGGCCCCGCAGGGACCGGCAAAACGTATACGGCGGTCGCCCTGGCGGTCCGCGCTTTGAAAAACAAGGAGATCAAACGGATCATCCTGACGCGCCCTGCCGTTGAGGCCGGTGAGAACCTTGGTTTCCTGCCCGGCGATCTCAAGGAAAAGATTGATCCCTATCTCCGTCCGCTGTACGACGCGCTGGATGATATGATACCGCCGGAACGGCTGAAGGTTTTCCTGGAGAACCGGACCATTGAGATCGCGCCGCTTGCATTTATGCGGGGCCGGACCCTCGATAACTGCTTTGTGATCCTCGACGAGGCGCAGAATGCGACCGACATGCAGCTCAAGATGTTCCTGACCCGGATGGGGCCGACCGCGAAATTCATTGTTACGGGGGATGTTACCCAGATCGACCTGCCCAAAAAGCAGCATTCCGGCCTGCAGACCGCGCTGCGGATCCTTCCGGGGATCAGGGGGATCGACATCATTTACCTGAGCGGGGAGGACGTCGTTCGTCACAAACTGGTCAAGCGTATCCTGGAGGCGTATGGCGATATCCAGGGATCGTGATATGCCGCATAAAGGAATTAACTTGAGAATCGCAGTTAAAAAAATTACTTTTGCGCGAATAACACCCTATTGACTGGACACTACGCTATTTCTTCATGACTGCAATCAAAGAAACCCATTTTCAGCTTCCCGGGCAGACGGCTTTTTATAAAGGTAAGGTTCGTGATGTTTATACGATCCGCAACCAGTATCTGGCAATGGTCGTAACCGACCGGATCTCCGCTTTCGATGTCGTTCTTCCGGAACCGATCCCCTTCAAAGGGCAGGTCCTGAACCAGATCGCCGCCAAGTTCCTGAAGGCCACGGAGGATATCCTGCCGAACTGGGTCCTTGAGGTGCCGGATCCGTCCGTGACTATCGGTAAGATATGTGAACCGTACAAGGTTGAAATGGTGATCCGGGGCTACCTGGCAGGCCATGCCTGGCGGGAATACAGTGCCGGCAGACGTCTGCTTTGCGGAGTAACCCTGCCGGAGGGACTGAAGGAAAACGACCGGCTTCCCGAGCCTATCATCACCCCGACGACGAAGGCCGCAGTAGGACATGATGAAGACATTTCCCGTGAGGAGATTCTCAGCCGCGGTATCGTGCCGGAGGATGAGTACCTGCAACTGGAAGCGTATACCCGCGCCCTGTTCGAGCGGGGCACCGAGATCGCCGCAGAGCGCGGTCTGATCCTGGTGGATACCAAATACGAGTTCGGTAAGGCGGATGGAAAGATTCACCTGATCGATGAGATCCACACACCGGACTCTTCGCGGTACTTCTACAGCGATGGTTATGCCGGGCGGCAGGCCGCCGGGGAGCCGCAGAGGCAGCTTTCCAAGGAATTCGTCCGCCGCTGGCTGATCGAGAACGGCTTTCAGGGGCAGACCGGGCAGGTCATACCCGAGATGACGCCGGAAGTAATCCGATCGATTTCAGATCGTTATATCGAATTGTACGAGCACATTACCGGGGACCGGTTTCAGCGTCCGGAAGGGGAGAACACCCTGGAGCGGGTCCGTCAGAATATTACCGAAAGTATCGGCCGGCTGGGGTAAAACCAAATTATTTTTTTTAATATTGTATAACAGGATATATAGAAGTTTCTCTTATGAAGTTCACAGTTGATAAGCATGAAAAGTACGTTTTGATTCGTCTGGATGAGTCGAAACTGAACAGCCTGATTTCACCGCAGCTAAAATCGGAGTTTATCCTTACCAATACAGAAGGTCACCGGAATATCATCTTGGACCTGTCCGCCGTGAAGTATTCTGATTCCTCCGGTTTAAGCAGCCTGCTTGTCGGTCACCGGATCTGCAAGAATGCCGAAGGGACCTTTGCGATCACAGGTATCAACGATAATATCATGCGTCTGGTAACGATTTCCCAGCTGGAGAACGTGCTGACCATTGTGCCTACGGTGGATGAGGCCATAGATCTGATCTTCATGGAAGAGATTGAGAAGGATCTGAAACGGGAGGTGAAATAACTTCACTGCATGAAGTTTGAGGTAACTATCCTTGGGAGTAGTTCAGCAACACCAATTTTCAACCGGAATCCAACGTCCCAGCTCGTCAATTTGAACGAAAAACTTTTCCTGATCGATTGCGGCGAAGGAACCCAGCAGCAGATGCTTCGGTTCGGCATCAAGGCACCTAAGATCGATCATATCTTCATCAGCCATCTTCACGGGGATCATTATCTCGGGCTCGTCGGGCTGTTATCTTCACTGCACCTTATCGGGCGAACCAAGCCTATCCATCTCTATGGACCACCGGAACTGCAGGAGATCATTGAAGTGCAGTTCAGGCATTCGCAAACCAGCCTTCGCTACGAGGTGGTTTATCATTTTACCCATACCAGACATCCGGAACTCGTGTACGAGGATTCCGAACTTACGGTCGGAACGATCATACTCAGCCACCGCATCCCGTGTACCGGTTTCCGCTTTACGGAAAAGAAACGGTTACCGAAGATCATCCGTGAAAAAATAGACCGGTACCAGGTCCCGGTGGACTACATTCCGCTGATCAAGAAAGGTCATTCGTATACCGACAAGGCGGGCCGGACCTTTTTACCTGAGGAGCTCACCACGCCGTCGGATGAACCCCGTAGCTATGCCTACTGCTCGGATACGATATGTAACGGGGAATATCTGGACGAGATCCGGGGCGTTGACCTGCTGTATCATGAGGCGACGTTCCTTCATGACATGCTGGACCGGGCAGAAGAGACGTTTCATACAACGGCCCTTCAGGCGGCCGGCGTCGCCCGCGAAGCCGGTGCTTCCAAACTCCTTATCGGGCATTTTTCGGCCAGGTACCGCGAACTGTACCCCTTAAGAGATGAAGCGCGCACCGTCTTTCCGGCTACGGAGCTGGCCATTGAAGGACAGACGTTCCGGGTTGGCCCGTAATTGTGCCTGATCAGTCTCTCTTTCCGCCGAAAACCGAGAAACTTACATAGCGTTTAGGATTGGCTTTGAGGTCGATCATCAGCTTGTCCAGGTTGAGAGCCGCATCGTTCAGGTTGTTGTAGAGACCCTGATCATGAATGAGCATCCCCAGAGATCCCTGACCTGAGTTGATCTTGTTGATGGAGGCCTGGAGGTCCGAGACCGCCTTGTCGGCTTTCTGGATCGTCTGCGCGAAGTTCGCCCGGGCGACCTCATCGGTGACCCGGTCAATATTGTTCATGATCGAGGTGATCTTGTCGTTGTTTTGTTTGAAGTTGGCCGAAATGGATTCCAGGTTGGACATGATGGCAACGATGCGGCTGCTTTGCGAGCCGACCAGGCCATCAAATTTCCGGGTGGTTCCTTCCAGGTTTTCCATGGTGTTGGCCATGTTCTCGAACGTTCTGTTGAAGTTTCCCTGGAATTCGGGACTGATGGTCTTGTTCAGGGATGCCAGGATGGAATCCATCCGTCCGATGATCTGCTGGGCTTTTTGCTGCATCGGCTCCACCTGCTCCATGATGCCTTTCGGAATCAGGGCCTGCAGGGTGTCGCCGCTCTCCGCATACCGGCTGCTGCTGCCCAGTTGAAAAACAATGGCTTTGCCGCCCAGGAGGCTTGTGCTTTCGAGTTTGGCAACCGTATTGGAAGGAACCTCGTATTCGCTGCTGATCTTGAACTCGGCCAGGATCTTGCCGGACGGCTTTAAGGTGAGCTTGGAGACCCGGCCGATCTGAAAGCCGTTGACCAGGACCGGGTTGGAGACCAGGAGCCCGTCAACACGATCATAGACCGCATAAAATTCTTTTTCATCGGAGAAGACGTCGTTTCCTTTGAGGAAACTGTAACCAAGGATCAAAATGGTGATTGCGACAGCTGCGAGTATTCCAACTTTAGTTTCGTTCGTAATTTTCATCCATGAGTGTTTAAAACGACCTGATCCGAATGTGTCAGTTCCGGATCAGGAACAGGCAATATAGCTTATTCCAGCTCTACTTGCTTCTTATAGTTCTGGACTGCTTTTAACAAACAAGCAACTATTTCGTTTTGTCCCTCTTCTGAATTCATATACTCCTCTTCGCGGGGGTTGGAGATGAAACCGATCTCGGTCAGAACTGCCGGCATGCCTGCCTTGGCAAGCACCGCGAGGCTCTGTTCCTTCACTCCGCGGTCTACGCGGCCCTTGCTGACATACTCGTCCTGGATCAGCGTGGCAAGCCTGATGCTTTGTTCACGGTAGGCGTTCTTCATCAGGGAAAGCATGATGATACTGGTCGGGTCGTTCGGATCATAACCCTGGTAATTCTCCTTATAGTCCTTCTCGTAGATGATGGACATGTTTTCCCGGATAGCGACCTCCTGTTCGTCCAGGCGTCCGGATCCGGAAACAAAAGTCTCTACTCCGCGGGTAGCCGTCCGGTTCTTCATGTTGGCCGGCATGGAATTACAGTGTATGGAAATAAAAAGATCCGCTTTCTCCCGGTTGGCCAGGCCGATCCGTTCGTACAGGGGAATGAAGACATCGGTGGTCCGGGTGTAAACAACACGGACGTCTTTCATGTTCTCTTCGATAGTCTTGCCCAGGCGAAGCGCGGTCTTCAGGGCCACGTCCTTTTCACGGGAGATCAGGCCGCGGGTTGAGCCGTCCTTGCCTCCGTGTCCGGCATCTATAACGATGGTGCGGATCCGGTAGGCAGGTCCTTCAGAGCCATCGGTAAACGATACCAGAGGAAATGCGAGTAAAAGAGCTAAGAAAGCGCTAAAGCATCTTTTCAATGGTATAATTTTCATTAATTTTGAACGGTTTGTAGAGGTTTTCTCTGCAAAAATAATATTCATCGCCGAATTTGAAATTTGTTACTGCCTTTTTTATAAACTCGTTGTTATTCGCAGGGACCTTGTTTGCTTCCGTGCAGGATCCCGTACGCCAGGACACCTCGGCTGCCAATAACTCTTTAACGGATACTTTACGTAAAACGTCTGGCAAAGGTTCGTCATCTTTAGCATCTGCAGTTGCCTACAGCGCAGAGGATTCCATCCGGTTCGACCATAAAAATAGCATTGTTTACTTATTCGGCAAAGCCCGGATCCGCTACGAGGACTTTGAACTGGATGCGGATTTTATCAGGCTCGACCAGGAGAAGAACCTGGTCTTTGCCAAAGGCTCGTTCGATAAACGGGGCCGGTACCAGCAGCGGCCGATCTTTAAACAGGGTTCCGAGCCGCCGGCGACCACGGATTCACTGGTTTTTAACTTCCGTACCAAGAAAGGAAAGACCTTCGGCGGTTCCTACGAGGTCGAGGGCGGGTACATTCAGGCGGAAACGATTAAGAAGAACGAATTCAACGAGGGATTCATCAAGGATGCGATCTACAGTACCTGTAACCTCCGGCATCCTCATTACGGGATCCATATTTCGAAAGGGATTGTCACCGACAATCAGATCATCACCAAGTTTGCCTACCTTCAGGTGGACAGCGTACCGCTGCCGATCGGGGTTCCGTTCGGTTTCTTTCCCAAGAGGAACAAGCGGGCTTCCGGGCTCATGTTTCCGTCCTTCGGCGAAGATTTCAGCCGGGGGTTTTATATGCGCGACCTGGGCTACTATCTCGGGCTGAATGACTACTGGGACCTGGCGGCCTTCGGCTCCATTTATTCGAAGGGGTCCTATGATCTCCGGACCCAGAGCCGGTACCAGAAACGGTACAAGTATGACGGATCGATCAGCCTGTCCTATGCGGCGTCCAAGATCGGGGTCGAGGGAACAAGCTCCTACCAGACGCCCAAGGACTTTTCGGTCCGCTGGAGCCACACGATGCGGCCAGAAGCCAATCCCGGTACGACCTTCAGCGCCAATGTCAATGCGGGCACCTCCACGTATTTTACCAATACCGGCGCCGGCGGAACCTACGATATTGATCAGCTGGTTCAGAACTCGCTTTATTCCAACATCAGTTACGGCAAGACCTTCGGACTGTTCAATTTTACGTCCAGTCTGAGTCACCGCCAGAACACCAGCACCCGGGATATTTTCCTCGAACTCCCGCAATTCAGTCTGAACATGGCTTCCGTCAGCCCTTTCGATTCGAAGAACCGGGTGGGCAACCCGAAATGGTACCAGAAGATTACCGTAGCCTACAGCGCCAGGGGATCCAATTCCATCGATACCAAGGACACCCTGCTGTTCAGGAATACGTCGCTGAAGGACTTCGATAACGGTGTCCAGCACAATATTCCGATCAGTTTTTCGACCAATCTTCTGAATGTCTTGCAGTTCAGCGCCAGCTCAAACTTCACCGAGCGGTGGTACCTCCAGTCGGTCAGCAAACAGTTTAACACGTCGACAGGTCGTGTGGAGACCGACACAACGGCCGGATTCTCCCGGGCGGGCGAATACAGCCTGTCCACCGCTATGTCGACCAAAGTGTACGGGCAGGCCAATTTCCGCAAAGGCAAGTTGCTCGCTATCCGGCATGTTGCCACACCATCGGTGAGCTTCAGTTATCGTCCGGATTTTGCGGCGCCGCACTTTGGAAACTACAAATACGTCTATACGAATGCGGCCAGAACCGACAGTATCCGGTATTCCGTTCATGAGAATTCGCAGTTCGGTTCGCCGGGCATCGGCAGGCAGGCGGCCATTGGGTTTAACCTGGATAACAACCTCGAAGCGAAGGTGCGGTCCAACGCCGATTCTCTGACCAATACGGCGAAAATCCCTCTTCTGCAGAGTCTGAGTTTCAACGGAAGCTATAATTTTGCGGCAGATTCCCTGAAACTGAGCTCGATCAACTTCAACGGCCGTACTGCGCTCTTTAAAGAAAAACTGGGATTAAACTTCTTCGGAACATTCAATCCTTACCAGTTCGTCACCAATGAGCTGGGGGGCAGCCGCGTGATCGACAGGTTCACGCTCCGGCAGGGGAAGCTGGCCAGGCTGACCAACTTCGGGCTGTCGTTCGATTTCAGTCTTAACTCCGAGGCCGTGGCCAGCCGCAACCGGGGTGTCGAGGCGACCCGGCAGAGTATGGGGGCCATGACCCCGGAACAGGCCGAGGAGCTTGCCCGGGTCAGCCGCGATGCGAATTCTTTCGTTGATTTCAATGTGCCGTGGAACGTCAGTCTTCGTTATAATTTCCAGTACTCCAAACCCTTCGACCAGTCCAATATTACCAATACGCTGAATGTGGACGGAGATTTCAACGTGACCGACAACTGGAAAGTAACCTATACTTCGGGGTACGATTTCCAGCAGAATAAGATCAGCATTACGCAGTTCTCGATCTACCGGGACCTGCATTGCTGGGATCTTTCCTTCAGCTGGATGCCTTTCGGTCCCTGGAAAAGCTACAGTATGGATCTGAAGGTGAAAGCCTCCATCCTGCAGGACCTGAAGCTAAGCCGCCGTCGTTCACATTCAAGTGTATATTAAGATTAATGATCGCTGAAATAATTACTATCGGAGATGAGATCCTGATCGGGCAGGTCGTGGATACCAATTCAGCCTGGATGGGCCGGAAGCTCAATGAAGCGGGTGTGAAGGTTGGCCGGATCACCTCGGTTTCCGACGATGATGCCGAGATCCTCGATGCGCTCGGAGCTGCTGCCGCGCGGGCGGACATCATCCTGATCACCGGCGGGCTCGGACCCACCAGGGACGATATTACCAAGACGACACTTGCCCGATACTTTGGTGCAGGTATGAAAAGGGATGCCGAGACGCTCGAGCAGGTCAAACGCATTTTTGCCCGGTATAACTCCCCGTTGCTCGATGTCAATATTGCACAGGCAGATGTCCCGGATAACTGTACGGTCCTTGTTAACAGGAACGGAACAGCGCCGGGCATGTGGTTCGAGTCGGACGGCCGTATCTATGTCTCCATGCCCGGGGTTCCCTTCGAGATGCAGTACCTGATGGAGGAGGAGGTCATCCCCAGGATCGCTGAACGTTTCCGGCTTCCTGCGCTCGTTCACCGGACCATCCTTACGGCAGGGCTTGGCGAGTCGTTTTTGGCCAGCAGGATCGAATCGGTGGAGGACGCCCTGCCGCCGCATATCCGCCTGGCCTATCTGCCCAAACTCGGTCAGGTACGGCTTCGTCTGAGCGCTACGGGAACAAACCGAGAATCGCTTGCCCGGGAGGTGGATGGATGGGCGCAGCGCATCATCGCCATTATCCCGGAATACGTTATTGCTGACGATGATATTCCGTTTGAAGAAGTTATCCTTGATTACATGAAACAACGGGGCCTGACGCTGTCGCTGGCCGAGAGCTGCACCGGAGGTTATCTCAGCCACCTGCTGACGCAGGTACCCGGCGCAAGCGCTGTCTATCTGGGGGGAACCGTTTCCTATGCAAACGAGATCAAGGAACGCATCCTCGGTGTTTCCGCCGAAACCCTGAAAGTTCATGGAGCGGTCAGCGAACAGACCGCTGTCGAGATGGTAGAGGGCGCGCTGAAGAACCTCGGATCGGATTATGCCGTATCGGTAACCGGCATTGCGGGGCCCGGAGGCGGAACCCCGGACAAACCGGTGGGAACCGTCTGGATGGCTGCCGCCTCCCGGAAAAAAACAGTTACCCGGCTTTTTCAGTTTGGTAACCGGCGGACCCAGAACATTGAACGATCTGCGACCAGCGCGATGCTCCTGCTTCTTAATTTACTGAAGGAGGAGCACGGTTAACTAAAAAAAATTAATTTTGCCGAATATTAATCTGAATTCTATGGCTCAATACGAATTATTGCTACCAAAAATGGGTGAAAGCGTCGCTGAGGCTACGATTATCAAGTGGGTCAAACAGCCTGGTGATCTGATCGCCGTTGATGAATCGGTGCTCGAGATCGCAACTGATAAGGTAGACTCCGAAGTTCCTTCTCCGGTCGCCGGTAAACTGGTCAGGCAATTATTCAGCGAGGACGAGGTAGCCGAGGTCGGTGCAGTGATCGCCATCATTGAAACAGACGTCAATGCCTCTGCGGAAGACACAGCGGTGAAATCCTCCATTGAGGCACCGATCTTCGAGGCCCCGGTGCCTGAGATCCCGGGTATCGACCAGGTGACTGAAGCAAAGCAGACCCCGGCTTCCGATTATAAAGAATCAACCAGGTTCTATTCTCCCCTGGTAAAAAGCATAGCAGCTGAAGAGGGTATCTCCCTGGAAGAACTTGATTCCCTCCGCGGAAGCGGGGCGGAAGGCAGGGTCACCAAGGCCGATATCATGGAGTACCTGAAACAGCGGGAATCTAAGGGAGGACAGCCGGCACCGCCGGCTGCACCGGCACAAACGGCCTCCCAGGCGACCCCGCCTGCACCTGCACAGGCGGCCAAAGCGCCGTCGGTATCCGTTTCAGGCGGCGATGAAATCATTGAAATGGACCGCATGCGGAAGCTGATCGCGGATCATATGGTAATGAGCAAATCAACATCACCGCACGTGACTTCCTTCGTTGAGGCCGACGTAACCAACCTGGTTCAGTGGCGCGAACGTCATAAAAAGACCTTCGAAAAGCGGGAGGGGCAGAAGATTACCTTTACGCCGATGTTCATCGAAGCGGTCGCCAAGGCGATCAAGGACTTCCCTATGATCAATGTTTCCGTGAACGGAACCCAGATCATCCGGAAGCGGGATATCAATATCGGTATGGCGACAGCCCTTCCGAGCGGCAACCTGATCGTGCCGGTTATCCGCAATGCGGACCAGCTGAACCTGGTCGGGCTTACCCGGTCGGTGAACGACCTGGCAAACCGCGCCAGAAACAATAAGCTGCAGCCTGATGAGGTGCGTGACGGTACGTTCACATTAACCAACGTCGGTTCCTTCGGCAACGTCATGGGAACCCCGATCATCAACCAGCCCCAGGTCGCCATCATGGCCGTCGGCGCCATCAAGAAAAAGCCCGCCGTTATTGAAACAGAATACGGTGACGTCATTGCCATCCGGCACATGATGTTCCTTTCATTGTCCTATGACCACCGGGTGGTGGACGGGTCGCTTGGCGGATCATTTGTCCGCCGGGTTGCCGACTACCTGGAAGCCTGGGACATCAACCGCGAAGCATAAAAACTGATAGCCGCTTAGTCTTTAAAGCGGCTATTTTTTTGAAAGTCGGCTTCCGATTAAGCGTCCGGGTAATACCTTTTTCATCTTGGATGAGCCGAATGAAAATTTAATCGGCCCATCCAAGATGTACAATTGGCAATTGGAAGGGTGGCCTGACTCCGGGGGAATGGCGGCAGCGTGAGGCTCCCATGCAGGGGATTTCCGGTACTTATGGACAGGAAACCGTCCGTTGCGAGCACCGCCATCAGCACGTGTTCCTGCGGAAATGGAACGATTCGTCCATTGGTACAATTCGGCAACTTCCCGCTGAAGGGTCAGTGAAGTCAGCGATCGCTCATTTATACTTCGAATCGATTCATCCATTTGAAGACGGGAACGGCCGTATCGGCCGCGCGATAGCGGAAAAGCGTTATCGCAATCGCTTCGCCGCCCCTTCATGCTTAGCCTGTCCAGGACTATCGAGGCAGATAAGAAGGCTTATTATGATGCGCTGAAGGAGGCTCAATGTACCTTGGATATTACGGCGTGGATAGTCTCTTTGCCGACATGGCTTTGACCGCACAGCTGAACGCCAAAGGCACTGGACGCTTTACGTTGAAGAAGGCCCCGTTTTATGACCATTATAAGGATCGTATTGACGAGCGGCAGTTGAAGGTTATTAACAAGATGTCGGATCAGGGCACTGGAGGGGGGCGAAGGATGGATGACCGCCAGGAAGTACATGGGCATTACCAAAGTCTCGAAAGCAACCGCGACACGAGATCTGCAACAATTGTACGAGCAGGGAGTACAGGTTCAGGAAGGGGGCGGCCGCTCCCTGCGCTATCAATTGACCCTGCCTTAGCGGTCGGCACATACAAGTCTCTTATTACTATTTCGGACGCTCGCTTAACGTATCCGTTCATCGAAGGGTTGTCTGGTTTTAACAAGAAAGCGCTATCCGCCTTCCGGCATATAGCGCTTTCCCTTTAATATTGAGATCCTTTACTGCAGTTCTCCGACCAGGGCTTCAGGCTGGTGGGCCACTTCCCGCAGCGGCGTTTTTGCGGTGACGACTTCCGCCAGGAAAACCGAATCGTTCCGGAGCTCGTCCTGGTGCTCGATGAGTATGCTTAACGGAACCGAACCGATCACATACCGAAAATCGCTGGCATAGAATTTTTCGGTAATATCTTCGAAGCCGAGTTTTTCCAGCAGTAACGGATCCTGGTACCGCAGGTAGACCTGCAGGCGGACGTCGGTTGTGAACCGCAGATTCTGGGTCTTGTGCTTTTTATACTCGTACCGGTAGTCGTAACGCAATGCGGCAATATCCGAAAGGACCGCCGATCCGGTAGGGTGGCCGCCGGCACCTTTCCCGAAGAAGAACTGCTGATCGGCAAAGGCTGCCTGGACGGTCACGCCGTTATATTCGTTTTCGACGTTGTACAGAAAGTCGCTCGGGGAAATAAATTTGGGCAGTACATAGGCCGTCAGCGTTTCATCATCAATTTTACGGGCAGTTGGCACCAGTTTGATCTTCAGATTTTTTTCACGGGCATAGTTCAGGTCATACACCGAGAAGTTCTGGATCCCCAGGTTCAGGATGTCTGCCGGATCGGTGAACAATCCGTAGGCATGACCGGTGGCGATCGTCAGTTTATACTTCGCATCGTAACCGCCCACATCCAGGGTCGGATCCGTTTCAGCGAAGCCCAGTTCCTGGGCTTTTTTCAATGCGGAGTGGTAACTCTGGTTCTCATTGAAGATCTTCGACAGAATATAATTGGATGACCCGTTGAAGATACCGCTCACCGAGTGAAGGAGCTCGTTGTCATAATATTCTTCGAGATTCCGGATGATCGGAATACTGCCGCAAACAGCCCCTTCGTACAGGAGGGAGACATTATATTTCTTCTGAAGTCCGACCAGTTCCTCAAGATGCGCCGCGATCATTTTCTTATTGGCGGAAACCACGTTCTTGCCGGATTTCAGCGCCCGGGTGACGATCTCGTAGGCTGCCCCGGCGTCATTGATCAGTTCGATAACGGTATTGATCTCCGGATCATTCAGTACTTCGTCCGCGTCAGTGGTGAACAGGGCGGGGGATAGTGACCGGGATTTTGAAGGGTCCTTGATGACGATCCTTCTGATCTCCAGATTGAGGTCTTTGGTCTCTATAATATCATGCAATCCCTGGCCAACGACGCCAAATCCAAATAATCCAATGGTAAGTTTCCTGCTCATTTATGCTGTTTTATTAAAGTTTATGATGTTTTCTTCTTCAGATTCCAGGAAGGAGCCGATCGCTTCGGTCAATTCCCGGGTTTCTACCAGGAAACCGTCGTGCCCGTAGAAGGAATCGATCTCGCGGTACCTGGCATTAGGGATATGGTGGGCGAGGAACTTTTGTTCCTCAACCGGGAACAGCATGTCGCTGCTGACACCGATCACCAGTGTTTCCGCCTGGACGCTCCGCAGGGCTTCTTCCAGGCTTCCCCGGTTTCTGCCGATATGATGGCTATCCATCGCTTTGGTCAGGAACCAGTAGCTGAATGCATTGAATCGCCGGACCAGTTTGTCGCCCTGGTAGTTCTGGTAGGAAGACGCTTTGAACTGGTCGGTCCGGTTATCGTCCGCTTCCGACTGCGTCACCCCGTACGTATTGTAAGTCCGGTAGGACAGGAGCGCCAGTGCACGGGCAGCCTTCAGACCTTTCTTACCGCCGTCCGGATGCTGGGCATAGAACGTACGGTCGGTGGTGATCGCCAGCCGCTGGCTCTCGTTGAAAGCAATCCCCCACGCTGAATGACGCGCATTGGTAGCGATCAGGATCAGCCTGCCGATGCGCAGCGGCTCGGTGACGGCCCATTCCACAGCCTGCTGACCGCCGATGGATCCGCCGATGAGCGTACCGATGCGGGTGATCTTCAAATGATCCGCCAGCAACCGGTGTGCAGCCACCAGGTCCCGGATGGTGAACTGTGGAAACTGCAGGTAATACGGCTGGCCGGTCGCAGGATTCTCGTCCAGCGGACTGGTCGTCCCGTAGGCGGATCCCAGGATATTGGCGCAAACGATGAAGTGCTCATCCGGGTTGAACAGCTGTTTTTCGCCGAACAGCCCCTGCCACCAGTCGAACACGTCCGAGTTTGCCGTCAGGGCATGGCAGACCCACACTACATTGTCTTTTTTCGCATTCAGGGTGCCGAACGTATGATAGGCGATACGAAGATTCTTCAGCTTTTTTCCGCTTTCAAGCTTGAATAATTTCTTATGATGGTATATATGTACGCTCATTGTTTGAGTATAGAATGGTGAGAAAATAAATGCCC
Source organism: uncultured Sphingobacteriaceae bacterium (assembly GCA_966250385.1). Classification (GTDB taxonomy): domain Bacteria; phylum Bacteroidota; class Bacteroidia; order Sphingobacteriales; family Sphingobacteriaceae; genus DASWTL01. Next base: position 83,182 of record CBINHC010000007.1, on the reverse strand, counting down.
GAAGGCAGAATCCGGGGGAAGATTACCAGGACATTCGCATACAGCAGCCCTGCATCTGGCAGATGCGGCGATCAGAGTAGGTGCAAACCTGTTGGGTGTTCGGATTCCGGGATACAGCAGCGACTGCTGAAAAGGTGATGTTGTGTATCATGGTTTTTCAATTTATAGTTCCCGCTGTTGCGGGGCAGGAATTGGCACCTTTCCTTCCGGGGGTTGCCAGTGGGTCATAGAGCCTGTCTCTCACCACTTCTTTATAAATCAGAACCTGTGTGGTTATGAAGTCCTTGACATTACTGCCAAATAATATTTCAAAAGTAGGTTTTTGGAATTCACATTTCAAAATAAAATTTCGATTTTATTTGCTGGCCGGGTCCGGTAAGACCCGAACCCGTTCAGTGCCAGCGACTAAATCCGGTCGAGCGCCTGGCTCAGATCGGCGATCAGGTCGTCAATATGTTCCAGTCCGACCGATACCCGGACCAGGTTGGGCGGTGTTTTGGTGTCCGGCCCTTCCACGGAAGCCCGCTGTTCGATCAGGCTTTCCACCCCGCCCAGGCTGGTTGCATGGGTGAATACCTGCACCAGGGTGACCAGTTTTATGGCCTCTTCGGCTCCGCCCCGAACCAGGAAGGACAGCATGCCCCCGCCGCCCTGCATCTGCTTGCGTGCGGTCTCATATCCCGGGTGACTTTTCAGCCCCGGATAGTAGACCTGCTCTACTTTGGGGTGGGCATGGAGGAATTCAGCAAGGCTCGTTGCATTGGCGACATGGCCGCGCATCCGGTACGGTAAGGTCTTGATACCCCGGACCGCCATGTAGCAGTCGAAAGGAGCGGGGACTGCCCCTGAGAGCTCCTGGAGAGTGCGGATCTTCTGCCAGAACGGGTTATCCGTCCTGGTGATCAGCGCTCCGCCCAGAACGTCGCTGTGTCCTGAAAGGTATTTGGTCGTCGAATGCATGACGATATCGGCCCCCAGCGCCAGCGGCTGCTGGAGGATTGGCGTTCCGAAGGTGCTGTCGCAGCCGACCATCAGGTTTCTTTCTTTCGCCAGCCGGCAGATCGCCTCAATGTCGCTGATCTTCAGCAGGGGATTCGACGGCGTTTCGATCCAGATCAGCCGGGTCCGGCCGTTAATCGCCGCCCGTACCTGTTCCAGGCTGGTCATATCCACGAAGTCAGCGTCAATGACACCCCGTAAGACCGTCAGGACCCCGTTCCGCAAACCATGATACATGTCGTCCGGCAGGATCACATGGGAGCCGGGTTCCAGCGCCTGGAAAACCGACATGCCCGCCGCATTACCGGAGCCGAAAGCACAGGCATCCCGGCCGCCTTCAAGTTTGGCCAGCAGGTTTTCCAGCGAGGCGCGGTTGGGATTTGACGCCCGGGTATAGGTGAAAGGACCGCCCTGGCGGACAAAGGTGGTTGAAAGGGTTATGGGCTGAATAGCTGCATGGTTTCCCCGGTCGGTTGCATTGCCGGCATGGATTGCGATGGTTTCCTGTTTCATGGAGTTTCTGGGATGCTCGGGTTAAAAATGAAATTTGCTGAGGTCGGGGGTCACTTTCTTCTTTCGGTTCAGTTCGTGCTGATAGAGAACCCGGCCGAGGTTTTTCATGAACGGATAACACACGGTTTCGTATTCGTATTTACCATCATTGTAGATGCCGTCCTCATTGGACTGGACAACGGCAGTGACCAGAAATTCCACGCCATTCTCAAAATCCGCGATATAAGCGTTGTCGATCACGTACCCGTATGAGTCGCCATACTTATTGAAGATGCGGATGTTCGGTTCAGGTACCGTGTTTTTATCGGCTCCGTAGAACAGGAATTTGCTGTGCGTGGCCCAGAACTCCTTCGGATCATACATCGGCGATTCACTTTCGGTCGGGTACATGGACATATACCGATATAGGAACCGGTAATCATCGTCCGTCAGCCTGAAGCGGCGGTCCGCCGGATAGGCCTCCGGAAACAATAATTTCTTCAGCACTTCCTGCTGATCGGCGATCGAGAAAGCGTTCTTATCGGCAAAACTGTACGGTTCATGGACGATGCTGTCCCGGGCATCCATATAGGCATTTCCGCGGACCAGGTTCTTCAGGGGCAGGTCGTAATTCCGGTCATCATACAGGGGCGGTTTGGTGTAGACCAGCTGGTTGCCGTTAAAAAAGATCACCGGGTTGGTATGGCGTGCGCTTTCGCCACCGTCGCCGATAGCCAGGCGGTTCAGGATCCGGCTTTCCAGCAACCCGTTATCGTGCAGCTTCTGATTAAGCTCCCGGCGGCCGATGAACTCGAAAAGCCGGTTAAAGGCATCATTGTCGCTCACCAGCAGGATCTTTTTAATGTAGTGTTCGATGGTCGGAAGGCTGTCCGGAGCGGTCGGGTCCTTTACCACCGGCGTCTGGTCCGCAAAGGCGCTGTCGGTGATCATCGTACTCTTCCGCGTCAGCCCCGGAATATTCAGGGTATTGATCTTTTCGAGCGCAAAAATGGACGTCGGGAGCTTCACCGTACTGGCCGGGTAAAAGTACCATTCCGGGTTGAGCCGGTAGCTGAAGGACCGGAAATGCGGTTGGTTTTTTTTATCGCGGTCAATCTGGGTGTACAGGATCTGGATCTCGTTCTGCCCCAGGTGGGCCAGCACCGATCCGAAGAGTTCCGGATGTGCCCGGAGTAACTGCGGTAAAAATGTGGTATCCGTTTTTTTGGAGGAGTTGCCGACCTGGCCCTGTACGGTTGATGACATAAAGAGAATGATAAAGAGTATCCGGAATCTCATGGCCTAAAGATAAATATTTGGCGGATTCTCCGGTATTTGGAAAAAATGAATCTTGTATTACCTTTGCTTCGCTTTTGGTTCCCGCTCAGGCGGGATTAAAAGGGAACACGGTGTGAATCCGTGACTGTCCCGCAGCTGTAAGCTCCATTGACCAACGTTCATTCCTGTCACTGTGCCGACCGTCCGGCATGGGAAGACGAACCGAGGGGAGTAAGTCAGAAGACCTGCCACAAGCTACATAATATCATAGCTTTCGGGGATTGAAGCTGGGATGTAAATACCTTCTGCGTATTTCCATTTTAATTTTCTTCACTTCGGTTTGCTGTGAGCTTACTCACATCAACATGAAACGAATTCAGATTTCGGTTGCTGCAGGCCTGGGGCTTGCGCACCTGGTGTTGCTGACCGGCAGCACCTCCGGGCAGGAAATGCCTTCCCGGCCCATGGACGAAGTAGTGGTTACCGCCAGCCGTTCGTCAAAAAAAAGATCCGAAACCGGCAAGGTTGTCCGGGTGATCACAGCCGCTCAGCTGGAAAAAAGCCAGGGCCGTACGCTTCCCGAGGTACTCAACCAGGTGGCCGGGCTGCACATCGGCGGGAGCAATAACAATCCGGGCGACATCAAATCCGTTTACCTGCGGGGGGCGTCCCAGGGAAATACGCTGATCCTTCTCGACGGGGTGCCGGTCAATGATGCCTCCAGCATCAGCGGGGAGTTCGAAATATCGGGTATTGCGATCGATCAGATCGAGCGGATCGAGATACTCAAAGGAGGAAACTCCACGCTATATGGTTCCGATGCCGTCGCCGGCGTGATCAATATTATTACGAAAAAGGGATATGACAAACCCGCGGGTAATCTCCTGGTTTCGGCGGGTACCTACGGAACCTTCCGGGAGGCAGCCGGGTTGCGCGGGAAATGGAACCGGACCTCGCTTGCGGTCAATGCGTCCAACCTGGACAGCCGCGGTTTCTCGATCGCCAGGCCGATGACAGCCCGGCCGGAGGAACCGTTTGACCGCGACGGCTTTCACCAGCGGTCACTGGGACTCAATCTGGGCCGCGACATCACTTCCCGGTGGTCCCTGATGGGTAACCTGCAGTACAACAGGAACCGGGCAGATATGGACTTCGGCGCCTTCACCGATTCGAAGGACCATACCTATCAGAAAAAATCGGCGTTTTACGGCCTCGGCAGCAAGGTGCTGGTGGGCCGCGGAGCGGCTAACCTGAATGTCTCACAGAACTCGGTTTCGAATGAATTCGATGAGAACGGTGTGCTGACCGACAACAACGGCCGGATCACCACTGCTGACGCGGTTTTGACCTATCCACTGTCTTCCTACCTGGATCTGACCGGGGGCGGAACCTACAAGTATGCTGAAACTGACCAGGCCGGGCCATACGGAACGCTTAAGGCCGATAACCATATTTCCAGCGCATTCACGTCCTTCTTCCTGCATACCGCCCCCGGTCTGAACCTGGAAGTCGGCGGGCGGGTGAACGCCCACAGTGAGTTCGGCAGCAACTTCACCTATACGGTTAACCCCTCCTACGTCTGGAACCAGCGCTACAAGGTATTTGCAAACCTGGCCTCGGCCTATAAGGTGCCGACGCTTTACCAGTTGTACTCCGAGTACGGAAATCTTGTCCTGAAGCCCGAAACCTCAAAAACGCTGGAGGCCGGCTTCGAGCTGGAGGTTGTCCGGAATGCGGTGAACGTTAATTTTTCCTGGTTTGACCGCTCAATCCGTGATGTGATTGCCTTCGGAGCGATTGGCTCACGCTTCGGATATATTAACCAGGATAAACAAAATGACCAGGGGTATGAAGCGGAGCTGGCCGTTTCACCCGGACACGGCATTGATCTTACAGCATTCTTCGCCCATGTGGATGGCGAGATCACCACTCCGTCCGGAACCGGCTTTAACCTGTACCGCCGACCCAAAAACACGGTGGGAGCCACTGCCGGTATCCATGCCGGACCTAAGCTGGACCTGAACCTGATCTATAAGTGGGCTGATGAACGGCGCGATCAGTACTATGATGCATCCATCCCGCCTTTCGGTGAAACCGTCATGGTGACGCTTGAACCGTATCACATGCTGGACCTGTATGTTCAGTACCGGCCATTCCGCAAATTTATGGTGTTCAGTGAGGTGAAGAACCTGCTGGGTACGGAGTTCTCCGATTTCGCAGGCTTCAATACGAGCGGGCGCAGCCTTACTGCCGGCCTGAGGATCGACCTCTGAGGGCGGCGGGGTAACCCGTAATGCCTGTCATGGAAATAGCGATGAACATTCGTCGCTATTTTTTTTTGCGTCGGCTGCACAGTTGTGGTGAACTTGCCGTACGCATTTACCAAAACGATACACAAGCGGATTTGCGGCCAACTTTCCCGTCTTTCCGACCGTGTTATATCAGTATGTCATAAAACAACAGTTCCTGTACTATTAAAATAACACAGCAGGGTATGAAAGTCAGCCAGGTATTACGCAACAAGTTGTTTTGGGGGCTCGACCTCATCAGCCTCGGACCTATCAGGAAGAACATCCGGGACATTCGCGACGGGGTGGAGCAATATTCCGCTCCGAAATCCGCAGACCGCCGGGCGGAGCTGCTTTCCGGATTGCTCCGGCATGCCACGGAAACGACCACCTTTTACCGTACCTGCAGGGGCTTCCGGTCCATTGACGATTTTCCTGTGGTGAATAAGAACCTGATCCGGGCGCAGCATGATGCTTTCCGGTCGGAAAAATACCCGGACAAGGACTGCATTCCGGTGCTCACCAGCGGATCGACCGGATCTCCGCTGATGGTTTACCAGAACCGGGAAAAGAAGCTCCGGAACACCTCGGACACGATCTATTTTGCCGGACGGGCCAATTACCGGGTCGGCCACCGGCTGTACTATGTCCGGCTATGGAACTCCATACATCCCCGGGGACGGCTGCTGTCACGCCTTCAGAACCTGGAGATGGTCAATGTCCTGGATCTTTCGGACGAGTATTTTGAAAAGCTGATCCGTGCCTGGCAGAATGACCGTTCGGAGAAGGTGCTGATGGGTTACGTTTCCAGCTTCACCCAGCTGTGCAAGTACATGGACCGGATCGAATCTCCGCCGCTGGACTGCAGGATATCATCCATTATCGCGGTGGCGGAGACCCTGACCAGCTACTGCAAGTATTCGATGGAGAAATATTTTAAAGCCCCGGTGGTGTCCCGGTACTCCAATACGGAGAACGGCATCCTGGCTCAGCAGTCCCTCGGCGAAAACGCTGATTTTAACATCAACTGGGCCAGTTACCACCTTGAGATCTTTGACCTGGAAAAGGACGTTCCCGTAGAGAACGGCGCGCTCGGGCGGATCGTCATTACCGATCTCTTCAATTACGCCATGCCGATGATCCGGTATGATACCGGCGATGTGGGGTTCATCGACTACAATGACAAGGGTGTTCCTGTTCTGAGAAATATTCAGGGCCGTAAGATGGATATGCTCTATGATACCAAGGGCCGCGTCTTGACGCCATCGGTCGTATGGCAGCTCGATAATTACAAAAACATCCGGCAGTTTCAGCTGGTCCAGAACTCCCAGAAATCCTACACGATCCGGCTCAATGTAGACGAAAACTTCGAGTCCGCCGGACAGATCGTTCAGGAATTCACCCGGTACTTCGGGGAAGATGCCGAAATCCTGATTGAACGCACCGATGAAATCCCGGTTCTCGCTTCCGGCAAACGAAGGCTGGTCGTCAATAATTTCCAGCAAATTCAGGACCGGCCGGTTCAATAAAATAAGTTGGAAACCTTAACTTGGCGTGGTTAACTGTTTGCAATGAGAAAAGTGGTCGTGCTTACCGGCGCAGGGATCTCTGCCGAAAGCGGGTTACAGACATTCCGGGATGCAGACGGGCTCTGGGAGGGTTATAATGTCTATGATGTCGCGACGCCTGAAGCCTGGAGGCGGAATCCCGCCATGGTCCAGGAGTTCTACAATATGCGGCGCAAGTCCGTGCTGGAGGCCCGACCGAACGGCGCCCATATCGCCCTGAAGAAACTGGAAGAGAAATTTGACGTAACGATCATTACCCAGAATATTGATGACCTGCATGAACGGGCCGGCTCCTCGGACGTCGTTCACCTGCACGGCCTGATTACGCGTTCTCAGTCCGACAGGGATCATAGGCTGACCTATGAAATCAATGGCTGGGAAATCAGGATGGGCGAGACCTGTGAACTGGGTTCCCAGCTCCGGCCGCATGTGGTCTGGTTCGGCGAGCCGGTTCCCATGATCGAAAAAGCGGCGGCCATCTGTGGCACGGCCGACATCTTTTGCATCGTCGGAACCTCATTGCAGGTATATCCGGCAGCGGGGCTGGTCGACTTTGTTCCGCCCGGCGCTGAGAAGTTCCTTGTGGATCCCAAAGCTCCGGCCATTTCGGACGCCGGCGTACGCGTCATTCGCCAGAAGGCGGTCGCCGGGGTCGCTCAGCTGGTCGGTCAGTTGCTGGAAACGGCCTGACGTGCCGAGTCTGTTCTTCTGAACTCCTGCAGCATGGTGTTCACCGCATTGATCAGGCGGAGATTTTCATCCAGGTGGCGATGCTGGACCTCCACGTTAATATACGGGATCTTTCGCAGACCGGCATACAGGGATAACGAACCGTCATCAGGGGTCGTCGGGCTCTGCAGCACCGTGCTGATCTTCTGTTTCTTCAGGTATTCAAAAAAGAACGGTTCCGTCACCAGGATAAAATCGTCCGGGTCCATGTCCGGGTTGAAATAAACTTCGGAGGCGACGCCCTCGCGGTCATTGCCGGCGAGGTAGGAGCGGATCGAAAATGCGCTGTCGGTATTGTTGTGAAGGGTCAGGATGTAGCCGGTTTTCTCGTAGTCGTACAGCCGGAGAATCGAATCGGCCAGGGCGCTGATCTGACGGGCGCCATTTTCATCCCGGAAGAACGCTTCAATACCGGGAGTGGAGAAAATCCGGTTCGGGTCGATCTGGAGTTCGGAAGAGTCACTGCAGAACGCGATGTTCCGGACGCTTCCGTACCTTAATTCCAGCAGGGTCCCCCCATTGATACGCATGAATTCAAAGGCGGCTTTTACCCCCGTGTCCTCGTTATCATGAAGGGACAGGAAATGCAGGGTTGGTTCTCCGTACCGGTGCCGCAGCATACTGATACTTTTCTCAGGGAGATTGAAAGCGGACGTTTCCGTTGAAACCGGGAAGCTCTGGCCGCAGGAGGGCAGGAAACCTGAAACTATCAGCAGCGTGAATATGAATCTGAGTCCCATACAAGATGCTTATAAAACAAAAGCCCGAACTCTCCGGCTCAGGCTTTCGTGATAAGGTTCGTTACTTCGCTAAGACCGGATACCGTCTTTCAAGGAGACTGAACGCTCCGAACAACAGGGCTCCGAATACCAGGTTCCCGGCAATCATGTTATTGATGAACGGCAGACCGGCGATATAGGATGCGATCACTCCGCCCAGGTTATGCGGGTATGCTGAGACCGGGTAGAAGAACGCAAAATTGGTGATCAGGAAAAAGACCACGGCTCCCAGTACGGATGCCATACCAACATTAAGAACATTCTGATTGCGGCGCACGGCAAATCCGCAAAGGACCATCGCCGCAAATCCGGCATAAACGATCAGGCTGAAACCGTTGCCGATAAACAGATCGGAAACGGCCATCGCAGCAATCGGCATAATGAAAGCGAAACGCTTATCGAATTTGGCGCCTGCAAAGATCGCCAGGGCTCCGACCGCTGTAAAATGCCAGCTGTGTGAGATCAATAAGGGAAAAGCACGGGTACAGGCTGCAGCGATAATCAGCAGTGTCAGTACGAGGAATCTCGGGGATTTGATATACGTAATCATATTTCAAAAATAGGAAATTTTTCTCAGGAGAAAAGAGCAATCCCTAGGAAACAGCCACTGCTTCGGGATCATAGATCAGATGGTAATACTGTTCTGCCATCCGCGAAGAATCAAATGCCGGGGTAATGTCCCGGAAGGCATTTTTCGTGATCGTCAGCCACCTGTCGGGCTCCTCGTAGTACAGCGGCAGAACCTTGGTTTCCAGGAGGTCACAGAGGGCGGCCGCCTCCAGGTCGTCCCGCAACTCCGCCGGAAGCTGATCAGGCGCAGGCGGGATCAGGAAACAGTTTTCGCCGTCTCGTGCGAATTCCGGAATCCAGCCGTCGGGAATGGACAGGTTGACACTACCGTTCATGGCTGCCGTCATACCGCTCGTGCCGGAGGCCTCACGGTACCGTACCGGGTTGTTCAGCCAGCCGTCCGAGCCTTTCTTCAGCAGGGCCGACAAATGAAGTTCATAGCCCACAAGTACCGCGCAGTTGGGAAGCGGGCGCACCCGCTGCAGGATGTCATTGAAGAGGCGGATGGCGCCCTGGTCTTCCGGATATGGCTTTCCCGCCCAGATGATCTGGACCGGATAGGGGCTTTGCCGCACCAGCCGGATGAACCGGGTCCAGTCCCGGAGCAGCAGGTCGGCACGTTTGTAGCCCGCAAATCTTCGGGCCCAGACCAGCGTAAAGGTCCGCTCGTTAAACAATTTCCCGGTCTGATCCGCAACCAACTGAAAAAGCTCCCGTTTCATCTCCTTTTTACGTAACCGGATCAGGTCGTCCCGGTCATCCTGCATATGTTTCCGGTAGGCGGGATCGGCCCAGAAGGTCCGGTTCTGCGCATTGGTGACAGGCTGGATCTCACAGACCCCGGCGTGTCCGGACCACATCCTGCGGGCAACCCCGGCATGCATCCGGGAGACGCCGTTGGCCTTACGGGCAAACTTAAGGGCCGCCAGCGTGTAGTTGAAGGCAGGGCCCTCCAGTTCCAGGAGCTGCCTGACCTGATCTTCATGCATCCCCTGGAAGAATGACATCGTTTCGAGGACGCCGTAGCGGTGCTCCTCATTCCCGGCCGCTTCCGGGGTATGGGTCGTAAAGACCACCATCTGGCGGACGGCATCAAGGCTCCTGGTTTTGTTATACAGGTAGAACGCAAGCGGCAGCGCATGCCCTTCATTCATATGATAGACATCCGGCCGGAATTCCAGCAGGTCCAGCAGCCGGGCGCCGCCGGCACCCAGGATGATCGACTGCGCAATGCGGGTCGCTTCGTTTGAGTCGTACAGCCGGTGAGTGATCGACCGCGACAGAAAATCGTTCTCCGGGATGTCGGTGGTCAGCAGGAACAGGGGCGCCGTGCGGAAGGTCTCGGGTCTTAACAGCATCGCCTTCACGTAGACGGGCGAGTTGTGCACCTGGATGGTGAATACGATGCGCGTATCCTCCAGAAAGGAGTAGTCCTTCTCTACGTATACCGGCTTCATGCCCGTATCGGCATCCCTCACCTGGTCGTAGTAGCCGTATTTCCACAGCATGCCGATCCCGACCAGGTTCTGGCCGAGTTCGTAGGCGCTCCGGATATGCGAACCGGCCAGGAACCCCAGCCCCCCGGAATAGGTCTTCAGTGCCTGGTCAACGGCAAATTCCATGGAAAAATAAGCGACGCGCCGCTCAAATGACGGGGCTACGGGGTAGGTGATGATCGGTCTGGTCATAAACTGCGGGTTTGTCATTGTCCGTTCTCCTGTGCGGAAGTTTCTTCCTTGTCACCTTTGCCGAGCCGGATGCGGATTTTACCGTCCTGTTCCACCGCCCTCAGATTCAGGACGATGCCCCTGGTCACGTTCTTCTGCTTCACGCTGTCCGCCAGGTACTTGTCCTTTTCCGGATTTCTGAGTGGAACACGAAGCTGGATGTCGGTCCCTTTCGAGAAGCCGTAGGTGCCCTCCACAAAAACGTTGAGTACGTTTGACCGGATCAGCATCGGACGGATATGGATCCTGCTGCCCTGAATAACCAGCGTGTTGGTCAGGTCCGCAAAGGTGATGTTCGAAAAGTTACGGTTTCTGAATGCCAGGTCGCCGATCTTCTGCATGGGCGGAAAATTAACCAGCGCCCCGTTTCGCAGTCTGAACTTTACCGTGCCGTAGATGGATTGCGGAATCAGCCGCCCGGTTTCGGCCATGGATCCCCGGACGTCGACATCCGAGGAAAAGATCCCCCTGAGGTTGGTATAGGAGATCCCTTTCTGACCGAAGTCTTCAAAGGCATAGAACAGCCTGTTTACATCCACGTTCTCCAGGCGGCCCTGCATGGAGATCTTATTCACTGCCGTGCGCTGGTCGATATGGCCATGCAGCCGGACCCGGCCGTGTGCATGCTGCAGACTGATATTGTTAAGGGCGATCCCGTTCTGTCCCATGGTCAGGTTTGAGCGCAGGTTCCGGGCCAGAAACTTCTTGTAGGTCAGTTTCTCGACGTTGAGGTTCATCCGGATCTCAGCCTGCTCCAGGACCTGGTCGAGACGGGCAAATATGCGGGCCGCCGCGCTCGATGACCCGGGCGCAGGTCCTGCCTTTCGTCGGGCGAGGAAGGCGGTGAACTGGCCGAGGTCGATCATGGGACTGGAGATCTTCCAGTCAAGGACGATGTCCTGGGGGGATTCATAGTACAGGTTCAGAAAATTCCGGAGGGATCCTTCCATGAGCAGCTGGGACCGGCCTGACCGTACCGAGACATTCCTGAGGAAGAGGTCTTCCCCCCGGAATTCCAGCCTGACCTTCAGGTCGTCAAACGGGAGATTCCGGGGCGTATAGTTGAATCCGCCGTTTCGGATCGAGACTGTTCCGTAGATGTAGCTTTTGCCGTCATCCTGCGCGTTGAACGGCGCCTTGTAAAGAACGTCCACATCTGCCGTGCCTTTTCTGAAAACGAACGTCCGGCCTTCCGACACCTCGTTAACCCGGGTCAGGGGAAAGGATGCGCGGAATTTTCCCTCAATGACCGGTTGCCTTAGATTGACCAGGTACACGGTGTCTGCCCGGAAGGGCAGGGTATGCCATTCGCCCTTAAGGCCGTAAAATGCAAAGCGCGAATTGGGATCTTTCCGGGGCCGGCCCTTTACCACCTCGTTGATGAATTCCGCATCGAAGCTGCAGTTTCGTACTTCCTCGTTCCGGAACAGGAATGTATTGTTTCGAACCCTAACGGTTACTTTTACGAGTGGATCATTTTTTCCTGTTAACCTGCCTTTTATATTTGCATGGATCCGGATAGGCTTACGGAAATTATAACCGGCCATAGTCCGTTTCAGCCTGGGCGTCAGCAGGTCTGCGGCGTTGCCGAACGGGATCTGCGGAGCGATGATGTTCAGCGTGTAATCGGAGCGGTCCGGGGCAAAGTAAAGCGCTCCGCCGACGTGGAACGAGTCGTTGTCAAACCGGATCAGCTGGCTGGGAACGGTCAGGAGGTGCGTGTCATGCCGGTAGGTCATGTTCAGCTCGGTCCGGATGATCTTGTTCCTGGCATAGCTCCCCTTGGCGACATTAAATGTGAGATCGTTGATCCGGCCGTTCAGGGCCACCTCGGCCTTCCAGCCCCCGGCCTGGTACCGGATCCTGCTTTGCAGTTTGCGGAAGGAAAAGCTGTAGAGTTTTCCCTTAAGCCGGTTGTCCAGCGTGACCCGGACATTCCGCAGGGTGATCCGGTTGATCTTGTTTCCCGACCGGGACTTCTTTTTGAACAGCCGGCTGTTGCTGTGCCCGCCGGTGTCGGTAGACAGGTAGATACTGCCGTTCTCAATGGACAGGTCCTGGATCCGCGGCTTGCCTGAAAGGATCGAAAATGCATTGACGGCGACAAATACCTCCCGGGCCCGCAGGATTTCCGACCGGGGTCCCTGCTGCAGGCTGTCAAGCAGCCGGACGGAATTCAGCTGTATGGAAACACCGGGAAAGCCCTTGATCAGTGCCGGTTCGATACTCTCGATGGTGACCCTGCCGTTCACGTTCTGGTTGACCAGCCTGGTGATCAGCGCCAGGACCTCTTTTTTATGCGTGTTGACATAGGCAGCTGCCCCGATCCAGATGACGGCGATCAGTCCTGCAAGAATTCCGGCTGCCTTGAGCAGTATGAAAAGGGTGCGCCGCATTTGTTACTGTTTCTTAAACAATAAGAAAAGAACCGTGTCTATTGTTTCATGAGCCTTTCTACTCAGATCATCACGCTTTTCGTGCTCGCCATTCCCGTCGCCTGCATCGCCTGGACCGTTACCCATGAGGAGGTGTTCCGTGAACCCCGGGAATACTGCCAGTCGAGGTCGGAGAAAGGCCGGCGGCTTTTTGAACGCAAGTTCTTTTACCTTTTTACCTGTGAATACTGTTTCAGTCACTATGTTACGATCTTTTTCCTGATCATTTCGGGCTATCAGCTCCTCTTTGATGACTGGCGGGGTTACCTGATAGGCGGTTTCTCGCTGGTATGGGTCGCCAATGTCTATATGAGTTTGTTCGCGCTGATCCGCGTGGACCTGAAGAAGACCCGGATCGAAGCAAAGCTGGGGGAGGAAAAGATTAACGGAGACGGCCACTAAGGCGGCTTTTGGCGTTTTTAGTTTTTCTTCTACTTTAGTTCCCGCAAATGGAACTAAAGAACGACAAAAAAACGATCCGGGCCTGGGCGATGTACGACTGGTCGAATTCGGCGTACAACCTGGTGATCACTTCCACGATTTTTCCGGCTTACTATACCATCATCACCACGACGGAGGCTCATGGCGACAAGGTTATGTTCTTTGGGATGCAGTTCGTCAATACGGCCCTGTCAAACTACGCGCTGGCGGCGGCCTATCTCGTCATGGCATTGCTGCTGCCCATCCTGTCGTCCACGGCCGATTACCGGGGGAATAAAAAGATCTTTATGAAGTTCTTTACCTACCTGGGAGCTGCGGCGTGCGGGTTTTTGTTCTTTTTCAAGCTCGAAACGCTCGAGCTTGGCGTGATCTGTTTTTCGCTGGCGGCCATGGGGTATATCGGCGGGGTGCTCTTCAACAACTCATACCTTCCCGAGATCGCTACGGTCGATCAGCAGGACCGGGTAAGTGCCCAGGGTTTTGCCTATGGTTACATTGGAAGCGTACTGCTGCAGATCATCTGCTTTGTGTTCGTACTTAAACCGGAGTGGTTCGGTATTACGGACAGATCATTTCCCGCCCGGTTGTCGTTCCTGCTGGTGGCGGTCTGGTGGGTGATATTTGCCCAGATCCCATTCAGGAAGCTGCCGAAGGGCAGCCCGAACTATGACCGGATCCGTACGAGCCGCGTCAGCAGCGGTTTTGATGAGCTCCGTAAGGTCTGGCATCAGCTGGCGGATCAGTCACACCTGAAGCGATTCCTGCTGGCCTTCTGGTTCTATTCCATGGGCGTGCAGACCATCATGCTGGTTTCCGCCAGTTTCGGCGAGAAGATCCTGCACCTGGGCACCGCCAAGCTGATCGCGATCATCCTCGTTATCCAGCTCGTCGCCATATTCGGGGCGTACCTGATGTCGGTGCTGGCCAAAAGGATCGGCAATATCAGGGTCCTTTTACTGGTCCTGGTCATCTGGGTGGCCGTCGGCGTCTGCGCCTACTTTATTGCCAATGAATACCAGTTCTACGGGCTTGCAGTCGTCGTGGGCATGGTGATGGGCGGGATCCAGTCCCTGTCGCGGTCCACCTATTCCAAGTTCCTGCCCGAAGGAACTCCCGACACGGCGTCCTATTTCAGTTTTTACGATGTGACCGAGAAGGTGGCCATCGTCATCGGGCTGTTCAGTTTTGCCTATATCGAGGAATTCACCGGGAGTATGCGGAATTCGGCGATTTTGCTGTCTGTTTTCTTCCTGCTCGGCATGGCGGTACTCGCTTCGCTGCTGTTCTCAAAAAAAACGGGCCCTGACCGGCGATAGTTAATAAAAATTCGGATTTTAGCGGCTTCTTGCCCGATGATATGACTACAGAACTTTTTATCCCCTGTTTTATAGACCAGCTCTACCCGCAGACAGCTTTCAATACGATCAAGATCCTGGAGAAGGCGGGGTGCCAGGTGATTTACAATCCCGCCCAGACCTGCTGCGGGCAGGCGTCCTTCAACGCCGGGTTCTGGGATGAGGCAAAGGCCGTGGGAAGTAAGTTAATCGAGGACTTCACCGGCGAACACTATATCGTTTCGCCGTCGGCATCCTGTACGGGCATGGTCAAAAATTACTACAACGATCTGTTCACCAATACTTCCGCCCACAATAAGTGCCGGAGCGTGCAGCACCAGATTCATGAGCTCTCGGATTTCCTGGTGAACGTACTGGGTAAGGACTATTTCGGTGCCGAACTGGAGGGCAGGGCCGTGTTCCATGATTCCTGTTCCGGGCTTCGCGAATGCAAGATCGGGAAGGAACCCCGGCGTCTGCTGGAAAAAGTCCACGGCCTGGATCTGGTCGAAATGAAGGATGCGGACATGTGCTGCGGATTCGGAGGATCGTTCACCGTTAAGTTCAATGCCATTTCAAGCGCCATGGCCCAGCAGAAAGTAGACAATGCGTTGGAAATGGGGGCCGAATATATCATTTCCACCGACGCGTCCTGTCTGCTGCACCTGCAGGGCTATATCGATAAACATCAGCTGCCTTTGAAGACCATGCACCTTGCCGATGTCCTGGCCAGCGGCTGGGGTAATATCTAGGGGTGCGCCCCGGGTACTTGTTTCGGTTTTCTGAAATGTCTACTTTAGGTGTTATGTCCGATACCTGTCACGAACTGCGGCGTATAGCCCTGATGATCATCCTGCTGGCTGCCGGTTTGCCGGCATTCGCCCAGGCGCAGGCCGGCCGTGCGGCCGGTGTTTCCGTGTCCCTATCGGACAACTCCCTGATCCACGCTTCCCGGGTCCTGGGAGCGGGAAGTGTCGATGACCGCCATACGACCCGCTTCGGGTTGTACTACCGGAACCTGGGCCCCCGGGGTCTGGGGTGGGAGACCGGGCTGCAATATCTGAAGCATTCCTTCAGTATGACGCCGGCTTTTACAGGCAGCCCGCTGCCATCTTCCCGCCAGGCGTTTCAGCTCCTCAGTATGCCCGTGTATGCCCGGCTTACCTTTCTGAAGTATTTCTATGTGAACGGCGGCCTGCTGCTGGACGTCGACGTAAAAAACAGCGGCGGCGTGAACAATCAGTCCGGCGCGGGGCTCGGACTGGGAGGCGGCGTGTCCTGGTTCTTTTCCGGCAGGGCAGGCGTTTTTCTCAATCCCCAGATCGCTCAGCATTCCCTGCTTAGCTTCAGCGGTGAGCGGAACCCGAGGAGACTCGCCGAGAGCAGCATTACCCTGGGTATTGCCTGCAGACTTGACTGATACGGCGAAATCTTTCGCGCCCTCATGCTGTTTTTTTCCGGGCGTCTATGCCGTTTACCAAATAATCCTAATTTTGCCGGTGAACATTGAATCACGTCGTAAGTGATCGTTATATCTTTTTAGTTGAACTCTAAATCATAGTTGTAGATGATTGACATTACACTACCTGATGGCTCGGTTCGTCAGTACGAATCAGGTATCACTTCCTTTCAGATCGCCCAGTCCATTTCTGAAGGACTGGCCAGAAACGTTTTAGCAGCAGAAGTTAACGGCGAGGTATGGGACGCCAAACGGCCCATTGAGCAGAATGCCTCCGTGAAACTCCTTACATGGAATGATGCAGCGGGAAAGTCTACGTTCTGGCATTCCTCAGCCCACCTGATGGCCGAAGCCCTGGAAGCCCTTTATCCGGGCACCAAGTTTGGTATCGGTCCGGCCATTGAAACAGGGTTTTATTACGATGTCGACTTCGGGGACCGGGAGTTTTCTTCGGACAACTTCAGGGAGATCGAGAACAAGATGATTGAGCTGGCCAAAGCAAAATCCGAATATGTCCGTCAGCCCGTATCCAAGGAGGAAGCTGTACGTTATTTTACGGAAAAAGGAGATGAGTACAAGCTGGACCTGATCCGGGATCTTCCCGACGGATCCATCACATTTTATACCCAGGGAAATTTCACGGACCTCTGCCGGGGGCCGCATATTCCCAACACCGGCTTCATCAAGGCGGTGAAGCTGATGAACGTGGCGGGCGCTTACTGGCGCGGCGACGAAAGCCGGAAGCAGCTTACCCGGATCTATGGCGTTACCTTTCCGAAGGCAAGCGAACTCACCGAATACCTGCAGGTGCTGGAAGAGGCGAAAAAGCGGGATCACCGGAAACTCGGGAAGGAACTGGAACTGTTCATGTTCTCTGAAAAAGTAGGTATGGGCCTTCCGATGTGGCTTCCGAAAGGTACCGCGCTGCGGGAGCGCCTGGTCCGATTCATGCAGAACGCCCAGGTAAAGGCCGGATATGAGCAGGTGGTTACGCCGCATATCGCACATAAGAACCTGTATGTGACCTCCGGGCACTACGAAAAATACGGAGCTGACAGCTTTCAGCCCATTAAGACCCCGCAGGAAGGGGAAGAGTTCTTCCTGAAACCGATGAACTGCCCGCACCACTGCGAGATGTATAAGTTTAAGCCGCGATCCTACAAGGATCTGCCGGTCCGGTTCGCCGAGTTCGGTACCGTATACCGGTACGAACAAAGCGGCGAGCTTCATGGTTTAACCCGGGTACGGGGCTTTACGCAGGATGATGCGCACCTTTTCTGCCGGCCTGACCAGGTGAAGGATGAGTTCAAGAAAGTGATCGACCTGGTATTGTATGTGTTTTCGGCACTCGGATTTGAGCACTATACCGCCCAGATCTCTTTGCGGGATCCGGAGAACAAGACCAAGTATATCGGTTCGGACGAGAACTGGCACCTGGCCGAGCAGGCGATCATTGAAGCGGCTGCTGAAAAGGGACTTCCGACAGTTGTGGAATACGGCGAGGCAGCCTTCTACGGTCCCAAGCTGGACTTCATGGTCAAGGACGCGCTGGGCAGGAAATGGCAGCTCGGAACCATTCAGGTAGATTACAACCTGCCGGAGCGCTTTGAGCTCGAATATACCGGAAGCGACAACCAGAAACACCGGCCGGTGATGATCCACCGGGCTCCGTTCGGTTCGCTGGAAAGGTTCGTGGCGGTACTCATCGAGCACTGCGCGGGCAACTTCCCGTTATGGCTTACACCGGACCAGTTTATCGTGCTTCCTATTTCAGAAAAGTATGAAGATTATGCAAAAAAAGTTTTAGAATCGCTCAATAATTCCGATATTCGCGGCTTGATCGATCTCAGAGATGAGAAGATCGGCCGGAAGATCAGGGACGCTGAAGTTAAAAAGATTCCTTACATGATCATAATCGGTGAAAAGGAAATGAACGATGGCCTGATTTCCGTACGGAAGCATGGAGAAGGCGATCTGGGAAGTATGCCGGTCAAACAATTTGAAGATCAATTAATTAAAGAAATAACAGTTTAACAAACATAAAATTTGGCATTAGGAAGACCAGGCTTCAACAGAGGGCCCAGAGGCCCGAGACCTCCTTTTAAAAAGAAAGAGGCGGAGCATAACATTAACGAGTTCATCAAGGCACCCCAGGTTCGTCTGGTAGGTGACAACGTTGAACAGGGGATTTTTTCTCTGGCAGAGGCTCGCGCCATTGCCGAGGAACAGGAACTGGATCTTGTTGAGATTTCCCCGAATGCCAATCCGCCCGTGTGTAAGGTTGTTGACTACAACAAGTTTATTTACGAGCAGAAAAAGAAGCTGAAAGAAATCAAGGCGAACGCCAAGCAGACGGTGATCAAGGAGATCCGTTTCGGGCCGAACACCAACGAGCATGATTTTCAGTTTAAACTGAAGCACGCGATCAGCTTCCTGGAGAACGGGGAAAAGGTGCGGGCATACGTGCACTTCAAGGGCCGCGCCATTGTCTACAAGGAACAGGGTGAAATCCTCCTCCTGAAATTTGCGCAGGCACTGGAGGAAGTCGGTAAGGTTGAGCAGCTGCCCAAGCTGGAAGGTAAAAGGATGTTTCTCATCGTTGGACCGAAAGCCGGTAAAAAATAGAACCAAAGAAAAACGCAGAACGCTCTTCTGGTGAGCGGGATGCGTCTAATTAAATAAATAAAACAGAGTTATGCCAAAGATGAAAACCAATTCCAGTGCTAAAAAGCGTTTCAAGCTTACTGGAACCGGTAAAATTAAGAGAGACAACGCATACATGAGCCACATCTTAACCAAGATGTCTAAAAAGCGTAAGCGTAACTTAGGTCAGAGCAGCCTTGTTGCTGATGCGGATCTAGGAAACGTAAAGCGTATGCTTTGTATCGGAAAGTAATCAAATTAAGTAACCAGGCCATCGGTTTAAAGTTCGTTAAAACAACGGCACCGTCCGCCAAAAATCACACAACATGCCACGTTCGGTTAACGCAGTAGCGTCAAGAAGAAGAAGAAAAAAGATCTTAAATTTAGCTAAAGGCTATTGGGGATCAAGAAGCAAGGTTTACACCATTGCGAAAAACACAGTTGAAAAAGGTTTACAGTATGCATACCGTGACCGTAAGACCAAGAAGAGAGAATTCAGAGCGTTATGGATCCAGCGTATCAACGCGGGTGCCCGTCACCACGGAATTTCTTACTCTCAGTTAATGGGTAAACTGGCCGCCAAGAACATCGGTTTAAACCGGAAGGTTCTTGCCGACCTTGCAATGAATGAGCCAGAAGCATTCAAAGCAATTATTGACGCAGTAAAATAAGCTGCTGTTGAGAATATTTTAAGAGGGAACCCGAAACGGTTCCCTTTTTTGTTTGTAGTTATTGAAGTCACTACCCCTATGGACTTCGGTAAAATCCCCGCGGAGGCGCTTCCCGCTGTCGACTTCACGCTTCCTCCTGATCCCCGGCTTACCCGGGAGGTGCTCGGCTCGGCCCCTGCTGTGAAGAAGCTGCCCGTTTATGTCGGTTGCGCCAAATGGGGACGGAAGGAGTGGGTCGGACTGATCTATCCGCCGAAGACGCCCGAGTCCCGGTTCTTCGATGAATATGTAAAGCATTTCAACAGCATTGAGCTTAATGCGGTATTCTACCAGATGCCCAAAGCCGAACACGTGGAAAGCTGGAGGGCCCGCGTCCTGAAGGAAGGCCGGGATTTCAGATTTTTTCCGAAGGTTACCCGGTCCATCAGTCATATCAGGAGACTGAAGAATGCCGCGGAAGCGACCAGCATGTACCTCGAACGGATTGGGGGTTTCGGCGAATTTCTGGGACCCTGTTTTCTCCAGATGGCCGACAACTTCGGTCCCAGGAATCTGGAGACGCTGTCGGCCTACCTGGAGTCCCTTCCGCGGGACTTCGACCTGTTTGTTGAAGTCCGGCATCCCGATTGGTTTGCAGATGCGACAGCCCGGCAGGAGCTGTTTTCCGTATTGCGGGAATCAGGGCGGGGAGCGGTTATTACCGACTCCGCCGGCAGACGTGATTGTGTCCATATGGAGCTGCCGACACCCCATGCCTTTATCCGTTTTGTCGGGAACGGACTGCACCCCACTGATTACCGCCGGATCGACGAGTGGACCGCGCGGCTCCGAAGCTGGCGTGAGCAGGGCCTGCAGGCCATTTATTTCTTTCTTCACCAGCATGATGAAAAGGATACGCCGGTGCTGGCCGATTATACGATAGCATTGTTCAACGACGCTTTTTCGGCAGGCATTCCAAGGATAACTTTTTTAAACAAAAATTGAAATTTTAAATTAATCTACTAACTTAGTAGATATTGTTAAACCAAAAAATAAAGAGAAATGAGCTTACGTTTAGGCGACATCGCACCCAATTTTAAGGCACAGACCTCGCAGGGAGAAATCGATTTTTATGAATTCGTCGGTGACAGCTGGGTCGTTCTGTTTTCGCATCCCGCCGACTACACGCCGGTATGTACCACGGAGCTGGGCCGGACCGCTGCGCTGAAGGAGGAATTCGACAAACGGAACACGAAGATCATTGCGCTGAGCGTAGACCCGGTGGAAAGCCATCACGGCTGGATTCAGGATATCAACGAGACACAGAACGTGGAGGTGAACTTTCCCCTGATCGCTGATCCGGACCGGAAAATTTCCGAAGCCTACGGAATGATTCATCCGAATGCCTCTATGACCGCTACGGTTCGTTCCCTGTTCATCATCGCCCCTGACAAGACCGTGAAGCTGATCATTACCTATCCGGCATCCACGGGCCGTAATTTCACCGAGATCCTGCGGGTGCTGGATTCACTCCAGCTGACTGCCAATTACAGCGTGGCGACACCGGCAGACTGGAAGGAAGGAGAAGAAGTGGTAGTTGTTCCGTCCATCGCAACGGAAGATATCCCGGCGAAATTTCCGAAAGGATTCCGGGAAGTGAAGCCGTATTTACGAATGACGCCGCAACCGAATCGCTAAAAACAACAAGGAAACCACCGGAATTTTTTTAATCTCCGGTGGTTTTTTTAACTACAGTATTTATATATATTTGAGTAAGTAGTAATCACTGTTTTAAGTCTTTCTGTTATTAAAAAACTATTTTTATTTTCAGTAATGCTTAATATACGGCTGATGGGAGCTGAATTTTAAACCCTAATTATAAATATGAAAACTGGAAAAGTAAAATGGTTCAACACCCAAAAAGGGTATGGTTTTATCGTGCAGGAGGATGGCAAGGACATCTTCGTACACTTTAAGGACGTAGAAGGCGGCGTGAATGGTCTGCGTGATAACGATAATGTCGAATACGAAGTAGAAGAAGGCCGTAAAGGTTTACAGGCGGTACGGGTCAGAAAAGTTTAAGGAATATATAAACCATAAGAAATGAAAGCTTTCGGATTTTTCGGAAGCTTTTTCTTTTTTACACCCGCTGGCAGTGCAGTACGAGCAGCTCGTCCTGCGGCCCGGTTGTAAACAGCAGATAGGAATCGCCGCCGTCACGGATCTTAAGTTTCTTTCTGACCTCATCGGGTGACTGCGGAAAGTTCCGGCAGATCACGCTGGCCCGGCTGACCGAACGCGCAGCCTGGTAGGCTTTGTAGCTCCAGCTCTCCAGGAGCCTGAATTTGCGTCCGATGAAATCTTCGACCAGGTTTTCCGAGGTATACAGGTGGGTGTTGGTATGCAGTTTATCGACGCCGAATGCCTGCGTGATCAGCTTAAAGCAGCCCGCCTTCAGCAGGGCCACATCCGGTTCATAAATGAACCTTCCCGGTGCGGCGAAGCGGGCGAGCTTCATATCGCGTTCTTCCGTGAACCGGTAGGTAAACAGCTGCTGTGGCGTATTCAGGGCGGCACAAACGATCAGCGGGTCGCCCCTGTATCCGTCCTCCAAAATCCAGAGCAGCTCCTTGCAGTCATTTTTGACGCTGAGTATATGGATCTCGCGGACGTGCCGGAGTTCCTCCAGTCCCATCCGGATATCGAGCAGGGGGGCGGTCTTGATGATGACGCGGGAACCCCGGCTCAGCAGCAGCGGCAGATTCGCCACCACATCCGGCTCACAGTCCGAGAGACGGAAGACCTTCCTGGTCTTTACCCTTCGGGACGGGTCGGCGTAGATCGTGTCAAAAGGCCGGGGATTGGATTGCAGGTAGACGATGCCGTCTTGCTCAATATAGGTAATGTTAAAGGCCCCCAGTACGGCCGCATTATGCCTGGAAATGCCGGAAAGTTCCGGGTTGATCTCCAGATGCCATACGTCGGCGCTTTTCGAGAAATAGTAGGTGTCCACCCCGAATCCCCCGGTCAGGTCGATCAGCCTGCCCGGGCGGATCAGCGATCGTTTATACTCAGCGGTAGCTTCCGACGAGGCCTGTTCAATGGAAAGCCGGGGCGGAAAATAGATCCCCGCGGTATCATGCCATAATGGAAGTTTCCTGGCGGTCCGGGCCTTCGAGTCGATCTGTTCAGCGAGTTCTCTGGAGCTCACCTCGGGGAACGGGCTCTTTTTCAAAGCGATCGCGCCCGGATCCGTATCCTGATTTTCCCGGATAAACTGCTGCACTTCCGGTTTCAGGATCGCCTGGTTCACAGACCCGCCTCCTTTACGACCAGCTGAGCAGTGTGGCGGCTGAACTGCTCAAGGAGGACGGTCTTGCCTTCACACAGGCGGTTCAGCAGCTCACGCCGGAAATGACGAACGGTGATCAGTTCCAGTCCGGTATTGTAGCGGATCCGGAACTCCTTCTCCAGTTCCCCAAGCAGTTTTTGGAAGATGCGCTCGTTCCAGTCACAGCCGGCAGAGAAACTCAGTGCGGAGATCTGCATGACGTTGACCTTCACCGAGAGCTGTGCAAAAATGCTGAATATGCTGCTCAGGTGATCTTCCGTGATGAAGGAAAGGTCCTTGGCGGATAGCGATAACAGGACCTGGTTATGTTTTACGATCACCGCCGGAATCTCCGGCTGGATATTACTTTCCGTGACCACGGTCCCGGGCTCATCCGGTGCCGAAAACGGTCGGACATACAGGGGGATGCCCGCATTCTGCAGCGGCTTAAGGGTTTTCGGATGGATGATCGATGCACCGTAATAGGCCATTTCAATAGCTTCCGAGTAGGGGAGTTCCGGATACCTGATTGTCTCGGCGAACAGCTTCGGGTCCGCATTCAGAACCCCGGGCACATCCTTCCAGATGGTCAGGGATTGCGCTCCGAGGCATGCGGCAAAGATCGCTGCACTATAGTCGGAGCCCTCCCGGCCGAGCGTGGTGGTGAAATTCTCTGAAGTGCCCCCGATGAAGCCCTGGGTGACGATGAACTGCCGCTCCAGGTCTGCCTTCAGCCCGCGGCCAATGAGCGCCGCCGTCTTTTCCCAGTTGACCTTTCCTTCCCGGTAGGTGTTATCGGTCTGAATATAGCTCCGGGCATCGGTCCAGGCGTTCTGCAGTCCCTCTTCGGTCAGAAAGCTGCTGATGATCCGGCTGGACACCAGTTCTCCGACTGAAACGATCTGGTCGTAATTGAAGTCCTCGTCGGGGTGCGGCTCGTCCTCCAGAATCCATTCGATCTCGACGAAAACATTGGCTACCTCGTCATGGACGGGGTGGCCGGGAGGGAAGAGCTCATCGAGGATCGCCTGGTGAAACTGTTTCACTTCGGTGAGGATCCGGTGGGCCTCTCCGTTCTGCATGCAGTAAGCTTCGCTCAGCTTTTCAAGGGCATTAGTGGTCTTGCCCATGGCGGACACCACGATGAGCAGCTTCTGGTCGCGGTGCAGCTCCACAATACGGGCGACGTTCCGGACGCCCGCTGCGTCCTTTACCGAGGCGCCGCCAAATTTGAACACCGCTGTCATGCCGAAATCTGGTCTTTGTCCAGCGATGCGTTGAGCCATCCGGTTTCCAGGCGGGCCTGGTATTTATTGTAGAAGTTGATCGCCGGCTGGTTCCAGTCGAGGACCTGCCACGTCATACCGTTGAAGCCCTTTTCCTTTGCCTCACGAATGATCCGCTCAAACAGCAGTTTGCCTATCCCTTTTCCGCGAAGCTCTTCGGTGACCAGGAAGTCTTCCAGGTACAGGCGGCAGCCTTTCCAGGTAGAGTACCGGATGTAATACAGGGCGAAACCCTGGACAACGCCGTCGCACTCGGCTACAAATGCCTTCCAGACCGGTTGATCGCCGAACCCTGCGGCTTCAAATTCGGCCAGGGTGACCGTTACTTCCTCCGGCGCCTTTTCATAGACGGCCAGTTCATTGATCAGGGCCAAAAGTCGGGGACAGTCTTCCTTTACGGCTGTCCGGATGTGTATTTCCATTCAATATAATAGTAAGATAATAGTCAGGTTATCAGCTGGATTAAGACTGGGCTTTCCAATGTTTGATGATCCGTTGTCCAAAGATCGTACTTCCCAGGCGCACCATCGTGCTTCCCTGTTCAATGGCGATCTTGTAATCCCCGGACATGCCCATGGAGATTTCCCTGAAGTAATCGTCCTTTCTGAAGAAACTTGACCTGATGCCTGAGAACAGGGTCTTCAGCTCATAGAATTCCTCGCGGATCTGTTTGACGTTTTCCGTATTGGTCGCAATACCCATGACGCCGGTAATCCGGACATTTTTCAGCTCTTTGAATTCGTCCGAACGGAGGAGTTCGATCAATTCGTCGAATCCCAGACCGTATTTCGTGTCCTCATCGGCGATCTCGACCTGCAGCAGACAGTCGATGACCCGGTCGTTTTTCAGTGCTTGCTTGTTGATCTCCTGGAGGAGCTTCAGGCTGTCCACCGACTGGATCAGACTGATAAACGGGGCGATGTATTTGACCTTGTTGGTCTGCAGGTGTCCGATCAGGTGCCATTCAATATCCTTTGGCAGCTGCTCATACTTGTCCACCAGCTCCTGCACCATGTTCTCTCCAAAGACCCGCTGGCCGGCCTCATACGCCTCCATGATCTCCTCATTGGGCTTGGTCTTGGATACTGCAACCAGTTTCACGTTAACGCGTTCTACTTCTTCCTTAATCGCTGAAATATTGGCTGCAATGCTCATTTATGTGTATTTTTGAATTATTATCGTTTAGCAAAAGTAACAAATGAAGCGACTATTGGCCCTGTTTTCGGGATTGATTTTTTTGGTTTCCTGCACCCGGAAGGAGACCCCTGCAGGGCTGCTGGAGCGTGAAAAGATGATCGCGGTCCTGACCGACCTTCACATGGTGGAAGCCTACAGTGGCACGGTAATGGACGTTGATTCCATGAAGCAGGTTCTGGCCGATTACATGAACCTGGTATACAAGAAGCATCAGACCGATTCGGTACAGTTCCGGAAGAGTCTCAAATATTATAGTGGTCACCCTAAGGAGCTGAACCAGATGTACGACCAGGTAGTCAGGAACCTTGAAACGCAGCAACGAGAGTTGAAAGAAAAGCAAAAAAAAGAGCCTGTTAAGAAAGAATGATTTTTCCCCCGAATGCAAGTGAAAAGCTCGGCTTTTCTGAGATCAAGGAATTACTGAAAGGGTATTGTCTGAGTCCGATGGGGCGTCAGCTGGTCGAGCGGATCCAGATGATGTCCAATTTCGATCATATCAACAAGTTTCTGCGGCAGGCCTACGAGTTCCGGAACATCCTGGTGAATGATGCTCCGCTGCCACTCCAGAATTTCTATGACATCAAGGTCCTGGCGGAGAAGGCCCGGATCGAAGGGACATTTCTGACGGAAGACGAGTTCTTCCGGGTATGGATGTCCCTGAATACCGTTTTTTCGGTGATCAACTATTTCAACGAACGTGAGGGGCAGTATCCGAACCTGGAAGCGCTTTTCGAGCACCTGCCGGTGGAATGGCCGATCATTCGCAAGATCGAACTGGTGCTGGATCCGAAGGGACGTATTAAACCGAATGCCTCCCGGGAACTGCAGGAGCTGATCGGGGCTATCGCCAGGGCGGAGCAGGAGGCGCGTAAAAAGATCGATATGATCTTTAAGAACGCGCAGAGCAACAACTGGACTGCCGACGGCAATCTGACCATCCGGGACGGCCGCTTATGCATCCCCCTGCTGGCCGAGAACAAGCGGAAGGTAAAGGGATTCATACACGACCAGTCCGCCTCCGGACAAACCGTTTATATTGAACCGGAAGAAGTTTTCCAGCTGAACAATCAGGTCCGGGACCTGGAGTTTGAGATGCGCCGCGAGATCATCCGGATCCTGACCGGGCTGACGACCGAACTGAGGCCGTTTGTTCCGCTGCTGCTGTCCTATCACGGTTTGCTCACGAAGATCGATTTTGTGCGTGCCAAAGCGCTGTTCGCGCTGGAGATTGAAGGGGAGATGCCGGAACTGATCAAGGATGCATCTGTCGATCTGATCAATGCCCGGCATCCGCTACTGCTGCTTAATTTCAAGAAGGAGAACCAGACGGTGGTCCCGCTGAATATCCGGATCAATGAACAGCAGCGGATCGTTGTGGTGTCCGGTCCGAACGCCGGCGGAAAATCCGTTGCCATGAAGACGGTGGGACTCCTGCAGGTCATGGTTCAGGCCGGTCTGCTGATACCTGCAGACCCGCATTCGAAGGTCGGCATATTCAAACAGGTCTTTGCCGACATCGGGGACGATCAGTCCATTGAGAGTGACCTGAGTACCTATAGTGCGCATCTCTCGAAGATTAAGTACTTTACCGAACATGCAAATGCCCGGACGCTGGTGCTGATCGATGAGTTCGGAACCGGCACGGACCCGCAGTTCGGCGGCCCGATCGCGGAGGCTGTGCTGGAAGCGCTGAACGGAAAGAAAATCCGCGGGGTCATCACCACGCACTACTCCAACCTGAAGGTATTCGCCAATTCGGCCCCGGGCCTGGAGAATGCCTCCATGCTGTTTGATAACCGTCACATGCAACCGATGTATATCCTGGAAATGGGTAAGCCCGGCAGCTCGTACGCTTTTGAGATCGCCCAGAAGATCGGACTGCCGCAGGCTGTGATCGAGGCGGCCAAGGGGAAGATCGGGGAACATCAGAAGCGGGTTGATACGCTCCTGGTAGACCTGGAGCGGGATAAGAAAAAGCTGCTGGACAGCCGGGTGGAAGTCCAGAAGCGGGAACAGCGGGTTAAGGGCCTGCTCGAAGAGAACGAGAAGCTCAAGGCCTACCTGGAAGAAAATAAGAAGGCCATTCTGAAAGAGGCCCGGATCGAGGCGCAGAATATTATCAAGAATGCCAACCGTCTGATTGAAAATACGATCTCGGAGATCCGTGAGCACAAAGCCGATAAGGAAAAGACGCGGGACCTGCGACAAAACCTGCAGACTGAGCTGAAGAAGGTGGAGGTCCGGCACGAAAAGCCGAAAGTGGCGGATCCTGAGGCGACCGACCTGAAAACCGGTGACTGGGTGAAGCTGGCCGGATCAGATACTGTTGCGCAGGTTATGGAAGTGGCCAAGGATAACGTCATCCTGGCCATGGGCGATCTCCGCTCGGTGGTTAAGCGCAACCGGGTCACCAAAATTTCGAACAAAAGCGTTCCCAAGGAGATCCGGAAGTCCTATTCCGGTGCGATGACCGAGTCGATTGCAAATTTCAGGCCTGAACTGGACGTGCGGGGAAAGCGGGGCGAGGAGGCGCTGTATGAAATTGAAAAGTACCTTGACAAGGCGATCATGATGAGCTACCCGACGCTGAAGATCATTCATGGCAAGGGGGACGGCATCCTGCGAAGGATGATCCGGGAATACCTGCGGAAGTACAAGGAAGTCAGCCGCCTGGAGGACGAGCATCCGGACCGGGGCGGCGACGGCATCACCTATGTTCACCTTCGCTAAGTCAAACCTACTTCGCTGTCAGACTGTTACCAGAATAGGTAATGGCTGATTATGAAGATATTGATACTGCTGCTCACCCTCGGGGCCGGGCTTTTTTCGTGTTCCAAAGATAGGGCGTCCGGGGGAACCGGGCCGGATACCACCGCTGCCAGATTATCCGTTCGGGTACTGGCCGAAGGGCTGTACCATCCATGGGAGATCCTCTGGGGGCCGGACAACCAGATCTGGATGACGGAACGGAACGGCCGGATCAGCCAGGTGAATCCCCAGACCGGCGACGTCCGGAGGATCTTTACCGTGGAAGAGAGTGATGAGTCCGGGGAAGGCGGCTTGCTCGGTATGGCGCTGCATCCCGACTTCAATACCTCGCCGCAGGTCTTTATCGTATTCAATTACCGGAAGAACGGCACCTATACCGAGAAGGTGGTCCGGTACGATTACACCGGCAGCACGCTTACGAACCCCGTAATTCTACTGGATGATATTGCGGCCAATAGTTTTCACAACGGCTCAAGGCTCGTTTTCGGACCCGATAAACTGCTTTATATTTCGACCGGCGACGCCGGCCAGACCTCCCGGAGCCAGGATCCGGCGTCCCTCAACGGGAAGATCCTGCGGGTTCGTCCGGACGGCAGCGTTCCGGACGACAATCCTATCGGTTCAAATCCGCTGTGGACCCTGGGGCACCGCAACGCCCAGGGACTCGTGTTTGCCGGCGGCAGGCTGTTCAGCTCAGAGCACGGCCCGTCCACTGATGACGAGATCAATCTGATCGAGAAAGGCCGGAATTATGGCTGGCCGGCAGTCGAAGGGAAATGCGACAAACCGGATGAACAGGACTTCTGCAGCGCGCAGAACGTATACCAGCCGCTCTTTAGCTGGACCCCGACAATCGCCCCCTCGGGGATGGACTATTACCAGTCGGACGTGATCCCGCAGTGGAAGAATTCGTTGTTGCTGGCGGTCCTGAAGAACAGTGTCCTGGTGCAGCTTCCGCTCACGGGCAATCAGGACCAGGTGGGGCAGCCCCGGGAATTTTTCAAGGATGAGTATGGCCGTTTAAGGGACATCTGTATCAGTCCGGACGGACGGGTCTTTGTTTCCACCGATAACGGAAATGACCGGATCCTGGTGATCAGTCCGGCGAACTAGCCTTTAGGGCAGTTCTTGCACCGCTTTCCTTTTTTGTATTTCTTGCAGCACTTCTTAAATTCGCAGCAAACCAAACAGCTCTGAATTCCTTTTAGGGGTTCAGCGCTCAGAATAACCTGAATTTTTTCTTTAGCCGGTGTTTCCAAATCCATGCGTTATATGGGTATGTTGCATTTTCTAACGGGGATTTTCGTTATTTCGTTATCAACCGATGATATTATTAGACTGAAATGATAAATAAAGTAGTTTCCAATGCGGATGAGGCGATCCGGGACCTGACCGACGGGATGACCCTGATGGTCGGCGGATTCGGATTATGCGGCCTTCCCGAGAACTGTATTGCGGCACTGGTGAGAAAAGGCGTGAAGGATCTGACCTGTATTTCCAATAATGCCGGTGTCGATGACTTCGGGATCGGCCTGCTGCTCCAGCGGCGCCAGGTGCGGAAAATGATCGCATCCTATGTGGGCGAGAACGCTGAGTTTGAGCGGCAGCTCCTGAGCGGCGAACTTGAAGTGGAACTGGTTCCGCAGGGCACCCTCGCCACCCGCTGCATGGCAGCCGGGTACGGGATGCCGGCGATCTTTACGCCGGCCGGTATCGGGACCGAGGTGGCTGAAGGGAAGGAGATCCGGGAATTCAACGGTAAGCAGTACCTGATGGAGATGGCCTTCGAGGCCGATTTTGCCCTGGTTAAAGCGTGGAAGGGCGATACGGCCGGAAACCTGGTTTTCCGTTCCACCGCCCGGAACTTTAATCCGGTGATGGCCATGGGCGGAAAGATCACCGTTGCAGAGGTCGAAGAGCTGGTTGAACCCGGAGAACTGGATCCGGACCATATTCATACGCCGGGGATCTACGTTCACCGGATCTTCAAGGGCGAAAAATACGAGAAACGGATCGAGCAGCGGACCGTCAGGCCGCGGGTATAGAATCCTGCGCCTGGTTATTTTTTAAATCTAAACCGACATCATGTTAGACAAGAATGGTATCGCAAAGCGGATTGCGAAAGAAATACAAAATGGTTCCTATGTGAACCTTGGGATCGGGATTCCGACCCTGGTGGCCAACTACATCCCGCACGGCTTTGAGGTGGTCCTTCAGTCCGAGAACGGACTGCTCGGCATGGGACCTTTTCCCTACGAAGGCGAAGAGGACGCGGACCTGATCAATGCAGGCAAACAGACCATCACCACACTCCCCGGATCGGCGATCTTCGATTCGGCCATGAGCTTCGGCATGATCCGCGCGCAGAAGGTCGACCTGACCATCCTGGGAGCGATGGAAGTATCCGAGAACGGTGATATCGCGAACTGGAAGATCCCCGGCAAAATGGTGAAGGGTATGGGCGGCGCCATGGACCTGGTAGCTTCTGCCAGGAACATCATTGTCGCCATGCAGCACGTCAACAAGGCCGGAGAAAGCAAACTGCTGCCGGAATGTACGCTTCCGCTTACCGGCGTACGCTGTGTAAAAAAGATCGTTACGGAACTGGCCGTGCTGGATGTCCTGCCCGAAGGAGGATTCCGGTTACTGGAGCGGGCTCCGGGAGTTTCCGTGGACGAGATCCGTAGGGCAACTGCAGGAAAACTGATCGTTGAAGGGGAGACCCCCGAGATGGAAATCTGATTAACCGGCAGATATCTGCAGATAGGGAACCGTCTTTCTCAATTCTGCAGATATCTCTTCTGCTACCTGCATGATTTCCTCGGCAATCTGCGTATTGTTCACGATGATCTTGTGGCATTCGCCTTTGTACGGCAGCAAAAATTCCTTATAGGCGGGCAGCACATGGTTCATCCATTTGTACAGGATGTCATCTTCAGAATATCCGCGTTCTACCAGGTCGCGTTTCAGGCGCCGCTGCAGCGCAACATCTTCTTCCGTGTCGATAAAGATCTTCAGATCCAGCAGGTCGGCGATCTCGCGGAAGTGCAGGATGAATAACCCTTCGACGATAATGACGGGCGCGGATTTGATCTCCAGGATCTTGGGAACGACCGAGCTGTTATTGAATGTGTATTCTTTTTTGTAAACTGTCTCACCGCTGAGCAGGCCATGGATATCCCGGGTGAACTGGGCATTGTCAATGGTGGACGGCAGATCGAAGTTATAGAGCTTGTTCTCTTCCGCCGTCATTTCGCCCACCGGATGATAGTAGTCGTCCTGGGATACCAGGCATACTTCCCCTTGCGTGAAATGGTTTAAGAAGCACCTTAAAAAAAATGTTTTACCTGATCCGCTGCCGCCTGCAATCCCAATCACATAAGGTTTATTACTCATTCGGAACTCCGTATACTATTGTTACCTGAAATCTTTTGTCTAAAGCGCCGATCAGGTCGGCAGTGGCCTTATTTACCACAATGATCACGTCCTTGGTCGCCTCGTTTTCGATGTATTTTCCTACAACTTTTGCAAAGGTAGTTTTATTACTCATAGGATTGGTAATCTTTATGATTGTTCCTACCGGGGCGGTGCGGTGAAGGGCCAGCATTTTGCTGTTGTCGAGGCTTTCATCGATCATCGATGCCGCTACTCCGCGCTCGGTGACTTCGCGCAGACCATAACGCTGGGGCGGAAGTTTCAGCCTGCCCGTGGCGTCAACGATCGTGTCGATCCGGATCGAGTCGGTTTGCTGCTGGGGTGCGGGCGCCTTTGCGGTTGCCGGCGTTCCGGCGGCGGGCGCTTCGACCGGAATATTGAGTACCTGGCCGACGGCCAGGGCATTGCTTTTCAGATTGTTCAGGGATTTGATCTTATCGACCGGGACACTGAATTGCCTGGAGATCGAATACAGGGTTTCTTTGGGGCCGACCTTGTACTGCAGAATGGTTTCCTGCCCGCCGTCATTCTTTTTGTCCTTGTTACCGGTCTCTCTCTTGTCAGTATTTGCCGGGTCTTTCTTTTTGTCGTTATTCGCCTGCTTCTCCTCCGGTTTACGGACTTCGGCTTTTTTCTCTTCGGCAAACGGGATGTCGGTAGGTACCCTCACGATGTCGCCCGGCTGAAGACTTTTGTTGTCGTTGAAGTTGATAACCGTTTTGGGGCTGACCTTGTATTGCCGGCCGATCGCGTAATAACTGTCCTTACGATCCACTTTGTGCAGGATCACTTTTTTTCCGGCCATATTTTCAACTCCGATGGAATCCCGGACGGTGGCTGAAGCAAAGGTGAAGACAGAAAAACAAGTAATAATCGTGCTGAAAAGTAGTTTTATCCCCATATAATTGGTCTCCCTTGATAAAAGTTGCAATAATACAAATAAGTACTAAGATGTTGTTCTAAACTCGTCGCAAAACGCTGTTTGCTGAGTTATGAACGGCAAGCCGGGGATGTTTTGTATAGATTTCCGAATAAAAGGTATGCGCATTCCGGTAATCTTCTGATAGTCAAACAATCAAAATTTTCTTTTTTCAAGAGTCGGTTGCGTTAGGAGGGTATTGCGTATATTTATACGTACAGATCCCTTTCCGATGAAATATTCCCTCAGCCTGATACTTTTTTCAGCCTTCATGATCCTGTTCCGGCCTGCAAACTGCCAAGAATCCCGGGTCTACAGCTTCAACCTGAACGAGGAGATCGGTCCGTCCGCCTGGAGGACTGCAAGAAAGGCACTGGAGCACGCGAAACTGGAGAATTCGGACCTCATCCTGGTGCATATGAATACCTATGGCGGCATGGTCGACTATGCCGATTCGATCCGTACGGCGCTTCTTCGATCCAGGATCAGGACCGTGGTGTTCATTGATAACAATGCCGCTTCGGCCGGTGCCCTGATCGCCCTGGCCTGTGACCGGATCTATATGCGCCCCGGCGGAAGCATCGGGGCGGCCAGCGTGGTGAATCCCAGGGGCGAGATCATGCCTGAAAAATACCAGTCGTATATGCGCGGTCTGATGCGTACCACCGCCGAGGCAAAGAAGCGCGATCCGCGGATCGCAGAAGCGTTTGTGGATCCGGACATCGCAATCGAAGGGCTGAATGAAAAAGGGAAGGTGCTGACCCTGACGACCAGCGAGGCCATACGGGTCGGATTTTGTGACGGCGCCGCAGAATCGGTAGCCGAGGTACTGAAGGCGGAAGGACTGGATGGTTTCCGGATGACGGAACACCAGCTGACCGTGACGGATCGGATCATCAACTTCCTGATCAGCCCCGCAGTAAGCGGTCTGCTGATCCTGCTGATCATCGGCGGTATTTACTTTGAAATGCAGTCCCCGGGGATCGGCTTCGCTCTACTGGTTTCGGTCGTGGCAGCCCTGCTGTTCTTCGCTCCGCTGTACCTCGAAGGGCTGGCGGCCAATTGGGAGATCGGCCTCTTTATCCTGGGAGTCCTGCTCCTTGCCCTGGAGATCTTCGTCATACCCGGATTCGGGGTGGCCGGGATACTGGGTATTATCCTGATGGTCGGAGCCCTTACATTAAGTCTTGTTATGAACGATATTTTTGATTTTACGGTGAGCGGTTCCGAGCGGCTGACCGGATCTTTTCTGCTGGTAGTCGTTTCCATGGTGGCTGCGATCATCGTCTCGGTGATCTTCGGACGTGCAGTCCTCAAAACGAGTTTGTTTCAGCGGCTGGTACTGCAGGACGAGCAGCGTTCACAGCTCGGGTATTCGGTATCGCAGCCGCATGCGGATCTCCAGGCCCGGACCGCGGTTGCCAGAACCGATCTGCGTCCCTCAGGGAAGATCGAGCTCGAAGGGAAATGGTATGATGCCGTCGCCCTGGACGGCTATATCGAGAAAGGCAGCGAGGTCTATATCGAAAAACAGGAGAATTACAACCTGTTTGTCCGCCGGGTGCTTCCCCGCTAAACAATTGAACGGCCTGGTTCGTTAGCACAATAAACTTTTACTTATGAATGCTAACGAAATCAGTTTAGAGGAAAACCAGGTAGTACCCATCGCAGATCAGCTGAATGAACTGCTGGCCAATTACCATATTCATTACCAGAACCTGCGGGGATGTCACTGGAACGTGAAAGGTTCACATTTCTTTTCACTGCACGCCAAATTCGAAGAACTGTACGACAACGCGGTGCTTTCTATCGATGAACTGGCTGAACGTATACTGACCCTGGGAAAAGCACCTTACAGTACGTTCACCGATTATATCAGTCACTCCCGGATCAAGGAGACCAATACCGTAGGTATGCCGGACAGGGCGATGGTGGAAGCGGTCATGGACGACCTGACCACGCTGATCCAGATCGAACGCCAGATCATGGAAACGACAGCGGCGGCTGGTGATGACGGGACCAATGATATGATCAACAAGTTCATCCAGTTCCAGGAAAAGAATAACTGGATGTTCCGCGCTTTCCTCGGTAAGAATTAAGCATATTCCGGCGCCCGCACCGGTAAGGCAGATTTCCGGACCATAAAAAAAGGTGAGACGAATCTTCGTTCTCACCTTTTGATAAATAAAACAGACAGATCTTTAGAACCGGGCTCCCAGCGTCAGGAAGACGTTGTTCCGTTTGTTCTCAATGGCTGCTACCGGTTCCGCTCCATTGGCCATGACGTACGGCCGGATTTCGGAATCATAGTTGATATGCTGATAGCTTAGGTCCAGGTAGAAGTTGGAAAAACGGTAGCCCAGGCCGCCGCTGTAGGTGCTGATCTCCCGATTCTCGTTCCGGTATGGGTTTCCCTGGAGGCCATAACCGGCACGCAGTGTCATCTGGTCGAGCCGGTATTCGCCGCCGATACGGTAGTTGACAGCACTCTGATAGTTTTCTCTCACTGCCTGATTATTCTCAGCAATCGTTGCCGAACTCACATTCCCCCTGGTGGAGAAATTGATCTTTGAGTAATCGATGTAGTCGAGGTCGGCAGTCAGGAAGCCGTTCTGACCAAAAAAGAAGCTTGCTCCTGCACTCAGCTTGGAAGGCGTGCGCAGACGATAGCTGAAATCGTAGATCTGCTCGTCGTTGCCCACCGGCGGAACAGGCAGCCCCGGCGTATACCGGGTATTCAGGACTTCTCCGTAGCTGTCATTGATATTATAATAGGTTGGTGTCTGGAACGTAATGCCCAGTCTCAACGCGTCGACCGGACGGTAGATCGCCCCGAGCTTTCCGTTGATTCCGTCCCCGTTGGTAATCTGGTTCTGACGGTAGGTAAGGGAATAATCATAGGCGGAGAAAACGTTGTTGTTCTGGATATCGGCGATGCCGTCTTCACTGTATTCCACATTCGACGTGTACTTGAGGGATGCGAGGTTCAGACTGGCGCCCAGGTAAAACTTATTGCTGTAGTTTGCGCCCAGCGCAAAGTTCACCTCGGACTGGGACCCTCCGCTGATCTCTGAGCGGTTCTGATTATTGTTGAACCGGGTCACCGGAACGTAGCCATTGTTTTCATAGTCGATCAGGTAATCCTCATAGGCCATGCTTTCCAGCGAACCGGATTCAATGGTAGTCGGCTCACCGAAGTTGGCCGTAGCCTGGTCTGCAAAATAATCCGCGATGGAGCTGGACGGGTTGACTCCCCGGAAGAGAATGCTGTTATTGAAGTCATTGGTCCGGTTGTACCCGATGCCGGCGCTGTAACTCAGCCAGCCGGTTTGCAGGTCCTCGCCCTTGTTCCGGTATACCGGGAAATTCCAGACAGCCCCGGCATGGGCAAGATTCAGCTGGTCCTTACTGGCGTTGTTGGTGCCGCCCAGGTAAAAGGCATCGCTGCTGTAGTTGTTGAACTCGGGGGTCAGACTGAACTCCGACCGGGTAAAGAGTCCCAGGCCCGCAGGGTTTGCCCCCAGGGAACTAAGATCTCCCCCTACGCCGATTTGTGCGCCTGCCATCCCCTTAAAACGTGCGGTGCTGCCATAGTTCATCTGTGAAAAGCGCAGGGCGTCTGATGCGTATTGGGCATGTAATTGTCCTGTAGCAGCCACTATGGCTGCTACGGACAGTAATATTCTGATCTTCATTAAGTTTCTCGGTTAATTTCCCCGACTTGGCCTTCCGGATGATGATCCGCTGCTGCTTCGGGATGAGCCGGACGAAGAGCTCGATTCGGAGGAAGATCGCTGTGAAGTCGGTGCCGGGCTTGGCGGTGGGGTATACCGTTCAGTCCGGGTAGGACGGGAGCTGGATTCACCGCGTGAAGGACTGCTGCTCTTTGCCGGAGTTCCGCTGCTTCGGGATGGTCTGGCAGCCTCCGTACGGGTTGGCCTGGCGGTGGATGTAGGTGCCGGACGTGTCGAACGAACATCGCCGGAGGTCCCGGAACCTCTGCCGTCGCCGTAGCGCTCTGCGCGGGTCCGTGTGTCGGTCACACGTCCGTCGGGCCGGACTGAAGCGCGGCCTCCCGGCCTGGAAGGGGAACCGTAGATATTGTCGAAATCCCGGGATGGTCTTGGTCGATAGTTTGGCGAGGCATAGAATGTCCGGCCTGCGCCGTAATATCCCGGATAGCTGTTATAATAGGAGTATAGTCCCCAGCGGTTATAACCCCACGGATTATAGCCATAGCCGTAGTATCCGTATCCGTACCGGTAGTACGGACTACCCAGGTAGCCGTATCCGAATCCGTAGCTGAACGGATCATAATACGGACGACCGATGTAAAAGCTGAGACTCAGTCCCGGGCGATAGTAGGGGAACCGGCTATAGGAATAATAGAACGGGTCAAACGGATCGGAGTAGTCGTAATATCCTCTCCACGGGCTGTAACGGTAAAATCTCCGGATCCGGGCGGCATAATCGTCTGAGGCGTACTCTTCCTCGTAGTATTCTCCTTCCGGCTCCTGGTATTCCTCCGTTTCTGCCTGGTACTCGCTGGCCTGCGGTTCTGCCTCAGGGACGACCTTGGCCCGCGCGGCAGAGTAATATACATCATCATTCTGATTCTGTTGTGCCAGCCTGCCGGAAGAACAGCCGTACATCAGGATCACGGACAACAATGCAAAAGATGGCAAGAGGTTCTTTATCATAGTTGTATGTGTTTTAAGTTTCTCAAGAGGGGCCGGCATTGTCATGATTCAAAAATCGGTGGCTGTACAGGTTATTACCTCAGCTACTTTTATAACTTTGTGGCCTGTTATATGTGTTAAAGATACCAACAACTTTTTAGACTTTTAATATGAGCAAGGGTTTAACCAGCCGAAATGACGATTATTCACAGTGGTATAACGAACTTGTTACCAAAGCGGACCTCGCAGAGCATTCTGCGGTGCGCGGATGCATGGTGATAAAGCCGTATGGCTACTCAATCTGGGAAAAAATGCAGGCCGCCCTGGACAAGATGTTCAAGGATACAGGGCATTCAAACGCCTATTTTCCGCTGTTTATTCCCAAGTCCTTCTTTTCAAAGGAAGCTTCGCACGTAGAGGGCTTTGCCACCGAGTGCGCGGTGGTCACGCACTATCGTCTCAAGAACGACGGCTCAGGTAATATTGTTGTGGACGAGGACGCCAAACTGGAGGAAGAGCTGATCGTCCGGCCGACCTCGGAAACCATCATCTGGAATACCTATCGGGGCTGGATCCAGTCCTACCGCGACCTTCCGATCCTGGTCAACCAGTGGGCCAATGTCGTGCGCTGGGAGATGCGTACCCGTTTATTCCTTCGTACGGCCGAGTTTCTGTGGCAGGAGGGACATACGGCCCATGCGACCGCTGAAGAAGCGATCCAGGAGACGGAACGGATGCTCGGAGTATACGCCGATTTTGCCGAGAACTGGATGGCGCTGCCGGTCATCCGCGGTCACAAAACCGAGAACGAACGGTTCGCCGGTGCGCTGGATACGTATTGTATTGAAGCGCTGATGCAGGACGGTAAAGCCCTGCAGGCAGGTACATCACACTTCCTGGGACAGAATTTCGCCAAAGCGTTTGATGTGAAATTTACGAGCAAGGAAGGAAAGCTTGATTATGTATGGGCGACTTCCTGGGGCGTTTCCACCCGCCTGATGGGCGCTTTGATCATGGCACATTCGGATGATGCCGGACTCGTGCTTCCGCCTAAACTGGCGCCGATCCAGGTAGTGATCGTGCCGATTCATAAATCGGATGAGGATCTGAAGCGGATTTCCGATGTAGCCGATGATCTGATCCAAAAGCTGAAGACACGCCATATTTCGGTCAAATATGATGACCGGGATACCCAGCGTCCGGGCTTCAAATTTGCGGAATACGAAATGAAGGGCGTGCCGGTCCGGGTGGCTCTGGGCGCACGCGATCTGGAGAACCGGACTGCAGAGATTGCCCGCCGGGATACCCGGGAAAAAACCACCGTCAGTATGGACGGCCTGGACGGCTACATTGAAAACCTGCTGGCTGAGATCCAGCAGAATATCTATGACAGAGCGTTGAAGTTCCGTCAGGAGAATACCACTGAGGTGAATTCCTATGAAGAGTTCAAATCCGTTCTCGATTCAAAAGGCGGATTTATTGCTGCACATTGGGACGGAACATCTGAAACCGAAAAGAAGATCAAGGAAGAGACCAAGGCTACGATTCGCTGTATCCCGATCGGGAACAAACAGGAAGAGGGTACCTGCATCTACAGCGGGAAACCCTCCACACAGCGGGTGCTTTTTGCACGGGCGTACTAGACCCCGGCGATACCCTGAACGAGAGCCGGCAACTTCACTGAAGTCGCCGGCTTTTTTATGCGGTTTTTTACGCTTTTTTAAATTTTATTCGCTGGCTTTCAATTTATTAACCTTTTTTGTAACTTAATTGTAAAGCGCACGTCAAACAAAGTGCGTGTGGTGGTGAAAGGAACAGGTTTT
Organism: uncultured Sphingobacteriaceae bacterium; assembly: GCA_966250385.1. Taxonomy (GTDB): domain Bacteria; phylum Bacteroidota; class Bacteroidia; order Sphingobacteriales; family Sphingobacteriaceae; genus DASWTL01. The sequence goes on along the minus strand of CBINHC010000007.1, from coordinate 44,351 downwards.
ATTCCTATTTTTGCCATCCAATTTTTGATGAGTTTGATTTAATGAAAGTTTTAGTAAGTCGTTGGGAGCAGGCATTTCAGGAGCGCCTGTTTAAACGAAAGCTTCTGATCGGTCTTGCTTTTTTTGTAACCCTGTTATCGATCTTCCCGGTATTCTATCAGCATATCGAGAAACGCAACGGGTTCCATAATAATGATATTCTGCTGGATTACCTGAATTCCTATGATGTCAGTATTCCCATCTTCATCGTCACCTGGTTCATTGCGATCCTGGTGATCGTCCGGGCGATTCAGAGCCCGTCGGTTTTCATGACGTTTCTGTACGGATTCATCATCCTGAACATTGTACGGTGTATATCGATCAGTCTGATCCCCTTCAATCCGCCGCCGGGTCTGATCCCGATCAATGACCCCATCAGTAACATCTTTTACGGCCACACCTACGTCACGAAGGATCTATTCTTTTCTGGCCATACGGCTACCCAGTTCCTGGCGTTCCTCTGCCTGCAGAAAAGACGCGATAGGCTGTACGGTCTGCTGGCCACCGTGGTCATGGGTATCCTTGTGCTGATCCAGCACGTACATTACACGATCGACGTGCTTTCGGCGCCGGTGTTCGCATATTTGTGCTACCTGGCCGCCGTAAAGGTTGCCCGCACCGCCTCGTCGGATTTTGCACCGCAGGCCGAGTTTCCATCCGCTGCCCTTAAGCCTGAACCGGTGAAACGGTATCCGGTGAACCCGGTAAGCGAGGTCAGCGAAGAACGGGAACTGGTGGAAGAATTCTCCGAATTTTAGAACGATCACCCGCATGTTCCTGTTACTATTAGGTATAGTGTGGAATGAACAGCCGTAAAGCGATTGTGATCGGAGCGACCGGATTGACCGGCAGTCACCTGGTAGCCCGGTTACTGAAGGATCCCCGATTTGCTCTTGTCAAGGTCTTCGTCAGGAGAAGCACCGGTATTACCCATCCGAAGCTCCAGGAGCACGTGATCGATTTTGATCACTACCAGGACTGGAAATACCTGGTTACGGGCGATGTCCTGTTCTCAGCCCTCGGGACCACGCTGAAGTCCGCAGGGAGCAAGGATGCGCAATACAAGGTGGACCATACCTACCAGTACCAGTTTGCACGTGCTGCCCATGAGAACCACGTTCCGGTTCTCGTTCTTGTATCGTCAGCTTCGGCCAATCCGGCCTCGCCTTTTTTTTACATGCGGATGAAGGGCGAGCTCGAACGGGATGTCATGAACTTTGCTTTCGACCATATTCATTTGCTGCATCCCGGCCTGCTGTTCGGGGAACGGAAGGAAAAACGCCTGGGAGAGTCGTTCGCATTTCTCCTTCTCCGCCTCCTTAACCGGATCGGGCTTTTTCAGAACATGCGGCCGACTCACGCAAGCCGCCTGGCTGCGGCCATGGTTAATATTTCATTTAATGCCACCCACAGGGTCCAGGTGTATTCGGTAAATGACATTTACCGGTTCGCCGGCTAGGTTACTTCCCATAGGACGTCAGTAAACCATCTTTTCGAATCAAAGAACTGGTCAAGGGGCTTGAATCCGGTTCTGGACGCCAGATCGTCGATCTGTTCGGGCTGGTACTTCTGGGAGGTCTCGGTATAGACATATTCGTTCTCCTTAAATGAAATGGGATGTCCGCTGATATGAACCTGCTGCTCCTTCAGGCTGATGATATAGCTTTTGCAGGCACCCGTTTCCGGGTCGTAGCTTTCATAGTGCTCATAATGCTCCAGATCGAAATCAGCATCCAGTTCCGTGTTGATCCGGCGTAACAGGTTGAGGTTGAATTCACGGGTAATGCCCCCCTGGTCATTGTAGGCGTTGAAGATCACCCATGGGTTTTTCTGAAGGTCAAAACCCATTAGCACCAGATCCCCCTTATTCAGCAGTTTATGCAGCCGGCTGCAGAATCCCTCGGCCTCAGATGGCGGCATATTGCCGATATTGGCGCCCAGGAAAAGGACGATCTTTGGTTTTTCCGTTAAAGTGGAAGCCTTTTCAAGCATATCAAAATAGTCCCCGTTCAGGCCGCTGACCCGGAGTCCCGGGATCTTTTCCGGCAGCGTCTTTTCCAGCTGGGATATCATCTGCGTCGATATATCGATGGGGTAGTAGGTGAAGTCCGGGTCGACTTCCAGCAGGCATTTCAGCAGGTGATAGGTCTTGGTCGCGTCGCCGGCCCCCAGTTCCACCACATCGAAACCCCGGAAGAAGCTCCTGATATATTCAGCCAGCCGCTCACAGTGCGTTTGGAGTATCTCCATTTCGCAGTCGGTCACATAGTATTCCTGGGAATGCATGATCTCCTCGAACAGGATATCGCCCTGGCCGTCGTATAGGTATTTCGAATGCAGATATTTCGGGCTCGCGCGGAGTCCCGTGAGTACGTCCTGTAAAAATTGGTTCATGTGCTATTTTGCTAGTCGGATCCCGGTAAACTGCCATTGCAGGCCGGGGTGAAAAAAGTTTCTGTACGTCATGCGGCTGTGGCCGGGCGAGGTCGCGACCGAGGCGCCCCGCAAAACCATCTGGCTGACCATAAATTTGCCGTTATATTCGCCCAGTGCCCCTGCCTGGCGTTTATAGCCGGGGTAGGGCAGGTAGGCACTGTTGGTCCATTCCCAGCGGTCGCCCCATTGCAGCGAAGGTGCGGCAACCTCCCATTCAAACTCGGTGGGCAGGCGCATGCCCCGCCACTGTGCAAAGGCACTGGCCTCATAGAAGTTTACGTGGCAAAGCGGCTCGTCAGGATCCAGCGCGGTCAGGCCCCCGAACGTATACTGGTACCACTGGTCATTCACCCGGTGCCAGTGCATGGGAGCCCTGACGTTATCCTTCCGGACCCATTCCCAGCCCTCCTGGTGCCAGTGCCTGAAGTCGCCGTAGCCGTTGTCATTAATGAAATCCAGGTAATCCCGGTTCGTGATGGCCGATCGCTGGATGCTGTATGCGCCCAGGTATACCTTATGCCGGTCAAGCTCGTTGTCAAAACAAAATCCTTCGCCGTGAAACCCGACCTCGTAAAGGCCTTCCGGGACCATAACAAAGTCCGGGTCGGCCGCGCCGGTTTCCGGGAGTCCGATCTGCACTGCCGGGAACAACGGGTTGTGTCCCAGTATGTATTTGATGTCCGTGATCAGCAATTCCTGGTGCTGCTGTTCATGATTGATGCCCAGCCAGAAGATCTCTTCCTGTTCCGGGGAGAGATCCTGCTGCAGCAGCGTCGCCATACCCTCATCGACGTGCTGGCGGTAGTGATACACGTCCTGGACGGTCGGCCGGGTCAGGTTCCCCCGGTCGGTCCGGATCACGCGCGCCCCAACCGTCTCATAATAGCTGTTAAATACATAGTTGTAGTCCGGATCAAAGACCCGGTACCCCTTCAGGAACGGCAACAGCATGAATGTTTCGAAAAACCAGGCCGTATGTCCCAGATGCCATTTCGGTGGACTCACATCCACCACCGGTTGCACCACGTAATCTTCGATCTGGAGGGGCAGGCAAATTCGAATGGTTCTTTCTCTTACTTCCTGATAAGAGTTTAAAAGCATTTTTTTCAATTTGGGTGGCGTTTAGTTAACCTTTAAGCCTTTTGGATTGTTTTCCCGGGGCGGAATAGATTAATGCCGGAAGAACAGCAGAACTTTTTAATTTTGACAAAATCATAATCATGAAATTCGGAACCAAAGCAATTCATGCGGGACAGGAGCCTGACCCCACCACCGGGGCTGTAATGACGCCCATTTACCAGACATCGACCTACTGGCAGAAGTCGCCGGGCGAACATAAGGGATATGAATATTCGCGGGGCACCAACCCAACCCGCAAGGCGCTGGAAGACTGTCTGGCTGCCCTGGAAAATGCAAAACACGGACTGGCTTTCTCCAGCGGCATGGGCGCCACAGATGCGGTCATGAAGCTGCTGAAGCCCGGGGACGAGGTGATCACCGGGAATGACCTGTATGGCGGTTCATACCGGGTATTCGCGCGGGTATTTGCTAATTATGGAATCAAATTCCATTTCATTGACCTTAAAGATCCCGCCAATATTCATAATTACGCAAATGAGCATACCCGGCTGATCTGGATCGAGACCCCGACAAACCCGACGATGCAGATCGTGGATATCGAAGCGGTTTCGGCGATCGCGAAAGAACGCAATATCCTCCTTGCCGTAGACAATACGTTCGCCTCACCATACCTGCAGAACCCAATCGACCTGGGTGCGGATATTGTGATGCATTCGGTGACCAAGTATCTTGGCGGACATTCAGATGTGGTCATGGGCGCGCTGATGGTCAATGATACGGCGCTTTATGAACGGCTCCGTTTTATTTACAATGCCTGCGGTGCCACACCCGGGCCGATGGACAGTTTCCTCGTTCTCCGTGGCCTGAAGACCCTGCATCTCCGGATGAAAGCTCATTGCGAGAACGGGCGGCGGGTTGCCGAATTCTTGCGCAGCCATCCTAAGGTGGATAAGCTGTACTGGCCGGGCTTCACGGATCACCCCAACCATGAGGTCGCTAAGAAGCAGATGCGCGATTTCGGCGGAATGATCTCCTTTACAATAAAAGGTGCCGGCCTGGAAGAAACCTTCAAGACTGCCTCTTCCTTTAACGTGTTTGCCCTGGCTGAATCCCTGGGCGGCGTAGAGTCGCTGATCAACCACCCCGCCACCATGACGCATGCTTCGATTCCAAAGGAAGAACGGGAGAAAGTCGGCGTCACCGACAGCCTGCTTCGCCTCAGCGTGGGTGTCGAAGATATCGAGGATCTTCTGGAAGACCTGGAACAGGCACTCGCATAATATTCCGATACAGGTACACAACAGGAGAGACCAGAGGTCTCTTCCTGTTGCCTTTCTCCGATCACCTTACCTGCGCCCCTGATGGACACCGATCTGAAAGATTTTCTTGACAGCAAAGTATCCCGTTACAACCGGCCGGGTTTCATCCGGCAGGATCCGATCGTTATTCCCCATGAGTTCACCCGCAAGCAGGATATCGAGATCATGGGGTTCTGGGCGGCTATCCTGGCGTGGGGACAGCGCAAGACGATCATCAACAAGTGTCATGAACTGATCCGCCTGATGGATGGTGCTCCGTACGACTTTATCATCAATCACCAGGAGACGGACCTGAAAGGGTTCGAGGGCTTTAAACACCGGACCTTCAATGATACGGATGCCCTGTATTTCCTGCATTTCTTCCGGCAGCATTATGAACGGTTCGATTCCCTGGAGGACGCCTTTCTTCCTAAAGTGAGCGGCCCGGACCGAAATCCGGAGTTCAGGGAAGATTTTCTGGAAGAAATTTCCGAACTTGATTCAGGAAAGCGGCCGAGTTCATCGACATGCTATGCAGGCGGGCTGCAGGTGAAGAAGGAAACGATCGAAGATAAACTGAATCATTTCCGGCGGTATTTTTTCAGCCTTCCTGATTTCCCGCGGCGAACCATCAAGCATGTGTCGTCACCGGTACAGAAGTCTTCCTGCAAGCGGCTGAACATGTTCCTGAGGTGGATGGTAAGGAAGGACGACCGTGGAGTGGACTTTGGCATATGGAACCGGATTTCACCAGCAGAGCTGGTGTGTCCTACGGATGTCCACGTGGACCGGGTAGCCCGGAAACTGGGTCTGATCACCCGAAGGCAGGTGGACTGGCAGAACGCACTGGAGCTGACCGGGCGGTTAAGGGAATTCGATCCCCTTGATCCGGTCAAATACGATTTTGCGCTGTTCGGATTAGGAATAGAAGAAAAATTCTGATGATATGAAGAGACTCAAAAAGCTGGTTCAAACCGTTCTGGTGCTGGTGTTCGTATCTGCAGCCCCCGCTGCGTTTTCCCAAACCATGCACATCCTGGTCGGGGGTAGGAAGGTCGATAGGGTAATCACCAAAAAGAAACTACAGGTCCTGGATGTCCGGACGCCGGAAGAAATCCAGGAGGGGCATTTACCCAATGCCATTGCCTACGATTTCAAGGCCCCCGGATTTGAATCCAAACTGGCGACATTACCAAGAGACAGGGCTTATCTGGTCTATTGCCGAAGCGGCGGCCGGTCGGCAAGGACGGTTGAAATGATGAAGAATCTCGGGTTCCGGGAGGTGTATGAGATGAAGGGCGGGATTCTGGCCTACAAGGGCCGGCTGGTTAAAGAGTAGCGTGCTCCGAGTAGCGTGCTCCATGGTTTTTCCGCACGCTGGAATCGTCCTTCCGGTTTCCCGGTAATGAACAAAAAAATATGAAGCGGTGTTCAGTAGTAAATTCTACTGTATGAAACACACGCTGCTGCTTTTATTCCTTTTCCATACTTTTTTGACGGCTTTTGGCCAGAGCCGCTCGCCCTATAAAACCAGTTTTAAAGTTGATGCTCCGGTGATCGGAGCGGGTCTGGGACTCAGTGCCCTGGGACTCAGTATGATTCAGAAGAAGGACCCCCTTGCCGAATCGGAGCTTGCCTTTAAATCTGTTTCGGAGGTGAATCGTTTCGACCGGTTTTCAGCAGGGTACTTCTCGACGAAGGCGGACGACCACAGCTACCTGCCTTTCTATGGATCCTTTGCCATGCCGGTCGTGATGCTTGCCAACAAGAATATTGGCCGGAAGGCGGGGCAGGTCATGGTTCTGTACCTGGAAACCATGGCGGTTACCGGGATGGCCTATTCCCTGACTGCCGGGTCGGTTGAAAGAAGCCGGCCGTTGGTTTATTCCGCCGATAAGCGGATGAGTAAGAACTCGCAACGGTCGTTCTTTGCGGGTCATACGGCGGCCACTGCGGCTGCGACGTTCTTTGCAGCAAAGGTATTCAGTGACTTTAACCCGGACTCCAGGGCCAGGCCGTATGTGTGGGCCGCTGCAGCCATCGTGCCTGCGAGTGTCGGTTATATGCGCCTGAAAGCCGGACAGCACTTCCTCAGCGATAACCTGATTGGCTACGGCGTGGGGGCTGCTGCGGGTATCCTCATCCCGCAGCTGCATAAAACAGGAGCCGCCGAGAAGCTGAGTATTGCCCCCGCGGTTATAGACCGGGTAAACGGCGTCTCGGTTAGCTATACGCTCCCGTAAATACCTGAACCTTGATACGCAGTATCTGAACTTACTGATTCTTCATCCGGGCTTTCCGTATAAAGTGGATGCGCAGTCCGGTAAACCCGATGTTAACGATTTCAGCCGTCAAAGTGCGGACCGTCACAAGACGCTGCCGCTCATTCCAAATCTACGGTATACTCCCGGGAAGCCAGGAGGGCGCCCGGGAAGGGACGCCGGGGGCGCGGGATGATTTGGGATATTCGGTAAATAAGGATAGCTTTGTGATAATGGCATTGTCAAAGCGTACATATTCTGCTGTAAAGGACTTCCCTAACCGGACTGTCCTTGCCGTGCGTAATGCCAAAGAACTAAGCTACGCCTACCTTAAGTCATCCAAAGACTTCATAATCTAAGTCCCGGCCGGATCAGGCAGGGAACTCCACGAAATCTTTCTGCGGAACAGCATTCAGCACTTTGGATATGGGCTGGAAAGGCACGTCATGGAGTCAGGTTTTATCCAAAACCTGGGTTTTCTGCACCGGCCGGGTTTGTCCGGATCATCTCATTGAATTTTAATATGAAGTCATGAAAACAAACGGTATAATTTTATCCAAATACACATTCCAGTTAATTAAAGAACATTTAAGGCGGGACCAGAAGCTGGCAGCGTCCAATAAGGAAAAACTCATCGATGAGCTGAAGACTGCCAAGGTGATCTCCAGTAAGGAAATTCCGGAAAGCGTAGTGGCTATCAACACCAAGGTGGAGATTCGCGACCTGGAAACGGACCAGCTGCATGCATTTGAGCTGGTGGCGCCCGATAAGGCCAAAATCAAGAATAACCGGCTGTCGGTATTGTGCCCGATCGGTCTTGCATCGATCGGTTATAACCGGGGCGATGAGGTCGCCTGGGAGATGCCCGACGGCGAAAAGCGGTACCTGATCGAGAGCGTTTCACCGGGTTCCCCGGAAAAACGTTAGCCTACCGGTTCTGTACAGTTGTAAAGGCAGGCTGTAACGTACGGTCTGCCTTTCTTTACGCTTTTTTCCTTACTCATTTCACAGTCATTCCATTTAAATCCAACCAGTATGATATTTCTTATAAAGATCCTTTCGGGGACAGTGGTCGCCCTCTTGCTAAGTGCCTATGCTTACCGGCTTATTAAGCATCAGATCATCCGGAATCGGCTCCTGCTGATGTTGCGGGAAATTGCCGAGATCCGCGGTTTGAAAATAGACGAATATCAGCTGCTGCATGAGCAGATCCTCGGAATAGACCGCCGGCAGGGGATTCTGATCTACCTGAACTATGCGCACCGGATCAATAGCCGGATCGTGGATCTGAAGGATGTGACCGCATGCAGTCTGATCCTTAAGCAGGTTGTGGCCCAGCTTGCACTGACTTATCGGCAGCCTTCCCGGCCACCGGTATCTATTTCTTTCTACCGCAAGTATTCCGAACCCGGCTTCAAACGAAAGAGACGGATCAACACGGCCATTTACTGGAAGGGCCTGATAACGGCATCGCATGCGTACGGCGGTGAGACTGCGATTCAAAGCGAAATGGAAAGCCAGGAGGCCGGATAGTTCACGACGACATCTGGTCACCGATGCCGGGAGGAATAACCGGCTGCCGGAACTAACATCAAACCCATATTGGGCAGCTCCGCTTCCTGATGTAATCCTCAGGAATTGGTACCTTTGCGGCAATGATCCAACATAATGCTGATACCATTGTGGCCCTGGCCACAGCAACCGGAAGCGGAGCCATTGCCGTTATTCGTCTTTCAGGCCCCAGGGCCATTGAAATTACCCGTGGTGTGTTCAAAGGTAAGGACCTGAATAAGCAGGCTTCCCATACGATTCACTTCGGAACGATCCGGGACGGTGAAGTGATCCTGGACGAAGTCCTGGTGTCGTTGTTCATCGGGCCGAACTCGTATACCCGTGAGGATGTGGTTGAAATATCAACGCATGGGTCGAAGTACATCATTGAGAGTATCATCAAACTGCTTATCAGGCAGGGAGCCCGGGCAGCCAGACCCGGTGAGTTTACCTTAAGAGCCTTTTTAAATGGCGGCATGGACCTCTCTCAGGCGGAAGCGGTTGCGGATCTGATCGCTTCGAATTCTCAGGCCTCCCACCAGGTGGCGATGCAGCAAATGCGGGGCGGATTTTCGCATGAGCTGAAAGGTCTCCGGGAACAGCTGATCCATTTCGCATCGATGATCGAACTGGAGCTGGACTTTGCTGAAGAAGATGTTGAGTTTGCCAACCGGGATCAGTTAAAGGCACTGATCCTGCAGATCCAGCGGGTGATTCAGCGCCTGATCCAGTCTTTTGAGCAGGGAAACGTCATGAAGAATGGGGTACCCGTAGTCATTGCCGGTAAGCCGAATGTCGGGAAATCCACCCTGCTGAATGCACTCCTTAACGAAGAGCGGGCCATCGTGTCGGAAATCGCCGGTACGACGCGGGATACGATCGAAGATGAGATCAATATTCACGGGATTACGTTCCGGTTTATAGATACTGCCGGTATCCGGGAAACGCTTGATATTATCGAAGCGAAAGGAGTGGAGCGGACGCTTGAGAAGATGAAAGCTGCCAAACTGATTATCTACCTGGTTGACCCGGGTCAGAACCTGAAGGAAGTGGAAGAGCAGGTTGCCGAAGTAGAAAAGCTTCAGATTCCGCTCGTGCTCGTCGCCAACAAGTCCGATCTTCTAAGCCCGGCTCAACAACAGGAGTTCGCACACCTGGATCCAAATTATATCTCTGCAAAGAACAAGGAAGGCATCGATGAGCTGAAGGAGGAGATTCTGCGTAAAGTTAACCTTCATCATATCAGTACGGACGATGTCCTGGTAACCAACATCCGCCATGTTGAAGCACTCCAGCAGACCCGGGAATCACTCGACCGGGTGCTGTTCGGAATCGATAATCCGGTTACTTCAGATTTCCTGTCGATGGATATCAAACAGGCGCTGCACTTCCTGGGTGAGATTACGGGTACCGTCACAACGGATGACCTGCTGGATAACATCTTTTCAAAATTCTGTATCGGAAAGTAAAAGCTCCGTATTTCCCCAGTCAACGACCCCGGTCTGCGCGGTCCACCAGTTTAGGAATGCCTGTAAATACGTCGTGGGAGGACAGGAAGCAGTTTACCCAGGATATGAAACGGAACTATACCGGATCTATACCGCTCCGAATATGCAAATGGCCGAAGCCGTACTGGAGTTATTCGAACAAAAATGGGGCGGGAAATACGGGTACGCTGTAAGAAGCTGGCGGACCAACTGGGATGAATGGCCTGCTACAATTTTGGCGGAAAGCAGAACCGGGCACCTTTTTCCTATTGAGCAAAATGTATGTGGCACTATATCAGAAGTAGAGAGAAGACTGCCTATATTTGGCTTCTGAATGTGATTAATGGAAACCATTACAAAAAAAACAGCCCTCCTGACCATGCTGATCATCCTGAGTGCCGTCGTTGTTTTTCATCTTCTTATCCTGCTTCAGGTGATTCCGTATGAGAATGTCTGGGCCGGAAAACTGTCGTCTGTCAACGAAATGTATATGTTTGAAACAGCGTCCATCCTCATAAACATCCTTCTGATCACTGTACTCCTGTTCAAAGGTAATCTCGTGAGGCACCGCATTCCGGAGCGGATCCTGAATCATGTTTTATGGTTCTTTGTCGTTGTGTTTAGCTTAAATACGCTCGGAAATCTTACAGCGAAGACAGATTTTGAAAGGATCGTATTTACCCCCTTGACGCTTGTTTCTGCCGTCCTGATCTGGCTGATTGTTCGTAAACAAAAGGTCCGGATTGGTTGAGGTTCTTCGGAAAAAACGGTTTCTATTCGGGATGCCGTTTGCCTGATTTTATGGGAGAGCCCTCCGGAAGTCTCCATTACCGTCTGTGAAACAATTTCCAATTCCCTTCCGAAATAACTTCAATATTGCCGTCTGCTACCTTAATGGCCGTCTGGTCGTCAATTGCGTATGAGGCGAAAGGAAGGGTAGCGGCTAGCTTTCTTAGATTTTCAAGCGAATTGTCCGGAAACCATTCGTGATCCAGATGCGGATGTATAGCGAAATCCAAGATATTCAGCGACTTCGGAGTTTCGATCGGTAACAGGTGGTTTCGGTAGGTGGTTCCGTAACGTGTCATGATCATGCTGCCAGCGCTGAGACCGACATAGACGGTTCTCCCGAGCAAAACGGGTAGCAGATCTGCAAGTCCGGACTCTTTCATCCAATAGCACAGGTACTGGCAATCGCCGCCACCGACCAGCAATGCATCTGTATCCTGGAGCATTGGAAACCAGAGTTCCTTTTTCAATGTAGGAAGTGCCGCCAGTTCAAGGAGGCCGACCGACTTCCAGCCGAGCTGACAAAACGGAGCGCCCAGCTGGCCGCAGATCACATCGAAGGTAAGGTGCGGAGCATTCGGAATCGGGTATATGGCGGTCGGAATATAAAGTGCCCTGCACTCCTCAATCGGTTTGTTCAAAAGCTCGGTCAACGCCCGCTCGATGCTTGGGTTGCTGATTCCTGCCGAAGTGAGTAGTAGCTTCATCGTCTAGGTGGTTCTGGTCTTTTTAACTAATCCAGTATGCTGGCCGGTGAAATAGTATGCTCCCGAATATCGGGTATACGCTCTTCTCCAAGCCAGTGTCAGAAAGTGAAGTACGTTGCTGCTGTTTTCGAAATGGGGGCAGCAAGTTTGCCGGGGTGAACCTCCCATAGGCCAATATCAGAAGAGTGCCGCAACTAAAATGGTCGGAAACCGGTCCTTTCGCCAGGGAAACTCCTTCCAAAACTACCCAGGAGAAAATCTGCCGGCTATATTCCGGTTTTTTTTGATTTTGGTTTGACCGACACCTGATCGATCGCAGTGCCATTTCGATTGTAAAGGGTCAGAGTTAAGCCCTTTTTGCCCGCTTTCATGATCAGCGCTCCGACGGTTTCGCTCCCTTCTGACCAACGGAACTTGATCAGATCTTTATTGTGGAGCTGCTCGTCAAGGGCTCGCCCCCTTTCATTATCCGAGGATGGTGTCTGGACATACACCGTTCCCTTTGAACCATCGGTCTGCCGGTCAGCATATAAGGCGTTGGTTCGGACGTAGATATGGTTGTTTCCGCTGATGGCCAGGTCCACCCCGTATTCGTCAAATAACTCTTTCCAGCGGCTGTATTGCGAGGTCCTGCCATCATCTCCCATGAACCATTGGTAATGCGATAACACGATGACGTATTTTGCTGGGTTGCCTTTTATCACTTCCCTTGTCCAGTTCTGGGCCTTTGCCAGTTCTTCGGCGCTTTTCATGGCCTCGTTGTTAAGCATCACGAATAGCGCATCGCCATAAATAAAGTAATAGGATACTCCGACTTCCCCCTCGTAACCATTAATCGGATTGTTGTTCACGTTCCGGAAAAACTGATTGCTTTGGCCATTTAGTCGGGTCATATTGTCGTGATTTCCATTGACTCCGGCCCAAACGTATTTTCTGAAAGTAGCGTCTGAGTACAACGCAGGCCAAAATGAATAGCTGCCACCCCAGGCGGATATATCTCCAACGTGGAGCATCATATCAAGCGGCTTTTTATTTTGTTTTTCCAGTTGCTGTATCATCGCCATGGCAACGGTTTGCCTGTTTGGCAGGGGAGCGTAAACGTGCATATCCGAAATAATGCCCATGGCCCATTTTTCGGACCCGGGTGCTGTTTTGAAATAATGAGTTTCGCTGTTCGTATTATTGTAGGAACCGTCAGAAGTATTTTTTGAAGACAGCTTATACTTATACGCTGTATTCTCTTTTAGTCCTTGCAAGGCAATCGTATTACGCAAAAAGCGCGCAGCTTCGTGGAAGTTTTCACCATTCGGCTTTTTTGAATAAATGCTGTCGAAAACGGTGCATAACTGCTGATCAGCGCGGACCGTGATGGCATTTCTCCAGTTTTTATCTGATCTTTTCGTGTATGTTATGTAGGAATCGCCGCTGCCAGGGTCCGTATGCCAGTTGAGACGGATTTCCCGTGAAGCATTTTCGCCGGGGTTGGCTATGATGGTATAGGCGTTAATTTGAGCTGAAACCGGGTTTATCGATATTAAAGCGGTTATCGCAACTAGAAGCAAAGATCGTTTTTTAAGCATTTTTAATTTCGGGTGCGTGGCTATCCTCATGTAAATTATTCTCAAATCTCCGGGGTTTTGATCTGTTGGCCTGGAGATATCCTACGAGGCTAAAGTAGGAAAATATAATGCTTTGCAGTGCGGCTTCAAGACCGGGGCCATCATGCATGGAGATATCCGCCCAAAAAATGGTCCTTTCCAGTAACAAAAACCTGCTATTTTGTAAGGTCAAAAGATCAAAAATGGAAGCGCCCATTACCAGAGACCTCCCGAAGTTGCATCGGACCTCAACGGGTTTTGTCCGCGAATTCATTCGTCAGATCGATTGGGCCGGGAACCGTATTACGGCAGTTGAAACCTCCGTCAGATGGCTACTCCGTTTGTTCTAATGGCGAAGCAAGTCCGGATACTGTCCGTCAGTATATTCTATCACAAGGCTAAAATCATTTGTGCCTTACATCCCACAAGCTAATGACCTGCAGGTTCTATGGAACGTAACTATAAAAATGGGCTTTCCCGGGTATTGAGATTGCGCATTCGGAGAAAAGGCGGTAATTTCCCGGAATGGTAATGTTTTCTAATGGATAAGGATCTGCTCAGTCTCAAAACCTGTGTGTTTTCGATAAGCCCGCTCAGCGATGAAGAGTGGCAGGTGTTTCAGAGCGGGTGGGAATCCGTTGCCGTTCCACGCAAAAGACTGATCACGGATAGGGGGCAGACTGAGCGATACCTGTATTTTATTACGGCAGGTCTTCAACGGGTCTACTACCAGGATGAGAAAAACAGGGAAGCGACCATCGTTTTTACCTATGTAAACTCGTTCGGCGGCGTTCTGGATTCCATGCTCACTGAAACTCCCTCCAGATATTTCTATGAAAGTTTAACGGAGTCGGGATTTTTAAGAATGCCGTATGCTTCGTTAAAGGCCTTGATGGAGCAGCATCCGGGTATTCGGCGTATGGTAACCAGCGCTTTATCAGGTACGATATCGGGGCTACTTGAACGGCAGGTTGAACTTCAATGCTTCTCCTCAGAAGAAAAGTTCCGGATCCTGTTCGACCGAAGTCCGCACATATTGAATATGATACCGCATAAATATATCGCCAGTTATCTGGGGATTGATGCGACGAACTTCAGCAAACTTCTGAACCGGGTGAAATTTTAAGTGTTGGTATTTACCAATGTTTATGACGATCGGACCGGCCAATTTTGTGAAAAAAGAATAGTGCATGAAAAAATTGGATAAATTGGAGTTTTTGAATTCACACGCCTTGCAGCTGGAATCACATCTGACTCACGCCATCCGGGTATTTCAAAACCTCGATGAACATGATCTGAATTGCCGGCCGGCTGGCGGCGGATGGTCTGTTGCTGAATGTCTGGAGCATCTGAATACGTATTACCGGTACTATCTCCCATTGCTCGAAGCGGGGGTCCTGAAGGGGCGGAAAACAGGTGCCGGGTCCTATGCGGCCAGCTGGCTTGGCCGGTATTTTCAAAAGATGATGGACCCTGACCGGGGCCAGGGAACATACAAGGCGGCGGCCAGGCACCTACCTGTTGTCGGCCAAAGCGGTTATGCCGTAGTTGCGGAGTTTATGGACTTCCAGGAGCGGTTAAGTAAGCTATTGGAGGAGATGCGGCAGATCGATATCAATTCGGTTAAGATTCGAACATCGCTAAGTGCCCTGATCAAACTGAATGCAGGGGATACGGTCGCCTTCCTGATCACCCATGATGAAAGACATATCCGTCAGGCCAACCGGAATCTGAGCTCCGCCTTTTCCGCGGGTACACCGTTCCTCCGCCAGGCAGCGTCGGCCGTCTGAACTTCATAGCTCGGGTATTTTCCTGCGGGAACACGACCGGAGATTTTTTGGCTTCCTGAATCATTCCCTTAAGATTCGGTGTCCGGTATTCTGGTAATCAGTACCTTATCAATCTTACGGTCGTCCATATCCACGATTTCAAGCTCGAAGTCCCGCCACCGTACTTTTTCACCGGCCACAGGGATATGGTTCAGCAAGCTGAGGACCAACCCGGCAAGTGTGACAAAATGCTCTTCCTCCTGGTCTTCAATTTCCAGGTAGCCGAGCAGTTCAAAGTACGGATACTGCCCATCTGCAAGCCATGAATTCTTGTCCCGCCGGATAATATGATGCTGTTCCGGCTGACCAGGCACTGCCTGTTCTCCCACCAGGGCGTCCAGCACATCATACAGCGTGATCATGCCTTCCAGGGCGCCGTATTCGTCAACGACGACGGCATAGTGAGCGGAGTTCTGTTTCAGCTGTTCCAGCAACGCGTATACCGGGAGGTGTTCATGCACAAAGACCGGCTGCCTGAGGAAGGTTTCCAGGCTGAAGGGCTTGCCGTCACCGCTATCAAGAAGCACTTCCTTCAGGTTGATGATTCCTGCCAGGTTGTCCCTGGCTTTCTGCGATACCGGGTATACGGAGTGAATCCGCCCCCGGGTCTTCCGGCGGATTTCAGCAAGGTCATCGTTGATGTCCAGCCAAACCAGGTCGGTGCGGTGTGTCATCAGGTCTCTGACTTTCCGGTCGCCCAGCACGAAAACCCGCTTCACGATATCGTGCTCAATTTCCTGGACCTCCCCGGTAACGGTTCCTTCCCTGATAATGGAGGTGATCTCTTCCTCGGAAACTGCATGGTCGCGATTCCCCCGAATACCGAACAGGCCCAGAACAAGATCATTCGTTTTGCCCAGCAGCCAGATGAACGGCTTGGCGACTTTCGAGATGATTTCCATGGGATATGCTACCAGGGCAGCGATCTTTTCTGGAAAGGTCAATCCGATCCTTTTCGGTATCAGCTCTCCGAATACGATCGAGAAGTAGGTGAGGAGCACCACCACGATGGCAATGGCGATGGTATGTGAATAGGGAGCTGCGGGACCGAATTGGCCGATTTTCTGCTGAAGATCACTGGTAATCCGCTCCCCGCTGAAGATACCGGTCAGTATTCCGATCAGCGTGATGCCGATCTGTACCGTTGAAAGGAAGGTGTTGGGATTGTCAGACATTTCAAGGGCCTTCTGCGCATTGACGCTGCCTCTTTTGGCCTCACGTTCCAGCTTGAATTTGCGCGAGGATACTAATGCAATTTCACTCATTGAAAAGATGCCGTTCAGGAGTATCAGAAAGGCTATTACCAGGATTTCCATGTTCAGTTCTTTACAGATTAACCGTTATTATACAAATAGTTGACCGCTTTCCGGAATTTATTTTTGGCAGCTCAGCCGCTGCGACCGGTGGAGCAAACCTGACTTTACATACCCGTGGCCCCCCGGGGTGTTCGTAGACAAATTTCCTGCATTTGTCGAATTTTCCGCCATGTAACTTGTAATACCTAGTACTTGCCAGTACATTAGTGTTGCCGGGCCATCGGTGCCGAACCGATGCAGGCAGATCTGAACGACCAGACAAAATATGGCACTAAGAATACATAATATCTCAAAAAGATATCCTGACGGGGTCCGGGCCCTGCATGATGTTACGCTCACCATACCCAATGGTATGTATGGCTTGCTGGGTCCGAATGGCGCCGGCAAATCCACGTTGATGCGTATACTGGCAACCCTGCAGGAACCGGACGAGGGATCCATCCGGCTGGGAGATATCGACCTGTTGAAACAGAAAGAGGACGTTCGGCGGACCCTGGGATATCTTCCCCAGGAGTTTGGCGTCTATCCAAAAGCAAGAGCAGAGGACCTGCTGGATTACTTTGCCGTGCTCAAGGGCATCACCAACCGCGCCTCCAGAAAGGAAACGGTGGAGTCTTTGCTGAAGCAAACGAATCTATGGGACCGGCGCAGGCAGAAACTTGGCGGGTTCTCGGGCGGGATGAAGCAACGTTTCGGCGTGGCAGTGGCACTGTTAGGGAATCCGAAACTGATGATCGTGGATGAGCCGACCGCAGGTCTTGATCCGGGCGAGCGGGTTCGGTTCCTGAATCTCCTCAGTGAGCTGGGTGAGAACAGCGTGGTGCTGCTGTCGACCCACATCGTGGAGGATGTGTCGGAACTTTGCACCCGGATGGCCATCATCAAAAACGGGGAGATCCTGCATGAGGCTAAGCCCCCGGAGGCCGTCCGGGGCCTGCAGGGAATGATCTGGCGCCGCATGGTTGAAAGGGCCGCCCTGCCGGAGCTGGAGCGCGAACATAAGGTGATCTCAACGCGTTTGCTCGGCGGGAAAACCGTCGTCCATATATACAGCGAAGAAGATCCGGGTCAGGGGTTCGAGCTGGTGGCGCCGGACCTGGAGGACGTTTACTTCAGCGCAATGGGGGGACACATCGGGAAATGCGGAGCGGAGGTGCAGCCATGACGCTCCTGACGATCTTCCGTTTTGAGCTGAGTTATCAGTTACGGCAGGTCACTACCTGGCTCTACCTGGCCGTTTTGCTGATGTTTACGTTTGTTCTGAAAGGCGTTGTGACCCCGGGCGATGGCGTTTACACCAACAATACCTTCCACATCACGGCTACGACAGTGGTCGGCGTGCTGATCTGGCTTATTATGGCTGCGTCTGTGGCCGGTGAAGCGGCTGCCCGGGATCTGGTAACGGGCATGTTTCCGCTGACCTACGCTTCGCCGATCACCAGACTACAATATCTGGGGGGCAGATTCCTTGCCGCCGTCACGCTCAATGCGCTGCTGGTTCTTTCGTTGCCGATAGGAGTGATGCTGGCATTCTACATGCCCGGTATGGATCCGGGCGGGCTCGGGCCCTTCAATATCCTGCCTTTTCTGAACGTCTACTTTCTGATCGCCCTACCGCTTGCGTTTGTGGCCACCGCACTTCAATTCGGTCTTGCGGTGCTTACCCGGCAGCCCATGACCAGTTACCTGGCGAGCCTGCTGCTGGCACTGGTTGCCCAGATCGTTGCCCTGAGCGTCGCTGCGTTTTTCGGTAACTGGGATCTGGTCAGACTGCTCGATCCGGTCGGCATTTCAGGAATCGTTGGCAATGAGTTGCAGACCTGGACGCCGGCCGAGAAAAATACCCGGCTGGTTATGCTGGAAGGAATGTTTCTCTGGAACCGGTTGCTCTGGCTGGGCCTCGCCGTAGGCGTATTGGTGTTTACTTTTCGTCGTTTCAGTTTTGCTCACGGCAGAAAGCGTTCGTTCCCGCAATTGAAATGGCGGCGATCACGCCCGGAGGTCCCGGCTGATGAGTCTGCTCCGGAGCGGACAGCTGCGATCTCCGTTCCGCAGGTGCGCAGGGACTTTGGTGTTTCCACGGGTGTCCGTCAAACCCTTGCCATAGCAGGCGCGTCCTTTAGGACGATCGCCGGCAGTCCAGTAGGCATTCCGCCGGTGGCGGCGATCGCCGGGGTCTGCGCGGCGTTCGGTGATCGTATCATGACGCAGTTCGGCGTCCCTTTGCTGCCCACAACGTCATCGGTAGTCGCCTTTCTTACTCCATCAATCGGTAATCTCAATACTCCCTGGGTAGTGATTACACTGCTCATGATCTACTTTTCCGGGGAGCTGATCTGGAAGGAACGGGAGGCCGGGCAGAATGACCTGGTGGATGCTGCACCGGTGTCAGAGTGGGCTCTTCTGTTGGGCAAGTACCTCGGGCTGGCCCTGATCATCCTGGCCTGGATCGCGTTGCTGATGGCCGGAGGTATCCTGATGCAGCTGGGCCTGGGCTACCACAAGCTGGAAATCGGGGTTTATGTTCGGGCGCTCTTTGGGCTCCAGCTGATCGATTATTTGCTTTTTGCCATGCTCGCCCTGTCCGTACAGGCGATCGTGAACCAAAAATACACAGGGTACCTGGTGATGCTGATCGTTACCGGCTTCATTGCCTTTCCTTCGGTATTCGGCGTTGAACACAGCATGCTGATTTTTGGAAAGGACCCGGGATGGCGGTATACGGATATGCGGGGCTTCGGTTCCGCCATCAGGCCGTGGCTGTGGTTCAAGGCGTATTGGGCGGCATGGGCGGTTTTCTTTGCCGTCATAGCACGGGTACTTTGGGTTCGGGGAAGAGAACAGCGCCTGCACGACAGAATGCTGTTTGTGCGGCGTCGTTTAAGCAGATTAACCATCCGGGTCGCCATGCTGGCTGGCGGGCTGATCGTGACCCTGGGAAGCTTCCTATTCTATAATACGAATGTACTGAATGAATATCATGCCGGCGATGATATCAAGGAGCTGAATGCCCGGTATGAACGCACCTATGGCCGTTACCGCGATACGCCGCAACCGCAGCTGACCGGTACGAATCTGGAGGTGGACATCGATCCCGGGCGGCAGCGGGTCGGTATCCGGGCCACCTATACGCTGCTGAATCGCGGGAAGGTCGCCATCGATTCCATTCATCTGGCGAGTGTTTCCGGAGTCGAGCCCATAGACGTGCGATTTAACCGGGCCGCCGCTGCAGTGCTCACAGACCGGAAACTCGGTCACTACATTTACGTGCTGAAGCAACCGATCCGGCCGGGAGACTCCGTCAGGATTGATTTCGAGGTACATCTTGAGGAGCCGGGATTCCGGCATAACGGAACGAATGAGGTCGTGGTAAAGAACGGAACGTATTTCACCAATTACGACATGCTTCCGAACATTGGATATCAGCGGTACCGGGAGTTAAGTGATCCGGTACTCAGGAACCGGTACCATCTCCCGAAACGACCGGAAGTGCCTTCCCTTTACGATTCTGTGGCGCGAAATAAGCCTATAAGTTCCGATCAGAACACCTTCGAGGCGGTTATTTCGACCGCCATTGACGAAACAGCCGTTGCACCGGGAAACCTGATACGCACCTGGGCGGCAGGAAACCGGCGGTACTTTCACTTCAGGACGGATGCGCCGATCCGCGGAGAGTACTCCATCTTATCCGGCCGCTATGCCGTACGAAAAGGGATGTGGAAGGATGTTGCCATCCGCATCTATCACCACCCGGAACACGTGCAGAATACGGACCGGATACTCCGGAGCGTAATTGCGGCTATGGACTATTACTCCGGGCAGTTCGGACCCTATCCATATAAACATATTACGGTCGTTGAGAAGCCGGGCAGGGGTGACGGAGCAAGTTCAGAAGCGAGTATGATCGATTTCGGGGAGCAGTTTGCCGTGTTCAATCCAGATGATTCACCCGACGGCTTCGACCTGCCTTTTTATATTGTGGCCCATGAGGTTGCACACCAGTGGTTTGGCGGTGCAAGCCTCACTCCGGCGAATGTTGAAGGCGCAGGTGTGCTCGTTGAAGGTCTCGCCGTGTATTCGGGCATGCAGGTTCTGGAAAACCATTACGGGGATGCCCACCTGCGGCGATATGTCCGTTATCTTCATTCGTTCTATGAAATGCCGCGTTCCCTCGCGACACCCTCCCTTCTCCATGCAAACGAGAAGTTTCTGTATTACCGGAAAGCCGGGCTTGCCATGTATGCACTCAGCCGGTACATAGGAAAGGAGCGGGTCAATGGAGCGCTGAGACGTCTGCTGGAAAGGCACCACTCAGGAGAGGTACCCCTGCCAACCACCCTTGACCTCTACCGCGAGATCCGTCAGGTAACGCCCGACTCCTTGCGCTACTTCCTGGAAGACCTGTTTAAGAAGAACACATACTGGCGTCTGAAGACCCGGAAGATCGCCGCCGCACGAACGAAAACCGGCGAATACGAGATAACATTAAAGGTCCAGGCGCAAAAGGTAGTAATTGATAGTGGCGGGAAAGAGCATGAGGAAGCGATGAATGACTGGCTTGAAATCGGTTTGTACGGGAATGTCAGCGGTGTGGAGAAGCCTCTTTACCTGAACAGGCATCGGATCCGGACCGGTGAGCAGATCCTCAAGGTGACCGTTCCTAAAAAACCGGTACGTGGCGGTATCGATCCGAATTTCCTGATGATCGACCTGAGAATTGATGATAATGTGATGGAACTCAACGGGGAATAAAGCAGGCACTAAGAACTGGTGGCCTGTATGTATAGATGCAGCGGCCTATGGTCAGTCAGTTTATTATGCTTGCAGGAACCTCTCTGTATGTTGTCCAAGTTTCGGAAAATCAGTAACTTACCTGATGGATAGCCTGCCGGTGGAATGATCCCCGGGCGGTGCATTCCGTTTAAATTGACCACATATGAAAGACGGAGTTACATTGCCGCATGAGACAGCCGATCTGTTTATTTCGGATGGAGGGCTGGAAACATCCCTGATTTTCCTCGATGGTTTCGACTTGCCCTACTTTGCCGCTTTTGATCTTTTAAAGGATCGGACCGGAAACCAGGCGATCCGGGCTTACTACCGGAGCTACCTTGATATCGCAAAAGAGTTCGGGACTGGTTTCATACTGGAGAGCCCAACCTGGAGAGCGAATCCGGACTGGATCGAACGACTCGGCTATCCGGCCTCCGCATTGGTGGATATAAACCACGATGCCGGTCAGCTGATGGTCGATCTGAGCACTGAGTACCGGAACATGGTTCCTTCCATGGTCATCAGCGGTTGTGTAGGTCCACGTGGTGACGGCTACAGTCCGCAAAACCTGATGAGTGCGGTCGAGGCTGCTGAGTATCACGCTGCCCAGATATCCGCATTCAGCCGTACCCCGGTGAATCTGGTTACAGCAATCACCATGAATTATGCCGATGAAGCGGTGGGGATCTGCCAGGCGGCGGATCGGTATGGACTGCCCGCTGTCATATCGTTTACGCTCGAGACCGACGGAAAACTGCCTACCGGCATGAGCCTGAGAGACGCTATTGACCATGTCGATGAAACCGCGGCCAGGCCGCCTATTTACTATATGATCAATTGCGCGCATCCGACGCATTTTACCCGTCAACTGGAGGACGGGAAGACGGAACCATGGCTCCGCCGCATACGGGGTATCCGTGCAAATGCCTCCTGTAAAAGCCATGCCGAACTTGATGAGTCGACCGAGCTGGACCGCGGGAACCCGGAGGAGCTGGCATTTGAAAATCTATACCTGAAAAACGCTTTTGGTCATTTCAACGTATTCGGCGGATGCTGCGGCACGGATACCCAGCATATCCGTGCCATGGCGCGCCTCATGACCCGGAAGACCTCCGCATGCTGAATTCGGTTAGTGACAACGAAAGAATTTGTATCATTGAGCACCGGTTCCGCTTACCGGATAGCCGGCACCATCCAAGGACATGAAAAAGACTGTACTTATTTTATTAGGATTCGTGACTTCATTTGGTTTTGGATTCGCATTCAGGACCATCACATCAGAGAAGCCCTACCAGGCACCCTTCAAAAAGGTAACCGGCATCGGAGGTGTGTTCTTCAAGTGTAAAGACCCCAAGGCCATGAGAGCCTGGTATGAAAAGCATCTTGGTTTACGTACTAACCAGTACGGGGCCGTTTTTGAATGGTACCAGGGGGCAGACAGTACCAGGAAAGGGTTTACAACCTGGGGGCCGTTCAATGAGAAAACGAAGTATTTCGAGCCTTCCGCAAAAGATTTCATGATCAATTACAGGGTGGCGGATCTGGAAGCCCTGGTTAAGGAACTGAAGCATGGGGGCGTGAGTGTTTTAGACAGTATCGAAACCTACGAGTACGGCAAGTTCGTACATATCCTGGACGCTGAAGGGAACAAGGTCGAACTTTGGGAGCCAAACGACGTCGAATACGAGAAGCTTGGGAAACGACTGAACAGCCCGACGACAAAATAAGGAAAAAGGCACTCCACTAAGCGGAGTGCCTTTTTTTCGGCAGCCGGGTTTATAAGGGTTTTATCCCTTCCGGCCGTTTGACAGCTGGTATACGGCCATAAAGCAATCAGCGCCCGGAGCTGCAATCAGGCTCCTCAGGCTTCCTCTTTTGATAAAACGCGGTCGGCAAGCTTTCCGATCGTCAAGCCCTGGACGATGATAGAGAATACCACCACGAAATAGGTGACGCCGATCAGTAACAGTTTGTAGGGACCTTCATCAATGGAAAGTGCAAGCGCAATGGATACGCCGCCTCTGAGTCCTCCCCAGACCAGGATCTTTACCGTTCCGGAACTGAACTTGGTCTTAAATGGAATCAGGAATACGGGTAAATAGATCGAAATGAATCTGGCGAAGAGCACAATAACAATCGCACAAAGGCCAATCAGCCAGTAGTTTGCCAGGTTAGGGATCAGGAGGAGCTCAAACCCGATGAACAGGAAAAGAATAGCATTTAAGATATCATCGATCAGTTCCCAGAACTTGTTCAGGTAGTCTTTCGTTGTCGGAGACATGGCCGTATTCTTTCCATAGTTTCCGATCACCAGACCGGCCGCGACCATGGTGAGCGGTCCGGAAATATGCATGGAATGTGCGATCAGGTAGCCTCCCATGACAACTGAAAGGGTGATCAGGACGGATACTTTGTAATCGTCGATCTTTCGCATTGCGCGGGAAGCGCCCAGGCCGAGCAATGTTCCGAGCAGGAAGCCGCCCAGGGCCTCCTTGACAAGAAGCCAGGTAACATGGCTGGCGGTCAGATCGATCTCAGACCCCTGGGCCAGTTGGAGGATAACGGCAAAAACAACGACAGCGACACCATCATTGAATAAGGATTCACCGGCTACCTTCGTCTCCAGCGATTTGCGGACCTTCGCTTCCTTCAGAATACCCAGTACGGCGATGGGATCGGTAGGAGAGATCAAGGCTCCGAACAGGAGGCAGTATATAAAAGGAATCGTAAAGCCGAGCAGGGGAGCCACATAATATAATAGCCCGCCAACGGCAAAGGCAGATATTAGCACGCTGACAGAGGAGAAGATGACGATAGGTCCCCGCTGTTCCTTGAGGTCGTTCAGGTTAATATGGATGGCCCCCGCGAAAAGGAGAAAGTTCAGCATTGCACCCATCAGGACTTCGGTGAAGTCCACCTCCTCCAGTAATGCAGAGAACCGGGAGAACGTATTCGGGATCAGGTGGCCGGCGATAACCAGGAGAATAGAAGAGATCATGGCGATGATCATCACTCCGATTGAAGAAGGCAGCTTGAGAAAACGCAGGTTCAAATACGCAAAGAATGAGGCCAGGACAATGAGAACAGAAAAAGAATAATATAACTCCATAAAAAAATAATCAGAAGCGGATCAGAACGAGAATCCGCAAACGGTAAGCGAACAAACTTAATAAAAAAACCTGAGCACAGATCCGGCCATGTTCTGCCAGACCCGAACGCTGAAAAAGCGTGTACCAGGGGAAGGATCTCTCTCCCAGGTATAAGAATACCACATAGTGTGATGCTCGTGTTCAAATAACGGCCAATTTCCGGGTGGCGGCAGGATTTGCATGAAAGTTGTGTTACAAGTAATTTAGTTAACGGTTTAAAATGAAACAGATCTTTTCTTTTATATTAATTCCGGCCTTCGTTCTAGTAACGAATAGCTGCTCTGTCAATCCGGTCACCGGAAAAAAGCAGGTGGTTTTTGTATCTGAGGAACAGGAAATAGCGATGGGTAAGGAGGCAGATCCGCAGGTTATTCAGCAGTATGGCCTCTATGACGATAAAGCTTTGCAGGAGTTCATCGCTTCCAAAGGGAAATCCATGGCTGCGATATCACACCGTCCCGAACTGGCGTATCAGTTCCGGATCGTGGACTCGGACGTGCTCAATGCCTTCGCGCTCCCCGGGGGGTACGTTTATTTTACCCGGGGAATCATGGCTCACTTCAATAATGAGGCGGAGTTCGCCGGCGTTCTCGGCCATGAGATCGGGCATATTACAGCCCGGCATTCGGTGATCCAGCAGCGAAACCAGCTTCTGGCCCAGGTGGGGTTGATCGCCGGAATTGTCATCGCACCGGATCTGGCGGATTTCGCGAACGCTGCCTCACAGGGGCTGAGTTTGCTCTTTCTGAAGTTCGGCCGGGATGCGGAGCGCGAGTCTGACAGGCTCGGTGTCGAGTATTCTACCAAGATCGGCTATGATGCCCAGCAGATGGCCAACTTCTTCAGCACATTGGAGCGTAAAAGTCATGAAACCGGATCCGATGAGCTGCCGACATTCTTGTCGACCCACCCGTCGCCGGCCGACAGGCATGCCACCGTGGCGAAACTTGCGGCTGAGTGGAAGAAGAAGAATAATCTGACGGATGCTAAAGTAAACAGGGACACCTACCTGCGACGCATTGAAGGCCTGATCTACGGGGAGGACCCAAAGCAGGGCTTCAAGGAAGGGAATATGTTCTACCATCCGGATCTGAAGTTTCAGTTCGCTATCCCCGCAGGCTGGAATTATCAGAATTCTCCTCAGCGGGTACAGATTGCACCGACCGACGGAAAGGCGTTGGTTTTTCTCACTCTTGCCCCCGGAAATTCGCTTCAGGAAGCGGCCAACGCCGTCATGCAGCAGTTCCAGCTCCAGGCAGTCCAGTCCCAGCAGACAACCGTTAACGGCTTAAATGCAATCTCCATTGTCGCTGACCAGCAGCCTCAGGAAGGTCAGCAACCTTCGGTCCGGACACTATCGTACCTGATCCAGTACAACAATGCCATCTATCTGATGCTGGGCGCAACTTCCATCGCTGATTTCAACAGCTATGGAAATTCCTTTACCGGTATTATGCAAAGTTTCCGACAGCTCACTGACGCCGGTAAGCTGAACAAGAAGCCGGAACGTGTCCGGATCAAAACTGTTGCCGCCGGCACCACGTTAAATCAGGCGTTGAAATCCTTCAATGTTCCGCAGAACCGGATGGAAGAGATGGCGATCCTGAACGGTATGGAACTTACGGATCAGCTCAGCAAGGGAACGCTGATCAAGGTTATCGCCGAATAACCCGGTCAGGCCGGACCTGACCGTCTCTGCAACCGGCGGCCGTCAGATGGTGAACACCGCCACCTCAGCCCTTGCACCGAACCGGACCGGCAGGATACTGGTACCGATCCCCCTGGAGACATACATATCGGCCTTCTGATGGCGGTACCATCCCTTGAGATATTTGCCGCTCCCCCGTGGCAAAAAAGGAGCGAATCCGAAAATATTGATCTGTCCGCCATGGGTGTGGCCGGACAGAACCAGGTCGATATCAATGTGGTCGGGACATTCGGCAAGGATCCGCTCGTAGTATTCCGGGCAGTGATTCAAAATGATATGGACAGCACTTTCCTGGTATTGTTCCAGTGCGAGTCGGATATCGGCATTGCCGCCAATAAAATCGTCAACACCCGTCACCGAGACGGTATGACCACCGATTTGATACTGTCTGGATTCGTTGATCAGCAGATCACAATTGTGCGGGCTATAGACCTTTTGCAGCTCGGCCAAGTCTATGTTCCCCCAGTATTCCCAGTTACCGGTGATCGCGGCTTTTTTGATCTTTCGGTCCAGTAGGCCCAGAAAGCTATTCAATACGTCAATATGATCTGCCTGATCAATGGAATCACCGGTAAACAGCAGCAAGTCGGGCTGAAGCGCATTCAATTTTTTGGCCAGTTGTTTATGCTGGTACCGGACCGAGTTCAGGTGGAGGTCTGACAGCTGGACGACCTTGAGGCCGGCTCGGCCGCCGGGCGATTTCCGCAGGTCAAACTCACTGGTCTCGACGAAAAAGCTTTCGATCCAGAATGC
Source organism: uncultured Sphingobacteriaceae bacterium (assembly GCA_966250385.1). Taxonomy (GTDB): domain Bacteria; phylum Bacteroidota; class Bacteroidia; order Sphingobacteriales; family Sphingobacteriaceae; genus DASWTL01. The sequence continues at coordinate 17,577 of CBINHC010000007.1, read as the reverse complement.
GTCCAGAATTGTAGCGATAACCAGTGAAAAGCCGGCTATCAAAAATGTTCGTCTGTTGGTCTTCATCGGTCCGCTTAAGATACACAAGTCCGGCCAGCTTTCTCGTTCCGGTTCGGGAAATTGATTGATCGGAAGAACACACTGCACCCCGGGGAACTCCTGGCGGCCGACCCGGGTGGGACGCGGAACCGGCTTCCTGTCAAATGGCCGGAACCGGGGTCGTTTCTACGTTCAGCAATCGCCGGATCGCAACCAGGTGCGAAAACAGCACCAGCGGTACAACGCAGGCCGGCAGAAAAACGAAAGGGAAATAAAGGATGGCAATATTGGGTTGCTCAAATGCGAGCTGCTGAAACGTAGTGGGGAGTGAGAGGGTGGCACGGATAACAATATTTAAAAGCATGAGCAGGCACAGGATATTCCAGTAAAGGAGCAGTTTATAGCCGAAACGTTGCCTGATAAAGACCAGGTAATACACCAGCGGCGCCGAGATGCCTGACAGGATATCGAAGTTGCTGCCTTTAAAAGTCATCAGTTCGGGTACCAAACGCTGGATGTATAAGGCGAATAAAACCATTTCAACTGGAATCCGAACCACATGCAACATCGTCAGCTGCTTTAGCCCGAGGCCGTCCATAAAACGCTTTCCGCGGCCGGAAAGGAACAGGCCGGCGATCAGCAGAATCGGAGGTGTGATCAGCAGCAGGAACCGGGGCGGATTGGTATCAGTGACCGTGTAGAATCCCTTTAGCGCTAAAAAACCCTGGATGCCGAGCCATATAACAGCGGGTACCAACACCAGCGCTTTGCGTCGGGTTGCTTCGTAAAAGAAGTATAGCGCGAGTAGGGTTGTGAGCAGGAAAGCGATGCTCGCAAACATTGATGCATGAACAGTTTCCATAATGTGAGCGAATTAGCTACACAAAGTTTGGAAAAAACTGCTAGGTCGTTCTTGCCATAGGACAAGATTTTTCGGGCCTATGATTTTTTTGCGGACTCTTTCCGGATCCGGCTCAGCGATGTGTCGGTGATCCCACTATAGGAGGCTATGTACTTTAATGGCACCTGCCGGAATATTTCCGGACGGGACTTGAGCAGCTTTTCATAGCGCGCTTCGGCCGTGTCAGTGATGGTCGATAACATCCTGGACTTCAATGCGGAAAATCCGGTTACCAGGATATGCCGGCCAAAGTCACGGAACTCCGGCATGGAGTGAAACAGCATATTCAGCTCGCTGTAGCTTAACATCCAGGCCTTGCAATCAGAGAGGGTCTGGAAATTTTCTGTTGAAACACTCCGGTTAAAAAACGAGGAAACTTCAAAGACGATCTGATTTGGCGAATAAATCGCCGTGGTCACCTCGTTTCCCTGGGTATCGCGCGCGAAGGCCCGGATAAAGCCGTCTTCGAGGTAGAGTATTCGTCAGGCACCTTTCCCGCCTTTAAGATGAAGTCGCCTTTCCTGAAGTTTCTTAAAGTAAAATCACCGGCAATTTCCCGCGCCTTCGGTATGCCGAGCAGATTGGTAGACTGAAGGAATCGTTCCAGTTTTTCCCGATCGATAGCTGGTAGTCAGTTGCTTATATCCTATACTCCAAACTGTTTCAGGTGATGGTCGAGATGTTTATAGAACATGTTGTTCCATTCCCCTGAGGTCAGTTTTCCAAAAGAGCTGGACTCTTTCATGTGAAAATGTTGCGCGCCCAGCTGCTGGGTCTGCCGGACATATTGGATCAGCCGTTTTTTCTCAGGCTCGAAGTCTTTCTCGGGGGACACCAGGAAAACCGGAGCCGTAGGACCGTTGGGCTTATGCGGACGATCGCTGACGACCTTGTTTTTTACAAACAGGCGCAGGATCAGTTTCACAAAGGGGTTAGGTACCGGGTGCTTGCCTTCAGAGGTCAGCTCATAGGCCACGTTGCAGTGCGCCAGCATTTGAGCCACATTCATCTTGCCCCAAACCGTCAAGCCCCCGTGCTGCAGAACTTATTGGGCGGATCAATCGTCTAACATATGAAGAATAGCAGCTATTTGGGGGACGGATAAGAGATGTCAGGTACCCGGCATAGTGCCAAATGAATAGGATCATAGCGGGCCGATCAGGCGCTTCCGAGCCGATTGTCGGCCACCGGACAACACTTCGGGTTCCGGCTATGAAAGCGGCTCCGGTCCCGGGGGACTCGCTGAAGGTTTTGACGGATCATCGGGCAGGGGGATAAACTCCTTGTCATCATTCGGGGGCAGCATGATGCGGCCCTGCTTCCAGTCGTCCTTAGCCTGTTCTATACGCTCCTTATGGGAGGAGACAAAGTTCCACCAAATGAAACGCTCTCCGAGCGGCTCACCGCCAAGCAGCATCAGGGTCGTATCTTCCTTCGCAATAATCAATGGGTCAGCACCTTTGCTGAACACCAGCATCTGCCCGGGACCATATGTGTGAGCCGCAATTTCAATTCCACCCTTCACGATATAGAACCCTCTTTCGGAATGCTCCTCCGGAAGCCCGAACACGGCGCCCTTCTGGAGGACAACGTGCAGGTAAAACAAAGGCGAATTCGTCTTAACGTCGTTCTTAACTCCGTAGGCGCTGCCGGCGATGAGGCGCATCCATACCCCCGTATCCGTGAAGACGGGGAGCTTTTCCGGCGAGTAATTGTTGAAGCTGGGTGCCGCCTCTTCATCGCTCTCGGGAAGGGCAACCCAGGTCTGAATCATCTCCAGACCTCCCTGCAATGCCGAAGGATCCTCAAACCGCTCCGAGTGTGCGATGCCGCTTCCTGCTGTCATCCAGTTGACTTCTCCCGGCCGGATGATCTGCTCTACACCCAGACTGTCCCGGTGTGTGACCTGGCCGCCGAACAGGTAGCTCACCGTGGAAAGGCCGATGTGGGGATGCGGTAAGACATCCAGTTTGGACGACTGCACCGGAATCTCCTGGATGGGACCTGCATGGTCCATGAAAATAAAAGGGCCGACCATTCTCCGGAGACGGAACGGGAGGATCCGTTTCACTTTTACCGCCGGACTAAGGGCGGCATGCCTGGCATCAATGACTATATCGAGCATACCGGTTTGTTAAAGGTACAGATATTTACATGTCCCGCACTCTTCGGGGACAGTCCGATTATTTGGGCAGGGCTGGTTCAAACAACGGTAACAGGCAGGAGCCGGCCGGCCGGCTCCTGCAAATGTTCTACCGGATATCGATACCCGCTCTCTGGATGGCCAATGCGGCGATTTTTCCGCCAGCCACAAGTCCTTCTTCACAGTCGGCCCGGTAATGTATGCCGCCATACATCCGGGAGTTTGAAGCCTCCAGCGCCATCGCTGAAAATTCCTGCGCATGTTCGGGCAGCAGGTAACCCAGAATGCCTGCAGCGGCTCCGCTGAACGTTGAGTGCCCGGAAATGTAGGATGGGAAATTAGGCACACCCGTAAGCGTCTTGATTTTCGGGTTCATCTGGCTCGGACGCGGGTTGAAGTACAGGAACTTTGCATTCCAGCACAAGATTGCCGCATCCATCATCCCGGCATTTAGCAACGCATAATTGCGGGCCCAGTTGATCTCGCTGTACCGCTTTTCAACGAATGCTTTCGCGGCGATAGCATTCCAGTGGCCTGGCGGTGTATAGGTGGCCACTCCATCCGCCCAGAAGTTCACGATCCGCATACGTTCCTTTGACGGGTTGTCGGTGAACTTCCGGATCTCCTCAAGCTCCGCCTTCATTCGTTCCGAAGCGGTAGGCGGGGGAGACGGAGGAAGGAGACCGGGGAGCTGCGCCGGATTGAAAAGAATCGGTTTTACGTTACCGAAGGCCGGAAGCATGGGCGGCCGCTTTGGAGATTCCAGTGAGATCCACGGAATCTCGTTTCTTGCGCGCGTGTCTTCCTCCATTTTCGACCACATGGCGGCATCGCCACCCGCCAGGTTCATACCGTCACCGCGTGCCCGCTGAATAATCTGACGGGCTACTTGTCTGCCCAGCGAGTCGCCGGCAGCGATGTCGCTCGGTACGTTGGCACCGCTCCAGAGCCGGTAATTCTTTTCGTCCTCAGCCATTTTGTTCAGGTAGTCGACATCGGCCGGGAAGAGCAGCCGCATAATCTCCAGCGAGGCGCCGGCAATGACTGCATCTTCCGACGGATACGCCGGCAGCGTACTTTTGGGTACCGAAACGCTGATCGATCCATCCGTCTCATAAGGCGCCGGCCGGTGGTGCTGATACTTTATTTTCCATGCCATAATGAGCGCATCGTACTGAGCGATGCTCACATAGGCGTACGCACGGGCTGCATACGGTGGATTTGAAAACGGAAAGACCGGATACGAAAAGGGATTGGTCGCACTGGGTACCGGATAGCTGCCATCCGGATTCTGGAAAGGCGGCAGGTTGTGCTTGGCAACCAGTTCACGCATAATCTCGTTCCACCTGAGGATGCTTCCAACTTTCCAGAAGTTGATAACGTCCTGTTGTTCCGCTGTGAGGTTTGAGCTTGCAGCTTTGAGGCCGGCCAGCTCTTCCCGGTAGGCGGCTGAGTTTACCGGGGCGGGTGCGGGAATGTTCAGGCCGGCTTCCGTGGCGATAAAGGGCTGCCAGCCTGCCGCCTCCGGATTCGTGCTGATCGGGTCCAGCACCGGGTGATTATCGGTCGTCTCAACAATGTCCTTATTGCACGAATTGAGTACGAAAAGTACAGCTGGCGCGATGATTAACGCCGCCAGCATATGTCGTAGAGTATATCTGGTTTTCATCTCAGTCTTATTTGGTCCTCTTCAGTTTGAAAGCATAATCGAAACCGGCCATGAATCCGGTGGCACTACCCATGTTCCGTCCTGCTACCGTCTGGAATGCGGATGCATGGAACCCGAGAGCCGTGTTACTGGGCAGGTAAAGTTTGGTCTCGAGGCCCAGGCGGGTGCTGTTCATCCGGTTGCTGACAAAAGGCATATCGTTTTTCCGGATATCGAATCCGCCGAAGGTGGTCATATTGTCCACGAAAGCTTCAGCGATAATGGTTCGGGAACGATAGCCGGTCCTGAACTGGAAACTTCCGGCGTCAGGCATTCTGACCTCGCTGGAATTGATCTGCTCTGTGGTGTAATATGCTTCCCGGTCGATGGTGACGTTGCTGCGCAGGAGATATCCGGCAGCCGCAGTCGCATAAAGCTTCCCGCGCTGGATATCTGCGATCAGGCGTCCGCTGAGCACCTTGCTGCCCATACCGATACACATCGGCATGAAGTCGATGTCGTAATCGTTGGTAGGAACCGAGAAGCCTGCGACCGTAAAAAGCGAGAACTTTTGAGGGCCGGAAGCCAGATGGACAGGCTTCCACTTTACAGCGAGGCTCAGGTCCTGGAAGCCGCTGATGGGGCTCAGCGTCCCCGCGCTCGCCCTAACGGAGACGTAAGGTACCGCAGCCAGCAGGTTGAGGTTGTTGCCAAGGCCGTAATTCAGCATCAGCATGGCCGAACGGGTGGAAAGTCGGCCGATATTGTCGTTTTCACGCTTAAAGGTTCCTTCCCAGTACCTGGTCCAGCTGCTGTAACCCGCAGTGGCGGCTACGCAGAGGTTTTTTTCAGGCATCATCAGGGCGTCCTGGTCGGTCTGGGCGCTTGCCGAAAAAAAGGACATGGCAAGCCCGAAGATTATGAAATTGCATTTCAGCAATTTGTAATAGCTGTTCATTTTCTGAGTTTTAAGAAGTCGTTGGATTGGTTCGCGTATGAAGATCCCGCCGGCATACGGATGCCGGGTAGCCGCAGCAGCGGTGCAAGTGTCGGTTCTTCAGGGGTAGCTACGCGAAATTCGGCGGATTGGCCGGCAGGGTGGGGTATCCTTTATCCGTATTCAGGTCGGGCAAAACCGGATAATCTGCTTCCGGCGCACTACCCGGTGCTGAAAGCGCCGCCACAGGCAGCTGGAAGAAATCAATGTGGACTTCCTTGTAGCTTATTTTTTTCTTATTTCCGCTGATCATCAGACTGATCTTCCGAACGAATTCGTCTGTCCGGTCGATGATCCGGGATTCTTCCCTGTTGCTGATGCATAACAATTCCACCTCGCCTTTCTCGATACGCCACATCACATATCTGAAGGTCGTTCCATTTGCCTGCACCTCACCACTTGCAGGCTCAAATTCCGTTTTTTCAGGAGCATAGGGAAGGTTGAGCGGGATACGGATTGTAATGAGTCGGTTATCATCCGACCGGATCTTTGCGATCTCTGCCTCCAGCCGTAGATCAGCCGCTGCCGTAAGGCAAAAGAAAAGCACCTTATAACCGACCAGGTTAAAGAGAAATACAAATAACAGGACGGAGGCTACCGCTTTCTTCACGGGCAAGATCTATCATTCAGGTTACTGAATTTACGAAACCCATTTGACTTCCGCTACTCCCAGGGGAAATTTCTTTTTGGACTGACCACGTCGTGTCGGCGCGGAATGTTCTTCCGGTTGGCCGGCGATATCGGATTTCCGGGGATAACCGAATTTAATTTCGGGAGTTCGGGATCCCGGACGCTATAGATCCTGTAAGAGGTGAACTAATCCGGCCCGGCCCGGACAGCAGGAAACCTGACCTTAACTGAAAAATAGATTTTGTTCGAACAAATTGCTTTCTATTTTTGTCTACTAAATCGGTAGTCTTTGTAGAGTAATCGGTTTGGACCGGGCGGCCGCTTGCCGACGATAGTCAGTCATTAAATCAAAACGTATGGAGTTGAAGAATTTTACCAAGAAAATTAAGACAGTGTTCCTTATTCTGATTGCATTACCGGTGCTCGTCCGGGGGCAGGAAAGTTCTCTGGTCGAAGTCCGGGGCCGGGTCACTGATGGTACTGCCGGCCAGGTTCTTCCTGGCGTGAGCGTACAGCTGAAGGGAACCGTGTCGGGCACGACCACCAATCAGGATGGCGTGTTTACGCTGCGCACCCGGCTGAAATTTCCATTCACGCTGGTTTTCAGTATGATGGGATTTTCGCCACAGGAGTACGAGGTAAGGGATGCCTCGAACCAGCCGGACATTGTCCTTACGACCCGGATGCTGCTGGGAAAGGAAGTCGTCGTTACGGCCTCCAGGGTGGAAGAAAGTATCCTGCGTTCACCGGTCGCCATTGAGAAACTGGACATCCGGTCCATCCGGCAGTCACCTGCTCCCGGTTTCTATGATGCGCTTGAAAATGTGAAGGGCGTCCAGATGACCACATCCAGCCTGACCTTCAAGGTGCCGAATACCCGGGGTTTCAATATCCCCAACAATTTCAGGTTTATGCAGCTGGTCGACGGGGTCGATATGCAGGCTGCTACATTAGGAGTGCCGCTGGGCAATGCGATAGGCCCGACAGAGCTCGATATTGCGAGTATCGAGATCACCCCGGGAGCGGCTTCCGCATTGTACGGTATGAATGCCATAAACGGTATGGCCAACCTGCTGACCCGAAGCCCGTTCATTTACCAGGGGCTCAGCGTGTATCAGCGATCCGGCGTGAATCATGTGAGCGGGATAGCCTCGACCCCCGGTCTGCTGAACGAAACGGCGGTCCGGTTCGCCCGCGCTTTTCACGACAAGTGGGCATTCAAGGTCAATGCCAGCTATATGCGCGGGTCCGACTGGCGTTCATCGACCGCAACCGACCAGAATCCGAACTCGCTGAACACCGCGAATCCGCAATTCCCGGAACTGGATGGATTCAATAATCCTGCATATGATGCCTGGAATAAGTATGGTGATGAAAATAACAATGCGGTAACCGTCAGCGGTATCAACTATAACGGAAATCCCAACCAATCCTTCCTGGTTCGCAGGACAGGATACTGGGAGCGCGATGTGGTCAGTCCAAAGGTTGATAACCTGAAGTTCGATGCAGCGCTGCACTACCGGCTGAACGAAAACGCCGAACTGTCCTATGGTTACCGGATCGGAAAGATGGACGGCGTATTTCAGCGGGGAAATAAAATTCAGCTGGACAACGTGGTCGTTCAGAACCATCACCTGGAGCTTAAGGGACCGAAATATTTTTTCCGGTCATATGTTTCACTCGAGAATACCGGCGATTCCTACAATGTAAAGCCCCTGGTGGATAACCTGGATCTGAGCAATAAATCAAATCCGGCCTGGCGGGATGCCTTCAAAACAGCTCTGCAGGACGAGCTGAACCGGGGCACCGCCCTGGCCGATGCGATGCGGCTGGCACGGACCTTCGCGGATCAGGGCCGGGCGGAGCCGGGTACACCGGAGTTTGAGGCCCTGAAGAAAACGATTATCGGCATCAATAACTGGGATCACGGGTCGGTCGTGGCCGGTGCCCCCGCAACCGGAGGAGCCTGGCTGCACCAGATGAGCCGGATCTATCATACCGATGCGCAGCTCGACCTGTCTGACAGGATCCGCTTTGCTGATCTGCTGGTGGGCGCCGATCTGCGCGTTTATGAGATCATACCTGACGGAAACAATTTTGTAGACTTCAGTCGTCCCGTTGCTGAGCGAAATCAGCCGGCAGCAGACGGCAGCTTCGGCCGGAACGTCTACTATAAAAAATACGGCGGTTTTGCGCAGCTCACCAAAACACTCTTTGAGGAGAAACTGAAGCTGTTCGGTTCGATCCGCCTGGATCACAATCCCGAATTCACCCCGAAGTGGAATCCCCGCGTAGCGGCTGTGTACACAGCTGGCGGCCTGCACAACTTCCGGGCCTCCTATCAGAACGGATTCCGGTTCCCGGCATTGTTTGAAGCCCTGTCGTTCGTCAATAACGGCAACGTCCGGCGGGTGGGGGGGCTCTCGTACATCAACCACGGACTGGGGTACCTTGATAACTCGTATACGCTGGCATCGGTAAACACGTTCAACGCGGCTGTCAACAAGGACGTAGCCGCCGGAGTCCCCCAGAGCGAGGCTGCCCTGAGGAACCGCGACCTTCTGGAAGTAACCAATCTTGCTGCGACGCGGCCGGAACGAATAGATTCCTACGAAGTGGGTTATAAGAGTGTTCTGCTGGATAATACCCTGGTACTCGACCTCGATGCCTATACCAATACATATGACGGCTTTCTGGGGCAGGTAGAAGTTGCCGTACCGACCGGCGGACCGATCGGTTCGGATGCTGCGGTAAACGCTATGCTGGCGTCCAACCGTAACGCGCAGACCCGCTACCGGGTTTATACGAACGCACGCAACCGGTACCGGAATTTTGGGTCTGCACTTGGCGTGACCTGGAAGTTCAGGGGAGACTACACGATCTCAGGCAATGTCAGCTATAACAACATCCGGAGCCAGGAATCCCGTGATGTGTTCGTTACAGCATTCAATACGCCGAAATGGTCGAGTAATGTTTCATTCGGTAACCGGGAACTCATGAAGAATGTCGGGTTCAACGTGCTGTGGAAATGGCAGGACAGCTTCCTGTGGGAAAGTCCGCTTGCCAACGGCCAGGTACCCGCGTACGGCACGGTCGACGCGCAGGTGACCATCCTTGTGCCGCAATACCGGTCGACCATCAAAGCCGGCGGCTCAAACATCTTCAATAGACAATACATCCAGTATGCGGCGGGGCCTACCATTGGCGGCCTATACTATATTGCGTTAACCGTTGACGGGCTTACGGGCAGGTAAATTCCGGATAGCCATTTCAAAGATCAGGTTCGGCAGGCCGGAAACATTGATGCAGATCAATGATATTTCTTATCTTTCATCAATGGAACGTGATTTGTTCTGTATTTATATTTGAAGATATACTTGATATTTTAGAGACTCTATTATTATGGCAACACAGTGGAAAATTGACCCTGCACATTCAGAGGTCCAGTTCAAGGTAAAACACCTTATGATTACAACCGTTACTGGTTATTTCAGAAATTTTGATCTTTCTTTAGAGACAGATGGTGATGATTTCGCGACTGCCAGGAATATCCGGTTTACTGCTGATATCAGTTCTATCGATACGAACAATGATCAGCGCGACACACACCTGAAGTCTCCGGACTTTTTTGATGCCGAACAACACTCCCAGCTGCAGTTTGTGGGAACCCAATACGAAGTGAACGGAGATGAAGCGAGGTTACAGGGTGACCTGACCATCCGTGGCACAACCCGGCCGATTACGCTGAATGTCGAGTTCGGGGGCATGGTCGTGGACCCTTACGGACAAACAAAAGCCGGGTTTACGGTGTCCGGAAAGATCAGCCGCAAAGAGTTCGGATTGACCTGGAATGCCGTGACAGAAGCAGGAAGTGTGGTGGTAAGCGATGAGATCAAGCTGCTCGCAGAGGTCCAGGTGATCAAACAGGCAGAAGTTCTGGCATAACGGTTCGGCGGATTACCGGCATGACCCTACTAAATAGCAGCCTTTGCGATTCGCAGAGGCTGCTATTTTATGGAGACCCTGCCCGCAGAGCACAAGCCTGATGACGGGTTACTGCTCGTATTCTTTTGTGAATTCCCTGCTGCTCCGGACCGTATCGATTGGCCGGACCGTTTTTTCGATCTCCTGCCGCTGCGGTTCCAGGAACGGGGGCAGCGAAAGTTTTTCGCCAAGAGTTTCATATGGCTCATCTCCCATAAATCCGGGGCCGTCTGTCGCCAGCTCGAAAAGGATTTGCGGGGCAACCCGGACGTAAAGCGACTCAAAGAAGTAACGGTTCACATACCCGGAATTCGGAATCCGCAGATTGTTCATCCATGTGATCCATTCGTCTAGTACTGCCCGGTCATGGACGCGGAAGGCTGCATGGTGTACTGTTCCGAATCCCTGACGGCCCTGTGCCATGATGGGATTATCCTCCACAATCACGGAAGCTCCGTTTCCCCCTTCCCCCGTTTCGTACAAATGAAAGTTTCCGTCCTGTGCCGATTTTCTGAACAGGAGCGCTTTCTCCAAAACTTCATTGAAATGATCCAGATTGGCGATGCGGATAAAGACCGGCCCCAGGCCTGTAATGGCATATTCGACTGGTACCGGTCCCTTTTGCCATGGTGTTCCTGCCGGAACGCCCCGGTCTGACTCATCCGATACCAGCATGTACTGCTGATCGTCAAAATCACTGAAAGTCAGTGTTTTCTTTCCAAATTGCTGAACGATACCGGTGTGAGCGATCGTTAACCGGTCAAACCGTTTTGCCCAGTATTCCAGTGCTTTGTCACTGGGTATCCGGAAAGAGGTTTTCGAGATCTCATTGGTCCCATGCGCGCCCCTGGGGATTCCCGGAAAGTCGAAGAAGGTCATGTCGGTTCCGGCATTTCCACGGTCATCGGCAAAAAACAGGTGATAGGTCCGGATGTCATCCTGGTTGACCGTTTTCTTGACCAGGCGCATACCCAGAATATTCGTAAAAAACTGGTAGTTCTTTTCGGCACTGCTGGTAATCGCCGTGACGTGGTGCACTCCCGTGATCGGTTTCATGGTATCCTATTTAAATGTTCAAAGCCGGGGATTCTCTGCCGGCATCAGTGTTCACTTTTTTAACGACGCCATGTCAATGACGAACCTGTATTTTACGTCGCCTTTCAGCAAACGCTCGTATGCCTCATTGATCTGCTCAATGCCGATCATTTCAATATCGGCAACGATATGGTGCCGGCCGCAGAAATCAAGCATTTCCTGGGTCTCGGCTATGCCGCCGATCAGCGAGCCTGCAAAGCTTCTCCGGTACGGGATCAGGGAGAAGGCTGCAACAGGCAGCGGCTGTTCAGGCGCTCCAACGAGCGTCAGGGAACCATCCACGCGCAGCAGGTTAAGGTAGGCGTTGATATCGTGCTGAGCAGAGACCGCATCCAGGACGAAATGGAGCTTCCCGGCATAGCGACTCATTTGTTCTTCGTCCTTTGATAATATCACGTCATCCGCTCCGAGACGCCGGGCATCATCCGCTTTAGAAGGGGAGGTCGTGAACACGATCACCTCTGCGCCCATGGCTTTGGCGATCTTCACGGCCATGTGTCCCAATCCGCCAATCCCTACGATCCCTACTTTTTTGCCGGGACCGACATTCCAGTGCCGGAGCGGAGAATAGGTTGTAATGCCAGCACAGAGGAGCGGAGCAGTGGCCGCAAGGTCAAGGTTTTCAGGAACCCGTAAGACAAAGTTTTCATTGACAACAACACTTTCCGAGTAACCGCCGAACGTCCGGCCGCCCAGGTGTTTGTCCGGAGAGTTATAGGTGCCCGTATTACCTTCTTCACAATATTGTTCCAGGCCGTCCTTGCAGTAGTCGCATTCGCGGCAACTGTCGACCATACAGCCTACCGCTGCCAGATCTCCGACTTTGAATTTTGTGACATGATCGCCCACGCTGACAACTTTCCCGACGATCTCATGACCCGGGACGCACGGATATACCGTGCCATGCCATTCATTTCTTACCGTATGAAGGTCGGAATGGCATACGCCGCAATACAGGATGTCGATCTCGACGTCATGCGGTGTTGGTTTTCTTCTGCTGATGGTCAGCTGCTTCAACGGGTTGGCAGCGGCCTCAGTGCCGTATGCTTTAACTTCTTTGGTCTTTACGATTGTCGCTCCTTCAGCGGTTGGTCTGATTGCTTCCATATTTTTCTGGTTGTGCCGGACTCCCGGCTTGCCCTGAATCCTCAAGAACTGTACAAATCCTTTATGCTGCCATAGCGTCACTGCAAAGTTTGCAGGATCTTGCCGCGTATTTGTTTAACACATCCACGGCAACATCGTTCATGACTTTGGGTTTGAATTTCCTAATTTGGAAACTTGTTGACCGTCACGATAACAAAAGGCCCCTATTTTCCTTTTATGTGAACCGGTCGTCTATTGAAATCAGTATATTAATCATTTGCTGAAAAAGACCAGGGGCACATCAGCCCGGATTTATTAAAGTTACCAGACAATATATGAAACGATTATTTCAGTGGACAACCGTTATTCCGATTCTGGCCTGCGTGCTGTATTTGTTCGGCGGTATAGAGCAAAGCGGTTGGCTCCAGCTGCTGGCTAGCCTGCTGCTGGTCCTAAGCGTGATGTCAGCTGTTCACCATTCAGAAGTCATTGCGCATCGGGTTGGAGAACCCTACGGGACGATCATCCTTGCCGTTTCGATCACCGTGATCGAGGTATCCATTATCGTGTCGCTGATGATGTCAGAAGGACCGGAGGCGGCCTCACTCGCCCGGGATACCGTATACTCGGCGACCATGCTGATCCTCAACGGGATTGTCGGCCTCAGTTTGTTAATCGGCGGACTGAAGCATTACGAACAGAACTTCTCCAGGTCGTCAGTTACCATAGCCCTGGTATCACTGATTTCAATCGTCGTATTTACGCTGGTCTTCCCAACTTTTACAGAAAGCGTACACGGGTCTTACTATTCAACTCCCCAGCTTATTTTTGCATCGGTCGCCTGCCTGGTTATATACGGGGTCTTCATCTTTGCTCAGACCAGCCGGTACCGGCAGTATTTTCTGCCGGCCGATCCTGATGATCATACCGGGCATTCCGAAAGCCCGCTGGTCGGAACTGCCGAATTCGTGGTAAGCCTGGTGCTTCTGATCGTCAGCCTGGGCATTGTGGTCCTGCTGGCAAAAACGCTTTCGCCCACCATAGAGCAGATCATAACGTACTATTCGCTGCCTAAAACCCTGGTCGGCGTTATTATCGCTGCGATCATTTTACTACCGGAGGGTACCGCGGCCATCATCGCTGCCCGAAACAACAGGCTCCAGACCAGTATTAATCTCGCCCTGGGGTCGGCACTGGCCAGTATCGGGCTGACCATCCCGACCGTCGCAGCCGTGTGTGTGCTGAACGGATTCCAGATCATTCTGGGGCTGGAGATCAAATCCATTATTCTATTGGGGCTTTCGGTGTTTACGGTGATGCTGTCGTTAAGTAGCGGCAGATCCAATATCGTTTACGGGGTGGTTCTTCTGGTGAACATGTTTGCATTTATCTTCCTCATGATATATCCGTAATCGGACCTGTTCAATGGATTATCGGTGAAAGTCGGTTATGCCAGCGATCTGATTGTTCTGTCTGAACTCCGGGCTGCACCGGATCGTAACCGAGAGGAGAAAGCAATATATTCTCTCAGTTTGCCTTGTTGCTAGTGAACTATCCCGGAGTTTAGGTACCTTCCGATCGTTTCTCTTCGCGCAATATGCAAGGCTTCCATACCCCCGGTGCCCCGATACTGCCTCTGAATTTTTATTTCTCAAATATATTCGGGACCTTTGGAATATGAGTTCTCTGCGGCGAATCCATTTATATAGTGAATTGTGCATTTCCTGCGTTATGCGGTCTGCCTATGCTATGTACTGCCGGCTCATCTCCGTTCATAACCGATTCGGCTACTCCTTCCAAACCAGCAGTAAAGACTTTATTAAGTAAGCCCCAGCCAGATTTGGTATTGGGGCCAGTCAAAAATCTGTTCGTTTTTTACTGACTTAACTAAAGTTTTATGAAAAGATTCCACGTCCGGCCTTTGGTCGGGATCGCGTTGATTTTTATCTCTTTGGCAACTGTAGCGCTTATAGTTGCTGCAGGTGTACTTCAGAAACCATGGCTGTTGCTTCCTGCTTCAGGGCTGGGGGTGACATTGTTGCTCCTGCACGACTTCTTTCAGCCTAAACATTCGCTGCTGCGGAACTTCCCGGTGGTGGGCCGTAGCCGGTACCTGATGGAACGGCTTCGTGCACCGCTTCGCCAGTATTTTTTTGAATCCGATCTGAACGGCAAGCCGTTCAACCGCCGCCAGCGGTCCATCATCTATCAGCGATCCAAAAATGTGCGCGAAACGGTTGCTTTCGGTATGCAGTCGGATCCCTACGAGCCGGGCTATGAGTGGGTTACCCATAGTATGTATCCCGTAAAAGCCGACCCTGCGGATCTCCGGGTAATCATTGGCAGTTCACAGTGTCAGCAGCCCTACAGCCTGAGCGTCCTGAACATCGGGGCCATGAGTTACGGGGCATTGAGCAAAACAGCAATCCGGTCGCTCAGTGAAGGAGCCCGCATGGCGGATTTCGCGATGAATACCGGCGAAGGCGGGATCAGTCCGTATCACATAACCGGCGGTGCAGATCTCATCTGGCAGATCGGGACCGGCTATTTTGGATGCCGTAATTCAGAAGGGGCATTTGATCCCGAGTTATTTCGGAAAAACGCTACACGCCCATATGTGAAGATGATCGAGGTGAAGCTGTCCCAGGGCGCCAAGCCGGGGCATGGTGGGCTTTTGCCGGCCATCAAGAACACGCCGGACATCGCCGCGATCCGCAACGTCGTACCCGGTACTACCGTACATTCACCGAGTGCCCATTCAGCATTTAGGAATTCCACCGAGATGGTACTCTTCCTGAGCCAGCTGAGAGCGCTTTCCGGCGGAAAACCGGTCGGTTTTAAGCTTTGTATCGGTAACAAGGCCGAGTTTGAAGATCTGTGCAGGACCATGGCCAACCTCCGGATCTGGGTCGATTTCATTTCAGTCGACGGGGCCGAAGGCGGCACCGGTGCAGCGCCGCTGGAATTCACCGATTATGTTGGCATGCCGTTGTTCGATGCCGTCGCCTTTGCCCGGAAGACACTCGATCACTATGGACTTCCGGTAAAGATCATTGCCTCAGGTAAGATTGTTACGGCTTTTGACATTCTGCGTGTTATAGCGCTTGGTGCGAGCGCCTGCTACAGTGCCCGCGGGATGATGATGTCATTGGGATGTATCCAGGCTTTGCAGTGTGACAGCGGTACCTGTCCGGTCGGAATCGCCACCCAGGATAAACGCCTGTACCGCGGGATCGATATTTCAGATAAACGGGTCCGCGTGTCTAATTTTCACCGGAATACGCTCAAAGCGGTTGCAGACCTGATGGAAGCCTGCGGCTTCAGCGGGCTCACGGAGGTGACCGCTGAAAGCTTCCACCGGCGGATAACCCGATCCCAAACCCTGTCCCTGAAGGAGATCTACTTCAGCGACCGATCCGGTCTTAAGGATCAGAATGAAATGCTTAGCTATTTAAACTAATACGATATGAGTACAGAACAATTGATCATCCAGCAAAAAGAGCTGGACCTGCTGAACACGCATCTGCTGCACAGTAACCTGTCGGAGTACAACAAGAATAAACTGCTGGAAGAGCTCAGGTCCGCCAGGATCGTTGAGCGTCTGCCTGAAGATGTGGTTGGATTAAAGTCTTTGGTTGAGATCCGGGACAAGGTGTCGGGGCAGAAGTTCACCTTTCAGTTGGTGCTTCCTGCAGAGGCCAATGTTCGGAATAATAAAGTTTCGGTATTTGCGCCCATCGGTATTGCGCTTTTGGGCTACCGGACGGGAAGTGAAATACAATGGGAGATGCCGTCAGGCATCCGCGAGTTTCTGATTCTTTCTGTTCGTCAGCATAAGCTGGAAGCAGTTCAGTAACTGCCTGCCTGTTGGGCATGGTCGGAATGCTGGTTCAGGAGCAGGGTTGAAAGACCCGGGTGGTTCGAGTCCACTTCCGACCACAAATGATCGGTAAAGTCAGCGGGTTTTCTCCGGTTTTGAATGACCGGGTGGTACGTAACTGAGAAAGAACGGGCTGTCGTGGAAAAAGTGGAGTGCAGTAGCTTGTACTGCCATTCAGGTGATGGAAGCTGACGGTTTGAGGATAAAGGATGATGGAACATCAAAATTGGCCCGGTTCGACAGTATCCAGAAAAGTGTGTAAATGGAATTCCGGGCAGGGTGTCAGACTTTAACCCTTTCCTCAAAAATAGCCAAAAACTGGTTTAGTATCAATCCCCAGTTATGGATCGGCTGGGTCCATTTCTTGGTGGCTTCCATCAACGCCAGATAAACTGATTTTTTAACGGCATCATCGGTCGGAAACGACATCTTATTCTTGGTGTATTTCCGGATTTTTCCATTCAGATTTTCAATCAGATTGGTCGTGTAGATGATCTTTCGAATCTCCAGGGGAAATTCAAAAAATGCCGTCAGGTCATCCCAGTTGGTCCGCCAGCTTCTTACAGCGTACTGGTATTTTCCGCCCCATTTTTGTTCGAATAACTCCAGTTCAGCTTCGGCCATTTGTTTATTGGGAGCGGTGTAAATCAGCTTCATATCCTGGGTAAACTGCTTCCTGTCCTTCCAGACGACGTATTTACAGGCATTCCGGATCTGGTGGACCACACAGACCTGGGTCGTTGACTGGGGAAATACGGAGCGGATGGTCTGCGTAAAGCCATTCAGGTTATCGGTACAGGTGATCAGGATGTCTTCTACACCTCTGGCCTGCAGATCCGTCAGGACATTCATCCAGAAGGCGCTGCTTTCGTTCTTGCCGAGCCAGAGGCCCAGAACCTCTTTCCGCCCTTCGATATTCAATCCGACCGCCAGATAGATCGTTTTGTTCATCACCTTATTGTTCTCCCGCACTTTGAACACAATCCCATCCATCCAGACGATCATGTATAAGGGATCCAATGGACGGTTCTGCCAGGCCAGCACATCCTCACTCACCCGGGCGGTAATGGTGGAAATGGTTGACGTCGGTAGCCTGAAATCATACAGTTCCCGGAGCTGTTCCTCGATATCGGCGTTCGACATTCCCTTGGCATACAGCGATACTACCAGCTTT
>CBINHC010000006.1:0-230911 GCA_966250385.1 uncultured Sphingobacteriaceae bacterium | reverse complement strand
TTAAAGTCTGACACCCTGCCCGGAATTCCATTTACACACTTTTCTGGATACTGTCTCCGGCTCTTTTGTTCTAGCCCCGCTGCCGGCGCATTGTTGAGGTCGGAAGTGGATTCGAACCACTGTGGAAAGTCTTGCAGGACTCTTGCCTTCCTATCAGCCATCCGACCTGGTGTGCAATTTGAGCAATCTCAAGCGACGCGTGAAGCCGAGGTCGGAAGTGGATTCGAACCACTGTGGAAAGTCTTGCAGGACTCTTGCCTTCCTATCAGCCATCCGACCTGGTGTGCAATTTGAGCAATCTCAAGCGACGCGTGAAGCCGAGGTCGGAAGTGGATTCGAACCACTGTGGAAAGTCTTGCAGGACTTTTGCCTTCCTATCAGCCATCCGACCTTATGTACAGTTTGAGAAACGTCACATGACGCTTTAAGCCGAGGTCGGAAGTGGATTCGAACCACTGTGGAAAGTCTTGCAGGACTCTTGCCTTCCTATCAGCCATCCGACCGTTTTGTTTGCTATTAACGCCACGCCGGATATTTTGTCTGAAGAATTTACGAATTGAGAAAATGTGGTGAAAAAAGTTCCCGGTAAGCGGGAAAACCTGTGCTTGTACGGTCCGGAAAAATGAAAAGGGCACCTGCCTTTGGCAACTACCCGATCCATTTATAAAACTAACCCTAATTAGTATTTTGAAGCTTCATCAGCAACGGCCTAGAAACACAGCTCTTCAAGTTCTTTTTGCGTTCCGTTGAAAACGTTATGATCGACACTGCCGACGATCCCCCGGAGCTTAGCAGTTTCGGTGTGCTGCCAGAAATGCCAGTCTTTCATCGGAAGGTCATTCCGCTTATAATTGGCGATCCAGATCGGGTTCTCCTCGTACCGCTTCTGCAGATAGTCGATATAGAAGGAGCGGCTGCTGTAAAGGATCGGCTTTCTTCCGGTTTCTTTCTCCACGATTTCCAACCAGGTGTCAATCTCCCTGTACCACTGATCCCTGGGTCCTTTCGGAAGAACCTCTACGTCCAGCACGGGTATGAAATCCCCTTCCTCAAAATCAACAACGGACAGATACAACATGGCCTGTTCCCGGCCGCTCACTTCCGGGCGAAAGAAATGATAGGCCCCTCTCCTGATACCATGAATCTTGGTCTGTTCCCAGTTTCTCGAAAAATAGGAATCCTCCAGATGATCGCCCTCCGTAGCTTTTATGAACGCAAAGGCGACCAGATTCTGGTCGCTGACCTGTTCCCAGTCAATGTGCTGCTGATAGCGGGACACGTCAATTCCATGCAGTTCGAAACCCTCGGGGGCATCCGTTTCATTCACTTCACTATAGTCATAATTTACCTCGGCATAGACGTTTGTCGTTTTCTCCATCGATGGGATCGGCAGTGAAAAGAACAGAAAGATCGCTGTAACGAGTGTCACGACCGTTAATGTTTTTCTAAGCATAATTGAAAGCGTTTATCGTTTATCTCAGCCGGTGTTCAACTGCACCGATATGGATGGATACGAATCGTTTCCCGGCAAGGTTACATCTAACTACCTGAAAAACACCTTTATGCGTACCAGATTCTGACAATTTCCTGACAACCCGCCAGGGAACCGGCGCCGGCAACGGTCGTGACACATTTTAATGAAATTTACCCTAACCATCCGGCTGGTTCTGCCGTACACAACCACATGGACACCACAGCAATAGGCTTATACAGCACAGACGGTTTCTTCCAGAGTCTGGAGCACCTGACCGTCGCTTCCCTGGAGTATATCTCCAGATCGAGAGCGGAACTAACACTTCTTCTGGAAGAAAAGATTGCGCTTGAGGAATATGAGGTATGTGCAATTATCAGGGATGAATTAGTCAAGCGAAACTAATAAAATCGAAGTCCGGCGCTCTTTATCACCAGTTAGTAGGATTAACGATATAAAAAGCGTACCTTTATAAAAATACTATTATAATGCAACAAGGAACAGTAAAATTTTTCAATGAAACTAAAGGTTTCGGATTTATCGTGCCAAGCAATGGCGGCAGCGAAATCTTCGTTCATTCTACAGGTCTGATTGACAGTATCCGTGAAAACGATACCGTTGAATTTGAAGTAGAACAAGGTCGTAAAGGACCAAACGCGGTTAATGTAAAAGTAGTTTAATACCACTATAACGATCGTGAAGCATTCCCCTGCAACGGGGGATGCTTTTTATTTTTCTTATTCCTACCGTTAGGGGAATGAACGGCCGCTCGATCCTGAGCGCATCCAGGCCCACCTGCCCCCACACCGGCAGCAATACAAGTTTCCTTCAAATTATTATTTAGCCGATACCCTATACGGCAGAAAGCATCATATGAGACAACTTAAGATAACCCAATCCATTACCAATCGTGAAACACAATCTCTTGATAAATATCTGACAGAAATTGGAAAAGTTGAGCTGATAACGGCTCAGGAGGAGGTTATTTTAGCTCAAAAGATCAGAGAAGGCGATCAGCTGGCACTTGAACGACTGACCAAGGCCAATCTGCGTTTTGTCGTTTCGGTTGCCAAGCAGTACCAGAACCAGGGCATTACCCTCGGTGATCTGATCAATGAAGGAAACCTGGGCCTGATCAAGGCGGCCCGGCGTTTCGATGAAACGAAAGGCTTTAAATTCATATCTTACGCGGTCTGGTGGATCCGCCAGTCGATCATATCAGCAATTGCCGACCAGTCAAGAGCTGTGCGGTTACCGCTCAACCAGATTGGAACGCTCAGCAAGATCAAGAAGGCCCAATCGAAACTTGAACAGGAATTTGAACGGGAACCTTCACCGGAGGAACTCGCCGAAAGCCTGGAGACTACCGTTGAAAAGATTGCCGATTCATTAAGTAATTCCGGCCGTCAGATCTCAGTGGATGCGCCTTTCCAGCAGGGGGAAGAAGGCACACTACTGGATGTCATGCATAGTAATGATCCTACAACGGACAATCTTCTGATGCACGACTCCCTGGCCATTGAAATCCGCAGATCCCTGTCAAAGCTGGCCGACCGCGACCGGCAGGTACTGGAGCTGTTCTACGGCCTGGCAGATAACCATACCCATAGTCTTGAGGAAATTGGAGAGAAGCTTAGTCTCACCCGTGAAAGGGTCCGGCAGATTAAGGACAAGGCACTTCAGCGGATGAAGAACTCATCCCGGAACGGAACTTTGCAGTCCTATCTTTAAGATCAGGACTAAGGACTTACCGGAGTCCCACTTTCTTTAATGGATTGATCGCAGGGCCTTCCAATACCTGACCGTCGCTGGCAAACCGGCTGCCGTGACACGGACAATCCCAGGACTCTTCGGCCTCATTCCAGTGAACAATACATCCCATATGCGGACAGACTGCCGAGCAGACATGGAGGCCTCCGTTACGGTCCCGGTGCACGGCATGCTTCCCCCCATCCACGTCCATGACCCGGCCCTCCCCCGGTTTAACCTCAGCAAAGGTGCCTGTATCCTTACTGATCCAGTCTTTAATCAGTTCGTAGGCAACATTGACATTTTCTTTGACGAACTTCTCTGCTGAAGCAAGAGGCGTGAGCCGCGTCGCCTGATAGGTATGCAGGAACTTATTATCCCGCCCCAGAATAGAATCGCTGATGATCATCGCAGCTGCCGTGCCGTAAGTAAGACCGTCGGCCGCAAACCCGGTGGCGATATAGGTGCGGTGATCACCGGTCGTTTTGCCGATATAGGGAATCGAGTCCGACGGTTTATATTGCTGAGCCGACCACTTATGAACCACGCTGTCCACCTCAAACCGCTTCCTGAGGAAGAGCTCCAGCCGGTCATAGCATTCCTCGCTCCGGATCTTCTGTCCGACCTTATGCGTCTCTCCAAGAACCACCAGCAGCTTGCCTTCCGCGGTCTCGAAGGTACGCATGGAGTAGTGACCGGTTCCCTGCATCTCCCAGTAAATCCCCGGCTCCGGATAGCCTCCTTTCAATTTTGCTGCAACCGCATATTCACGGTATGGCCCGAGATTCGTGTGAACCATATAGATCCCCTTCGGAGTGTGCGTAGCCATAATGACGTGGGCCGCCCGTACCAGACCGCTCTCGGTATGAACGGTACAGCGTTCCCCTTCCTCGATTCCGGTAAACCTGGTATGCTCAAAGATCCTGCAATTCTCACTGCTTATCGCGGCGGCAAGGCCTGTTACATACCTGAACGGGTTAAACTGGGCCTGACCGGGGACAGAAAATCCCTCCGGCGTCCCGCCGGGAAATGAGACGGCCGGCGAAACCCGGAGCCCCGCTTTCGCGGCCGCGGCCTGTTCTTTCGCAATGAAGTCCCGGTTCCGGCCATCAACAGTAAATAAACTCCAGGGTACCCGCCGGAATTCGCAGGCAATCGCATGCTCACTGATGGTCTGTTCTATGAAATCGACGGCCAGCCCCCGCGACTCCACCACCTCCTGCACCCGCGCATCGTTGAACTTCATACCGATCGTGTGCAGGCCCTCACCGCCGACCGGTGAATAAAGGTTGCCTGTGGAGTAGCCGGTAGATCCGGCGCCTACCCGGAGCGCTTCCAGAACCACCACCCGCTTCCCGCTTCTGGATAAAAGGTACGCGGCGGTGATCCCGGTGATCCCCCCGCCGATGACGGCCACATCAGCCTCTGTTTCACCATCTAACCGCGGAAATGATACCGGTTCCGCATCACTTACCCATGCCGAAGTTTTTTCCATGACATGATAATCCGCGGGAAGGATGAAAAGTTTGGAATTAAAATTTATTCAGTGAATCGCAGGTGCCGGAACACAGTGGCGACTCGAGAAATAGAAGACAAAGAATGTCAGGCCGGCCATGTACGGCCTGACATTCTTACGGATTGGCGGACGCCCTATTACGGATTGGTCGCCCACAGGGCAGCGTCTTTGACAAACACCCTGCGGTTGAGCTTTAACTGTGCAATGATAAGCTCCGCGAAATCTTCCGGATGAATGAGCCGGTCTTCGTTGTTGTTGATCAGGTTAGAGCTCTTGGCCAGGTCGGTCACCACAGTACTGGGATTCATCGCCGTCACCCGGATATTATGCCGTCGCACTTCCTGCATCAGCGATTCGGTCAGGCCCATTACGGCAAACTTAGATGAACTGTAGGCGCTGGTAAGCGCACTTCCGCGCAGACCGGCAGTTGAAGAAATATTGATAATATCGCCGGTCTGTCTCTCGATCATCCCGGGAAGGACGGCCCGGATCATATAGTACACACCAAACAGATTGACCTTTACCTGTTTCTCCCAGGCTTCGGGTTCAAGTTCCAGAAACTTTCCGAAGGAGGCGATCCCCGCATTATTGATCAGGATATCGATGTTTCCGAGCTCCTTCTGGATGCTGCCTACTGCTGTCTCCACGGATGCCAGATCGCTGACGTCCGCCGATGCGACACCAGCGCGCACGCCCAGTTCCCGCACTTCACGTGCAACTTCTTCCAGATCGGAAGTGGTTCTTGAGACCAGCCCTACATGGACCCCTTCCCGGGCAAGAGCCAGAACAAGTGCCCGGCCGATCCCTTTTCCCGCACCGGTTACCAGTGCGATTTTTCCTGCTAATGATTCCATAGTTTATCTGTTAAGGTAAGTCAAATGTTTTTGTCCAGGGGCTCAAAGGTACCAATTTTGCATACAGTGTTCGACCGCGGATTTCTAATTTTGCGGTCAAATGAACATGAAAATATCCATACTCGAATACCAGCCGGCGTACCAGCCTTATTTTGAAAAACTCAATAAACAGTGGATCGGTGAATATTTCAGGCTGGAACCTGTCGATGAATATGTCCTGGAAAATCCCAGGCAGGCCATCCTGGATAAGGGGGGAATCATCCTGTTCGCGAGCACTGACCGAGAAATCATCGGCACCGTTGCGCTGAAACCGACCGGACCGGGCGAATATGAACTTACCAAGATGGCTGTCGACAAAGGATTCCGGGGCGCCGGCGCCGGAAAGGCGCTCTGCCAGGCTGCCATTGACCGGGCCCGGCGGCTAGGGGCCCGAAAACTGGTACTGTACTCCAACACTTCTCTGTCCGCAGCCATCGCCATCTACCGTAAGCTGGGGTTTACCGACGCGCCGCTTGAGCCGGGAACGTATGAACGGGCTGACATCAAAATGGAACTGCCTCTCCGGCGGTTATGACAGGCCGGATACGTCTTCTTCATTTTTTTTGTTTTCTTCATCTTAAGTTCATGTTTCCGGGCCACCTTTGAATCATAATCAGCAGCGATGCTGACCACAGCGAGTACTAAACACACATCTATCTATACCAGTCCCCCGCTTCTGCGGGGGATTTTTTTTACCTTTTTTTTGAAAATTCATGAAATCTTCATTTGCTCGTTGTTGTTTCAAGAAACTACTTTATCATACTAAATAACGATTCTATGAGAAAACATGTAATGATAGCCGGAACACTCTTCGCAGCAGCCACCGTATTCACTTCCTGCCAGAAAGACGCCGAGACCGGCAATACCGTCACCTATCATGCAAACCCGGTCAACTTTTCATCGTCGATCGGTGCCAGCGTATCCGGAAGCGGCCTGATCGTGCAGGCCAGCTCAAATTCAAGTATCACCTGGTCAGAAGGGAGCCTGAATATCAGTGAAATTGATTTTGAAGCCCGGAAAGACGGCAGCCAGATTGAATACAAGTCTGACCAGCTGGTCCGGGTGGATATTGCGAAGGCGGCCTCTGCCCTTGGCAGTGTAAAAATCCCGGACGGAACCTATGAACAGGTGGAGCTGAAACTCGTATTTAAAAAATCCTCGGCCGATGACATTCCGGCCCGGCTCAAAGGATCGTATACCGACCTTTCGGGTTCCGAAACCCCGGTTGAGCTGCAGTTCAATGAGGACCTGGAGATCCGCGCGGAGGCTGAGAACCTGGTCATGGAGACGAACGATCATATTGCCAGGATCAACATGCACCTGAATCAGCTGCTTTCAGGTATTACGATCGCCGACCTCACGATGGCGACCAAAACCAACGGAACCATCGTGATCAGCAGCACGTCAAATCCTGGGCTCTATGCCAAGATCAAAGCCCGCCTGGAAAACTTCGCAGATTGCAAGTTCGAAGACTAAAGATCCCTTTCTATACGCAGCTGAATCCCCGCGGCATCATGCCCGGGGATTTTTTCATATGGCTACAGCCTGAATGCCGGAGACCCAGCCCGCATTTTGACGGCGCAGACCGGCTCACTATCTTTGGCGATATTCGGTTACGCAGACTATGGACATCAAATACCAGTATTATAATGAAATCGTACTGACCTTCAAAGACTATGAGACGGATTTCCGGAGCGGAGTGATCGTGATCTATGTACCGGACGACTCCAAACCGTTTGACATTGTCTGTCAAAAGATCATGAACCAGATCGACCGGATCGCAGCGACCCTTGACCCGCGGGACCAGGAAATTGTGATCGAAATCCAAAAAACCGGCAGGGTGGCCGAGTTCCGGCTTGAAAAGAAGGTTAAGGACAACTCAAACCAACCGGATAACCGGCAGAATTAGTACATTTAGTCTGGAGACCACCAATATGCAAAACACGAATGACCTGCGCCTGGCCGTACTGATTGATGCCGACAATGTCCCGTACTCAAATATTAAGGGCATTATGGAGGAGATTGCCCGGTACGGTATCCCGACCACCAAGAGGATATATACGGACTGGACCCGGCCGAACGCGGCCGGATGGAAAAATGTATTGCTTGAAAATGCGCTGACACCTATTCAGCAGTACAGTTACACGATCGGTAAGAACTCCTCGGACGCAGCCCTAATCATCGACGCTATGGATATTCTCTATTCCGAAAAGGTAGACGGGTTCTGCATCGTAAGCAGCGACAGTGACTTCACCCGGCTGGCGGTCAGACTTCGGGAAGCGGGAAAAAAAGTCATCGGGATCGGCGAGAAGAAGACGCCTGCATCCCTGATCGCTGCCTGCGACAAGTTCATTTACCTGGAGATCATCTCGAAGGCGGCGGCCCCTGAAGGCGAGTCTGTGAGTAAGCCCCGTCCAAAGTCAAAGGAGCCCCGGAAGAAGCCGGAGCCCCCGCATGTTGAAAAAAGTATCATATCCCTGATCCGCAATTCCATTTCCGATGTTGCTGATGAAAGCGGGTGGGCGTTCCTTGGAGATGTAGGCACACTCATCATCAAAAAAAGAACCGACTTTGATCCCCGGAACTACGGATTCGAAAAACTGACTCCGTTTATCAGGTCCCTTCCCCAGTTCGAAATTGATGAGCGGGACACATCAAATAAATATATCAAGCATATCTATATCCGGAACAAGTCCTGACCGTTATTCCGGGAACTGCGAAGCGTCAATGCCGGGAATCAGCCTGATGGCGTTCTTGTAATAGATTTTCTTCAGAATCTCGTCACTCAGCCCCATTCCGTACATTCTCCAGAAAGCGTGGTACTTCTTATGGTATGGGAAATACTCATCGTTGGTTTCCAGCACCCGGAAGTAGGTGGTGTATTCGGCAGGCACCCAGCTGTCCTTCCCGAAGAGGATCCGGTCCTGGTATTTTTCAAAGAACTCCCGGGCCATCCGGGGCTGCCGTCCGAGTTCGGCGATGATAGCCCCGAACTCGATATTCACATTCGGCATGGAATCAAGGAGTTCGCCGAGGTGCTTCAGGTCATTGGCGAACCAGCCGAAATGCGCATCGATAAAGGTTGTCTTCGGATGTTTCCTGAATACGTTATGCTGCTGGCGGATCAGCTCCTCCCAGGTGAAATCGCCGTTTCCCCGCTGCCGGCCGGGCTGCGTTAATAGTTCGAGCCACCGTTCATTATGTTCATCCGGTTTTTGCCAGAACTGCTTAGGATCGGCCGTATGGATCAGCACCGGGATCCCGAGCTCACCGCATTTCTCCCAGATCGGATCCAGGCGGGGATCATCAACAGCCAGTAGTTTCCCTTCGCTGTCCTTATACGTAAATCCCAGACTCTTATAGATCTTCAGTCCCCTGGCACCGGCTCGGACGTCCGCTTCGAGTTCCTGAACGGCTTTCTTTGCCCATCCTCTTTCGCCCACGCCGGTAAAGGAAACATTGGTAAACAGCAATAATCTTTTGGGATCGGCGCTCCTGATGTTCCTCATGGCGCTGTCCAGGTGAGAACGCTCCCGGATATCGAAGACCCCGTTATTCATCCGGAAGCCGCGCCCGCTCAGATTGACCATTACCTGCATGTTCAGGTCATCCATCTCCTGAAGCAGTTTTTTCAGATCCTGCCGGGGCATATCCGCCTGATGGTTATGCACGTCAATAAAAGGGAATTTAGCCTTTTTCAACAGATGTTCGGGGACGACCAGGGAAGAGGGGGGATTGTATGTTTCAAAATCGATCCTGGTGCCCGTTTGAGCTGCCGCGGTCTGCATCAACAGCCCTCCCACCAATAGCGTGTTAAAGATTCCGTGTATAACTGACTTTTGCATAGTCCCTAAATTAAAGATTTTAAGCAACGCGGGTTAATCGGCACATAATAAATTTAACGCACGTCCTTCCTCCCGTCAAGGTCCGGATATACGGAGATCCGGTGACTCCGGAGCATATAAGGCGTTTCCCTGGACTTTCCGGCCTGCTGAAAGGTGATCAGCCGGGAAGGCACCATCGGCATATGACAATCGATACAATTGGCCGTGAGGACAGCGGCCGAAGCGACCGGCGCATGATCACCGGCACGATGGCAGTTCAGGCAACGCTGCGAAAAAAGAACTGTATTATGCTCGGTCATGTGCGTGTTGTGGCATGAAGAACAATCCATGTCGCTCTTAATGAAACAGGCGCTGCCGGCAAGCATCTGGTACTGATTTCCATGTACGTCCGGTTCAGCGGATGAACGCCCGCCGTATGGATAGTAAAAGTTCGCCAGGGTATCTCCGGGGACAAACGTAAAAGTGGACCGCTGGGTCTTCTGATCATTACCCGAATGGCACACCGCACACATATCAAGTTTCCTGCGGCGCGGAAGCGAGCTCACATTCTGCAGGTAGCGGGCCTTCTTCTCTTCCGGGTTGTCCTCATGAAACTCCACATGGCGGGCCGCCGGGCCATGGCAGCGTTCGCAGTCGATACCATAAAGAACAGATCCGTTGACGACCGATTCCATTACGGAAAGGCTCCCGGTCTTAACGATCTTTGTTTCAGCAAACGAACTGTGGCACTCGAAACACCGGCTGACGATCGCTCTGCCAAAGTCCGGATGATCTTTCGGAAATCCTGGGCTGTTCGTCCAGCTGGCTGCCACGCCGTAGTAGGTAAGGGGAAGCTGGTAAAGGGCATCTCCTTCCCAGAACGCGAACGTCCGGGCCTTTTCCCCGGAGCCAAAAGCGATATCCAGCCGGCCCGCGCGGACCTCCCGGTCGCCTGAGTAGCCAACCTGGTACAGCCGGCCCTGCCGGTTCTCGACCTTTACAAGGCCGTGATCCGAAAACCTGAAGATCCCGGTCCGCTCGGGCATGTCTTCTGCATTGCCGACCGCTGAGGACGTTTGAAAATGTGCGGTTCGGGCATACGTACCGGCGATATCCCGGTGGCACGGGACACAGGTCTGCTGGCCGGCGTACCCGGGACCGCGAAGATCAGTCTCCGGAGCTGAAGTAACACAGCGGGACAACCCAACGATCAGGAGGCCGATCAGCAGGTTTATCAGCAACAGTCGCTTCGTAAACATCCCTCTTATTTCACAAACTGAAATGACCGTAAATTAAACCCGCCGTTTTCAATCCGGATCCGGACCTGGTTCAACCCTTCTTTCAGCGGAACGTTCTCCACGTTGATGTCCTTCCAGTTTTCTTCACCTCCGGTCGACGGTGCATCAGCGGCCTGAATGCCCCGGCCGTTGACGGCCACGGACAGCTTACCGCCCGGCTGTGCAGCCGATACACGCAATTTTATGGTATAACGGCCGGGCGCGTCCGAAGCAACAGTATACTGCAGCCACTCTCCCGCTTCCGTTTTCGTCACAAAGTATTCCCCGCTTTTATTTCCCTGCTCAATATCCACGCCGTCGTTTCGGTAGGTGCGTCCGGAATTCCAGCCGGTCCGGCCAGTTCCGGTAGACACGTAGTGCTCGGAAGTGTCATTGTCAAAATAGGCAGCCCCATTCGGGCCCAGGTCGTAATCCACGGCCCGGATCTCGCCGGTCACCCGGTGAGGCTTGAATGGGATGGCATCGCGGGAAGCTACCTGTCTGAACATGGCGTCGATGACGTCATAGTGAATGATACAGTTCTCCAGCCTGGTATTTTCCGCCATCTGCATCATGGCGTTGTAAGCTCGACCGGCAGCCGGCCGCGGACCTTTTCCTGCCCAGTAATTCAGCAGGTCCTGGTACCCCGGTGTAACCTCTATTTCCAGGGGGTTGTTAAATCCCATTTTTTTCAATGGCCACCAGCACCAGCCGATGCCGTTACTTTCCACCAGCCGGATGGCTTCCGTAAACCAGGTATTGGAGTTTTCCCCTGTTTCACCCAGCCACAGCGGTATATTATATTGGTCCCTCAGCTTAATGAAATGCCGGATCGACTCCTGATTGTTAAAGTTCCAGTATTTATGGAAGCTCAAGACCATCTTAGGGTCCCAGGCAGGCAGGATACCATTATAATTATTTCCCCAGCCGTTTCCTTCGATGATGATGATATGTTTTTTATCCACCTCCCTGATGGCCCGGGTGATGTCCACCATCAGCTTCTTCAGGGGCCCGTTATGCGGTTCCTTCAGTCCGTTTTTGTCCTCCGGATCCGCAAATCCCCAATTTGGTTCATTAATGATATCGTAGGCACCGATCCACGGCTCATCCGCATACCGCTGGGCAAGCTTCCGCCAAAGGGCGATCATCTTTTCCCGGTTCTCCTTGCTGTCCCAGAGGGATGGTTTTCCTGGATCCCGGTCTGATATATTGAAGTCGTTTCCCTGTCCCCCTGGCGCTGCATGCAGGTCCAGGATCAGGTACATCCGGTTAGCCTTACACCACGCCAGCAAGCTGTCCGTCATCGCGAATCCCTTTTCGAGCCAGGTGTTCCGGCCTTTTACGGGTTCGTCCTCGACCGGCAAGGTATAAAGATTATAGTGCATTGGCAGACGTACGGAGTTGAAACCCCATGCTTTCATCGAGTCGATATCCGCCCGGGTAGTATGATTCCTAAGCCAACCGTCATAGAATTCCCGGGTCTTTTCCTTCCCGATCACTTCCTCGATCCGGGCCCGGATCCGATGCTGTTGTCCGTCCCCGGGCATCCGGAGCATATAACCTTCCTGCAGCATCCAGCCGCCAAGTCCCATCCCGCGCAGGATCACTCGCTCACCCCGCTCATTGACTATATATTTGCCCTGAACGTCAAGGAAACCCTGGGCTTGGCTCCGCTCCGCCGCCACCAAGAAAAGGGCGGGCACCAATATCTTACATAAGGTGTAGAAAAGATTCTTGCTCATAATTATAATTTCATCTGATTTCAAATAGGTTTTCTCGTCATTTCGGCCGGCTACCACACGTAGGTGCCTACTGACCCCGGATTCAGGCTGGTGACCACGGAGCGGTCATTGTGTTTGATATTAAAGGTCGCCGGAGCCGCACCGGTATTGATCGCTATGAGCACCTTCTTACCTTCCGGCGTCCGGAATGCTACATTCGGAAGACCGGCCGGCACATTCGTCTCGATTCGAAGGGATCCCGGACGGACAAATTTTGAAGCATGGGCGATAATGTAATAGGACACGTTCCGCCGGATATCATTACCGATCGTAATAGCACCCTCGCAATTGGTACATCCTCCGTTCGTATGCGGTTTGTACTGGGGATCGGCGGCCAGGTTCCATTCCAGCACATTCCGGCTCCAGTTACGTGTGGCGCCGATGATCAGGTTGGTCACATGCCACTGCAGATCTCCACCGAAATTTCCCGGGCCGCCCACCCACTGCTCGGTAAAGTAAATCCCCTTATCCGGATAGGCCTGGTGAACCGTACTGAGTGCGCTTATACTGCCGCCGTACAGATGAAAGGCAGAACCTGCAACATACTTCCTGGCTTCCGGATCATTAAGCACCGAAATTGGGTAATCTGGCCGGTCAGCATTATGGTCATATATGATGATCTTCGTTTTGAGACCTGCAGTTTCCAGGGCGGGTCCCAGGTGGTCCCTGATAAAGGCCGCCTGTTCGGATGCCTGCATGACCATACTGGGATTATTACCGCCATGTAACGGTTCGTTCTGGGGTGTAAGTGCATCGATCGAAATTCCCGAAGCCTCCATTTCCTGCAGGTATTTTACCAGGTATCGGGCATAGACTCCATAGTATTCGGGTCTGAGACTCCCGCCGACGAAACTGTTGTTTGTTTTCATCCAGACCGGGGCTGTCCATGGAGACGCCATAAGGCGGATCTCCGGGTTAAGGGCCAGAACCTGTTTCAGCAACGGAATCAGATCCGTCCGCTCACGATCGAGGGTAAAGTTCTTCAGCGTCGGGTCTGTCTGACCCGCCGGCATATCGTCATAGGTGAAGGGCACCATACTGAGGTCCGATGCGCCCAGACTTATCCTGAGATAACTGATCCCGATCCCGGAACCGTCCGGGAGGAAAAGTTCCTTCAGCAGCGCATCTTTTTCTTTGGCAGGCAATGCATTGATCAGCATGGCGCTTCCGCCGGTCAGGGAATAACCAAAACCTTCGATCGTTTGATAGGTCCTGGTCTCATCCAGCTGAATGACAGGAAACTGGTTGACCGCAGAAGAAAACAGCAGGCTTACCTGCTGTTTTTTGAATAATTGAAACTGATCCGGCTGTGTCAGATAAAACTCCACATCCGATTCTACCGGCCCGGAATCCGGGGGTCTGGAACCTGTATCATCGCCGGTATATTTTTTTTGGCAGCCGGCAAAAAGCAGCAATACTCCCAGAAATCCTATAAGGGTAGATCTCAAAGATTCCATAGCAGCCCTATTTTTCGATCATTTTATAGACCCGCACATAATCGATCTCCATTTTCTGGGGAAGGACTTGCGGATCTATGCCCTGGCTGCCGCCCCAGTCTCCCCCAAAAGCTATATTCAACAGGATATGAAAGCGCCTATCGAACGGCCATACGGCAGAGCCCTTGCCTTCATTGATGTACTGAAACATTTGTTCACCATCTATGAATCCCCGGATCGCATACGGAGTCCAATCAATCCGATAGGTATGAAAGTCCGTGCTGGCGCCTGTCACTACTTTACTGGTTCCCTTTTGAGTTCCCTTTGAATGATTGTAGGCATCGGTATGAACGGTCACGTGGACCCGGTCCTGGTCGTAACCGACATGCTCCATGATGTCAATCTCCCCGGACTTAGGCCAGCCACCATAAGACCAGTCGGTCGGCAGCATCCAGATCGCGGGCCAGGTGCCTTTCCCGGTAGGGAGTTTGGCCTTCACTTCAATGCGCCCGTACAGGAAATCTCCTTTATTTTTGGACACCAGCCTGGCAGAAGTATACTCACGCCCGTTCATCGGTTCCTTCCGGGCAGTTATGGTCAGTATACCGTTTTCTACGCTGGCATTATTGATACTGTTGGTATAGTACTGCAGCTCATTATTGCCCCAGCCGTCACCTCCGATATCATAGCCCCACCTGGCAGAATTCGGCGAACCGGTGTAATCAAACTCGTCAGCCCATACGGGGGTCGTTTCAAAGCTCCAGTTCTTGTCTGTGGGCGTCTGGGTGACCGGCGGCGGAATAGATCCGCCCGGTTCCTTGTCAGAGCAGGACGCGCTTAGCAGAAAACATAAAGCCGTAAAAGTACTGTTGAACATATTGAATGAGGTTTTATTCATGGTTAGCAGATGTATTAAAAAAGGGTAAGCCGGATATTCGGCTTACCCTTCATGCTTTCTATAACAGTTTGATGTCATCGATGAAGAAGAGACCAGCGATGTGGTTGCCTTCCCCCCCGATCTGGATCACCATCCGGTCAAGATCTTTCCGGCTGACCGCTCCGCTGAAGTCAAACGTCAGTTCAACCCAGCGATCCAGCTGCGTCACTGGCTGGATAACTTCCACCTGGCCTACCCATGGCTCGGCAGCTGTTCCGTCCTGAAGTTTGACGGACACCTGCTGAAGGAGCCGCGGATTTGCCCAGGACTCACCTTTGGCGGTAGTAAAGTCATTGGATGAAGGAATGAATACTTTCAGGGAAATCTTGTTGCGTGTCGCCAGATCGAACTTATAATTGAAGTCCGCAAACATGTTTGCGAACATAAAGTCCGGGCCTTCCTGCTTGACGTACATAGCCACCTTGGCAGAAGTGTTGATCGGAAGCGGAAGCGGATTATCATAGCTTTCGTTAAGTGTCAGTGCTTCTTTTTTCCAGGTCACATTGCCGTCCTGATCAAAAGAATCGAAGATGTCTTCTGACTTGACCGGCTTGGCCACGACCGGACGGGTATAACCCTCGCGGACCAGCTTCTGATACCAGGCGTCACTTGGCTTCTTGGAATTTCCCTTGATATACAGCTCATCATTTGTCAGGGTCAGGATCTCGTACCGGGTTGCACCGGAATAATACCCGATAAATCCGCCATTGGACAGCACCAGGAATTTTTTACCACCTTCTTCAACGATGCTCCAGGTGGAATTATCGGCAGGAGTATAAGGCACGGTCACGTCCGAACCAGCCGGCGCCGCACCCAGGTCTGTTACGAATTCGAAATTGGAGAAAGTGGTCCCCTTGTTATCGTTGGTGAATTTAAAACCGTTCAGGTTAAAGGTTATCCGGTCATCATACAGGCCTTCTCCTGCCTTCTCGTTGGGGCCGGCCTGATACCAGTCCGGGTTGTTGCTCTCCACTGGTCCTACCCCGAGGTGTCCTTTGGTTTCCGCTTCGATCCGCCAGGTTTTCCCGTTGGCAGCGGCCGCACCGCCGGTCAGCATGTTGTAGTCTTCCCGGTTCAGCATGGCATAGTTGTCCGCAGCGATCGTCACGGTCTGCGTGCTGGAGGTATAACCGCCCTTAGTGAAAACCGTCAGCTTCACCGTATAAGTTCCGGCCAACGGATAGGAGCCTTCCACCTGAGCGCCGTCAGCGGTAGACCCGTTACCAAGGTCCCACACCGCTGTTGCGGTTCCGGGAGTCTCGTTTTTGAAGGTAATGATATTCGGGTTCCCGCTCTTGGGGGTAGCGGTGAATTTCACCATATCAGAAGTCGGAACCGGTCCGAGGGAACCGTCAAACTCCTCCGGGCTGCAGCCGGCGAAAATCATCGCCACTGCTGCAACCAGGCAATATATTTTTGAAAAATTTAAAATTGATCTCATGAATCGTTGAATTAATAGCCAGGGTTTTGAACTAATTTTGTGTTCGTTAACTCAGAAAGCGGGATCGGCAGGATTTCATGTTTACCAGCCACAAAGCCTCTTGATTTAAGCACGTCGGGTGCACGTCCGGTTCTGACCAGGTCATACCAGCGGTGCCCTTCTGATGCCAGTTCCAGGCGTCGCTCCTGGTAAATGTTCTCAAGGGTCACTGGTACGGGGTTCAATCCTACCCGGGCGCGGACCGCATTCAGCAACTGACCGGCGCGGGTCAGGTCTCCGCCACCCTGTACGAGCGCCTCCGCTTCCATCAGGTAGGTGTCAGCCAGCCGGATCTCTATATAATCGTTCGGCCAGTTCAGCTCAGGAACTCCACCCCCGGTAGACTTGTATTCCGTCTTCGGCGCAAACTTCTCTATGAAATAGCCGGAGTTCATGTAACCTTTCTCGTAGGTAGCCTTTCCGATCCGCTCGAGGCTGTCGATATCCGCTACAGTGTACGGATAACGCGGGTCCTTCTTCATGATGTTCACAAATTCAGGCAGGAACGGGTTAAAGCTCCATCCCGACACGTAGGTCGGACCGGAATAAGCCCTCGGGCCGAACATGGTCACCGCCACATTTCCTTCAAACCGGCCCCATGCGCCCCAGTCGGAATTAGCCTGGGTCGTCTTCACGATTTCGAGGATCGATTCACTGTTGAACTTGTTGGTAGGCTTGAAAATATCACCAAAATTAGTGAGCAGTTTATAGCCGTATTTGCTGGTGCCGCCCGGTGTGCCGTTTACTTCAGCAAACTGCGCTGCCGCATCATTCCACTTCTTCTCGTAAAGGAATACTTTCCCTAACAGCGCCTTGGCAGTTCCCTGAGTAACGCGACCGCCTTCGCTCGCTGCAGGGACGGTAATCGGAAGGTTTGGAATGGCCTCCGCCAGATCCTTTTCGACCTGGGCATACACGTCCTCCGGTTTTGCCTGGACCACATTGTAGATTTCTTCGGTTGAAACAGGCGCCGTGAAGAGCGGGACATTCTTGAATAATCTGACCAGGTCAAAGTAATAGTAGGCACGAAGGAACTTGGCTTCAGCGATGTACCGGTCCCTGGTCGCGTCGCTTACCCCGGGGATTCCCCCTTCAAGTTTACCGAGCAACACATTGACCCGCGCAACACCTGTAAAGTTCCGGTTCCAGTAGTCGCCCTGCGGCCCTGTAGCCGGATCCAGGGAATAATCACTCCATGCCTGCCAGGTTGCCATATCCGTAGGACCGCCACCGCCGGCAACGTGATCGTCAGATGCGCTGTTCAGTGCGCCAAAGTTGTGATAGGTATTTACCGTCTCGAAACCCATGGGATCGTAAGCGGCTACCAGGCCGGCGAAAGCCTCGTCGGCATTCTTATAGTAGGTCGACTCGAGCAAGGTTCCTTTCGGATCCACCTCGAGGAAATCCTTTTGACACGCAGCCATAATCATTATTCCTGCTGCTGCAGCGGCTAACGCTTTGATATTGAATTTTTTCATCTTGATAGTCTCCTTGAAATTATAAGCCAACATTAACACCGATCAGGAATGAACGTGACTGCGGGTAGATTCCGCGGTCGATTCCGTAACTGCCGCCTGTACCGATTTCCGGATCAAAACCTGTGTACCGGGTGAACGTTACCAGGTTATTGCTGCTCACATAAATCCGCGCACGGTTGATACCGGCCTTTGAAGTGACGGTTGACGGAAGCGTATAACCGATCTGCAGGGTCTTGATGCGGAAATAATCGCCGTCCTCCAGGTAGAAATCGGAAGGATTCGAGAAATTCTTGTTTGCATCGTTGGTGCTTAGTCTCGGGAAGGTATTCGAAGTTCCCTCTCCGGTCCAGCGGTTCAGGGCTTTGGATTGCCAGTTGGCATTCAGAATGTCCAGCCTTCTTAAACCCTGGAAGATCTGGTTGCCGGAAACTCCCTGACCGAACACCAGAATATCAAAGTTCTTCCAATCGGCGTTCAGCGTCAGACCATAAGAAACGTTCGGCGTCGGATCTCCAATGAAGGTACGGTCAGCCTGATCGATCTTCCCGTCATTGTTCAGGTCGACCCACCGGAAATCGCCCGGTTTGGCATCCGGCTGGATCAGGCCGTTCACGCCGGTATAGGCGTCAACTTCGGCCTGGTTCTGAAAGATTCCATTGGTCTTGAAACCATAGAACGAACCGATTGCAGCTCCGACAGCGGTTCTGGTGATCGGATAGGTGCTGTTCTGAATTGTTGCACCACCATCCAGGAAGGTTTTTCCTTCGCCCAGATAGGTAACTTCGTTCTGCAGGAAGGACAGGTTGCTCCGGAGGTTCAGCCTGACTTCACCCAGAGTTTTCTGATATCCGAGCTCGAATTCCAGTCCGCGGTTTTCCATATCGGCCACGTTGCCCCATGGAGAGCCGGTGGAACCGACGTATCCCGGAAGAGCGATGGTCTGGAGGATTCCAGTCGTCTTCTTATTGTACCAGTCGAAAGTGAAATTGAAGTTTTCAAACAGGATAGCGTCCAGACCAAGATTGAGCTGGCTCGTTTCTTCCCATCTCAGATCCGGGTTTGCCGGTGCATCCGGGCTGTAACCGATGTAGTAATTATCATAACCGAATACATAGTTACGGTTAGCGCCGACAGTCGAGATGTACCGGAAATCTCCCAGGTTGTCATTTCCTACAATACCGTAGGAACCGCGCACCTTCAGGGTATTTACTACATTATTGGTCGGCCAGAAGTCTTCCCGGGATGGAACCCATCCGAGGGATGCCGATGGGAAGTACCCGTATTTATTGTTGCTTCCGAAACGGGATGATCCGTCACGGCGAATGATACCGGTAAAAAGGTATTTCTCATCAAAGTCATAGGTCACCCGTCCGAAGAGCGAGCTTACGGTATGATTGATACCTTCGTAAGCATCGGTAGTCCGGTTTGCGGTAGGCACTTTCAGGTTGAACGATGCCTCTTCAAAGGTTGATGCGGCAATATTGCTGAAGGACACATTCAGACCGCTCGAGTTATTGTCGCGGTAAGCTCCCTGTCCGGCAAGCACCGTGAAATTATGCTTATCTATCGTTTTCGTATAGGATACGGTATTTTCGAGGTTCCAGTTGAAAGCCTGATTGCGGTTCCGGTTAAACGAAGTCTGGGTATTCTGCGTAGCCGCATTCAGATAGAATAACGGAGAAAAGCTCTCACCGCCCCAGTAGGCCAGCTTTGCGCCCAGTGATGACCTCAATTTTAAACCTTTGACCGGTTCAACTTCAGCATACACGTTACCTACGATATTGTCTGACCAGCCGTAGTTGCCCAGCTGGGTCTGCATGTAGGCGAAAGGGTTGGTCATTTCCTGCCCGACAGCCTGGGAAATACCGTACGGATTCCCGTTTGCATCGCGAACTACGCGCTGTGTGCTGTATGGTGATGCCCCTGCGACTGCCGGATCGGTAATCACGATCGGCGTGATCGGATCCAGGTTGATCGCCGAGCTCAGCGGCCCCCCGAACTCGGTGTTGGTACCGAATCCGCCCTGGCTCTTAATGTGCGAATAACCAACGTTCTGACCGATATTCAGCCAGTCCTTCACTTTGTGGGTGGAGTTAAGGCGAATGTTATACCGCTTATAGTTGGATATCGCGCTGGCGATGATTCCCTCCTGGTCGGTATATCCGAACGACGTGTAGTAGGTGGATTTTTCATTGCCGCCGCTCAGGCTCAGTTCATGGTTCTGTACACCTGCGTTGTCATTGAACAGTGCATCCTGCCAATCCGTGCCCACCCCGAATGACCGCGGATCGGAATAAATGATTCCGCCCCCGCCGGCTACCGACGCTTCGTTTCTCAATGTGGCATATTCGGTTGCGTTCAAAAGATCCAGCCTTCTTACCGGGGACTGCGTGCCGTAATATCCGGAATAGTTCAGACGCATGGCGCCGGACTTACCTTTCTTGGTGGACACCAGGATCACCCCGCTGGCCGCACGCGCTCCGTAGATCGCAGCAGAAGCAGCGTCTTTGAGTACTTCGATCGATTCAATGTCATTCTGGTTCAGGTAGTCGATACCGCCAACATCCACGACAACGCCATCCACGACATACAGCGGATCACTGTTACCAATGGTTGTAGTACCCCGAACCCGCACGGTGGCAGATGCCCCCGGAGCTCCCGAACTTGCAGCGATAGTCAATCCGGAGGCACGACCTTGCAGGGCCTGCTCTACCCGGCTGATCTGCTGATTTTCCAGCGCCTCAGCGCTGACATTGGAAATAGCACCGGTATTCACACTTTTTTTCTGGGTACCGTAACCGATCACCACTACTTCATTCAGCGTATTGTTGCTCTCGGTCATGGAGATCGATATCTCACGGGTATCGCTGACGGTGTATTTCTGGGCCGTCATCCCCAATTGGCTGAACACAAGCACAACACCCAGGCGCGGAACCCGGATGGTGAACCCACCGGCCGCATTTGTGCTGGTTCCGGTCGTCGTGCCTTCTACAGTCACCGTAACTCCGGGCAATGGCAGCCCGTCGGCGCCTGAAGTTACTTTTCCACTTACCTGTACATCCTGGGCCCGCAAAATAAACGGACAAAGGAGCATACAGGAAATGAACAGAATTCGCGTAAGCATTCCTTTCATAAAAAGTTGTTTTAGTAAAGTGATAATTTGGTTAGTGGTTACTTAGGAGCGTAACTCAGATTCAAAGGTAGTCGAGATCTACTACATTCAACTTTCCGGCACTACTACATAACCACTACAAAGAAACAAAAAATAGCATCCCAGCGAAATAAGACCGCTATTTCACTACTACAGATCATGAACCAGAAACCCGATCAATTTTTTATATTTACCTCCGGACTACCAGTAAAACCTTTAAAACCAACCTTATCAACCGACCTCATGAAGCACCTCCTGGCCGCCTTCAGCCTTTTCTTGATCTCGCTACCGCTCATGGGCCAGAATCAGATCGGAACGCCGCAGATCATCAATTACAGTTCCCTTCAATACCGGGCCGGGACCCAAAACTGGGATATAGGCCAGGATAGCCAGGGAATCCTGTATTTTGGCAATAATGAGGGCCTTCTGACCTTCAACGGAAGGTTCTGGAAACTATATCCGCTGCCTAACCGGACAGTGATCCGCTCGCTTGAGGTTGACCCCGGGGGAAGAATCTATGTGGGAGGACAGGATGAGATAGGTTATTTCTTTCCGGACAAGGACGGGAAGCTCTTTTACACATCCCTGAAAGCCCTGATTCCTGAAAAAGACCGCCGGTTCGCAGACATCTGGAACATCCAGGTCCTTAACGGCCAGGTCTTCTTTCATTCCATTAAGAAAATCCTCCACCTGAAGGACGGGATTATCCGTGCGGTTAAACCGGAACAGGAATGGACCTATATGGGCCGTGCGTCCAACCGCCTGTTTGCGCAGGAGCGGAAACGCGGACTGATGACCTATGCGAACGGGATATGGACGTCCGTTGCACGGGACGAAATGCTGAAGACGGCCACCATCACATCCGTCCTGGAGTATTCAGGCGGCGACTTCCTGGTAACAACCCTGAAGCACGGCATTTTCCTGCTTCAGAACGGGCAGCTGAGACCGTTCAGCACACCGATGGACCAGTCGCTGCAACAGGACCGGATCTATTCCGCAGTGAAGGCCAATGACGACTGGTACGCCCTGGGAACAACCTCAGGGGGCGTGCTCATTATGGATAAGGATGGCAACCTGATCCAAAAATACTCCATCGCAGAAGGGATCCAGAAGAATAATATCCGGAGCCTTTTCATTGATAAGAACCGGAACATGTGGCTCGGTCTCGATGACGGCATTGATTTCATGGCGATCAACAGCGCCATCAAGTCCATCTTCCCGGACAGGGACAAGCAGGCAACCAGCTATGCGATCCGGCTGTTCAAGAACCGGCTGTATATCGGCACGTCGAACGGCCTGTTTCAATCGTCGGTCCTCAGCAGCCGGGAGGGAGACATCAGTTTGTCTCCGGGCAATTTCACGGAAGTTAAAAACACCCGCGGACAGGTATGGGGACTGGAGGAGATCAACGACAATTTGCTGCTGGCGCATGAGGACGGCGCCTTTGTGGTCCGCGATAATGGCCTGGAGAAGGTCTACTCCGTGCCCGGCACCTGGCTGTTTAACCCGGTGTCCAACGTCTATCCTTCGGCGGATATCATTGCCGGGACCTACTCAGGCCTTCAGCACGTGGTCTATTCAGAAGGCAGGTTCCAGGACAAAGGCAAAATAGCGGGCGTGGAGGACCCGCTCAGGTTCGCACTATATGATGCGCCGACCAGGTCGGTCTGGGCTTCGCACCCCTACCATGGCGTGTACAGGCTGGAACTGACTCCGGACCTGAGCGCGGTCCGGAAATCGACACTCTTTACAGGCAGACAGGGACTCCCGTCTGCCCTGTACAACTATGTCTTCAGGGTGAAGAACAGGATTCTGGTGGCCACCGGGAAGGGCATCTATGAATATGACACGCAAAACAACATTTTCCGTCGCTCGCCTCAATTCTATGAACCGCTGAAAGACCTGCCGATCCAATACCTGAAAGAGGACCCAAAAGGCAATATCTGGTTTACCAGCAATAAGGAGGTCGGACTTATTGACTTCAGCAGGCCTTCCGGCAGCAATCCGTACACCGTGGTCTACTTTCCGGATCTCTCAGCACGGGTTGTGGGCGGATTCGAAGCGATCTATCCGGTTGATGAACGCAACATATTCATCGGCGCGACCAAGGGCGTCTTCCATATCAATTATGAAAAATACATGGAGGGTCTCAGCAAGTCAAACGTACTGATCAGCTCGGTAAGGGCCTCCGGCCGATCCGACAGCCTGATTTTCGGGGGATACTTTCTTCACGGGGACCGCATGACAGGAACGCAGGATCCCGGAGCGGTGTTATCGCTCGGCAAAGACCGGTTTAATACGATCCATTTTGAATATACCTCGACCAACTACGGGCAGCTGAATAATATACAGTTCAGCTACCAGCTATCCGGGTTCGACAAAGACTGGTCAGCATGGTCCGAAAAAAGCGAAAAAGATTATACGAACCTTCCGTCCGGCACGTACACGTTCAGGGTCAGGAGCCGGAACATTGAAGGAAACCTGTCGAACCCGGTCACCTACACCTTTGAGGTCCTGCCGCCATGGTACCAGAGCCGACTGAGTTACCTCATCTATTTCCTGCTTGTGGCGGGCGGGATCTACCTGATCATCAAAAAGCAGCGGCAGAAGCATATCAGGGAACAGGAGAAACTGAAATACCTCCATCAGCTGGAACTGGAAAGAAATGAAAGCGAGATCGTTAAACTGAAGAACGAAAAACTGGAAGCGCAGGTGAACTTCAAGAACCAGGAACTCGCCACGGCAACCATGCACCTGGTACAGCGCGGAAAGGTCCTAACCAAGATCAAGGAGATCCTTTCGGACCTGGAACGTTCGCCGCAGGCCGCCAGCCAGGGTTCCAGTTTCAGACAGTTGTTCAGCCTGCTGAACGAGGTAGAAAAGAGGGATTCCGACTGGGACCAGTTTGCCATTCACTTTGACCAGGTGCACTCCAACTTCCTTTCGGATCTGAAGGAAAGGTTCCCCAACCTCACCCCGAACGAGCTGAAGCTTTGTGCCTACCTGAAAATGAATCTTTCGTCAAAAGAGATCGCCCAGCTGATGAGTATCACCATCCGCGGCGTGGAGGTAAGCCGGTACAGGCTAAGGAAAAAGCTGAATATACCTTCCGAGATCAACCTGTTCGATTACCTGATCCGGAGCGTCAGTAAGGATGCAAAAAGACCTGAAGGTGTTGCCGGTCAGGTTGGTGCTGCCGGGGTAACCTGAAAGCACCAACCTGTACCTTACGGAAGATCTTCGGAAGTGGTGTGAAACTGGATCTCGGGAAAATCGCTCTTGGCAAGATTGATCGCCCAGTCACTGTCTCCGAGGAATACCACGTTACCACTCTTGTCATAGGCAATATTGGATGCTCTGCGGATCACCAGGTTTTCCAGTGCCTTTTTATCGTCGCTGGTCGCCCAACTTGACCTCGAGAACGAAAGCGGTCTGAAATGGCATTTCGCGCCGTATTCTTTTTCCAGACGGAAAGCAATCACCTCAAACTGAAGCTCACCAACCGTGCCAATGATCTTCCGGTTACCCGGCTGCTGGATAAATAACTGGGCGACGCCTTCGTCGGTCAGTTGTTCCAATCCTTTTTCAAGCTGCTTGGTCCGCATCGGGTCCCGGTTCTCCACCTCCTTGAAAATCTCGGGAGAAAAACGGGGGATCCCCTTGAACTGCAGTTTCTCGCCTTCGGTCAGCGTGTCCCCGATCTTGAAATTCCCGCTGTCATATAAACCGATCACGTCGCCAGGCCAGGCTTCCTGGACCAGCGTCTTCTCGTTGGCGAGGAAATCCATCGGGTTGGCAAACTTCAACTTCTTGTTCAGCCGGGTGTGGAAATAGAAGGTATTCCGTTCGAACTTTCCGGAACAGACTCTCAGGAAGGCAATCCGGTCACGGTGGTTCGGATCAAGGTTCGCATGGATCTTGAAAACGAAGCCCGAAAATCCCTTCTCATTCGCCAGGACCTCCCGCTGAACGGCCTCGCGGCTTTTCGGATTCGGCGCGATATCAATGAACGTATCGAGCAATTCACGGATCCCGAAGTTATTGATCGCGCTACCAAAGAAAACCGGCGCGAGCAATCCTTCCAGGTACAGTTCCTTATCGAACTCGCCGTAAACCCCTTCCACAAGCTCCAGGTCATCCCGCAGTTTATC
Organism: uncultured Sphingobacteriaceae bacterium; assembly: GCA_966250385.1. GTDB lineage: Bacteria > Bacteroidota > Bacteroidia > Sphingobacteriales > Sphingobacteriaceae > DASWTL01. The sequence continues at coordinate 205,767 of CBINHC010000006.1, read as the reverse complement.
CACCAGCTTGTCGCTCAGATGGGCGTTCAGTTCCGTGTCATTCAAGTCCCGGATCTTAACCACCGACTCGGCTATCTTGCTCTTGCTGGCTTCAAACAGATTCAGTTCCTGGTGATACCGGTTATAGACACCCTTGAAGGTATAACCCTGACCGATAGGCCAGGAAAGCGGACAAAGACTGATATTCAGTTTATTTTCGATCTCATCGAGGAGGTCAAACGCATCCTTCCCCTCGCGGTCCAACTTATTAATGAAGATGATCACGGGGGTATTTCTCATCCGGCAGACGGACATGAGCTTTTCGGTCTGTTCCTCCACGCCTTTGACGCTGTCGACCACGAGGATCACGCTGTCAACTGCAGAAAGGGTCCGGTAGGTATCTTCCGCGAAATCCTTGTGCCCCGGCGTATCAAGTATATTGACACGCTTTCCCTTATATTCAAAACCCATAACGGAAGTCGCCACAGAGATACCCCGCTGCTTCTCGATCTCCATGAAGTCGGAGGTCGTGTTCTGGTTGGCTTTATTGCGCTTTACCGCCCCCGCCGTATTGATAGCTCCGCCAAAAAGAAGGAACTTTTCGGTCAGCGTAGTCTTACCGGCATCCGGGTGACTGATGATTGCAAAGGTTTTCCGTTTTTCTATTTCCGGATGAGTATCCATATGTTATGACTGTGCAGCCGAACTGCTTCGTTATTAGTGATGTGACGTATTTTCTGCCGCTCAAACCGTTCTGGGTGAGCCCCTAACAGAATTTATATTCAGGGGTGCAAATATAGCGTAATTTTTGCCGCTTCGGGCATGAACCGGCTATTCTTGAACGGGCCGCGAAATGAGGGCCGGCAATCGCCGGCAATAGTTTCCGGCGTCTAAAAAACCGTTATCTTTGTCATATAATAACGATGCCTGTTATTATTCTCCACTTTAGAGAGCTATTTTTGATATTCACCATAAAGACAAAATAAATTTGCCTGACATAATACAGCTTTTACCAGATGCGGTAGCGAACCAGATAGCGGCGGGAGAGGTAGTGCAGCGACCGGCTTCGGCTGTTAAGGAACTGATCGAGAATGCCATTGACGCCGGCGCAGACAAAATCCAGCTGATCGTCAAGGATGCCGGAAAATCGTTACTCCAGGTGATCGACAACGGGTGCGGAATGACGCCTACGGACGCCAGGGTTTGCTTTGCGCGGCATGCCACATCCAAAATCCGGAAGGCGGAAGATCTGTTCGCCATACGGACCATGGGTTTCCGGGGTGAGGCAATGGCTTCCATCGGCGCCATTGCGCAGGTCGAACTGCGTACGCGCCGGCATGAAGACGAACTGGGCACCAGCCTGCAGGTGGAAGGTTCCGAAGTGATCAGTCAGGAGCCCGTCTCCTGCCCGGCCGGTACCAATATCTGCGTCAAGAACCTGTTTTACAACGTACCGGCACGGCGCAATTTCCTGAAAGGAAACGCCGTCGAAATGCGGCATATCATTGACGAGTTCCAGCGGATTGCACTGGCCCATCCGGAGATCTTTTTCACCCTTCACCATGACGGGAACGAGGTCTTCCACCTGGCACCCGGGAGCCTGAAGCAGCGGATCATCCACGTGCTGGGGAATTCCTATAACCAGAAGCTAGTGCCGGTAGAGGAAGATACGACCATTATCCAGGTAAAGGGATTTGTCGGCAAACCGGAGTTTGCCAAAAAGACGCGGGGTGAGCAGTTCTTCTTCGTAAATAACCGCTTTATCAAGGACCCGTACCTCAATCATGCCGTACTGACCGCGTTCGAGGAACTGCTGCCTGCCGACAGCTTTCCGTTGTATGTCCTGTTTATCGAGATCGATCCGGCCCGCATCGACATTAATGTGCATCCTACAAAAACTGAAATCAAGTACCAGGACGAGAAGGCGATCTATGCCATCATCCGCTCAGCGGTAAAAAGATCCCTGGGTCGATACAACATTACCCCTACCCTGGACTTCAACCAGGAGACGGGTTTCAGCGGCATGATCACGCCGAAAGCGCAGGAGGACATCGTACCGCCGCAGATTGCTTTCAATCCGAACTTCAATCCGTTCCACGCGGACGGTCCCCGGGAGAAAGAGGTCCCGTACCTGCGGAACCTCGGCGAACGAAAGGAGGTCACCAAAAACTGGGGCTCCCTGTATGAGATCGCGGAGAATCCGTCCTACCGGCAGGAAGAATTGGACCTGGGTTCCGGGACCGAAATCCGGATCGCTGACCGGCCAGTCCAGAAAACCGGAGACCGCCAGATGTTCCAGCTTCACAACCGGTACATCATTTCCCAGATCAAGTCCGGCTTCATGCTGATCGACCAGACCGCTGCTCACGAACGGATCCTGTATGAACGGTTCCAGCAGCAGCTGGACAATCATAAAGGAGCCAGCCAGTCCAGTCTTTTTCCGCAGACGGTAAACCTCAGTCCCGGCGATTTCGAACTCGTAAAGGACCTGCTTCCGGAATTTCACGCCCTCGGCTTTCAGATCCGGGAGTTCGGAAAGAATGCGCTGGTGATTGAAGGGATCCCTGCAGATATCAATACGAATTTCAGTGAAACGGAAATCCTCGAACACCTGATCGAAGGATTTAAAAACAACCATGCCGTACTCAAGTTAAATAAGCGGGACAACCTGGCCCGGACACTGGCCAGAAATACCGCCATTAAATCCGGCACGGCATTGTCTGCTGAGGAAATGAATCAGATGATCGATGAGCTGTTTGCCTGCCAGACGCCGAATGTTTCCTTAACCGGCAAGCCCGTTATTGTTACATTTACGCTCGAAGAACTTTTACAGAAATTCGAAAAGTTCTGACAACGCTTTCCCATATATGAATAGAACTGCGCCCTTTTCCAATATCCCGGTGGTTGTCAGGAACCTCCTGATCATCAACATCATCTTTTTCATCGCTACCATCCTTTTTAAGGACGGCGACAGGTACCTCCTGGTGGAGCACCTCGGCGTTTTCTATTTTGACTCCCCGAACTTCCGGATCTGGCAGGTGATCACCTATATGTTCATGCACAGTCCGGTGAGCTATGCGCATATCCTGTTCAATATGTTCGCACTGTATACTTTCGGCTCCACCCTGGAGTATATCATGGGCCCAAAGCGATTCCTGAACTTTTACCTGATCACCGGATTGGGCGCGCTTGCGCTTCAGATGATCGTACAGGCCGCGGAAGTTTATTCGCTGACCGGTGGGATCACCATTGATGTGGCCCGGTACACTTCAACAAACCAGGAAGCGTTGAATAAGTTAAGTGAGATATATTACGGTCCGATGCTTGGCGCGTCAGGTGCCATTTTCGGGCTTCTGATCGCATTCGGATTGCTGTTTCCTAATGCAGAATTGTTTATTTTGTTCATTCCTGCTCCGGTAAAGGCAAAATATATTATTCCAATCTATATTGTGCTTGAACTTGTTCTAGGAGTGGCGCAGTTCAGCGGCGATTCGGTTGCACACTTTGCCCATATCGGCGGAGCGTTATTTGGTTTTATATTAATCAAGCTTTGGGGATTGAAGCGTCCCGGAGGGTATATATGAGTATCATAAACGAACTGAAATATAAAATGCTGCATTCCGGAAGCAGGCTGTACCTGTTCATCGGGATCAACGTGCTGGTCTTCCTTGTGATCAACCTGCTGGCCGTATTCCAGTTCCTTTTTACCCGAAGCACAAGTTATGCAGACTGGCTGCAGCTCAACCTTTCCGTTCCCGCCTACCTGCCGATGCTGGCCGCGAAGTTCTGGACCGTCATCACCTATATGTTCGGTCACCGGAGCCTTTTCCACATCTTCTTTAACCTGCTCTGGCTGTACTGGATGGGCCGAATCTTCGAGGATTTTCTGAACAAGCGGCAATTCACGTTCACCTACCTGGCCGGAGGCATTGCCGGTGCTGCGATGTACGTGATGGCTTACAACGTCTTCCCGGCCTTCAGCAACTCGATCCAGCACTCGGTGGTCATTGGGGCGTCCGCGAGCGTAATGGCAATCGTCGTGGCCACAGCCACCCTCCTGCCCGACTACAGCATCATGCTGCTGTTGTTTGGAAGCGTCCGGCTGAAATACCTGGCGATCGCCTTCGTCATCATGGATATCGTGATGATCACCGGTTTAAATGCCGGCGGCGGGATCACGCATATCGGCGGCGCAATACTGGGGTACGCATATATAAAACAGTTACGACGCGGAAACGACTGGAGCAAACTCTTTACCCGCAAACGGAGCAGGTTACGGCCGATCAGGAACGAGGCGGTTCCCAAACGCAACATCAATGAGTTGCCGGATCAGGAAGTCATCGACAGCATCCTCGACAAGATCTCCAAATCGGGATATGACAGCCTTTCAAAGACCGAGAAGGAACAACTGTTTAAAGCGAGCAAGAAGCAATGACGCGGAAGAAGAAAAAAAAAGTCGGCGTTTTCAGTAAAGTCATACTCTCCGCGAACCTGGTCCTGGTAGGCTTGCTGCTGCTTTCTTACCTGGCCTCCGTCGTAGATCCCCGGGCATTCTGGCCTATTGCCTTCTTCGGACTGGCCTACCCATTCATCCTGGCCTTCAATATCCTTTTCATCATCTACTGGATCATCCGGCAGCCGAAGTTTGCGCTGATCTCAATCGGGGCGATCCTGGTCGGCTGGGGAACCCTCACAAGCTACGTTGGCTTCCGTGAGACGAATGCAATTGAAGTTCCGAAATCCTCTGACAGGTTTCTCCGGATTATGACCTACAATGTCCACAGCTTCAAACAGTTCGGGTCTCAGAACGACGAATTCACGAAGGACCAGATTCTGAACATCATCCGGAAGGAGCAACCGGACGTCATTTGTTTCCAGGAATTCTTTTCCAGGAAAAAGGGCGAATATAACTTCCGGAAACTCGTTCGGGAGGTCATGAATACCGAACATTACTACTTTGAGTCGTTTATTGATAACGGATACGAGGCGACCGGTCTGGCGATCTTCTCAAAGTTTCCCATCGATAATAAAGGCCATATCCCGTTTGGAAAGGGTTCGGCCGGAAATCAGGCTATCTTTGCAGACCTTAAATTCAACGGGAAGAAGGTGCGCGTATACAATGTGCATTTTCAATCCATTAATTTTCAGCCGGAAGACTATTCTTACTTAAAAAATGCAACACAAAAAATAGAACCAGATGTTGCATCCTCTAGGAGAATCGGGAGCCGTCTGAAACGGGCTTTTCTGAAACGAAGCGGGCAGGTAGAATTACTGAAGGAGCATACGGCCGGATGCACGACGCCCTTCGTAATCACAGGGGATTTTAATGATACGCCCATCTCCTATACGGTGAATTTTATGGAAAAAGGCCTCCGGAACTGTTTTTCTGAAAAAGGAAGCGGGTTCGGGATCACCTATAACGGGGCTTTTCCTAACTTTCAGATCGATTATATCTTGACCACCCCTGATTTCGACGTGAAGAACTACAGGATCGTTAAGAAGAAACTGTCTGATCACTACGCCGTGCGAAGCGATTTGGAATTTAACGAAAAACTACAATAAGCCCTCAGGGGCAAGAATCAGCATTGAATGGAGAATCATTTACAAATTTACAACACTTTAACGCGGAAGAAAGAACCGTTTGAGCCGATCAATGACCCTTTCGTAGGCATGTATGTATGCGGCCCCACCGTCTACAGTGACGTGCATCTGGGGAACTGCCGCACGTTTGTATCCTTCGACCTGATCTACCGGTACCTGCTGCACCTCGGCTTCAAGGTCCGGTATGTAAGGAATATTACCGATGCGGGACACCTGGAAGGTGACCGGGACGAAGGCGATGATAAATTCTCTAAAAAAGCGCGCCTGGAGCAGCTTGAGCCGATGGAGATCGTTCAGCGGTACACCATCGGGTTTCATGACGTGATGCGGCTGTTCAACACCCTCCCGCCGAGCATTGAGCCTACCGCTACAGGTCATATTTCCGAACAGATTGAAATGATCCAGGCCATCCTGGCCAACGGCTACGCATATGAGACCAACGGAACGGTATATTTTGATGTCGAAAAATACAGCCGGGAACACAATTATACCGTCCTGACCAACCGGCTGCTGGAAGACCTGCTGGCGAATACGCGGGAACTGGGCGGTCAGGATGAAAAAAAGGGCCGGCTGGACTTTGCACTCTGGATCAAGGCTAAACCCGAACATATCATGCGGTGGCCGTCTCCATGGGGCATCGGATTTCCGGGCTGGCATATTGAGTGCTCTGCGATGAGCACAAAATACCTGGGCGAAACATTCGATATCCACGGCGGAGGAATGGACCTGGCAGCCACTCACCATACCAATGAGATCGCCCAGTCACAGGCCTGCCATCATACCCAGCCGGTTAAATACTGGATGCATACCAATATGCTGACCGTGAACGGAACCCGCATGTCAAAATCAGCCGGCAACGGCTTCCTTCCCATGCAGTTGTTCACCGGTGATCATGCACTGCTGAACCGGGGGTATTCGCCGATGACCGTCCGGTTCTTTATGCTTCAGGCACACTACCGCAGTACGCTTGATTTTTCTAACGAGGCACTCGATGCCTCCGATAAGGGATTCAAAAGGCTGATGAATGCGATCTCATTGCTGGACAAACTAAAAACATCCGGCACCAGCGACTTCAATATCGGGGAGCTAAAACAGCGCTGCTACGATGCGATGAACGATGACTTTAACAGCCCGGTACTCATCGCGGAACTTTTTGAAGCGGTCCGTATCATCAACAGCATCTATGACGGGAACGCTTCTATTACGGAAGACGACCTGCTGGAACTGAAAAAGCTGATCCGGGAATTTGTTTACGACGTCCTGGGACTGAAGGAAGAGGCGGCCGAAACAGAAAACCTTTCGCAACTGCTGGACTTTGTTATCCGGTTGCGGCTGGAGGCTAAGGCCAATAAGGACTACGTCACATCCGACAAGATCCGGATCGGCCTTCAGGAACTGGGCATCCAGCTGAAAGACAGCAAGGAAGGCACTACCTGGAGCATGATCTGATCGGCATGACAATCCGGACAGGCAGGATCTACCCGGCCTGTCCGGATCTTATTCAACCGGGATTTACAGGGTATTATAATAATCCACCAGGCTGGCGATCGCAGCCTCATTCTTCAGGTTGAGCTTTTCCGATCTTATATGGCTTTCAAGCTGTTCCGCCTTATCCCCCAGGGCGGCCAGAACCGACTTCTTATCCTTTCGGATCTTGATCAGCTCCCCCCCCTTGACAATATACAGCGACTCCAGCTCCAAAAACTTTTTGGTGACAGAGGCGGAATTATACTCCTTGCTTTCGGAGATCTGTTTGAACCTTCTCCGGATCAGTTTGGTACCTCCGTCCGAAAGGATCTCATAGAAGCCTGTTCCGTAGCCGGAGCGGAACAGGGGTCCGTCCTTGAACCGAAATTCGACAACCGGATCAACAAATGTGAGCGCCTGGCCGTTATGGCTGAACAGCAGCTCTTCTGCGACCTGGTCATATTTTAAGGGTATGTCCTTATAGGTCGTACCGTTCTTTAATTTCACGACGCCCTGCGTCCAGTCCGTGAAAAGATACGGACTCCCCTCGACGTGCGTATATTGGGTCTCGAGGATAGGGCGGCCGTTAACGTCCTGCAGGTACTGGCCCTGGCTGAAGGAGCGTAAACTGGCGGCGGTCAGAAACAATAGGGTCAGGGAGAACAGCTGTTTTGTCATATGGTTTATAGTTAACTATTCATAAAATTACTAAATAGATTGCTTCCCGCCTAATCGCCCGGTCCCCGTCGACGAGAAGCGGGAAATACTTACCTTTAGTCCAATGATCCGGAAATTAACCTTAGTAACCTTATCACTTCTGATGACCTCAGCTATTTTAGCGCAGACACCGCCTCCGGACGTACAGAGTCTGGTGTCGGCTGAAAACTTCTTTGCCAGTACCGCGCTTGAAAAAGGCATTAAAAAAGGATTCCTGCAGGTCAGCGACCAAAACACCCTGGTATTCCGTCCGGGACCGGTGAAAGCCCGCGATTTCTACTCGGCCATTAAGGAAGACAGCACCTACCTGCACTGGTACCCGACGTTTGCCCGGATCGCCCAGAGCGGAGACTGGGGCTTTACATCCGGTCCCTATGTGGTCCGGCCGGCAGGCAGCGGAAAAGAAGGCTACGGTCAGTATCTGTCCGTCTGGAAGAAGAATTCCCGCGGCGTTTGGAAGCTGGCGATGGACATCGGGATCTCACACCCCAAACCGGCGTCCGAGCCTGCACTGGACTATGCCAGCCCCCGTACCGCGAAGTACTTCAAACAGCGGTCGGACAACCGGCTGCAACAACGTAAAGATATTGTCGCCACCACTGATGATCTGATGGGAACCGCACAGCGGGTATCGGGAAGCACGGCCTACCGGGAATATGCCAGCCCGGATTTCCACTTCCTTTTTCCAGGCAGTGAACCCCTGATAGGTCACACGCAGGTAGAAGAATTCCTCGGGTCGAAGAACATCCGGATCAACACGACGCACACGGCGGTCGACCGAGCATTCAGCGGCGACCTGGCCTATACCTACGGAACCGCCCATGTGACCCGGAACGCTAAGACGGACATCTACCAATATGTCCGCATCTGGCAGCTCCGTGACGGGAAATGGTACGTGATCTTTGAAGTGTTCTCCGCCTGAAAACCCATAAAAAATGCCCCCGGTCGCAAAAACAGGGGGCATTTTCCATTCAAGGCCGGATCTTCCTTCAGTCCTTGTAAATCAGAACCTCTATCTTACCGTCCCTGGTCACCGTACCGCGGTACATGCCGGCGGTATTGAATGGCAACGCAGCGTTTCCGTCCTTATCCAGCGCGATCAGCCCGCCGTCGCCGCCAAGCTCCGGCACCTTTTTCATGATCACCTCATGGGTGGCCTCGGAAAGGCTCAGACCCTTATATTCCATCAGGGCCGCTACGTCATAGGCAACCACATTGCGGATGAAATATTCGCCCCACCCGGTACACGAGATCCCGACAGTCTTATTGGCGTAGGTACCCGCACCGATGATCGGAGCATCTCCTACCCGGCCATATTTCTTGTTGGTCATTCCGCCCGTAGACGTGGCCGCCGCCAGATTGCCGTTATTATCGAGCGCCACAGCACCCACTGTACCGAACTTGTTATCCTTGTTTTCGATACCGAGCTTCAAGCCTTTCTTACTGCCGTGATCCAGGACGGCGCGGGTGGAGTCATCCTTCCGGGCCCGTATCAGACCTTTCCAGCGATCCTCGGTCCGGAAATACGCGGGCTCCACGATCTCAAGACCGGCCTGGCGCGCAAACTTTTCTGCGCCTTCGCCCACCATCATGACATGTTCGGATTTTTCCATCACCGCCCGCGCAGCTGAGATCGGGTTACGGATCGTCGTAACCCCGGCAATCGAGCCCGCAGCAAGCGTCTTCCCATCCATAATGGCAGCATCCAGTTCGTTGCGCCCTTCGTTGGTAAACACCGCGCCTTTTCCTGCATTGAACAGCGGAGAGTCTTCCATGACCCTTACCGTGGCCTCAACGGCGTCGAGGCTGCTCCTTCCGGACTTCAGCAGGTCGTACCCGGTCTGAAGTGCTTCCGTAAGCTTTTCCTTATAGGCCTTTTCCTTTTCAGGAGTCATATTCTTCTTCAGAATGGTTCCCGCGCCGCCGTGGATAACCATGACATAGTTGCCTTTCTGCTGGGCTTCAGCAGGGTTACCAGCCGCTCCCAGGATGAGAACGGAACATAGTAGTAAGAGTTGCCTTTTCATTTTTTAACGTTGAATAAGGATAAATTTAGCACTTATCCCCGATGTTGGGCTACTGTGTGAATTAAAGAAGGTTGGCGATGATCGTCTCGGTGCTGATCCCTTCAGCTTCCGCCTTATAATTGCGGACGATGCGATGCCGCAGAATGGCCTCGGCAACCGCCTGAACATCATCCTTGTCGGGAGAATACTTTCCGGAGATAGCTGCATGGCATTTGGCTCCCAGGACCAGGAACTGGGAAGCGCGGGGACCGGCGCCCCAGCTCAGGAACCGGTTTACCTCGGCCGTAGCACCCGCCGTATTGGGCCGGGATCTGGCCGCCAGGGACACGGCATATTCCAGCACGTTATCTGCAATGGGAATATTGCGTATCAGTTGCTGAAAGTATACGATCTGATCACTGTTAAGTATCTTACGCGGTTCTGCCGAAACATTGGACGTTGTATTCCTTACGACCTGAAGTTCTTCACTGAATGTCGGGTAGGTCAGCGACACATTGAACATGAACCGGTCGAGCTGAGCCTCCGGTAACGGGTAGGTTCCTTCCTGCTCGATAGGATTCTGGGTAGCCAGAACGAAGAATGGCCTCGGCAGGGGATGCGTATTCCCGCCGACGGTAACGATCTTCTCCTGCATGGCTTCCAGCAGGGCCGCCTGGGTTTTGGGCGGAGTCCGGTTGATCTCATCGGCAAGAATAATATTGGAGAAGATCGGGCCCTGGATAAATTTGAAGGACCGGTCTTCCCCGAAGATCTCCGAACCGATAATGTCGGAGGGCATCAGGTCCGGTGTGAACTGGATCCTGTTGTACGACAGATCCAGGACCTGAGCGACCGTTTGCACCAGCAGCGTTTTGGCAAGGCCCGGGACACCGACCAGGAGGCAGTGCCCGTTACTGAAGATCGAGATCAGTACAGACTTGACGACATCTTCCTGGCCAATGATGACCTTTCCGATTTCTGAACGGATATCCTGATAGGAAGCACTGAGTGCATCGACAGCCTCGACCTGTGAAGTAAATGCCTGGTTCATATGTTTTCTAGCTTCCTGCCGGTATCCATCCTTTCAGGGACGGGCAGGCCAAATACTCATTATCAATCCTGATATAGGTTTCCTTTCTGCGCTTTTCAAACCACTCACTTACCGTACGGTTGATCTTGTCCTCAAAGGCCGCCTCCTTCAACTTCGGGAAGTCCTGCTCAAAACTGGCCTGGTGAGGCCCGGTCCTGGACTTCAGATGCAGGAAGCGGTAGCCCTGTTTTCCCTGAGGTGAGGTAAAGATCTCCGGCTTCGAAAATCCGCCAACCTGCATGGTGTCAATGGTCAGAAAAACCTGCGGTTCCAGTTTGTCGGTAGGAATGAAAGTGGTTCTGCTCTGAACGTTCTCAGCATTTAGCAACATCCCGCCATTGTACTTGGTTTCATTATTGTCTGAAAATAATCCGGCAGCAGTGGAAAAGCTGATCTTCTTGCTGACCACATCATTGTAGATACTGTCAATATGCGCCTTCGCACGGGCAAGGCTCGCCGGAGTCGGTTCGGTCTTAATCAGCAGGTGCCGCACCCGGACCTGCTCACCGCGCCGTTCAATGACCTGCAGCACATGGAATCCGAATTCGGTTTCGAAAACAGGTGAAAGCTCGCCGGCCTTCAGTTTGAACGACATGGCCGTAAATTCCTTCGCCATGACCGTTCTGTCAAAGAAGCCCAGATCCCCGCCCTCTGAGGCAGAGCCGGGGTCCTGTGAATAAAGGCGTGCCAGCGTGGCAAAATCCTCACCGCCCTTGATCCGCAGCCGCAGTGCCTCCGCCTTATCATGGAAAGCCTCCTTTTCTGCCTTGGTCAGTTTGGGGTAAACAACGATCTCTCCCACTTCCACCTCCGTATTGAAATAAGGCAGACTGTCCTTCGGGATGGATTCAAAGAATCTCTTCACCTCCAGCGGGGTCACGCTTACATTCTCGGTTATCTTGCCCTGCATTCTCTGGGCCACGAGCATCTCACGGATATCATTCCGGATCTCCTGCTTATACTGGATAAGGGACCGGTTAAGGAATTGCTCCAGGCGTTCCTGGCCGCCTGCCCGCTGAATGCTGACACGCATCCTGCGGTCCACTTCACTATCCACTTCATCTTCTGTAACGGTGACCGAATCGATCACCGCCTGCTGGGTAAGCAGTTTCTGAGCAAGGATCTGGTCGAGGATCTGGCATTTGATATCTTCATCCGCCGGGTTCCCCTGAGCCAGGTACTGCGCATACTGCATGTCGATTTCTGACTGCAGCACGATATTGCTTCCCACAACCGCAGCGATTTTATCCAATGATTTCTTCTGTTGTGCCGAAGCAGATGTAACAATAACAAGAAGTGCTGCTGTTAACAGCCCTAAGATTTTTCTCATTTTATAATTCAAATTTTTTATATCCCACTGAATGGGTTAGGAACCCCAAAAATATCAGATTAATTTGTTAATCAGGTAACTTTAATTAAAAGCCACCCTAACCGGAAATCCAACGCCGCGGCCGCTAAAATAGTCTTATTTGTCCCCTCCGTTCCCGCTTTTAACGATTTTTAACAGAACAAACGTATTTTTGCGTAAATGGGAAAACTGTTAGCTGAAGATTTGCCGGCGCTTCGCCTGCTGATGAGTGAAGATCTCTACCGGGTTCATGAAGCGATGCCGGAACCGGCACCGGAAGTGCAGCGACCATCCGGCCCCGAAGCGAAAGCTACGCAGGAGGAAGCGCCTGTGTTCTCCTACCTCGGTGAAAATAACAAGTACTTCCTGATCCTGGTCAATGACCCGGGACATCAGCATCTGAATACTGCGGACCGGGAGGTGCTTCTGAAAATCCTCCAGGCCAAGGGGCTGGAGCTGCGTGACGTTGCGATTCTGAACGCCGGTAAGTTCCCCGGGGTCACCTTCCCCCAGCTGAAAAGCTTCTTCGTCCCGTCCCGGATCGTATTCTTCGGACTTTCTGCAGAACAGTTCGGACTTCCGGCCGTCAGCACGAACATACCGGGAAAGCACGGCGACGTAAAACTGCTTACCACCTATACCTTTCAGGAGATGCAGGCCGATATTAACAAAAAGAAGGCGTTCTGGCAGGTCATGAAAAATTTTTAGGATGAACCGTACACTGATATTTGCGACCAATAACCGGCACAAGCTGGAAGAAGTGCAGCACATGGTCGGCACCGCCTTTATTCTGAAAAGCCTGAACGATATCGGGTGTACCGAGGATATTGCGGAAACGGGCATCACATTCCATGAAAACGCCAGTCTGAAAAGCCAGTATATTTTCCGGAATTACGGCCAGGATTGCTTCGGCGATGATTCGGGTCTGGAGATCGACGCCCTGAACGGTGAACCTGGGGTATACTCCGCAAGGTACTCCGGAAGCCGGGACATGGACCGGAACATCCGGTTGGTCCTCGACAAACTGAACGGTTCGGAAAACCGCCGTGCCCGATTCAGGACGGTGATCTCCCTGATCCTGGACGGCCGGGAACATTATTTTGAGGGCACGGTGGAAGGCGTCATTACCGATGGTCTGGCCGGCAACGGCGGGTTCGGCTATGATCCGATCTTCCGGCCCGACGGGTATGATCTCACTTTCGCGGAAATGGACCTCCAGGAGAAGAACCGGATAAGCCACCGCAGCCAGGCCATCCGGAAGCTTGTCGCTTTCCTTAAAGAACACTGATCACCTTCGGGACCCGGCTTTCTTTGCTGAAGACGTTCCGGCAACAGGTTTTGCAGCAGGTTTTTTGGCAGGCTTCTTCACCGGAGCCTTCCGGAGGCTCGGAATGATCTCTTCCTTGGAGCGCGGCCGGTCCTTGGGCTTCCAGATAAATCCCTCCAAAACCTCCCGGTCTTCCGGGATCTCGTCCATCGGGTAGTAGCTTCCTTCAGGCTTCAGGATCGACGTGATGCTTTCCATCCTGTTTTCGGTGAACCGGACCCGCATCCGGCTGCTCACCTGGTAGTTCATGCCGCTGTAAGCGGAATCCTCCACCGTATAGTAGACACTTTCCGCGTTGCCGTCGACGAACATCTGACGGAGCTTGTTATCGTGGAACAGTCCGGTGATCGTTTTTCCTTTGACCTGATTGAATTTCGTAGAATCGAGTTCGACATTGACGATGAAACTGTTCTGATTAAGAACCATGTTGTCCAGCTGCCGGTTCTTCAGCTGAAGATAGATCGTATCCCCTGACAGCTGGGACCCTTCAGCCCATATCATCGGATTGGTGAAGCATCGCAGGGTAGAGTCGGCATAGCCAAAGAATATGGAATCGGCACGGGCCTGCAGATCCGACTTGAAGATCTTCACCTTATGATAGGCCATCACGATCCTCGTACGGCCTGTATCTGCAGGGATCGAATCGTTTATGATCGCCTGTTTCGCCCGGACGGAATCAGGGACGGCCCGGACCGAATCCGCCTTCTTTCCCGCCGGTTTTGCAGGAAGCGCCGGTTTTACGGTCTGAAGCGAATCGGATGCGGGCTTCCCGGGTTCAGGAGCCGGAGCCTCCGCTTCCGGAATGGTGTCCGGGGCAGCGGAATCAACGTCGGCATCCGCTTCCGCATCGGCAAGTTCGGAATCTGCCTTCAGTTCCCTGGCCGGGATCGGTTTGAACTCCTTTAACGGGATCACCCGCGTGTACAGCGTGTCCGCTGTCATATAGATCGAATCTGTTTTCGTGGAGTCATTCTCGGTCACGAAGACCACATAGGCGTTCCGGGTGACCAGGGTGCTTTCGTCCTTCTCGTGATACGTGCCGAGGCCGCCCTTAAGTATGATCTGCTGGGCGGTATCGATGAAAGTGATGTTATTGATCGCCCGGCCGTACCCGGCTTTCCCGTCATAGAACAGGCTGTCTCCCTTCAATGATTTGCTGCCCTGGGTGTACAGGTTCTTCTTTCCGAACCGCGCCTGTTCGGTCACGGTATGATAGTTTCCGTTCTCCGTATAGAGACGGGTACTGTCGGTCTTACCATAAATGTTCGTCGGACCATAAAAGTACGCGATTTTGGTGACCGAGTTGTACCGAAGGGTATCGGTCTTGATATTGGCGTCGGGAGTCGTCACATCGACGTCGTACCGAAAGTAGGCATCATTCGAGTTGGCAAAATAGTATCCGTTTCTGCTTGTCAGGACATCCTCTTCATTCACAATCTTTCCGCCGCCTGTATAGGTACCGATGCGGGTCCCCATATTGTAGGTCAGGTGGTCCGTTGTCAGAGTCGCCGTTCCGTCCACCAGCCGCACATTCTTGGTAAGCAGAGCCACCCGCGTATTCCCGTTATAGTTCAGGAAATCGGAATAGACCGTTGTCCCGTTGCTCTGTGTGATCACTACGGTGCCGAAGGCGTCGAATGTGTTGGCGGTCTGGTTGAAATTGGCACTATCGGCTGAAAGGGTAGAGCCCTCGTGGGAGAAAATTGGTTTAATCACCCGAAGCGTGCCGGCAGAAGGAGTTCCACGCAATGTTTCAGATCGTATGAGCTGAACCTCTTTCGCTTTCTGTCCCAATGCGGACAGGCAGACCATGGAAAAGAATAAAACAACAAACAGTTTTCTCACCTTACAAAATTAGTTTTTTTGCCTTAGGTTATTTAAAATATAAATTTGACCATGCTACCCCTGGACCGCTTTAAAGACTTCATATCCGTAAACGATCTGTTCGCGGAGGGGGACAGCATACTCCTGGGGGTAAGCGGCGGCCGGGACTCGGTCCTGCTGGCTCATTTCTTTCAACAATCCGGCATCCGGTTCGGCATCGCACACTGCAATTTCACGCTTCGCGGAACGGAGGCTGATGCCGATGAGCAGTTTTGCCGGCAGCTTGCCGAAGAATTCCGGGCACCATACTTTCATGCCCGGTTCAACACCCGGGAATTCGCCGGATCAAACCGGCTGTCCATCCAGATGGCTGCGCGCGAACTTCGCTTCCGCTGGTTCGAAACCATCCGGGAGCAGAATGGGTACCAGTATATCGCTACAGCCCATCACCAAAATGATGCCATCGAAACGACCCTGCTGAACCTGGTCCGGGGAACCGGAATTGCCGGGCTGCATGGTATCCGGCCAAAAAGAGACCGGATCATCCGGCCCCTTCTGTTCCTGACCCGGCAGGAGATCGACCAGCTGACTGAGGAGAACGGAATCCGCTACCGGGATGACCTATCCAACATTTCAACCAAGTATGCCCGGAACAAGATCCGGCTGGAAGTGATCCCGAAGCTTAAAGAACTGAATCCCAACCTGGAAGAGACCTTTGAAGCAAACAACAGGCGGTTCACGGAACTCGAGCTGCTCCTCAGGGAGACCGTACGCTCCCTGTCGGCGAAACTACTGCACAAAGACGGCGACCTGATCTGCCTGTCACTTAATGAGGTTCAGAAGCTCAGCCCACTGCACACCCTGCTATACGAAATACTGAAACCATTCGGCTTTACCGAGGCGGTCACCGGCGACCTGGCCCGGTCACTTCACGGCCAGTCCGGTCTCACGTTTGAATCCGGGTCGCATGTGCTGCTGATCGACCGCGGGAACCTCCTGATCAGTGCGAAGCAGAAAGCGGCACAACCTTCTGCCATGATCGGGCCGGAGGATACGGAAATCCGTTGGAACCGGTCAGAAATGAGCATCCGGACCGGCACGCAGACAGGACCGGAGGAAACGGCTCCCAACAGGGCCGCCGTGGACGCCGACCTGCTCGTATTCCCGCTGACGGTCAGAAGCTGGCAGCAAGGCGACACATTCCGCCCGCTGGGAATGAACGGCACGAAGAAAGTAAGTGACTTCTTTGTAAGCCGAAAGGTTCCGCTGATCCGTAAAAGCCGTGTACCGATCGTGGTGAACGGTAACGGGGAGATCATCTGGGTGGCCGGGATGCGCCTGGATGACCGGTACAAGGTTACTCCAAACACTAAAAAAGTTTATATCTTCGAACTGAAATAATGGAAAAATCCTCTGTCTTCATAGAGAACCAGTACCTGGGCCGGGACTATACCAGGATCAGTGTCCGGATGGTCATGGCCCTGTTCTGTTTCATCGCTTATTTTGTGGCGGGGGAACAGGCTAACGCAGACCTTTTCCTGGTAGTGGGCTGCAGTATCATCATCGTTTCCATCATCATGATGTTCCTGCTGCACTACCGGACCACCGTAAAGAACAAAAGCGTGCTGATCAAGGGCCTGTGGACCACCCGCCTGGTAAAAATCGACCTGAACAGCATCGTTAAGGTGGAACGCGCACCCTACAGTTCATTCATCATCAATAACCCGGTTTACAACCTCCATAAAAAAGGAACGATCCGGTTTTACGCGGGTGGTAAAGAGTCGGTCAGACTCACGGACCGCGACGGCCTGATCTATATTATCGGCACCCAGTGTCCCGCAGAACTGGAACAACGGATCCGCGAAGAAATGACCCGGTAATAAAAAAACGCCTGCTGATGAGACCAGCAGGCGTTTTTTTATGATGGTTCAGCCTACATTTTCAGGCCGATCTCCCGGAGACGTTCGTCCAGGTAAGCCCCGGCGGTAATATCCGGATAAGCTTTCGGATGTTCAGCGTCGACGCAGGATTCCAGACTGGTCAGATCCATATTGGATTTGGGATGCAGGAAGAACGGAACTGAAAAACGTGAGGTCTTCATCAGCTCGCGCGGCGGGTTCACCACACGGTGCGTAGTTGACTTAAGCTTATTGTTGGTCAGACGCTGCAGCATATCGCCCACGTTCACAACAATATCCTGCACCTGGGCCTTCACCGGGAACCATTGACCGTCGCGGGTAAGCACCTCCAGACCATCGGCACTGGCGCCGATCAGCAGCGTGATCAGGTTGATATCTTCATGAGCACCGGCGCGAACCGCATCTGCAGGAAGATGATCAGGATCCTCGATCGGGAAATAATGGATGGCACGCAAAATTGAATTGCCGTTATGGACCTTATCGTCAAAATAGTTCTCAGGAAGATCCAGGTACACCGCAATGGCCCTGAGCAGGTGCTGACCGGCATACTCCAGCCGCTCATAGACTTCGCGTGTCACTTTGTTGAAACCGGGGCATTCCTCAACCAGTACGTTGTCAGGGTACTCGTTTTTGATGGGATCCCCGTCAGTCACTTCCTGCCCGCGCTGCCAGAACTCCTTCAGGTCAGGAACTTTGGAATCCTTGGCCTTTTCACGGCCCTTGCTGGTGTAACCGCGCTGACCTGCAAGTTCCGGTTTTTCATACTTCTTCTTTGTCTCCTCCGGCAGTCCGAAAAAGCGCTTAACTTCAGCATAAAGTTCATCGATCAGCTCCTGCGTCATACCATGGTTCGCGATCGTTACGAATCCGGTATCCGTAAATGCCTTACCGATATCGTCTGAAAACTTTTTCCGTTGTTCCGGAGTGCCTTTTAAATAATCATTCAGATCAAGGCGGGGAATATTTACCACTGCTGACATATTTTCGTTATTTGAATACAAAGATACGGCTTTGTGGAAAACATGACATGAACCGCACCTCAAAACAGACTAAAAAATTATTAGTCAACATCTTAAGTTATTAACAACTGATACAACGGAATTTCTGAAAAGGTTCTTTATATTAGATCAAAATTTGAACAACCATGAAACTGCTTGCAATCATCCTGATGCTGCTCGTATCGCCATCATCCGTCTATCAATTCAAGAACATCAAGGCAATCGACGGAAAAACCATCAATCTGGCCAAATACAAAGGCAAGAAGATCCTGATCGTTAATACGGCGTCCAAGTGCGGCTATACACCCCAGTATGCAGAACTGGAGAAACTGGCCGAGCTTTATGGCGACCGGCTTGCCGTTATCGGATTTCCCGCAAACAACTTCGGCGGCCAGGAGCCCGGCACGGACCTTCAGATCACCGAATTCTGCAAAAAGAACTACGGGGTCACCTTCCCGCTGGCCTCCAAAGTGAGCGTTGCCGGCGACGACATCCACCCCCTTTTCAAATACCTGACCACTGCAGAAAACCCTGATTTTACCGGCGCCGTAAAATGGAACTTTGAGAAATTCCTTATCGATGAAAACGGCAAACTGGTACACCGGTTCCGTTCGGCTGTCAAACCGCTATCAGAGGACCTGACGAAATACCTGTAAATCAACCGCTCGGAAAAAAGTTAGATTTTTATTTTGCAGAGTTGATCCAAGGGTCTATATTTGCAGACCCAAACGCGAGGGAGTTATGCCGGGGCGTTTTTGAACCGCATAACAAGGATAAAAGGGAGGCTTAGCTCAGCTGGTTCAGAGCATCTGCCTTACAAGCAGAGGGTCACTGGTTCGAATCCAGTAGCCTCCACAAAAACCCTTCAACAGACCGGAGGGTTTTATTTTTTCCAGTCGCATGACCGGGAGGCTTAGCTCAGCTGGTTCAGAGCATCTGCCTTACAAGCAGAGGGTCACTGGTTCGAATCCAGTAGCCTCCACAAACCCTTCAGACTCACTGAGGGGTTTATTTTTTCCGCACCTTTTTGGGAGAGTCAAAGCGGGGCACCCCTATTTCCGTTTCCTGCAACCGAAGCCTTTACTATCTTTGCCGCTCAACTAAACGGTAAAAAATGCGAACTCACAATTACGAGTCCCAGAACAATCTGACCCCGGACCTGGCCCTGCAAATTCTGAAAGAAGGAAATGAAAGGTTTGTCCAGAACCTGAAAGCCCACCGTAACTTACTGGAACAGGTTAACGAAACTGCAGAAGGCCAGTTCCCGTTCGCCACCATCCTGAGCTGTATAGACTCCCGGACCTCCGCGGAACTGATCTTCGACCAGGGTCTTGGCGATATCTTCAGCATCCGCATAGCGGGCAACATCGTCAATGAAGACATTCTGGGAAGCATGGAATTCGCCACTAGGCTGGCCGGATCAAAGATCATTGCCGTAATAGGACATACCCGCTGCGGCGCGATCACCGGAGCTTGCAACCAGGTTCAGCTCGGACACCTGACGACGCTACTGGAAAAAGTACAGCCGGCCATCGACGCCGAAACGACCACGCAGGAGAACAGGACCGGCAGCAACACCGATTTTGTCATCAATGTAACGGAACTTAATATCAGACATGCGATTGAAAGGATCCGCCAGGAAAGCCCGATCATCAGGGAAATGGAGCAGGATGGCAAGATCAGGGTGGTCGGCGGCCTTTATGAGGTCGAAACCGGCCGGGTGACGTTTTACGACTGATCATTGCCCTTTTAAACCGTCCATTATTTCCATATTTGCTTATGCGTGATATCACAGGTAAACAAATATCCCTCCGTACAGCCCGTGCAACGGGAGTCATTTTCTGCTCGTCCGAGTCAATCGGTCTGATTAAGAACAACGCACTTCCCAAAGGGAACCTGTTTGATGTCGCCCGGGCGGCCGGTTTCCTCGGTGCGAAACTGACCCCTCAGTTATTACCACACTGCCACCCCGTTGCTATTGACGGCATGGACCTGAAGTTTGAGTTCCTGGACGAATCGGTCCATGCCGGACTGGTCGACCCATCGGCATTCAGCAGGACAGGTATCCTGATCAGCGGAGAAGCTAAGTCCATCGGCAGAACCGGCATCGAAATGGAACTGCTTACAGCGGTATCCGTAGCCGCTCTGGAACTTTATGATATGCTTAAACCGGTCGATACCCGGCTGGAGATCGGTCATATCCGACTCCTGGAAAAAAAAGGGGGCAAATCTGACCGGAGCAGGTTCAACACAGCGGCGGCGTGCGCCATTCTGGTATGTTCCGATTCTGCCGCAGCCGGGGCCCGGAAGGACCGGAGTGGTCAATTGATCCGTGATACCCTGGAAAGAACCGGGGCGACAGTAAAGGGGTTCCTGGTGGTTCCCGACGACAAGACCGAGATCCAGTCGGTGATCCGCAGGTGGGCCGCAGAAAATATCCGGTTCATATTCACCACCGGGGGCACCGGACTCGGTCCGCGGGATGTGACCCATGAAGCGGTAAAAGAACTGCTGGAGAAGGACGCTCCGGGCATTGCCGAAGCCATCAGGAACCACGGCCAGATGCGGACTCCGCTGGCAATGATGAGCCAGTCGGTTGCCGGCACGATCGGAAAAACACTGGTTATTACCCTCCCGGGAAGCACATCCGGGGTGAAGGAATCGCTGGAAGCCATCCTTCCGGCCGTTTTCCACGCTTCCGAAATTCTGGACGGAGGCGGACATTAAAGGAATTGCCGGTTAATCCTTTCAACAAGGGGTGAAGGGCCTGCCCCTCACCCGTCGTCCTAAGACGAAACCTTAAAGATCTCTTCATCAATGAAGGGCTGCCTTCTCAACCGCTTGCCGGTAGCCTTAAAGAATGCGTTGGCCACCGCACCCCCGGTTGGCGGCAGAGCCGGTTCGCCAAGACCCGTCGGATCGATCCCATTATCAACAAACCAGGTATCGATTTCAGGAATCTCCTTCATGCGGATCAGCCTGTACGAATTAAAGTTCTTTTGCTCAGTGGCACCGTCCCGGAAGGTCAGCTTTCCGTACATCGCATGACCCAGACCGTCAACGATACCGCCCATAACCTGCTGCCTGGCGCCGCTGAGGTTAACAACCTCGCCGCAATCGGCCGCAGCATAGATCTTCCGGATAACCGGTTTACCGTCCTCCACCACGGCCTCGGCAACCTGTGCGACATAGGATGCATGGGAAAAGTAGACGCTGAATCCCTGCGCCACATCCTTCCGGGTGCCCCAGCCGGCTTTTTCGGCGGCAAGCCGGATCACGCTTTCCATTCTGGCAATGTCGTACCGGATCTCGCCAACCGGCGATTTCCTTGCCTTTTCAAGAAGCTCGAGCCGGAATGCAACCGGATCCTTTCCTGCCGCCTCGGCAACTTCATCAAGGAACGCCTGTTCAGCGAAACCGAGAAAGTTGGTGATGGGTGCCCGCCATGCGCCGGTAGTGATCGGCGACTTATGCTCTACCGAATCGATCAGCAGGTTATCGACCGCCCCCGAAGGAAAATTGTGCTCCCTTGTAGGATTACCGGAATTAATGCCGGCGCCCCGTAGCCGGTATCCGATCATCTGCCCCTCACTGTCAAGCGCAGCTTCAAACCGGTACCGGACCGCCGGCCGGTAGCTGCCGCCTGTCATGTCATCCTCACGGGTCCAGATCACCTTAACCGGCTTTTTGATCAGGCTGGAAAGTTCGGCCGCTTCCGTTGCATAGTCGGTTTTCAGGCGGCGGCCGAAGCCCCCGCCGAGCCTGGTGAGCTGAAGGCTGATTTTGTCCTCCGGGACGTTCAGCAGCTGAGACACCTCGCGCCGGGCATTTCCCGGGGTTTGGGTCGGACCGACAAGCTCCACCCCGTCCGGCCGGACGTGCGCAAAAAAGTTCATGGGCTCCATCGGACTGTGCGAAAGAAACGGGCACTGATACTCGCTTTTTACGACTTTGGCCGCAGCCCTGAAGGCCGCATCCGGATCACCGTCCCTGCGCCGCACCGTAACCTCACCCTCATCGAGCAGCGAGCTGAGAAGCCGGTCATGATCCGTGGTACTTTCGATCGCCCCGTCAGCCTCATATTCGATCCTGACCGCCTTTCTGGCCTTGTTCACCTGCCAGGTCGACTGACCGACCACGGCTACATTGTTCTTGAACGTCACAACATCCAGGACTCCCGGCATGGACGTGGCGGCGGCGGCATCCACCGACTTTATTTTCATTCCGAAGGGGGGACGCTGGATCATCGCATATACCATGCCCTCCCGGTAAAAGTCCAGGCCGAACAGGGGCTTTCCGGTAATTATATTGTGATTCTCGACATTCCTGACCGCTTTCCCGATCAGTTTGAAGTCTTTACGATCCTTCAGTCTGACCTCGGCAGGCACCGGCATTTTGGACGCCGATCCGGCCAGTTCACCGAAAGACAGTTTCCTCCCGCTCGGTACGTGCACCACGAAACTTTCGCTCGCAGTACATTCGGCCAGGGGCACTTTCCACTGGGCGGCAGCTGCGCTGACTAGCATATGGCGCGCTGTCGCTCCGGCATTTCGCAGGCGTTTCCAGGAGTGCGGAACCGCGCCGCTACCGCCGGTCAGCTGCCGCTCGAAGCGATCATCCAGCGGCGCCTGAACCACTTTCACCTGTTTCCAGTCCGCATCCAGTTCCTCGGCGACGATCATCGGGAATGAAGTCATAATATTCTGACCAAGCTCCGGGTTGGGTGATGCGATCGTGATCACTCCATCACCTGCTATCGAAAGGTAACTATTGAATGTTACGCTGCCTTCAGCGATCGCCTCGGGTGACACTACGGCCAGTGTCCTGGCCTCCGAGCTGAACCAGTTAAAACCCAGCAACAGACCACCACCGGTGATCGTTGCCATTCTTAAAAAATCGCGTCTGCTTTTATTGATCGTTGACATGGTTTCAGGATTTAGTGCTTGCTACTTTAACGGCCTCACGGATGCGGTGATAAGCACCGCAGCGGCAAATATTGCCATGCATCGCGGATTCGATCTCCTCGTCTGAGGGACGGGGATTTCTTTTCAGGAAAGCGGCTGCAGTCATGATCTGGCCGGCCTGGCAATAGCCGCACTGGGCGACATCCACTTCGTCCCAGGCCTGCTGAACCGGGTGATCTCCGTTTTCAGACAGCCCTTCGATCGTGATCACTTTGGAGTTGCCGACAGCCGATACCGGCAGCACGCATGACCGGACCGCTGCCCCATTGAGGTGGACGGTGCAGGCACCGCACTGGGCGATTCCGCAGCCGTACTTGGTGCCTACAAGGCGGAGACTGTCCCGCAGGACCCATAGCAGCGGGGTATCCGGTTCCACATCTGCCTTATAAATCTTACCGTTAATCTGAAGGTTGAAAAGTGCCATAGTACGCGGTTTGTTATACATAAAGTTAAACAAACCATGGTTAAAAGAAAGAAGACCCTTTGTTTTTTAATTCCGGGACCGAACGTCGCGACCCCGCAGCGGGAATCACAACTTATGGGACACTATATTGTTTCTATGAGGATGGGAGATGCTTTCCGATGAATATGGTTGATGTGCTGTTGATCCTGGTAATCGCCGTTGCTGTCTGCAGCCACTGGAAAAAAGGGTTCCTGCTGGGATTGATGGAACTGGTTTGCTGGCTGAGCATCATCCTGGTGTCGCTCTGGCTCTACCCTTCTGTCGCCAGGCTTCTGGAATCCTTTTTCAGCGTCACCGGCTCCTGGTCCATTCCGGTATCCTTTATTCTGACGATCTTCCTGATCCGCCTGGTCATCCTTACCGTCCTGACACCGCCCTATAAAGCGATCCCTGAAAAAGCCCACTTCAGCAGGATCAATACCTTCCTGGGAATCCTGCCCGGACTTGCAGCCGGACTGATTTATGCGGCCCTGCTTGCCACGCTCTTATTAACCATCCCCTTCTGGCCGGGCCTTACGCGCGAAAGCCGGTCCAGCTTTCTTGCCGGCAAACTTTCCGACCAGGTCGAAGTGCTGGAGTCGCGGATTGCTCCGGACCTGACCGACGTGATCCGGATACCCGCCGGCAGCATGGCTGTCGAGTCCACCTCCGAAGAGTATATCAGGCTGCCTTTTGCCGTGAAAAATGCCCCGCCCAGGGAGGACCTTGAACTGGAGATGCTGGTACTGATCAACAACGAGCGCAAAAAGGAAGGCCTGGCGCCCCTGAGACTTGACCGGGAACTCATACCGGTCGCAAGGGCTCACTCGCGGGACATGTTTGCGCGGAGCTACTTTTCCCATATCAGTCCTGAAGGCGAATCGCCTTTTGACAGGATCCGGAAAGCGAAGGTCCCGTTCATCGCCGCCGGCGAAAACCTTGCACTTGCCCAGACGCTTCGTATTGCGCACCAGGGCCTGATGGAGTCTCCCGGCCACCGGGCGAATATTCTGCGGCCGACTTTCGGCCGGGTTGGGATCGGCATCCTGGACGGGGGAATCTACGGCATCATGGTAACCCAGAATTTCAGGAACTGATCAGGATAGCACTTCCTCCAGCACCTCGGCAGACCGGATATTTCCGAATCCGCCGATATGGAGGCGGTAATAGTCCAGAACCTTTCCCAGCAGGAGCCGCCGTTCTTCTGCGGGGATCCGCAGCTTCTCAAGCGAATCGTAACTGCTGCCGAGAATTGCCGTCCAGTATGCCGTATGGGGCGGCTGCAGCACCGAAACATGGGGCGGCGTCACCCGGGTATAGCTGCCTTCCACCAAATCAAAATAGTCCGCCACATTCTCCAGCGTACGGTCCGGATAAAACCCGAGGAACCGCGTCAGGTGGAGCAAAAAATACAGGTGAAAATTACCCAGGCCCTTTTCCATCCGGTCGAGCAGCTCAATACTCTGGAACAGGAATTCGAAAAGCACCTGATCCTCGCTCTCCTCACGGACCGCCTTGTACAAAACCTCGTTCAGAAACATAACCAGGCTGCTTTTCACCACATCATAGGGGATCGATTGAAAAAGCGGAACCTGCCGAACCTCCGATACCCGCTGAATGCCTCCGGAAGGTTTATAATAGACGACCATGTCAAGCAGGTGCAGGGGCTGGAGGATGTTTACCGGGATCTTCGCCCGGGGCTTCTTGACACCGTTGATCAGGTAGGACTGTAAGCCGAACTTTTCGGTGAAGACCTGCACGACCACACTGCTTTCAGAATAGCTGGTCGTTTTGAAGACGATGCCGCGGGTTTTATGGAGCATTTAAAGAATCTTGGGAACAAAGATAAACAGCCCCACCAGCGCCGCAAACACGGCGGTAAGCAGGACGGCGCCCGCGGAGACATCCTTTATGATCCCCGCCTTGGGGTGATATTCCGGGGAAACGAGATCGACCAGCACCTCGATCGCCGTATTGAGCAGCTCGACGATCAGGACAACCAGGATGGCGCTGCAGATCCAGATCCATTCAGATGCGCTGATCCCCAGGGCGATACCCAGTATGACAGCCGAAAGCGCCGCCAGTACATGAAACCGGAAATTGATCTGGGTCCGGAAGGCGTACAGGAGACCGTTGAAAGCGTAGACGAATCCCCTGAAAAACTTGTGCGCAGACACAAAACGTTTTTTTGCCGGAGTATTCCAAACATCCCCGGCTGGCGGCATGTTATCTTTCCGGTGGTTCCCGGGATCCACTGACTCAACCATTTACCTGTTCAACATGAAAAAACCATTACTGTTACTGCCCGTGAATCAGGCCGGACTGGCCCGCATAAAGAAACTTTGCTGCCTGGCTGCCCGGACCTTCTTTACCCCAAGATAAGGAAAACAAAGAAGCCATACAGCACGGATGAACTATATGGCTTCATATCAAAATTACGATGTCGTAAACACTTCTGACCGTCATTTGGCGTGCGACCGCTCCTCCATGATCGAGTGATATTCGACGGACCGGATCAGGCTGTAAACCACGGTCAGAAACCCGACTCCAAAGATGACGACCCCGGCAATCATGGCCCAGCCGTAGACAAACCCGGTGTTGGTTTTCAGGAACCAGCCCAGGAACCCGAGAGCGAGCCCGGTGAGCACCATTGTTATTCCCCGAAGTAAATATTTGCTTTTCATGCCTGCTCAGGTACGAAAAGCATGCCAGACGGTCAGCGGCGCTTCCTGAACAGAAGGACGATCATCGCGACCAGGGCCACGGCCTGCGCCATAAGCATGCTCGAAATCAGGAAACCGGCGACCGGTACGTTCATAAAACGAAGCGCCACCCCCACCACCGTCAGCAGCATGGCTGCAAAAAAAGCAACCGTCAGGTATTTAAAGCTATTGAACATCAGCAGTTAAGTTGCATCTCTGATCCTGGAATAGAACTGATCACGGTAACTGTCCCCCAAAGGAACGCGGTCGCTACCGATATAGATGGTATTGCCGTCCACCATGGTGATCTTATCCAAAGATACGATAAACGACTTATGAACCCGCAGGAATCTTCCGGCGGGCAACTGGGTCTCCACCTCCTTCAGGGTAAGGTAAGTGACGTGCCGGTGTCCGGATAACTGGACAGACACATAGTTCTTAAGACCCTCGACAAAAAGAATATCGTCAAATGCGACCTTTATGAACTTGTTCCTGGTTTCTCCCTTGATAAAGAAGTATTCCTTTTCCTCCGGCTGCACGGGGACGGCGGGCTGGGTTACCGGCGCAGGCCCCTGAACTTTCTGAACGGCCCTGAGGAACCGGTCAAAGGATACCGGTTTCAACAGATAATCGACCACATCATGTTCATACCCTTCCAGGGCATATTCCGGATAGGCGGTCGTGAAGATTACCCTGCACTTGTGATTGATCAGGCGGGCGAGCTGGACGCCATTTATGTCGGGCATCTGAATATCCAGCAAAAGGAGATCCACCTCACCCGCATTGATCAGAGTCAGGGCGTGGACGGAGTCCGTGGTTACGCCCACCAGGCTGAGAAAGGGAACTTTACGGATGTAGCCGGCGAGGATTTCAGCGGCATACAATTCATCGTCCAGGGCTAAACAACGGATCATCATGGGTTGAGGTTGATTTGCAGTGTCGTTTTATAGGTCTGCCCGTTCTCCGAGATCAGCAGCTCATGTTTCTCCGGGTAGAGCAATTCGAGTCTCCTCCGGATATTCGCCAGGCCCACGCCGCCGGAATGATCTTTCTGGTTCCGGTTGATCTTGTTACTTACCGTAAAGGTGAGGCGTCCCGGAGTAACGGCGAGCCGGATCCGGACCGGCCTTTCAGGGTCGCTGACCACCCCATGTTTGAAAGCATTTTCAACGAAGGGAATCAGCATGAGCGAGGCGACGGTCTGATCGGGCGCAACACCGTCCGCGTTGAATTTGACATAGAAACCGGGGGCAAACCGCATCCTGAACAGTTCGATATAATTTTCAATATAAGCCACCTCCTGTTCCAGGCTCACCATACCATCCACACTTTCCTTCAGCGTGTACCGCAGCAGGTCCGAAAGATGCAGAACGGCATTTGCCAGCTTTTCGGACACCGGGATCGCCAGCGAGTAAATATAATTCAGTGAATTATAAAGGAAATGCGGATTCATCTGGGATTTGAGGAAGGCCAGTTCGGCACGTGTCACTTCCTGCCGGAGCAGTTTGTTCTCCTGCTCCCGCCGGAAGGCTCTCTCGATACTCCACAGCACCGCCGCGAGCATGATGCCCGGAGCGCCCCAATAGAGATTGTCAGCCACATAATATTTAAAGGTGGTGCCGCGTCCATAATTCCCGAATCCGAAGAAATAGCGGAACAACACCTCCTCCACGACATACCGCAGGCCTGTAAAAAGAGCCAGCGCGGCAAGGATCCCAAGGATCAGCGGCATCAGCCTGTCCCGGCGACCCAAAAGAGGAAATACCAGCAGGTAGCAAAAATAGAACTGGCACACCCTGACAAAGGTGAATGACAACGCCAGATGAATACTGGTATTCCCGCTTATGATAAATTCTCCAAGTACCTGGTAGACCACGTATGCGGCCCATGCCGCGAAATGAATGGCAAAAATCCTCTGTCTGGTCATCGTATAAAAGTAGCAAATCGGCAACTGAACGGTCTATTTTTTATACAAAACCATCCTCCGCTTACATGAACACCGGTTTCTGCAAAACGACCGGTTGGTGTAGCTGCAGGTGGCATTGGGATAATATTATTTAGAAAGCGGGGTATCACCGGAACATTTGTACCGGATCAGATCAGTCATATGAACAATACATTTATCAGGCATCTCGCCGTACTCATCCTCTGCGGCTGGAGCCTTGCAGCTGCAGGCCAGCAGGGGGTCATCAAAGGCGAAGTAAGGGACCAGCTTCAGAAGCTCCCGTTGCCGTCAGCAAGCATCGCACTCCTGGCATTACCGGATTCCACGCCGGCTGCCCGTCAGGTCAGCAATACAACGGGCGCATTCGAATTCGGCCCGGTGGCATTCGGCCGGTATGCAATAAGGGTTTCCATGATGGGGTACCGCATCCGCATCATCCCGGTGGACGTCCGCAAACCGCTGGTCGTCGTACCTCCGGTTTACCTCACCGAAGCAGACAATCAATTGCGGGAGGTCGTTGTAACGGGGAATGTGCCTACCCTCGAACAGAAGGCCGACCGCCTGGTCATGAACCTTCAGCAAATGCAGACCGCCGGGGAAACAGCCCTGGACGTACTGAGGAAGGCACCCGGCGTTACGATCGACAAGGACGATCAGGTCGTCTACCGCGGCAGCTCCGGGGTGGTGATCCTGATCGACGGAAGAAGGACCTACATGACCGGAGCGGAGCTAAGTCAGTATCTTAAGCAGATGCAGGCCGAAAACATCGGCAGGATCGAGCTGATCGCCAATCCGCCGGCGTCCTATGACGCGGAGGGCGCCACCGGGATCATCAATATCCTGCTGAAGAAAACCAACCGCCTGGGAGTGAACGGCTCGCTAAATGCCGGAACAGGCGTAGGCAGGTACGAAAAGGTCTGGGGCGGCGGCACACTGAACTATCAGGTCGGCCGGTTCAGGCTGTTCAGCCGGATCAGCGGCGGCCATTACAATTCCTATAACCTGCTTAATATTGACCGCGTGATCGGCGACTCGGTCTTCAGGCAGGAGAACTACTGGCATCCCATAACCAAGAGCCTGAATTACTCCCTCGGGGGTGATCTTGACATCACGGAAAGACATACCGTGGGGGTGATCTTCAAAGGATATACCTCACCGGACCGGACCATGGTGGACGCGACGTCCCGCACCTTCGACCGGTTCGGCAACCTTTGGGGTGAGGTTCAGATGAACAACCCCCAGCGGAACACATCCGGAAATGCCGCGCTGAACATCAATTACCGGGCAAGGCTGGACACGCTGGGACGGGAGTTCAATGTGGATGCTGATTATGTCAGGTACAACTCCTCCCGGGATGAAAGCTTCAGCAACCGGTATTTCGACGGGGAGGCAAGCCCGGTCAGGCAGGTCCTGCTACGAAACTATACTCCTTCGGAAGTTTTCATCCGGGCGGTTAAAGCCGATTACACCCACCCGTTCTCCGGGCGCTGGAAGCTGGAAACCGGCTGGAAGACCAGCTGGGTCACTACCGACAGCAGGGTACAGTTCGACTCCCTGAAAAACGGGCTCTGGACCACTGACCCCAGGCGGACTGACCACTTCATCTATGATGAGACCATACACGGGGGCTACCTTTCGGTAGGCCGAAATCTCACCGGCCGGTGGGAGATGAAGGCCGGCCTCCGGGCTGAACAAACCATTTCGGCAGGTGACTCACGAACAATGAACAGTGTGGTCAACCGGAACTTCTGGGAATGGTTTCCGTCTGTCTTTCTGAGCTATAATGCGAAGCAGGACCATAAGCTGAACATGTCCTACAGCCGCCGCATCAGCCGTCCGGCATACCGGAGTGTGAACCCCTTCGTATTCTACTCGGATCCGTACACGGCCATCAAAGGCAATCCCTTCCTGCAGCCGTCATTTTCGCAGTCGCTGCAGCTCAATTACACGTTTAAAAGCTTCCAGCTGTTAAGCATGAGCTATGTGGCGCAAAACGATGTGTCCGCCACGATCTTCACCCAGAATGACCAGACGAAGGAGTCGGTATCCATGCCGCAAAACCTGAATAAGGCCCATTACCTGAGCCTGAGCTCCGGCGGTTCATTCAACGTACTGAGGTGGTGGAACACCAACCTGCAGCTCGAATTCGGTTACCGGGACCTGATCTCACCGATCGAGGGGATCGAATTCGAAAACGCGGGCTGGAACTGGTCGGGCAGCATGGAGAATTACTTCAACCTCCCGGCGAAATGGCGGATCTCGCTGTCGGGGTATTACAGCTCCCCATCCGTGGACGGGATCTACCACATGAAGGCCGGATATCTGGTCAGTACGGGCGTGAGGAAGATCCTGCTGGCTGATAAACTTACGATGAACTTCAACATCACTGACATCTTCGATACCGCCCGCTACAGAAGCACCATCCGGTACAATAATATCGATGCCCGCTGGCAGAATGAGTGGGAAAGCCGGAGATTCAACCTGAGCGTGAGCTACACTTTCGGGGATAAAAAACTTAAGGCTGCCAGGAACCGGAAAACCGGGGCAAGCGAAGAAGAGAACCGGGCCCGGTAGTCCCCGGCAGCCATCCAAAAACCGCGGGACCGGAACTCATCCGGTGCTGCGGTTCCTTTTGGCAATTTCCAAACACCTGCCTGACAGTCAACAAATCACCGGCAAAATCAAACCATCTCCGGACCTGGCGTTATACAAAGAAAAGCTATGAAATCCAGCTGGCCGGAACTTTCATACCCTGCAGACAGGGAAACATGCGAAACGCTGCATCTGTGGCTGCAGGTGCTTGGAAAAATAAAGCTGGCGCTGCTGCCCTGGGTGAACCACTCATGGCATGTCGCCCTTACGGTTACGGCCCAGGGAATAACGACGGGATATCTGCCCCATGAGAACGGACATTTTCAGATCGATCTGAACCTGGTGGAGCACCAGCTCGTGATCCTGACCGCCTCCGGCCAGATCCGCAGGTTTGAACTTCAGCATAATTCGGTATCCGATTTTTATCACAAGACCTGGGATCTGCTGAACGATCTTCAGATCCCTGTGGTCATCAACCGGATGCCGAACGAAATCCGGGACGCCATCCCGTTTCATAAGGACCGGGTTCATGCGACTTACGTTCCCGAACAGGCCGCCCGGATACACCGGGCGCTGCTGAAAGCGCACGACGCACTGACGAGCTTCCGGGCGGAATTCCACGGCAAGTGCAGCCCTGTTCATCTATTCTGGGGAAGCTTCGACCTGGCCGTATCCCGGTTCTCCGGGCGAACCGCCCCGCAGCATCCCGGAGGTGTCCCTAATCTGCCGGACTGGGTAGCCAGGGAGGCCTATTCACATGAAGTCAGCAGCTGCGGATTCTGGTTCGGGGATCCGGGACTCCCCTTTGCCGCGTTTTATTCATACTTCTACCCCGAGCCGGAAGGATTCAGAGACGCCGTCACCGAGCCTGCTGACGCATATTACCATCCGGAGCTCGGGGAATTCATACTGCCGTACGAATCGGTCCGGTCGTCCGCCGATCCGGAACAAACTCTCCTCAGGTTTCTGCGAGGCACCTTCACCGCCGGATCACGTCTTGCACGCTGGATGAGCTAGGCCGGCCGGTATTTCAAATACTCACCATTCAGGCTCATCGCCCCTTTAAACCTAATTATTTAGCATATGATGCCCGAATTGATTAAATTCGCGTCCTTAAATCCGAGAGTAAAGGACTGATGTACAAAGAATATAAGCAACTCAATTTATCGCAGATCGGCAGAGAAGTACTGGAGTACTGGAAAGAAAACCACATTTTCGAAAAAAGTATTTCGAACCGTCCTGCGGACATGCCATATACCTTTTATGAGGGCCCTCCTTCTGCAAACGGGATGCCCGGGATCCACCATGTGATGGCCCGGTCCATCAAGGACATTTTCTGTCGGTACAAAACGCTGAAAGGCTATCAGGTCCGGCGGAAAGGCGGCTGGGATACGCACGGTCTTCCGATTGAACTGGCAGTAGAAAAGACGCTGGGAATCACCAAGGAAGATATCGGCAAGAAGATTACCGTTGAAGAATACAACGCTGCCTGCCGGCGGGAAGTCATGAAATACACCGATGTATGGAATGACCTGACCCAGAAAATGGGTTACTGGGTAGATCTGGACAATCCCTACGTCACCTATGAGAACAGTTATATCGAATCACTCTGGTGGATCCTGAAGGAGCTGTACAACAAGGGATTCCTTTATAAGGGATACACCGTTCAGCCATACTCCCCTGCTGCCGGTACCGGGCTCAGTTCACATGAACTTAATCAGCCGGGAACCTACCGGATGGTCAAGGACACCTCCATTGTTGCCCAGTTCAGGGTAAAAAAGGACCAGGTTCACCCACTGATCCCCGTACTGTTTGAAGAAGACAATGAGGATACCGCTATCCTGGCCTGGACAACCACGCCATGGACGCTGCCTTCAAACTGTGCACTTGCGATCGGAGAAAACATCAGCTACGTCAAGATCAGGACCTTCAACCCCTATACGTTCGCACCCGTCAGCGTGGTCCTGGCCAGTGACCTGGTGCCGAAGTATTTCAAAGCCGAGGCCGAGAACGCATCTTTCTCTGATTTCAAACCGGGTGACAAACTGATCCCGTGGGAGAAAACAGCGGAATTCAGGGGAATCGACATGGTAGGCCTCCGGTATCACCAGCTGATGGCCTATGTAACGAATGAGAACCTCGAAAAAAATGCTTTCCGTGTCATACCGGGTGATTTTGTGACCACCGAAGACGGTACAGGCGTCGTTCACACGGCATCTGTCTATGGTGCGGATGACTTCAGGGTAGCCCGGGATAACGGGGTTCCGTCTGTCATGATCACCGATGAGCGGGGAAATGAACTGCCCCTGGTGGATAAGCAGGGTAGGTTCGTTGCCGAGGTGACCGATTTTGCAGGAAGGTATGTCAAGGAAGAATATTACTCGGATGAGGAACGGAAAGCGGCCGATTTCAGGCCGACCGACGTCCTGATCGCCATAAAATTAAAGGAAGACAATAAGGCTTTCCGGGTAGAGAAATATGAGCACAGCTACCCGCACTGCTGGAGAACGGACCGTCCGGTCCTTTACTATCCGCTGGACAGCTGGTTTATCCGGACCACTGCGGTTAAGGACCGGCTGGTGGAGCTGAACAAGACCATCAACTGGAAGCCCGAATCCACCGGTACCGGCAGGTTCGGAAACTGGCTGGAAAACCTGGTGGACTGGAATCTGTCCCGTTCAAGATACTGGGGAACCCCGCTTCCGATCTGGAGGACCGAAGACGGCACTGAGGAGATCTGTATTGGCTCCATGGAAGAACTGAAGGAACGGCTTATCGCAGCAGCCGAGAGCGGCGTATTGTCCGATGAGGAGTTCGACAAGGCCCAGGCGCAGATCCACCAGATCCAGAACAATACCTTTGACATGCACCGCCCATATGTGGACGACGTGATCCTGGTTTCTCCTTCCGGCAAAACGATGCTTCGGGAGCCCGACCTGATCGACGTCTGGTTCGATTCAGGAGCGATGCCCTATGCACAGTGGCACTTCCCGTTTGAAAACAAGGATCAGTTTAACAGCGCCTATCCGGCCGACTTCATCGCAGAAGGGGTGGATCAGACCCGGGGCTGGTTCTTCACGCTGCATGCCATCTCGGTCATGCTGAATGACAGCGTGGCGTTCAAAAACGTCGTTTCCAACGGACTGGTCCTGGACAAGAACGGAAACAAGATGTCCAAGAGGCTCGGCAACGCGGTCGATCCGTTTTCCACCATCGATCAGTACAGTGCCGATGCGACCCGCTGGTATATGATCAGTAACGCATCACCGTGGGACAACCTGAAATTCAACCTGGAGGGACTGGACGAAGTCCGCCGGAAATTCTTCGGAACGCTGTACAATACGTATGCCTTCTTCGCACTCTATGCGAATATTGACGGCTTTACGTATGGGGAGAACGATATCGAGTTCGGAAAACGGCCGGAGATCGACCGCTGGATCATCTCCCTGCTGAATTCACTGACCCGCGAGGTTGACGGATATTATGCAGATTTCGAGCCGACCAAGGCGGCGCGTGCGATCCAGAACTTCGTGGATGAGCACCTGAGCAACTGGTACGTTCGCCTGTGCCGCCGCCGCTTCTGGAAAGGAGAATATACGGATGACAAGATCTCCGCGTATCAGACGCTTTACACCTGCCTGGATACCATCACGAGGCTGATGTCGCCCATCGCCCCTTTCTTCAGTGACCGCCTGTTCCTGGATCTGAATACCGTCACGGGACTTCAGCAGGTTGAATCCGTTCACCTGTCGGACTTCCCGGTATACCACGAACAGTTTGTTGACAAGGAACTCGAGGAGCGTATGGGACTGGCTCAGGACATCTCTTCGATGGTCCTGTCGCTCCGGAAAAAAGTGGGAATCAATGTACGGCAGCCGCTAAGCAAGATCCTGCTCCCGGTTCTCGACGAAACCTTTCAGCAAAAAGTTGAAAAAGTGCGGGATTTGATCTTATCTGAGACAAACATCAAGGATATTGAATATATTACGGATACTTCGGGATTCATCACCAAGAAGATCAAACCGAACTTCAAGGCGCTCGGTCCGAAAGTCGGGAAAGATATGAAACTGGTAGCCGATGCGTTAACATCATTAGACCAGTCGCAGATCAGCCTGCTGGAGACGACCGGAAGCATCCCGGTGCTTGAGTCAAAATACGTCGTTCAGGTAACGGATGTGGAGATTCTGGCGGAAGATGTGCCGGGCTGGCAGGTAGCGAATTTAGGAAAACTAACCGTTGCTTTAGATGTTACGATAACATCTGAGCTTAAACAGGAGGGGATTTCCCGTGAACTGATCAACAGGATTCAGAACCTTAGAAAAGATCTTGGTTTTGAGGTTACTGACAAGATCCGGGTGCGCGTAACCAACGATCCCTACATTGCCGAAGCGGTAAGAAACAATTTATCCTATATTTGCGCCGAGATCCTTGCCGACTCTCTGGAACTTGATAACGAGGACAATACGGGTGAAAAAGCCGAAATAGACGACATTGAACTAAAGATTTCGATTACAAAAGCTTAAACATGGAGAATAACAACGAAAAAACACGGTATTCCGACCAGGAACTGCAGGAGTTTAAAGAGATCATCCTTGAAAAGATGAGGATGGCAAAGGAAGAACTTGCTTCATTGACCCAGTCATTGAGTAATCCGAACATGAATGGTACCGATGACACAGCGGGCACGTATAAGACACTGGAAGACGGATCAGCGACGCTGGAAAAAGAACAGATCAATCAATTGGCGGCCCGCCAGAAGAAATTTATAGAAAATCTGGAAGCGGCATTGGTTCGCATTGAGAACAAGACCTACGGTATCTGCCGCGAGACCGGAAAATTAATTCAGAAAGAACGTCTCCGTGCGGTTCCCCATACCACATTAAGTATGGAAGCAAAAATGAAGCAATATTAATGAAAGGTTACACCAAGCCATTTTTTACGGTTCTTCTTGTTTTATTAGCCGATCAACTCTTAAAATTCTGGATTAAGCTTAACATGACCCTGGGACAGGAATACCGGATCCTGGGTGATTGGGGAATCATACATTTCACCGAGAACAACGGAATGGCCTTTGGTATGGAGCTGGGTGGAGAAGCCGGGAAACTCGCTCTTTCATTGTTCCGTATTGCAGCCGTATGCGTCATCGGGTATGTGGTGATCCACCTGGTGCGTCATAAGTATCACCGGGGGCTGATCCTTAACGTGGCGCTGATCTTTGCCGGCGCCATGGGTAATATCATCGACTCAACCGTTTACGGGGTGATTTTCAGCGAGAGCACGTACTATGAAAAGGCTCAGCTGTTTCCTGTAGCGGGGGGATATTCCAGTCTGTTCCACGGAAAAGTGGTGGACATGTTCTATTTCCCGATTTTACAGGGCAATTTCCCGCAATGGGTCCCGTTCTGGGGCGGTGAGGAATACATTTTCTTCCGGCCGGTCTTTAACCTGGCAGATGCGGCGATCTCCATTGGCGTGATACTGATTCTGATCTTCCAGAAAAAGTACTTCAAAGAAGAAAAAGCGGAAATCAGCAGTCCCCACAGCGAAATCATCGAAGAATAATTAACTGAGCTCCAATAATTTGGAGCTTTTTTTCATTTCCGGGTGTTTCTTTTTCGCGTTCCGGCCGTCTATAAGTACAATGGATGCCTTTCCGCAACGAAACATCCCGTCGAAACTTAAACGATAACAACTATGAAAAGGATCATTTTAGCAGCATTAATCAGCGTCTTTACACTGACCGCCTGGAGCCAGACGGCAGATCTGAGAAAACGCATAGAAGTTACAGGAACAGCAGAAGCTGAGGTAACACCTGATATTCTTTACATCAGCATTTCGCTGAAGGAGTTCTTTAAGGACAACAACAATAAGAATAAGGTGGAGATCGAAGAGCTGGAACGGCAGCTGCAGACAGCCGTAACCAAAGCCGGCATCCCGAAAGAAAACTTTACGATCAATAATATTTCCAGCTACAATTATCCCCTGGCCAAGAAAAAGGATCCCGGGTTCCTCGCAAGCAAGCAATACCGGATCAAGATCTCCGACCTCGGTAAGTTCAATGAAATAGTCGGCGCAGTGGATTCCCGGGGTATCCAGTACACCAACGTCGAAAGTTATGACTACTCCAAGATGGAGTCGTTGAAAAAAGAACTGAAGATCCAGGCGCTGAAGGCAGCCAAGGCAAAAGCCGCATACCTCGCCGAGGCGATCAATGAAACGGTAGGCGGTGCCCTGGAGATCCAGGAGATCAACAACGAGAATTTTCCGCAACCTGTCTACCGGAACTATGCGATGAAAGCGGATGCCATGTCTGAATCCGCTCCCATGCCGGAGATCGATTTCAAGAAGATCAAATTGAATTACCAGATGCGTGTGGTATTCGAGATCCGCTAAAGGACCGGTAACGAATCATAAGAGCAAGCCTGTAAACCCGTTTTGCAGGCTTGTCCTATTTACGAGCGTTCCATAGCTCTTGTATAGCCAACCGAAACGGCTGTATTTTTGTATATCTGAATATCATGATGGAAACATACCGCCAGGAAGACCGGAACAAGTTAAGATGGGTAGAGCAGCTATCTTACCTGATGGATGAAAAATTCAGGCTGCCGGGAACGAATTTCCGGTTCGGACTGGACCCGCTCCTGAACCTGATCCCCTACGCGGGCAGCTTTAGCGGCCTGATCATCTCTGCGGCGCTGATCATGGCCATGGCCAGACACGGAGCCAGCTCCAGGATCGTTGTCCTGATGGCCATCAACGTATTCCTGGATGCGACCATAGGTGCGATCCCGGTCCTTGGAACTATTTTTGACTTCTTCTACAAGGCCAACAAGAAAAACATCCGGTTACTTCAGGAACATTACTATGAAGGGAAACACCAGGGCAGCGGGCGTAATATCCTTCTGGTGGCCGTATTGGTCCTGATCCTGCTATTCGTGTTATTTATTTTCCTCGCGGTCAGACTGATCCAATGGATCTTCAGCTACTTCTGAAGCTGAAGATCATATTCTCCCTGCTTTTCGACAATGAATCCGATCAGATCATCCTGGGCCAAGTCCGCCCGCCGGCAGGCATCCTGAATATCTTCCCGCGAAACGCTCGCTGCAAATGCTTTATCCTTGAGGCGCTTTTTCACGCCTTTTAGTTCCATGCCTGCATAACCCTCCGGACGCATCAGCGAATAGGCATGAATGAAGCCGCTGAGCTCGTCAAATGCATAGAGCATTTGGTCCATCCGGGTCTCGGGCTCCACTCCGAAGTGAGCCGGTCCGTGGGAAGCAATAGCGCGGATGATCTCCGGGTCCACATTCCGGGATTCAAGCTCGACGATGATGCGCATGCAATGCTGATCGGGCCACTGGTCCCAGTCTGCATCATGCAGAAGGCCCGCCAGTTCCCAGCGCCACTGATCAGCCTCGCCCAGCCCCTCCTTTTCACGAGCCCAGCACTGCATCAACCATGCAACCTGTTTCATATGCAGCTTCAGACGGTCGTTTAAAACCCAGGAATCAAGCAGCAGACCCGCCTCTTCGCGGGAAAGTACCTGCCCCTTGTTGGCCGGGCCGCCAAATTCGGTACGATTCAATTTCAGACTCATATCATCAAACTTAAAAAAAAACGTGTCAGGCAAGGCGCGAATATTCCATTATGCGCCGCATTGTTTACTTTTATCCAACTATGGAGCCGCACTTTTTAGACGAACAGCCGGGCCGGACGGTCCGGATCAACAGCCGGGAATACCTGTTTTTCAGCGGCTACAATTACCTCGGGGTTAGCCAAGACCCCGAGTTCCGGCAGCTGGTCGTGGAGGGGACCTCCCGCTTCGGGTGGCTGTTTCCCTCAGCCCGGATTTCCAATACCCGCCTCTCAGTTTACCGGGAATGTGAAGCCCTGCTGTCGTCCATTACCGGCTCGGAAGACACCGTCCTGACATCCTCCGGGTTCAGCGCCGGACAGATGGCGGTCGGGGGAAAACCCGTGATCAATGCTCCCGGCTCGCATCCGGCGATCTTAAGGGAACGTTCCGGTCATCCGTCATTTCCTGATTGGGCCGCATGGGTCGTCTCAGGTGTGAACAACGGCCTTTTCTCCGGCCCGGTTGCCAGTGATTCCCTCAGTCCGCTTTCGGCGACGCTGAACGACTTCGGGCTCCTTGCAGGAATACGAAGGGATCTGGATGTCATCGTGGATGATTCGCATGGCATCGGCATCATTGGCCGGGGTAAAGGAGTTTCAGGGCTGGTGCCAAGGTCGGGGCACCTGAAATACACCTTCACCTACTCGCTCTCCAAAGCGTTCGGGATCCCCGGCGGCGCCGTTAGCTGTTCAGCGGAAGATGCCAGCCGCCTGAGGGCATTACCGGCCTATACCGCCGTAACCCCGCAGTCGCCGGGGTTGCTTTATGCATTCATAAAAGGCCAGCAGGTCTACTCCCGGCAGCTTGATAAGTTGCGTCAGAATATTGCCCGGTTCAGCGGCGCGGTTGCGGACCTTCCGGGCATCTCCGGCCACCCGGAGCTTCCGGTATTCATCCTGAATGGACATTACCGGGAGGAAGACCTCTTTGACCACGGCATCATTATTTCCTCGTTCGCTTATCCCGACCCGAAAGGTCCCAGGCTAAACCGGATCGTTCTGAACGCACTCCATACCGGCTCGGACCTGGAGCGTCTGAGCGATGCCCTGCATCTGGTCCGCCGCAGGACCTGACAGCGACCCGGGCAGCACTTATCCCGTCAAACCATCTGCTGCATTTTACCTTATTTATGAAAAGGAGTTCTGATATGGATACTTCGCTGAATAAGAAAAATGCTATCGCCTTCTATGATCTCATGTTCAATCAGGGGAAACCCAAGGAAGCGATCGCCCAGTATGTGGGCGAAGAAAGGTTTATCCAGCACAATCCCCGTATCGGAGACGGAAAGGCAGCATTTATTCACTATTACAGCCGCCTTGCAAGGGAATATCCCCATAAGCGGGTTGAATTCAGAAAGGTGATCGGGGAAGGGCATTTTGTGGTGGTGCACTGCATTCAACACATCCCCGGTGAGCGGGACTCCGCTGTCATAGACATTTTCCGCTTTGATGAGGACGGGAAGATCGCCGAACACTGGGATGTCCGGCAGGAGGTCCCGGCAGAATCAGAAAACAAGAACGGTATGTTCTGAAGACAAAAGATACTGCGGGCAGGCACTCAGGGAAGGAAGACCGGCTCAGGTTCTGCATCAATCAGAGCGGCTGCAAAATGGCTGTCGGCACCTTCCGGCGTACCGATCGATTTCCGGACGCTTCCCTTGGCATCAAACTCTTCTGAGATACGCACCCCCGCTTTTCCATCCTCCACGGTTCGGCTGACCAGGCAACCGGCCCCATCGTAGACCGAGCGGCTGTAGAACCTCTCTTTCCAGTCAAGCCTCGTTTCTGTATGAAGCCGGGCACCGGGAAAAAAAGCGCGGTAATGAGATCCGTGCCGGTTCGCGGAAAGACGCCACACAGTTTCAACCGGATCTGCAAGGGCGCGGACCTTGAGCGAATCAGCCACTCTCCTTACCCGGGATTGGTCTCCCTGGGACAGTTCATCCGTTGGCAGCGCGTCTATTCTGAGGCGGTTCCTTGCTTCAAAAAGAAGTTCTCCTTCTATATGCAGCGGATCAACATAGGAGATCTGTTTCCTTTTAAAGCTTCCGGCATATGTTGTATGGGCGGCTAACAGACCCGACTTCCCATAGATTTTCCGGTATCCCTTCCGTTTTCCCCGGCTGAACTTCTCGGCGACGTAGAGGCCGCCTGTCGGGTAGTAGATTTTCCGGATCCCGTGAAGCCTCCCGTTCCGGAAGTGCTGATCGACCTCGGTCCTGCCATTGGCATACCGCACAATACGTTCCGGTTTTGCCGTATCAGGCTTGTTGAAGACCTTTCTGAGCAACTCCAGTTGCGGCATTCCGCGGAAGTACTGCCAGTCGCGGAGCCCTGTAGCATCCCGGTACTTCACGGTATGGGAACAGCTCCCGACCAGCATCCTGCCGGAGGTATCCTTCGCCCCGAAGAACAGCCACTGCTGGCCGGCCTCCAGGTCCAGACCACAACTGGTGTTTACGGACGAATCATTTAGAAGCCCTATCGGTTCTCCCTTGAACAATTCCAGGATACTGATACGGATATCGCCGTTTTTCCGGAACCAGGGATCTCCCGGCCCGGCGGGGTCGGCCAGACCCGTTACCTCGGCAAGGGCAATAAAATCGTAATGCTTAAGGTCACCTGCAGTCTTGAATTCCTCCACCCCTCCGCAACTACACGCAAAACTACGGATCGGGAAAAGCATGACCAGATAAAAGAAACGAACCCGGCAGGAAATGGCGTTCATGCCTGAAAATACGTATTTTCCGGCTTACTTCAAAAAGACAGCTGCCCGGATGTCCGGGCAGCTGTAGTAAGCGGGAACCCGGCCGGTGAAGGTACCGGTCCGGATATGCTTTTAGTCGATATATTCAAAGCCGGTGTACGGCACCAGTGCTGCAGGTATCCGGATTCCCTTTTCAGTCTGGTTGTTTTCCAGCAGGGAAGCGACGATCCGCGGCAAAGCCAGGGCGCTGCCGTTCAGGGTGTGGGCCAGCTGTGGTTTGCCTTCCTTCCCCTTGAACCGAAGCTTCAGCCGGTTGCTCTGATAGGTCTCAAAATTGGAAACGGATGATACTTCCAGCCAGCGGGCCTGGGCAGCACACCACACTTCCATATCATAAGTCTTGGCCGATGTGAATCCCATGTCGCCGCCGCAAAGACTCAGCACCCGGTATGGGAGCTCCAGTTTTTGCAGTAGTGACTGAACATAGGTGCTCATTTCTTCGAGCACCCGGTAGGAGTGTTCCGGATGAGCGATCTGAACGATCTCGACCTTATCGAACTGGTGCAGGCGGTTCAGGCCTCTTACATGCGCTCCATAGGAACCGGCTTCCCTCCGGAAGCAAGGCGTATAGCCGCAGTTCCGGATCGGAAGTTCCTCTTCCTTAACGATCACATCCCGGTACAGGTTCGTTACCGGAACTTCGGCGGTCGGGATCAGGTACAGGTTGTCGATTCCCACATGGTACATCTGCCCTTCCTTATCGGGCAGCTGTCCGGTTCCGAAGCCTGACGCTTCATTTACGACGACAGGGACCTGCATTTCCCGGTACCCGGCCTCCTGCGCATTATCCAGGAAGAAATTGATCAGGGCGCGCTGCAAACGGGCACCCTTACCCTTATAAACCGGAAAACCGGCACCCGTGATCTTGACCCCGAGTTCAAAGTCGATGATATCATATTTGGCTGCCAGCTCCCAGTGCGGAAGTGCGTTTTCAGGCAATTCAGGTTTCTGTCCGTGTTCCAGCGCCACGACGTTCTCTTCAGGGGTGCTTCCCGGAGGAACCGATTCATGCGGAAGGTTCGGCAAGAGTACGATCTGAGCCTGCAGCTCCTCTTCGAAAGCAACGAGCTGTTCGCCCAGTTCGCGGGTTTGTTCTTTGAAGGAAGCTGTTTGCAATTTAATGGTTTCCGCCTCCTCTTTCTTCCCCTGCCGCATCAGGTCACCGATCTGACGGGCCGCTGCATTGGCTTCCGCTGAAATAGCATCCAGTCTGGCCTGTGTCTTCCGGCGATTTTCATCAAGACTGATGATCCGGTCCACCAATTCCGGCTGTTTGAAATTTCGCACAGCCAACCGTTCCAAAACCTTCTCCCTATTTTCACGGATATAACTAACTTGCAGCATCTTTTTCGTTGTTTAAGACGACAAAGATATAAACAGTTTAGAGTTTCAGGTTTTTGTAGTTTCAGTTTTTTCAAAGCTCCTCAGACCCGGGACAGTATTCAGAAACGATATGAGCGGTAAACTTTTTCTTGTACCCACCCCCATTGGAAACCTGGAGGATATGACGTTCCGGGCCATCCGGATCCTGAAAGAAGCAGATGTGATCCTGGCGGAAGATACCCGTACAAGCGCCCCGCTGCTTAAGCATTTTGGCATCGACAGGAAAGTGTTCGCTCACCACCAGCACAACGAGCATAAATCGACTTCGGAGATCGTGCGCTTTCTGAAGGAAGGTCAAAAGGTAGCTCTGATCTCCGATGCGGGAACCCCGGGGATCTCCGATCCCGGATTTTACCTGCTCCGTGAGGCGCTGAAACATGACCTCGCGGTGGAATGCCTGCCGGGCGCTACGGCATTTGTCCCGGCGCTCGTCAATTCCGGCCTGGCCGCCGACCGGTTTACCTTTGAAGGGTTTCTGCCCGTCAAGAAGGGCCGGCAAACACGGCTAAAGCAGCTCGCCGAAGAGGACCGTACCATGATCTTTTATGAATCCCCGCATCGCCTCCTGAAGGCACTTGAAGAGTTCATCGCCCTGTTCGGCGAAGACCGGCCTGCCTCGGTATCCCGGGAACTGACCAAAATGTTTGAAGAGACCGTCCGCGGATCCCTGGCGGAGATCAAAACCCATTTTGAGACGCATACCCTGAAAGGGGAGTTCGTCATTTGCATTGCCGGACGGGAAGAGCGGCCGAAAAACCGCAAAGGGGAAGAAACGAACAGGAACTAATCTTGAAAAACTGACCATGCAAAAGAAATATCTCCTGGCGCTCCTCACTGCGTTTCTCTTATGGCTGGGCTGGCCCCCGATCCCCTATACTTCCCCTGTCCTGCTTATCGCCTTCGTTCCGCTGTTCCTGGCAGTCGATCAGATCATCGCCTCAGACTTCCGGAAGAAAGGGAAGAAAATATTCCTGGTATGTGGCGCCGCATTCCTGGTCTGGAATACCGCGAGCATCTACTGGGTCTTTAATTCCATGAATGCGGTCATGCCTTCCTGGATAGCGCTGCTGATCTCCCTGATTCCTTTCGGGCTGGCCGCGCTGCTGATGACGCTGGCCTTCCGGTTGTACTACACGCTGCGAAAGATCACCAGCCGTCCATGGAGCTATGCAGGTCTCCTGTGTTTCTGGATCGGGTATGAATACCTGCACCAGAGCTGGGACCTTGCCTTCCCCTGGATGACCCTTGGCAACGGATTTGCGGGCACCCATCAGCTTATCCAATGGTATGAGTATACGGGTGTTTATGGCGGTACCTACTGGATCCTGGTATCCAATATCCTGGTATTTGAAACGTACCGCGCATTCAGAACCCACGACCCCAGAAAACCGAACTCCCGGTGGATCTGGGCCCTTCGGTCAGCTGCCCATATGCTGATACCGGCCGTCATATCGCTGGTCATGTATTCCGGGTACAAGGAGCAGGAGAATCCGTCCAACGTGGTGGTTGTTCAGCC
Organism: uncultured Sphingobacteriaceae bacterium; assembly: GCA_966250385.1. GTDB lineage: Bacteria > Bacteroidota > Bacteroidia > Sphingobacteriales > Sphingobacteriaceae > DASWTL01. Next base: position 161,545 of record CBINHC010000006.1, on the reverse strand, counting down.
GAACATTGACCCGTACGGAAAATGGAACACGATCCCTTCGGCCGTTCAGGTGCAGCAGCTCATCCGGCTGTCCGATTCTCTCGGACAGCCAAACACCGAGTACTTCGTCTGGCCGGAAACCGCCATTCCGGACTACATGGATGAAGAGCTGATCCGGGAGAATGCCAACTTCCGTGCGGTACAGGAATTCCTGGCCAAATACCCCAACGGAAACGTAATTTCCGGCATTGAGAGTTACCTGTTATACGATGAAGCGAAAACTCCCACAGCAAGGCTTGCCGAACGCCTGGGGAAATATTCGGACTATTTCAATACCGCCGTCCAGATCGAGAATTCCCCGAAAGTCCAGTTCTACCACAAATCGCGGCTGGTCCCCGGAGTAGAACAGATGCCTTTCTCCGCGGCCTTTTCGTTTCTGAAGCCCGTATTCGCGGCTTTCGGCGGCTCTACCGGCGGATTCGGAAGCCAGGACAAGCCTTCCGTTTTTTATTCGCAGAGCGGCATCGGCGTCGCGCCGGTCATTTGCTATGAATCCATATGGGGAGACTATATCGGGGAGTATGTGAGCCAGGGCGCCCAGTTCATTGCGATCATCACCAATGACGGGTGGTGGGGCGATACGTCCGGAAAGGACCAGCATTTCCTATATGCACGGTTGCGCGCGATAGAAACCCGCCGTTGGGTGGTCCGTTCCGCCAATACCGGGATTTCCGGTTTTATTGATCAGCGCGGCGATATTGTCCGGCGCTCACGTTGGTGGGTCCCCACTGCACTTAAGCAGGACATCAACCTGAATAGTGAGCTTACATTCTACGTCAGGACCGGAGACTACATCGCTTTTGCCGGGTGCGTCGGCAGCGGCGCATATGCCGTGTTGATCCTGTTTTCCCTGGTACGCAAAAGGAGAGCGTGACGATCATCCGGCACGCTTTCCCGCCTGTCTGTCAATAAAGGTATTTGCCAACAATCGGCATTCGCCGTCCGGGACCGAAAGCTTTAGGAGAAACGCGCAGAATCGGCGGTGTCTGGTAACGCTTAAATTCCGCGCCGTTAACCATTTTCAGGATCCTGCGGACAAGAGCTTCGTCAAACCCTTCGACAACCAGTTCGCGAAGTCCCTTTCCCTGTTCGATATGACCGTACAGGATCTGATCAAGCAGATCATATTCCGGCAGGGAGTCCGAATCTTTTTGCCCGGGCCTCAGTTCGGCTGACGGCGGTTTCACGATGCTGTTTTCGGGAATGATCTCACTGTCGCGGTTAATATACCGGGCAAGTTTGTATACCTGGGTCTTGTACACGTCGCCCAGTACGCTGATGGCCCCGGCCATATCTCCATACAACGTTCCATACCCGACCGCGCATTCGCTCTTGTTGGAGGTGTTCAGCAGGATATAGCCGAACTTGTTCGACATGGCCATCACGACGACCGCACGGCAGCGGGCCTGGATGTTCTCTTCCGCCACATTGGCCGGAAGGTCACCAAAAGCCGGCTTCATCATGTTTTCGAAAGCGCTCACTGCCTGGCGGATCGCAATGACCTCATGCCGGCACCCCAGGTTGTTCACCAGGGCCAGCGCATCGTCGACCGAGTGGCTCGTCGAGTAATCTGACGGCATCAGCACGGCCATTACCTGATCGGCTCCCAGCGCCTCGGCAGCGAGTGCACAGACCACCGCGGAGTCGATTCCCCCGGACAGTCCCAGCACAGCCTTCCGGAAACCCGACTTTTGAAAGTAATCGCGGATTCCGAGGATCAGCGCATCATGTATCTGTTCAATATCGTTTCCGGCGTCATGCTGTACGGGTTCGAGGCCCACGACCTGCCCCGATTCAAACTCATAAACTTTCAGGTCCTCCTGGAAATAGGCCATTTCATCCAGCAGCTCCCCCTTTCCGTTGAAAACCATCGAGCCCCCGTCGAAGATGATCTCCGTCTGCGACCCCACCTGGTTTACATAAAAAAGCGGTAAGCCGTACTTGGCGGAGTTCTCGCCGAAGATCTTAACCCGGTCTTCGTCATGACTGTACGAGAACGGCGAAGCGGCAATATTGATCATCAGATCCGGACGCTCACGGATCAGTTCGTCCATAGGGCTCTTCTGGTAAAGCGGATCGTCCGGCATGTTCCACAGATCTTCACATATGGTCAGGGCGATCCTGTGGCCTTTGAATTCGACACAGCTGAATTCGGTTATCGGTTCAAAATACCGGTACTCATCAAAAACATCATAGGTAGGCAGCAGGGCTTTGTTCACGACCGCCTTTACCGCCCCGTTCTCTATGAAATAAGCGGAATTGAACAGGTTCTTTCCTTCCCGCTTCGGGTTGACCGTAGGCAGACCGATAATACAGGCAATATCCCGGCACCGGGCTGCAATCGTTTGAGCGGCGCGCTCGCACAGTTCGATGAATTCCGCAAAATCCAGGAAATCCTTGGGAGGATAACCGCAGACGGCCAGCTCGGCGAAAACGACCAGGTCCGCTCCCTGTGCCGCCGCCCGGTCAATCGCATCCAGGATTTTTTCCGTATTCAGTTCAAAGTTACCGATGTGGTAATTTAATTGGGCTAATGCAATTTTCATCAGAAGAAGATTCCGAGGCTCAATGCCACGTAGGAGTTGCGCAATTGTTCGTTTCCATCCATGGTATTGGTAAACCCGTTGTTCAAGGTAATTCCAGTTAACATATCGACATCCGGTCCGACTTTCCACTCCACGCCCGCTCCGGCGATCAGGCTGAGCCGGAAGGTATTGACCTGTCTGGTGATGTTGATATTCTCACCAAAAGTAGTGCCGGTCGAGCCACTGGTGGTAAAATCCTGGCGGGCATCCAGGCGCGCGCCGGCGCCAAGTCCGAACTGCCCGTAAAATCGTCGTCCGTTGAAATCGTTGCTTTTCAGCTTCAGCGTCACCGGCACCTCAATAGCCCGTACCTTGAAGGTATACTGCGTAGTTTCGGATCCCGGACCGGGCGCAGACATACTGCTCCGGCCGTTCAGCGTACTGATCACGAAGGCGGTCGAAAAGAAATAGTTCTTCTGAAAACCGACATCCGCCAATACTCCGTATGACAGTCCGATCCGCGGCGACTCGCTCACCATACCGGGAACCGTATTATTCGTGATCTGCAGCCAGCCAACATTCGGCGAAACCGTGAAACCGAGCTGCAGCTTATCCGGCTGCTCCTGGCAGATTCCCCACAAAGGAAGGCACATGAATACCAGGGCCAAGAATTGTTTTTTCATATTTTTGGGTGCAAATAAAACCATGAGACGATTGAACCGGACCCAAATCTACTTGTTTTTTTTAATTGTCATCATCGCCGCCTCCTGCCGGGAACGGAACAAGGTTGATGTCAGCGGAATCAGCCTCGATATTAAAATTGAACGCTTCGACCGGGAGTTCGGACAACTGGAGCCCCAGGATCTGGCGAACGGCATTCCGTCGCTGCAGAAAAAATACGGCGCATTTTATGCGGATTATATCCAGGGGATCCTCTCTGCCGGCTCCGTCGCAGACACCGGATATTTCCAGAACCTCCGCACGATTCTCCGGAACCCCGATTACCTTGCGTTGAACAAGGCGGTTGCGCAAAAGTACCCGGACCTGAAAGCCAGCGAAGAAGAGCTGACACAGGCCTTCAAACATGTCAGGTATTACTACCCTGAAAAAAAGATACCCCGGTTGATCTCCTTTCTGTCCGGTTTCGCCGTTCAGACGCCGATCGGCAATGACTATATTGGAATTGGTCTGGACATGTTCCTTGGTGCTAATTCCCGGTTCTACCCGGCATTAAGACAAAGCATTCCGCAATACATCTCCCGGCGGTTTACTCCTGAGAATATTACACCCCGCGTCATGGAGGCTTATCTTCGTGAGGATCTGTATCCGGAACGGGACTCGGACCGGTCGCTTCTGGCAAAAATGATCTATAACGGTAAAATCCTTTACTGTATGGACGCCTTCATGCCCGAAATGCCCGATACACTGAAGATCGGCTACACGGCAGCACAGATGGAATGGTGCCGGACCTACGAAAGCAACATCTGGGGCTATTTTCTGGAAGAGAACCTGCTTTATGACACCGATTACCTGAAGATCCAGAAGTACCTGGCCGAGGCGCCGTTCACTCCGGGGCTTGGTGAAGGTAATGAGTCCGCCCCTAAACTGGGCGTCTGGACCGGCTGGCAGATCGTACGCGAATACATGAGCCGGAATCCTGACACCAGCCTGCAGCAGTTACTGGAAGAGTCCGACCCCCAAAAGATCCTGTCAGGCTCAAAATACAAACCCAAATAACGGGATTTTACAATTATATGGTCTTCGGGTACAACCAACGTGGCCGTTCGGCGTTGTTCTTCTGACATACATCTGTTGAAACATGAATATTGGAGTTGTACTATCGGGAGGAGGCATCCGCGGAGTTGCCCATCTTGGCGCGCTGAAGGCCCTTTCAGACGCAGGCGTAAAATTCTGCAGGATCACCGGGACCAGCGCCGGGGCTATCGTCGGGGCATTATATGCCGAGGGGCACGATCCATATGATACCTTCCGGGAATTCCTCAAGACCCGGCTGCTGCGCTTTATGCGCCCTGCTCTCCGCGCGGGGGGCTTGTTGTCACTGGCTCACACGACCAATCTTTTCAGGGAGTACATTCCTCATAATTCATTTGAGCAGCTGAAAATCCCGATGACTATCGCAACTACCAATTTCAGCACCGGCAAGCTCGCCTATTTTTCAGAAGGCGAGATCATCCCGGCCCTCCAGGCGTCGAGCTCCATTCCGGGCGTGTTCAAACCGGTTATCATTAACGACGAAATGTATGTGGACGGCGGTGTCCTGAATAACTTTCCGGTGGAACCGCTATTGGACAACTGCGATTTTATTATCGGTTCCTCCTGCAATCATGTCCCTTTCGTACCCCGGATTACGAACATCCGAAAGATGATACAACGGGCGACCTTACTGGCCATAACGGCCGATATGCGGGATAAGCGTAGTTTTTGCGATGTGCTGATCGAGCCGGAAAGCATGGGCGGGACCCATATCTTTGACATCAGCAAGGCGGAAGAGCTATACTGGGTGGCCTATGAAGCGACCCTTCAGGTGATCAAAACAGATGAAAAGATTCGGAAGGCACTCAGTTCACCTGCTCCAAGCTTTTCGCCTATTTCCGAAAATTAAACCGTTGCTGCATGTTTTGATGCAGCAACGGTCGCCATATGGTCGTTAATACTACTTCAGGATATTGAATACGGCCCGCAGGCTGATCAGAATACCAATGATGAAGATAATATTGGAAAGGATATCAATAAAAGTCCAGGTACCGGCAAAACGCAGGAATATCCCCACCAGTCCAACTGCGATACCCACGGCCATTAACACATAGTGGCTGGTCTCGTTCGCATTATTCGCGTGTTCGCTTTTATTGAAAGTCTCTTTGATGTTTTCCATTATTTGAATTTTGGCGTAAAATTAATCATCTGGTTGATAGTTAGAAAATTTTGCGATAAAACTTCTGCGACTTACGGCGGCTGAATACCCGCGCCACACCAATCCGGCCTGAAACTGTTACTATCAGAAAAAAAGCTATGGCAAAGTATTCGAAGAAAGCGGGTGAAAAGGTTGAAGAGGTCATGCATGAAATGAAGGAGGGAAAGCTCAAAACCGGAACGGGCAAAAAGGTCACCTCCAAAAAGCAGGCCGTAGCCATCGGACTCTCCGAAGCCAGGGAAGCCGGCGCCAAAGTGCCCCGCAAGAAATAACAGCAGACCGGTCTGCAGCACCGGTCCGCTGTTTTGAACGGCCTTATACCACAACAAACCCTTCCAGCTGCTCGTTGATGAATCCGATCTCGTCTGGAGTCAGGGTCACTTCCATCGCCTTTGCATTGGCAACCGCCTGACCGGCGTTCCGGGCTCCGGCCAGCGCAATGGTGATCCCCGGTTGTTCCACCGTCCATCTGAGCACCAGCTGAGCGATCGTACAATTCTTCTCCTCAGCCATCGGGCGGATCCGGTCCAGAATAAGATTGGTGCTCCGTATATTCTCTTCCCGGAAATACCGGTAATCAGCACGGTGGTCCCCCGGACTGAACTGATGACCCGGCCGGATCTTGCCGGTCAGTAACCCGCGCTCCAGCGGGCTGTAGGCCAATATGGATTTATGGTGGTGAATGCAGTAGGGAACCACGTCCGTTTCGATTCCCCGCTTTACCATGCTGTAGGGAACCTGATTGGAAGCCAGCCGAATGGTTCGTTCCGCTTCCTCCATCTGCTCTGAGTTATAGTTGCACACCCCGGCTGCCCGCACCTTACCCGAACGGATCAGCTGGTTGACGGCTTCCATAGTTTCGGCTATCGGGGTACTACCGTCTGGCCAGTGGATCTGGTACAGGTCGATGTAATCCGTACCGAGTCTCCTGAGGCTATCCTCGCATTCCCTGATCACGCTGTCTGCGCCAGCATATTTGTAGATATCGATGGGCTTTCCCGCATTGTCTTTGCTGTGAAACGCGAAATCCCCTTTCTTGAGATCCCATCGCATGCCGAACTTTGTCAGGACCTGAACGCGGTCGCGGCCCAGATCACGGATCGCCCGTCCGACGATCTCCTCACTTGCACCCTGACCATAGACCGGGGCCGTATCAATGGACGTTACGCCCTCGTCAAATGCCGCTTTGATCGCCGCAACAGCATCGTTATGTTCATTGCCGCCCCACATCCATCCTCCGGCCGCCCATGCGCCAAATGTAATCACAGATAATTCCAGTTCTGCCTCGCCGACTTTCCTGTATTCCATCGTCAAAGATTTTTTCTAACTTAATAACAAGACAGATCCAAGTTGTTCACTAAAAGATTCAAGACAACACCTATGATAAGAAAACTCCTGTTCCTGATTTTCCTGACACCCGTACTGGCATCGGGTCAGGATCTGAAATTCTATGATGTAAACGGCACAGAACTCACACGGGAGCAATTCCTGAAAAAACAATACTCGGCAGATTACCTCAGCCTCAGCTTTCAGGAAGGCAGGAACATCGCAACCAGGTTGGTTAAGAGAAAAAATTCCGGCCGTCTGCCTCCCGATCCCGTGAAGGAGATTTATCAGGGTCTCGGGGCAGCAACCGGAACTGACCTGTCCGGTAAACTGCTCATTATTAACTATCACCCGGGCACAGATCCGGAAAGCGGGTTAGCCAACCCTGACCGCCCATGGGCAAAAGAGAAGCTTCGGACCTATTACAGGTCCCTGAAGCGGATTCGCAATAAAGCGCAGCTTTATATTCATCCAGCCTCACATCCGCTAGACGGTAAAGGCATCATCAGCTGGACTCCTGATCCCGGGGGAATCGTAGAGAATAGTTTTTTTAAACAGGATTACCGCTGGGGAAGCTACGTCATCATCCACCCGGATGGCAGTTATCTGACCTTTTTCGGCGAATATGATCTGGTCATCACGGCAAAGGATGCACGGAAGATGGCACAAAAAAAGCCCTTGCTGTAAGGCAAGGGCTTCATAGTTCGTATATATTCTTATCCGTTCGACAACGCAGCAGCGCCGCTCACAATTTCGGTAAGCTCAGTAGTAATGGCCGCCTGACGCGCCTGGTTATAGGACAGCTTCAGGGTACGAAGCAGTTCACCGGCATTATCAGTCGCCTTATCCATAGCCGTCATCCGTGCACCATGTTCGGACGCATGTGAATCCAAAACGGCCTTGTAGAGCTGCAGCTTGATCGATTTCGGGATCAGTTGTTCCACAATCTCTTCACGGGACGGCTCTAAAAGGTAGTCAACCTGCTTTTTAGTTCCTTCCGCCGCCGGCTTATGAACAGGGAGCAGCTGTTCAGTAGTCAGGATCTGCATAGCAGCATTCTTGAACTGGTTATATACCACCTCAACACGATCATATTCACCATTCACGAATCCGTCCATAATGGACTGTGCGATGGCGGCTACGTTTTCGAAAGTAAGATCGGAGTATAATTCGTTATTGTTCCCGATCACTTTGTAATTCCGGCGCTCATAGTAATCCTGCGTCTTTTTACCGATCGCGATGATGCTCACATTTCCTTTGCGCAACTGTTCGCTGTATTTTTCAGCGATCAGCTGATTTGCCACTTTGATCACGTTCGTGTTAAAGGCACCGGCCAATCCGCGGTTCGATGAAACGGCGATCACGAGTACCTTCACCGGTTCCCGCTCCTGCATGTAAGGAGAATGAGAATCTTCCAGGCTGGCTGAAAGATTACCGAGCATTTCTCTTAGTTTATTGGCATAAGGTCGTAACTGAACGATCGCATTGGTAGCCCGCTTCAGCTTCGCAGCCGAAACCATTTTCATAGCTTTGGTGATCTGCTGGGTGGAGGATACGGATGTAATCCTGTTTCTTACTTCTTTTAAATTAGCCATTCTTTCCAGATGTCAGATCCGGGATGCCGGCTTCGGCTACTCGCCTTGTCCATATCCCGGATCTACTGTCTTTAATTTATTAATATCTACCAGCCAGTTCCTTTGCAACAGTCTCCAGAACACTGGTCAGGCTGTCATCAAATTTACCGGCTTTCAGGGCTTGTAAAACTTCCGGATGACGAACCTCAAGCTGCTGCAGGTATTCTGCTTCGAATTCCCTAACCTTGTTGACAGGAACGTTACGCATCAATCCTTTTGTTCCTACGTAGATAATGGCAACCTGCTTTTCTACGGTAACCGGCGAGAATTGTCCCTGCTTAAGAACTTCCACGTTACGGGCACCTTTATCAAGTACCGCTTTGGTAGCCGCATCCAGGTCGGATCCGAATTTGGAGAACGCTTCTAACTCACGATACTGCGCCTGGTCCAGTTTAAGGGTACCGGCAACTTTCTTCATGGATTTGATCTGCGCGTTACCACCTACACGGGAAACGGAGATACCTACGTTGATCGCCGGGCGAACCCCTGCGTTGAACAGGTTCGACTCGAGGAAGATCTGACCGTCCGTGATCGAGATCACGTTGGTCGGGATATAGGCCGAAACGTCACCCGCCTGGGTCTCGATGATCGGTAATGCCGTCAGGGAACCGCCGCCTTTAACCAGATGTTTGATGGACTCCGGCAGGTCATTCATGCTCCGTGCGATTTCGTCAGAAGAGTTGATCTTCGCAGCACGCTCCAGGAGACGGCTGTGCAGGTAGAATACGTCCCCGGGGTAGGCCTCACGGCCCGGTGGACGACGAAGAAGCAGTGATACCTCGCGGTATGCAACCGCCTGTTTTGAAAGGTCATCATAAATGATCAGTGCGGGACGTCCGGTATCACGGAAGAACTCACCGATCGCCGCACCTGAGAAAGGAGCAAAGAACTGCATCGGCGCCGGGTCAGCTGCAGAAGCTGCAACAACCACAGTATACGGCATAGCGCCGTTTTCTTCCAGGGTACGAACGATCTGCGCAACCGTTGAGTTCTTCTGACCTATGGCAACATAGATACAGTAAACAGGCTGACCAGCTTCGTAAAATTCTTTCTGGTTGATGATCGTATCGATACAAACCGCTGTCTTACCGGTCTGACGGTCACCGATCACCAGCTCACGCTGGCCACGGCCGATTGGGATCATCGCGTCAATTGCCTTAATACCGGTCTGAAGAGGCTCAGTCACGGGCTGACGGTAGATAACCCCCGGAGCTTTCCGTTCAATTGGCATCTCGTAGGTTTCCCCTGCGATCGGACCCTTGCCGTCAACCGGCTGACCTAGGGTGTTGACCACACGACCCAGCATACCGTCACCCACCTTGATGGATCCGATCCGCTTAGTCCGTCTTATGGTATCACCTTCCTTAACCTCATCGTAAGGTCCGAGCAATACCACACCTACGTTATCTTCTTCAAGGTTCATCACGATACCCTGTAATCCGTTTTCAAATTCAACCAGCTCACCTGACTGAACTTTGGTCAAGCCGTAAACACGGGCAATACCGTCACCCACTTGTAACACGGTACCAACCTCTTCCAGCTCGGCCTCTGATTTGAAGCCCGACAATTGCTGTCTTAATATTGCCGATACTTCATCTGGTCTTACCTCTACCATAATTTTATTTAAGAGTTATGTGTAAATCGTTATATACTGTTAATTATCCTGCCCCGGTCTAAAAAGTCGACTGGGAAAATTCTTTTTTCAGTCTGGTCAGACGGCTGGAGATCGTTGTATCAAACTGCTTATCTCCTACTTTTAGTATAAATCCGCCGATCAGATCCGGATTGACCTGCGCGTCAAGCACGACTTGACCCCTGGTAGCTTCTTCGACCACCTGTGCGATCTCCTGACGATTCTTCTCGCTCAGGGGGGCAGCAGAAATAACAGTAGCCTTGATGATACCTTTGCGCACGTTATATTCTTCTACGAACTGCTTGGCAGTATCGTACAGACTACCGGAACGGCCTTTATTAACCACGATCTTGAAAAATGCCATGATCATCGGTTCAACGGATGCTCCGAAGATCTGGTTCAGGACCGCAAATTTCTTATCGGGAGAAACTATGGGATTGGCTAAAACCGCACGAAGCTCTCCGTTTTCGCGAAGCGTTTTCACAACACCTTCAATATCAGCCTTCACCTTTTCAAGAACATTCTGCTCCTCAGCCAGGTCAATCAGTGATTTTGCGTACCGTGATGCTACTTGTATTTCTGACATATTCTTTCAGTTTTGAGTCCCAAGTCTTAAGCTGCGAGTTCGCGTCTCAATACTCAATCCTCCGTACCCAATACTACTTAATCTCTACTTCCTTCAACAGATCATTTACCAGCGCATTCTGCTTGTTCTGATCTTCCAGCTGATGGCGCAAAACCTTCTCCGCGATCTCGATCGACAAGGTGGCAACCTGACCCTTTACCTCAGCAAGGGCAGCGGCTTTCTGATTGTCAATCTCCTGTTTGGCCTTCTCAATCATCTTGGCACCCTCAGTCTGTGCCTGAGTTTTAGCTTCCGCAACGATCTGGTCCTTCAGCATTTTCGCTTCTTTAAGGATAAGATCCCGCTCCGCACGTGCATCCTTAAGGAGCTGCTCGTTTTCACCGGTCAGACGGGCCATTTCCTGTTTCGCCTTTTCAGCAGCATCCAGGGCGCTCTCAATCGAACGCTCACGCTCGCTGATACCCTGCATCACGGGTTTCCATGCAAACTTTGCCAGTAAGAAAAGAAGCAATAAGAAGGCAACAGTCTGCCAAACGATTAAACCTATACTTGGGGTTACTAATTCCATGCTATGTTATAGTATGTGTCTTTAGTTTGAATTTCTTTGATAGAATATTCCGGTGTTGCAGCCAACCGCTGCAACACCGGAATAAGTTTTAAAATTACTGTGGGTTGTTACCTAAAAGAGCAACTACCACCGCGAATAACGCAACCGCCTCAACGAACGCAGCAGCGATCAACATCGCAGTTTGAATTTTTGATGCAGCTTCTGGCTGACGAGCCATACCTTCCATAGCTGATCCACCGATTCTGCCGATACCAAGACCAGCACCGATTGCAGCTAAACCTGCACCAATTGCAGCGATACTTCCTACCATTTTGATTTATTTATATAGTTAAACAATTATTTTAAAATTAATGATCGTGATGCTCCTCGATCGCCATCCCGATAAACAGGGCGGAAAGAATCGTAAAGATAAACGACTGGATAAATGCTACCAGCAATTCGATCAAACTGATAAATACAGCGAACGGAACGGCGATTGGCGCTATCATGATGTTCTTGAAGATAAAGATCAGACAGATCAGTGAAAGCATCAGGATGTGACCTGCAGTGATGTTCGCAAATAACCGGATCATCAGCGCGATCGGCTTGGTGAAAATCCCGACGATCTCCACAGGGACCATGACCGGATACATCCACCATGGCACGGGAGGCAAAAAGATGTGCTTCCAGTAGTATTTGTTTCCGCTGAACGTCGTGATCAGGAATGTGATCAGGGCCAATACCATCGTTACCGCAATATTTCCGGTCACGTTAGCTCCTCCCGGGAAGAACGGAACCAGTCCCAGCACGTTGTTGAACCAGATAAAGAAGAACACGGTCAGCAGGTACGGCATATAGCGCTCGTATTTGTAACCCAGGTTCGGTCTGGCGATATCGTCACGAACGAACAGAATGACCGGCTCGATCAGGGACTGGAATCCTTTAGGAGCCTTCCCCTTGCGTTTGACATAGGCGCGGCCCACAGAGATGAACATGATCAGCAGAATCACCACGGATACCAGCATGGAAAAGACGTTCTTGGTGATCGAAAAGTCCAGCGGCTTCGCATTCACCGGATGATCCTTGTCAAGCTCTACATACTCACCTGCAGCATTGGCCGTTTCGGATGCGTAGTAAATCTTTTCATGATATTTTACAAACCGCTGCCCGTTACGTTCAACCACTTCCTTCGCTTCATCATCATGATGAAATGCGCTGGACATAAATGTAACCAGGCCGTTATCAGTCCAAAGAATCACGGGAAGCGGAAGACTAACCGAACTGTGACCCTCACCCCACATATGGAAATCATGCGCATCGGCAATGTGATGCAAAATAAAGTTACCGGTATCAAACGGCTCCTCTGAAGATGCCAGCTTTTCCTGAGGCTTATCAACAGAAGAGAAAACAGAATCGGTATCGGACACGGAAGATTGTGCTTCAGCCTGAATTGTGAAAAACGCTAAAAAAAGAGCGAAAACAGCACTAAATCGATTTCTTCTTGAGTTCAAAATGTGGCTAAAAAACATTTATGGCGTGATTTTTACGTTTTATTTTGGTGGCGCAAGTTACGCAACAGACAGTAAACTTCAAAGGCTGTATACAAGAAATATAAAGAAAAAAAATTTACTACAAACTGAATGTCGTTCACCCTGAATTTCAGCAAGTAAACCAATACAAAGACCATACAGAAAAGCATCTTCATGACAATGCCTCCAAGGATGGTAAAAACCGACACTTCGGCCCCTTTCCGGATGCCAATCCAGGACAGGACATAGGCGATCAGCGTGAGGAAGGCGATCAGTCCGAACACCACCCAGAACTTCGGGATCAGCACCGTATCCGATGGATCGGACCGCTCGATCAGATCAGCCGCGGCTCCGACAAGCAGGGTAAATCCCGTAAACAATAAAAGGAATCTCGATAGGTTCAAAGCTTATTTTTTTAGAGAGCGGACGACCTGGAACAACGCAATGCAGACGCCGACCAGACCGAGCACCGCGGTATAGAGGGGCTGTGAAGATTCCCGGGACTGATCGATCTTGTAGCCGACGAAGGTGAATAGCCCGATGACCGCGATCATCTGGAAACCAATGCCCGTATACCGGACATAGCTCTTGGCCGCCTGCTTCTCGTCCTGGAAGCTGTCGTTCTCTTCAGGGTCACTGGTGTTCATCGGGGCATCAGATTGGTTTGCCAAAGATAAAGTTTTTAAGGGGAACACGCTTCCCATGACCCCGGATGTTCAATCTTTAGTATATTTACCACTCTTCATTGACATGATATAATTTTTCCGGCTATATGATGTTATTTTGAGAGAAAATCTGATCAGCATTTGAAAACGGGGAAACGTATTTTTCTGAAAGGCGGCGCACTCTTCGGCCTGGCACTTCTTGCTTCCTGCAGCACATCCAAAGACACTGCAGCGGGACGTGGAATGCAAAACCTGACTGCCAGGTACAATATCCTCTATAACGCCCGGATCCTGATCGATGAAAGCCAGCGGCAAATGGAAGAAGCATACCGGGATGACTATACCCGTCTGATACCGGTATTTAAAGAACCTGCAGCAACTACCGCCCGGACCGAAGACAAGGACCTGGACAAGGCGGTAGGCAAACTGAACGTCATTATCAGCGAGAAGGCGTCCAGCCAGTATGTTGACGACGCATATTTCCTGATCGCCAGGGCGAATCACCTGAAATCCGGCTTTTTTACCGCAGCTGAATTGTTCGACTATCTCTACAGATCCTACCCGTATGACCGGGAGAAGTCCCTGATGTGGCTGGCCTGGAAGGCCCGCTCGCTGACTGCCCTGGGGAACTATGCGGAAGCCGGAACAGCCCTGGACTCGGCGGAAAAATACCTGAAGCCAAAGTCTAAGGCCGCTCCGGCCGTTTACGCATCGCGGGCACAGCTTCACCTCATTGCCCGTGAGGATTCGATGGCTATGATATACCTCGAAAGGGCCCGGAAGCTGACCCGGAACAAGTCGCTTAAACTGAGGTGGACCTTCCTGCTGGCCCGGCTCCGCGAACTGAACGGAGATTCCTTAAGCGCCCAGCGCCTTTACACCGCCGTAATACGAAGCAACGCCCCGTTCAGCCTGGCATTCAACGCCCAGCTGAACCGGATCGCATTGCAGCCGGAAAATGATCCACGTGAAACAAACGGGCGTGTCAGCAAACTGACCGCCTTATTAAAGCCTGACAAGAACAAGGCATTCCAGGACCAGATCTACTATGAAATCGGCAAGGCCTACCTGGCGCAGGACGATGCGGAAAAAGCAGTAGAAAGCTTCAACAGATCCCTGGAAAAAAGCGCCGATAACCCCGAGCAAAGAGGATTGAGCTACCTTTCCCTGGCGGAACTGTATTTCAGCGCATCCCGCTACGCCACCGCACGCCTGTATTATGACAGTACGTTATCCGTGCTGCCGGCAGATCACCCGCAATATGCGGGGATCCATAAGAAGGCTGCCAACCTGGATCTCCTGACCACCCAGCTATCCGTCATAGCCCGGGAGGACACGCTTCAAATGCTTGCATCGCTTCCCGAGCGGGACCGCGAATCCCGGCTCGCAGATCTCATAAAGAACTATTCAGCAAGGAATTCGGCAGAGCCGGCAAATATTGCCTTCAGTCCCGCTGCTGAAACCTCCTTTCAGCCGGCTATCTCCGAAGGGAAGTTTTATTTTAACAACTCCATGGCTCTTAGCCAGGGTTTGTCCGAATTCAAAAGAAGGTGGGGCAACCGGAAGCTCGAGGACAACTGGCGGACCAGTCAGAAATCGTCGGCACAGATGGCCAGCAACAATACGATGGCGCCGCCGAATCCGGACGACGCCCGCGCCTCAGCCGGTGCCGGAAACGGGCGGACAGCAGATCCCGATGCGCTCCGGCAGGAATATATCCGTGATCTGCCGGTCACTCCGGCCCTGAAAGCCGCCTCGGATCACCGGATCGAAAAAGCCTACCAGGAGATCGCAGGATTTTACCGGGATATTCTGGAGGACCGACAGCAGGCTATCCTCGCCTACAGGCAGCTGCTCCGGAGATTTCCGGAATCAGGCAACCTGCCAGCGGTCTATTACAACATGTACCGGCTTTATTCGGAAACCGACTCGACCGTTCAGGCCGGCGAAATGAAAAAGGTCCTGCTCACCCAGTTTCCGGGAACGCCCTATGCCCAAATCATCCTCGATCCTGAATACGGAAAAAAACAGGATGACCGGGAGGCAGCCCTGAACCAGGCCTATGATCAGGCCTATGCCATGTTCGAGGCGGGGAAGTACGGCGAAGCCCTGTCTCAGATCAGCCGGGTAAAAGCGCAGTTCCCCCAAAACCGCCTCCTGCCGCAGCTCGCCTACCTGGAGGCCCTGAGCACCGGACATCTTCAGGCTCTGCCCGCATTTGAAGCTCGGCTGAACGATATCATTACCACCTTTCCCGCCGACAGCCTGGTGACTCCGCTCGTCAAACTGCACCTGGACTACATTGAGAAGAACCGGGCGAAACTTGCGGCCCGCACATATGCAATCCTTAAGACAGACGGTTCCGAGCCCCGCTGGGTGGAAGAGCCTGCACCGGCAACAATAGCGGAGACCGCGGCAGATAAGCCGGTCGTTCCCGCGGCCGTCAACCCGATTGCCGAAAAGGTTCCGGTCCAGGTCTCCGGCCGGTTTGCGCTGAGGGACTCCGCCATTTGCTATTTTGTTGTAAATGTGCAGGATGGGCGTGCGAACCTCAGCTCTTCACGTTTCGGGCTGGGCCAGTTTAATCGTACGAACTTTGCTTCGGCCGCAATTAAACACCAATTAAAACGTGTAAATAATCAAAATCAACTGATATTTGTCGGTCCGTTCATGAACAAGGCAGCCGCTCTCGCATACTCCCGGGAAATAACGCCGTTAATGAAGCAGATCATGAAAGTTCCGGAAGACCGGTTTAATACGTTTATTATTACCCAGGAAGACCTCGGGAAACTGGAGGAAAAGGAAGACCTGGACCAGTATATTGAATTTTATCAGAACACCTTAAATGAAAGAATCACGGAATAGATCCAAGCAGTTAACAAACGATGATATCCAGCGGTATACGATCAATTTTTGGAAGATAATCATTCTAAGCATTGCGGTTGCGGCGGTCCTGCTTTTAAGTATCGGACTCGGCCTTTTCGGCAAGCTGCCATCTTTCCGGGACCTGGAAAACCCTAAGAGCAATCTGGCCTCGGAAGTTATCTCCAGTGACAACCAGGTCCTGGGGACCTACTATGTCCACAACCGGTCCAACGTCAATTACAACCAGATCTCACCAAATGTGATCAATGCATTGATCGCTACCGAAGACAGGCGTTTTTACAACCACTCCGGAATTGACTTCAAGAGAAGTTTCACGATCCTGTTTTACAACCTCGTTGGCAAGAAACAGGGTGCCAGTACGATTACCCAGCAACTCGCGCTCAATCTGTTTTCCAAGGAAGGGCGGGCAAAGAGCGTCGGTAAACGGGTCATCCAGAAGTTTCAGGAACAGATCATCGCGGTCAAACTGGAAAGGAACTACACCAAGGAAGAGATCATTACCATGTATCTCAACACGGTGGATTTTGGGGGATACAATACATTCGGGATCAAATCGGCTGCAAGGACCTATTTCAATACGACACCGGATAAACTCGATCCGGAACAGGCAGCATTGCTGATCGGCATGCTGAAGGGCCCCTCCTATTATTCACCGATCCGGAACAAGGAACGCGCGCTGGCACGGCGGAATACCGTTCTGGAGAACATGCGCGATGAAGGCTTCCTGAGCGACGCCGAGGCGGCCACATTAAAGGAAAAGCCGCTGGGCCTTGACTTTAACCCCACCGATCATAACGACGGATCAGCCGCCTACTTCAGGGCTGTACTGAAAAGAGAGATCCAGAAGATTTTTGCTGAGCAGTCCATTGAGAAGGCTGACGGCACGCCGTACGATCTGGACCGGGACGGGTTACGGATCTATACGACCATAGACTCAAGGATGCAGAAATATGCAGAAGACGCACAGCGGCAATACCTGAAAGAGCTTCAGCGGGAGTTTAACCAGCAATGGCGCGGCAAGAATCCGTTCAAGGGCAAAGAAATGGAAAACCTGCTGAAGGAAGGGATCCGACGGTCGGACCGGTACCGTCAGCTTTCGGAAGAAGGGCTGTCGGAGTCCGCGATCACCGAGAACTTCAATACACCTGCAAAAATGTCGATCTTTACCTGGAAAGGAGATATTGACACTCTGATGAAGCCGATCGACTCCGTTCGGTACTATAAGATGCTGCTCCGCAATGCGGTGATGTCAATGGAACCCAAAACAGGCTATGTTCGCGCCTGGGTAGGCGGTATCAATTTTGAGCATTTCAAATATGACCAGGTAAAGACCGGAACCAGGCAGGTGGGCTCTACCGCCAAGCCGTTTACCTATGCGGTCGCAATCGACAACGGGTATTCTCCCTGCTACACCATTCCGAACGAGCCGGTGACCATCGATGGCTGGACACCGCGCGCGGCTAACCCGCTTCCGGGGTACATCACTCTGAAAACGGCCCTTGCACACTCCCAGAACTATGTTACTGCCAACCTGATGTCCAAGGTCGGCGCGACCGCCGTCAGTACGCTGACCAAGCGCATGGGTATTACCACCGACGTGCCGGCATACCCGTCGATCTGCCTGGGAACATTCGATGCCTCCCTCTACGATATGGTTGGCGCCTATTCGGCATTCGTCAATCACGGCGTCTGGATCGAACCGCTCTATCTGGTACGGATCGAGGACCGGAACGGTGCAGTACTCTATGAAGGCCGGTCGAAACTGGTTCAGGCCATGAATGAACAAACGGCCTATGTCATGACCAATATGCTGAAGGGAACTGTAGAGCAGGGAACCGGAAGGCGCTTACGCTGGAAATACAATTTAAACAACCCGATCGGCGGCAAGACCGGTACGACCCAGAATAACTCGGACGGATGGTTCATCGGCATAACCCCGGAACTGGTGACCGGTGTCTGGACCGGTGCGGAGGACCGTGCGATCCATTTCACCAGTACCAGATACGGAGAGGGTGCCAATTCCGCGCTGCCCGTCTTCGGACTCTATATGCAAAAGGTCTACGCTGACCCGAAACTGAAGTATTCAAAAGGTGATTTCGAGCAACCGAAAGGCGGCGTGAACGTCACCCTGGACTGTAATGCCTATGCCGCCAAGACTGACAGCACGGCGACTCCGACTGATACTGAAGAAAAGCTGGGGTTCTGAGGGACCCCATTTTAACCTATGGAAAAGTTCGATTACAAACAGGCTCTTAAAAAGATCCCGCCGAAACCGGGTGTCTATCAGTTTTGGGATGCTGAAGGAGAACTGATCTATATCGGCAAAGCGAAAAATCTGAAGAACCGGGTCACCAGCTACTTCAGCAACGATACTTACCGGGTCAATGCGAAAACCCGCGTACTGGTAAGCAAGATCCGGAACATCACCTTCACTATAGTTGATACCGAAATTGATGCCTGGCTGCTTGAAAACAGCCTGATCAAGAAGCATCAGCCGCGATACAACGTCATGCTTAAGGACGACAAGACGTATCCCTGGATTGTCATCAAAAAGGAACACTTTCCGCGGATCTACTGGACCCGGAAGATCATCCGAGATGGCTCCACCTATTTTGGCCCATATGCATCGGTCAGCATGATGCACACGATCCTTGAACTCATCAAGGAGATCTACCCGCGGCGGACCTGCAACCTGGCGCTGACCCCGGAAAACATTGCCGCCGGAAAGTTCAAGGTATGCCTGGAATACCAGATCGGAAACTGCAAGGGCCCATGCCAGGCATTCCAGAGCGAGGAAGACTACAACGACAATATCGAGGACATCAAGGACATCCTGAACGGCAAGATCGGCGGAGTGATCAGGCAGCTTAAATCGGATCTCGAAAACGCTTCGCTCGACTTAAACTTCGAACTTGCCCACCAGCTGAAACGGAAGCTCGACCTTTTGGAGAAGTATCAGAGCAAGTCGACGATCGTCAACTCGTCAATTACCGATGTGGATGTATTCAGTATTGCATCGGACGAAAAGCATGCCTTTGTGAACTTCCTGAAGGTTATGAACGGTACGGTTATCCAGACCCAGACCATTGAGATCCGGAAAAAACTGGACGAGACGGATGAGGACCTGCTGACTATTGCGATATCCGAGTTCCGGAGCCGTTTCAACAGCACATCCCGGGAGATCATCGTTCCCTTCGAGATCAGCATCGACGACCCTGGTATGCGGTTCACAGTCCCGAAACTCGGCGAGAAAAAGAAGCTCCTTGAACTCTCGCAGAAGAATGTCCATTTTTTTAAAAGGGATAAGCTCGAACAGTATGAAAAGCTCAACCCGGAACTGAAGACAGAACGGCTGTTGAACCAGATGATGAAGGATCTTCGGCTTAATCAGCTTCCCCGCCACATCGAATGTTTCGATAACTCCAATTTCCAGGGACGATACCCGGTTTCCGCTATCGTAGTCTTCAAGGACGGTAAGCCCTCAAAAAAGGATTACAGGCACTTTAACGTAAAAACGGTCGAGGGCCCCAACGACTTTGCGACCATGGAAGAGGCTGTCTACAGGCGGTACAGACGAATGCTCGACGAGGGTAACAGCTTACCGCAGCTGATCGTTATCGACGGCGGCAAGGGACAGCTGTCATCGGCTGTGAGGAGCCTGACGCAACTGGGTATCCAGAGCCAGGTGACAGTGATCGGCATTGCCAAACGACTGGAAGAGCTGTTTTACCCGGGGGACCAGTATCCGCTTTACCTGGACAAGAAATCGGAGACCTTAAAGATCATCCAGCACTTACGGGATGAAGCTCACCGATTCGGGATCACTTTTCACAGGAGAAAAAGAAATAAAGGCACGCTGGTCACCGAACTCCAGAATATCCCGGGAATCGGAAAGACCACATCCGAAAAACTGCTCCGTCACTTCAAGTCAGTGCGAAAAATCCGTGAGGCTTCCGAGCAGGAACTATCGGCAATCCTGAACAGGAAGCAGGTCCGGACCCTTAAAGATTACTTCCAAGAAAAAAGCCCTGGAGATTAATTACCGGGGCTTTTTGTTGTCGTTTGGCCTTTTCTAATAACTCCACAGATCGTGTTCGAAATCCAGGAGTTCCTTCTTGACCCTTTCGGACTCATACAGCCGGTCGATCCCCTGTGCGTAATCCTTGATCCGCAGGTCATCCGGATTGGATTCCTTAACAATATAGCTGGCAAAGATCCTTTTCATGAAGATATCATCATAGCTCAGACCGGTAGCGTCGTTATTGCGACTGACCACCTCCTTGGTGACAAAGATGTGCCGTGCTTCAGGAAAATACAGCCAGAAGGCAGGCTGCATCCCGAGGTCCTGACCGGCAGCCTGGATCTTGACCATCGGCGCGATACCAATGATCCGCGGCTCGAAAACAGAACGCTGCTTGTCAAATATCCAGTCTTCCTTGATCTGGAATTTAACGACACTGTCGGGATTGAATTCGCCGGGCTTTACTTCCGTACCGGTTTGCTCGCCGGTATTTGGATCGAACACGGGAACCAGGACGCTGTCAGCAAACTTAGCCACCGCTTCTTCAGGCTTCAGTATGGTTGAGAACTCATTTTCTTTCGGATTACCGCCTGTCGGGTTCGCATAGGCAGTCAGTTCACCGGCAGTAACAGCCTCCATGATAACATCGATCAGGCGGGCCTTCGGTGAGGCATACACCCTGTTCATCCGGTCGCGAAGGTCGATCTCACGGTAAACGCGTTTTGAAAACATGACATCAGCCTCACGAACGTTGGCATAAGGAGAAACCTTTGCGTTCAGAATATTGCTCTTCTGAAAGTAGCCGTCAACCGGCTGGTCACCGTCCTGCTGAGGTTTGGTTGAATTGCCAAGATTCGCTTTCTGAGCATGGGCGAAACCGGATGCCAATGCCAACACGAGAACTAAACCAATTTTTTTCATATTAATTAGCTGTTAATGCAATAGAATTTAGCTGCCGCTGCGTTCCGTCCGGACCGACAGCCACAATATTATCAAAAATTACCCTGCTACCCGGACTGATACTTGAGATGGCCGACTTCATGGCACCGCTCAGGGAATTCCCGTTGGTCTGCAGAACCACCGCATCGGCCCGCGGCCTGGCGATGATCAGCGAGAAGCGGGTTACTTCGAATTTCGCGTCGAAATCAAATCCTTCCAGGACGGCAAATACGTTGTTCTGAGATTTGATAGCGACCGAGGATAAAGCACCACCGGTTTTACCGCCAAACTTGGCTACGGGGTCAGGAATCCGTTTTACGCGGAAACTGGTCGTGCCGATGGTCTGAACCTTTCCGTTGATTTCGGCAGCAACGTTCACCTTCGCTTCGCCCGCAGCGCTAACCAGGACCGTATACTGGCCGTTAGCGCCAGTTATTCTGCCGCCCTGCATGCTCACCCGCAGATTTTCCTTCGGAATACCGGGAGCAGAAACGGATACTGGGTTCGGAACGCCGATGTAAAATACATTCATCTTATCCGGAGAAACCACCGCTGAAGGGCGGGCTACCTGGTACTTCTGTTCAGCAGTCCGGTACTCCTTGATCTGGCCGTCTGTCTGACGCACCCGGATCGTACCCACCCAGCTGAAAATCCCTTCCCGGTTGGTATTCACAGAGTACCTTCCGCGGCCGTCATTGACCTGAAGACGGCTTCCGTTAATGGTAATTTCCGGGTTCGCTTTGGAATCATACGCGGTGAGGAACACTTCCGCCGTATAGGGCTGCCCCTGGATCACGTACGATGTCGGAGCAACGGCAACCGCCGCAAACTTATCGAGCGTGACCAGCGCTTCATCCATTTTGCTCAGGAAATTCTTCACGACCACCGATTCCGCATTCTTGGCATCTGCCTGGATTTTGGAAAGGATAGTGATGGTCGCCGTCAGCGGTGTACCTTCTCCAAAGTTCGACTCCTCCCAGCTTTTGGGAGTACCGTCTGTAGTCGGTTTCCTGGAATCCTTAGCCTCCAGAGAAAAGTTCACAGAACTGCGGTCCTTCGGATCCAGCAGCGCCAGCAGCTTTTCCCGCGTCTGATTTATCTTTTCCTTTAGTTTTTTCCCGCGGCCGCCCTGAATCATCACACGGGGTGAAATATCCAGATCATCTCTTTTGTAAAGTTCTCCGGTTTCCGGATTACGCCCGCCGCTTTCTGTCTCAAGTTGTTTCTTCAGCTCGGAGACCATGAAGTCCAGCTCGCCTGCGATCTTCTGGGCTTCTTTCACTTTCGCCAGGATGGGCTTTGCCCGTTCCGGATTTTCTTTAACCTTCGTCGCTTCGAAAGCGTTTATAGACTGCTGCAACCCTGTATTTACATTGGTAGTAGAGGTCTGCAGACTTTCGTTTAATGTTGAGAACGCATTAAGGATCGTATCAGATACGTTGAGTGCCAGCATTGCCATGAGCACCAGGTACATGATATTGATCATCTTCTGCCTCGGTGTTTCTTTACCGCCTGCCATTTTAAATAATCAGTTTGAGAGTGAATTAATTGATAAATACCCGGTGACTAATTAAGCGCGCGGCTGATTCATGGCAGAAAGCATATTTCCGTAGACGGAGTTCAGCGATGAGAGGTTCTTTGCAAGTTTGCCGACCTCTTCCTTGAACTGCTGTGAATCTTCCATTGACTCATTGAAGTTCTGCATGGTCTGGGAAAGATTGGAGTAGAACCGGTTCATGGACTTCAGATGAGCATTTGAATCCTGAAGCTCCAGTTCATATACAGCGTTCAGCGCTGATAGATTTTTTGCCAGCGCGTTCACCTGCTCATGATAGGCTTTAGTGTCGGCATTGGTGTTTCCGATCTCGGCCAGATTCGCAGAAGCCTGTTCAAAGGCCCGGTTCATTTCGTCGAAACGCTGAGTAGTCGTGCGCACCTTCTGACTGAATTCTGTTGTTGCAGTAGAAGCGTCGGCTATATTTGAAATTGCGGAGACCTTTTCCCCGAAGTTTCTCAAGCCTGCGCCCAGGCTTTCGATCAGCTCCGGTCCGATCTTCGCATCCGCCATCATCCGGTCAAGGGCCGCTGAAGAACCCGGCGCCGCAACCTGAAGCTGGCGGGAAGAAACCTGCGGCAGTTCGCCGTCATAGTCTTCACTCAGCTCTGGGTATACCTTATGCCACTCCGGTTCCTTGTGCGGCGGAACAAATCCCATGATAAAAAACAAGAAAGCTTCCACACCTAATCCTATACCGATGATAAGTGCCCCGCCTGGTAAGTGCAGGATCTTAAACATAGCACCAATAATAACCACTGTAGCACCCCATGAAATAATTGCATCGAGCCCTATCTTAAATTTTTTCTTGCCTGCCATTTTTTTGTTGAGAGTTAAATAGATCTTATGTAATTGAAATTTATCGTTTGTCTTTAATATCTCTTCCGGGGTAAGGAGTCACACAACGGAAGCCGATGTATGACTTGGAAGTATCCTGGTATTCATATGTTTTGGTTGAGTTCTGAAGGAAATAGCCGATATCCTTCCAGGATCCTCCGCGGACGACCTTGCGCTTCAGGACTTCCGCATCGCCGTCGGCCGCCTCATAGCTGAAGCTCGGGTTCAGGTCATGTGTAAAGGTTGAAGCGGACTCGTCATAAGCAGAAGACGTCCACTCGGCCACGTTTCCGGCCATATTGTACAAACCAAAATCATTCGGGAAATACGACTTCACGTTTACGGTGAACGTTCCCCCGTCATCGATGTAGTTACCGCGTCCGGGCTTGAAATTCGCCATCAGGCAGCCTTTGGCATTCTTGATATAGGGTCCGCCCCAGGGGTAATCGTTCCCGATCCTGCCGCCTCTTGCGGCATATTCAAACTGAGCCTCGTTCGGCAGCTCGTATGGCAACCGCACGTTTCTCGGCATCTTACGGCTGACCGCGTAGCCTTCATACAGCCTGGTTCTCCAAACGGTAAAAGCCCGGGCCTGTTTCCAGTTCACTCCGACTACCGGGTAGTTGTCAAAGGCAGGGTGAGAAAAGTATCCCTCAACCATCGGCTCGTTCTGCGCATAGGCAAAGTCAGCGAGCCACACCAGGGTATCCGGATAAATCGCCACCGTATCCCGAAGGATGAAATCCGAACGGCTTTTGGTCCGGTCACCCCGGAAGTTTGCAGCTGCACGCTGGTTCATGATGGCAAAGTTGTACTTGAGCAACCGGACATCGAGCTCGTTCCGGTCAAAGATCCGGTCAGCCCCCTGGTAGTACATGGCCTGCAGCTTATTTGCATTCGCCTGGTTTTTCTTATCGCTCCAGATAGCTGAACCGTTCCCAACCTTCTTCCAGTCGATATATTTCGGTGCATTACCGGTATTGGCCGTGCCCTTAGGTTTGATATAGAATTTATCGTCCTGCAGATAATTGGTGATCGCGATGGAGTCGCGTACCCAGTTAACGAACTGGCGGTATTCAGAATTGGTGATCTCCGTTTCGTCCATGTAGAATGCCTGGACGGTGACCTGTTTGTTCTGGGCGATCTGGGCGAATGTAATATCCTGATCGGTCTGTCCCATTAAGAAGGTACCGGCAGGTATATAGACCATTCCATGCGGAATAATGTTGTTCTTGAACTTCTTGTTATCCACTCCAACCAGTTCACCGTTTGCACCGCCTTTACCACAACCTGTGGCCATGAACAAAGCAAGCGCGGAGAGAGCGAAAAAGTAAATTTTCTTCATACGTCGGATTTCTACCCTATTAATTAACTATTAAGAAAATGTAAAAAGTTTAAATGCAATAATCTTGCCTGTCGAGAAAAACCCATTAAAAAACAGCGCAATTTCGGAGCATAAAAAATAAAATAATCTCGTCACAAGTTACATAACATTACTGCATTGTAAACGTTGCTACGAAATTCTTTCTCTGATACGTAAAAGTAAAGCGAATGTTTCTGAAAAGATTCAAAAAACCGCAATTCAATTAATAATCAGAACATTACACGGCCAGGAGGTGAAAGAACAGGTTATTTATTGGCAGTTTTAATGTATTGCTCAATCGCCATGGTCATGCTCGGAGCAGCCGGCGTCGGCGCAGGGATATCGAGAATTAACCCATATTCCGCTACGGCCTTATGCGTGCTGGCGCCAAACGCGGCAATTCGAGTGTAGTTTTGTTGAAAATCGGGGAAATTCTTGTACAGGGACTGTATGCTCGAAGGACTGAAGAATGCGATGATATCATAGAACACTTCAGCCAGGTCGGATAGGTCGCTGCACACGGTACGGAACAATACCGCCGGGGTAAAATCATACCCGTTTTCCTGCAGGAACCGCTGTGTTTCTTCCGCAGCTACGTCGGAGCACGGGTAAATGAACTTTTCGCCGGCGTGCTTCTTGAGGACCTCAGCCAGGTCTGCGGCCGTCTGCTTCCCGAAAAAGATTTTTCGCTTCCGGTACTGGATATATTTCTGAAGATATAACGCGATGGTTTCTGACAGGCAGAAGTACTTCATTTCGGAAGGAACCTCGTACCGCATTTCTTCACAGATCCTGAAAAAGTGATCTGCGGCGTTCCGGCTGGTAAAGATCACTGCAGTAAAATCGGCGAGGTTGATCTTCTCTTTCCGGAAGTCCTTCGCGGGCACCCCTTCCACATGTATGAAAGACCTGAAATCAACTTTAAGGTTATATTTTCTCGCCAGTTCGTAGTACGGTGATTTATCGCCTTCCGGTTTTGGAAGGGTTACCAGTATACTTTTTACTTTCCTCTTCCGAGCGTCAACAGATGCTTGCATATAATCTTTTTTACTTAAAATCTAAGTGCTTTCACCAGGATTAATAATGGGCAAATTTCGAGGGCACAAAGATAGATAATTAAATAAACTTTAGAAAACTGGTACTCCGACAGGACCAGGGTCGCTGCACGAATAATTTGAAACAGGAAAACAGCTCCGACCAGCAGCAGCGCGGCATAACAAAAGATGCTGCCCCACTCGTAGGACGACAGGCTGAAGCCCACGACCAGCGGCAGAAAAACAAAGGCCGCATTGAAGTAGCTGATATACAGAATCGAAGTATACTGCTTTACCACTTTGCCCAGATCAAACAGCGCGGCAAGAAGCCGCAGTACCACGATCTTCAAGGCAAACAAGCCCATGATCAGGGCCGAAAGTATCAGGAACCATTCGATACCGTCGGCTGAATATTCAAGCTGCAGGTATTTTCCCGCCAGATACAGGAAGAGGGCGATCGTCAGACCAAATAACAGGTAGAAGAAAAGGAATGGACGGGACCCCAGAGCGTTGTCCTCCTGGCTTATCTTTCCGAGCATCCGGTTATCGTAAAAGGACTGAAAAATCGATTCAAGCTCTTTCGGAAAAGCGTTCTTAAGAACCGAAAAAAAGGCAACGAGAAACAAAACCGAAAAAATGACCCAGGGTTCGCGCTTGGGAATCGATTTTCCCTCATTCATCCGGTTCACCTTTTTCGGAAACTTCCTGGCCCACCCTGCGAAATCAAGATCCTTCACGGTATTGGCCTCCAGGAGGCTATCCAGAAACGGATTCGGCCGGTTCGGGGCGGGAGCCTTCAGGTACAGCAGGGAAAGTGAATCCTGCACCGACCGGACAGAGTCCTGGTGGGCTTTCAGCGAATCGCGGACAGCTGCCTGACGTGCAAGCCGCAGTGAATCAGCCTGTAACCGAAGACGGGAAACCGGCTGCAGGAGACGCAGGTTGCCCTGCGCGGAATCTACCTGCCCCGCAGCTCCCAGACTGAGCAACACCAGGAAAAATAAAAAACCAATAAACCTTTTCCCCATTTCAAATACCCGGTTTTTCCGGTAGACCAGCTGCAAAATTACCGTAATAATTCGATCGTTTCTAATTTACAAAGAGAATGGCCGCGGATTCACCTCAATTTTCCACATGTGTGAATTAAACCCTAAAAGAAAACCGGCTTGTCGAGCTTCATCGAGATCCGGAACGCGGCATTCATCAGCCCTACATGGCTGTATGCCTGCGGAAAATTGCCCCACTGACTACCGGTCTCTTCATCCACATCCTCGCTGAACAGCAGAAGGTGATTTGAGTACTGGATCAGATTCTCAAACTCCCTGATGGCGTCGTCTATGCGCCCCACGGAGGCCAGCGCCTCCACATACCAGAAAGCGCAAATGAGGAAGGTCGTCTTCGGCCTGCCAAAATCATCTGAGTGCAAATACCGGTAGAAAAGCCCCTTGGGCGTCTTCAGTTCCTTCTCAAGAGCCGCCAGATGGTCTTTTGCACGCTGCGATCCAGGATCCAGGTAGTGCATCATAATCAGCTGCAGGGTACTGGCATCCAAATGCGTGCTGCCGACCGCATGCGTATATACTTTGCGCACCGGATCATAGCAGTTTTCAATATGCCGGACCGCCCGGGCCCGCAGATTTTCAGCCCGGACCTCCAGGTCCCGGTTACCGATAGAACGGGCCATCTTCGCAGCGGCCGTACAACCCGCCCACTGGAAAAGATTGCTGTAGCAGTGCGTATTGGCAAAATTCCGGAATTCCCAGATACCGGCATCTTTTTCGTCGATCGTCTTCTCCACCTTTGTCAGGACGTAGTCGATCCAGCGATAGGAATCTTTCCGTTCGGAAAAGACGAACCGGTGGTCAACATACAGCGGAAGCAGCGAGATCAGCACCTGGCCGTAAATATCGTTCTGAATGTGCTCGGAAGCCTGGTTGCCAATCCGGATCGGCTGATTTCCCAGGTACCCCTCCAGGTGGGTCAGAACAGATTCTTCGAGGTGTTTCTGCCCGTTGATCCCGTAGAGCGGCTGGTACCGGAAATCTTCTGAAACGGAAATGTCACTCACATAATTAAAATAGCGCTCCATCTCCTCAAAATGGCCGATGTGATTAAGGGCCGCAATTACATAATAAGTATCCCTGAGCCAGCAGTACCGGTAGTCCCAGTTCCGGCCGCTCCCCGGGGATTCAGGCAAGCTCGTGGTACTGGCCGCAATAATGGCACCGGTATCTTCAAACTGGTGGATCTTCAGGGTCAGGGCGGACCTGATGACATATTTCTGGTGAAACTGGGCGATCGAGGAATGCTTGATCCAGGTGCGCCAGTAATCGATCGTTTTGCCAAGAAAGTCCTCACAGGTACTCTTCAGCGGCGCCTCAAGCGGTGCGCCGTAGGTCAGAGCCAGATACTTGACCTCATTCAGCACGAAGTACTGTTCATCAAAGATATAAGTGAGCGGAATATTGGTTGTCAGCCGGATGATGTCCCCCGCCCCGTGGAACTGGATATGGTTGCTTCCCCGGTGCGGATTCAGTTTGCTCAGCCCGTAATTATACCGCGGCCTGCAGATCACCCGAACGCGGGGAGCTCCTTCAAGTACCTCGATCTTCCGCATCAGCATAAGCGGTTTGAAAAAGCGGTCATATTGCTGAAAACGGGGTGCAAAATCAAAAATTCGGTAGCGCCCTGTCGCGCAGGTTACCTCCGTACACAGGACGTTCGTGTTCTCCAGATAATATTGTTCCGTACTGCAGTCTCCCTCCGGAAGAACGGTAAACTCGCCGCCGTTGCCCTTATCGAGCAGACCACCGAAGACGAAGGAACTGTCAAAGCGCGGCCAGCACATCCACTCTACATTGGTATTCTTATGGATATGGGCAAGAAATGAGCAATTGCCGATCAGGCCGGTTTGGTAAATATGTCTCTTCATGAATCGGTGATGTTTACTGTCGTAATAATGACCTTGAGTGACTTTTGGTTTTAAAATACGAAGCTACCGGGCAAAAGGGCGGCCGATTTTCAAAAAGATAAACAAAAAGGTATTACGGAGGTTGAAACAATAGCCTGACAAAAAACTGAAATTCAGGTCCCCGGCCAGTCCCCGGAGGCTTTGCAGCTTCAGATTCATTTTTTTGACTAAGAACATCTGTTATGACGCTGGAAGATCTGAGAGAAAGAGTAGAGCATTACAGGAACGGACAGTCACAGGTAGAGGAAAACCGCAACCTGTGGACCCAGATAACAAAACCCCAACTCGTGAACACCCTGAGCCAGTTCATTACACATTATGAGCTCAATTGTAAAGTACAGGAAGTAAACACCTACAGGAATTACGAGGCGGTGAATCTGACTTTCGGCAATTCCAGGAGCGGCATAGTGAAGGAAAAGGAAAACGAAACCAAACACTTCAATAAATTCGGCGGTGCCCTCTCCTTTTCCCAGAGCTGCAACGGCCGGATCGACGTGATCATCCTGTTTCCCTTTATCGAGGAGATCACCGACAAGACTGACAAGAAAGTCCTCGTGCAGGTTTCCCCTGCAGAGATCGATGAGCCTTTCATCTACCGTCAGATCTCCAAGTTCCTGCACGAGGTCATGAAATGGGAAAGCAGCCCCCAAATCCCGACTGTCGGATACCGGTTCCCGGAAAAAAAGGTTGCAAGTCCTTCGGAGAAATCCCTGAAAGTCGTCATCGGCACCGCGGCGGCAAGTGCGGACAAACGACCCGTCAAGTAAATTCGTCATTTCAGTATAAAATTCGGCCTGATACGCCTTTCCGGGTGCCGGACGTACTCCTGCATACTGCTTAAGCCCGGGGATATTAAATACCTTTGCATCATGGCCGGAATCTACCTGCATATCCCTTTCTGCAAAAAAGCGTGTCACTACTGCGATTTCCACTTCAGTACCTCGTTCTCCTACAAGGAACAGATTCTGGAAGCGATGCACCGCGAAATCAGGCTGAGGGCGGGTTACCTTGCCCAGGCACCCGTTGAAACGATCTATCTCGGGGGCGGAACCCCGTCCGTGCTGGACGCCGGAGAAATACAGGCTCTGCTGGACACCATCATCGCCGTCTTTCCCGTTCCCGCCGGCGCTGAGATTACCCTGGAGGCCAATCCGGATGACCTGAATGCCCGGAAAGTCCGGGAACTCCGGAACACTTCCGTCAACCGGTTCAGTATCGGGACCCAATCCTTTTTTGATGAAGACCTGAAATGGATGAACCGCGCGCATACCGCAGGCGAAGCGGAGGATTCGATCAAGCGGGTACAGGATGCCGGATTCGAAAACATAACGATCGATCTGATCTATGGCTACCCCCTGTTATCCGATCTGAAGTGGAACAGTAATATCGGCAAGGCGATTGGACTGGCTGTCCCTCATATTTCATCCTACTCGCTGACCGTTGAACAGGGAACGGCCCTCGAACATGCGATCAGAAAAGGGAAACAATCCGCGGTCAGTGACGGACAGAGCGCAGACCAGTTCCTGATCCTCATGGATCAGCTCGGCCAGGCGGGATTCGAGCACTATGAGATCTCCAACTTCTGTAAACCGAACATGTATTCCCGCCACAATTCCAATTACTGGAAAGGCGTGACGTACATGGGCATCGGACCTTCAGCTCATTCGTTTGACGGAGAAACGCGACAATGGAATATCGCCAGCAACGCCAAATACCTGGCGGCATTGGCGGAGAGCCGGATCCCTTCGGAAACAGAACAATTGAGCACTACCGACCGTGTGAATGAGTACATCATGACCTCCCTTCGAACCCAATGGGGACTGGATCTCGCGAGGATCGGAGACGCTTTCGGAAGCGGCTACCGGACGCTGATCGAAGCTGCGCTGGATGAGTTCCTGGAAAAGGAGCAGGTCGCGAAACTCGATAATCTGGTGACGCTTACCCGGGAAGGAAAACTCTTCGCCGACCACATTGCCGCCCAGCTTTTCGTAGAACCCGCCGATATATGAATTCAATAAGGACCGAATATCATCAGACAACATGAAAGACCAAGTAATCTGGATCACAGGGGCATCTTCGGGGATCGGCGAGGCGCTTGCCAAACGGCTTAGCCGGACCGGTGCCAAACTGATCCTATCAGCAAGGGACCGCGACGAACTCTTCCGGGTAAAGCAATCCTGCGACGGAAACCCGTTGAACATTCACGTTCATCCTCTGGATCTGGGACAGACTGATTCGCTCGCGGCCAAAGCGGCCGAAGCGGAACGGATGTACGGCAGGATCGACATGATCATTCACTCCGGCGGAGTCAGCCAGCGGTCTCCGGCACTTGAAACCAGGCTGGAAGTCGCCCGGAAGATCATGGACGTCAACTTCTGGGGAACGGTGGCCCTTACGCAGGCCGTACTTCCCGGCATGATCGCCCGCAAATCCGGGCATGTGGTGGTCATCAGCAGTCTGGTAGGCAAATTCGGAACCAGGCTTCGGTCTGCATATTCGGCATCGAAGCATGCGCTTCACGGATACTTCGATTCGCTGCGGTGCGAGATCAGCGAACCGGGAGTCAGGATCACGCTGGTCTGCCCGGGTTTCATCAGAACCCGGTTGTCTTATAACGCATTAACCGCGCAGGGAGATCCGCAGAACAAGATGGATCAGGCCCAGGAGAACGGAATGAGTCCGGAGGAATGTGCCGGAAAGATCCTGGAAGCGATCCGTGCCGGCCGGGAAGAAGTTCTCATCGGGGGAAAAGAGACCTATGCAGTCCTGTTTAAACGGCTCCTTCCCGGGCTGTTCTCGAAAAAAATCCGGCAGGCTAAAGTAACCTGATATCCGGGGACTTCACCCGGCGTCTTCTGCAAACGGGATCGGAAAGCTTTCCCAGACGTCATCTCCGGCACGATCCAGGGGCAGCTCGCTCAACCGGCCGTATCTTCTCATGTCAATCCACCTGTGGCCTTCCATAAACAGAGAATAGCGCCGTTGCTTGAGCATCTCATCCAGCAACGCCTCCCGGGAAACCGGCCCGGCGTAGGGAGCCAGGTTATTGCCTGTACGGATTTGGTTCAAAACATCCAGGCCTTGCTGCAAAGCTCCCGTTTGAATACTCGCCTCCGCGTAAATCAGCATGAGCTCCTCATTCCGCATGATAGGCACCGGATCCAGATTACTGTCATACATCGAAATCCCATAAACGACGGTCAGGTTATCAAGGGTCGATGGAATTGACCGGGCGGCCACCTTTTCAGCAATCCGGAGGTCATTCCCTTCGCCGGCTGCTTCGGCATCGGTGACGAAGGACGAATGTGCTCCCCGGACCTCCCCCGTAGAGTTCAGGGGCAGGAAGAAGCGGTTGATCTCATCGCCGCCCGCATTGGAGTAAATATGGTAGACGCCCAGGTTCTTGGTCACATTGTAGTTCCCGCCCAATACCAGGAATGACTCCTGCACGGATGCGAGCGCCCCCGGGAAATCTTCCCGGTAAAGTGCGACCCTGCTGGCCAGCCCCCTGTTAAACCGTCGGAATGATTCCGGGGTATTGAATCCTGTAAAACCGGCCGACAGCTGGAACGGAAACCCAGTTCCGGCGTTTGCCAGCTGGGAAGACCCTTCGTCAAGCAAAGCCGCGATCGCAGTCAGCGCAGTGGCCTTATCGACAATGGGACCTATGTTATCCGGATCAGCCACATCGATCCGGATGCCGTTTTCGTTGGTCAGGTTAAGAGCAAGCAATAACGCATAGGCCTTGATGGTATTGGCGAAACCCAGGTAGCCCTGCTTCTGCTCATCTGTAGGCTGGGTCGTATTGTTTACCGCTTCGATCAGGATATTCGTGTTCTTGACCACCCGGTAAAACGCGTTCCAGGGATTGGTGATATAGAACGTGTTATTATCAAGGATCGCATTTCCCTTTCCGAGCAAGTCCCCGGTATACCGGGGGTCGGCGGTGGAGAAGCGATACAATTCTCGTCCCACTGCTCCCACGTCGTCCAGGTAGAATTCTAGATTAAGTCGCATTCCGGACTCGGTGCCGGTCACGATCGTGTTCAGAACAGGGACACTGGCATTATCCAGGACACCCTCTACACTCGGATTGTTGGGGTCCGTGGTTTCGTTCAGTTCACAGGCCGGAGCCAGGACGACCAGGCTCACTGCAAGGCTGCAGATGAAGCCGGTATGTTTATGCAGTTTCATATACCGTGACTTAGGGTTAGAAATTAGCGGACAGGTGAAAGAAGAGGCGCCTGGCAGAGGGGTATGGCATAACCTCGACTGCGGTGGAAAAACCGCCGGAACCAAAATTCGACACTTCCGGATCATAGCTCTTATAGGGCGTGATCGTAAAAATATTGGTTCCGGAAACGCCCAGACGGATACTTTCGACCGCCTGACCGAAGCTTTTTTTCAGCAGGCCGGCAGGCAGTGTGTAGTACAGCCCGGCCTCACGGAGCCGCAGGTAATTCGAATCCTGGATATACTGCCTCGAAGTAACGCCGAGGGCGCTCACTCTGGCTGCCGCATTCTCCGAATAGTCCGGACTGGTACCGCCGAGGTCTGTCAGCAGCTCTGTCAGGTTGATATTCTGACCCCCGTTTTTCCAGTGCAGCACAAAACTCAGGCTTAGGTTTTTCAGGATGGTAAAATCATTCAGGAAACTCATCTGAAAATCGGGTTCGGAATTTCCCAGCACGAATACGCCGTCTGACGTTCCGTCACCGTCCGTATCGTCGAAGCCTACAATCTGGGTCGCCGATTTGCCCTCCTCGATCCTGAAAGATCCCAGTACGTTGGCAAATCCCCCGATATTGAACGCCGGGATACTGAGCTCGGTCACTCTCGACCGGTTCATCCAGAAGCTGGTACGGGAAGACCACGAGAAATTCTCCGCTTTGAATGGTGCAAGTAGCAGAGAGATCTCGGCTCCCCGGTTGCGGAGCGTGCCGCCATTCACGATACGCTGGATAAAACCTGAAGAACTGGGAACATTCTGGGCAAAGATCAGGTCGGTGCCCTTACGATTATAATAAGTAGCCTCCAGCCCTATCTTTCCGCCGAAAAGTCCGACGTCAACGCCGGTTTCAAATTCTTTCTGACGCTCCTGCTTGATCCCTGAATTTCCAAGCTGGGTAAACCCGGCCTGATTGGGAGCACCGATCAGGATGCCGCCCACCCCGCCGATGTTTGATGGGGAAAAGCTCGTAAACTTGGCGCCGAACGGCGGAAAGTTGCCGGACTCGCCGTAGGCCGCCCGCAGCTTGAAAAGATCTACCTTCTGAGATTTCCAGAAAGGCATCGCCGCCAGATTTAGTGCAACGGAACCTTTGGGAAACGTTTGAAAACTGTTCACATCCGCATTATCCGAAGACTTGTCCACGCGGATACCGCCGGTTAGGATCACCATATCCCGGAAATTGATCTCCTCCTGCAGAAACAGTCCCCGGTTCTTCCTGGGGGACCGGAACTGATCGACCCGGATAGCCGAAGCCTGGTCAAGATTTTCCTGGCCGGTGATCAGGATGGTGGCGATATTCAGTACCTGATTCTGGTCAAAATCTTCCAGGGTAGCTCCGGCCGACGTAGTAAATATCACCCGCTGCTGATCCGTGGTAATAGTGTTAACCGCAATCGCCGAGAAATTGGTATTCAGATTGGTCGTATTTCCCTGGATGGAAGCACCGTTGGTACCGTTCCCGCCCGACTCGAACTGAAGCGTGTTGGGGAATATGGCCCGGGTGGTCAGATCGTAGCTATCCAGCCCGCCCTTGAGAACCAGCTTGGTGGTCGAAGTCGGATTCTGCTGCAGAAATGCGGTAAACGATAATCCGCCGATGAACCGGTTCACTTCCTCATTGTTGGTCATCAGATCCCTGGTCTCCAGCGGGTTGGAAGGGGCATACCGGTTCCTGGGATATTCGCCCAGCTCATTCGGGAACAAATTCTCATACGTAGGCGTTGAGGACATGGCCACACCGAAGGATACGCCGGCATTGTCGTTGTTGGTCAAACCACGGTCCGAAGATGAATGAATATAGTTGGCGGATAACGAAACATTGAACCGGTTGGATATTTTATGGTCGAGGTTCGTCCGGAACGAACTCTTGGTATAACCGGTCCTCTTGATAATGCCCTCCTCATCCTGGTGAAGTCCGGAGACATAGAACTTCGTTTTTTCCGAGCCTCCGGATACACTTACCGACGTTGTCGTCAGAAAGCCCTTTTGCCCGTACAGCTCTTTTTCGTAATCAAAGATGCGCCCTTCCGCCAGCGCCTGGCGGTAGAGCTCCTTCTGGGCGTCCACTGCGGGTTGGTTGGTGACATTACCGGCCGCGTCAAGGGTTTGAAAGAATCCCTGGATCTTGTCCTCGTTCCAATCATCCACCCCCAGGAGTTTGGCGGCTTCCGAATAGCCAACGTCCTGGTTCAGCGAAATCCGGGTCTTTCCCTCCGCGCCGCGCTTGGTGGTGATGATAACCACTCCTGAAGCCGCCAGGGCACCATAGATTGCAGCGGCGGAAGCACCTTTGAGGATTTCGATGCTTTCGATGTCCTCGGGATTGATGTCTGCAATCCTGCTGGAGGGGTTATCCTGGTTCGAGGTACTGCCGCTGCCCCGGGAAGCGATGGTCACCGAATTCAGGCCGGAGGAGATTGACGAATTATCGACGAATACCCCGTCAATGACATATAAAGGCTGGGTACTGCTGTTGACTGAAGTCAGGCCGCGAAGCCGGACCGAGATCCCGCCGCCAGGCGCACCGGAACTCTGAACAATATTCGCACCGGTCAACTTTCCGTTCATCGCACTTTCAATGGTGTGGGGAACCGCCGTACCCGTGAGCTCCCTTGCGGAGATCGTTCCGACAGCGTTAGCAAGATTGCTGCGTTTCACGCTGGTCGCGAGCCCTGTAACGACGACTTCTTCCAGCCTGGCGAAGTCCTCCTCCAGGCTGACGTTCATCGTTTCAGCCGCGGGTAGCTCTTTGGTAACAAAACCCACGGAAGTAAAAACGATCGTGGAACCGGCCGGAACGCCCGGCAACGTGAACCGGCCTGCCTCATTGGTGGCAGTTCCGGAGGGGGATCCTTTTACCCGTACCGATACTGCAGGCAGGACCTCCCCGGTATTTGCATCGGTAACGATACCTGATACGGTAATCTGCGCAAAAGCCGCCCACGGAAACAAAACGACTATTATTCCCGCGAACAAGAGTACTATGTGTTTCATACAAGTAAATTTTGTTTACAACCAACAACTTACACACGCACTTAAACAAAACTTCCAGTAAGGATCGGGAAAAAAACAGCAGGACGGGCAGCGGCTAGGGCTAAGTAATTCGCACGGACATTTCAATGATAACAACGGTGAACATTCATCAGTTTCAATTCATAACAATTTAGTTATGAACCACTTACATAATTGAAACTCAAATTCACCGATCAGCTGCTGTGGTCTGCGATCACCTTCCACTGTCCTTTGATCTTCCTTACGAGCAGGGTGAAGAACCCCTGGGGTTCGTCCTTTTCCCTTTTGAGCGTCCAGGCCCCCAGCACAAAGGCATGATCCCCGCTGAGAAACCGGACCTCCCTGATATCGAATATCAGGGTACCCATGGCGCTCCGGTCCGGGTAGGACCTTCTGTAATTCGAAAGTGTTGTTTCCCAACCGTAGGCAGGCCCCCTGGAGCCGACGAACAGCAGTGAATCGGATTTCCAGTAGCCTGCCATGTACCCTTCGAGGTCCCCTCGGTTCCAGGCCTGCCGCTGACGTTCAAGAAGGTCAAGGATCGGCTGGCGGCCCTGTGAGTATCCGGCCGCTGAACCGAGCAGAAGGGAAATAAGTAGCAGGAATCGAAACATCCTGTTAAATTAGGGAAAGTTCGCATTACCTCTATGAAGAAAGTCATTTGTTTCGGGGAAGTTCTGTGGGACCTGTTCCCCGGAGGCAGGAAAGCGGGCGGCGCACCTATGAATGTCGCGTTTCATTTGCGGAAGCTTGGTGCCAGCCCCCTCCTGATCTCGGCGGTCGGCACCGATCCGGAGGGTGAAGCTCTGCTCACCTTTCTGGAAGACAATGGTCTTGACATCACGCATATTCAAAGACTCCGGCAGTTCCCGACCGGAACGGTCGTTGTGTCGCTGGACGCAGATGGAAAAGCTTCCTACACGATTAACCGGCCTGTCGCATGGGATGCCATAGCGTACCGCGAAACGTGGGACCGGATCGTACCTGCCGCCGCAGCGGTGGTTTTCGGCTCGCTGGCCGGCCGCGAGGAAACATCCTGGCAGACCCTTCAGCAGCTGCTGACGCTGGCGAAACTTAAGATTTTCGATATGAACCTCAGGCCGCCGCATGTGGACCCTGCGAAGCTCGACCTGCTGCTTCACCAGTCAGACGTTTTGAAGATCAACGATGAGGAGCTTCTGTACATGAGAAAAGTCTCCGGACTTGGCGGAACCGACCCGGAAGCGCTTTCGGCGATCAGCCGGTTGTACAACATTCCCATCATTTGCTTAACCCGGGGTGCAAACGGGAGCGCTGTCCTGACCCCTTCCGGATGGGTCTCCCACTCCGGATATCGGGTCACGGTAAGAGATACCGTCGGGTCCGGTGATGCGTTTCTGGCCGCCTTTATACACGGACTGCTGGACGGGCCGAACTGGGAACGGATTCTGGAACGGTCCAATGCGATTGGAGCGCTCGTCGCAGGAAAGGATGGCGCCAATCCCGGGTACTCCGAAACGGAGATCCGGAACATTTCCGGCATTTTTTGACATCGTCGTTACACCGGCCCGTTTCCAAACTTTTACCTTAGGCATTGGTTATTTTCATTTTGAAAGGGTTTTATCATGCGGGGATATGGATTCTCAGAATTCCGGCCGGAGGAACTTCCCAAAGGCGGCTTTGACGAACTGCTAAAGCTGTTCCTGGAATTACTCAATTACACTTCCGGAGATGCCAATGAAGCGCTGGCATGGATGAATGAACTTGATAAGCAGTATAATCTGACCACTGATGAATACGGCATGGGCGATTTCATCGAGGATCTCAGGAAGAAGGGATACCTTGGGGATGACGAACAGAATCCCGGCGGATTCCGCATCACGGCCAAGACTGAGCAGAGTATCCGGGAGTCGGCCCTCGAGGAGATTTTCGGAAGACTGAAGAGGTCCGGCAAAGGGAATCACAATACCAATATATCAGGGTTAGGAGAAGAGAAGAATGCAGACCGAAGGGAGTTCCGGTTCGGCGACAGCCTGGACCAGATAGACATGACGGCGTCCATTCATAATGCGCAGATCAACCACGGTATCGGTGATTTCACCATGACAGAGCGGGATCTGGAAGTTGAGGAGAAGGATTACAAAACCCTCACGTCAACGGTCCTGATGATCGATATCTCACATTCGATGATCCTGTATGGCGAGGACCGGATCACGCCGGCAAAAAAGGTCGCTATGGCGCTGGCGGAGATGATCCGCAAGAAGTATCCGAAAGACACGCTGGATATCGTCGTCTTTGGAAATGACGCATGGCCGATCACCCTGAAGGACCTTCCCTACCTGCAGGTCGGGCCCTTCCATACGAACACCTATGCGGGACTGGAACTTGCCGTCGATATCCTCAGGAGAAGGAAGACCCATAATAAACAGATCTTCATGATCACGGACGGAAAACCCACCTGCCTGAAGGAAGGCGGAAAGTACTATAAGAACAGCATCGGACTTGACCGGAAGGTCGTTAACAAAACGCTGAACATGGCGGCCCAGTGCAAGAGGCTCAACATCCCGATCACGACTTTCATGATAGCGCGCGATCCGTATCTGCAGCAATTCGTACGCCAGTTTACCCAGATCAATGAAGGCAAGGCGTTTTACAGCTCGCTCCAGGGACTGGGCGAATATATTTTTGAAGATTATATCAGGAACAGGCGGAAAACGGTTCGCTGACAGACCTGAGGCACACCTTAATAAAACACGAATGAACTCCACCATAAAGACGTTAAAAGAGCTCAGGGAATCGGGATATCAGCCACGATCCGTCAAAGAAGAACTCCGGGCCAATCTGGTTCAGTTACTCCGGAATAAAGAAGCTGGATTTGAAGGAATCATCGGATATGAAGACACCGTCATGCCGGATCTACAAACGGCCATCCTGTCCCGGCATAATATATTGCTGCTTGGACTGCGCGGACAGGCCAAGACCCGGATCGCACGGCTGATGATCGACCTTCTGGATGAATACGTTCCCTATATTGAAGGCTCCGAACTGTATGACGACCCGATGAACCCGATCTCGTGGTTTGGCAGAAACGAAGTCGCCACCCGCGGGGATGATACTCCTGTTGCCTGGCTGCACCGTTCAGAGCGGTACACTGAAAAACTTGCAACCCCCGACGTCACCGTCGCCGACCTGATCGGTGATGTGGATCCGATCAAGGCTGCCACGCTTCGGCTTACCTATTCGGATGAACGGGTAATTCACTTCGGGCTGATTCCGAGAGCCCACCGCGGAATCTTTGTCATCAATGAACTGCCTGACCTCCAGGCCCGAATTCAGGTTTCCCTGTTTAACATCCTGCAGGAGAAAGATATCCAGATCCGGGGCTTCAAACTGCGGCTGCCGCTTGACATCCAGTTCCTGTTTACCGCCAATCCCGAAGATTATACCAACCGCGGTTCCATCGTCACCCCGCTGAAGGACCGCATCGAGAGCCAGATCCTGACCCACTACCCAAGGACGGTCGAAGTATCACGTAAGATCACCCAGCAGGAAGCTTCCTTATCGCAGAACCAGAAGGAGAACATCGAAGCGGACGGCCTCGTTAAGGACCTGATCGAACAGATTGCCTTTGAAGCAAGGAACTCAGAATACATAGACAAGAAGTCCGGGGTTTCCGCGCGCCTCACGATCACCGCCTTTGAAAACCTGATGAGTAATGCTGAGCGGCGGATGCTGATCAATGATGAAAGCCAGACATTCGTCCGGATATCAGACTTCCTCGGTGTTATACCCGCCATCACCGGCAAGATCGAACTCGTATATGAGGGCGAGCTGGAGGGACCTGCAAAAGTGGCCAATATCCTGGTGGGGAAGGCCATCAAGACCCTGATGAGCCAGTACTTCCCGGATCCGGAAAAGCTGAAGAAATCGAAAGCCCCCAATCCGTATGCCGACGTGATCAGCTGGTTCGGGGCCGGAAACAGTGTAAACATCCATGACAACCTTCCGGCTGAAGAATACAGGACCCTGCTGAACAAGGTACCCGGCCTTAAAAATGTAATAAAACAGTTCCATCCGCGTCTAAGTGAAAACCAGCACCTGTTACTGATGGAGTTTCTGCTGCATGGTCTGGCAGAATTTTCACAGGTCAGCAAGACATACCTGGAAAACGGGTATGAATTCAAGGACATGTTCAACAGCCTCTTCAGCTCGCAATTCGACGATGAGGATGATGAGTACAACGACAGCAACCTCAGGTACTGATCTGACCCTACAGACGCAATATGAACCGGACACTCACTCTGGCGGCGATCAGCATACTTATGCTGGTCATCGATTACTATATTTATCACGCAAGCCGCTCCGTCAGGAAAGACTGGAGCCATAGGAATCAGCAGATCTTCACCTGGGTTTGGTGGGGCTGGACCACGCTCCTTTTTGCCGGGGTTTTCGGGTCCATACTGCTGAACGCACGGCTGACAGTGCGATCGGTAATGCTGGTCGCTTTCTTCATCACCTTTGTCAGTAAACTTGTCTATATCCCTTTCCTGTTCCTGGACGAAGTTCGCAGATTCTTCATCTGGACCTTCCGGATGGTCCGGCCTGCACCGGTAGAGGCAAAGGGCGATCCGATCACCCGGTCAGAATTCCTGGTCAAGGCCGGCATTGCTGTTGCCGCCATTCCGCTTTCTTCCCTTTCCTGGGGAATCGTTTCCGGCGGTTATGATTACCAGCTGGTTCGCAGAAAACTGTTCCTCAGGAACCTGCCCGCTGCTTTTGACGGGATCAAACTCGCGCAGATCTCCGACATCCACTCCGGGAGCTTCTATAACAAGAAGGCTGTACTTGGGGGGATTGAAATGCTCCTTGGTGAGAAACCGGACATGATCTTCTTTACCGGCGACCTGGTCAACAATGTGGCCGGCGAGATGAAAGATTACCAGGACCTGTTCTCCAGGCTCAAAGCACCTCTGGGCGTCTATTCCACCCTTGGAAATCACGACTACGGCGAATACCATTTTGGCCGGGAACC
The DNA here is from genome assembly GCA_966250385.1 of uncultured Sphingobacteriaceae bacterium. Taxonomy (GTDB): domain Bacteria; phylum Bacteroidota; class Bacteroidia; order Sphingobacteriales; family Sphingobacteriaceae; genus DASWTL01. The sequence goes on along the minus strand of CBINHC010000006.1, from coordinate 120,269 downwards.
TTCGGCCGCCAAGACCAAAAACCTGCAGGATCTGATCGCCACCCACAAGATCATGGGTTGGGATCTCCTTATGAACGAAAACCGCCGCATCCGGGTGAACGGAGAGGAACTCGCCGTTCTCGGGGTCGAGAACTGGGGAACCCGTTTCATTAAATACGGAAGAATGGACCTGGCGGTAAAGGACACCGGCGATGTTCCCGTCAAGTTGCTCCTTTCACATGACCCTTCACACTGGCGGGCCCAGGTCGTTAAGGAGTATCCGCAGGTGGACGTCATGTTCAGCGGTCATACGCACGGCATGCAGTTCGGGGTGAAGACCGAAGAGTTCCAGTGGAGTCCGGTCCAGTATGTTTACGATGAATGGGCCGGTTTGTACAAAGAAAAAGACCAGCAGCTGTATGTCAACGTAGGCTATGGTTTCCTGGGATATCCGGGCCGGGTTGGAATTCTTCCTGAAATAACGATATTTGAGTTGAAGCAGGGATAATACCCGGCTCCCGTTATGCTAAAATACGTGAGGCAGGGCCTCGACTTCCTACTCTTCAGCAATATTTTCATTGCCGCATGCGCGGTGGCACAGGCCATGGTTACCTATCAGCTGTTAGGCGCCCGCCCGGATGAGCACGTGCTGGCAATCCTCTTCTGCTCGACGCTGTCGCTGTACAACTTCAGTATCTTTCTGTCTAAACCGAAAGATCCGGCGGAATCCCGGTTCAGGCGCGTCCGATGGATATTTTCCCATTACCGGCTGATGATTACCATTACGCTGATTGCTATCATGTCGCTCATTCCGCTCTTCCTGTTTCTTTCCATGACGGCCCAACTTCTGCTGATCTTCCTGGCTGTTGTTGCCATAGCTTATAATCTGCCCGTCTTTTCGATCCATGACAAGAAATTCAGCCTGCGTAATATTCCGGGAATCAAGTTGTTCCTGATTGCCCTGGTCTGGTCGCTGAGCGCGGTGTTGCTGCCCATCCTGGAACTTGAAAGCGGTCATATCGTGGTTTCATCCGGAGACACGATCCTTCTGGTGGCCAAGCGTTTTCTGCTCGTCGCCGCCATCACGGTGCCGTTTGATATCCGGGACCTGTTCCAGGACAAGCATTATGAACTGAAGACGATACCGGTGCTGCTTGGAGAACGACGGGCCTATATGTTCTGTCAGTTCCTCCTGGTGGCCTATGTAGCCATGCTGTTCCTGTTTACCCGGGACTTCGGGGCCAATTTCGTTGCCCTCACCCTGACGGTGGTCCTTGCCGGTTGGCTGATCTTCAAATCTGACCTGAAGAAGAACGAATACTATTATTTTCTTGCCATAGACGGTGTCCTGCTCCTGCAGTATGTTTTGCTTTCCGTCGCAGCATGGTTCCGGTAAACCTTTTTGCCCCGACCGGTATTTCTATTATAAAACTACCTGATGAAGTACCTGTCCTGCCTGTTTCTGCTGCCGATGATCCTGATCTCCTGTCAAAAAAAACCTGGTGAAACTGAAGCGAACCGGCTTCGTAATGAAAATTTCAGGCTCAGGCAGGAGAACGACAGCCTGAAAAGAACGCACCGGGCATCCGAACCGGCCACTGACACCGTCGCAATCATGGATGAAGTGCGGAAGACGGTCCCCCCCGAAAACCTGACCGGCGTCCATGCAATCTCACTCCAGTGGATCAACAGGGAGTACCATGGTTCGGTTACCATCGCGCCAGACGAATCCGGATGGTATTCCGTGAGTGGCCAACAGCTCGACCCGGAAAATGACCGCAGGTACCTGAAAATCAACGGGCGGATCCGCCGGATCAGTCCTAAAGTACTGCTGTTTGAGGGAACGATCGAAACGCGGGCGCCCGGGGTTAATCACGGCAAACCATGCATCCGGAAAGGAAAGAACACGTTCAAGGCGACCGGTTCTGCGCCTTACTGGCGTATGCAGGATGTCATCAACTGTGAGGGAGGAAACACCGCCGACTATATCGACATCTACTTTTAGATCACAAATGTATAGCCGACCCCGCGCACCGTCTGGAGGTACTGGGGCCTGTCCGGGTTGTTCTCAATCTTCTTGCGGAGACGGACGATATGCATATCCAGCGTACGCGTGTTGACATCCGAGTTATAGCCCCAGACTACCATCATCAGCTCATCCCGACTGATCACCTTATTCGAGTTTTTGATGAAATACAGCAGTATCCTGTTCTCCAGGATGGTGAGCTCGATCTTCCGCCCGCCCTTCACCAGCGAATGGGTGTTCGGGTGATGCTCCATATCAGCGAAACGGTGAACCTCCGACCTGTCGCTGTTAATGACGTACTTGACCTTGTTCTCGATCAGCGCGATGAGCACATCCATGCTGAATGGCTTGGTGACATAATCGGAAACACCGAAGCTGTAGGCCTCGATCTTATCGACATCCTGTGCTTTTGCGGTCATCATGATGATCAGGTTCTCAAAACCTTTTTCGCGGACCGTCTGACAAACTTCGGACCCCTGCTTAGTCGGCAGCATCCAGTCGAGCAGAACGATATCGGGGCGCTCGGAAAGAATAAGGTCCTCGGCCTGACCTCCGTTAGAGGCTTCAACGACCACGTACCCCTCGGCCTGCAAGCGGTGTACGACCAGGAATCTGAGGTTATCATCATCCTCGATGACGGCTATTTTGATCTCTTTGTGCATGTTACTCTAAAATGGCAATATTATCTTAAATTCTGAGCCTTCACCCTTTTTACTCTTTACAGAAATGGTTCCGTTCATAAAATTAACCACTTCTTTACAAAAAGCTAATCCGAGTCCTACGCTCCCCTGCTGATTATACTCGCTCTGAATCCGGTAGAACTTCCTGAAAATATTATTCAGGTCACTGCCAGCAATTCCTATACCCTGATCTGCAAATACCATCACAAGGGTATTTCTGACCTTTTTGATCGTAATCGCCAGAACCTTCCGGTCAACCGGGGAATACTTATAGGCATTATCGATCAGATTCTGGAAGATACTGGTCAGCAGGACGGAATCGGATCGAAAATACTCAACGCCGGACAAATCGCAGCTGATCTGCAGCTCCGGATATTTGACCTGGTAGGCGTCAATGATGTTCTGGCAGAATATCTCCATGTTGATATCTTCCTCCTTGACCTGGATCGCCTTGTTTTCGATCTGGGTAAAGGACAGAAGCTTGTTCATCATATCGTTCAGCTTATCCGCCTCCTCATCCAGGATCTTTCCATAATGGGAACGTTCGCGGTCAGATAACTGCTGGGCGCTCCGGATGTTATTGCCCGCGATCTTGATCACGCTGACCGGAGTCTTGAATTCATGCGTAAGATTATTGATGAAGTCATATTGCAACTTATACATCTTACTGTTAATGTTCAGGTTCCGGTAGATGAGGTAGGCAATCAGAGAGAGGATCATGTAAATAAAAACAATGCCGGCCGCGATCGGGGTGAACCGGTGGCGGATCTCACGGTTCAAAAAGGTAGTGCTTGAGGTGAAATACAGTTTATAGTCGGATAACGCACCGGGCAGCGGAATCTCCGTACTGATTGCCGTCGGCGAACTCTGCAGAGACTCATGGACCAGCGGCTCGATGGTGATCGTCTGGTACAGATCCGGATGAATATTATTGATCCTCAGCTTCTTCGGATTGAGGTAGAAAGACATCAGGTCCTGCTGATAAACAGCGGATCTCGGGCTGTCCTCGAACATCATTTCCTTATAGGTGCCCAAATCTTCCCGCCTGGGAATGTTCATATAAGTGATCCGGTTTGCGGTGATACTGTAAAACGTACCAAAGATCTCATCGTTGGAAATGGCCCTGGTGGTGTCGACCGTCTCCACGAACCCGCTGAACCGGATGGCCATCTTATTGAAATCATCCGCCGTCCTGAGCGAAAGGCTGTTTGGCACCGTCTTCTTAAACAGAACCACCGAATCAGCCGGAACATTCCGGCCAAACTGGTAGACAGCCTTCGGCCCCATGGAAAAATTGTTTACACGGAATCCGTCCGAAATCGGATGGTTGCTGATCTCCGTATCATAAAACAGGACTTTCTCCACGAATGAGTAATCCCTGAGAATATCGGCAGCATATTTTTGAGCCGACGCCGAGTCCAGATAACCCTGGTAAAAGGATATTTCCGGCAGTTTGATCTGGAAGAAATGGGTATAGGGCTTGACTGTTTCCTCCTGAACATCAATTTTATGGGAGGCGAACTCGTTGTCGACATACTTTCTTGTCAGGTTGTACCCCAGCCAGAGGGCCACGATAAAAGAGATGCTCGTCAGAACGACAAAGACAATGATCAGCGTGAAGTTCTTCCGGTAGAATAACTCTTGTTCCTTCATTCCTTTCTGCCGTTCAGGTTAGTGTCAAAGAACTTTTCGAGCTGTCTGTAAAACTCCAGCCGGTTCTCCTGCTCCCTGAAAAAATGGCCCTCATCTTCTTTTACTACATAGGTTACCGGGATACCGCGGCTTTTCAGTTCCCTGACGAACTGGTTGGTTTCGCTGATGTTAACCCGGGGGTCCTTGCCTCCCTGGGCGATCAGGACAGGAACCCTGATCTGATTGGTGTGAAACACCGGGGAAACGTTCCGGAAATAATCGGCATTCGTTTCAGGATTGCCGACCATTTCGTAGTACATCTCCAGGTAGGGTTTATAATGTGGCGGGATCCCCTTGAGGTAGGTAAAAAGGTTCAAAAGCCCCGAGTACGACGCGCCGCAGGCATAAAGATCTGAATTGAAGCACAAACCGTGCAATGCCGAATAGCCGCCAAAGCTGGCTCCGTAGATGCCGATACGTTTGGGATCGGCAATACCCTGCTGTATCAGCCAGCGTACCCCGTCCGTGATATCGTTCTGAATCTTTCCGCCCCATTGCTTGAATCCGGCGGTCCAGAAGTTCTTTCCGTAGCCGGTGGATCCCCGGAAATTCACCTGGAAGACCGCATAGCCGCGGTTGGCCAGGAACTGCACCTCGGCATTGAACCCCCAGCTGTTCCGGCTGGAAGGCCCGCCGTGAGGCAAAACGACCACCGGCAGGTTCTCCGGTTTGACACCCAGGGGGAGCGTCAGGTATCCATGGATGGTCAAGCCGTCCCGGGACTTGAAAGTGACCGGCTTCATTTCGGACATTTCACCTGGCTTCAGAGCCGGATTAACTTCGCTCAGGAGGCTAAGTTTCCCGTCTTTTTTATCGTACAGATAATAGGTGCCCGGATTCCGGTCTGTAAAGGTCCGGAGGATGAACTTGCTTGCGGAGCTGTCGGTGGAGGTCATCTTGATCTCCGCCCCGGGCAGTTGTTGTTCCAGTGACCTGTAGATCGACTCTGATTGCTTATCCAGGAAACGTCGCTCTTTTTTCCAGCTTTCAAATACGACATACAACGGTTTCTGTTTGCGTACTGAATAGTACGCTTCCGTTACATCCACATTCCCGTTGGAATAAATGACCTTATGTTCTTTTCCCGATTTACTGTCGATCTCGACCAGGGCGGATTTGTCACGGCCGTCATTTGAAATGGCATAGATGCAGCCGTCTTCGCTGTTAAAGCCGATGGGGGATATTGTCGATTTGAAATTGTTGGTTACAACCGGCTTGAATCCTTGGCCCTCGTCTTCCCGGTACAGGATGGTCTCGTTGACCCCATCCCCTGCGACCGCCATCCGGATCCGGCCGGCGGCGTCCGAGTACCATTGTGCGATATTGCCGGGATTTTCGGTGATAAGCGTCAGTTTCCCGGTGTTGATATCCAGCCGGTAGGCGTCAAAAGCGGCCACATCCCTCCTGTTCAGCGCGATCAGCAGCTGCCCGTTCCGGAGGGGATCAGAACTGATCAGGCTGAATTTCACGCCGGGATAGTTCAGGAGCGAACGGCGCTGGCTGCCGTCGCGGTTCACCGCGAAAAGATTCGGCTCATCGTCACTGTCCCGGTCCTTGATATACACCAGCTGGTTGTTGTCTGCCCAGAAATAAAAGGTTATGTTCCGGTCCTTCTCAGAGGTAATACGCTTTACCGACTGTCCCTCGGCTGTTGTTACAAAAAGATTCAGACGATCGCCGTATGGCTGCAGATAGGAAATGTGCCGGCCGTCCGGCGAGATCTGAAAAGCAGTTTTTACAGGATTTTTGAAAAAGTCCTCAACCGGAATTATGCGTACCCCATCCTGCTGTTTGCAGGACAGAACAAACAATGATATGACAATAGGGAAATACCTCCTGATTATTTTTATAATACGCATGGAAAACCTTCTCAAACTGGCTCTGGCATCCGGCTTCCGCTAATATAGGGATTTAGCATCGGCATGCATTTCACGTTAAACGCATTCAAATTACGGAATACAGTCGAAAACAAGGGTAACATTTGCAATACAAAATCCGGCCGGGAGGCCCGGCGGCTTATCAGCGACATCAAAACCGGCTCAAAAACGTTAACTTTATTACCATAACCGGATCTTATGAAAAAGCTGTTTCTTCTGATCTTCGTTCTTGCAGGCAACCTGGTTACTGCACAGGTGAATTCTACTGACGAGGCACTGGCTTTCCAGTACTTCCAGAACGGAGAATATGAAAAGGCGGTTGTACTTTACCGAAAGTTGTATGACCAGAAGAACCGGACGGCCGTTTACGATCAGTACTACGAGGCCCTGATCAAGCTGAAATCCTTTGACGAGGCCGAACAACTGGCCCGCAGGCAAATGAAGACAGCTCCGGGAAGCTACATGTATGCGGTAGACCTGGGCCGGATATACAACGAACGGGGGGACCATAAAAAGGCCGAGGACTGGTTCAACAAGCTGATCGCGGACCTTCCCGGGGATGAACTCGCCATCCGCGACCTCGCCACGAATTTCTACAGGGCGGAAGCATATGAAATGGCCGTCAAAACCTTCAATACCGGCCGGAAGCTGCTGGGCAACGAACAGGCTTTCGCCTTTGATCTGATCGGGCTCTACCGGTTCCGTAAGGAAAAGGACCTTCTTATAACCGAATATGTGAATCTTTTGGTTGATAACCCGTCGGTCATCCCCCAGGCGCAATCGGTCCTGGCGCACATTCTGGAGGATAACGATGACTACGACATGCTTAAGTCTGCACTGCTCCGCAAACTTCAAAAGAATCCGGGAAACACCGGACTTTCGGAGATCCTGACGTGGACCTACATTCAGACGGATGACTACCCGATGGCGCTCCGGCAAACAATCGCGCTGGACAAGCGGCTCAAGGAGGACGGCAGCCGTGTCTTTGACCTCGCAAGGCTCATGTTCAACGACCAGGAGCTGGAGACGACCGTTGAAGCGCTCGAATACATTATTGGCAAGGGGCAGGAAAATGAATTATACGTGCCGGCAAAAATCGAGATGATCAATGTGAAAAGCCGGCTGCTCGCAAAAGGAAAACTCAGCCGCAACCAGCTCTACCAGCTGGAAAAAGAATACCAGGAACTGTTGAGCGAATTCGGGAAGAACGCACGAACCGCTTTTGCCGTCAGGCAGCTCGCCAGACTCGAGGCTTTCGAACTGAAAAAGTTCGGGGAAGCCGAACAGCTGCTGGAGCAGCTCTTACAGGTTCCCGGTCTCTCGCCGGAAGTTACAGCCCAGGTTAAACTGGAACTCGGGGACATTTATATCCTCACCGGTGAGGTCTGGGAGGCTAACCTGATCTATGCCCAGGTGGAAAAAGAAGCGGGGAACGCCGCCCTGGGCCAGGAAGCGAAATTCAGAAATGCCCGGTTGTCCTACTACCAGGGAGACTTCGAATATGCGCGGGCGCAGCTTGATGTCTTAAAGAGCGCAACCAGCCAGCTCATCGCCAATGATGCGCTGAACCTCAGCCTCCTGATCAGCGAGAACATGCAGAATCCGAACGACTCGGCCGCCCTTCGCATGTATGCCCGCGCTGACAGGCTGCTTTCCATCAGACAGGATGATACCGCCCTGAAGACACTGGACAGCATTGACGCGATGTATCCGGGACATTCACTGACGGATGATATACTGATGAGCAAGGCCCGGCTATACATCAGCAGGGGCGCCTATGAGGAAGCCGCCGGGTCCCTTCAGAAACTGATCGACAACTACTCCTATGAGCTTTGGGCCGATGACGCCCTGTTCATACTGGCCGACCTGATGGAGAACAAGCTGAATCAGACTGAAAAGGCGAAGGTTCTCTATGAACGGATCATTACCGATTATCCGGGCAGCCTGTTCGTGGCCGAGGCCAGGAAACGGTTCCGTAATCTGCGGGGGGACAAGCTCGGCTAGTTCAGCCGGAAAACTTTCGCGCAATACTTTATCTTCGCAAAATGATTCTATATAACGTCACGATCATCATTGATGAGGCCATTGAGGACGAATGGACCGGGTATATCCGGAATACCTTCATCCCGGACATCATGGCGACCGGCAGTTTCGTGTCCAACCGGCTGCTCAGGGTTCTCGACTCCCCGAACGAAGGCGTAACCTACTGCATCCAGTTTGTTGCGGAGAACCTCGCCAAATACCAGAATTACCAGCACGAATTTATCCACCGGATCCAGGCAGAACACCAGAGGCATTTCGAAAACAAGTTTGTTTCGTTCAGCACCATCATGGAATATGTAGATACGATATGAACTTTATTGAAACGCCCATCAGGGGTTTAGTTGTGATTGAACCGCAGATATGGAAAGACGGCAGGGGCTATTTTTACGAGAGTTACAATAAAAATCTGTTCGCCGCTGCCGGAATCAGCGAGGACTTTGTACAGGATAACCAGTCCTTTTCCCAGAAAGGCGCATTGAGGGGCCTTCACGCACAGGCCGACCCGTTCGCACAGGGAAAACTGGTGCGGGTCGTCCGGGGACGGGTTCTGGATATAGCCGTCGATATCCGCCCGGGGTCGGCGACCTTTGGCCGGCATGTCGCGCTGGAACTCTCCGGCGAAAACCAGAAGATGTTTTACATCCCTCCGGGCTTCCTTCACGGATTCCTGACCCTGGAGGATGACACGATCTTCCTGTATAAGGTTACCAGCTTCTATGATAAAGCCTCCGAAATCGGGGTACTCTGGAATGATCCGGAACTGGGCATCCAGTGGGGTATAGAAGAATCTGAGGCAGTCCTGTCTGAAAAAGACCGGGTACTTCCGACCTTTAAGGAGTTCAAAAGATCGCTGTAAGAAAAAAGCCGGATGATCCTTAAATCACCCGGCTTCTTGCAATTCCGTTTTATTTAATCAGCTCATAAAGTTCATCCAGTTTCGGGGAAAGGACGATTTCGATTCGCCGGTTCCGGCTGCGCGCTTCGGGAGAGTTTCCGCTTTCTATAGGCTGGTACTCTCCTTTACCGGTGGCTGTGATCCGGCCATTGTCGATCTTCTCGGATTCCGTCAGGTATCTGACGACGGAGGTGGCACGCAATACGCTCAGATCCCAGTTATCCTTGATCTGACCCAGATTTACGACCCGCTGATTGTCTGTATGACCTTCGACCGATATATGGATTTCCGGCTGCGTCTGCAGAACCTTTGCAAGTTCCCTCAGGGCTGCCTTGCCTTTTTCGTCAATGATGATACTGCCGGTATTGAACAGCAGCTTATCAGTAAGGGAAACATATACTTTCCCGTTACGGATGTCAACAGACAGACCGCTTTGCTGAAAACCAAGCAGGGCTTTCTGCAGCTTTTCCTTAAGTGCGTTGGTTGCTTCATCCCGTTTGCGCAGAATCGCCTCAACCTCGGTCAGCCGCGCTTCACGCTTTTTAAGATTCTCGGAAAGCTTATTGATTTCAGAAGAACTGTTCGCACGCAACGCCGCATAATTCGCATCAAGCCCCTGGAGCCGGCTCTGCAGGTCACGTACCTGCGCACCGATCCGGCTGGTATCGGACTTCAGGCGCGCGATCTCCTCTTCCAGACTCTCTATCTTCACTTTGGCCTGATCCCAGCCGCCGGATAAAGAATCTTTCTGAGCCAGCAGCGTCTTGTATTTTTTGGTGGAAAGAACAATGCAGGAGCTCAGAGAGCTAAGAAGAATGGTTGTAATGGTGATAAGAGTAAGTTTTCTCATGCCTGCAATAATAAAGATTTAAGATAAAGCATTCCGCAAAAATTGCATCAAAGGGTACAGGGCCTCCATCCGCACGAGCACCTGCGACACCGCCCGGTCACCCAGCAAAACCTCGTCACGAACCTGCGCCGATGCCGTAAAACTCTTGAGCCGAAGGAATTCAATATCAGGATGGTCGGCGGAATAACCCTTCGGAGCAGTTTTGAGCCGTTCTTCCTGGTCCAGCCCGCCGAAGAACCGGGAAAAAGCAGGTGCCGCCAGGATCTCATGAAAATCAACCGAATTGTAATCGATCTCCTGCCGGATGGCATGGAGCGCCTCCCGTTCGGGCATCCAGCAGCCGGCAGTAACAAAGGACCGGCCCGGCTCCAGATGGATATAATAGCCGGGACCGCTGAAGTTTTTTGCGGTCGGCGAGATGCCCACGCCGAAGTGCGTTTTATAAGGCGTCTTGTCCTTGCTGAACCGGATATCGCGGTAAATGCGAAGGACACAGTTAGCCGGCCGAAGATCAGCACTGATCAGCGGGTCGATTGCGGACAACCCCCGGAGAACCTCACCCGTAAAGACCAGGACGTCCCCCCGGGCGGCATCATGTTCACTCTTGTGAGCCTGAAACCAATCCCGGTTATTGTTTGATCCGAGCTGTTCCAGGAATTGAAATGTACTTGGTCTGACCATAAAAAATTCAGGCATAAAAAAAGCCCCGGGGCTGAAGTGACCCCAAAAGTTTGGACAAAGTTACTTTATCAGATTTGGGCGCACCGCAAACTACGTGGCGGCCTCCCTCAAAGATAGGTTATCCTCCAGAACCGAACGAACACAACTTAGCTTGAATGATGCGTCATACACAGCACATTACAGGTCAATTGCTGGGAGTACGTCCATCAGCTTGATATCGCTGAATTATAGTTCGCAGATACCTGTCGCAGATGCCGTGTTGTCAGCGAGTTGTCTTGAACATTGAGTCCCTTGGAGATACTCTTTAAGCAGCTTCGTTTTAAATGGAATACTATACCTTCTTTTTTTGATTTCATATGAATGCCCCCAATAAGTGTCTAACTTTTTGGGGGCATTTCAGGCTCCGCGGCGTTATTAATTTAGAAACATCTTTTCATCCTTCATATCCAGGACCACGTCTTTCCGGCGGAATTTTTTGTACCAGACAAAGCCGACTCCGGCAATCAGGAGGTAGGGCGTGGCAAGCAGGAACAGGATACCTTTATTAAGGCTCTGCCCTTCTGTATTTCCGTTATGGACAGAGTGTTCAGCCGTGGCCGAGCACATGGCACACTGCGCAGACGCAAAGTCCGCAGAGGCCGTAATGAAAAGCACAATAACAAGAAGCTTCAACAGTGTTTTCATAGTACAAATATAGTCTATCCTGATCAGAACGAATAATACGGAGCGATCATTATATAAACGATGACTCCCGTAATAGTCACATACAGCCAGATCGGGTAACTCCACCGAACGATTTTACGGTGACGCTCGACCTGCATCTGCAAACCGCGGTAAAGACTCAGAAAAACCAGGGGCAGTACCGCTGCGGCAAGGACAATATGGGTGATCAGGATAAAATAATACACAAACCGTATGCCGCCCTGCCCTCCGTAGGTGGTCTTGATACCCGTGGAGTGAAAAATAATATACGAAACCAGGAACAGCGAAGAAAGGATAAACGCAGACAGGTTCAGGCGCTTATGAACCTTGATATTTCCTCTTTTTATGAAATAAAGCGAAAGGAGCAAAAGGAGCGAACAGGTGCCGTTGACAAACGCGTTCAGCTTCGGCAATGACAGCACCCATGCCGGGATCACCGTCTTATCGGGAAAGATGGTCAGTATATTACTTTGCAGCACCAGTACAATCAGGAAAACCACTGCGGATGTCGCGGCTATAAGCCGGAATATCACTTTGTCACTCCAATTCATGTCAATTGTTAACTATTACTCTTTCCGGGGCCGGAGAAACCCCGGATCACCAAAATTTCGATTTGCCGGATTATCCCATCAACCTCCGGTCATGCCGGATCTATCTGTTCTTTATGCTGCGGATTTCTTCTGCAACCAACACCTTCGTCTCGTCAATGAGCAGATCAACGCTCTGTTTACGCACCGGATCATACATGCCCCGGATCCGTCGCTGCGGATCAAGCAATATGATCGAAGAACTGTGGAGTACTTCCCCCGGATGATCCGCGTCCGGGATGACATCGAGCAGAAAATCCTCCCGGGCCATCTGAAAGATAGCGGATTGGTTCCCCGTCAGCAGGTCCCACTTTCCGGGGACCGCACCCACCGATTCACCATATGCCTGAAGCGTGGCCGTATTGTCACGCGCAGGATCGACCGAAACCGAAATAAAGTGGATCATCGGGTTCTTATCGAAGGCAGCAAGGACCCGCTTCATCTCCATCTGGCTAATTTTGCAGCCGCCGGTGCAGGTGGTGTAGAAGAAATTAACGATGGTTATCCGGTGCTCAGGAGAAGGAAACCGGACCGTATCTCCCGCCTGATTGACCAGTCTGAAATCCCGTACCTGATGATATATGGTATCCGGAATCTTCTTCCCGCGCCTCATGGTAAAGGTTCCCGGCACTTCCTTTGGGCCATAAAAAGGGAGCGGCTTGTACCGGTTCTTCCCTTTTTCCTGCAGTAAATAATATAAAAATCCTGGCAGTGCTAAAATGACTACCAGGATCAGAATCTTTTTAAAAGAAAAAGCGGATCTCATTAATTCATATGAATATGCAAATATGCACCTTCAGTAAGTAAGAGAACAATGAAATAAACGATGAACAACAGGGATACTATGATACTCGTTTTAAATGCGAATCTTTCGAATTTCAGGTGCATGAAATATGCAACGATGTAAAAAGCCTTCACCAGCGTCAGGATAATATAACTGAAGTTACCTACACCCTGTCCCATATATCCCTTTGGGATCAGGAAAAGTGCGATAAAGAATTCCAGAGTCGTAATCCCCAGCAGATAGAAGAATACCTGCCAGATCTTGGTTTTGGTCATTCCTTCGTGCTCGCCGGCGTGACCGTGTGTGTCAATATGTTCTGTAGCCATTTAAAATGTCCCGTTAAAGTTATACCAGATAGAAGAACGTAAATACGAATACCCAAACCAGGTCAACGAAGTGCCAGTATAAACCGACCTTTTCAACCATTAAGTAGGTTTTCCGTTTCTCAAAAACATTACCCATCGCCATGAACAGGATAATGACATTGATGATCACACCGGTAAAAACGTGGAACCCGTGGAATCCGGTAATGGTGAAGAATAGATTCGAGAACTGTAGTGCTCCTGTTTGCTCGGCACCTTTATAACTTTCCGGGAAACTTCCCCACCAGTAACCTTCATGGTGCAGGTGCGTCCACTCAAGAGCCTGGCAACCCAGGAACATCAGGCCGCCGATAATCGTAGCGACCATCCACCATACCACTTCTTTCTTTGCCCGTCTGTGACCCGCTTCAACCGCAAGCACCATGGTAACGGAACTCATAATCAGGATAAATGTCATGATACCGACAAAGACCAACGGATACCCGTGATCGGCGATACCGGGAATGGACTGGAACACGACATCCGGATCAGGCCATGAAATCTGGCTAAACCGTTGCGAACCGTAATACACGAGAAACGCGGAAAAAGTAAAGGCATCTGACAGTAGGAAGAACCACATCATAATCTTGCCATACTCTACGGCAAAAGGAGATTTGCCACCGCTCCAGGCGTCGTCTTTTATTTCATCAAGTTGTGATACAGCAGTACTCATTTAGAAGTATTATCAGTTAATTTTTATTGATTCAAAAGTAAGAAAACATACAGATATATCCATAGTATATCCAGAAAATGCCAAAAAATTGAGGCCATCTCCATTTTGAAAATATTCCGCACCTGGGGTATACCTTTCATCGCACCGAAGAATGCATTGACCAGCATCAGCAGCCCGGCGATAATGTGTACGAGGTGAGCCCCGGTAAACACATAGATAAAGGATTGGGAAGCATTAAAGTTTACAAAATAAATGCCCTGTCCGACAAGTGTCCGCCAGGACACCAGCTGCATCACAAAAAACACGACCCCGAGCAGAATAGTGGCCACCAGATACATTTTCTGCTTCTGCAGCTGCATTTTCTTCGCCGAAAGGTATGCCGTATGCATGGTGATACTGCTCAGAACGATGGCGGCGGAACTATAGATGAATGCCTGGGGCAAAAGGGATTTGATTCCCCGGGCCGGATTACCACCGGTATATACGATAAAGGCACTGGTTAATGCTGCGAACAGCATAAAAGAAGAAATCAGAAAAAGCCACATCAGGAACTTCTTCGCTTTAAGATTCATCTTTTCCTCTTCCATTACTAAGGTTGTTTTCATTTCACTTACTTAACAATAAAATCAAATAATAGGGTTAGCTGAACCACCGGAAGATACAGGAAGGATCCGTACATGACCTTCTTTGCATCCGCAAGTTCAAGCGTCTGATACAGCTTCAGGGCGAACCACGCAAAAACCAATCCACACACCAGGGAAATTCCGCCCAGGAAGTATCCCCCGAATTCGTAAAAGAAAGGCATCAAACTGACCGGGATCAGGATAAGGGTAGAAATAAGGTTGATAAACGCGCTCGGTTTATCACGACGGGTGGTCGGCAGAAGCCGGAACCCGGCCTTCTTATAGTCATCATCCAGTACCCAGGCGATTGCCCAGAAGTGCGGGAACTGCCAGACAAACTGGATCAGGAACAGAATCACCGGGATCCAGGAGATCTGCGGCCGGTCAAAGGCTGCAAAATAGCCGATCAGCGGGGGGAGTGCGCCCGGAAACGCCCCGACAAAAACGGCGACCGGCGACTTCTGCTTTAACGGCGTATACAGAATAGCGTACAGGAAAATCGAAAAAACAGAAAGAATACCCGTAAGAAGGTTCAGCCGTAGAAGGATCATGGTCCCGGCGATGCCCATCAGCAGGCTGAGTACGAGCGCCTGACCGGTCGCCATCCGCCCCGATGGGATCGGACGGTCGCTGGTCCGCTTCATCAGCTTATCCAGGTCCTTTTCAATGATCTCATTAAAGCCATTGGCACACCCGGTCACCAGGAATCCGCCAAGCGTCAATAACAGCCAGTTACCCCAATGGATCTCTCCCTGTTCGCGACTGCCGATCAAAAAGGAGATCGATGCGGAAAACACCACTAAAAAGGTAAGCCTGAGCTTGATTAATTTTTTAAAATCAGATAAATATCGTCCCACTTCCCTAAACTATAATTCGGGCATTACTGACAGCCCTGAACAAAAGAAATCCCGTAACACTTTGAACCCATGTTAAAAGCACTGCAAATATAGTGACATCTTTACCAATACCCATGCTTACAAGCCGATGAAATTGAGTCCCGGACGCATTTTTCATACCCGGATCAGGCCGCGCGGAGGAAAGAAAACAAAAAAGGGTATCCGGCTGGCGGATACCCTTGTGTATGATTTAAACCGGGCCTAAACCTCTTCGGTTTTTTTAGCATTTTGAATTTCCCAGTCGCGCTGAATCTTCTCTGCAGCAGGATTTCCTTCGAAGTCATGCGGAAGGTTCGAACTCATGGTTTGGGAGAACGGCACGTTCTGCGGAATGAAGTCATCGATATGACCAGGCTTGCTGTAGTCATATGGCCACCGGTGAACGGATGGAATCTCACCAGGCCAGTTACCGTGAAGTCTTTCAACAGGAGTGGTCCATTCCAGCGTATTGGATTTCCATGGATTCTGGGTGGCTTTCTTTCCGTTAAAAATCGAATTGAAGAAGTTATAAAGGAACGCCAGCTGGCCCAGTGCCGCAAAGATCGCAGCCCAGGTCACAAATTTGTTAACCGTCAGCCATTCTTTCATGAACTCGAATTCGGTGAACGCATAGTACCGGCGAGGAACCCCGTCAAGACCCATAAAGTGCATCGGGAAGAATACCAGGTAAGCACCGATGAAGGTCATCCAGAAGTGCAGGTATCCCAGTTTATCATCCATCATACGGCCGAACATTTTAGGGAACCAGTGGTAAACCCCTGCCAGCATACCGCAGATCGCCGCTGATCCCATCACCAGGTGGAAGTGGGCCACGATGAAATAGGTATCGTGCAGATTGATGTCCAGGGAAGCGTTTCCAAGGAAAATACCGGTCAGACCGCCTGAAATAAAGAAAGATACCAGACCGATGGCGAACAGCATCGCCGGAGTGAAACGGATGTTACCGCGCCACAGGGTCGCCAGGTAGTTAAACGTCTTGACTGCCGAAGGTACTGCGATGATCAGCGTGGTGATCATGAAGACCCCGCCCAGGAACGGATTCATACCGGTTACGAACATGTGGTGCCCCCAAACGATCATGGAAAGGATCACGATACCGATCAGGGAGTAAACCATCGCATGGTATCCGAAGATCGGCTTCCGTGTGTTAGTTGAAATAACCTCAGACGTAATACCGAATGCCGGAAGGATAATGATATATACCTCAGGGTGCCCCAGGAACCAGAACAAGTGCTGGAACAGGATCGGGCTACCCCCTTCATTCGGCAGAACCTGACCCTGGATAACGATATCTGAAAGGTAGAAGCTGGTACCAAAACTACGGTCAAAAATCAGCAGAACCACAGCCGCCACCAGTACGGGGAATGAAAGAACACCCAGAACGGCGGTCAGGAAGAAAGCCCACACGGTAAGCGGCATTTTCCACATATCCATACCCTTGGTCCGCATGTTCAGAACTGTACTGATGTAGTTCAGCGAGCCCATCAGTGAAGATGCGATGAAGAGCACCATACTGATCAGCCACATGTTCATACCTGCACCGGAGCCCGGAATCGCTTTAGGCAGAGCCGACAGCGGCGGATAAATGGTCCATCCGGCACTTGCAGGGCCGCTTTCAACAAAGAAGGATCCCACCATGATCACGGATGAAATAAAGAACAGCCAGTAGGACAACATGTTCAGAAACGGTGACGCCATATCACGGGCACCGATCTGCAAAGGAATCAAAAGGTTACTGAATGTACCGCTCAGTCCGGTGGTCAGTACGAAGAAGACCATGATGGTACCGTGGATCGTAACCAGCGCCAGGTAGAAGTCCTCCTTGATCCGGCCGCCTTCGGCAAATTTGCCCAGAAAGGTCTCCAGTAAAGGAAAGGTTTTGTCCGGCCAGGCAAGCTGGATACGGAACAGGATGGATAAAAACATCCCTATAAAAGCCATAATGATACCGGTGATCAGGAACTGCTTCGCGATCATCTTGTGATCCTGACTGAAGATATACTTCGTCAGGAACGTTTCCTTATGGTGTAAATGAGCATCATCATGCGAATGATGCCCGGTATGTTCTAAAGTATGTGGAACTGTTGTAGTTGCCATGATCTCTAACTTAAAATTAATTTAACGCAATTTTATTTGACTCTTTAGCTGCCTTCGCTTCAACTACCTGCATTTCCTTTTTCACATCATCATTGTAGTATAAAGGCTGCTCGGCTAACCATTGCTTATATTCCTCTTCTGTCACAACTCTAACGGCAACCTGCATATTATAATGTCCTGAACCGCAAATCTTGTTACATAAAAGGATGTAGTTGAATTTAGGATCGTTGACCTTCGCACGCATCTCCTCCGTGGTGTACTTAGGAGTAAACTGGAAGTAGGTCGGCATACCCGGTACGGCGTTCATCTGAACCCGGAACTCAGGAATGTAGAAACTGTGCAGTACGTCCTTGGATCCGATCGTTACCCGGATTGACCGGTTAACAGGCAGGACAATCTCAGCACCGAGTCGGTCATCCCAGCTTTTCCGGTCCTTGAAGTCGATACCAAGGGAATTCGTAGGAGTCGTCAGTTTATAATTACGTAGACCAAGCTCGTTATCATCGCCGGCGTAGCGGATGTTCCACTTGAACTGCTCACCGATCACCTCAACGGATAAGGCTTTTTTCTGTTCCGCTTCAGGAACGTTCGTGATGCTTCTCCAGGTGAAGAAACCAAGCAACACCAGGATAGTCAGCACAATGGCGGGAATAATGGTCCATAACCGCTCCAGCGCATTGTTATGCGGATAGAAGTATGCTTTTCTCTTGCTTGATCCCTTGTACTTGAACGAGAATCCGAACAACAGAATGTGGGTGATCACAAATACGATCGTGGTGATGATGATGGTTATATCCATCATGGAGTCAATCCGCTCGCCGTGTACGGTGGCCGCTTCGCCGGACGCCACATTTCCCCAGTTACTATAGGTCCAGTATGTCGCGTAAAGGCCCAGTACGAGTGCAACCGCAAAAAAGGTACCCTGGATCTTGTTCCAGTTGAACTGTCCCGGCTTGCCCTGCATTTCACGGCTGAGCTCATAAACGCGGAGGATCTTGCCGATCATCGCTAAGAATACACACACGATGAAGAACAGCAGGACATAGTAGGCCGCTGTTTTATATACGTCAGTATGGTCTTGCTCCGGAGCAGCAGCTTCTTCCCGCTGCGGAACGGAGGTATCGATCAACGGACCTGCTGAAGTCTTCGGGGAGGCCGCCGTATCCAGCGCACTTGGACTTGTTACCGCGTCCGCAGGCTGGTTACTACCCAAGGTAGTGGCGTTACTGGATGCAGCTGTATCTTTTACTTGTGCCTGAACAGACATGCTCACCGTCAACGTCAGCGTTAACAGTAAGACCAATGCTGTCCTGATCTTAAAAACTCTATTTAAACCCATTTTTTTATTAAACATCACGTGATGAATCAATCTATTAAATATGATGGTGCAAACTTTCTTCAAGGAATGGATGGTTGGCAGGAACCAGCGGCTTTTTCGCCAGGTTTGACAGCATCAGGAAAGTAACCAGTCCGCCGAATCCAAGTGCGGTACCAATTTCAATGATTCCGAATCCTCTGTGTTCTGCGACTGTACCAGGCATGACCATCATATAGAAATCCAGCCAGTGTCCGCCCAGTAACAGGATGCAAACCCACATCAACGTGTTCATCTGGCGTTTGGTATCACGGGTCATCAGGATCAGGACCGGAGCCACAAAATTGATCACGATATTAACCCAGAACCACGGCAGGTATTCCGGCTCGAAACGCTTGTAGAAATAAACGGTTTCCTCAGGAATGTTTGCATACCAGATCAGCAGGAACTGCGCAAACCATACATAGGTCCAGAAGATGGAAAATGCGAATATGAATTTACCAAGGTCATGAAGGTGGTTTTCATTGATCCAGTTCAGGTGCCCTGCTTTTTTCAGGAGGATGATGGTCAGTGTGATTGCGCACAGACCGCTGACCCACATGGCAGCGAAGTTATACCAGCCGAACATGGTAGAGAACCAGTGTGCTTCAAGGGACATGATAACGTCGAATGACCAGATCGGCGTAGTAAATCCGAAGATCACCAGGAATACGCAGGACCATTTGAAGCTCTTGTCGTAGTTGCTCAGACCACCTGAAAGGTCCTCATTACTGGAATACTTCGGCAGCAGGTATGCAAAGATACTGTACAGGGCCAGAAAGCCTACCAGACGGGTCAGGAAGAAGGGGATGTTCAGGTAGCCTGATTTTTCGGCTATAATCGGATCAAAATTCTCATGACCCGGTTCAGAGATGCCTTCGAGCGTCCAGTGGTGATACAGGTTATGTGAAAACAGGCCGGCTGCACATATAATCACCAGGATTACGGACACGATCGGCAGTGCTTTGGAAAAAGCCTGAGGAATCCGCAGGAGACCGGCGGACCAACCCGCCTGGGCTACGTACTGAACCGCAAGGAAAAAGGTAGCGGCAGCACAAACGCAGGTAGCATAATAACCCATCAGTAACAGGTTAGCGAACGTACGTTCGGCATGATCGGTTAGAAAACCGTAGGCAATAGCCGCTACACCAACAAGGATTGCGATCAAACTCCAGGTCTTGGCTTTACCTTCGAATTGATACTGTTGAGTGAAGTTATGAGTATGACTGTGTGTTCCCATTTAGCTTTAGCGTTAACTATTGTAATTTTTGTAATTCGTGTACGTACATAACAATTTTCCAGCGTTCCTCGGGGTTAAGCTGGTATTTGTGCGGACCCATCATATTCACACCATTGGTGATGGTATGGAAAATTTTACCGTCAGTAAGGTCTTTCATCAGCCCGCCCCGGGAAGAGTTTCCGGTTGAATAGGATGGCGGCGCAGGGAACTTCTCTAATTTAACGATTGAACCGTCACCCTTACCCTGAGGACCGTGACAGTGACTACACATATTCAGGTACAGAACCTTTCCTTCTGAGAGATTGGCCTCGTTGACCGTCAGCGGGTTCTTAAGTTCCGCGCTGGCTTTCAGGTAGCCCTCAGTACTGTTCTCGTATTCGCTGTACTTGTCGTAATCCATCGGAATGGTATTCGCAGGAGGAACCTGGGCAGTCTGACCGTTCCTGAAATTCTTGTTTGGTTCATCAAACTCGGCAGGAACAGACTGGTACATGTTAGGAGCATATTCGAGGCCCCGGCTCTGCTTATCTTTACAGGATGATAACACTGCAACGGTTAATAAGACAGCACTTACTATCCTTAACTTATTCATAGCTAACATATTTCCTTTCATTGTGCAGGATTTCGACTGCACCGGCTTCAGTTAAAAGATTATTGATTTTGTCATGATAAGGGTTAGCCTTCGCATCGATAGCAATAACGAACCTGTCGTGGGTGGCCCGGAGGTCCATAACGCGCGGCGCACGTCCCGGAAACAGGTGGTTAGCGAAGAAGAAGGTGAAACCCATACCATATGAGGCGAACAACACGGTTAATTCGAACATGATCGGAACAAAATCCGGGAATGCGAATGCGGGCTTACCGCCGATGTTCATAGGCCAGTCGTGAACCAGCATATAATAGATCATGGTGAAGGCAGTGACCGTTCCGGTGATCCCGAAGATGAAGGCAGCAATAGGGAGACGTGATCTCTTGATACCTAACTTTGCTTCAATACCGTGAATAGGCATAGGAGTAAATACATCATAGATGGCGATGTTATTCTCCTGGAGTTTGTCGATCCCGTGCATCATATCATCAGGATCTTCAAAATGTGCTAGGATATATTTTGTGTTGCTCATTTTTAAATATTTGCTAAATCTCTGTCTGATGCCGGAACTGAATCGTACTTATCGAGGCTCTCCAGATAAGCTTTACCATGTTCTCGATCTACTTTATTTTCTCTGATCAGTTGTTTTTTGGCCTGGTGGCTGGAGCTCTTCACGAGCAGCTTAACCTCGGCGATTGCAATTCCTGGAAGGACGCGGAGGAATAACAGGAACAAGGTAAAGAACACGCCGATAGAACCGATGAATACGCCTACATCGACAATGGTCGGGTAGAACATGGCCCAGCTTGACGGAATATAGTCGCGGTGAAGGGAGGTTACGATGATCACGAAACGCTCAAACCACATACCGATGTTCACAACGATGGACAGGATCCAGGAAGCCGCGATACTGGTTCTGATCTTCTTGAACCAGAAAAGCTGCGGAGAAATTACGTTACAGGTCATCATGGACCAGTAAGCCCACCAGTACGGTCCGCTCACACGGTTCAGGAATGCATACTGTTCATATTCGGAAGCAGAGTACCAGGCAATGAAAAGCTCGGTCAGGTAGGCAACACCAACGATCGAACCAGTCAGCATGATGATCTTGTTCATCGACTCGATATGGAACATCGTGATGTAGTTCTCGAAATTCAGCACCTTACGTGCGATCAGCAACAGTGTCTGCACCATAGCAAACCCGGAGAAGATTGCACCGGCAACGAAGTACGGCGGAAAGATGGTGGTGTGCCATCCCGGGATAACCGATGTCGCGAAGTCCATGGATACGATCGTGTGCACAGAAAGTACCAGCGGTGTAGAGACACCGGCCAGGATCAGGGAGACAGCCTCAAACCGCTGCCAGGTCTTTACCGAACCGTTCCAGCCGAAAGAAAAAATGGAATAGATCCGTCGGCGAAGGCCGGTTGCACGGTCACGGATGGTCGCGATATCCGGCAGAAGACCGGTATACCAGAATAACAGGGACACCGAGAAGTAGGTTGAGATCGCAAATACGTCCCAGACCAGCGCCGAGTTGAAGTTCACCCACAGGGACCCGAACTGGTTAGGCAGCGGAAGCGCCCAGTAAGCCATCCATGGACGGCCCATGTGCGCAATGATATAGGTTGCAGCACAGATAACCGCGAAAATGGTCATCGCCTCTGCGGAACGGTTGATGGAGTTACGCCAGTTCTGACGGAAGAGTAAGAGTACCGCAGAGATCAGCGTACCGGCGTGACCGATACCCACCCACCATACGAAGCCGGTGATATCCCATGCCCAGCCGATGGTCTTGTTTAATCCCCATGATCCCAGACCAACCCAGAAGGTATAGCTGATGGAAACAACCCAAAGCAAAGCACCGAGAACTGCGATGGTAAATCCAATCCACCATGCTTTATTCGGTTTATTTTCTACAGGAACCAGGATATCATCGGTGATCTTACTGTAGGTAATATTATCACCGGTAATTAATGGTTCTCTTAATATGGATTCGTGATGAGATGACATATTATTTTAATTCTGAACTATGAAAATCTATTAAGCCTCTACTGCATTTCTAACTTTCACCTGGTATCCGATACTAGGCTGAGTATTAATCTCCTGAAGTACGTAGTACGTACGTTCATCCTTAAGCGCTTTCGATACCGCTGAGTTAGGATCGTTTCCGTCGCCGAAAATGATCGCACCTGCAGAACATGCCTGCGCACACGCCACCTGGACATCTCCGTCCTTCAGCGGGCGTCTTTCAAGTTTCGCCTGCAGTTTACCGGCCTGAATCCGCTGGATACAGAAGCTGCACTTCTCCATCACACCGCGTGAACGGGCAGTAACGTCAGGGTTCAGAACCAGCTGGGTGAATTCATTATTCAGGTAGTTATCAAAGCGGGCATCATTCCAGTAGTTGAACCAGTTGAAACGGCGCACTTTGTACGGACAGTTGTTCGCGCAGTAACGGGTACCGATACACCTGTTGTAGGCCATATGGTTCAGCCCCTCGTTTGAGTGCATGGTTGCAATAACCGGGCATACAGTCTCGCATGGTGCGTGATCGCAATGCTGGCACAGCATCGGCTGGTGAACAACTGTGATATTGTCAAAATTCTCCAGATCCTCAATTTCCTTCTCTTCAGTTACGGCGGTGCCGTCTTCCTGGTTGAAGCTATAGTATCTGTCAATACGGATCCAGTGCATCTCACGACGGCGGCGGATCTCGTCGCGTCCTACTACCGGAATATTGTTCTCTACGTTACATGCGACCACACAAGCACCACAACCGGTACATGCGTTCAGGTCGATCGCCATCACCCAATTATGCCCTGGCTGCTCATAGGTATTCCACAGGTCGTATGTCTTGTGCTCAGCGCCGTGACCGGTTCCCGCTGCCGGATCTTTGGTATATTCTTTAAAGGATGCTTCACGGATCACGTTCCGGCCTTCGAACGAATGGTGAGTCTGCGTCTGGGCAAGTTCATATGAACCGCCAGCCTTCTCGATCGTTGCTGCAGAGGTGAACTGAACCGTACCGTTCACGAATCCGGCGAAAGGATAGGCATTCTTACCAACTTCGTTACCGGCCTTTCCGGCCTTCGAACGGCCATATCCCACAGCGATGGATACGGTGCCCTGCGCCTGACCCGGCTGGTATAATACCGGAAGGACCACAGAATATCCGTTGCTTCCTTTAATGGTCGCCAGATCAAACTCCGCCAGACCAAGCTTTTCCGCAGTCTTAGGATTGATCGCTGCATAGTTATCCCAAGTTACCTTGGATACCGCATCAGGAAGCTCCTGCAGATAGGCGTTATTCGCATAGCGTCCGTCCCGCATCTGGCCTGACTCGTAAAGAGCCAGCTCAAGTTCAGATGCCAGTGACTTACTTCTTGCAACGATCGTCTGACCGACATTATCCAGCGCCAGACCGAAAGTATACGTACCGACAGCCTTTTCACCCTTGTAGGTGAATCCGGTCTGAAGAACTTCCTTCCAGGTCTTTCCGGTACCGGCCAGGAGATTTTTCTCCCAGTTGTCACGGACAAACTGGTAATAATCGGTTTGAGGATTCTTCGCCCAGATCAGGAGGCTTTCCTCCGCCTGGCGTGTATTGTTTACAGGGTTGATGGTTGGCTGTACGATGGTATAGTAACCTTCGAAGGCACTTTCGTCGCCCCACGACTCCAGGTAGTTATGATTCGGAGCAATTACATTACATAATGCGGCAGTTTCGTCTTCGCGGTCAGCGAATGACACCCGCAGCCCAACTTTCGAAAGTGCGTCCGTGAATGCTTTGCTGTCGTAGTACGAGTATGCAGGATTGGCATCCAGGAAGAATACGGCCCCTACTTCACCGCGGTTCATTTCATTGATGAACTCTGCAAACTGGGCATCATTTCCGGAGAACTGGTAGAACGGATTATCCAGATCGATCGTACTTCCGTAGCTCCCCAGTGCAGAATTGATAGCGTTAACAACCGTTTGGGTAGCGACATCATTGGATCCGGCAACGACCAGGGCTTTTCCCTTGGCCGCCATCAGTTCCTTTGCTGCCAGCTTGATCGCTTTGTCGGCGATCGGGTTGGTCGCAACTTTATTTGTTCCCGCGATTGTATTTCCGGTGATTGCTGAATATAATGCGAGGATAGCGATACCCTGTTCAGACGGTTTTACCGGGATGCGTGAGTCTGCATTTGTTCCGGTCATGCTGAGACCGGTCTCAAACTGAATGTGACGGGACATCTTTTTGTTCCGGAGCGCGCCGGCGTTACGGTTACCAACCCACTGTTTGGTGAATTCTTCGCCTGCGATCCAGGTTCCCAGGAAATCCGCACCGAAACTGACAATGACATCGGCTTTATCGAACCGGTAACGCGGAATTACGCCTTTGCCAAAGCTGTTTTCGTTCGCCTTGATAATGCCGGTATAAGAAACCGCATCTACGTTGATATGCTGCGTGTTTGGGAATTGAGCCGAAAACGCGGAAACAACCGCTTTAGTGGAAGGGCTGTTCACTGTGGAGGAAATGATCCGGATCTTCCTGCCTGCTGATCCGACTTTTTCAAGTTCAGCAGCGACAAATGAGTCTGCATCCTTCCAGACAACTGTCTTACCCTGAAGTTTAGGGCCTTTCAGTTTGGATACGTCGTAAAGATCAAGGACGGAGGCCTGGGTGACCGCATCCGTACCGTGGTTTCCGAGGATCGCGGATGGATTACCCTCGATCTTGATCGGACGGCCTTCGCGGGTCTTTACGATGATGCTCTGACCTCTGTAACTGGAGGCATAATAGTTCGGCACTCCAGGAGTTACCTCTTCCGGCTTAACCAGATAAGGAATTGATTTTTCAACTGAAGATCTTTGGCAGGCAGCAAGTGTTACAGCGCCTAACCCAAAACCCAAAGCCTTTAAGAAGTCACGGCGAGGAGCTTTGGTACTCAAACCGGCCTCGTTCATAACCTCTTCGATCGGAAGGCGTTCAGCAAATTCTCCCTGATTTGCTTCAACAAATTCCGGTGTTTTATTTAGTTCGTCTAAACCTTTCCAGTATTTTTTATTGCTTTCCATTTAAGCTATATAACTGTATGCGTAAATTCTATAATTTTCAATTAGTAGTGGCACTTACCACACTCTAAACCACCCAATACGGCTGCAGATACTTTTTCACCTTTCTTAAGCTTTTCGTGAGCAGCGATCACTTTATCATAGTAGGCATTGCCCTGGTGATTCACCTCTGTCTCGCGGTGACAGTTGATACACCATTTCATTGTCAGTGGTGAATACTGGTATACTTCCTCCATGGTCTGGATAGGACCGTGACATCTCTGGCACTCGATTCCGGCAACCTTTACGTGCTGGGAGTGATTGAAGTATGCGAAGTCAGGAAGCTTGTGAATCCGGATCCACTCGATCGGCTTCTTATTCGGACCGTATTTCTGCGTTTCAGGATTGTAATCCAGCGCCTTGTAGATCTTCTGGATTTCCGGCGAGATCTCACCGTTGTACTTTTCGGTAGCCTGAACGTAGTTGTGACAGTTCATACAAACGTTCGCTGAAGGAATAGAAGCTGATTTGGACTTGAAAGCACCTGTGTGACAGTACTGGCAATCGATCTGGTTGGTACCCGCATGCAGCTGATGCGAGAACTTGATCGGCTGTACAGGCTGATAACCCTGGGTAACGCCGGTATTCCACATCAGGTTGGTTGACCATGCTCCCAGGAAGATAGCTACGAGCAGGATCACGAAGAAAATGAACTTCTTATTTTTTGATAACCTTTTCAGGTTGTCCATCGAACTTCTTTGCGGAAGCTCCTCAACTGCGACACCCTGCTTCTGAAGCACCAGGCGCTCCAGCGAGTTGATCACCCGGTTCAGCACCATCAGTACAAGGAACGCGATAATAACCACCGCGATCAGACCAATGATCATAAAATTCGATACGCCTTCTTCTGCCTGTGCGGCACCGGTACCAGCAGCTGCAGCAGCATCACCGGCTGCAGGCTTGTCGCCTTCCTTCACATAGGCCAGGATGTTCTTGATGTCGTCTTCCTTCAATTCTGGGAAGGCAGGCATTGCGACTTTATTAAAGTCATTGAACACCTTAACCGCCGCAGGGTCGCCGGAAGCAACCATAGCCTGTGAGTTCTTAATCCACTTCAATAACCACTCTTCGTCATGGCGCTCATGAACCCCCTTCAGTGCAGGGCCGATGGAATTGCGATCCAGGCGGTGACATGCTGTACATTTCTGCTTAAACAGCGCGGCTCCGGCGGATGGATCCTGGGCCTGAGCCGAAATTCCAAAGAACGTAAGAGATGTAATTAAGAGTAAAGATTTTGCAACACTTCTAAAAAACAATGAGATGCTTCTCATATTGAGTATTTTATGCTAAATTTTGATAAGTAATTAATCGAAGAACGGGGATGATTTTTATCCACATTTTCGGATGACAAAAGTATGATTTATTCAAACAACGCTGACATTTATATGACCCAAATAACAATTTATAATCATTCTAAATAGGCATAAAAATCACCTCCACTTGTATTAAATAAAGGTTTTAGACAAGCGAAGGTGACCTATTTATTGATTCAGGATCCAGGCGAAAACCAGCGGTGCAACGATGGTCGCGTCTGATTCCACAATAAATTTCGGAGTGTGGATATCGAGTTTACCCCAGGTGATCTTTTCGTTCGGAACGGCACCGGAATAGGAGCCGTAGGATGTGGTCGAATCCGAGATCTGGCAGAAGTAGGTCCAGAAAGGAACATCATGCATTTCAAGATCCTGGTAGAGCATCGGAACCACGCAAATCGGAAAATCACCGGCAATACCGCCGCCAATCTGAAAGAAGCCGATCCCTTTGCCACTGCAATTCGCACGGTACCAGTCTGCAAGCCAGCCCATGTACTCGATCCCGCTCTTCATGGTAGAGGCCTTTAATTCACCTTTGATCACGTAGGAGGCGAAAATGTTTCCCATGGTTGAGTCTTCCCATCCCGGTACGATGACCGGAAGGTTCTTTTCGGCCGCAGCGATCATCCAGCTGTGCTCAACGGGAATTTCGTAGTGCTCCTTCATTACGCCGCTCAGCAGCAGTTTATACATATATTCATGCGGAAAATAGCGCTCTCCGCGGTCTTCGGCATCCTTCCAGATCTTGTGGATATGCCGCTGGATACGACGGAATGCTTCCTCTTCAGGAATACAGGTATCGGTAACGCGGTTGAACCCGTTCTCCAGCAGGTCCCATTCTTCCTGCGGGCTAAGATCCCGGTAATTCGGCACCCGCTTATAGTGGCTGTGGGCCACCAGGTTCATGATATCCTCTTCCAGATTCGCTCCGGTACAGGAGATAATTGCGACCTTGTCCTGGCGGATCATTTCGGCAAGCGAGATACCCAGTTCAGCAGTACTCATCGCACCGGCAAGCGTGATCATCATTTTCCCGCCTTCCAGCAGGTGGGTTTCGTAACCTTTCGCAGCGTCGACCAAAGCAGCGGCATTGAAGTGCCGGTAATTATGTTCAATGAATTGAGAAACAGGACCTCTTTGCTTTTCCATATATCAAAAATTTAAGTCCGCAAAAATAGGTATAATATCGGCTTAAACAATCCAAACCAGGTATTGTGCCACTGGGTAAATTATGTTTGAAAAAAGTATCTTCGCGGCATGCGTCCAAGAATGATCTATTTCCTGTTCTATGGCCTGGTACTGCAGGTTATGGCTTCCAGGAATGCATTTTCACAAAAGAAATTAACTCGTCAGTTTTTCTCAAATACCGTCGATTCCACACGTTCGGCAAGTTTTCTGCCGCTGCCCGTCCTCGGATATGCCCAGGAGACAGGCTTTGAATTCGGCGTCGCGCCCATGTATTCTTTCTATACGGAACGGACGGACACGCTGACACGGAGCTCCAGCATTTCCGGAATGGCGACCTACACCACTGAAAAGCAATCCAACTTCCATATCAAATCGGACATCTGGCTGCCCTTTAATAAGTTCCACATCGCATCCGAGCTGCGCTATCAGAACTTCCCGTTCCAGTTTTACGGCGTGGGCGACCATACCCGGGAAGCGGACCGGGAAATGATCACGCAGAAGCTTTTCAGGGCAACCGGCGAGGTCGAAAAGCAAATGGCACAGGGAGCCTATACGGGCGCTTCCTTCAGTTATGAGAACTACCGCTACGAAATGGCAGATCCGGGACCATTTCTCCCGAACCCGTACGGAGTTTTTGACCGCGACGGAGGCCAGGTTCTGTACCTGGGACTGTCACAGATCCTCGACAGCCGAAATAACAATACCTATACCACCAGGGGCACTTTCATCAAGTTAGCCTACTCGTATGCACCGGATATCTTCGGCGGCGACAATTTCACCGGGAGTTCCACCAAAGTGGACGTGCGGACCTTCAAGAGCTTTGACAGCAGGAAAGTACTGGGAGTTCAGGGAATCTATAAGTCCCTCCAGGGCTCAAGAGCGCCATTTTACCTCGTACCGCAACTGGGTGATGACTCGATGATGCGCGGGTACTACACAGGGCGCTACAGGGATCAGAACATGCTGGCACTGCAGACCGAGTACCGGTACAGGTTCATTCCAAGGCTGGGCGTCGCAGCCTTTGCGGCTGCCGGTACGGTTTACGGGAACCGCCAGCTTAACTTCAGGGACATTAAGCCGGCGCTCGGTGCAGGGATGCGGTATTTCTTTGATATCGAACGCGGTCTGAGTGTCCGGGTTGATTATGCGGTCGGTGAAAAACCTGCAGGAGAGAAACGCCTGAGCGGATTCTACCTGAGTTTGGGAGAAGCCTTTTAAATCCGCTCCTGTTACGGCCTGGTATCTACCACACGACCAAAGGCTTTAGACCCAGGTACTGCGCGTAACGCCCAGCCTTCTCCGCGACAGCATCCCGGATCTCCGCGTCAACCGGAACAAAAAAGGACGGCTCTACGATCACGGCATCCTTTTTAACGGTCCTTTTCCATATTCCTCTGGCTGTACCGTTTACAATAATGACTGGGCGGAAAATGCCATTGTTCGAGAATGCACGCGACTGATCGGAGGTACTGATCGACGGACTCCGGTCCCGGTAACCGATCAGGAACTCATCATAGGCCGGCAAAAGGAACACCTCGGGACGTTGGGAAGAGTCCGGTGCGGCCGAACCTGCCGCCCCGGACCAGTAGGTATGCCCACGGATCTTTTCCGACAGTACCCCGGGTCGCGCGAGTTCCGTTGCGGTTTTCGCCGATGTAAGTGAAAGACCGGACCACCATGAAAAATCCTGCAGTGTGGCTGGTCCGTGGCTCCGAAAATAGATTTCTGCAATTCTGGACAGCGCCTCGTCTTCTGATATGGGCGCTTGCGCAGGGACGCGTTCTTCAAGGAGACAGTAGGTGTGCTTCTTCTGCCGGATCGCCCCGCTGCAGATAAGTCCATCAAGCTCCGCACGGAACAGCAGATGTGCACCGCGCTGCCCGGATACCGGGATAGCCTTCCCTGTCTCCGCCAGGATCTCCTCCCTCGTCAGGTGATTTCCGCCGGCGAGCAGCCGCTCCATAACCGCAAAACTGCGGCTAAAGGCACGCTCATCCAGCTCCAGTTCCTTCCACCGTGACCGGGCTGCGTTCCTGATCCGCGGGGCGGACAGGGCCGCCATCCAGCGAATATTTTCGCGGGATACCAGGTGCCATGTCGGGCGCAGCAAATGAGTACGGAGGATCTCTCCGCTGTTGAAGGCGGCCTCCACATCACCGTACCGGTGATTCTCCAGTCTCAGCCCGACTGCCCATAGCGACATCGGGTAGTCCTGAGCCTGGATCGCACCCATCCAGGCCACCAGGCCGGCAGCACTGGAGATGGACGAGCCGCACACCTTCTGGCTGATTAACCGGCGGCCCGAGATGTCAGAAGATGCTGCCATAAGCTGTTCAGGGGTTCATTCGTCCGCACTAACTGATAATCAAACCGTATTTACCCAGCAGTCCGCCAAGTGATTCCGCACTGAACCGCGCCTTAGTCATCCGGTTATCCTCGGGATCGATGGAAAAGTTCTCCGCCGTCCTGAAATCGGCTCCGCTCAGATTCGTATGCCCGAAAACGGTTCCGGCCAGATTACAATGCTTAAAAGAAACCTTTGTCAGATCCGCTTCGGTAAAGTCGCACTCCACAAGAGAGCAGTCTTCGAACCCGGTGTTCCTGAGCTTCTTCTGGTAAAAAACAGAATAATCCAACAGGCAGCGACTAAACGAAAAGGAAAGGCAGAAATCCCGGCAATGACTGAAATTGACTCCGGAAATCTTGCAGCCGGTAAACCGCACGTCCTGGAACCCCGTATTGGCAACCCGGGCCAGGGACAGGTTACAGTTCTCGAATAAGCAGTCAATAAAAAGCTGCCCCGACAGATCCCCGTAGGAAAGGTCACTGTTGATAAACCTACACGACTCAAACGTACGGCCCGATCCGGCCAGGTCGGATCCTTTTACATTATCAAATAGCTGATTTTCGTCAATGCGTTTCATCCCTGCTGCTCTCAGAACCTGATCCGAAAATCTTCTTTTTCCTGGCCTTTCCGGAAAAAAACCAGGCCGATCCAGAACAAATCGACCGTAACGGTCACCTCCGGATGAGCTTTTATCATATCCCATGCTTCCCGCATACCCTTGCTCCAGTAGATATCATCGAAGATCATGACCGAGCTTTCATGCATTTTGGGCAGGCATTGTAAGAAGTAGTCGATCGTGGCCTGTTTACGGTGGTTGCCATCCACAAATACGAAATCCAGGCGCTCTATACCGCTTAGCACGCTTGGCAGGACCACGTCAAAGTTGCCGACGACCAGCTCAACATTTCCGGCATCGAGTGCTTCCAGGTTTTCGCGGGCCACTCCGGCCGTCTCAGGACAACCCTCGACGCTGATCACCCTGGCGGAAGGCGCGGCCCTGGCCAGATAGGCGGTTGTCAGCCCGAGACAGGTTCCCAGCTCCAGGATCGTCTCGGGCTCAAAAGAACGGGCCAGCCGGAAAATCAGCTGCGCTAGCCTTGCTGGCTTCAGGGCATTTCTGGCCAGCAGCGAGACCTCTTTCTCCTTATCGTTGCTGATATACGAACCCGCGCCGTAATCCGTTATCTTTATAGTTCTTTGGTCCTGGAGAAGCGCTTTCCGCAGAGATTCAACCGCATCATAGTCCTCTTTGGCACGGAAATCGTAAATAACTTCATCTACTAGTCTATAGACGAACGGCGAGTGGACCCCGTGACGGGTTTTTGCGCGCAGCCTGTGACTGATAAATCCCCTTACCAACTGTGTATTGAACATGCTCAAAAATAGGGAAAGCATTTGTAGCGAAGAATTCTAATTTTGACACCATTACTATGACAAATCATACGGAAATTCAAGCCCTGATCAGATTGCTGGACGACCCCGATTCGGAGATCTTCCAGCACGTAGAAGATAAGTTGATGTCTTATGGACACGACGTGGTCCGGCATCTGGAAAGCGCCTGGGAGAACTCTTTTGATGCCATATTACAGGAAAGGATCGAAAACCTGATCCATAAGATTCAGTTCCAGAGCGTCAAACGGGAACTGGAACTGTGGTATATGGGTGGATCCTTCGACCTTCTGCAGGCCCTGCTCACAATCAACAAATACCAGTATCCGGACCTGGATGAGCAAAAGATTATCAACCAGCTGGAGAATATCAAGCGCGACATCTGGATGCAGCTGATGTATGATACGAGCGCGGTTGAAAAAGTGAAGCTGATCAACCATGTGTTGTATAACGTTCACGGGTTCTCAGGCAACACGGCAAACCACCAGGATCCGCAGAACTCATTCATCAGCCAGGTACTGGAAAGCAAAAAAGGCAACCAGATCACCCTGGCAGCGATCTACTCGATCATCGCTCAGAAGCTCGATATCCCCATCTATGGGGTAAATCTTCCCCAGCATTTCATCCTGGCCTATGTGGACCGCGAAAATCAGGGCGACTCAGAGGACACCGTGTTATTTTATATCAACGCATTCAATAAGGGCTACATCTTCGGCCGGCATGATGTGGACACGTTCCTAAAGCAATTGAAGATCGCACCCGACCCGATTTTTTACCAGCCGTGCACGAACACGGATATCGTAGCCCGGATACTCAGGAACCTCATCTCCTCGTTTGAGAAGGCGGGCGCGCCGGAGAAGGTCGCGGAGCTCGATGAACTCCTTCAGATTTTCATTGAAAAGGCATAAAAAAAACCTGCAGGTAGTATTAGTCCTGCAGGTTTTTTCTCTATTAAAACTTCAGTTAGAACTCCATCAGATAGGCTTTCAGGAATTCATCCAGATCGCCGTCCAACACGCCCTGGGCGTTGGATGTTTCATAGTTAGTGCGCAGGTCCTTCACCAGTTTATACGGGTGAAGAACATAATTCCGGATCTGCGATCCCCACTCGATCTTTTTCTTCGATCCTTCAATCGCGGCGGTCGTCTCCATCCGTTTCCGGAGCTCGATCTCATACAGCTGGGATTTCAATAAGCGGATCGCATTCTCCTTGTTCTGTAACTGCGACCGGGATTCCTGGTTCTTAATGATGATCCCGGATGGTTTATGGTATAACCGCACGGCGGTTTCAACCTTGTTCACATTCTGGCCACCTGCACCTCCTGAACGGAAGGTCTCAAACTCGATATCTGCCGGATTGACTTCGATCTCGATCGAATCATCCACCAGCGGGTAAACGTAAACCGAGGCAAATGACGTATGTCGTTTCCCGTTGGAATCGAACGGTGAGATCCGGACCAGCCGGTGCACCCCGTTTTCGCCTTTCAGATACCCGTAAGCGAAATCTCCCTCAAATTGCAGGGTAACCGATTTGATGCCCGCAACATCCCCTTCCTGGGAATCCTGCTCGGTAACCCTGAAGCCATTCTTCTCGCCCCACATGATATACATGCGCATGAGCATGGCGGCCCAGTCACAGCTTTCGGTCCCGCCGGCACCTGCAGTGATCTGCATGACGGCATACAGCTGATCTTCGGCAGAACTGAGCATGTTCTTGAACTCAAGCTCCTCAAGAAGCTTCAGGGCACTGTTAAACTGCTCCCGCAGATCATCTTCGGTAGCGTCGCCGGACTGGAAAAAGTTCAGCATAACTGCAGCATCTTCCACGGCGGAATTAACATCGTTATACGACGTAATCCAGTTCTTCTTGGTCTTGATCGCCTGCAGCGATTTTTCGGCATTTTTGGGGTTGTCCCAAAAATTGGGGTTTAAGGTTAAGCTTTCTTCGTACTTAAGGTCTTCGATCTTGTTATCGATGTCAAAGATGCCTCCTCAGGGCCGTTACTCTGTCCCTTAAATCCTGAATCTGTTCTTTAGTCATATTGCAAAAATAGAAAATTTAGTTTCCCGGCAACGGCCGCCGAGAACTTATTCGGTCAGCAGGTGTTTTTAAGAGATGTATCCAGCCAAAACATATGCCATGCTGACGATCACCCTCATCATGCTGCTGAGTTGCCAGCGAAAGATCAAATTCAAGGCACCGCCGGATGAGGTCCGCAAAGACACCGGTGTGATCAGTGGTGAGCTCAGAGATCCCAAAAAGCCGGATCATCTGAAAAGCTTCAGGGGACTGTATACCTATGGAGATGAGGTGAGCACCTTTTATGACTGCAATACCCAAACGGTATACTGGCTAACGGACAGTACAGCACGGCTTGCAGACCTGTATCGAACGTCTGAAAGGGCACTGCCCTATCCCTACGAAAGCGTCTACGTGGAGCTGAAAGGCTACCTCCGGGGGCACTCCTCATTGGGATATGCCTCCGAATATGCGAATGAACTGATCGTCAGGGACGTCATCCGGCTGAAGCCCAAAGATTACCGCACCGAATGCTTTCCATATGAATATGTCGCGCTGGGCAACGAACCGTTCTGGACCCTTGAAATCATTCCCTATGAAAAAAGGATTGTCTTTAAAGACATCGGCGCTCAGAAGGTTTATGAATTTCCGTATGCCGGTGCGATTTCCGTACAGGGCCGGGTAAGATACGAGGTCCGGAGTGCGGATCGCAGGAACGCGCTGGAAGTGACGCTGAGTGAGCAGGCATGCCGCGACGGCATGTCTGACCGCCGGTACAATCATACGGCGACCGTGCTGCTGAACGGAAAAACCTTCAGGGGCTGTGGAATACGAAAAGGAGAAAAGATCGGATAACGAAAGCCCGCACCTGGTCTGGTACGGGCTTTCGTGTATAGTCTGACCGTCTTATTTCCTGTTCTGGCAGCAAAGGGCCGGAACCAGTTTGTCCACTGTCCGCCCCTGCCCAGGAGTGAGCATACAAACCGTGGCTGGGCTGTTGCAATCTGCCTTTTTCGTCGAAAGCGATGCCTCCGATTTGAAAAAGGTCTGGTAATAGAAGACCCCCAAGGTCAGGCATAAGGCCAGAAACATTACTTTGAACAGCTTTTCCTGCTTACGGTACAGGTTTTCTTTCGAGTTCATTCCAGAGAGCGAATTTTCGGCAAAGGTATAATTTCTTTCCTGAAAAATAAAAGACCATTAGAATCCGTCTGCTTTGATCTGCTTTTCAGTAACGGTACCCAGTTTTTCTGCCGTTTTACGGATATCCGACGATTTACCGATCAGAACGAACTGGAGGTTTTCAGCAGGAAAGTACTTTCTGATGATCTCACGCGCCTTCGCCGTGGTCATACTGTTTACTTCGTTCTCGAAATTATTGATATAAGACTCATCGAATCCATACCAGAACATCGAGGTAAGCAGACCGGCAAGCTGGCCGGAAGTTTCATACCGCGGCGGAAACTGGCCCTTCACATAGTTCTTTGCCGAGGCCAGTGTCTGCTCGTCAATTCCTTTTGAATGCAGGGTTTTAAGAACCTCGAGGGCCTTGTCTATGGCTTGTTCCGTCGTTTTGGTTGCCGTAAAAGTTGAGATCGCGAACGTTCCGGCGTTCTTCAGTGGCGAGAAGCGGCTGTTCGCACCATAGGTAAGCCCGGAGTTAACCCGCAGCTCGTCATTCAGCATGGAGGTGAAGCGTCCTCCGAATACCGTGTTGATGACGTCGATGGCGACATAGTCGGGATTGTTCCGGCTGATGCCCAGACCGCCGATCAGGAAAGTCGTTTCCCGCGCATCCTCCTTGTTCACGAGCAGGACCTGCGGGCCGGAGGGCGCCTTGACTTCCGCAGACGCCAGGTTATCCGTTTTGCCACCGGCCTTCTTCCATGATGAAAACAACTTGGTGAGTTTGCCCCGCATTTCCTTCTTATTGAAATCGCCGACTACTGCAATGGCCGACCCTTCGGGACGGTAATTCTGTTTATAGAATGTCTTCAGATCCTCCGCCGTAAGCTTTCCGACCGTTACCGGAGTGCCGCTGACCGGGTTGCCATAAACATGGCTGCCGAAGATCAGTTTGTCCCAGTAGCCGCTGATCACCTGGCGTGGGCTTTCCTTTGCCTGCTCCAGGCCGGTAATTACCCGCTTCTTTTCTTTCGCGAACTCTCCCGCATCAAATACCGGGTCAACCAAAACTTCCTTGATCATGCCCAGTACCTTGTCCTGATCCTTTGCCGCAAATTCAGCCGAAAGGCCGGCCGATTCCTTCGTCGCATAGGTATTCAGGCTAGCCCCGATGAAGTCGAGTTCCTCTTCCATCTTTGCTTTGGTAAAACTTTTCGTTCCATACTGAAGGCCCGCGGCCGTTAAACTGGCCAGCCCCGATTTCTGGCCATCATAGATCGCTCCTGCAGGAAGGATGGCAGAGACCGTGACTGTCGGAACTTCATGCTGCTCCATCAGGTAAACGGTGAGCCCGTTGCTCAGGGTGAATTTTTCGTACGCAGGGAGCTTGTACGACTGTGCCGAAGCGAGCTTAACTGCAAATACGGCAATAAAAAGAACTGAAATATATTTGAACCTATTCATTTTGCTTATTCCTCCACGTTAGCTTTTAGTACACCGATCGTCCGGTTGGACTTTGTGAAATATTTGGCCGCAACGCGTTTTACATCTTCTGCGGTTACCTTGTTGAACGCGGCAGGAGCGTTAAACATCTTTTTATAATCACCGAAGAATACTTCGTAGGTTCCGATATTATTCGATTTTCCGTTTATCGTCTCGACCTGTCCGTAAAACTCCATCATCTTCTGATTCTTAATTTTCTGAAGTTCGCGGTCTGTAATACCGTCTTTTTTGATCTTGTCCACTTCTTCAAAAATGGCATCTTCCAGCGCTGCTTCGGAGGCGCCTTTTGCACTTACTGCATAGATTTGGAACAGGGTCGGATCAAAGCTCTCGCCGTAACTGGAGAAAACGGTAGTGGCCAGCTGTTTTTTGTCCACCAGGGCGGAATACAACCGGGAGGTATTTCCACTGGACAGGATTGAACTAAGAATACTGAGCGCATAGTAATCATCCTGTTTTGCCTCAGGAACGTGGTAAGCAACCATCATATAGGGAGTGGCCACCTGCTTCTGAACCGTGATGCGACGTTCGCCTGTCTGTGGCGGCTCCACCAGGTGAACCGGCTTCGGTGCCGGTCCGGCAGGGATCGGCTCCATATATTTCTGGGCCAGACGCTTCACCTCATCCGTTTTGACGTCACCTGAAATGACCACTACACAATTGTTGGGAGCATAATAGGTCCTGAAATAGTTTTCCAGGTCTTCCTTGGTCCAGTTCTTAATATCTTCTTCATATCCGATTACCGACCAGCCGTACGGGTGTTCCACAAAGGCTGTTGCACCTACCGCTTCGCCGAGCATTCTCCACGGCGAATTTTCCAGTCCCGTGCTCCGCTCGGAAAGGACTACACCGCGTTCGCTTTCAACCATCTTGGGGTCGATCGAAAGGTTCGCAATCCGGTCAGACTCCAGGTCAAACATCGTTTCCAGGGCAGTTGAAGGGAACCAGTCGGTATATACCGTTACATCTTCGGTGGTATATGCGTTGTTCGATCCGCCGTTGAACTCCATTGTCCGGTCAAACATTTTCGGTCCGAACTTCTTGGAGCCGTTGAACATCATATGCTCGAAGAAATGGGACAATCCCGTGATCCCAGGATGTTCGTTCCGTGAACCCACCTTGTAAAACAGGTACATATTGGCATTGGGAATGGAATGGTCTTCCAGAACCAGAAACTTCATTCCGTTCTTCAGCGTGAACGATTTTACGTCCTCCGCCTTGGTTTGCGCAAATGCGGAGACATTGATTGCCAGAAAGGCAGCCAACAGCAGTTTTCTCATATTAGTTAAAATTATGCTGAAAGATAGCACATCGCCCTGCAGAAATACAAATGCCTGTAACAATATCCGAAGAATGTTACAGGCAGAGGTACATTTGAATACTAGGCAGACAGTCGGGTCGCCACGTCGTTGAAGTCAACAAACCGGCCGTTAATGTACGAAAGCAGTGAAACAACATTGAAGCTTTCATCCTCACTGTTCGATGCGTTGTGCACCAGGTCCTGCAGGGCCGTAGG
This sequence comes from uncultured Sphingobacteriaceae bacterium, assembly GCA_966250385.1. GTDB lineage: Bacteria > Bacteroidota > Bacteroidia > Sphingobacteriales > Sphingobacteriaceae > DASWTL01. The sequence continues at coordinate 82,138 of CBINHC010000006.1, read as the reverse complement.
AATCAGCGCAGAAGCAATGATCCTGCCTTCCTCCATACCGATGTCGTAGAATCGTCCCAGCCTGCTGGCAAACTTGTTCGAGATGCTCTTCACCAGTGAGCAGTTCGGCGGACACTGTTTAAAGAACTCCAGAATCTCGCTGAACTTTCCATTATCCAGGTAACTCTTGATCCCGTCGATAATTGAACTTGAAGCCTCAATAATCATCTCATCCCGGTATTTCTCCACATTGGGGTTTCCAGCGGGAAGGTTCCCGGCATTTTTCTTTACCAGTGAAAATATCCTTTCAATCATCGCTTCTTAATTATCAATTTTATAAATATACCAAGTAACGCTTTATAACTACAAGACCAATATGGAATTTGTTTTGGTATTTTTTTAACAAAAAGGCTATTTTATTGCGAATGTGTCACACAGACACTAAGTAAACAAATCCATTGTTTTTTACTTATTACATTCGCAATTAAATTTATGACCATGCTGCCAAGAACAAGCTTTACCGAAACTCTGAGTTACAACCAGTTATCCGAGCATTATCAGGAAATGGAGCGCACGCACCTCCGGGACCTGTTCGCAAAGGACCCTGACCGGTTCGAAAAGTTCTCCATCCGCTTTGAAGAGATCCTCCTCGATTATTCGAAGAACCGGATCACGGAGGAAACAAAAGCGCTCCTGATACGCCTGGCAGAGGAATGTGACCTGAAAGGGGCTGTTGAGGCAATGTTCCGGGGCGAACGCATCAATGAAACGGAGGACCGTGCGGTCCTGCACACCGCCCTGCGGAATCCGGAGCGGACCGGTGTAACCACCGACGGGGAAGACGTCATGCCGGGCGTCCACGAGGTCCTTGACCGGATGGAATCATTCAGCCAGGCAGTAATATCCGGTGAATGGAAAGGATATACGGGCAAGGCGATCACTGATGTGGTCAATATCGGCATCGGCGGCTCAGACCTCGGGCCTGTCATGGTGACCGAGGCGCTGAAAGCATACCGCACACGGCTGAACATGCATTTTGTTTCTAATGTCGATGGCACACACATCGCCGAGACCATCAAGACGCTGGATCCCGAGACCACCCTGTTTCTGATCGCCTCCAAGACCTTCACTACCCAGGAAACCATGGCCAACGCGCATACGGCCAGGAACTGGTTCCTCGGCAGCGGCGGTTCCGACGATCATATAGCGAAACATTTCGCGGCTCTTTCAACCAATGCAAAGGCGGTAAGCGAATTCGGGATCGACACCCGAAATATGTTCGGATTCTGGGACTGGGTGGGAGGCAGGTATTCCCTCTGGAGTGCGATAGGCACTTCGATCGCCCTGGGTATCGGATTCGATAATTTTCGGGAATTGCTCAACGGCGCACACGCCATGGACAAACACTTCCGGCAGGCTCCGCTGGACAAAAATATGCCGGTCCTCCTGGCCCTTCTGGGAATCTGGTACAATAACTTTTTCGGTGCGGAAAGCCATGCGATCCTGCCCTATGACCAGTATATGCACAGGTTTGCGGCCTACTTCCAGCAGGGCGATATGGAAAGTAACGGAAAATCTATCGACCGGACAGGGCATGTCGTCACCTACCAGACCGGCCCGGTCATCTGGGGCGAACCGGGAACAAACGGCCAGCATGCATTTTACCAGCTCATTCACCAGGGAACCAAGCTCATCCCGGCGGACTTTATTGCACCGGCGCAGAGCCATAACCCGCAGGGTCAGCACCACGAACTGCTGCTTTCGAACTATTTCGCCCAGACCGAGGCGCTGATGAACGGGAAAACCGCTGAAGAGGTGGTAGAGGAACTCGCTGCCCAGGGCAAGTCCGAGACGGATATCACCCGGCTTACCCCCTTCAAGGTCTTTGAGGGCAACCGGCCGACAAACTCCATCCTGGTCCGAAAGGTCACGCCATATATTCTGGGGTCGCTAATTGCCATGTACGAACACAAGATCTTTACGCAGGGCGTCATCTGGAACATCTTCAGTTTTGATCAGTGGGGCGTTGAACTGGGCAAACAGCTCGCCAGCCGGATCCTGCCGGAACTAAAAGGCGAGGAAAAAGTAGCCTCACATGATGCCTCCACCAACGGACTGATCAACCAGTACAAGATCTGGAGACGATAATGCGGGGAATTGAAACAGCAAAAACGGGATAAAATCACTTATCCCGTTTTTTTGTTGCTATTTCTTAAGCCGGATCTGGAAAAGCTTGTCCCATTTCTTTCCGGTTACATACAATGCACCTGAACCGGGATCGTAGGCTATTCCGTTCAGCACGTCGGCACCGGCGTTCCGTATATCAGCCGGGTATAATCCGGAAAGATCGATCTCACCGGTCACCGCACCGGTACGCGGATCGATGATGACGATCATATCAGTCTGGTAAACATTCGCGTAGATTTTGCCGTCGATATATTCGAGCTCATTTAACTGGCTAACCGGCCCGGCATGGCTGTAGACCTCCAGGAACCCTTCTTCCCTGTAAGTGTCCTTATTGAGAAAATAGATCATGTTGGACCCGTCCGATTTATAAAGCCGATCGCTGTCATGGGTGAGCCCCCATCCTTCCAGGCTGCTTTGATATGGAAATTGGCCGATCACCCGGAACCGGCTCTTTTCCCAGACCAGGCCAAACTTGTTCAGCCAGGTCAGTTGGATCACCTTATCGCCGATTACCGTCAGTCCTTCAGCAAAAATCTCCGCATCCTGGTCGACCTGCTCCAGGACCTTTCCCGAGAGGGCAACCTTTCGGATACTTGACCCGCCATTCTCGCCGTCACTCTCATAAAAGATTCCGTCGTGAAACTCTAGGCCCTGGGTATACGAGCTGGTGTCATGGGGGAATGTCCTGACCACCTCATACCCGATCTTCTCAGGCTCCGCGGATGGTTTAAGGACCACGTTACCGGCAACGCTGTCAACCCGGCCGTTTCGGTAGACCCGGGCGGTCAGGAGCCTGTTTCCCATCCTGAGATTCCTGGTATCCAGCTGCACGGCCGAACTGTCTGTTGCGGCCGAGACACGGGCGCCATCCGCGTAAAAGACAATGGAATCAAAAGACGCAGTACCGGGATCAACCTGCAGGAGTAACGGTTCGCCGGCATAAGCGCCGGCCCCTATTTCCGGACTTTTGAACCGGACGTTCCCGTTACCCCGATCCGGGCTGCAGGAGTACACCATTGCAGCGGAAAGGATTAACACCGTTATAATCGTTTTTTTCATGACTCTGTTTATGAAAGTTTGCGGCTTGCCAAAAATGACAAGTTTACTGCTAAAACCAAGGGGACTCCCCGATTTTTTGTTGAACGTCAGTCCGCGGCTCTGCGTATTCCGCATTCAGGATCCAAAATGATATATTTGGAGAATGATGAGCAAAGCGCCTTTTTATTTAAGAATATTTTCCCTTCCGTTTATCGGCGGATTCCTGTACTACTATTTTATGCAGGAACAGCTGTTTGTAGCGCAGGCCAGTCTGGCGGGAGCATTTGTCCTGATTCTGATCGCCCGAACGATCGATTTTATTAACCGCCGGAAAAACAATAAACGGAATCACTTAACGACGACAGACCCCAGATAAGCGGAGATCCCCTTCTCCACTTCTTTCACCTGCATATACCGTTTCATCAGGATAGCCTGGTTGTCAGGATCAGCTTCAGACTGGATCTCAGCCCGGATATTTTTTAGGATCTGATCTATTTTCCTTTTTTTCAGATGGAAAATTCCGCCAAGGATCGTCGAACGGAGGTTTTCGCTTTCGTGCTTGACATAGATCTTGCGTTTTTCAAACCAGTTCTCACTGAGTGCGTATGGCGAGGACAACAACGAAATAGCCAGTGCCGATACCTTGCTGTCCGGATGATTGATGAAATCCTTGTCTTTGGGGAGCTCTTCCTGCTCCAGCTTGGCCTTGTACTCCTCGAACACCGCACGGCATTGGGGGTGGTCAAATGATATGTCACTCAGGTTGGTAACCACAAAAGGGCCGATGTAAGTATCCGTAATCCCATCCCAGTTTACCAGTTCATGACCATAGCAGAGCAAAAGCCGGATGATCTCCTTTTCCTGGTTTTCGTCCGATGAATCTGATGTTGAAGCCTGAGCGCCTGGAGCCGGATAATCCGGGTGCTCCGGATAGTCAGGATGCTCCATAGGTCCGGGTTCAGGCCGCCGATCGCGAGGCTGCGCCTGCACATCCTTTTTGGCCTTTCCAAGACGGATCTTGTTCAGTTCCGAGATCAGGACCCGTTCTTCAATCTGGAGAATGGAGCTGCATTCGCGTACAAAAACAGCGGCCTTGATACTATCCGGAATTTTTGCGATGCTTTCAACGACCTCACGGATGATGCCCGCCTTCCTGATCGGATCATTACCGGCATCTTTCAACAGTATCGAGGTCTTGTACAGGATAAAATCCTTCTGATTCCGCTCTATATAGGTCTTAAAAGCGGAACTCCCAACCTGCCGAACGTAGGAGTCCGGGTCATGCCCGTCGGGAAAAAGAACCACCTTTACATTGAGTCCCTCTTCCAGGATCATATCGAGTCCGCGAAGCGAGGCCTTGATCCCTGCAGCGTCGCCGTCATACAGGATGGTCACATTCTTGGTAAAACGCCCGATCAGCCGGATCTGCTCGGTGGTTAGGGAGGTACCCGAAGAGGCCACTACATTCTCAATACCAGCCTGGTGCACCGACAGCACGTCGGCATAGCCTTCAACCAGGTAGCAGTTATCCAGTTCACGAATCGCTCTTTTGGCATGAAATAAGCCGTAAAGGACGTTTGACTTATGGTAAATATCGCTCTCCGGCGAGTTGACATACTTGGGAACGTTCTTATCCGTCTTGAGCGTGCGTCCGCCAAATCCGATGATCCGGCCGGTAAAGTTGTGAATCGGGAACATCACCCGGCCGCGAAAGCGGTCATATAGCTTCCCTTTGTCATTCCGGACGATCAGGCCGGTCTCTTCCAGATAAGATTCCTTATGGCCTGCCTGGACCGCTTTATTAAGTATGGCATCCCATTCATCAGGTGAATAACCCAGTTCGAACTTCCTGATGATGTCTTCACGGAATCCGCGCTCCCTGAAATAACCGAGTCCGATGGCCTGTCCGCCCTGTGTCTCCCACATGGTGTCCTGGAAAAACCGGGCAGCCCAGGACGAAACTATATACAGGCTTTCCCTGCGGTCATCGGCGGCAACCTGGGCGGGACTCTGAACGGTCTCCTCGACCTCGATCTTATATTTGGCTGCAAGGTACCGCAGCGCTTCAGGATAGGAGTATTTCTCATGCTCCATGATAAAGCGGACCGCATCACCCCCTTTTCCGCAGCCAAAGCATTTGTATATCCCCTTACTGGGAGAAACATTGAAGGAAGGTGTCTTCTCATTATGGAACGGGCAGTTTCCGATAAGACTGGCGCCCCGTTTCTTAAGATGCACAAAATCGCCCACCACCTCTTCGATCAGAGCGGTCTCTAAAATTTTGTCAATGGTTTCTTTAAGAATCACTCGCGGATAATTTTATACAGTGGGCTGAACTTCAAACGATCACAATAAAGATAATATTTCCGGGGCAGCAAAATAATCAGCTACGCCGCAGGGTACGCCGCAGGACCGGCCTGGCAGCCGGTCACGAATTCCCGAGTCTTCTGAGCGCAATATAGGCCATGAGGCCGGTACTGACCTTCAGAGCGCTTTCATCCACATCAAAGGTAGGCGTGTGTACCGAAGATGTGATACCCCGCGTTTCATTGCGGATTCCGAGCCGGTAGAAACAGGCGTCCGATACCTGCGAATAATAGGCAAAGTCCTCTGCAGCCATCCAAAGGTCGAGGTCTTCCACATTTTCCTTACCCAGGTAGTCTTCGGCGAAGGCTCGCACCTCGCCGGTCAGTTTCTCCTCATTAACAAGGAAGGGATAACCTTTCCTGACGATGAACTCGCACCTTCCGCCCATGCTTTCAGCAATCCCCTCCGCCATTTTTTTCATTTTCCCGTGAGCTTCATCCCTCCAGGCCTCGTCAAAAGTCCTGAAGGTTCCCTGAAGGGAAACCACATCCGGAATAACGTTGGTCGCCCCATCGGCGGCCACTTTCCCGAAACTCAGAACGCAGGGAAGTTTCGGATCGGCCATCCTGCTCACAATCTGCTGCAGGGCGATAATGATATGAGCGGAGATCAGGACCGGATCGATATTCTGATGCGGCTGGGCCGCGTGACCGCCCTTTCCAAAAACTTTCACATGAAGTTCGTCCGAGGAAGCCATGTATTTGCCTGAGCGGAAACCGACTTTCCCTGCATCGATCAGGGGCATGACATGCTGACCAATAACGGCTTCCGGTTTCGGATTTTCGAGGACGCCTTCTCGTATCATCAGACTGGCCCCGCCGGGCAGCTTTTCTTCAGCAGGCTGGAAGATCAGTTTGACAGCCCCGGAAAACTCGGCCCTGAGCCTGTCCAGGATCGCGGCCGTTCCGATCAGCGATGATGTATGCACATCATGACCGCAGGCATGCATGATCCCCGGGTTCTTTGATTTATAAGGCACCTCGTTCGCTTCCATAATCGGCAGCGCGTCCATATCGGCACGCAGGGCTACGACTTTCTCCGATGGTATTCCGCCGGTGATCAGGGCCACGATTCCGGTATCCGCCATCCTGGTGTATGGGATACCCAGTTCGTCAAGCTTTTCGGCGACGAACGCAGAGGTCCTGAACTCCTGGAATGACAGTTCTGGGTTGGCATGCAGGTGCCGCCGGTTTTCCACCACACCGGAATATATTTCCTCTGCCAGCTGACGGACCTTGTTCTTAAGCATCTTATCGGGGAAGATTAATTTTGTCAGGAATGATAAAAAGCGATTTGTAGACCGGGCGCAACGCGTTCATGAACTTTTCCGCCTCCAGCCTGGTCCTGAAGTCTCCTACTCGGAGCTTGTAGTTCGGCTGTGTGTAGGTGATATAACAGCCGGTCAGCGGGTACATACTTTTGAACCGGTTCTGCTCTGAATAAGCCGCACTTCTTTCCGGTCCTGAAAAAATCTGAACGCGAAAGCCGTCAATGGAAATAAACGACCCTTTTGCAGCTTCCCGGTTCATGTCCAGCCGTTTCTGGAGAAGAGCGCGGATGGCCGGGTCGGCTTTGACCCCGACCTTCCCGGGTTCCTGCCCGAAGGACCACACGGAAACAAGAAGGAAAACAAGAAGCATGGCGGAAGCATGCAGCCTTCCCGGTCGGCACTTCCGCCATAAACTCTTTCGCAACTTTATTTCAACCATCGTGCGTTTCCGGTTTCTGACAGGATCAGTCAAGTCCCACTCCGTGGCAGTTCTTATATTTTTTCCCGCTTCCGCATGGACATGGATCGTTGCGGCCTATCTTATGCTCCACACGAACCGGTTGAGGCTTTTGTACTTCCCGGGTGTCTTCGACAGGCACGCCGTTGGCCGCCTGCGAAAGCTCCGGTTTGGAGGTTTTCAGCTGGCTGAGATCTTCCTTCGCAACCCGCGCCTCCCTAATCTCTTCAGGTTCCTGGACCGGGATTCCCCCTTTGAACAGGAAGCTGATCACTTCTTTATTAACAGCCGCAAGCATCTGCTTGAACAGGTTGAAGGCTTCGACCTTGTAAACGATCAGCGGATCTTTCTGCTCGTAGACCGCATTCTGCACCGATTGCTTCAGCTCGTCCATTTCACGCAGGTGTTCTTTCCAGGCCTCGTCGATCAGGCCCAGAACAACGGTCCTTTCAAAGCTCCTGAATACTTCCAGCCCGTTGGTGTCAATGGCTTTGCGCAGATTAGCCGAAACCTGGAGTCCCCGTACCCCGTCGGTAAATGGAACAACGATGTTCTCAATATAGTTGCCCCGTTCCTCGAAGACCTGTTTAAACACCGGCATGGTCTGTTCAGCAATGCTTAATGCCTTATGCCGGTAAAAACCGGTTACCTGGGTGAACAGCTTTTCTGTCAGTGCGGTGACCGAAGAATTGGTAAACTCGTCATGCGCAATATCCGGGTCAACCGCAAAAATCCGGAGGCATTCCAGCTGGAATCCTTCAAAGTTGTTGGTGTCCTTGTATTCGCTCACGATATCTTCAGCCACGTCGTATGTGGTATTGTTCAGGTCAAGCTCCAGACGCTCACCGAACAGTGCGTTATGGCGTTTGGCATAGATCACGCTGCGCTGTGAGTTCATGACATCGTCATACTCCAGCAACCGCTTCCGGATTCCGAAGTTGTTCTCTTCAACCTTACGCTGTGCGCGTTCGATGGACTTGGTGATCATGGAATGCTGGATCACCTCCCCTTCTTCAATACCCATGCGGAGCATGATATTGGAGATCCTTTCGGAGCCGAATAAACGCATCAGGTTATCTTCCAGGGAAACAAAGAATTGCGATGACCCGGGGTCGCCCTGACGTCCGGCACGGCCCCGTAGCTGACGGTCGACACGACGTGACTCATGGCGTTCAGTACCGACAATGGCAAGACCGCCGGCTTCACGCACGCCCGGACCGAGTTTGATATCCGTTCCCCGGCCTGCCATGTTCGTTGCGATGGTAACGGTTCCGGCCTGGCCGGCTTCCGCCACGATGTCCGCCTCCTTCTGGTGCAGTTTCGCATTCAGAACATTATGCTTGATTCCCCGAAGTTTAAGCATCCGGCTTAACAGTTCCGAGATTTCCACGGAAGTGGTACCGACCAGGACCGGACGGCCCGCCTGGGTAAGCGTGACGATCTCATCGGCAACCGCATTATATTTTTCCCGCATAGTGCGGTAGACCTTGTCTTCCATATCTTTCCGCTGAATGGCTACATTCGTCGGAATCTCCACAACGTCCAGTTTATAGATCTGCCAGAACTCCCCGGCTTCAGTTGTAGCCGTACCGGTCATACCGGCAAGCTTGTGATACATCCTGAAGTAATTCTGAAGCGTAATGGTCGCATACGTTTGCGTAGCATCTTCGACCTTTACGTTTTCCTTGGCTTCGATCGCCTGGTGCAGTCCGTCGGAATATCGGCGGCCCTCCATGATACGGCCGGTCTGCTCGTCGACAATCTTGATCTTTCCTTCATCGATGATATACTCAACGTCATTCTCGAACAACGTATAGGCCTTAAGGAGCTGGTTTACGGAGTGAATCCTTTCCGACTTGATCGAAAAGTCACGCATCAGCTCATCCTTGCGGCTGATCTTCTCCTCAGGAGAAAGGGCAGATTTTTCGAGATCGGCGATTTCAGTACCAACGTCCGGCATGACGAAGAAATTTGAATCTTCGCCGGCGGCAGTAATCAGCTCAATACCCTTCTCGGTCAGTTCAACCTGGTTATGCTTCTCGTCGATAATAAAGAACAGTTCGGAGTCCACCTTTGGCATTTCCTTACCCTGGTCCTGCATATAATAATTCTCGACCTTCGTGAGGACCTGGCGCACCCCGCTTTCGCTCAGGAATTTGATCAGCGCCTTGTTTTTAGGCAAACCGCGGTAAGCCCGAAGCAGAGCCAGTCCGCCTTCATCCACGCCGGTCTTTCCCTCGCTGATCGCTTTCTTAGCCTGGTTCAGGACACCGGTGATAAATTGTTTCTGGGCATTGACAAGCCGCTCGATACGCGGTTTCAGCTCATAGAACTCGTGTTCGTCACCTCTTGGGATCGGACCGGAAATGATAAGAGGCGTCCGGGCGTCGTCAATCAGGACCGAGTCGACCTCATCCACCATCGCGTAATGAAGCTTACGCTGAACCAGACTGTCAGGAGACTGGGTCATATTATCCCGCAGGTAATCGAAACCGAATTCATTATTTGTACCGAACGTGATATCCGCCAGGTAAGCTTTTCGGCGATCCGGCGAGTTAGGCTGATGTTTGTCTATACAGTCCACGGACAGTCCGTGGAATTCAAACACCGGACCGTTCCATTCGGAGTCCCGACGGGCAAGATAATCGTTCACCGTAACGATGTGAACGCCTCTGCCTGCCAAAGCATTCAGGTAAGCCGGCAGTGTTCCGACCAGTGTCTTACCCTCACCGGTAGCCATCTCCGAAATTTTACCTTGATGCAGTACAATACCGCCGATCAGCTGAACATCGTAATGAACCATATTCCAGGTGACTTCGGTGCCGGCAGCCAGCCATGTATTGTGATGCAGCGCCTTGTCGCCGCTGATGAGCACGTTGGTCTTACGGGCCGCCAGGTCACGGTCGAACTGGGTGGCTGTAACTTCAATGACTTTGTTCTCCGCGAAACGTCTGGCCGTTTCCTTCATGACTGCGAAGGCCTCCGGAAGAATCTCCATGAGTACAACCTCCAGTTGCGTATTGCGGTCCTTCTCGAGTGCGTCGATCTGCTCGTAGAAGCCTGTCTTCCGCTCCATATCGAGATCCTGGGCTTCAGCCTCGACCTTCAGATCCGCTATCTGTTTATCAATATCCGCCAGATAAGACTGGATCCGGGTTTTAAACTCAATGGTCTTTTGACGGAGCTCATCATGACTAAGGCCGGATAGCTTGGCGTATTCCGCCTTGATCTGCTCTACGATCGGCATGATCTGCTTGATATCCCGTTCTGATTTACTTCCGAAAAGTTTACTTAAGAATCCTAACATGTTATGTATGGTAAAATCGTCCTTGCTTCAACAATTACGCCTATTCAGGACTGCAAGCCAAATTGACATAAAATAATTTGCAAAATTACAGGAATTTAATGATTTTTTTCAGCTGCCGGAAGGCTCTTAAGCAATAAACCCGGAAGTGTTTTGTCATTTTCTATCTTTGCCCTATGAATATCCTTTTACTTGGTTCAGGCGGCAGAGAAAGCGCCTTTGCGTGGAAGATGGCACAGAGTGCTCATTGTACCCAGTTGTATATCGCCCCGGGCAATGCCGGCACAGAGACCTATGGCATAAACGTCCCTATACAGGCAACTGATTTCCAGGGGATTCGGACCTTCGTACTTGAAAACAAGATCAGCATGGTGGTGGTGGGGCCGGAAGAGCCTCTGGTGAGGGGTATTCATGATTTTTTCCTGGAAGACGAAGACCTGAAAACGATTCCGGTCATCGGCCCCAGGAAGGAGGGCGCCAGGCTGGAAGGAAGCAAGGACTTCTCCAAACGGTTCATGCAGCGGTACAATATTCCTACGGCAGCCTCCCGTTCCTTTACGGCGGAAACTTTGTCAGCAGGTCTGGCTTACCTGGAAAGCCAGCAACTGCCAATTGTCCTGAAAGCGGACGGATTAGCTGCCGGAAAAGGCGTCGTCATCTGCGAGACCCTTGCAGAAGCCCGCGCCGAACTGACCGCCATGTTACAGGACTCCAAATTCGGCGCCGCCAGCCAGACGGTCCTGGTCGAACAGTTCCTCCGTGGAATTGAACTTTCAGTATTCGTCCTTACGGACGGCACCTCCTACAAGGTCTTACCGGAAGCAAAAGACTATAAGCGGATCGGAGAAGGTGATAGCGGGCCGAACACCGGCGGCATGGGATCCGTTTCCCCGGTGCCCTTCGCGGATATAAACTTTATGCAGAAAGTTGAGCAATCGGTTATCAGTCCCACGATCAACGGGTTGAAAGCAGAAAACATCCCCTACCAGGGTTTTATATTCATCGGTCTGATGAACGTGGGCGGCGAGCCGTATGTAATCGAATATAATGTAAGGATGGGTGATCCGGAGACCGAGAGCGTCCTGCCCCGGATCGAAAACGACCTGGTGGAGCTGCTCAAAGCAACAGGAAACGGAACACTCGGACAGATTCAGCTTCGTGTTTCGCCGAAAACCGCAGCGACCGTTGTCCTGGTAGCCGGGGGGTATCCCGGCGAATACCTGAAGGACCGGGCCATCACCGGCTTTGAGAACGTCCGGGATTCACTGATTTTCCATGCAGGAACGGTTCGGGACCAGGATATCATCAAGAGTTCCGGCGGGCGGGTCATAGCCGTAACCTCGATCCAGGACAGCCTTTTTGAATCTCTCCAACAAGCCGTAGCGGATGCAGGCCGGATCTATTACGACGGGCGGTACTTCCGGAATGATATCGGTTTTGATCTGATGAACTTACTGTAAGGGGAACCGTGATCCCTACTGAGGTCCATCCACCGGACGACGCGGCCGACACACTGGAAATTTCCGTAAAGGCACAGGAGAAGTTTGTCAACTACGACAGCGTCTTCAGGTCGATCCGGGCGTCTGACAAACCGGAACCGGCGGCTTCCATCCTTACAGAATCGTTGAATGCGCCGGTCCGCCCGCAAAAACAGCCGGAAACGCATACCTCCCGGCACCTGTCCGGTCACCCGCCACCCCGGATACAGCAAAACGGCCAGGAAGCTGCCGCCGACCGGCCCGACCTGGCGGCGCGCGGAGTCATGACCGCCGGCCTGGCCCTGATACTGGTTGGAGTCGTTCTCGAGTTGTTCCTGAAAAGAAAGGGGCTGATTTTCCTCGTGATCGGAATGCTGGCCCTCCTGGCCGGCGCGATCTTGTTATAAATAGAAAAACCACTCGCGAGAGTGGTTTTTCTGAAGTCTTATTTTCCGGCAAGGATCTGTTCCAGTTTGTTACCTAGATCCTCGTCCCTCAGGTTCTTTGCCACGATCTTGCCGTCCGGATCGATCAGAAAGTTTTGCGGGATCGCCTGAACACCATATTGTACCGCAGCTTCATTATTAAAGTATTTCAAGTCAGATACCTGCGTCCATGTAAGGTTATCATCATGAATAGCTTTCAGCCACTTGTCCTTCTGACCTTCACGGTCCAGCGACACGCCCAGGACTGTAAAGTTTCTATCCTTAAACTTGTTGTAATTGGCAACAACGTTGGGATTCTCCTGCCGGCACGGTCCGCACCAGGAAGCCCAAAAATCAATGAGAACATATTTCCCGCGGAAATCGGAAAGCTTGACAGGCTTACCGGCCGTATCACTCTGTGTAAAGTCCGGAGCGATGGCGCCCAAAGCGGTGACCTTGGCTTTTTTGATCACCTCGGCATACTCTTTTCCGGGGCCGGATGACCTGATCGCGGCATCCAGTCCGTTATACAGCGGTTCAACTTCCGCTGCTTCCGGGAAATAGCCCCCATAAGATTTCAGCGCATCCAGACTAACGGCAGAAGTCTTATGACCCTGAATGAACTTTTTCAGGACTTCGCGCTGTTCTTCCTCAATCAGTTTGGCGCGGTCCTGGAAGCCCTTCCGGAAAGCTGGGTCCGACTGCCTGGCCTCGTCGGCGGCAGCATATTCTTTGTTCAGTACCTCAAATTTCGCTTTCACCGGTTTCAGACTGGCTTGCAGCGCCTCGTTGTCCGCATTCAGCTTCGATCCGGAGATATTTGCTGTCGACACTGAATCTTTACCATTCAGGGTGATGGTCCCTTTTTCCAGGAACATGGCACGTGCATCAGCGCCTCTTTGTCTCCGGACAGCGTTCCAACCCGACCCCTTGGGGTCCAGGACCAGCGTTGCGCGGACCGGATCCTCAATGGTACCCGTAAATTTGAAGGCGCCCTTCGTCAGCGTCGCAGAGTCAACAACGTTGGCATTGCCGGCATAGTAAACGAGATATGCTTTTGCAGGGGCATTGTATTCCCCGATCTTACTGGTCAGCGTAAAACTACCTTTTTGAGCAAGTGCCATAACGGGCACTGCCGAAAAGATGAGACAGATGATTTTTTTCATTTGAATAATTTAAAAGTCTATTGGAATACTAGACAATCAAATTAAGAAAAAAATGTTCAGAAAAAAAAAGCATACCCGTTATTTTACACGAGTTTCTGGTAGGTTCGCCACCACAGATCCGGCATTTCACCGTTTACTGCAATCTGGTAATCCTCGTAGCGGCACGGCACCAGGTGATACCGTTCATTCTTGGTCCCCCCGGAGGGATAAGGCACCTGCATCCACCAACGGTCCGTTTTCTTGCTTTTTACAAAGATCAGCTCATGCAGATTGTCCTTCAGCGGCGCCCGGTAGATCAGGTACTGGGACTTCGGCTGAAGCGGAAAGTCCTTCTTCCGGTTGTAAAAGCCGTCCACGAAATACCAGAGCATCTGGGCAACCAGCATGGCGGTCTGCCCGTTCTGATCAAAGGCCGGATTGAATTCGTAGAAACCGATCGATGAAAGCTTGTCGTTCATCCCGGCATACCGGCACATCTGGCAGGCCTCTTCGCCGTAAAAGCCGTTCGGGGAAGCATTGGCGTTGGCGCCGGCATCCGAAGAGCGGATCGCCGAAATATCGAAGCTGATCATGTTGGCATTCCGGATCACGGGCTCCGTCATGTTGATCCGTCCATAGACATCCCCGAGCCTGTTAACATCGAAATACAGCTTTTCCATAAAACGGAGACTATCCTGGTTCACAAAATAGGTCTGGTACCCGATATTACTGAAATTGAACAGAAAGTTCGGGGTATGCAGGAAGATCCTGTTCATGTAGGACTGGGAAGTCGGCGCCGCGGACTCCGGCGATTCTTCCGGCTCCAGGTCGAACCTGGAATCGATCACCAGCAAGTCGACCTTTTGTTCGAGGTCTTCATAGGCCGTATACTGCGCATACGTAAGATCCTGGCCGCCACCGAGAACCACCGGGAGAATGTTGAGTTTGATCAGTTCGGTGACCACCAGTCGCAGGGCTATATAGGTGTCCGAGATCCGGTTTCCGGCCCGGATATTGCCTAGGTCGGCGATCCGGGTCTGATATGACCCGGTATTCAGCTGATAGAACCGTTCACGGATGTAATCGGGCGCCAGGCTGCAACCCTGATTGTTGACAGCATTCCGGTCTTCCTGGACCCCGATCAGCGCAATGTCGAACGCACCCTCAGCCAGATCGGGAAATGTTTCCGTGTACATCTGGAGTGCGGAGCCGTACTGACTCCGGTTGAAGCCGTTCCCGGTGCTTAACCTGCTCAAATCAAGGGGAGAAAAAAAATCAGCTAAGGACATGCTTGTATTATTAAGACTGAAACTGGCAGTTTTTGAAGAAGACCTGCTCCAAATATCCACTTTATTCAACTACTTTTGAAAGCATTTTATAAAATTCCACGCGGATGATCTTAGTAACGGGAGCAACAGGATTCTTGGGATCAGAGGTTGTACGGCAGCTGAAGGCGCAGAACAAGCCGGTCATAGCCCTGAAACGTTCTGACTCGGTGATACCGGCCGCGCTCCTGGACGCCGGCATCAGCTGGAGAAATGCCGATCTCATGAATTACTTCGATCTCGAAGAGGCCCTGGATGGAGTGAGCCAGGTTTTCCATTGTGCCGCCCGCGTCTCCTTCGACCCGGCCGAAAAAAAGGAAATGATCCGGGTCAACCGGGAAAGCACCGCCAATATGGCGAATCTCTGCCTTGAAAAAGGCATCCGGTTACTGCATGTAAGTTCCGTTTCAGCGGTTGGAGAGGCCAAGAACGGAGGCCCGGCCACGGAGAAAGATCTGTGGATGTTCTCACACCGGCAGACCGGCTATGCAATTTCCAAGTACGAAAGCGAAATGGAAGTATGGCGGGCTGTTGCCGAAGGTCTGGACGCGCTCATCGTAAATCCTTCCATTATCCTGGGAGCCCATGCCGGGTATTCCGGAAGCGGAAGGCTCTTTCAGCAGGTCCGGAAGGGCCTCAGGTTCTATCCAAAAGGCGGGTGCGGACTTATTGACGTCCGCGACGTCGTATCCGTTATGCTCAGACTGATGGACAGCGATATCTCCGGCGAACGGTTCATCATCAATGGCGAGAACTGGAGCTACCGGAAGGTGTTCACTGAAATTGCCGCCCACATGAACGTCAGTCCGCCAACGGTCCCGGCGCCTGAATGGCTTTTGCGGACAGCGGCGGCGGCTGGTCGTTTTCTTGGCCTGGCGGGCAGTAAGCGGTTCGGACTTACGTCTGACACAGCCCGGAGCGCCTCGAGGACGCCCGTTTATTCCAATGAAAAGATCCGGCGGGCTCTGGGCATAGAGTTCCGTCCCCTTAAACAGACGATCCGGGAGATCTGTCAAAACTTACCATCGTGAAGAAGTTCTACATTATTGATTTCGACAGTACCTTTACGCAGGTTGAGGCACTGGACGAACTGGCAAAAATCGCCCTCAGGCAGCACCCCGACCGGGAACAGATCCTCAACAGAATCGAAGCTTATACCAATGCCGCCATGGACGGATCATTGTCCTTCAGGGAAAGCCTTGCGGGACGGGTGCGCCTGCTGGAGGCTAACCAGGACCATCTCAGACAACTGATAACCAGGCTTAAAAAGAAGGTATCGAACTCCTTTTCACGAAACCGGATTTTTTTTAAGAATCATGCCGATGATGTCCTGATCGTCTCCGGGGGGTTCAAGGAGTTCATTACCCCGGTCGTGACACCCTTTTTTATAAAGAAGGAAAATATTTACGCCAACACCTTTCTCTTCGATGCAGACGGCCGGATTATCGGTTATGACGAAACAAACCCGCTTTCCCAGGAAGGCGGAAAGGTAAAGCTTCTGGAAGAACTCCAGCTGGAAGGAGACATATACGGCATCGGGGACGGTCATTCCGATTTCCAGCTGAAGGAATTCGGGATGATCCGGAAATTCTTCGCCTTCACTGAGAACATCGAAAGGAAAGCGGTTTCAGCAAAAGCCGACCATATCACCCCCAGTTTCGACGAGTTTCTGTATGTGAACAACCTCCCCCGGGCAATTTCCTATCCCAAGAACCGGATCCTGTGCCTGGTCATCGGGGATGTTCCGGAAGAATCCATCCAAATCCTGAAAAAAGACGGATTTTCGATCCGGCACAAAGCAACATTTGAAGACAAATATGTTCCGGACGCGGGAATCCTTCTGCTGGCGGACGGTGAGCAGCTCGAACCCGAGGTTCTCCGCAGGGCGTCTACACTAAAAACGATTGGGTACCTCGGAAACAGCAGGAACAGAATATCACGCTCGTTATGCACGGAAATGGGGATCGTATTGTTCGAGGACCCGAAGAACAATCCGCGGAACACCCGGTTCATTCCCAAAAGGATCATCGATTTCATCAACAAGGGCCACACATATCTGAGTGCGAATTTTCCCAATCTGCAGTTGCCTCACAAACAGGATGCCCACCGGCTGATCCATATCCACAAGAACGTTCCGGGGATTATGGCCAGGATCAACAGCATTTTCGCCAAGCACGACATTAACATCGTCAGCCAGTTCCTGATGACCAACCCGGAGATCGGCTATGCCATTACAGACATCAACTCAGCATATGACAAGGTCTTGCTGAAGGAACTGAAAAAGATCGAACACACGATCAAGTTCCGGGTCTTGTACTAGGTGGTGAGGCCGGTCACGGCTTCATCTTTCGCTGTCGGAGGACCAGCAGGGAGCGGTTCTGGTCCCGGGCCAACAGGGCGTGCTTCGAATGCCCGATCACCTGTGAACCATAAATACCGGTGTGCCCGGAGAACAGGTAAGACACCACACAGGCCAGGGCGATGTAAACGGCGCTCTCTGCGCCGAACAACTCAATACCCAGCAGGACACATGCGATCGGCGTATTGGCTGCACCGGCAAAAACGGCGGTAAGGCCCATAGCCGCAAGCAAGCCGACCGGCAACGGAACGAAGGCGCTCAAGGCACTGCCCAGAGTAGCGCCGATGAAAAACAGCGGCGTAACCTCCCCCCCTTTGAATCCCGAACCCAGCGTAAGGGCCGTCAGCCCCAGTTTAATCAGGAAAACATACCAGTCCTGTTGAACCGAGAACGCTTCGGAAATCGCAGGAATACCGAGCCCCTGGTACCGGGGATCGCCGATCAGCCAGAAGAGCACCACAAGCAGCACACCACCTGCAAAAGGTCTGAACGGCGGAAATTCGATCCTTCGGAACATATCCGACAGAAAGTCGTTCAGTCCCGCAAAACACCTGGCGGTCACGCCGAACAGCAGGCCGGCGGCGACCGACAGCAGGATGCCTGACCCGTTGAGTTCGGGAACCATGGAAACCGCATACGGCGTATGGCCGGCGCCCCAGGCCCGGCAAACGAGGTCCGCGATAAGCGCCGATAAAAAGCACGGCAGGATCGCGCCGTACGTCATGCTGCCTATGATGAACACCTCAAGGCCAAAAACGGCACCCGCCAGAGGCGTACCGAACACCGATGCAAAGCCTGCGCTGATCCCGCAGATGAGCAACATCTTACGGTCCCGGGGTCTGAGCCTGAATATCCTGCTAAGCTGGTCGGCAATAGCGCCGCCCATTTGAACGGCCGTTCCCTCCCTGCCTGCAGACCCGCCGAACAGATGGGTGATGACCGTCCCGAGGTAAACGAGGGGCGCCATGACGAGCGGGATAATCTTCCGGGGATTCTGAATCTCTTCGATCAGCTGATTATTTCCTCTTACGACGTCTTTTCCATAGTAATGATACATGCAGCCGATCAGAAGCCCGGCTAAAGGCAGGAGCCAGATCAGTCCGGGATACTGCCCGCGCCAGCCGGTAACCGTCTCCAGGGACAACAGGAACCAGGCGGAAGCGGACCCCGCAAGGATGCCAGCAACCAGCGCGATCAAGAGCCATCTGAACGTGAACGAGGACAGTAAGAACAAGTCCCGGGAAACCGCAGCCGGCGAACCTTTGAACTTTTTCGCAAATACAGGAAATCGGGTCGGCATACCTTCCATTTATGATACTTCAGGAGTCACGGCGGTTAACGGCGGTCCCCCATCGGCAGGCGCTAAATCTACAAATATTTAGCGTAGTGGCTTAAAATCGCCTCGTTTTAATAAATTTGACCATGGAAATTACACCGGATATCCTGGAGAGGCTGGAGAAGCTTCAGCAGAAGTTTGATGCAATGGGGCAGGACATGGTATCCTACCTGGACGGTCTCCTCCATGCGGATTACCTGACATACTGGGACTACATTCATCTGGATACCCTGCTGAGCCTGCAGACGCCCAAAACCTCCTTCCCGGACGAAAAGATTTTTATTCTTTACCATCAGATCACCGAATTGTATTTCAAACTGGCTTTGCATGAATGTGAACAGATCAGTTCCTGCCAGGACCTGACGGCCGCCCGGTTTACCTCCCGGCTCCAACGGATTAACTCTTACTTTCATGCCCTGACCAACTCGTTCGAGATCATGGTGGAGGGTATGGACAAGGAACAATTTCTGAAATTCCGGATGGCGCTGCTTCCGGCGAGCGGATTTCAGTCGGCCCAGTACCGTATGATCGAGATCTATGCCACGGACTTTGAACGCCTCATCGCCGCAGAGAAAAGAGCTGAACTCCGGGATGCCCCACTGACCGAACAATTTGAATATATCTACTGGAAATTCGGTGCGACCGAACTGGCAACGGGCAGGAAAACCCTTACGCTCCGGCAATTCGAAGAGAAGTATTCTTCCGGCCTGATGGAGCTTGCCTCGAAGATAAGAACGACCAATTTCCGGTCATTATATAAGCAGCTTCGTGATGCGGGTGCCAGCTCAAAGGAACTGGAAGAAGAACTGCGCCGTCTGGACATCTTCGTAAATGTTACATGGCCTTTATCCCACTTTAAATCTGCGGTAAAATATCTGCACCGCGAACCCGAGGAGATCCGGGCGACCGGAGGTACGAACTGGCAGAAATATCTTCCGCCACGCTTCCAGAAGCGGATTTTCTACCCTGAGTTATGGACCGCGGAGCAGCTGGAAAATTGGGGGAAAAACTGGGTTCTAAGTGTATTGGAAACACCTTAGAACTGAAAATATAATTAAACAAAAGGCTGATTTTTGCGTAATTTTGTAGGGTCAAATATAGTTTTGACCAAACCCAAGTTCCAAAATCAACTCAATACACGTGACCGATATTTTAAATATTCCGGTAAACAGAACGCTCAATTCTCGTTTACAAACCACCGATTTCGACAATCTTCCGTTTGGCCATATTTTTTCGGACCACATGTTCGTGGCGGATTATGAACAGGGCGAATGGAAGAACTTCCAGATCGTTCCCTACGGAGATCTCTCACTCAGTCCGGCAGCATCTACCCTGCATTACGGACAGTCCATCTTTGAAGGAATAAAGGCTTACCGGTTACAGGACGGTTCCATTTCGATCTTCCGCCCGCAGAAAAACTTCGAACGTTTCAACATTTCGGCAGAACGGATGGCCATGCCTGCTGTTCCGGAAGAACTGTTCATGGGCGCCATGGCCCAGCTGGTCGATCTGGATAAGGACTGGGTTCCTTCCCGGGAAGGATCTTCGCTGTATATCCGGCCGTTTATGATCGCGGTGGATCCGATCCTGGGCGTTCACGCCTCCGCCAGGTATAAATTCATTATCATAACAGGCCCTACCGGCGTTTATTACCCGAAACCACTTCGAGTCAAGATCGAGACGAAGTACTCACGTGCGGCAGAAGGCGGCGTGGGATATGCAAAAACTGCTGGAAATTACGCGCGCAGCCTGTACCCTACCAAGCTGGCCCAGGAAGAGGGCTATGATCAACTGATCTGGACCGACGCCAAGGAGCACGCATATATCGAAGAATCCGGAACAATGAACGTCATGTTCATGATCAATAATACGCTGATCACCCCGTCCACACGGGACACGATCCTGGACGGAGTGACCCGCCACAGTATCCTGGATCTGGCACGTTCATGGGGAATGAACGTTGAGGAAAGACGGGTTACCGTAAGCGAGGTCGTTGACGCTGCAAGAAAGGGAATCCTTCAGGATGCCTTCGGGGCCGGAACCGCCGCCACCGTCGCTCCGATCGCAGAGATCACTTACGGCGAAGAAACCTTTACCCTGCCTGACCATACTTCAAGGGAATTTTCGCAGCGTGCGGCAAAAACCCTGAACAACATCAGGTATGGCAAGGAGGCCGATGAATTCGGCTGGAATTATGTCCTTTAATTACATAAGAATAATTGTTCAAAAACCCTCCTCCGGAGGGTTTTTTCGTTTCCGGAAACCGCTTAAAAAGATCCGGATCAAACCGCTGACAAATTGTCATTCTGTCAATAAATTACTATTTTTGCCTTTCGTAAAAATTGAAAATGTCAGATTCCCAGATAATGTTGAACGATACCCTCAGACCCGGACAATCAGGTCAGCATGATGAAGCGCGCCAGGGTGAGGCGCTTGTGATAGAAAATAAATCGGGAAAACATAACGGACGCAAGCTATACATTGAAAGCTACGGGTGTGCCATGAATTTCTCGGACAGCGAGATCGTAGCCTCCATCATGCTTGATATGGGCTTCGAAACAACCGGCAACTATCAGGAGGCGGATGTCGTCTTTATCAATACCTGTTCGATCCGTGAAAACGCCGAACAGCGTGTGCGGGCCAGGTTGCGGGACTTTAAGAACGCAAAGTCCACCAATCCTGGACTGATGGTCGGCGTTCTCGGATGTATGGCCGAAAGGCTTAAATCCAAGTTTCTGGAAGAGGAAAAGCTCGTCGATATTGTGATCGGCCCGGATGCTTACCGGGACCTCCCGAACCTGATCGACCAGGTTGACGACGGTAACCGGGCGGTCAACGTACTCCTGTCGCGGGAGGAAACCTATGCGGATATCAGTCCGGTCAGGCTGAACAGCAATGGCATCAATGCCTTTATCTCCATCATGAGGGGCTGCGACAACATGTGTTCATTCTGCGTCGTCCCGTTCACCAGGGGCCGCGAACGGAGCCGCGATGTGCACTCCATTCTCCGGGAGGCTGAAGAGCTCTACGCTGAAGGCTATAAGGAAGTCACCCTTTTGGGCCAGAATGTGGATTCTTACAAGTGGACCAGCGAGGACGGTGCAGAACAGGTCAATTTTGCCAGTCTGCTTGAGCGTGTGGCGCAGATCAGCCCCGAACTCCGGGTCAGGTTTTCTACGTCACATCCGAAAGACATTACCGACGAGGTCCTGTATACGATGGCGCGTTACGAGAACATCTGCAAATATATTCACCTGCCCGTGCAGTCGGGAAACTCGAGGATTCTGGAGCTGATGAACCGGACCTACGACCGGGAATGGTATATGGGCCGCATTGATGCAATCCGGAGAATCCTGCCCGAATGTGCTATTTCAACGGATGTGATTGCCGGATTTTGCACGGAAACCGAGGAGGAGCACATGGACACCCTGCGGATGATGGACTATGCGAAGTACGATTTCGCCTATATGTTCTTTTACTCGGAAAGACCGGGAACCCTTGCAGCCAAAAGATACACCGATGATATTCCTGAAGAGGTGAAAAAACGCCGGCTGAAGGAGATCGTCGCCAGGCAGCAGCAGCACTCCCATATACGGCTTCAGGAACAGCTCGGAAAAGTTCAGAAGGTCCTGATTGAGGGATATTCCCGGAAGTCCGACCAGGATTATTCCGGAAGAAGCGACCAGAACGCGACCGTGGTATTCCCTGTTGACGAACGCTTCAAGCCGGGTGATTACGTAAACGTGCTGGCCGAGAAGTGCACCACAGCGACGCTGATCGGAAAAATTATAGATTAAGAAAAGAAGTAGGGATCAGTTCTTAGCGGGAACGGCCCCTGGCCGCTCTCTGTAAGGGTAAATCATCAATTCATCAAAATGGACGTTCAGGATATTAAAAACCGTTTCGGCATCATTGGCAACTCACCCCTGCTGAACCGCGCAATAGATATTGCGCGCCAGGTCGCTCCTACCGACATTTCGGTATTGATCACCGGCGAAAGCGGCAGCGGCAAAGAGGTATTTTCTCATATCATCCACGCGCTGAGCGCCAGGAAGCACGGTCCGTTCATTGCCGTTAACTGTGGCGCCATTCCGGAAGGCACCATCGATTCTGAACTGTTCGGTCATGAGAAAGGCTCCTTTACCGGTGCCCATGAAGCCCGCAAAGGATATTTCGAGGTGGTGAACGGGGGAACCATCTTCCTGGATGAGGTGGCTGAGCTGCCCCTGGGCACCCAGGCCCGGTTATTACGGGTACTGGAAACAGGGGAGTATCTTCGTGTCGGATCATCCAAGGTCCAGAAAACGAATGTTCGGGTCATAGCCGCAACCAACGTGGACGTATTCGAAGCGGTATCCAACGGCAAGTTCCGTGAAGATCTCTACTACCGGCTGAACACGGTGCCGCTCAAAATACCTGCGCTTCGGGAAAGAAAAGAAGATATTTATCTGCTTTTCCGTAAGTTTATCGCCGACTTCACGGACAAATACAAAAGCCCCAACCTGCAGCTGGATCCTGAGGCCCAGCAGATCCTGACGAATTACAGCTGGCCCGGAAACGTCCGTCAGCTGAAGAACATAGCCGAACAGATCGCCGTACTCGAAAAGGAGCGTACCGTTACCGGGCCTGCTCTCCAGAGCTACCTTCCAGCGGACAGTGTATCTACCCTGCCCATGCGCATCGCGACCAACGCCCCGAAGGATGAATTCTCCGAACGCGATATCCTCTACAAGGTGTTGTTTGACATGAAGAAGGATATGGTGGAGTTGAAGAAGCTGGTGGCCGAGATCATCAAGAACGGCGGTAATACCGACTTTGCGGCAAACCCGCAACTGATCAGTCAGCTGTACCGGGATATTGAACTGCCCGCGGCGGACATCCCCCAGCAGCCGAAAATAACGATCCATCATCCGGCAAACGAACACAACTACGACATCACCCATCATGCTGAAGAGTATGAAGAGTCATTATCTTTAATAGAAAAAGAGTCCGACCTGATCAAGAAGGCGCTCAGGAAGCATCGCGGCAAACGCAAGCTTGCCGCGCAGGAGCTCGGAATATCCGAGCGTACTCTTTATCGGAAAATCAAAGAACTAAACCTGTGAGCAAGTTGAAACGATTCACACTGACAGTTATCGCTTGTATGACCGTATTCCTGCAGTCATGCGGCATATATAGTTTTTCCGGGGCATCCATTCCCCCGGAAATGAAGACCATTACGGTGAACTTTTTTGAAAACAATGCCCCGCTGGTAGTCCCTTACCTCAGCCAGCAGTTTACCGAGCGGCTAAAGGAACGAATCCGGAACCAGTCCAGGCTCAACATCGTGCGGACAGACGGTGACGGCATCTTCGAAGGCAGGATTACCGGTTACAGCATCACCCCTGTGGCGATCACCGGTAACCAGCGTGCTGGCCTGAACCGGCTGACAGTCACCGTGAACGTGAAGTTCACAAATTCCTTAAAACCGGACCTGAGTTTTGAACAGTCGTTCACCCGGTACCAGGACTTTAACATCGAGACCCGGTCTATTCAGGCGCAGGAACCGGAGCTGATCCGGATCATCAACGACCAGCTCACCGAAGATATTTTTAACCGTGCGTTTGCCAATTGGTAAGCTTTTAGTAGTTTAATCATCGTGGAACATAGCCATTCTCAGTTAACCGAAACCCAGCAGTTTTCCAGCCTTGTCACCGACCCGGCCCGGGTCCAGGCTGCGGACGCCAAAGACCTTCTGAAGTTGCTGGAAAAGTTCCCGTATGCGCAGATCCTGCACACCCTGCATGCCAAGTGCTTCAAACCCGGAACCCCGGAGTTCGAACAGGCGCTTTCAAGGGCTGCCCTGTATTCCCCGGACCGGACCGTTCTCTTCCATTCCATAAACGATCCGTTCTTCTTCCAGCCGATCGCCGAGGAAATCAGGGCGTCCGACTTTGCCGATGCTAAAACCCCTATTCCGCTCCCGGCGGAAACCGGTGAACCGAATGGCACGGCAGAGGAGATCCTTGAGGAAGTTGCCGCCATTGATGTCGCAGAAAAAGATCCAGAAAGCGCTCCGGCCCCGGAGGCCGTGGCGGCAGCTGCACCCGAACTCCTGCATGAAACCGGCAACGGCGCAACCGATATCGGAGCTGAGGCATTCCCGGACCTGGAGGAAGCCGGTGCGCAGGAGCTAACCGGAGAGGAGCCTGCTAAACGGAATGAGACCGACAACCTGATCATAGGAAATATTGCCGCCACGGATTTTTTCCGGTTCGGCGGGCAGCTGGATCTCCCGGGGAACACGTCGCCGGATGCAGCGGTTCCCGATCAGGCAGAAAAAGAGTCTGCGGGACAACCCGTGCCGACCACAGACGTGTCCAAGTATGACGACGAAAATCTGCCATATACCTTCCTCTGGTGGCTCAGCAAGACCCGGAAAGAGCATGCTGATACCTACCAGCCGTTCAAGCTTGATACCAGCCAGGAAATAAAAAAAAACTCCGGGCCTGAACTGAACCAGCAGATCATCGAGAATATCTTTCACCTGCAGTCTCCGCTTGAACAGCTGGAGCAGCCCGCGAGGTCGGTTCCTTTTCAGCTGAAGCGCAAAGAAGAAGAAATTATTGAGCGCTTCATCAAGGAGGAGCCGCAGATCAGGCCTCCGAAGCCCGAAAAGCTTGATAACGAAAACAAAGCCCGCAGAAGTTCGGAAGATTCCCAGGACGTGGTTTCGGAAACCCTGGCACAGATCTATATTGAACAGATGCTATTTGACAAAGCCATTGAGACTTACCGGAAATTAAGTTTGAAATTCCCGGAAAAAAGCAGTTACTTTGCCCACCAAATTCGCAAATTAGAAAACCGACAATAAATTAATATTCATATGTACTTCGCATTAGTAGTTCTGGCAATCATTGTGTGCATCTTGCTGGGTTTAATCATTCTGATCCAGGAGCCCAAAGGTGGCGGTCTTTCTTCCGGTTTTTCCGGCACCAATAACATCATGGGCGTTCAGCGCACCGGCGATCTCCTTGAAAAAGGAACCTGGGTACTGGTGATCACGTTAATCGTTCTTTCCCTGCTGATCAACGTAGCGATCCCTAAGGGAGGTGCCGTGAATGAAGACGCGAATGACATTCAGAACCAGATCAGCAAGCCTGCCAATTCCAATCCGCTGGCACCGGCTCCGCTTCCGGGTGATACAACCAAGAAATAATACAGGCCCGTCCTGTGAAAGCCTTCCTCCGGGAAGGCTTTTTTTTTGCTGACACTTTACTGACATCATGACACCGGCCCGGGGACTAAAGACTAAGGTCGGGCCGCTTTGTAATGAAATTTTGGCAATTATGTACCGAACAGGCGGCTTGGCATAAAAACTGAAGAACCTGAGACAAACCAAAATAATTAATTTTTACTATGGCATTAAATATCAAACCTATCGCAGACAGAGTAGTAGTTGAAGCTGCTCCTGCAGAAGAAAAGACCGCTTCAGGTCTTTACATTCCTGACACTGCAAAAGAAAAACCGCAAAGAGGAACTGTGGTTGCCGTTGGTGACGGCAAAAAAGATGAGCCTCTCACAGTAAGGGTTGGTGATCAGGTTTTATATGGCAAATACGCAGGTACTGAAATCACCTATGAAGGAAAAGAGTACTTAATCATGCGTGAATCTGATATTTACGCTGTTCTTTAATCAGGCAGCTGCCTGTAATACCGGTTGCTCCGGCGACCGTTTAAATCATTAATCAAACCAGCAAAAATTTAAAAAAAATGGCAAAACAAGTTAAATACAACGTTGAAGCACGGGATGCTCTGAAAAGAGGTGTGGATACTTTAGCTAATGCAGTTAAAGTGACTTTGGGACCAAAAGGTCGTAACGTAATTATTGATAAGAAATTCGGTTCTCCTTCCATCACCAAAGACGGTGTTACAGTAGCTAAAGAAATCGACCTGAAAGATCCTTTGGAAAACATGGGTGCGCAGATGGTTAAAGAAGTAGCTTCCAAAACCGCGGATATCGCAGGTGACGGAACTACCACTGCAACCGTTCTTGCTCAGGCAATCGTTACTGCAGGTATTAAGAACGTAGCCGCAGGGGCCAATCCGATGGACCTGAAACGTGGTATCGACAAAGCCGTTACTGCCGTTGTTGCTAATTTGAAAAGTCAGTCCCAGACCGTTGGCGAAGACAACAATAAGATCAAACAGGTTGCTGCGATCTCCGCAAACAATGATGAAGTTATCGGCGCTCTGATCGCTGAAGCGATGGGAAAAGTAGGTAAAGATGGTGTGATCACCGTTGAAGAGGCGAAAGGAACAGAAACCGAAGTGAAAACTGTAGAAGGTATGCAGTTCGACCGCGGTTACCTTTCACCTTACTTCGTAACCAACGCCGATAAAATGGAAGCTGAGCTGGAGAACCCTTATATCCTGATCTATGACAAGAAGATCAGCAGCATGAAAGAACTGCTTCCGGTACTTGAAAAACAGGTTCAGACAGGCAAACCGCTCCTGATCATCTCTGAAGATCTGGACGGCGAAGCGCTGGCTACCCTGGTAGTTAACAAGATCCGCGGATCCCTGAAAGTCGTTGCTGTTAAGGCTCCGGGCTTCGGTGACCGCAGAAAAGCTATGCTCGAGGACATCGCTATCCTGACCGGTGGTACAGTAATCTCTGAAGAAAGAGGTTTCAAACTGGAAAATGCAGATCTGTCATTCCTTGGCCAGGCTGAAAAAGTGGTTGTAGACAAGGACAATACGACCGTGATCAACGGTGCCGGAAACTCTGATGATATCAAAGCCCGTGTTAACCAGATCAAAGCGCAGATCGAAACAACTACTTCTGATTACGACCGCGAGAAATTACAGGAACGCCTGGCAAAACTGGCCGGCGGTGTGGCTGTACTTTACGTCGGTGCTGCAACTGAGGTTGAAATGAAAGAAAAGAAAGACCGTGTGGACGATGCATTACATGCAACCCGCGCAGCGGTTGAAGAAGGAATCGTTGCCGGGGGTGGTGTTGCCTTTATCCGTTCGATCGAAGCCCTTGAAGGTCTGAAAGGAAGCAACGAAGACGAAACTACAGGTATCCAGATCGTAAAACGCGCGATCGAAGAGCCCCTGCGTCAGATCTGCCAGAATGCTGGAATCGAAGGATCTATCATTGTTCAGAAAGTAAAAGAAGGTACTGCTGACTTTGGTTACAACGCACGTACGGACGTTTATGAGAACCTGATCGGCGCCGGTGTTATCGACCCGACCAAGGTATCACGTGTTGCACTGGAGAACGCGGCATCAATCGCAGCCATGCTCCTGACAACCGAATGCGTGCTCGCAGATGAACCGGAAGATGAAAAAGCCGGCCCTGGTATGCCTCCTATGGGTGGCGGCATGGGCGGCATGATGTAAAAGTCATACCGGACATTAAGTCGAGATCCCCCGTGGCCCTGCCCCGGGGGATTCTTTTTTCCTGCCAGGACTGCAAAAGGTCCTCCACGGCGCCGGATATCCGGTCAACCCAGCCGGAATACATCTTCTCTGACGGATGTAATCCGTCCGCAGCGATCAACTCAGGATCGCTGGCCGCCTTGCGGGAATCTTCGGTGACGGATATATACCGGACGGCCGCCTCCCCGGTCACCTTCCGGCCAACCGCATTGAATCGATCGATCCCCGCGGCGATCTCTGACGCGCTTCGTTTATCCGCCGAGGCGAACGGGGTAACGCCCCAGTCCGGAATAGAAATAACGATGACCCGTTCCCTATTTCCGCCGGCAAAGTCAATGGCAAGCCCGAGTAAGGCCGAAAACTCCTCCTGGTAGGTATCCAGCGGATAATCGCGGTATTGATTGTTGACGCCGATCAGTAAGGTAACCAGGTCAAAGCTGCCGTCAACCGGCTGTTCCGCGAGGTGACCGAGCAGCTCGTCGGTTGTCCAGCCCGTTTTTGCAACAACGGTCGGGCGAATCATGGCCCGTTCCCTTAATCGCTCTGCAAGCTGGTAAGGGAAGGATCCGGATGGTTCCAGGGACTCTCCTACCGTGTAGGAATCGCCCAATGCGAGGTACCTGATCTCCGGCTTCATTTCAGCTGCATCGCAAAAAGTTCGGAAATCTTACCCTTCAGGACCGATTTGACCTCTTCCAGGTCCACCGGGTGACCGAGTTCACGTTGCATGGAGGTCACATCCTTGTCATCGATCCCGCAGGGAACGATATTTTTAAAATAACCGAGATCCGCATTTACATTGAATGCGAAACCGTGCATGGTTACCCACCGGCTGCACCGCACGCCCATCGCACAGATCTTCCGCGCACTTTCGTGATCCGGATCCAGCCACACCCCGGTATACCCGGGGAATCGCCCTGCCGGGATTCCATAGACTGACAGCGTCTGTATGACCGCCTCCTCCAGGGTCCGCAGATATAGATGAATATCGGTAAAGAAATTGTCCAGGTCCAGGATCGGATACCCTACGATCTGTCCGGGACCATGATAAGTGATATCTCCGCCCCTGTTGATCTTGTAGTAGCTGGCCTTCTTTTCCTGCAGGGCCTCCTCGTCCAGCAGCAGGTTTTCCGGCTTTCCGCTTTTGCCAAGCGTATATACATGGGGATGTTCAGTGAAGATCAAGTAGTTCGGAGTTTCCTGCGGGGACGCGCTGTCCCGGTTAAGACCTTTCATGCGAACGATTTCCGAAAAGATCGCCTCCTGCCGGTCCCAGGCCTCCTGGTAATCCACCAGGCCCCAATCCTGAAAAAAGACGGCCTTATTCATTTCCTGTCCCCTCCAAAGCATAGCCAAGCATATAATTTTCGTATTTTTCGTAACCGACTTTAAACGTTTTATTAAGTTCCGGAGTCTTCAGGGAAGCCTCAAAACGGCCCGCCTCACAACATCTGAACGGATCGAGCCGGATATGCTGCAAAAAGGAGACGTTCTTTTTCCCGTGCAGTTTATAAACCGCTTCCTTCGCGCACCAGCAGATAT
Source organism: uncultured Sphingobacteriaceae bacterium (assembly GCA_966250385.1). Classification (GTDB taxonomy): domain Bacteria; phylum Bacteroidota; class Bacteroidia; order Sphingobacteriales; family Sphingobacteriaceae; genus DASWTL01. Next base: position 52,498 of record CBINHC010000006.1, on the reverse strand, counting down.
AGAGGTGCTCCACCCGGTTCAATTCATCGATAAATGCCATCTCTTCAGGACTCATAAATTTAAGGGCTACGCGTTCGATCTTCCGTTTGACCAGTTCGATATCAATTCCGACTTCCCGGTCCTCGCTGATCATTACGGCGGCATAGTCAAAGGAATGGCTGAGCGATATATGCTGAGGGAAGTTCTTCAGGAACGGTTTCCCATGTTCGTCGGTATCCACATCGATATAGGAATCCGTGTTCAGCATTTTTCTCAGAAGAACCCGGGTACCCAGCCAGTGAAGGTTTCGCTTCCCGTTGTTCAGTGTTTCCAGGTAATCCTTTTCATGTGTTTTCAGTTGCAGCTGGCTGAATAACTCTTCGGCTGTTTCTTCGATTTTCCATAAAGCAAAGGTGGTGCGGTCAGCCACCTGCTTTTGATATACAAGCCCCATTTTTAAATTGAAATTGGCGATAAAAGTATTTTAAATTAATCATAATTTAGGCCAAACCCTATCCATATTTATTATTATGATACTTTCTGACAAGCGGATCCTTGAAGAGATTGAAAAAGGCACGATCATTATCGAACCATTCAGACGGGAGTGCCTGGGAACCAACTCGTATGATGTGCATTTGGGCAAATACCTTGCCACCTATGCCAGCCGGGTGCTTGATGCAAAAGCGCATAATCAGATCGAACACTTCGAGATCCCCAAGTCAGGTTTCATCCTGCAGCCTGATACGCTGTACCTCGGAGTTACCATGGAATACACCGAAACGCACAGCCATGTACCCTTTCTTGAAGGCAAGTCGAGCACGGGCCGCCTCGGAATCGATATTCATGCGACTGCGGGAAAGGGCGACGTCGGTTTCTGCAATACCTGGACGCTTGAGATCTCCGTGGCGCAGCCTGTACGGATCTATGCCGGTATGCCGATCGGTCAGCTGATCTATTTTCAGGTGGACGGCGAGATCGAAACGATGTATAACACAAAGGGAAATGCGAAGTATAATCACAAGACCACACGACCTGTAGAAAGCATGATGTGGAAGAACACATTTTAGAATAAATAAGGTTATACCAAGTAAACCCACCTTCGTAAGTGGGTGTTATTTAGAACCTTATGAAACGTACCTCCTTATTGGCGGCCGGGCTGCTGTTCCTTCTGACAGTAGCCTCATTCATCCGCTCGGATGACCCGCTGAAAAACATGCTTGACAAGCTGGAAAAGTTTCGAAGCGACTACCCCCAGGAAAAAGTTCATCTCCACCTCGACAAACCGTACTACGCCATCGGCGACAACATCTGGTTCAAAGCGTATGTGGTAAACGGTGCGCGGAACCAGCTCTCAGCCCTCAGCAAGATCCTTTATGTGGAGCTTATCAATGAAAAGGACTCCGTTAAGCAATCCGCCCGGGTCCATTTGCGCGCCGGGCAGGCATGGGGCGATTTTCATCTGGCCGACTCCCTGAAGGAAGGCAACTACCGGATCCGGGCCTATACCACCTGGATGAGGAACTTTGGCGAAGACTTTTTCTTTGACAAGACGATCTCCGTGGGCAATTCATTGTCGAATGACTATCTGACCGATGTCTCTTACTCCTTCTCAGGAGGGGGAAATTCGGAAAAGGTCCTGGCCACGATCAAGTACCTGGACCTGGAGGGCAAACCCGTCGCAAACAAGGAAGTTTCATATGTTGTTCAGCTGGATTTCCGGCAGGTAGCTTCCGGCAAAACCACTACGGACGCGACCGGAAAAGCGCAGGTGTCGTTCATAAACAACCAACCCTGGCTTCTTAAATCCGGGAAAATCAGCACCCGCGTAAAAATTGATGACCAGACGTCTTTTTCGAAGATCGTACCCATCAAATCCACCTCGTTAAACGTTAGCCTGCAGTTTTTTCCCGAAGGTGGGGACCTGGTCGACGGAATCCGGTCAAAGATCGCATTCAAGGCAGTGGGTGCGGATGGCCTTGGCGTTGATGTGGAAGGCTTCGTTTCAGATGACAAAAACGAAAAGATCGCGGATTTCAAATCCGAATACGGCGGCATGGGAACCTTCGCAATTAAACCGGAAGCAGGCCGGACCTACAAGGCCATTGTCACCATGCAGGACGGCTCTAAGAAAACCGTGCAGCTTCCGAAGGCGCTGAAGTCCGGATACACCCTGTCTGCTGCCCATACCGACAAGGACAATATCCTGATCAGGGTAGGCGTATCACCGGAACTGGTAGGCAAAGGCGAGGTGACCATCATCGGCCATACCAACGGCATTGTTAGCTTTGTTTCCAGAACCAAGGTGACCAATACGGTATTGAGCGCCCCGGTCGCCAAAACCAAGTTTGCGGGGGGGATCCTGCATCTCACCCTCTTTAATCCGGCTAACGAACCTGTTTCCGAAAGGCTGCTGTTCATCAGAAAGGAATCCGGCCTTAGGGTCGGCATCACCAGTGACAAGTCTGAGTACCTGAAGCGGGAGAAAGCCCGTCTTTCCATCGATGCCAGAGATTCCGCCGGAAATCCGGAGGTAGGCAGCTTCTCCGTGGCCGTCGTTGATGAAACCAAGGTTCCGTTCGACGACATTTATGAAAACACCATCCTTTCGAACCTGCTTCTTGCCTCGGATATCAAGGGATTTGTCGAGACCCCGAACTACTACTTTACCGCAGTAGACGGCAAAAAGGACCGGGAACTCGATAACCTGCTCCTCACCCAGGGCTGGCGGCGTTTCACGTGGAAAAGCATACTGGCAAACTCGTTGCCGCTGTTATCGTTCAACCCCGAGAAAGAAATCGGAATCAGCGGAACGGTAACCGACAACCGCGGACGACCGGTGGCGGGCGGAAAGGTCACTCTGCTTTCCTCTGCCGGCGATGTCCTGGTACAGGACACGATCACCGATCAGAACGGCCGCTTCGCTTTCAACAAACTCATCTTCAGGGACAGCACAAAATTCGTGGTGCAAGCCAGGAACGCCCGTGACCGGAAGAACGTCGACGTCAACCTGGACATGATCCCGCCGCAGCTCGTGACCAGGAACAAAAATGCTCCTGAGGTAGAAATCAACGTAAACAATACGATGCTCGGCTATCTTAAGAACAGCAGGAACCAGTATAATGACCTCAGGCGGTTCGGACTGGCCACCCGCAGCATCATTCTCAAAGAAGTGAAGATCGTAGAGAAAAGGCAGCAGGCACGGAATTCCTCCAACCTGAACGGAAGCGGGGTAGCCGACGCGGTGCTTGACGAGTCACACTTCGCCAGCTGCGTCAGTCTCGACCAGTGCCTTCAGGGCCGGGTAGCCGGCCTGGTGATCCAGGATGGCATCGCATATTCCGCCCGAAGCATGTATTCTTCATTCCAGGGACTGGTACCCATGCAGTTGGTGCTCGACGGAACCTACGTTACGCCGGACTACCTGAGGCTGATCTCACCCCGGGACGTCGAATCGGTCGAAGTACTGAAAAGCGCGAGCAATACAGCCATCTACGGTATCCGGGGCGGCGGCGGGATCCTGATCATTACGACCAAGAGGGGGAAACAGAACCTCGGATATTCATCCTATGCGGCAGGTATAGCGACATACTCACCCCAGGGATTCCATAAGATCCGCGAATTCTATTCTCCGGACTACAACGATCCGAAAACAAACACCAAGCTGCCGGACCTGAGATCTACCATATACTGGAATCCGCAGGTGATCACCGATGAGTCCGGCAAAGGATCTTTGGAATACTTTAATGCAGACGGCTCCGGAGACTATAAAATCATCCTGGAAGGCGTTGACTCCCATGGAAATATTGCCCGAACCGTTTACAGATATAAAGTAAAATAGTAATATAGCTGTATGAACACCATACAGACGTCTGTAAAAGACAGGGCGGCAACCATTACCTTGAACCGGGGGCGTTCCAATGCCATCAATACCGAAATGGTCGAAGAGCTCCGCGATATGTTCCGTAACATCCGGAACGATGACGGCATTCATGGAGTCATCCTGTCCGGAAATGAAGGTTTTTTTTCGGCCGGTGTCGACCTGATCGAAGTTTATGATTACGACGAGGTGCAGATCCGGGAGTTCTGGACCAGCTTCCTTAACCTGGTGTCAGACCTGGCGTCGTTCCACAAGCCGTTTGTAGCCTCCATCAGCGGGCACAGCCCGGCCGGCGGATGCGTCCTCGCCCTGTGCAGTGATTACCGGATCATGGCTGAAGGCAATTACATCATCGGCCTGAACGAAGTGCCGGTCGGCCTGATCGTCCCAGACAGCATTTTTCATTTGTATGCATTCTGGCTCGGTCAGTCAGCCGCCTACCGGTTCCTGCTGGAAGGAAAACTGATGAATCCCCAGGAGGCCAAAAACTGCGGACTGGTAGATGAAATCATCCGCCCCGTCTCCCTGCAAACCGCAGCGGAACGAAATCTGAGAAAGTTCCTCCAGTTTGATCTGAATACGTGGCGGCAGAGTAAAACGAACCTTCGGAGAGAGCTTGTTGAAAAGATGAACCGGGACCAGTCGGAGACCCTCGGTCATCTGCTTAAACAATGGTGGTCGCCATCGACAAGATCGATTCTCAAGACCATCATCGGCAACCTTCAGCAAAAGTTGGTATGACGAACGGACCCATGTTAAGAGCGGATGCCCTAAAGGGCAAAACCATCATCATTACCGGGGGCGGAACCGGCCTGGGCAGGTCTATGGGGCAGTCTTTTCTGTCTCTGGGCGCGAACCTGGTCATCGCAAGCCGGAAAAGGGATGTACTGGAAAAGGCCGCCGCCGAAATGGAAGAACAGAGCTCCGGAACCGTGTTGGCGGTTTCCTGCGACGTTCGGGACTACTCATCCGTAGAAAACCTTCTCAGTCAGGCGATCCGCAAATTCGGACGCGTGGACTGCCTTGTCAACAACGCGGCCGGAAACTTTATTTCCCCTACCGAGCGCCTCTCCCCGAACGCATTCTCCGCGATCATCGACATTGTCCTGAAGGGAACCACCAACTGCACGCTGGCGACTGGCAAATACTGGATTGCCGAAAAAATCGCCGGCACGATCCTCAATATCGTGACGACCTATGCATTTACCGGTTCGGCTTACGTCGTACCGTCCGCTGCCGCAAAAGGCGGCGTGCTTGCCCTGACCCGGTCCCTGGCCGTAGAGTGGGGTAAGTACGGGATCCGGACCAACGCCATCGCCCCGGGGCCGTTCCCTACGAAAGGCGCATGGGAAAGACTGTTGCCGGGAGAATTGGCTGCCAAATTTGACTTCAGGAACCGGGTGCCTCTCAAGAGAGTCGGAGAGCACGATGAACTGGCGAACCTGGCCGCATACCTGGTGTCAGACTTTTCCGCCTATGTCAATGGTGAGGTCATTACGATAGACGGCGGCGAATGGCTGCAGGGAGCCGGCCAGTTCAGCGCCCTGGAAGCGATCCCGGCCGGGATGTGGGACAGTCTGGAACAGATGATCCGCTCCCGGGAAAAATGACGGAGTTCTCTCCGAAATAACCGAACAGGACTCTGGCCCTTAAATCATTGCGATTCCTTACTTTTGCAGGATGAATACCGAGGTACAGGAAGAAACGTTAACGCTGGAAGAAGTCCTGGCAGCTTTAAAATCAAATAATCAGCTGATCCTGTGGAACGACGAGATCAACACGTTTGATCACGTGATCTACTGTCTGACGAAATATCTTGACTATAGCGACTCCCAGGCCGAAAAGATCGCATGGAGAGTGCATAACGACGGAAAATGCGTCGTCCTTGAAGGCAGCTTTACCGAACTCGAAGTGTACAGAAAGATCCTGCAGCAGGAAGGCCTGACCGTCACGATCGAATAAGTTCCCCGCCCCGTTTCCAGCATGTAATAAATAAGTTACCGGGCAGCCGGTTAAACTTATTCCCTTTTACTTTGTCCGTCTTGGTGTTAAAAGATAAGATGTCATGAGTTTAAGTCGAAAAAGTTTAGCCGTTTTAATCCTGTTATTTTCCGTTGCCTTTACTACAGTTGCGCAGACCGGTACTGTTTCCGGAAAAGTAGTTGATTCAAAAACGGGTAAACCAGTAGACTTTGCCAGCGTCGCCCTGGTTATCCAGTCAGAAAACAAAACCGTCAAGGCTACGCAGACCGATATGCAGGGCAACTTCCGGCTGGAAGGTATTCCGTTCAATACCTATACACTTAAGGCCAGCTTCGTCGGCTATCAGCCCATTGCCCGCCCGGACCTCGTGGTCAGCGCCCGGAACCCCGCGTTAAACCTGGGGGAGCTCCGGTTGACCGGCAGCGAAAAGAACATGCTCCAGGAGGTGGTCGTACAGAGCGGAAGGAACACGATCAAGCTCGGCCTTGACCGCAAGGTATTCACCGTCGAAGAGAGCCTGGTCAGCGCCGGGGGAACCGCCACCGACCTGCTCGCCAATGTACCCTCCGTTTCGGTCGACATTGACGGAAACGTCAGCCTGAGAGGGGCTGATAATGTACGCGTCCTTATAGACGGAAAGCCTTCCGCCATCGGCGGCGGCAATATTGCCGCCATCCTGCAGTCACTTCCCGCAAGTGCTATCGAGACCATTGAACTGATTACGAATCCTTCATCCAAATACGATCCGGAAGGCCAGTCCGGGATAATCAACATTGTCCTGAAGAAGAACCGGAAAGTCGGATTGAACGGCTCTCTGGCCTTAACGGCCGGCAGCTACGACAACTATAACGCCAATACGTCACTGAGCTACAGGGACAAGAAAGTGAACCTCTTCGGCAATTACAGTTACCGGGCCGGCTCTCGTTTAGGGGGTGGATTCAACAACACCACTTACCTGAACAGCGACCGGCTGATCTTCAACAACACGGACAGCCGCCGCGAGAACAACAACCATACTTTCAAGCTGGGCGCTGATTACTACCTCGATCCCAAAACGACGCTTGGCCTGTCCGGAAACGTCAGTTTACGTGAAGGGGAACAAAGGGAGGAGATCAGCTATCTTTTTGAGAACATCCCTAATCAGAGCGGATCCAGCCTGCGGAATACAACCGGAGAAGACTCCGATCAGGGATATGACCTGAACCTGGATTTCAGCCGGCAGTTCCGGCGGAAAGGAGAAAACCTCACCGCAAATTTTCAGTTCGGACAGGAAAGGGAAGACGGCGCCCAGCGGTTTAACCAGGACTTTTTCACGCCGACCGGTTCACCCAGGGATACCATCGACCGCCGGATAACGGATAACAATGAGTTTACAACCAATTACAATATCCAGATAGACTACACCCTTCCGTTCTCGGAAAAGCAGAAGCTGGAGGCCGGATACCGTTCGACCATCCGGAATAATGAAGAATCACAGTTCTCACGGTCTTTTGACCGGACCGAAAGTCAGTATTTCACCGACGTCAACCTTACCAACGACTTTTACCTGGATGATGTCGTCCACGCGCTGTACACCAATTATCAGAACCAGCTTACCCCGAAATTCGGGATCCAGGCAGGCTTACGGGCCGAGCAAGCTTCGCTAAAGACCGACTACGTCGGACTCGGAACCGGATCAACCCGGGGAGAACTGAACTACTTCAGGGTGTATCCGAGTCTGTTCCTGACCAACAAGTTCTCTGACGACCAGCAGCTTCAGTTCAGCTATAGCCGAAGAGTGAACCGCCCGAGGGGATGGCAGGTGAACCCGTTCATGGACATGGCCGACCCCAACAATGTCCGCGTCGGCAATCCGAATCTGAGACCTGAGGACATCCACGCCTTCGAACTGAGCTATATTAAATACTGGAATGCGTTTACGCTGACCTCGTCGGCCTATTTCAGGCAGGTAAACGATGTCGTTCAGGGTATCCGGAGCCTGGTGGTCGACTATAACAACAATTCAGCAAATCCTGTTGCGGGAATCGCCGATTCCAGTACCATCATGCAGTTCTTTAACCTTTCGAGGAACCGGGCATCCGGGATCGAACTGATCTCGCGGGCAGACCTGGCAAAAGGCTTCAACCTGACCGGAAACGTCAACGTTTACTACACCGCATTTGAGGGCAACCCGGCGTACAAGATATCCGGCCGGAAAGGCGTCAACTGGAATGCGAATCTGACGGGGAACTTTCAGTTCCCTAAAAATATCTCCGCACAGTTCAATACCCACTATATGGCTCCGAGGGTGTCCCCGCAGGGAAGAACCAAGGAAATGTTCGGCCTCGATGCGGGGATGCGGTACGATTTTATGAAGAACAAGGCCGCAGCGATTTCCCTGAACGTCCGTGACGTCTTCAATACCCGCCGATGGGCACAGTATACGGAAACCATCGATCTGATCCAGGAATCGGAACGCCGGATGCAGGGCAGAATGATGAACCTGACCTTCTCCTACCGCTTCGGACGACAGGATCTTCCGCAGCGAAACCGTAAAAAGGACCAGGAACAGAACGTCCCTGAAGAAGAAAACTTTTAACTTAACACGCCATCCGAACAAGCCGGGTGGCGTTTTTAATTTTTCATGGTGCGGAGTATATTATTCCTGCTTCTTTATCTATCCGGATTTCTGGCGACTGCACAGACCGGGACCGGTCAGATTACCGGCAAGGTCGTCGAGTCGGGCCCGGGAACCGCAGTGGATTTTGCCGTCGTGACGCTCACCTCCGCCTCGGGCCTTCAGAAGAATTCCATGACCCAAAACGGAGGAAAATTCGCTTTCCCGGGGCTCCCGCCAGGCATCTACCATGTCAGGGTTTCGTTTATCGGCTACATCACCGATTCGATCCGGAACATCCGGCTCGGTCCATCGGCAGCCATCCCCCCGTTGACGATCGCACTCCGGCAAAACAGCCAGCGCCTGAATGAGGTGACAATCTCGGAAACCGGGCCGCTCGTTTCATACGAAGCTGACCGGCTAACATACCACGCTGACCAGAGCCTCCTGTCTGAAGGAAGCGTAGCGACCGACCTGCTCAAAAATGTACCGATGGTAGACGTGGATCCGGACGGAAAACCCACCATAGCTGGAAAACGAAATACCCGGATCTTCATCAACGGCAAGCCGTCCGATTTCACGTCAGAGGGGATCACGGACCTGCTGAACGTCCTCCCTTCAGATGCCGTCATGAAAATTGAAGTGATCAGCAGTCCGCCTGCGAAATACTCCGCCGACGGAGACGGGATCATCAACATCGAACTGAAGAAGGATTTCAAGCTCGGACTGACCGGAAGCCTGGCCGGCACCGGCAACACGCGGGGTAACTATAACGGAAGCGGATTCCTCAATTACCGGGCAGGCGGCCTGAAACTGACCGGCAATGCAGCGATACGCCGGAATATCCGCCAATCCAACGGTAGCTCATTCCGGGAAACCTTTACCCCGGATACCACTTATTTCATTCTTCAGAGCAATACCAGCCGGGGACAAACCCTCGGCCGGAATCTCAGGACCAGCCTCGACTGGGACCTGACACCGCTGCAGAACCTCCGGATCTCGGTCAATCTCAACGGGAACAGCAGCGGGAGTACCAGCACAGCCGGATATGAATACACCAATGAAACGCGGGAACCGCAACGGATGCGGAATCAGTATAATGATCGTTCCGGCAACTCAGGCAACCAGGTTCTGGACGCGGAGTATACGCTCCGGCTTGCGCGTAACAAGGAAGAAAAACTGACTTTCGGACTTAATTACGCCGACAATTCGGTGAAGGGCGAACGCTCCTCCAATCGTTCGTTTTACTTTCCGGACGGCTCTCCGGACCCCGCCGGCAGAAGCCTTCAGCACCATGAAAACGCCCGGGACAAGCGCGTCATGGACATCAGCCTTGACTATGACAAGCCGTTCCGGAAAGAAGGCAGCAGTCTGGAAGGGGGACTTAGGCTGAGCCATAAGCTGGCGGACAACGGGCAATCCGAGACGCTCTATGATTTCGCAGGGAGTTCCTACCTCCCCGAACCCGAACCACAGAACCGGTTCCGGTTCACCGAGACGCTGTATGCCGGCTATGCGTCGATACGGACGCGCATCGGCAAAACGCTCAGTGTCCGGGGCGGCCTGCGGGCGGAATTCACCGATCTGACGATTCCCGGTCCAGATCGGTCCCGACCGTATCTGAGCCTGTTTCCGACGTTAGCGGTCAGCCGGTATTTCAAAAAGAAGTATCATGCCGGCCTGACCTACGGAATGCGGATCAACAGGCCTGGTGAGAGCGTACTGGACCCCCACATGGACAATTCCGATCCCGTCAACATATCGTTTGGCAATCCCAATCTCAGGCCGTCGGTCACTCACCAGGCAGACCTGAGTTTCGGAACTTTCGGCGAAAAATGGTCCGTATCGCCGCGGCTCGGATTCGCTGAGACCCGGGACATCATTGAGCGGGTCAGGACGGTGGGCAGCGACGGCGTTTCCCGCACTACGTACGAGAACATGTCAGGCAGCAGACTCTACTCATTTCATTTGTCAGGAAACTTCAGGCCGGGCAGGAAGATCCGGACGACCGGCGGGCTTACACTCAGCCAGAGATCCTATGATACGGAAAACAAAAATCTGCTGAAACGGAACGGAATCAGCTTCAGGAGCAATCTCGGCGTATCGCTGCAGCTGCCTGGAAGATTAGCTTTTGAGTCGGATCTCCGGTATCACAGCACTACTTCAGCCCAGGGGAGAAACCGCGGATCCGTTAATACGCGTTTCTCCGGCAAAAAATCCATTTTGAATAACCGGCTGAATATCCGCCTTTCGGCCACGGACCCCTTTTACCGGCAGCATACGGAGGAAACTTCGGAAGGAACGAATTTCCGGCTGCGTCGTTCTTCGGTTGCATCAACCGGAAATTTCAGTCTGAGCCTTAGCTACAGGTTCACCGGGGCAGGCGGCCAGGCGGCTTCAAAAGGCACATCCCCGGACTTTCCGGGTCAGAAGTAACACCTCGGGAAACTTCTGCCCTTAACAGGGAGGCGGAAGTTCAGCATGATCTCATGGGAGCCGCGCTCCACCTTGGAGAGTGCCGTGGTGGTAAAATCGTATGAATATCCGATCTGGATGCTCGGAGTTACCTCAATCTCGGCCAGCACGTCAAAGGAATCCAGGGATCTGAGGGACGCCCCCAGCCAGATGGTCTCTTTCAGGAGAAAATTTGCATTGAGGTCGATCTGCACCGGCGAGCCGTTTACGTACTTGACCAGCATGTTCGGCTTGAACCGGACATCTTCTCCCAGGGCGACCAGGTAGCCTGCCTGCAGCATGTAGTGGGGCCTGTGGGCGGTTCCGGTATTGAAGTCCCGGGCGGCGAAGTCCCGTGAAAGGAAGAATGGGGAGGAAAGACCCGCATAAAACCGGTCCGAAAACAGCAGGATGCCCATCCCAAGATTTCCCAGCAGATCGTTTTCGTCGGCAAATACAGGATCTGTTGCGCTCGACTGCGTTTGAATATTACTGTAATCAGCGACGTACTTGCTGATACCGGCGTTCACCCCGACAGCCAGGAAACTATTCTCCGAAAGCTGTACGCGTTGCGCAAAGGTCAGGTACGCACCGTTCTCAGATATGACCTCGCCGATCTGATCGCGCATAGCCATAACTCCGATGGAACTGTTTGATTCCCGGACCGGCGAATGAAACGTAAGCGTCTGCGTATTCGGGGCACCCTTGAAACCTGCCCACTGCTGGCGGGCAACAGCGGTCACGTTCAGGGCCTCATCCATAGCTGAATAAGCGGGATTCACCGCCAGACCGTTAAACATATACTGAGTAAACATGGCTTTTTGCTGTGAAAATGCCATTTGTGCCAGGACCAACAGCAGAAGGATCAGGACCGGTCTCTTTAATTGCTCGCGTATACTCACAAATATCAGTTTCAAATTCGACCTGTTTTCCAGGCAATTACCTTTACGTAATTCCTGCCCTCTCTGTTACCTATTATTTTAAGAAATCTGCCGCCTCCGCCCTGCTGTACGTTACGCATTGCCTTGCAGTATTTTTAGTATACCGATGTTGTTAAAAGCATACAGCACAGGCCTGAAAAAGACCGGCCGGCGCAGCATGCCCGCATCTGCAGCCACCTGAAACGGATCCGCAATCGTACCGGGAAGTTGGCATACCAGTTGCATGAAAGGGGAAACGTCTGTCTTATGGTAAAACCTGTCAACCTAAACCTGAAACTTCAGCCACTAAGAAGCCTGACTATGCGCCGGAAAAAACAGGTCTTCAAAGCCTTGGATCTCTTATTCCTTGCTTTCTTCCTGATCATTTTTCTTCTGCAGTTTTTCAGGCAGTAACATCGGGAGACGTTCAATAAAAAAAATGTTCAGCCTGTTATCCGGAACCTTGTTTCAGATAACAGGTTTTTTTATTACCCGAGTGGAAAAAACATTATCCTGCAACTGAAGTTTTCTACTAAAACTCTACCCGATTGAAAAAGCAGGCCAACCTGAAGTTCGCCGATATTATTTTAAATAAGGTCAAAAACGGCATTATTATAACGGATACTGAGGGAACGATTCTTTGGGTAAATACTGCTTTTGAGCTGACCACGGGCTACGCTCTTCAGGAGGTCGTCGGTCATACGCCAGGCACGCTGCTGCAGGGGCCGGACACCTCTCCGGCTGCCATTGAGATCATGCGAAACGCGATCCGGGACGCCGAGGGGTTCAATCTTGAAGTGGTGAATTACACCAAGAACAAAGTGCCCTACTGGGTGCACATCGACTGTTCCCCGCTGTTCGATCATGATGACCACCTGGGTTTCATCGCCATTGAAAGCGATATCACTGAAAAGAGAGACCGGGAAGAAAAACTGATCGCCAAGAATAACTTCCTGCAGGATATTCTCCAGGATATGTCCCACGAAATGCGCGGGCCTATAGCTTCCATTCTGGGGCTGAATGCCGCCATCAAGGTCACCCAGGGGATGGACGAGAAACTGGAGATGTTCGATCTCCTCAATGACTGCGCCCGCGAACTGGACAAAATCTTTCTCCGGATGAACGTAAAGATTTATAAGGAGTCCAGAAACGAATAGTCAGCTGCGCTTATTTCAGTTCTGTCGTGATGTAGAACCGCCCTTCCGGGATCTCTTCGCTTACCACGATCGGGATATCGATCTCTTCGCAAAGAAGCGCATGAACTGCGTCATTGGGATTCATCAGTAACACGCGGTTTAGAACCTGTTTCGAGCGATCCAGTGCCTCAATAAAAATTCCCTTTTCCATAATGGTCCGTTGGCTTACCCGGGTCTACGGAAAATCCCGAAAGACAGTTTCAAAAATATTACAAGAAAATCAACGGACAAAATCCTTTCGGACCGCCGGCAAATGCTTTTTGTAGCATTTTATATACAGCACCCCGGGATGCCTGACCAGCTTACAATACGCAAATTTTAAGAATGTTGCAAGTTTTTTAAGAAACCGTGAAGCTAATTGAGGAAAATTACAAGCCGTGCTGAGATATTTTTCACGTTCGTTAAGCATTCCGCTGTCGCAAAAAACACGACAACAGGAGGCACGTTTATAGTTCAAATACTGTGCTAAAATTCCCGTTAACTTAATCAATGCAGTATGCTGAAGGGTCTATATCCACTTGTTGTTTTAGCAGTAACTGTCACAGCTTCATGCAACTCGTATAAGCATGTGCCCTATTTTCAGGATGTCGACCGGACCAACGGACGGAAGGAGGTCATTCAGAACTATTCCCTGATAACCATACAGCCTGAAGATATTCTGGAGATTAACGTTTCCAGTCTGAACGCAGAAGCTTCAGCAGTATTCAACAATAATAATATTCAGCGGGCTGCAGGAGCAAGCCAGGACCCGATGGCGACCGGGTATATCGTAGATCAGAAAGGAGAGATCCATTTCCCGATGCTGGGAGCAGTCAAGACCTCGGGGAAGACGACATTTCAGCTGCGCGAGGAGATCCGTAACCAGCTTAAAACGTACCTGACAGATCCGGTGGTCAATATCCGGTTCCTGAATTTTAAGATCTCGGTGATGGGCGATGTGCTGAATCCGGGTGTTTACCCGATTCCCAATCAACGGGTGACGATAACTGAAGCTCTCAGCATGGCCGGGGATCTGAATATCACGGCGAGGCGGAACAATATTCTCCTCATCCGCGAACGGGATGGAAACAGGGAGTTTATTCCGCTTGACCTCACCTCCAAAAAAATCTTTGAGTCTACATATTATTACCTGAAGAACAATGATGTGATTTACGTGCAACCGGACAGGACAAGATACGCGACGGTCGAACGGAGCTACAGACATATCAGTATACTGCTGTCTGCCGCTTCGATAGCTGCAATCATCATTACCAGCAGATAAATGTCCGGAACTGCCTTTCAAAGAACCAGCTGAGGATCAGCATCCGAAGCAGAATCAGAACTTCGTATTAACCAAAGAATCAGTTTGGGGCTGAGAGGGCGAAGCCCTGCCCGAGTACCGGAACTGCCTTGCAGGGCGGATGTTTCATATCCCCGCGTCCCCATTCTAATTGTGTCTGAATGATCAGCCCCGGGGCTGAGAAGGCGAAGCCCTGCGCAAAGGCGGAGCTCACCAGGATTTACATCTGGACTTTCGGCCAGGCGAAGCAGGTCCGGATGAACACGTTCGGCGACAGTTTATTCATCAGAAATGACGCACTCCTGAACAGGAACATCATCGGACATCCGTGAATGATTCCTTCGGGCAGAGCTATTAATTAAGCACAGGTTATGGAGAAACATTGGTATGCGGTCTACACCAAACCGCGGTGGGAAAAGAAAGTGGCGGTGAACCTTGAAAGACAGTCGATCGAAAACTACTGCCCGCTGAACAAGGTGTTCAGGCAGTGGAGCGACCGGATAAAAGTAATAGAAGAACCACTTTTTACCTCCTACGTGTTCGTCAAAATCTGCCCCAGGCAGCAAACCGCGGTCAGGATGGTGGACGGAGTGATCAACTACGTGTACTGGCTGGGCAAACCCGCGCTGATAAGAAACGAAGAAATAGAAGCGATCAAGGACTTTCTCCTCAGCTACAATAATGTGAAGCTCGAAAAGCTTCGGGTAAACATCCATGACCGCGTCAGGGTCCTCCATGGCCCTATGAAGGAAATGGAAGCCAAAGTGATAGGCGTGAATAGCCGAACCGTCAAAGTGCTCCTGCCCTCCCTGGGATGTTCCATGATCGCCGAAATCAAAAAGGAGCACGTCCGGGTCGTTTCCATGCAGGCTTAAGGACCTGCTGCCGCCCTGCGGATTCGCGGGGCACAATGCTCATACAAAATGTCTCTGTGATGAATCAGCAAACGATTTCGATTTATCCTGCTTCAGAAGAGAAGGGAAATCATACGCATAGCAGTAATATCATGAATGTGATCCGGCAGTATGCCTACCACTGGCCGCTGTTCTGCATCACGACACTCTCGTCACTGGCCCTGGCCTTTGCCTACCTGGAAATCGTTGCCCCGGTATATGAAGTAAAGGCCAGGCTGCTGATAAAAGACCAGATCAGGGGCGTCTCGGCCGCCGAGCCCGCTCTGGCTGAACTGGATTTCATACGGGCAAACCACCTGGTAGAGAACGAACTGGAAATTCTGAAATCCCGGGCGCTCATGGATAACGTGGTCCGGGACATGCAGCTCTGGGTGACCTATAAAACAACTGATAAAATCCTTGACCGGGACATCTACAAAGAATCCCCCGTACACCTTACGCTTGTACAGGGCGATCCTGAGGAAATAAAGGTTGAGCAGTTAAAGATAAGGATCCTGAACAGCATGCAGTACGCCATCGTGGACGGAGAGCAGATCACCAGGATGAATTTCTCTTCTCCGCTGAAACTCGGCGATAATTATTACCGGCTGGAACCGACCAAATATCTTCCTTCGTATGCCGGTGCCGAGATCGGGATCTCTGTCATCAGTCCGAAAGCGGCTACGGGACTGTATCTGGCTAAACTCATCACCTCACCGGTAAGCAAGCTGGCAAGCCTGGTGGAGATCAGCCTGAAAGATGACGTGCCGGAACGCGGAAAAGACATCCTCAACAAACTGATAGCCGAATACAACCAGGCATCTGTTGAATATAAAAACAGGGAGACGCAGAATACGCTGAAGTTCATGGATGCCAGGCTCGACTCCCTGAGTCACGAGCTGGGAACGCTGGAAAAAAACGTGGCCGGATTCAAGAGCAGCAAAGGCCTGACGGAGATCTCCGAGAAATCAAAGCTGTACCTGGACAATGTCCGGTCAAATGACGAGAAATTAAACGAAGTGAATGTCCAGCTCGAAGTCATCGCAGACCTGGAGAACTACATCAGCTCCGGGGATCCCGAAGCTTCGCCCAGTACAAACGGCATCTCGGATCCCAATCTGGCCGTCCTCCTGGAACAGCTTACCACGCTGGAACTCCAGCGGAACCGCCTGCTGGCAACCATGCCGGAGAAGAATCCGGTCGTGCAGGCGGTCGACAATCAGATAAAGACGCTCCGGGTCACTATCAAGGATAACATCAGAAGTATCAAATCGTCCCTGATGGCGACCCGGAAACAACTTCGTACATATGACAGCCGCTTCGACGCTTCTATCCGCGACATTCCGGTTCAGGAGCGGCAGTACATCAGCATCAAGCGGGAACAAAGCATCAAGGAAGACCTCTATATCTACCTGCTGAGAAAGCGTGAAGAGGCTGCCTTAAGCTACGCTTCGACGCTGGCGGACAGCCGGACGGTGGACCAGGCCTACTACGGCAATCCGGACTCTCCGAAACCACCTGTGATAATCGGCGCCGCGTTCCTGCTGGGCATGGCCATCCCGATCGGGATCATCTTCAGCAGGCAGCAGCTAAACAGCCGGATTATTTCTGACAGTGCAATCAAGGAGATTACCGCGGTACCGATCCTGGCAGAGCTGGTTCAGGCCGAAACGCCGCAGCCGCTGCCCCTGGCAGACAATAACTGCAGAATTCTGGCCGAGCAGTTCAGAATACTGAGAACGAATCTTCATTATCTCCACGGCCAGACGGAGAGCGGAAAAGTCACGATGTTAACTTCCGGGATGGCGGGCGAAGGAAAAAGCTTCATTACGAGCAATCTTGGTCTGGCCCTTGCCAGGTATAACCGGAAGACGATCATCCTGGAATTTGACCTGAGAAAACCGGGGGTCTCCAAAAACTTCAATCTCACCTCAGAAAAAGGCCTGTCTGATTTTCTGAAAGAGGACGCCGGCATCGAAGAGATCATCCAGTCATCCAACGCACACCCGAATCTTTATATCATCCGGGCAGGCAGCCTGATCCCGAATGCATCCGACTACCTTGGAAGCCCGGAACTGAAGCACCTCATTGAACTACTCAGGAAACACTTCGACGAGATCCTGATCGACACGCCGCCGATCCATCTGGTATCCGACGCCATGATCATATCGAAGTTCAGTGATGTGAACCTGTTTGTTATCCGGCAGGCCTACACCCAGCGCAGCGAACTGGAATACCTGAAGGAACTGCATGACAAAGGTTATCTGAAAAACCTGAATATCGTATTCAACGGCATTCAAATGGGCGCCCGGTATAACTATAAGGCAGGATTTGATTACGGCTACTATACCGCCGATCAGAAGCCGGGCCTCGGTCTGAGATTATTGAACGTCACCAAACGTTTCTGAGCTGTCCGTCAGCCAGATAAACATCATACATTATGAACAGACAACATGATGCGGGAACCATAGGGATGCCCTATGCCCGGATACAGGACATCAGGATCGTCAACCTGCCGAAGATTCTGGACCCCAGGGGAAACCTGTCATTCATTGAAGAGAACGACTTCGTCCCGTTTTCGATAGAACGAACCTACTGGATCTACGATGTACCCGGCGGCGAAACCAGGGGCGGCCATGCCTACCTGGACAACTGTGAGTTCATCGTGGCGCTGTCCGGAAGTTTCGACGTTTGCCTGAACGACGGATTCACGGACCGAAAGTACTCCCTGAATCGCTCCTATTACGGGCTCTATGTGCCCAACATGATCTGGAGGAGCATCGAGAACTTTTCAACCAATTCCCTGGCCCTTGTACTCGCCTCTACCCGGTACAATGAGGCCGATTACATCAGGGATTTTCCGACCTTCCAGCAAATGCGAAATCATGGATAGAAAAAACAACGTTTACGACTGCACGCTGGTCAGGCTTTCCCAGATCCGGAACCGGGCCGGAAATATCACTCCCTTTACTTCGAACCGGGAAGTTCCCTTTGAGATCAAGCGGGTATTCTACCTGTATGACATCCCTGCCGGAGAGTCCAGAGGAGCACATGCTCATAAACAATGTCATCAGTTCCTGGTGGCCGCCAGCGGAAGCTTCGAGATCCTGCTGGATGACGGCAGTACCGAACGGGTCGTGCAGCTCAACCGGCCGTTTTACGGGCTCCATATCCCCCCCGGTATCTGGGCCTCGGAAATAAACTTTTCATCGGGGTCAATCTGCCTGGTCATGACCTCCCAGCGTTACGACCCTGCGGATTATATCCGTGACTATAACGAGTACCTTCTTTTCAACCGACCAATGGTCATATACGAAAGCTAACACAACAAATTATGGAGCATAGACAAAAAATCAAACAGTACCTTACCGAGGCATCAGTGGCCTCGAAGGATGCTATCCAGGATGACACCCTGATATTTGAGCAGGGACTGCTGGATTCCATGGGCCTTCTATTCCTCGTCCAGTTCCTCCAGGATGAGTTCAACGTGGTAACCCAGGACCATGAACTGGATAAGACCAATTTTGAATCGGTAAATGCGATCGTTTCCTATGTCGAAAGGAAAACGCAGGTCCGGGTCAAAGAAGATACGCTTTACTGATCTTGCGATGTGTGGAATCGCAGGCTTTTACCCGGGCCAGGAAATAAGCACGGGTATACCGGTACTTAAGCGGATGCTGACACGGATCCGGCACCGCGGCCCCGACCAGTCAGGCATCTTCATCAACAGGAAAGTTGCTCTGGGTAGCGTCAGGCTGAGCATCCTCGACCTGGTCTCCGGGAGCATGCCCCTGTCAACGGGGGACAGGTCCATGTGGATAACCTACAATGGGGAAGTGTTCAACTACCTGGAGTTAAGGGAATCTCTGATCCGAAAAGGACATACCTTTAAAACAGGTACGGATACAGAGGTGATTCTGCACCTCTACCATGAATACGGTCCGGACTTCCTGACAATGCTGAATGGCCAGTTCGCGATGGCCATCTGGGATGATGAAAAAAACGAACTCTTTGTCGCCCGTGACCGGGTTGGGGTGCGGCCGCTGTTCTACACGATCCACCAGGGCCGGTTCATTTTCGCCTCGGAGATAAAAGCGCTGCTGGAATTCGGCGGCGTCAGGGCGGAAATTTCGCCCCGGGTCATGTCCCAGATCCTTACGTTCTGGACCGCAAAGTCACCGGAAACGGTATTCAGGGATATTTACGAAGTCCCCCCCGGCTGTTACTTTAAAGTGAATGCAGACGGGATCCGGCAAAAAAGGTACTGGGAGTTGCCTTTAAGGCAGGAGCCGCAGGAGGATAGGCGGACGCTCGATGAGGTTACCGAAGCGTTCCGGGAACTCTTTTCAGACGCCGTCAGGATCAGGCTTCGGGCTGATGTGCCGGTAGGAGCCTATCTGAGCGGCGGTATTGATTCCAGCGTCACCACAGCCTTCATCAAAGCCCTGTCCCCGGGCAATTTACGCACCTTCTCCATCGGATTCAACGACGCCGAGTATGATGAGACCGCTTACCAGGATCTTGTAAGAAATTTCCTGGGCACCCGGCATACGCACCTGAAATGTTCGGCCGCTGACATCGCCGGCGTCTTTCCGGATGTGGTCTGGCACGCCGAATCTCCCTTGCTGAGGACCGCACCCGGGCCCATGTTCCTGTTGTCAGAACTGGTGAAGAAGGAGAACTTCAAGGTTGTCATCACCGGTGAGGGCGCCGACGAATTTCTGGGCGGCTATGATATATTCAAGGAGGCGCTGATCAGGGAGTTCTGGTCCCGGGACCAGGAGTCGAAAATGCGGTCTTCGCTGCTTAGAAGGCTTTACCCGTACATGCCCCAGATGACAAACGCCAATCCGGCGATCCTGAAACTGTTCTTCGGCTACAAGCTGGACCAGGTAAACTCTCCCGCATATTCTCACCTGTTAAGGTGGAATAATACGTCCAGGATCAAAAACTACCTGTCGGGCGATTTTAAGGACCAGCTCGGTTCCTATGATCCCGTATCGGAAATACTGTCGGAGCTGGGCCAGAACTTCAGGGGGACGGACCTGTTGTCCAGGGCCCAGGCGCTTGAAATCAACCTGTTCATGTCCGGCTACCTGCTTTCGTCGCAGGGCGACCGGATGGCAATGGGAAACTCGGTGGAAGGGCGTTATCCCTTCCTGGACTACCGGGTCATGGAGTTCTGCATGAACCTGCCGCGGAAGTACAAGATCCGCGGCCTGAATGAGAAAATGCTGTTAAAACATATGATGTCCGGAAAATTGCCGGACCAGATCATCAGGCGGCCCAAGCAGCCATACCGGGCGCCGATCCTCAACAGTTTCTTTTCGCCGGGTGCGCCGGATTACATCCCGCACATGCTTTCCCCGGCGCAGGTGCTCGAAGCCGGCATCTTTGATCCGGCATCGGTTTCCGGACTGCATGCGAAGATGAGATCCGGCAAGGGGATCTCAGAGACAGACAATATGGCGATCACTGCGATCCTGTCCGCACAGCTCCTGGATCACCTTTTTATCAGGTGGTCAGACCCGCTGAAGGAAGCCGACCTGCCCGACTGCACTTTCATGACTACTGAAGACCATTCATTCATCAATAACCCCTGTTAAATGGAAATGAAAAACAACAAGTTAGCGGATAGCCTGATCATCGATCATATTGAAAAATGCTGCGATGAGATAACCACCAGGCTTCAGCGGGATGTCCTGCATGAACTGAACCGCCGTGGCGGAGTTGTCGGTCTCAGCGGCGGGATCGACTCCTCAGTGACGCTGGCCTTGGCGGTCAGGGCTCTGGGGGCCCGGAACGTCACCGGTGTCATGCTCCCTGAAAAAGATTCAAGTCCGGAAAGTCTGAGACTTGCAAAACTCCTGGCAAACCAGTATGGCGTTCAGACCATCGTCGAAGATCTCACGGATGCACTGGAAGGATTGGGATGCTATAAACGAAGGGACGAAGCCATTGCCCGGGTGATCCCGGATTTCGACCCGCGCATCGATAAAGCAAAGATCGTACTGAACCAGAACATTGACCCGCACATCCCGTCCGTATTCTCGGTTGTGACCATCTCGCCTGACGGACGGAAGCAGAGCAAATTACTGCCCGCCAGAGAATATCTTCAGATCGTTGCGGCGAGCAACTTCAAACAGCGATGCCGGATGTCCATGCTTTACTACCATGCCGAACGGCTTCATTATGCCGTCATCGGCACCCCGAACAAACATGAAGTCGAACAGGGCTTCTTTGTGAAGTACGGGGACGGAGGCGCCGATGTGATGCCCATCGGAGGCCTGTTCAAAACGCAGGTCTATCAAATGGCGGAATTCCTGGGAGTTCCCCAGGAAATCATCGACCGGACGCCAACCACGGACACCTATACCGCTGAGCAGACTCAGGAGGAGTTCTTTTACCAGCTGCCCTTCAGCACCATGGATATGATCTGGCATGCCTGGGAAAACGGGGTACCTGCATCGGAAACCGCACGGGAGGCAGGCCGCACTGAGAATGAGATCCAAAGCATCTACAACAACTTCGAACGGAAGAAGAAGACCACGTCCTATCTGCGGATGGCGCCGATCTTCTACCGGTTCTAATCAGACAGTATGAATGCATTTGACTATCTGTTCAGCGAGTCGCGGGAGCTGGATAAAAACTTTGTCCTCGGCGTCGGCCAGGAGATTTCCTTCCGGCAGCTATACCGGGACAGCCTTGCCCTCGCCGCCTTCCTGAATGCCCGCGCAGGGGAACACCGGAATATCCTGCTGATCGGTCACAATTCCGTGTTCTTTATCAAGGCGTACCTGGCAATCCTCAAATCGGGAAATGTCTGCATCCCGGTAAACCCGGCAATAGAACCGTCCAGCTTAAAGCATATCCTGGAGAAAACGGAATGCCAGTATGCGTTTTCCGGGAAGATCCCGGAGCAGATCGCCTCCTTTCTGCAAGACCAGCAGCAGTTAAAAGATATCGTCCGGGAAGAAGACCTGCAGACCATTTGCCGGACGCCTGCCGGACCCTATCCGGAGCCTCCCTTTGACGGCGACAGGACCGCAGAGATCATATTTACATCCGGATCCACCGGCTGGCCGAAAGGCGTCATGATCAGCCACCGGAATATTTGCGCCAACACCGCATCCATTATCAGTTATCTGCGGTTAACGCGCTCGGACATCATCGCGGTCGTCCTCCCGTTCTATTATTGCTACGGCCTGTCGCTGCTGCACACCCATCTGAAAGCCGGCGGATCATTGGTCCTGCATGAGAACTTCATGCTCCTGGGCGCTTTTATTCAGGATTTGCAGCGGTACCGGTGCACCGGGTTTGCCGGAGTTCCCAGCCATTTCCAGATCCTTCTCCGTAAATCGGGAACGTTTCTCCGGGCGAGCCTTCCGGACCTCCGGTACGTAACCCAGGCAGGCGGAAAATTGCATAACGTCTTTATTGAGGAGTTTCTGGCAGCATTCCCGCACATCGACTTTTATGTCATGTACGGCCAGACCGAGGCAACGGCACGCCTCGGATGCCTCCCTCCGGAACTTATCAGGTCCAAACTGGGTTCGATCGGGAAAGGGATCCCGGGCGTTGTGCTCCGGGTGGTTGACGACCAGCTCAGACCGGTCCTGCCGGGCCGGACGGGGGAGATCATCGCCCGGGGCAACAATATCATGAAAGGATACTTCAGGGATCCTGAATCGACCTCCCAGGTTCTCAGGGACGGATGGCTGTTTACGGGCGACCTGGCAACCATCGATGAGGAGGGCTATATTTTCCTGGTTGGCCGCAAAAAAGAGATCATCAAGGTCGGCGGGCAGCGGGTCAGTATAAAGGAGATCGAGGAAGTGATCCTTTCAGTCCCCGAAGTGGTCGACTGTACCGTCGAAGGCATCTACGATGACCTGCTCGGTGAAAGCATCAAAGCAACCGTGGTACTCGGCGGCCACCAGGACGGAACGGACATGAAAGATAAGATCCTTCAGGTTTGCAGCTCCCGGCTTTCGGTCTTCAAGATCCCGAGAATCATTCAGTTTGAGAACAGCCTGAAAACGAACGGGGCCGGAAAAAAGGTAAAAGTGGTCATCTAAAACAACGACATGAGATTCCAAGGCAACTATACAGTCAGCCCCTCAGCGAGGATCGGCAGCAACGTCCGCATCGGCCACCATGCCATTATTCACGACAATGTGGAGATCGGAGACAACTCGGTTATTGCGGAAAACTGCATCATCGGGGAACCGGGCGCCCGCTCCTATCACGATCCGGATTATCAAAACCCGCCGACTTATATCGGGCCCGGCTCGCTGATCCGAAGCGGGAGCATTATCTACTCCGACTCGGCGTTCGGAAGCGGATTCACAACCGGCAACATGGTATCGATCCGGGAAAAGAGCATCTTTGGCAAGAACTGCGTAGTCGGCACCCAATCCGACATCCAGGGGGAAGTAACGTTCGGGGACTACTGCCGGCTGAACAGTCACGTCCAGATCGCATCCAAAAGCATCCTCGGCAACTTCGTTTTCATCTACCCGTTCGTCGTCTTCACCAACGACCCGCACCCGCCGTCGGACCACCTGCTGAGTATCAGGATCGGCGACTATACACAGATTGCCGCCGGCACGGTCATTCTGCCGGGAATCACCATCGGCAGACACAACCTCATAGGCGCGAATTCCCTTGTTAACCGCAACATCGGAGACTTTGAGCTTCATACAGGCAGCCCCGCCAGGAAAGTCTGCGATCTGAAGTATGTCTTATCGAGAAGCAGCGGCGGACCGCACTATCCCTGGCCCTACCATTATGACAAAGGCCTCCCCTGGGAAGGACAGAGTTTTGATGAATGGCTGGAATCCCCCGAAGGCCGGCAATATGCAGGCAACAGCGGCGTCGATCCGCAACCGGAGGCTGAAGATGCATCCGCCGGTGAACTGTTAACGGACAATCTCACACAACAAAGTCATGATTAAGTTCCTTGACCTTCAAAAAATCACGGAGAAAAATGCCGCGGAAGTGAAAGAGGCCGTAAACCGGGTGATCGATTCCGGCTGGTATCTGCTCGGCGAGGAGGTACGCACATTTGAAAAGAACTTCTCCGCCTACATCGGGGTCGATCATACCGTTGGTGTGGCAAACGGACTGGATGCCCTCCGTCTCATTCTCAGGGCCTATAAAGAACTCGGGGTCTTCCAGGAAAATGATGAGATCATCGTCCCGGCAAATACCTACATCGCCACCGTACTGGCGATTACGGACAACCGGTTGGTCCCGATATTCGTCGAACCAGATCCTGACACCTACAATATCGACCCCGGAAAAATCCCGCCAGCCATCACGAAGCGGACCCGGGCAGTTATGATGGTTCATCTATACGGCCAGTGCGCCTACTGCGAGCGGATCCGGGAAATCTGCGATCAGCATGGCCTTAAAATGATCGAGGACAATGCCCAGGCTCAGGGGGCGCTTTACAGGGGAAGACGTACCGGGTCCCTGGGAGATGCTGCCGGGACCAGTTTTTATCCCGGAAAAAACCTCGGTGCTTTCGGCGATGCCGGAGCCGTCACGACCAATGATCCCGGGTTGGCCGACGCCGTAAGAACGCTTGCAAACTATGGGTCGAAGGTGAAGTACATCAATGAATATGCTGGCCTAAACAGCCGGCTGGATGAGATACAGGCCGCAGTGCTTTCGGTTAAATTGAAGTACCTGGACGAGGAGACGGCACTGCGCAGGAAGGTCGCCTGGCTGTACCGTACGGAAATTAACAATCCCATGATCAAGCTCCCCTCCGTGACCCATGAGGAGGGGCATGTATGGCATCTGTTCGCCATCCGGACGGCCGACCGTGACGATCTTCAGAAGTACCTGGCCGAACACCATATACAAACGCTTATTCACTATCCGGTCCCGCCGCATAAGCAACGCGCGTATGCGAAATGGAATTCGCTGACTTTCCCGGTCACCGAAAGGATCCACAATGAGATTCTCAGCATCCCGATCAGCCCGGTGATGCAGGAAGATGAAATTCTTCAGATCTGCCATACCATCAACGGGTACTGACCTTTAAAACCTTAAACCCAGGGTTCCGCGGGTGCGTACGCACGCCGGACCTCCGCAGCTATGCCGGTGTTTACACAAACCCTGAAAAAGGAGATGGTGAAGGTCTTTTCCCTCACCGCCGTCTCGACCCTCGTTAAAATGTTAACCGGGTTTATCAGCGTGAAGATCATCTCAACGCTGATAGGCCCCGCGGGAGTGGCGCTCCTCGGTCAGCTGACCAATTTTTCGACCATATTCCTCACGTTCTCGAACGGCGGGATCAATAACGGGGTCACCAAATACGTCGCGGAGTACTCACCGCACGATTCAGAAAAGGTCGGACGCGTGATACATGCCGCTACCCGGATAACCGGGACGCTGTCCCTGCTTGCAGGTATCGTCCTGTGTCTGGGTTCCGGATTTTTTGCGCTCCGGATCCTCCATGATGAGAAATATTCGCCGATCATACTGGTCTTTGGCTTTACGCTGATCTTTTATTCTTTCAACTCGCTGCTGCTGGCGATACTCAACGGCTTCAAGGAATTTAACACGCTGATCCTGATCAATATTCTGAGCAGCGTTCTCGGCCTGGTGTTCTCCGCGACGCTCGCCTATTTCTGGAGCGTCTACGGCGCCCTGCTTTCCGCCGTGACGGTCGAATCGGTCGTATTTTGCATCACCCTAAAGTTTGCACTGAAAAATCCCCGCATCAGGCAGTTCAGCTTTTTCGGACCTTTCAGAACGGAATTCGGCCGGAAGCTGGCCGGATATTCATTGATGACCATCGTCAGTACGCTGGCCATACCCCTGACCCAGCTGATCCTCCGGGACAGGATCGTCGTCTCCTCATCCCTGAACGAGGCCGGCCTGTGGGAAGGAATGAACCGGATATCCGCCATGTATCTGTATGTCATCACAACTTCGCTCAGCCTCTATTATCTGCCCCGGCTGGCAGAGATCAAACACACACCGGAGTTGCGAACCGAGATCCTTGGCACGTATAAACTGCTGATACCACCACTTCTGCTGGCTTCTGTGCTGATCTTTTTCTGCAGGGACCTGATTATACAGATCCTGTTCAACAGTAACTTTTCAGGCATGAACAGGCTCTTTGTGTTCCAGCTCACAGGCGATTTCTTTAAGATCTGCAGCTGGCTGATCGCCTACCTCATGGTTGCCCGTTCAATGACGTCCATATATATCGCAACGGAAATCCTCAGCAACCTGACCTACATAGCGCTGGCGACCTGGTTTATCCATGTATACGGACCGGTCGGCGCGAACATGGCCTATGCCCTGAATTATGTACTCTACTTCGGAACCATGCTGTTGCTTTTCCGAGGACTATTATTTAAAAACCGGACAATAAGATGACCCCGCTTGTATCTATTATCATGCCCTGCTACAATCATGGCCCGTATGTTAAGGAAGCCCTGCGCTCTGCCGTGAATCAGGATTACAAAAACATCGAAATACTGCTGAGAGACGACTTTTCAACGGATAACTCCGCTGACCAGATCAGGGAGTTCCTCACTGAGAGCCAGGGTTTGCCGGGCATCCGTATTTCGGTAGATATGGGCCGCAGGAACCTGGGTCTGATCAAAAGCATAAACAGCCTGCTGAAGCAGGCGAAGGGCGAACTGATCGTCTGTTTTGCCACCGATGATGTCATCAGGAGCGACCGGGTATCCTATGTCGTCAGGAAAAGCCTGGAACACCCGGAGATCGACCTGTTTGCGTGTGACGCGGAGGTTATCGACCGGCATGGCCGGCGGTTGAAGAAAACATTTTATGAGTTCAGTGAAGATACGTTTAAAGGGGATATCGAAAGCAGGAACGGTACAGACTACATTTTTTCGGCAGCTAATTACCGGTTCGTATCGGGATTTAATTTCGGGGGGTTCGGGCTGGCTTTCCGGCCGAGGATGCTGAGGGATTTGTCCGGCCAGCTGCCGGAATGTCTGCGCTACGAAGATTACTTTCTGTCCTTTCTCGGAATCGTCCAGGGCGGCGCAATGTTCATTAACACGCCGCTCGTCCAATATCGGAGGACCGGGAACAATCTGACCTCCGTTAAAGAAACCTCCGGGGACCATATCATAGCGGAAGAGGCGAGGTTCCTCCACTGGACCAACTCTGTCGAAACAGAAAAGATCAGGTATCTGAAGACCGGGGGCCTGTC
This sequence comes from uncultured Sphingobacteriaceae bacterium, assembly GCA_966250385.1. Lineage (GTDB taxonomy): Bacteria > Bacteroidota > Bacteroidia > Sphingobacteriales > Sphingobacteriaceae > DASWTL01. Next base: position 25,113 of record CBINHC010000006.1, on the reverse strand, counting down.
CGGCGAGGTCCGGCAAAGGAAAAGACTGATCCGGCTCTTTCTCAGGCAAAACATCCTGATCAACGAGATCGTGATTTCCCTGGCAAACAATGAGCCAAGGTACAAGCTGGTGCTGGACCTACTCTGGCTGACGCTCATCGGTCCAAAGCGGTCCAGATGCCTGATGCTCATCCTGAAAAGCATTACCCACCGGACACTAAAGAATTACGTCATCCGGAGCAACCGGGAGCGGCGAAAGTGGGCATTCTGACCAACCGTAATACATTCACCTATGGCAATTCTGCTCTACCTTCTGGTCTGTGCGTATTACGGCCGCAGGAATCCGCTGCTTTATCTGCTGTTCCCGCTGGCGCTGCAGCAGGGCCCGGCCGCCTTTATTGATCAGACCATCTCCGTTGCGGGAAAGAACCTGTTCTCACCGAACGACATGATCTTTAACGACTTCCTGTTCTTCCTGCTGTGCTGCATCGCGATCGTACTGATCCGGGCGCGGGTTCCGTCGCTTCGCGGTCTGGGGTCAAAGCTGATGCTGGGATATCTCGTTTACGTCGTGCTCATTTTCCTGGCAGATTACCTGGGCTCGGGAGATAAGGCGGTCGTCATCTTCACCGCAAGAGAGTTCATCTACATCAGTCTGAACTACTTCCTATGGTTGTCAGTTTTTTCAGCCGTTGAAAGAAGGCACTATGAATCATTCCTCCGGCTGCTGTTCTATATTACCCCTGTTTCCGGGATGCTGTATATCCTGAATTCCGGAAATATCATAAGCATCTTCCCCAAAGAACTGATCTATGCTGAAGTAGATCTCAGCGTAGGAACGACCATCCGGGACTTTGCCACTATCCCGCTGTTCCTGTCCGCCATCGTGGTATTGTCGGTCCAGTCGATGATTATGCCGATCATGAAAGTTCCGAAACTGGTGATCCTGGGTAATCTGGTGATTCTTCCGATTGCCCTGCTTTTTACGTTCACGCGGTCAATCATTATCAGCGTAGTCATGCAGATCGTTTTCATCCTGATCCTGCAATCACTGAAGAAAGGGGCCGAAAGCATCAGGACCGCGATAGTATTCATCATCCTGTTTGGAATCAGCCTCGGTCCGGCATATCTGATCGCGGACAATATATTTCCGAACCAGACCGAATACTTTGTGGGAAGATTCGCAGATGTTTCCAAGGAAGGGAAGGATGAAGAGAACGTAAATATCCGCCTGGCGTATTTCAATAAGGCGGTCGAAATCACGAACTATACCAGCCCGGCCTTCGGGGCCGGAATGAACCGCAAATATTACCAGCAGATGAACGACATCGGCGCCTGGAAAGCAGATTCCACCGTTCCTTTCCTGCTTTACCATACCGGCTGGATCGGGGTTATCCTGATGTATGTGATCCTGCTATGGTTTTCAGCGCAAAGCGTGATGTTTTACCTGAGGACGGGAGACTGGCTGGTCTCTTTCCTCGCATCCGGTTTTATTACCCTCACGATCTCCAGCCTGATGACAGGAGGCAGCTCATTGTACGGCTCCCTGTGGACCTTCATGAACTTTGCGATTTTCATTGTCACAAAATACGGCCTCTGGAAGAGGCAGCTCTTCCGTGTTTATGCCCGACCGCATACCCCCGTACTGAACTATAGTTCCTGACGCGGCCGGCAGCGCATCCGCAAATTGTTTTGTCCGACACCTGATCTTACCTGAAATATGGAAAAAATAACAGTTCTGACATCGGTATACAATTCTGCCCAGTTTCTGGAGGGCTATTTTTCCGCAGTAAAACGGATCACCAACCCAGGGGATGTGGAGATTCTGCTCCTGCACAATGCCCCGGATGAAGATGAGCTGAACATCATCCATAAGCACCTTCCCGCTCTTCCGTTCGTCAGGCACATCCCGGTCGCCAACCGTGAAAGCCTGTATGCGAGCTGGAACAGAGGGATCCGGCTGGCGAAAGGAACCTACATCACGATCTGGAACACGGACGACATACGCCTTCCGTCATCCCTGGCCGACCAGGCCCGCTGCCTGGACGAACACCCGGAGGCGGGCGTCTGCTACGGGAACATCACGATCGTAAATGAATACGGAAAGACCACCGGAAGGTACCAGGCTGAGCCGGACTTTGACCGGGATTTCCGCTCTTTTTTCCGGAATCATCACATCGGATGCTTCCCCATGTGGCGTAAAGCAATCCATGAGACGGTCGGATATTTTGATGAACAGTTCCGCCTGGTCGCCGACCTGGATTTCCAGATCCGGGTGGCCTCGGAATACCCTATGGTCCGGACGACCACAGATCTCGGGTATTACCTTGAAAACACGCCGACGAACCTGAGCAGCAACCGTAAACTGCAGCGTACCGAACGCACGGCCCTGAATCTGAGGCACCGGAACTATGACTTGCTGCACCTTCCCTACCTCTACAGCGCATTAAAACTGGTCAGACCTTCCGAGTTCAGGTGGTTCGGCACGTTTCACCAGGTCCGGGAGTGGACCAACCCGGCTAAGACACCGCAGAAAAATCTGTCCCTGATCTTCTTTTCGGTATTGAACCTGCCATTGGACATCCTTCGGTTTATCAAATACTCCCTTCCGCCATCGTATCTGAGAAGGCTCAACTGATTACCTCCTTACCATGAAAATTCTCCATGTCATATTCTCGCTGAACCTGGGCGGATCGGAGACCATGCTCGTAGACATCCTCAACGAGCAGTTCAAGACGAACCAGGTAGAACTGATCATCATCAATAAGGCCTATGACCGGCGACTGATCAGCGGCGTCAACAGCGCCATTCCGATACATCTCGTGAACCGGATTCCCGGGAGCCGGCATCCCGGGAAGGTCCTCAGGTTCAACTACCTGCTGTTCCGGATCCGGCCGGACGTCATTCATTTTCACGATCAGAATGCGATCAATATCCTTGCTCTCAAAACCGCGGCCCGGACATGCCTCACTATTCATGACGTCAATCAGCCTACCGAAAATCTCAGAAAATATGACCGGCTGTTCTCGATCTCCGAAGCAGTCAGACTGGATATCCTCAGCCGAAGCAAATACCGGTCAGATCTGGTCTACAACGGAATCCAATTTTCAAAGATCCGCCGCAAACAGCACTATGAACTGCATGACCGGCTGCGGATGGTCCAGGTTGGCCGCCTGTATCACGAAAAGAAGGGGCAGGATATCCTGCTGAAATCCCTTTCTGCTATCGTACACCGTTACGGCGTCTCCGGTGTATCCGTTGATTTCGTCGGCGTTGGTCCTTCCCTGAGCTATCTGCAGGAGCTGGCAGCGCAGCTTGGTGTGACTGCGCAGGTGAGATTTCTCGGGGGGAAAGACCGTGATTTTATTTACCGGCACCTGATGGACTATGATCTTCTGATCCAGCCAAGTATATATGAAGGCTTCGGGATATCGGTAATCGAAGGTATTGCCGCCGGCCTGCCCGTGGCGGCCTCCGATGTTGACGGGCCTTCTGAGATTATCAGCAGTCTGCCCGGGGGATGGCTGGCGGAAAAAGGAAATCCGGATGCCCTTGCAAAAGTCATTCTGGAAATACGCCGTGCGTACCAGATCGGAGAAATCGAGACCCGATGCCATGCAAGTTACCAGGATGCCCTGGAAAAATACTCTATCAGCTCAACCGTGAACGATTACCTCAGCCGCTACGGCGAAGACTAATCCCGACATCCATGATCCGAAAAGAAGTTTCAGGAAAAGTGCTGATCATCGGTCCGCACCACCGGAATCACCGCGGCGGCATCGGTGCCGTGATCAGCAATCAAAAAGAATACTACGAGACGTTCAATTTTATTCCGACTTACCGGTATGACCGGAGTACCGGGATGAAGATCGGTTACTTTGCCAGGCAGTTTTTCCTGATTTTCCGTTTTCTTCTCATCAACCGGGGAATCCGGATCGTTCATATTCACAGCTCGGTCAACGGCAGTTTTTACCGGAAACTGCTGGTGATGCTGATGGCCAGGTACCTGTTCAGGAAAAAGATCATCAACCATCTGCACTCCGGCGCATATGACCTGATCTATCAGAACGCCAACCGGCTTCAGAAAAACATCATGCACCGGTTCTTCCGGCTCAGTCATGTCACAGTCACGGTATCCGCACAATGGCAGGAGTTTATCGCCCGGCAGTTCAATCTTCACCAGGTTCATTACATAAGCAACCCCGTTCCGCCCCAGCGACCGGAGATCAGGGACCGAAGATCACCGGTGATCACGCTCCTTTTTCTGGGACTCATCTGCAGGGAAAAGGGCATCTATGATCTCCTGGATGTCCTTTCTCAAAACAGGCGTGCCTTCAGCAACCGGATCAGGCTCGTCATCGGGGGAAATGGTGAAGTAGAAAACCTGCGAAGGATCATCCGGGAAAACGGCCTGGACCATATGGTGTCGTTCAGGGGATGGGTGACCGACCAGGCGAAACACCAGCTGATGGTCAGTTCGGATCTGTTCATTCTTCCTTCATACGGAGAAGGAATGCCTGTTTCCGTCCTTGAGGCCCTAAGCTACGGTAAAGCGGTGATCGCAACCCGGGTCGGCGGAATCCCCGAAATCGTAAAGCATGACGTAAACGGGCTGCTGATCACACCGGGTGATCAGACGGCCATCCTCCATTCCATCTGTTACTATTTGAATGAACCGCTGAAGCTCCAGAGACACGGCCAGGCATCCAGGTCATTGGTCAGGGAGTATTACCCCGAGAACGTCATGCCCAAAGTGGAAACCCTTTATCAATCCCTCATCTGATGGCTGCAACAGTTCACTGGTACCTTAACCGTCTCAAGACTATCTCCAGCAAGGAACTCGTGTTCAGGCTGGGCCAGTTCTACCGGTCTAGGAGCGAAAGAAAAGAACTGCATAAATATAAGAAGCCTGCATTCTTTGGGATCAACTGCAAACGACTCCTCTATATTGACAGGCCGGAGGAGTTGAGGACCGATCCCCGGGCAGATATTTTCGGAACCGTTTTCCACCCCGAAACGATCCGGGACTGGCACCAGGATGTCAGCAGCGGAAAAAGATTCCCCCTGTCCTATTCACGGGTGATTAATATGCGGAATGACCATTACGGAAGCGCCAAGCATGTCTGGGAACTGAACCGCATGCTCTTTCTTCCCCAGCTGGCCCTGTCCTACCGGAAGGACAACAATCCGCAGACCCTGATGCTCATCATCCGGTTACTCAGGACATGGATCAGACAAAACCCATACCTGGTGGGAATTAACTGGTATAGCAATATTGAAGTGAATATCAGGCTGATCAACTGGGCGCTGACCTGGGATATCCTGGAGATGGACATGCTTGCAGCAGCCGATCCCGAGATCAATGACTTTGTTTCCCGGGAGTGGATACCGTCGATCTACTCGCATTGCGTCTTTTCCTTCAAAAACCCGTCCCTGCATTCCTCGGCCAATAATCACCTGATCTCGGAATATGCCGGGCTGTTCATCGCCGGCTGCAAATGGGTCTTCCCTGAATCGGACACCTGGACCGCCTACTGCAAAAAAGGCCTCGAACGTGAAATCTGCCTTCAGCATTCTGAGAACGGGATCAACCGGGAGGAAACGGCAAAATACATTCCCTTCATCACCGATTTCCTGCTGCTGTGCCAGGTATTCGGGAGCCGAAGCGGGAGCCCGCTGTCATCCGGATACCAGGCACGGCTTTATCAGATCCTCCGGTACGTGCATGAACTGCTTGATATGAGTGGCTCGGTCCCCGTCTACGGAGATGAAGATGATGGCAGGGTCATCGCCCTGAACCCCGGAAAAGGGGTCAATCCGTATTATTCACTGCTTTGGAGCGGCGCCATCTGCTTCAGGGATTCGTCATTACTCCGGGACAAAAGCCCCGACCAGAAGAACCGCCTGCTTTTCGGAGAAGGCGCAGGAGTTGTGTACCGGGCATTGCCGGGCGACCTGCCCGTTAAAACCTCCAGGGCATTTCCGGCAGAGGGGCACTTTATCTTCCGGCTGCAAAAAAGCAGCAACGACGAGATTTATTTCCATTTCGATGCGGCGCCATTGGGATACCTGTCAATTGCCGCCCATGGTCATGCAGACGCCCTGTCATTCGTACTGCATATCGACGGCTTCCCGGTGATAACGGACCCGGGCACCTACTGCTACCACACGCACCCGGAATGGCGCAGCTATTTTCTGAGTACGAAGGCTCACAATACGATCTGCATTAACGATCAGAACCAGGCCACTTTTGTCGGGCCGACCCTGTGGCTTGACCACTATCAGACGGCTGTTTCGGACTTTGGGACCTCGGCCGGCTATGACTTTGCGGTCGCGGAACATAATGGATACCGGCAGTTCAGTGCCCGCCACCGGCGGAAGGTCGAATTTCTGAAAGACGAAAACCGCTTCCTTATCAGCGATCACATTTACAATGACGGCGGGCGGCCATTGAAAATAGAAATGCCTTTCCATTTTCACCCCGCAGTCCCGCACACACTCCATGACCGTTCAATAGAGCTGAAGTCGCCGTCGGGAAGGATGGTCCGGATCAGCCTCGATCCTCAGCTGAAATGGCGGATGTTCAAAGGCGAGACCAGCCCGATCCTCGGCTGGTACTCCGGATCATTCTACAAGAAGGAGCCCGCCCCTGTCTGCCTGGGAACCGTGAAAAGCTCCTCGACCTTACATTTTACTACAGTCATCGACATTTCTTAAAACCCGAAAATATGTGTGGAATTGCTGGCACAGTAAACTGCAGTCTGAACGAGGCGGATCTGTCGCTGATCGCACACCGGGGACCGGACAACCGGGCCCTGGCGGTGATGGAACATCACGGCAACCGGTTGTTCTTCGGTCACACGAGATTATCCATTCAGGATCTTTCCGAGGCAGGGAATCAGCCGATTTTCAGCCTTTGCAACAACTACTGCATGGTCTTCAACGGGGAGATCTACAATCATTATGAACTGAGAAAGAAACTGAAGGACATCCCGTTCCGGGGGCATTCGGATACCGAAACGATCCTGTACTATATCCGGGAGTTCGGGATCGAAGCAGTCAAAGACTTCGTCGGAATTTTCGCCCTGGCCTTCTTCGACCGGATAAGAGGAAAAGTGTACCTGGTCAGGGATCAGTTTGGCGTAAAACCGCTCTACTATTACCAGCATGAAGAACGGTTGATTTTCGGGTCCGAACTGAAGATCATCCTGAGCAATGCGGACTACCGGAAGGAAATAGACACTGAGGCCATGAACACCTTTCTGACTTTCAGATATAATCCGGCCCCCCAGACGCTTTTCAAAGGAATCCGTAAACTGAGCCCGGCTCATTATCTGGAGTACACCGTCTCAGGCGGACAGAGCAGTCTGAACCCATACTGGACGAGCAAACCCGCCGTCAACATGAGGATCTCTGAAACCGAAGCGGTCGAAGAGTATAAACGCCTCCTGGAGAACGCCGTTAAAAGGCAGCTTCTGAGCGATGTCCCTGTGGGCCTTCTCCTGAGCGGCGGGGTGGACTCGGCGGTTCTGGGTTCCCTGATGGGCAAATACTCAAAAGACCCGATCAAATCATTCACTGTCGGATTCACAGGGGAAGGTGACTACAATGAGCTCGCAGATGCCCGCGAAACTGCGCGGCATATCGGCTCTGACCATCACGAGGTCATTATCGAGAAAAAGGAATACCTGGACTTCTTCTACAAGTCCTTCTACCATACCGAAGAGCCAATCGCGGAGCCGACGATCCCGGCCTTATATTATGTGGCCAGGCTGGCGTCTCAGTATGTCAAGGTCGTCATCAGCGGCCAGGGTGCCGATGAACCGATGGCCGGCTACAAAAGATACCTGGGCGAGCATTTCATCTCCAGGTACAACTGGTTCCTGCCCTTCATCCCCGCGGACCTCATTTCAAAGATTTTTCCAGCAGACGGTACGCTGGCGCGCGGCTTATACGCGTCCCGGTTCCAGGAAGAGCTCGACCGCTTCATCGCGATCTATACACTTTTCACTCCCGACCTGAAAAGGAAACTCTACAGCCCCGACTATACCGCATTGACCGATGCAAACCAGCGCCCCCTGTTCAGCCAGATCTTCATGCAAACGACCGGCCTGAACGACTCCCTTTCGAAGCTCCTTTACCTGGATACAAGAACCATGCTGCCCGATAACCTCCTTCTTTTCAATGACAAGCTGACCATGGCGAATTCGCTGGAAAACAGGGTGCCTTACCTGGATATCACGCTGGTCAGTTTCCTGGAGAGCCTCCCTGTCCGCTACAAGCTGAGAGGCAATAAAGGCAAGTATGTCCACCGGAAGGCCGCCTCCGAATGGTTGCCGGATTCCATCATAAACCGCAAAAAAAGAGGATTTCTCACTCCAATCGACGAATGGCTGAAATCAGATTTTGCCGGGCTGCTTGCGGACATTATTGAAAGTCAGGATTCGCTGAGCAGGACCTATCTGAACACAGGGTTTATCCGCACGATGATTCAACAACACAAGGAGCAGAAAAAGGACTATCAGCGGCAGCTGTTTATCATCCTCTCTCTGGAACTATGGTATAAACATTTCTTCAACCTAAAATATTAAAAACATGCAGATCAGTATTTTCGGCCTGGGCTACGTCGGATGCGTAAGTTTAGGCTGTCTGGCCAAAAACGGGCATAGGGTCACCGGGGTGGATGTCAGTGAAACGAAGGTCAGGCAGATCAACAGCGGCGTGCCGACCATCATTGAAGATCAGCTTCCGGGAATCATACGGGAAGGGCACCTGAAAGGGACTATCGCTGCAACAACAAATCACCTGGAGGCGGTGCGGAATACAGAGATCAGTATCATCGCCGTCGGGACCCCTTCAACTGCGACCGGTCATTTGAACCTTAACTACATCTACAATGTGGCCAGGAACATCGGCGAGGGACTGCGACAGAAACAGGGCTTCCATATCATAGCCATCAGGTCAACGGTCAGGCCAGGCACTGCAGAAAAATGCGCTAAAATGATAGAAAAGACGTCCGGGAGACGTGAAGGAAGGGATTTCGCCATGGTATCCAACCCCGAATTCCTGCGAGAAGGATCGGCGGTCCGGGACTATTTCAACCCTCCCATCACATTGATCGGCACTTCCAACAAAAAGGCCGCAGAACAGATCGCGCAGCTTTATGCGAGCCTTCCAGGCCAGATCATTTTTACCGACATAAGGGTCGCCGAGATCATGAAATACGTGAACAATGCCTTCCACGCCTTGAAGGTCTCATTCGCCAACGAGGTCGGAAACATCTGCAAAGCGGCAAAAATCGATTCCCATCAGGTCATGGAAATCTTCTGCATGGACAGGCAGCTGAACATCTCGCCTTATTACCTGAAACCCGGCTTTGCCTATGGAGGATCCTGCCTTCCGAAGGACTTGAAGGGGTTGCAGACCCTGGCGCACGACCTCTATGTGGAAGCGCCTCTGATTCAATGCATTGACAAGACCAACCAGTTACAGATCAGCCGGGCAGTGGAGATCATCAGCCAGTTGGGCAAGAGGAAACTCGGATTCCTGGGGCTGAGCTTCAAACAGGGTACGGATGATCTTCGGAACTCGCCGGCGGTGGCCGTGATCGAGGCCCTGCTGGGAAAGGGATTTGAGATCAAGATTTATGACAAACATGTCAATCTTTCCAGGCTGACCGGTACCAATAAGGACTACATCGACCGGCATATACCGCACTTGTCCCGGCTGCTGGTCGACGAAATGACAGGAATGGTGGAGGATTCCGAGGTCATCATCATCAATAACCGGGAAGAGGAATATCTCGATATCCTTGCTGAAACAGAATCCGGTGCCTATGTCATCGATATGGTCCGGTTACCCGAACCGGTAAGAAACAGGAAAAATTACGTCGGAATAAATTGGTGAACGATGAAGCATGTGCTGATCATTGTTGAAAATCTGGCGGTCCCTTTTGACCGCCGGGTGTGGCAGGAAGCCAACTCGCTTACTGAAATCGGAATCAAGGTTTCCGTCATCTGTCCGAAAATGAAGGGCTATACCCGATCCTTCGAAACGATCAATAATATCGATGTCTACCGGCACCCCCTGCCCCTGGAAGCAAAGGGCGCAGCGGGATATATCCTTGAGTACCTAACGGCGTTCGTCTGGGAGTTATACCTGAGCACCAGGATCTTTACCAGGAACCGTTTCCAGGTCATCCAGGGGTGCAACCCTCCGGACCTTATCTTCCTGGTGGCGTTGTTCTTCAGGCCGTTCGGGGTCAAATACATTTTTGACCACCATGATATCAATCCTGAATTATACATAGCAAAGTACGGAAAGAAAGGCTTTTTCTACCGGCTCCTGCTCTTTGCTGAACGCCTGACGTTCAAAACCGCCCACTACAGTATCGCAACCAATGAAAGCTACAGACAGATAGCCCTGACCAGGGGCCGTATGCCCGGCTCCAGGGTCCAGGTCGTGCGTAGCGGTCCGAACCTGGACCGGTTAAAGATTACCGGGGGCGACATCCGGTATAAACGGGGAAGAAAATTTCTGGTCGGCTATGTCGGGGTCATCGGCGAACAGGAAGGCCTTGACCTCCTGCTTGAGTCCGTTCGGTTCATAGCCGAGTCACGCCGGGACATTCAGTTCGCCATAGTTGGCGGCGGAACAGAGCTTGGCAGGATCGCAAGGCTGGCCGAACAGCTTGGTGTAGCCGGATATGTAGATTTCTATGGCCGGGTCGATGATGACACGCTGATCGACATCCTCAATACCGCTGATGTATGCGTGAATCCGGACCGGCCAACCGAAATGAACGACCTTTCGACCATGAACAAGATCATGGAATACATGGCTCTGAAAAAACCTATCGTGCAATACGACCTGAAAGAAGGCCGGTATTCCGCCCAAAAAGCTTCACTTTACGCTACCAATACCGATCCCGTCGATTTTGCAAAAAAGATCACCTTCCTGCTTGATAATCCAGATATCAGCAGGGAGATGGGCAGGTTCGGGTTCCGGCGGGTAACCAGCGAACTGAGCTGGGCCTTTGAGGGCGCGAAACTTAAGGAATTCTACAATCGCATCTTTGAAGAAAAAGGGGTCAAAACGGAAGCTGAGTTGTTGCCGCACCCCCGTCTCAATTATTCGCATCCCGTTAACGAAAACCTGACCTGATCATGTCGTACACCGATAGATACGAAATCGTCAGGTGGAAGAATCCGGGCAGCCATGTCGCACAAGAGGTGGTCCGGGAGTTCGAGAACACCTTTCAGCAATATTCAGAGGCACCGGTCCGGTATTCTGGGACAGACTGGTACCTGAAGATCCTTAACCGGATCCTGAAGCTGCTGTACATCCGGAAAAGTTCCGGCTTTCCGCTTCGGGCAGTTTCAGATATCCCGGCGTTTGCCGTCCTGATGGGTAACGAATTTGAAAAATGCCTGCTGCAGTTTTTCCTGCGGAAAAGAAACGTCGTCTATTTTTTCGATGCCTGGCCGGAATATCACCGGGATATCGAGCGCTTCCTGCGCACATGTCATGTGGACACCGTGTTCTTTTCTTCGAAACAGGTCACCGAGACCTTCCGGAAAATAAACGCGGACTTCAGGTGCTACTGGCTGCCGGAGGCCGTCAACGTCACGGCATACCAGTGCCTGCCCTACGCGGAGAAGACGATTGACGTCCTGCAATTCGGGAGGAGATATGATCTGTACCATCAGCAGATCGCCAAACCACTCGAAGAACATGGCTATTCCTATTTATATGAAAAACAGAAAGGTCAGGTGGTTTTTCCCACAAGAGGCGAATTCGTGGAGGGCCTCGCCAGGTCGAGAATCTCGATATGCTTTCCCTGCAATCTGACGCACCCGGACCGATCCGGAGACGTCAGTACCATGACAGTCCGCTATTTGCAGTCGATGGCCTCCAAATGTCTTATAGTGGGAACGATGCCTGAAGAGATGCGGGAATTGTTTGGGTACGACCCCGTCGTCAAGGTGGATATCAGCGACCCGGCGGGTCAGCTCCTTACCATTTTACGGAACTACCACCAATACATTCCCCTGATCGAAAAAAATTACGCGGCTGTCAGGCTCTATCATACCTGGAATCACCGGTGTGAGGCCATGATGGATATCCTGAATACCGAAAAGGAGACAGCCGGATCCTTTAACTCCTTAACCAGCATTCAATGATCAATACACTGTTAACCTGGCGGTTTATATTTACGATCCTGGTATTTTATGCCCACCTGGGTCTGACCGGAAACGATTCCCCGATCTATACATGGATCTACCCCTATCTGGTGACCGAGGCGGGGATGGGTATCGTCTTTTTTTTCATCCTGAGCGGATTCATTCTTTCCTACAGCTACCAGCAAAAGTTACTGAACAGGAACGAATCCTACATCGGGTTCATCAGCCGCCGGGTGGCGCGGCTTTTTCCGCTTCACCTGTTTACGCTCCTGCTCATAATCCCGATGTCGGTCTACAGCCAGATCAAAACAGGCGGCGGATTTGCGAAATGGTTCCTGAAACTATTTTCGAATGCGACGCTGACCCAGAGCTGGATCCCTTCAAGCGATTTCTATTTTTCCCTGAACGGTCCCTCCTGGTGCATGTCTGATGAAATGTTCTTCTATTTGATATTTCCCCTGATCATTTATTACGGCGTCAAACTTCCGATGAAGTACAGGATATTACTACCGGTTCTTTTCACTGCGGTCATCGTTTATCTGATGACCGTAACCGATCGCGCTATCCACCATTACCTTTTCTACATCAACCCGCTGACCAGGGTAATGGAGTTTATTCTGGGAATCCAGTTGTTTCAGGTGTATAAATATTTGAAGGCAGGGCACCTGAAATTTCTGAACTATACGGTCCTGGAGATTTGCGCTATCATAACCTTGTTTGCATTTCTTCTGCTGAGCTCTAATGTGGCGCCTGTTTTCCGGTTCTCTGTGTATTACTGGATTCCGGTCTTTCTGCTGATACTGGCCTTTTCGTTTCAGAAAGGGAGGATCTCGGCATTCATGGCGAAGCCCGCGATCTCCCAGTTCGGAAAGTTAAGTTTTGGTTTCTACCTGTTCCACGGCCTGGTCATTAAATACGGTCTGGCAATCAATGACCGGCTGCACATTACCGGAAACGGGTACCTGTTGGTTGCCATCCTTTTTTTGCTTTCGGTTCTGGCCAGTTTCCTGGGGTATTATCTTATTGAGCGGCCAAGTTATACGTTCCTGAAGGGACTGATAACATCGGTACAAAGTAAAAGATACAGGATAAGAGAGCAGAAACTGCGTCTTGAGACGACCTGATGGTCAATAAAAAAGCACCCCTGGAACAGGGATGCTTTTAGCTTTGGGTATTATCTCGGGGCGACTTCGGAATAGGATGACTTCTCATTTCCTACCCGGATCTCATCGAAATACAGGGTCCTGGTGCTTACGGACGATTCATTGCCGGACCAGCCCCATTTATAGATTCCCATTTTGAAATAAGGCCCCGACTCATCGTTGTAGTATACCCTTGGTCCCTTGATCTCAAGCACTTTTGCGCCGTTGATCCAGAGTTCAAAGAAACCGTCAGTTCCATGGGATGCCTTAAAATGGACCACAAAATCTGTCCACTCGCCGACTTTGTAAGCGCCCAGATCGTAGGATTTACTTCCGATGAAGGCACCGGCTTCGTTGCCAAACTGGTGGACAAACACGAACCGCCCGTTATTGGTCTCCAGACGCCATGGATTCTGAAACTTGTAGGTATTCCAGGTTTCGCCGGCCTTAAAATTCGGAACGTTATGCCATTGGAAGATACTCTCAGGCACGCGATCTTTGGTGTAGTCGGAAGGAAGGAAAACACTCATTCCGTACCACCGCTCAGCGCCTATCGGCATCTGATCATGCTTGAGTTCAGCCCGGTAGCTGCCGGAGACCAGTTTATCCGTCTTGTTGATGACAAACTTCGCGGAATAGGTTCCTTTTTTTGCCCGTGAGTTCACACGGGTGATGGACGTGCTGTAGGCCTGTTCCGACTGCCACTTTGCAAGCGCATCCGGCTGTTCGAACGTGCTTTCAAACAGCAGGTTGTATGCTGGAACAGGTGTGGGAACAGGTGCCGGCTCAGGCGCCGGTTCTGGCGTTGGCTCTGGTGTTGGTGCAGGATCAGGTTCCGGGGCGGGAACCGGGTCTGAAGGCGAAGGCGCCGGGGCGGGCTTCACAACACTGTCAGCAGGTGTAACTTCCATGGGCTCCGTGATGTTTTCAGTACACGAGCCGAGGAAGATCTGACCAAGAAGTATCAATAGGAAGGTATACACAAACCTAAACTTGTAAGAAAGATATTTGTTTGTTCCCATAAAAAAATTATTAATAAGAAAAAGGCCCGATTGCTCGGGCCTTTAATAAACTAATCGCTATTTATTTTTTGACAACATGGAATGCGGAGATCTTCGCATTGTCAACCACGTTTCTTGATTTGATATTCAGTACACCGTCAGTGACGGTTACCGTCTTAACCACTTTATAAGCGTTCCTGGCGCCGGCCTCCCGAACGATATCCAGGTTATTGATCACTTCCTGGCCTTCAAGAAGCATGTCAAACACACGCTGATACGACTTGGTGAAATGGAATTCAGAAAAGAGGAAGGTTACCTCGTAAGTGCCGTTAGCAACCGGGATATTGTACCCGAAGTTACCGCCGCTACGCTCAGATTGGTACAGCACATCATCTGTGGTGTTGCCGATTCCTGAGGTGGTCTTGTATGCGGTTCCGCCAGAGAAGTTCTTGTCGGCTGCATAGGTAATTCCGTTTGAAGCTTTAAATGCGCTGCCACCTGCATTCACCGCAAACACAACTGAATTGGTCGATGGCGCTGGCGTCGGCGTCGGAGTTGGCGCTGGTGCCGGTGCGGTCACGTTCTTGGCAACAACATGGAATGCAGATAATTTCGCATTGTCAATGTTGTTTACAGAGTTGATGTTCAGTACACCATCCTTTACCGTAACTGTTTTAACCACGTCATATGCAACGCGGGTACCAGCGACCCGTACCAGATCCAGATCCGAAATCATCTCGGTTCCTTCCAGACGGATATCAAAAACTCTCTGGGAAGGACTGGTGAAGTGGATTTCAGAGAACTTCAGGGTTACCTCATAGGTTCCGTTAGCCAGAGGGACGTTATAGCTGAAGTTTCCTCCGCTTCGCTCGGTCTGGTATAAGGCATCATCCGTTGTATTGGCGATGGCCTGGGAAGTGGAGTAGACGCTTCCGCCCGAATAGTTCTTGTCTGCCTGATAGGTAACACCATTGGAGGCCTTGAAGGCACTTCCGCCAGCATTTACAGCATAAACCACGTTGCTTGGCGCAGGCGCAGGAGCAGGTGCCGGCGCTGGTTCAGGAGCTGGTGTTGGAGTCGGTGTTGGAGTCGGAGCAGGGGTAACTGCACCGGCAACCGGGGCTACGTCATTGTAGGATGATCTTTCATCACCGATCTTGATCTGATCAAAATAAAGAGTACGGTTACTAACAGTAGAACCGGTTCCTGACCATCCCCACTTGTAAATACCCATTTTCATGTACGGACCTGACTCGTCGTTGTAGTACACGCCGGTACCTGTGATATTCAGAACCTTGACGCCATTTTTCCACAATTCAAAAAACCCGTTAGAATAGGATGCTTTGTAGTGGACAACAAAATCGATCCATTCATTCGTTTTGTATTCTCCCAGGTCGTAAGACTTGCTGCCGACAAAACCGCCGGAGGCGTTACCATACTGGTGAACGAAGACCAGACGGCCGTTGTTCGTCTCCAGCCGCCATGGATTCTGGAACTTATAATTTGACCAGGTCTCCCCTGCTTTAAAATTGGGAACATTATGCCATTGGAAAATGCTCTCCGGAATCGGATCCTTTGAATAAGTCGATGGAAGGAATACGCTCATTCCATACCATCTTTCCGCATTGATAGCGACCTGCTCGGTCTTGATCTCAGCGCGGTAACTGCCGGAAACGAGTGCATCGGATTTGTTGATGGAAAATTTCGCAGAATAACTTCCCGCTCTTGCAACAGTGTTTGAGCGACTGATTGCTCCGGGGTTGGCCTCATATTGCCATTTGCTTAAGGCATCACTCTCTTCGAACGTGCTGTTCACGAGTAATGTACTGCTTCCGCTGGAAGTCGCCATGGTGGCATCATCGGTACTGAAACCTCCGGTTACATCCTCTGCCTCATTTTTGTCACAACTGGTAGCCAGGACGGTAAACCCCAGCATTAAGGCCGCGAAGCCTTTGGTGGTAAATGATTTTATGTTTTTCATGCCTTCAGCTTACGAACATGTCGTTGCGGATGTTACAAGAAATGTAGCCGCACCCGCGTCCCAGGCTGTTCACAGCCACTTTCAACTTCTTTCACCTCAGTTAAAAGTATCCCTGCCGGTTTCCTGCCGGCAGGAGTTTCCCTGGTCTTTCAAATCAGCTTAACCATGATTCAAAATCGGTTTTTATACGTTATCTGCATCCTGTTGTCGCTTTCGGACCTGTTCATTCTCAACGGGTCCTTCTTTCTCGCCAAGGAAATTATAGTGATCCTCGGGAAACCCGATTTTCCGCGGGAGCCGCTGGAACAGGTTATCAACATGAACCTGATGTGGATAATTTGTTCGTATTCCTTCCGCTTATACAGCACTTCGGGGATCACCACGCTGGAACAGATCTTCCGGAATACATGGAAATCAGCTTGTATGCACCTGCTGTTTTTCGGAGGAACACAGTACTTCCTGGAAAAGTCGGGTCCCCGGGAGGAGTTCCTGATGATCTTCTATTCGCTCCTGGTGCTTACTCTGCTGATCAGCAGATTCTTTTGTACGCTGATGGAATCCGTGTTTTCAAAGCGATTCCAGCTGAAGCAAAACGTAGCGGTGCTCGGCTCAGAAAACCAGGCAAGACAACTCGCTTCGTTCTTTGAGTCCAATAAACAACAGTTTGCCTTCACAGGGTTCCTCGATGACGAAGCCGGCCTGTATGTTGACGAATCCGGCCAGCTAACGCCGGGAATCTGCCAGAAGATCCGGTATGCCGCCGAGAACAACATCCGGGACCTCTACGTCGTGCTCACGGCGGAGCGGCTCAAGGAAGCCAGCCATCTGCTGCAGGAAGCGGAGAAGCAATGTGTCCGCATCAAGCTGGTTCCCGACTTTTCCAGCGCCTTGTCCGAAAAGTTTATGATCAACTATATGGGCCAGACGCCTGTGATCAGCCTGCGTTCAGAGCCCCTGGATGACGTCAACAGCAGATTCAAGAAACGGACGGGGGATATCATTGTCAGCATCCTGGTGATCATATGTATCCTGAGCTGGCTGTTCCCGATCGTCGCTCTCCTTATCAAAATGGAAAGCAGCGGTCCCGTTTTATTCAGGCAGCTCAGAACAGGAAGGGATGACAAGCCGTTCTGGTGCTATAAGTTCAGAAGCATGAAGCTCAACGACCAGGCTGACAGTTCGCAGGCAAAAAAAGGCGACGACCGCGTCACCAGGATCGGCAAGCTGCTTCGGAAGACAAGCCTTGACGAGTTCCCGCAGTTCATCAACGTCTTGCTCGGGGATATGAGTATCGTCGGCCCACGGCCCCATATGCTCCGGCACACCGAGGAGTACCGGGCGATCATTGATCAGTACATGGTCCGGCAGCACGCCAGGCCGGGGATCACCGGGTGGGCCCAGGTCAACGGGTTCCGGGGCGAAACCCGGACGCATGATGACATGAAAAAAAGGGTCGAGCATGATATCTGGTACCTGGAAAACTGGTCCCTGATGCTGGATGTAAAGATCATCTTCCTGACCATCATCAACGTCATCCGGGGAGAAGAGCATGCATATTGACCGGAAATCCGCTCCCATTGAACAGAAAACCCTTGTCTGCATCGGCAGACAAGGGTTTTTTTTTAGCTCGGCCCCTTACCAGTATATCGTATAGAAGGCTACAATGATACCCGTAACGATCAGTGCGCCGATAGCAAAACCGGGCTTCAGCCGGAACATGGACCGGTCCACCTCCAGGGCGCCGGCTCTGATCCCGCGCTTGTGTTCGAGCAGACTGATGATCGCCATACCGATCACGCAGATCAGGAACACGAATCCCATCCGGTCCAGGAATGGAATCTCATACAGGATCTGTCCTCCGGCCTGCTTCACAGGGACCGAAAAACCGGCGTTATAAAGAAACTCCAGGTCTACCCAGTGGGGCAGCTGCTTGAAGATCACGGAGATCAGAAAGCCGCCTACGGTCGCAAACAGCGCGGCGTTTGACGTAGCCTTTTTCCAGAAAAAGCCCAGAAGGAACATGGCGAAGATGCCCGGAGACACGAAGCCTGTGTACTCCTGAATGAACTGGAACCCGCCCTTCTTATCAATACCGAGGTGCGGCGCAATCAGTACCGCCAGGATCATGGAAATGACAATGACCCAACGGCCGATATTAACCTGTTTCCGTTCGTCCGCGCCCGGATTGATCTTCTTCTTATAAATGTCGAGTGTAAAGATCGTCGAAATACTGTTGGCCTTGCCGGCGAGCGACGCAACGACCGCTGCGGTCAATGCGGCAAAAGCAAGCCCTTTCAAACCGGCAGGAAGCAGATTGAGCAACACCGGATACGCCCGGTCCGGATTGATCTCATTATCCTGGAGCATCTCCGGACCGAAAACGTTCTGGTTATAGAGAACAAAGGCGGCGATGCCGGGCAACACGACGATCACCGGCATCAGCAGCTTCAGGAATGCCGCAAACAGCAGTCCTTCCCGCGCCGTTTTCAGATCCGCCCCCAGTGCCCGCTGAGTAATATACTGGTTACAGCCCCAGTAGCTCAGATTGGCGATCCACATGCCCCCGAATAATACGGTCAGCCCCGGAAGATCCAGGTAATTGGGGTTCTCCTGGTTAAGGATCATATGGAAATGATCCTCCGCTCTACCGGTCAGGATCCGGAAGCCGGAAACAACTCCCTCGGTACCGTTATTTTCGGCAACCAGGTTCAGCGCCAGGTAGGTTGTGGCCAGTCCCCCTAAAATCAGGAAGAATACCTGGATAACGTCCGTGTAGCCGATCACCTTCATACCGCCCAGCGTAATGAAGATTGCAAACGCCGCCAGGGCATACATGCAGACGTCCAGGCTGATTCCCGATACGCTGTTAATGGCCAAAGCACCGAGGTATAATATGGAGGTAAGATTTACGACCACGTACAGCAAGAGCCAGAAGATGGCCATGATCATACTTACCGTTCCGTTATATCTTTGGTTGAGAAACTGCGGCATGGTGTAAATCTTATTCTTCAGGTATACCGGCATGAAAAAGATCGCGACAATCAGCAGGGTAGCCGCAGCCATCCATTCATAGGTCGCAATGGCGAGCCCCATTTTGAAACCGGACCCGCTCATACCGATAAACTGCTCGGCTGAAATGTTTGAAGCGATCAGCGAAGCACCGATTGCCCACCAGGTCAGCGAGCCCTCAGCAAGAAAGTAATCCTTGGAACTGGGATCAGCGCTCTTCTTCCGGTTGTAGATCCATAGCCCGTAGAGTGCAACAATGACAAAGTAGAAAAGGAATACGACATAGTCCGCTGTCTGTAGAGGTTTCATGAAGGTCAGGTTAATTGGGTTTCGGCTGAATCCCTTCGGAATTCAACCGTTTGAATATAGCGAAAATTTAAAAATCGGGTACTTCTTGCAAATTCAGGCTAAACGACGCCGGGAAGCAGAAAATCTGCAGGAATCTGCCCGGATACGATCAAATTCTTTCCGGATTCGTAAAACTTATAACAGGCACTTTCGTTCGGATTACTACATTTACGTAAAAAAATTTATATGGCTCTAACCGCATCAAAAATTTTTCAAAAGAAGAAAAAGCAAGTTCTTGAGATCTGGATGAAGAACCAGCTGTCCAACGAAGGACTAAGGGAAGATCTGATCTCTAATGAGGAGCTGAGAGCCTCCTCTGAAGAGCTTATTGACTCCCTCACCACATCCCTCACCGCAACCAACATCACGGATGTTGAATCACCTGAGTTCGACGGAGTGTTCGAACTGCTCGCCGGCATCTCCATTTCACGCGCCCGGCAGGGATTCAGTCCTAAGGAAACGGGCTTGTTCGTCCTTGGCTTAAAAGAAGCGCTCCTTCAGGTCCTTCAGGAAGAGATCAACAACGACCCGGCAACTCTGTATACAGAGAGTATCCGGGTCAGCCGGTTAATGGACAACTTTTCCATCACCACCTTTGAAACCTTTATCAAGGGCCGGGAAGAGGTCATCTTAAGACAGACAGACGAAATCGCCGAAATCTCAACGCCTGTGATCCGCGTTTGGGACGGTATACTTGCATTGCCGATTATCGGGACACTTGACAGCTCACGTACCCAGGTGGTTATGGAGAACCTGCTGCAGGAGATTGTGGAAACCGGAAGCAGTATCGCGATCCTCGATATCAGCGGAGTTCCTGCCGTCGATTCACTGGTAGCACAGCACCTGATCAAGACCGTCAGCGCAACGCGCCTGATGGGGGCCGAATGTATCATCAGCGGTATCCGGCCGGAGATCGCACAGACCGTTGTCCACCTCGGAATCGACCTTTCGAATGTGATTACGAAGGCAACCCTTGCGAGTGCACTCAGATTTGCGTTTCAGGCGTTAAATCTCGAGGTAAAGAAGCGTGTGAAAAGAATCGAAGCGACAAATAATCAATAGGCGTATGGAGAGAATTCCTATTCTTAGGATGGGATCGTTTCTGTTGGTTACCATACAGGTAGATCTCTACGACCGTCTGGCGCTGACGCTGGAATCCGAGCTGGTGCAGATGGTCAACAAAACCGGTGCGAAAGGCGTATTGATAGATATCTCTGCGGTTTCAATCGTCGACTCATTTATGGGCCGGATCATCGGCAATATCGGCAGCATGTCGAAAATCCTGGACGCTGAAACTGTCGTGGTGGGCATGCAGCCTGCCGTTGCAATCACACTCATCGAACTGGGCCTGCCCCTTAAGGGAGTGCACACAGCTTTGGACGTTGACAGGGGCATGAAATTGCTGAACACCATGGTAACCATCGATTCAGACGATGAAGATGGGGAGGATGGTGATGAGGACACCGATCTTTAATATGGTAGTGTCCCTTTCTAAAGACCTGATGCGCATCGCGAAGGATCAGGACGTTGTGCCCTTCCGGAACCGCGTAAAGGAGGTTTCGGTAAAGATCAAGATGGGACTTGTCAATCAAACGAAACTGATTACTGCAGCCAGTGAATTGGTGCGGAATATGCTTAAATACGCCAGTGGCGGGGAAATACTGATCGAAGTAGTTTCCAGGGGCCGGGAAAACGGGGTAAGACTGACATTCACTGACAAAGGACCGGGAATCGTTGATTTATCGTTAGCGATGCAGGACGGATATTCGACAGGTAAAAGCCTGGGGCTGGGACTTCCCGGCACCAAACGGCTGGTGAGTGATTTTGATATTAAAAGCGAGGTGGGGAAAGGCACTACGGTGACGATAATTAAATGGCAAAATGGTTGATGCAACCCATATCAGCCTGAGGGCAGATGACAGAAGTTATTTTTCAATATTAAAAAAGGAAATACATGCTAAGGTAGCCGAAGCAGGATTTACAAAGACGAAGAGTGCCGAGATCGACATCATTGTTTCAGAAATGACCTCCAACCTGCTCAAACATGCCACCGGAGGGGAAGTTTTATTCGGACACATCCTGAACGATGATTCAGAGTATGTCGAAATACTTTCAATCGACAACGGACCGGGCATGACGGACGCACGCAGGATGGTGGCCGACGGGGTTTCGACCACGAATACGCTGGGACACGGACTGGGCAGTATCAGCCGCCTTTCGGATACGTTCGACATTTACAGTCAGCCCGGCTGGGGCACCATCGTCCTAAGCCGGGTTTATAAAAGGAAACCCGCCGGGAAGAGAGCCTTCGAAATGCGGACGCTGGTCGTGGCCAAACCGGGCGAGCGGGTCAGCGGTGACGGCTGCTATTACAAGGTGAACGATGAGTACCTGAAGATCCTTGTCGCCGACGGACTCGGGCACGGACCTGAGGCAAACCGGGCAGTAAACGAAGCCGTAAGCTCCTTCAAGACCTGTCCGTACAACGATCCTGTTGAAGTGATCAAGTACATGCACGGTGATATAAGAAAAACCAGGGGAATCGTGGGAACGGTAATTATGTATAACTTCAGGAAGAAAACCTGGACTATCGGCGGAGTCGGAAATATTTCATCCAAGCTGATGAATTTTTTAAACTTCCGAAACTATATCCCCTATAACGGGATTATCGGACATAACATTGCGAGTTCAATGAAAGCGCAGGAGTACTCCCAATCCGAGTTCCCTCAGATCATCATCTGTTCAGACGGACTGAAATCACGATGGGATACTTCCCGGTTTACACTCATCGGCAGGCACGACCTGTCCATATTAAATGCAGCCCTCTATAAGGAGTTCGCCAGAGGGACGGACGACATGACGGTAGTTAGCTGCAAGGCAAATTGAAAATGAAGGAAATCGTTTATATCACGTTAGAGAATGAGATGGATCTGATCCTTTCCAACAAGAAAGCCGTGAAGCTTGCGGAACGGCTCAGCCTATCCAACTCTACCCAGACAACGTTTGCCACGGCCGTATCGGAGATCGCCCGTGAAGTTATTGAATGTACGGATCAGGGCACCCTGTCACTTGGCGTGATTCATGATAACGATGCTTTTTTTTTGGCGGCAAGGATCCTGTATCCGCATGAGGTATCAGGCGACATCCTTGATGAAGGATATGCCTATGCGAAAAAGCTTGTGCCGTCGTTGGAGATCTCCATGACCGAAGGCTCTGCGGTGGTTGAACTGAAGATGAAGATTCCGCGATCGTCCAGAATCGACGCTGGCAAACTTCGCGAGCTCCAGCAGTACTTTGAATCTGAGCGGCCCTATACGGCCTACGAAGAGATAAAAAAGAAATACTATAAACTGAACCTCATCGCGGAGGAACGATACGAGAAGCTGCTGCAGTCCCAGTATATCAATGACCGCAAAAACGAATTCATCTCGATTGCAAGTCACGAATTAAAGACACCGGTGACCATTATAAAAGCCTTCTCGCAGATCGCCCTGTCTGCTTCGGGAAATGATCAGTGCAGCGAGAAAGTCAAAGGCTACCTCACCAAGATTGAGTCGCAGGCGTCCAGGCTCACGTCCCTTATCCAGCAACTCCTGGATGTATCGAACATCGAGCATGGAAACCTGAATTTCCAGATAGAAACGGTCAACATACGGACCTATCTTCAGGAAACGCTCGCCCTGATTCAGCAGGTTGTTCCCAAACGTCACCTGAATATAATGCTTAAGGACGATGCGCTGGTCGATCTCGACCGGGCCCGAATGGAGCAGGTCATGGCCAATATCATCGGAAATGCCGCCAAGTACTCCGCACCTGAAAGCCAGATCGATATAACCATGCACCGGCGGGAAAACATGGTCGTTATTTCCATTACCGACCACGGAATCGGGATGGACTCCTCGAACCTGCAGAAAATCTTCGAGAAATTTCATCGCGAGGAAACGGTGATCAACAACTACTCTGGCCTTGGCCTGGGATTGTATATATCCTCAAAGATTATGGCAGGGCACAAAGGAAAGATTGAAGTTGAAAGCGAAATAGGCAGCGGGTCCGTTTTCCGGCTGCATTTACCTGTTGTCAGGGAACGGTCTAGACACGCACTTCCACCAGTGAGAGACCACTAAGATTTTTAGCATCAAAGCATGTTTTTATGCACTAATGAATAAAATCGTGACTTTCTGATTTTTAACACACAAATAAAAACTTTTTCTTGGAAGTAGCGATTATTCTCTTCATATTCTGCAGTGCAGAACAATTTATTACAACAATGTTATCGTTACCTTTCACCGAAAATCTTACATTTAACTTATCCGGGGGAGCGGTTTGGACCCGCAATTTTCTTCATACCGTAACAGGTAATAGATTGTTCTGCAGCCCCCGGTATTATATCCTAATACAACATGTAGAACAATCGAAACAATCAAGCAACCGTTGCGGTCAGTAGCCTTTCGCTTGCCACTTGTGCAGGAAACGCACTACCGCCAACGAATTTTGTAGACACTTTATTAGCTGAGCTTTTCCCTGACGATCAATCTTCAGATGATGTCTTAGCGCCCTTTGATTATGATGGTTTCTTAAGAACTGAGGGATTTTTATCAATACCCAATTCAACCCCGGTATCCCACTCGAAAACCAATTATCAACCATAAAAAATAAAGGCTATGAGTCTATTTGAGAAAAACCAACCGATGCAGGAAACAGTGGTAAAGGACCTTGATGAGTTGCTAGATGCGTATTACCAATCTCAGCCCTTTTTAGGAAAACTGACGACAGCACGCAAAGAGAGTGTAGTGCAATCGGTCGCTTACCTAAAGAGAATGGTAACCGCTAAGGCCCCAGGCGCAAACACGCTGACCTTAGAGCAATGCATGGTTATTCAGGATGTCTTCCAAACAGAAGACGCGGCAGGATTTACGGAAGTACTGATGGATCTTTTTCACGGTTACTTACAATCATCAAATGACGATTCGGGAGAGATTCCACCTGAAACAATTAAGAGCAACTTCTTTGCCATCACCCAGGTTTCTAGACTATTACGAATACTTGAGCCTGAAGACCGTTGGGGGTTGAAACAACTATCCTAATTTCGGTAGCCGGGACACCCCGGCTTTTTAATTAATACCCAAACCAAACGCCTCAATACACCTTATCCTATTGGAGGATCTTGGGTTATGGGACGATTGGAACATCCAGCTCTGGAGGAATATAAGAACGCCTTTGTACAATTCATGCAATGCTATCCGGAAGAAGTACAAGCCAGACCGTATGCAGGTGCATGTGTTGTTGAATACAGGGATAAATACTACAAAGTTTATCATGTATCTGACATGATTGAGTACAGTGAAGGCTTTTTTGAAGGCCCAGAGGGAGTGATGGAAATACCCCAGGAGATTTGGATAGGTAGTATCTAAGAAACTGTGTAAATGGAATTCCGGGCAGGGTGTCAGACTTTAACCCTTTCCTCAAAAATA
>CBINHC010000005.1:0-298615 GCA_966250385.1 uncultured Sphingobacteriaceae bacterium | reverse complement strand
TTCATCCACAGGAAGCTTTCCTGGCGCAGTTCAAACAGGTTCGGGAAGAAGAAGAAGAACGCCATGACGATAGGAAGCTGCAGCAGCATCGGCAGACATCCGCCCAGCGGGTTCACGCCGGCCTTCTTGTACAGCTTCAGGTATTCCTGCTGAAGCAGGGTAGGGTTGTCCTCGCCGACCTTGGTCTTGATCTCTTCCATCTCCGGTTTCAGCACACGCATCTTGGCCATGGAGAGGTAGGATTTATAGGTGAGCGGGAACAGCACCAGCTTGAGCACGATGGTCAGGACCAGGATGATCAGACCGTAGCTCCAGTTTAATTGTTCCAGGAAGTTGAATAACGGAAGAACCGCATACCGGTTAATGTATTTCAACGGCCAGTAACCCATGTCCACCTGGCGCTCGAGGTCATATCCTTGTGCTTTCAGGGTGCTGAACTTATTCGGCCCGAAATAGAACTCCATCGGGTAGTTGCCCAGGTTCTGCGGACCCGGCAGCTGAAGTTTGGCAGCGAAGGCTTTAACCACTCCCGGCTCAATGGACGTCTTTACAGCGAGCGTTCCCTTTTCAAAACCGTTCCGGGCGATCAGGGCCGAGGAGAAGAAATGTTGTTTGAAGGAAACCCACTGAACCTTTCCTTCGGTGATCTCCTTGGTCTCATCTTCACTGACACTAAGCTTCTCAACATCCTCTTCTACGGTTCTGTAAACGGTCGTGGAGTAGCGTTGTTCGTTCGCCAGATCCTTTTCTTTCTGGCGGTAGCTGGCTTCCCAGTCCAAAGTCAGCGACTGGTTGGCCGGCATCACGCTTTCCATACCTTTCGCTGCAATGGCGAATCCGACTTTATAGCTGTCTCCTTTGAGGGAGTAGATGTAATCGATGTAGCGTCCTTCCGCGTAGGTTAACCGCATGGTTACGCTGCTGGAATCAGTTTTTGTCACCTTCAGCGCGGGAGCCGACGGCCGGAAGTACAGGTCGCCGGTCTGGATGTTCGCCCCGGCAGCTGTAAACGACAGATTGAACCGGCTATCTTCTGCGTTGAACAGAACCAGCGGTTTTTGATCATATGTCTTGAAATTCTTCAGCTCAACGGATGCAATGCGTCCTCCTTTCGGGCTGATATAGATCTTCATCAGGTCGTTTTCCAGTACCACAGGCTGGTTCGAACCAGTCCGGGCTACGCCGAAAGGACCCTTTAATAATGAAGAATCAACCGGAGCCACGGCTTCAGCGGTCGTGTCCGCTTTCCGGTTTGCATTGAAGTTCTCTGATTTAGCTGGCTGACCCTTTTTTGCGGCTGCAATAGAATCCTGAACCTGTCTTTCCCTTTTCAGCTCTTCATCTGACGGTTTCATCAGAAAAGTAGAACCTACTAAAATGATCAGGATCAAAAAGAGTCCCGTAAAAGTATTTCTATCCATTAGTATTTGCTGCTTCCCGATCTAATCTTACTTTTTCCTTGAATGGGTTAAGGAAGCGGCGACAAAGTTAACAAAAAGTGGGTGAGGATTATCAACTGTTGATTTTAATTCGGGGTGGAACTGGCCCGCAACAAAAAACGGATGGTTTTTCAGTTCGACGATTTCCACCAGTTTGTTTTCCGGATTGATCCCGGATGCGATCATGCCGGCATCTTCGTACTGTTTGAGGTATTGGTTGTTAAACTCATACCGGTGCCGGTGTCTTTCAGTGATTTTTGCCTTTCCGTAGATGGCCGCCGCCTTGCTGCCCTTACGCAGGTCGCACGGTGCAGCGCCCAGCCGCATGGTTCCGCCTTTTGCGGTAATTTTCTTTTGCTCCTCCATCATGGAAATCACCGGGTGCGGCGTGTTCTCATCCATTTCGGTACTGTTGGCGTCCTTCAGGTTCAGGACGTTCCGTCCGAATTCGATTACGGCGCACTGCATACCCAGGCAGATTCCGAAAAAAGGGATCTGGTGCTCCCGGACATACCGGATGGCCGTGATCTTGCCCTCGATTCCGCGGCTTCCGAAGCCCGGCGCGACCAGGACACCGTCCAGTCCCTTCAGTTTTTCGGCGACGTTGTCTTCGTGGATATCTTCTGAATGGATATACCGTACCCGGACCTTGCACTCATTTTTTGCGCCGGCATGGATGAATGACTCCGTGATGGATTTATAGGCATCCGGAAGCTCCACATATTTTCCGACCAGGCCGATCTTCACTTCGGCCAGCGGGTTCTTGAGGCGTCCCAGAAAGTCTTTCCAGCCTTCCAGTTCCGGCTCATGCTTATGGGAAAGTTTCAGTTTGCTGAGGACGGTCTTATCCAGCTGCTCCTTGAGCATCAGAAGCGGCACGTCGTAAATGGTCGAGGCGTCGATCGACTCGATCACCGCATTGATGTTGACGTTACAGAACTGGGCGATCTTTTTACGGATATCCTGGGAGATATGATGTTCGGTCCGGCAGACCAGGATGTCCGGCTGAATCCCGTATTCCAGCAGCGTCTTGACCGAATGCTGGGTGGGTTTGGTCTTCAGTTCGCCGGCCGCGGCAAGAAAAGGCACCAGGGTAAGGTGGATGACCAGGGAATTATTGGAGCCCGCTTCCCAGCGGAACTGGCGGACAGCTTCAATATAGGGAAGCGATTCAATATCGCCTACCGTTCCGCCCAGTTCGGTGATCACAATGTCAAATTCACCGCTTTCTCCAAGGATACGCATATTCCTTTTGATCTCGTCGGTAATGTGCGGGACCACCTGTACGGTCTTGCCCAGATAGGCGCCTTCCCGTTCCTGATTGATCACGTTCTGGTAGATGCGTCCGGTTGTAATGTTGTTTGCCTGGGAGGTGGGAACATTCAGGAAACGCTCATAATGGCCCAGGTCGAGGTCGGTTTCTGCTCCGTCTTCAGTTACATAACACTCTCCGTGCTCGTACGGGTTCAGGGTTCCCGGGTCGATGTTGATGTACGGGTCGAATTTCTGGATCGTTACACGGTAGCCTCGTGCCTGTAGAAGTTTAGCCAGGGATGCGGAAATAATGCCTTTTCCCAACGACGAAGTAACGCCGCCCGTAACAAAAATGTATTTGGTCATGTATCTGAAGGATTTTGCTATGATATTTCCGCCGGCAAAGGAGGAAATACAACATATTGTACGGGATTCAAAAATAGCAAAATATACCGTAACGGTCCAATTTGTGGAGAAAATCGGCCGCTGTGGAAAATGCCGGAAGGGAACCCGGCACGGGGAACGACCGGGCCGTGAACCGGTTAGGACCTTTTTACGAACTTATGGAATGTACTGGTCTCGCCGTCGGCTTTTTTGTCCTGGTACAGGAAGTCCAGTTTGTTTTCGTCGAACTTTTCAAAGAAGTCTGCCCACCCGATCTCTTCAAAGCGGTCATCATCCTCACTGTTGTCCGGGAAGTGGATCCTCAATACGCCTTCATCTTCCGCATCGCCGGTTCCCCTGATCCGTGCCGGAACACCGCCGCGTGCTTCTGCCCAGCGCCTGATCTCCTGGTGATCATGTGTAGTATTTGATGAACTGCTCATAATGATGTTTTTTTGTACTGGTAAAAAATTTAACGTGCCGGACCCTAAATTGTTTACGGGCGCCGTGGTGCGCCAAACAGAAGAACCGGCGTGCAGTTATAGTTATGTAATTTAGAAAAGTATGGTAACACTGGAGAACGATCATCTGCGCGTTTCGATCAGCACCAAGGGAGCTGAGATCACTTCCATCTACAATAAGGTAAGTCAGGTCGAGCACATCTGGCAGGCTGATCCCGGTGTGTGGCCCTGGCACGCGCCGAACCTGTTCCCGGTTGTCGGCGGACTGATCAACGATGAACTGATGGTTGATGAGGAAGCCTATCCCATGCAGCGCCATGGTTTTGCCCGGCATATGGAGTTTACGGCCATGGAAGTTACCGGTACCCATGCGGAGTTCTCCCTGGGCCA
This sequence comes from uncultured Sphingobacteriaceae bacterium, assembly GCA_966250385.1. Classification (GTDB taxonomy): domain Bacteria; phylum Bacteroidota; class Bacteroidia; order Sphingobacteriales; family Sphingobacteriaceae; genus DASWTL01. The sequence continues at coordinate 294,687 of CBINHC010000005.1, read as the reverse complement.
CCAGGAGGAAACGCTGAAAAGCTATCCGTACAGGTTCCAGTTCCAGGTCTTGTATGACCTGTCCGGAAACCGGCTCAGGGTGACCTACAAGGTCATCAACGAGGATAACCGGGATATCTATTTTGCCCTGGGTGCGCATCCGGCATTCCGGGTTCCCTTTCATCCCTCTGAAGAGTACAGCGATTATTACCTGGAGTTTGACCGGGAGGAGAACCTGGAAACCCATCTTCTTTCGCCGCGGGGATATTTCAACGGGGAAAAGAAGACGGTGGATACCTCCGGCCGCATCCTTCCGCTCACCCGGAATCTGTTTGACCGGGACGCCCTGGTATTCAAGGACCATATCTCCAGGACCGTCCGGCTCCGGAGCAGGAACCGCAGTCAGTTTGTCGAAGTCACCTTCCCGGGTTTCAGCTACCTTGGGCTGTGGGCGAAGCCGGGGGCGGACTTCGTATGTATCGAACCCTGGATCGGTTGTGCGGACAGCGAAGGCGGGCCTGTCGACATCCGTTCAAAGGAAGGGGTGAAGAAGCTTGAAAAAGGTCACGTGTTTGAGACCGATATGTTTATCGGGGTGTTCCAGTCATAACCAGCCGGGCCAGGTACTGTTCTTCGTCGTTTTCGTAGATCACCTGCATCAGCCACCCTTCGGCCCTGGCCGCAACAAAAAGCGTTTCCTGGTCCACATACAACCACCCGAACCAGTCTCCCTGCAGTCCCTGGTATTCATACCGGTACCGGATCTCGCCGTAGTAGCCTCCGGGTTTGGGTACACCTTCGTAGAGATAGGAGATATCTGAGGAATCGAGCAGCAGCTGACCGTCCGGATGGACGAGTTGCCTTGCGTGCCTGAGAAACGCCCGGAGGCCGTGCAGCGTCTCAACGAGTCCGATGCCGTTCATCATCATCAGCATCGTGTCGTATTTTTCGCCCTGGTATTGCCAGATATCGGTCTGAATCACGCGTTCGACGCCCCGCTCCCGGATAATCCGGGCCGCCGCCGCGGAGATTTCCAGCGCCGTAATGTCCCGGCCCCGGTCCTGAAGGATCCGGGCATGGCTTCCGGCGCCAGCACCGGCATCGAGGATACGTCCCCGGCAGGAGCGGAGTGCGAATTCCTCCAACCCCGGAAGATCTTCTTCTTCCCTGAAAAAAACCTCCACGGGCATTTCCTCGGGATCCCCGTATGAGTTATGCAGGAGCAGCGGTCCCGTGAACCGGTTCTTATAGTAGTCTGTCAGCGCAATTCCGAATACGTCCATCTTGGTTCGTCCGCCGGCTTCTGAACCGGCGACGGCCAAAAGTACAAAAATGAATGCTTTGGATATTCCGGGACCGCCATTGGAGCGCCTGAGCACGAAATTTTAAAATCAAGTTGCTTTACCGGTTTTCTTTACAGATATTTGTTTCACACGCAATGAAAAAAAATCGGTTACATACTGCCTGGTGGTGGCAAATGAGTTCTCATTTGGCAGTCTTGTAATGTATTGAATATACCGGAACGAATTCGAACAAGGGTTGCCATTATAGCAACCCTTTTTTTGTGCTCATGAAAAAGATACTGAATCACCTTTTTGAACAGAAGTCCTTCACCAGGGACAGCGCCCGGCAGATCCTTACGGACCTGGCCCTGGGGAAGTATAACCACTCCCAGATGGCGGCCTTTATGACCGCCTATTGCATGCGGAATATCACGGTCGAGGAGCTGGAAGGGTTCCGCGATGCCATGCTGGACCTTTGCCTGGCCACCGACCTGCAGGGCTACCGGCTGATCGACCTGTGCGGTACGGGAGGCGACGGTAAAGACACCTTTAACATATCCACGCTGGCATCCTTTGTTGTGGCGGGGGCGGGGTACCAGGTGGCCAAACACGGGAACTACGGCGTGTCATCCGGATGCGGGTCATCCAACGTGATGGAATACCTCGGTTACCGGTTCAGCAACGATCCCGGGGAAATCAACCGGGCGCTCGACACCGCCGGGATCTGCTTCCTGCATGCGCCGCTTTTTCACCCGGCGATGAAAACAGTGGCTCCGATCCGGCGGGAACTGGGTGTCAAAACCTTCTTCAATATGCTCGGGCCGCTGGTCAACCCGGCACTGCCGGCCTACCAGATGGTCGGCGTATTCAGTCTGGAGCTGGCTAGGATCTTTGCGTACATGTTCCAGAAATCGGACCGGAATTATACGATCGTTCACGCCCTGGAAGGTTATGATGAAGTTTCGCTTACCTGCGATTTCAAGACCTTTACGAACCGGGGGGAACAGATCCATTCCATCCACGGGCTGGGGTTCAGCCGGATAGCTCCGGCCGCCATTACCGGCGGCGAAACCGTGGAGGAATCCGCACGGATCTTTACCGGCGTCCTGAATCAGGAAGGGACCAGCGAACAGAACCAGGTGGTCCTGTGTAATGCGGCACTGGCTATCCGCACGATCAAACCGCAGGTGTCCTTTGGCGACTGCTATTATGAAGCGGAGGAGTCGCTGCTTTCCGGCCGCGCCCTGAAGTCATTTAAAGCGCTTGTCGGATGAACCGCTCACTGAAGATTAAGGTCTGCGGCATGCGGGATCCGGCCAATATAGCGGATGTTTCGGCACTGGAGCCGGATTACCTGGGTTTTATCTTCTTTCCGGGGTCCCCCCGCTACGTCGGACCGGACCCGGAAGCCCTGTTCTCGCAGATTCCCACGGATCCCGGGATCGTCCGGACGGGGGTTTTCGTGGATGAGTCTCCCGAAGTCATCCTGGACTATGCTTTCCGGTTTCACCTCAGGGCGGTACAGCTCCACGGCAGTGAGTCTCCCGCTGCCAGCAGTGAGCTGCTGGCAGCGGGGCTGGAAGTCATTAAGGCCTTCGGCATTGGCGATACCTTCGATTTCAGGCGTCTGGAACCATACCGGGATGCGTGCAGCTCTTTTCTGTTTGACACGAAAACTTCCGGTTACGGAGGATCCGGCAGGACTTTCGACTGGAATGTCGTGGACCACTACACCGGGGATAAACCGTTCTTTCTCAGCGGGGGGCTCAGGCCGGAAAATATCGGCCGCATACCGGAGATTTCTTCGAAGGCCCTTTACGGGGCGGACCTAAACAGCCGGTTTGAGACCAGGCCGGGATTCAAGGATATCGGCCGGTTAAAACAGGCCATAACCACTTTAAAATCATCATCATCGAGCATATGAGTTATCATGTCAATGAAAAAGGCTATTACGGAGATTTCGGGGGCGCATATATTCCCGAAATGCTGTTTCCCAATGTGGAGCATCTGCGTCAGCATTACCTGGAGATCATGTATGATCCGGAATTCCAGGCCGAGTTCCAGCAGCTGCTCCGGGACTATGTAGGCCGTCCTTCGCCGCTTTATCTGGCCGACCGGCTTTCAGACCGGTACGGCACCACGATCTACCTGAAACGCGAGGACCTGAACCATACCGGCGCACATAAGATCAACAACACCGTCGGGCAGATCCTGCTGGCGCAGCGCCTGGGTAAGAAAAGGATTATTGCCGAAACCGGCGCCGGACAGCACGGAGTGGCCACCGCTACGGTCTGTGCCCTGAAAGGACTTGAGTGCGTGGTGTACATGGGCGAGGTCGATATCGAACGCCAGGCCCCGAACGTGGCCCGCATGAAAATGATGGGGGCAAAAGTTGTGCCGGCGACCTCCGGCTCCCGGACGCTGAAGGATGCGACCAATGAGGCGATGCGGGACTGGATCAATAATCCGGTGGACACCCATTATATCATCGGTTCGGTCGTGGGACCGCATCCTTATCCCGATATGGTGGCGCGGTTCCAGTCGGTGATCTCGGAAGAAACCCGGAAACAGCTTCTGGAGCAGACCGGGTCTGAACGGCCGGACTATGTCCTGGCCTGCGTGGGCGGGGGAAGCAATGCCATGGGCATGTTCTACCACTTTGTGGATGACCAGCAGGTGAAGCTGATCGCCGTGGAGGCAGCCGGCCTGGGTGTTGACAGCGGACATTCTGCTGCAACTTCAGCCCTGGGCAGGGAAGGGGTGCTGCATGGCAGCCGGACCATTCTGATGCAGACGCCGGACGGGCAGGTAGTGGAGCCCTATTCCATTTCGGCCGGCCTCGACTATCCGGGTATCGGTCCCCAGCATGCTCACCTGCATAAAATAAAGCGGGCCGAGTATGTCAGTATTACGGATGCGGAGGCCATGCAGGCGGGTTTGCGCCTGGCTCAGCTGGAGGGTATCATTCCCGCCATTGAGTCCGCGCATGCGCTGGCGCACCTGGAGCACATGCAGTTCAAGGGCGACGAAACCGTAGTAATCTGCCTTTCCGGACGGGGTGACAAAGATCTCAATAACTATATGCAGTATTTCAGTCTGTAGGCTTATAACCGATAACCAATCAAGAACATCACATGAACCGTCTCACTCAGCTGTTCGCTCAAAAAAAGGAGCCAGTCCTTTCTATTTATTTTACGGCCGGATACCCCGAGCTTAACAGCACCCTTGAAATCGCCGAACTTCTGGAAAGGAGCGGTGCGGATTTCGTGGAGATCGGGTTTCCCTATTCAGACCCTGTGGCCGACGGCCCGGCGATCCAGGCCAGTTCGCAGCAGGCACTGGAAAACGGGATGACCCTTGATCTGCTGTTCACGCAGCTCAGGGAACTCCGGCAGCGGGTGTCCGTCCCGGTCCTCCTGATGGGTTATGTCAACCCGGTGCTGCAGTATGGCGTGGAGAGATTCTGCGCCTCATGCGCGGAGGCAGGCATTGACGGCGTTATCGTCCCGGATCTGCCGATGTATGAATATGAGGAATTGTACCGGGATTGTTTTGAACATCACGGGGTCAGCAACGTATTCCTGATCACGCCGCAAACCTCGGATGAGCGGATCCGGAAGATCGACAGCCTGACCACCGGGTTCATCTACATGCTGTCCTCCGCTTCGACCACCGGCAGTAACCTGGTGGTTTTGCCCGAAACGGAGGCCTATTTCGCGCGGATCCGGGACATGGAACTGAAGAACCCGACCATGATCGGCTTCGGCATATCGGACAGGGCCAGTTTTACCAAGGCCGCCGGGTATACCCGCGGGGCGATCGTAGGGAGCGCGGTTGTCCGCCTGTTGGCCAGACCGGACTGGCGGGAACAACTGCCGGCGCTGGTCGCGTCACTGAAGGGAACCGTCCGAACAATTTGAGCACAATCTGCTTTATACTTTCAGGAGTATGGAAGTAAAAAAGTTAGACGGGAAAGTCGCCCTGGTGACCGGGGCGGATTCCGGCATCGGACAGGCGATCGCAATCGCCTTCGCCGGGGAAGGGGCCGATGTCATCATATGCTATCATTCGGATAAGGCCGGCGCCTCCGAAACGGCAGCTGCCGTGGAAGGACAGGGGCGGAAGGGGCTGGTGTTCCAGGTGGACGTGCGGGATGAACAGGCCGTCGGTTCCCTGTTTGAAGCAGCTACCAGTCAGTTTGGTGCCATTGACATCCTGGTCAACAACGCCGGCGTCAGCGGCGGCGACGCCGGTGTCGCCGAGATGACCGCCGAACAGTTTGACCGGACCATCCGGACTAACCTGTACGGTCCCTTTTACTTTTGCAGCCGGTTTGTCCGCCACCGCCGGCAGGCCGGGGGAAAAGGAAAGATCATCAATATATCTTCCGTCCACGAGGAGATCATGATGCCCGGCTATGCGGATTACAATGCGTCGAAGGCCGGGCTGCGGAACCTGATGCGTACCCTGGCCCTGGAAGTAGCCGGCGAGGGAATCAATGTGAATAACATCTGTCCCGGAATGATCCTGACCCCTATGAATCAAAAGGCTATCGACGATCCCGGTTTCCGGGAGCAGCGGGCAGCGCATATCCCGATGAAGAGACCCGGCAGGCCGGAAGAGATCGCTCGGCTGGCGGTCTTCCTGGCATCCCCCGATTCTGATTATGTGACGGGTTCTTCCTACTTTATGGACGGAGGCCTGACCCTCAATACTGGACAGGGCGCATAAGATCCCGTATATTTACAGTAGCACCAACATAAACTCGATGTCACAACTACCCGAATATTGGCTCCGCGGGCCTGTGCCGGAGGTTCCGGCATTGCTGCAGCCCGTTGCACACGCGCTGTTACAGGCCCGGGATGAGATCATGGGCATCATGGAAGGTTTCCATGAGGATCATCTGTGGGACCGGCCGGCAGGGGTAGCCTCCGTCGGATTCCACCTGCAGCACCTGAAGGGCGTGCTCGACCGGCTGTTCACCTATGCCCGCGGCGAAGTGCTCACGATCGATCAGCTCCAGTACCTGTCCTCGGAAGAAAATGAGCCGTTTCCCGGCTGTTCAGTGCGGGATCTGCTGGACGCTTTCAGGGAACAGGTAGACTTGTCATTGCAGCGGTTGCGTGACACCGACCCCTTAACGCTGACGGATGAACGGACTGTCGGACGCAAACGGCTTCCCACCACGGTCCTGGGCCTGCTGTTCCATGCCGCGGAACACACCACGCGTCATACGGGCCAGTTGCTGGTAACGGTAAGGATCCTGAACGCCATGTGACCCGGGTCGCCGGTCATTCAAAAATTCCGGCCCGCAGGCAACCGCGCGGCAGTTGCCGCCGTATTGATAATAAAAACGGAAAGTCTTGCGAAAAAAGATCCCCGGTCTGGCGGATCTTTTTTTTTGAACTCAAAAACAGCGGGGAGATGGTTTCGGTTCTCTGCAGGATCGTATCTTCGTTTCATGAAGCAAGAGGTAGCATATCGTACCCCGGAAGAATATCTGGCAGCACTGCCGGAAGACCGGCGGCAGGCCATTGAGATGATCCGCGACTCGATCCTCCGGAATATTCCGGCCGGGTTTGAAGAGGTGATCAGTTACGGGATGCTCGGCTACGTGGTTCCCCATGCCCTGTACCCGAAAGGGTATCACTGTAATCCCGCGCTTCCCCTGCCGTTTATGAACCTGGCGCTGCAGAAAAATTTTATTGCCTTGTACCATATGGGGATATACGCCGATCCGGTGCTCCTTTCCTGGTTTACCTCCGAATATCCCAAGCGGACCACGGCCCGGCTCGATATGGGAAAAAGCTGTATCCGTTTCAAAAAACCCGGGGATATTCCGCTGGACCTGATCGGTGAGCTGGCCGGAAAAATGACTCCTTCGGACTGGATCGGCCTTTACGAAAAGACATTTCAAAAAAAATAAAAAATAATTATTCCGGCTGAAACCAATCGCTGTACGGGATGTTATTATTACAAGAGTTCTGATATGATCGCAAGATTATTGAAAGAACCAAAACCCTTTAGTAAGTTAATTACTAAAGGGTTATTTATTTGCCCGCCGTCCGCCTTCCCCTGCGGCAAACCTTTCGCTGATCCCGAAGTTTATTTGAAAAAACGCATATGAACAATTTCTTCAGAGCATTGATTGCAGGATACGGAGCTAAGAAACTCGGAGGCGGATGCCTCTCCACTATTGTCATTTTCGTGATCATCTGGTATGCCCTCGGGCACTGTTAACACCGTCCGTCCTTCCACGGGGGGGGCACACACACTTCATTCGGGGGACAGGCCCTCCTTTTAACCGGCAACCGGCTCACCCGGTGTTGTAGCTGTGCACCTGTCTGAAACGGCCCGCTCACTTCCGGCAGCGTCCGCCGTCATTTTAGTTTTTTTGCTGCAAACGGCTGTTTGCGTAGGTTCCTGGCACCGAAGTTGCATGTGACGGATGCATCTACCGACCAAAAGTGAACCCGCCTGTATAGCAGACGGGTTTGCTTTTTTAGGAATGGGAGGCAGGGCCGGCCGGACTGCGCTTACTCAGCAGGGTAAGGTAGACGGAACCGAGTATTGCCGCCAGGACTGAGGCGCAGAGAATAGCGAACTTTGCCTCGGACTGATGTTCCGTGTCCGAGAAGGACAACAGGGAAACGAAGATCGACATGGTGAAGCCGATCCCGGCCAGCATGCCCAGCCCCAAAACTTGTTTCCAGCCCGTTTTCCGCGGAAGTGAGCTCAGGCCGAGTTTGACCGAGATCCATGAAAAGGCAGTGACGCCGATTGTTTTTCCGGCTACCAGGCCTATGATGATGCCCAGACCCAGGTTACTGCTTAATCCGTCCAGCATGGAGCTGGTGAATCGAATATTCGTGTTGGCCAGGGCGAACAATGGCATGATCAGGAAGTTGACAGGTCTGGAAATCGCATGTTCAAGCTTTTCGAGCGGCGAGGCGGCTGACCCGATATTGGTCGGGATGGTGAATGCCAGGATCACGCCGGCGATAGTCGCGTGAATCCCTGAGTGGTGAATGAAGTACCATAAAAAGATCCCGGGCAGGAGATAGGCCGCCAGGTTGGTGACCTTAAACCGGTTCAGTAACAGCAGGAGCACAAGGATACCGCCTGCGTATCCCAGGTAGGCAAAGTGCAGCTCTCTGGTGTAAAAAACGGCGATGACGAGAATGGCGCCCAGGTCGTCTGCAATGGCGAGCGCTGACAGGAAGACCTTCAGTGAGGTCGGTACCCTGTTCCCGAGCATGGACAGGACTGCCAGGGCGAAGGCGATATCGGTTGCCATCGGAATACCCCACCCGGCTGAGGTCGGGGTTCCGGCATTGAACAGCGCATATATGGCGGCCGGAAACAGCATCCCGCCAAGCGCCGCAAAAATTGGGAGGGCGGCTTTCTTGGCAGTGCTCAGTTCCCCTTCGACGATTTCCCGTTTGATCTCCAGGCCGACCAGCAGGAAGAAGATGGCCATAAGTCCGTCGTTGATCCACAGGGCCACCGGGTAGGTGAGCTGCACGGGTCCGAAATTCCGTCCAAGTTCCGTTTCGAGGAGCTGCCCGAACCCGGTCCCCCAGGAAGAATTAGCGATCAGCAGCGAAACGACCACGCACAGCAGGAGCAGGAAGCCCCCGATCTGCTGGGATTGAAGAAACTCTTTAAACGGCGCAAGATTGATTTTCGGCATCCAGCGAAAATAATAAAACGCTCAAAAGAATCGCGGCGCGTTTCCTTTTTTTCAACTGCCGGCCGGTTTCTTGCCGGTGGTGGCCCATGTATGGATAAGAAATAATAAATTGGCGGCGGATAAGCCGAAACCAATACCAAGATTATGAGCAATACGATCATCATTACCATCTGCAGCTTGATCCTACTGGCCTATGTTTTTGATATTACTTCAGCAAGGACCCGGATTCCGTCGGTGATCCTTCTGCTCCTGGTAGGCTGGATCATGCGGCAGATCGGCGATGTACTCGACTTTCAGTTGCCGAATCTGACCCCGATCCTGTCGGTGATGGGCACGGTGGGGCTAATCCTGATCGTGATGGAAGGGGCTCTGGAACTGGAGCTGAATAAGTCCAAGCTTCCTGTCATCCGCACATCGTTCGTCGTGTCCTTTTTTCCGATCATTATTCTCAGCCTGGGGCTTGCCTATGCGATATCGCTCGTGGGGGGATATCCCTTCCGGGAGAGCCTGGTGAACGCTATTCCGATCGCGGTGATCAGCAGTTCGATCGCGATCCCAAGCGCGGCGAACCTGGCCGCGGGAAAACGGGAGTTCGTTATCTATGAGAGCAGTCTGAGCGATATCTTCGGGGTCCTGCTGTTCGACTTCTTTGTGCTCAACGAAACGATCACGACCGGCTCCTTTCTGCACTTCCTGATGCAGCTGGTAGCGATCATCATCATATCTTTTACGGCATCTGCCGGCCTGTCCTATCTCCTGAGCAAGATCGAACATCATATCAAGTTCGCGCCGATCATCCTGCTGGTTATCCTGATCTACGGTATTTCCAAGATCTATCATCTCCCGGCGCTGGTATTTATTCTGACCTTCGGACTTTTCCTGGGCAACCTGGACGAACTCAAACGGCTCAAATGGATCCAGAAGCTTCATCCCCAGGATCTGAATGCTGAGGTCCGTAAATTCCGGGAAATCAGCGTCGAAGCGGCCTTCGTCGTGCGCGCCATCTTTTTCCTGCTGTTTGGGTATGTCATTGAGACGGCTGAACTACTGAACCCGGAAACCCTCCTGTGGGCAGTCGGGATCGTCGCGGGCATCTTCCTGATTCGGGCGCTTCAGCTTCGTGCGGTCGGGTTGCCGCTGATGCCGCTGCTGTTCATCGCCCCGCGGGGCCTGATTACGATTCTCCTATTCCTGTCGATACCGGTCGGGTTGTCTGTCGATATCGTCAACCGGCCGCTGATCATACAGATCATCATACTGACGGGCTTCATCATGATGGCCGGACTGATCTTCAGTAACAGCAAGGAGGAAACGGAGGAGGTCGCGGGCCCGCCGGACCAGCGCCCCGCGCCGGAGTTATAGAAATGCACCCAGGTCGCCCTTGCCGTTGCGGACGATATTGAAATCGCCCATCGTGCAGTCTACGACCGTAGAGGGCTGATTGCCGCCATAGCCGCCGTCGATGACGAGGTCCACCTGGTCCTTATATTTCTCATAGATCAGCTCCGGATCCGTAGAGTACTCGATGACCTCATCCTCGTCATGGATCGAGGTGGAAAGGATCGGGTTTCCCAGGACGCGAACGATCTCCCGGGCGATAGGGTTATCCGGAACGCGTATGCCCACCGTTTTCTTATTGGAGCTCAGTAGCCTGGGAACGGCATTGCCGGCCTCAAAAATAAAGGTGAACGGTCCGGGAAGCGCTTTTTTCAGCAGCCGGAAGACGGAGTTGTCAATCGGCTTGGTGTAATGCGAAATATGGCTCAGGTCATGACAGATAAAGGACAGATTAGCCTTTTCGGGCTTGATTCCGCGGATCTGGCAAACTTTTTCGATGGCTTTATGATTGGTAATATCACAGCCTATTCCATAGATCGTATCCGTCGGGTAAATGATGACGCCTCCTTTCCTGAGCACGTCGACCACCTGGTTAATATGCTTTGGATTGGGGTTTTCAGGATAAATATGTATTAACATAACTATAGAAATCGTTTAAGACTACGGATTGTTTAATTACAATATGAAATATACTGTGCCGCCCCTGACCCGAATCGGGCATGTCCACCTCAAGGTTGCCGACCTGGAACGTTCGCTGGCGTTCTACCAGGGACTGCTCGGATTTGAAATTACCCAAAAATACGGAGACCAGGCCGTTTTTATTTCAGCGGGGGGGTACCACCATCACCTGGGACTGAATACCTGGTACTCAAAAGGAGCGGCCCCCGGGCCGGTACGCGCGCCCGGATTATTTCATACCGCTATCCTGTATCCGACACGGTACGACCTGGCCGTTATATTCAACCGGTTGCTGGAGGCGGAATATCCGCTGACCGGCGCATCCGATCACGGGGTTTCAGAGGCCATCTATCTGGATGATCCGGATGGTAACGGGGTAGAGCTATACTGGGACAGGCCTCAGGAACTATGGCCCAGAACCGGGGAGGGGGGGATCGAGATGATTACCGAGCCGCTCGGTCACCAGTCATTGCTGGCCGAACTCCGGCGGTAACATTTCTGACTCATTGAAAACACTCCCGGTGAGGCATTGTTAAATGGCAGAACTGCAATAATCTTTTTTTACGCGTATGCGCTGGTACCACTGGGTTCTTACTGTTTTGATGCTGGGGGCGGTCTATAAGATCTGGTTTGCAAATGCCAGTCTGGTCGCGGACCGTTCCTACGAGATAACGTACCGGGAGATCCGCGAGATATCCGGGCTGGTGACTTCGATCCGGAACAAGGGAAGCCTGTGGGTACATAATGACGGCACCAGAACGCTGCGTCTCTATCTGCTGAGCAGTGACGGCATCCTGCAGCGGCGCTTCAGGTTCAAGGAATTCCGCACGGAGGATTTCGAGGATATCGCCATCCAGGCGGACGGCAAAGAGTCTTACCTGTATGTGGGAGATATCGGCGATAACAGCGGTCGCAGGAAAGCGGTCCGTATCCTCCGGGTCGCCGAACCCCGGCTGACAGACAGCATCAGCGATATCCGGGTGGACTCCATGTTTCTTTCTTACCCTGACGGCGGCCGGGACGCCGAGGCGCTGCTGGTCGACCCGCTGACCCGGCAATTGTACATCATCACCAAGCGCGAAGACCGGCCGCATGTCTACAAAACCAGGCTGGATTTCCGGCGGCAGGATACCGTGTCAATGGATCTCGTAGCCAAGCTGAACCTGCCGGGAGCAGGTCTCCTTCGCTGGGTGACCGCGGCCGATATTTCGGCTGACGGCAGGGAGGTGCTGGTACGGTCCTACGGGAATGTCTTTTACTGGCAACGAAAACCGGGGGAATTGCTTGAGGATATGTTCAAACGCGAACCCCGGACGCTCCCGCATACCTCGGAGCTCCAGGGCGAAGCCATCGGATTCAGCCGGAACGGGCAGGGATTCTATACGGCCGGTGAAGGCCGGACCCCCTCCCTGAATTATAACCGGATCCGGAGATGAAAGCCGGTCTGGGTCAGTAGAGGATATATGTGCCGTCTTCTGCCGGGAAACCCGTGCAGGTCAGTACCCAGCCTTCGGTGAGTTCCTGCCCGGTCAGCACTTCATTGATGCTCATATGAACTTTCCCGTGGACGCACCTGGCGGCGCACAGTCCGCAGACGCCACCCTCACAGCTGTAAGGAGGCTGGAGTCCCTGTCTGAGGGCTGCCCGGAGAATCGTTTCCCCTGAATGAACGTCAATGTTCCGCTCCTCATCCCCGATCCCGATCAAAACCTTCCGGTCCGGATAAACAGGTTCCTGCGCAGTACCGGAGCGCATAACCTCCGGCAGGTAATTCTCCTTGCGGATGTTCTCCCTTGGAATATGCATCAGTCCGAGCGTAAAGATCAGCATGCGCATATAGGAAAACGGGCCGCAGATCAGGAAAACGGCATCCTCCCGGCGGTGCTTCAGCTCCCGGTTTACCAGTGTCTCGGCGCTCAGGTTGCTCAGGTGTCCCTGCTCATGATGCCGGCGGACGGGGTCCGAAAACAGGTAATTCACGGTGAAATGCGGATAGGTTGTCTGCAGTGTCCCGATCTCTTGCAGAAACAGGGCGTCCGCTTCATTGTGGTTGCTGTAAATCAGCCGGAAATTACTCTGCGGCTCTTCCGGAAGCAGGAAACGAAGCTGCGGGAGGATTGGAATGATGCCGCTGCCGGCTGCGAAACAGAAAATGTCACGGGGTACGGCCCTTTGCGGGAATACGGTAAACCTTCCCGCCGGCGGCAGCGCCGTGACTACGTCGCCGGTATGCCAGTGCTGCAGGATATAGCGGGAAATCAGTCCGTTGACGACTTTTTTGACGGTGATGCGCAGCGGTTCGCCGGGCAGGGAAACGATTGAGTAGGAACGGCGTAATTCCTGTTTTTCGGTCCGGATAATGAAGGTCAGAAATTGTCCGGGGAGGAATGACGGCTGCTGCCCGTTTACTTCTTCCAGTTCATATGTTTTCGCAACCTCGGTTTCCGTCCTGACGGAAACGATCCGGAATTGCAGCCGCGTTGACAGATCCATAGTAAAAACAACGAAGGTTCAGGGCGATTGTTCAGAGCCGGAACCCGTCAGGTACAGAAGAAGCGGCCCGGGGGCCGCTTCCTGTGATGCTAGAATTCTGCATTTTTCGGGGTTCTCGGGAATGCGATGACATCGCGGATATTGGTCATCCCGGTCACAAACAGGACCAGCCGCTCGAATCCGAGCCCGAATCCGGAGTGCGGCGCCGAGCCGAAACGCCGGGTATCCAGGAACCATTGCATGTCTTCAACCGGGATGTTCATTTCATCCATCCGCTGCTGAAGTTTTTCCAGTCGCTCTTCCCGCTGGGATCCGCCGACGATCTCCCCGATGCCGGGGAAAAGGATATCCATGGCACCCACCGTTCTTCTGCCTTCGGCATCCGGTTCATTCTGGCGCATGTAGAAGGACTTGATATCGGCAGGGTAATCGGTAATGATAACCGGTTTGCTGAAATGCTTTTCCACCAGGTACCGCTCGTGTTCGGACTGCAGGTCGGCGCCCCAGTCCTCGATGAGGTATTTGAACTGCTTCTTCTGGTTCGGTTTAGAGCTCTTCAGGATCTGAATCGCCTCCGTATAGGTGATCCGCTGGAACTCGTTCTCCAGGCAGAAATTCAGTTTGCCGATCAGATCCAGTGCGGATCGCTCGTTCTGCGGTTTCTGCTTTTCCTCCTCGAGCAGTCTGCCTTTCAGGAATTCCAGTTCATCCGCACAGTGCTCCAGCGCATACCGGATCACGTACTTCAGCAGGTCTTCGGCCAGCTGCATATTATCTTTCAGGTCATAGAAGGCCATTTCCGGTTCGATCATCCAGAACTCCGCCAGGTGACGGGTCGTGTTGGAGTTCTCGGCACGGAACGTAGGACCGAATGTATAGATCTCGCCAAAAGCCAGCGCGGCAAGCTCGCCTTCAAGCTGGCCGGAAACGGTCAGGTTGGTCGACTTTCCGAAAAAGTCTTCCTTATAGTTGACCGAGCCGTCCTCGTTGCGCGGGGTGTTGTCGAAATCCAGGGTCGTCACCCGGAACATCTCGCCGGCGCCTTCGGCATCCGAAGCGGTGATGATCGGGGTGTGGATATATACGAATCCCCGTTCATTGAAGAACTGGTGAATCGCGAAGGCAAGGGCATGGCGCACCTTGAATACGGCGTTGAACGTATTGGTACGGAACCGGAGATGCGCGATCTCGCGGAGAAACTCCAGGCTGTGCTTCTTCGGCTGCAACGGGTATTTTTCCGCATCACTGTCGCCCAGGATCTCAAGCTCCCGTACTTTGATTTCCACACGCTGGCCTTTTCCCATCGACTCGACAAGCTCACCGCGCACGGAGACGGATGCGCCTGTGGTCAGTCGTTTAAGCAATGCTTCCCCGGTCGAATTAAAATCAACAACCGCCTGAATATTATTAATCGTGGAACCGTCGTTGATCGCAATAAACTGGTTATTACGAAAAGTCCTTACCCATCCTTTAACAACTACTTCGTGTCCGAACGTTTCTGCGTTCAGAAGGTCTTTGATCTTAGTGCGCTTCATAATGTCGCAAAAATAGATGTTTCGCTGAACTAATTGTTTTTTTTGCGCAATTCTTGGCCCGGAAAAATGAAGCGGGGAGGTGCCCGCCGCCTGGACTTCGGAAACCGCAATTTGCCGGCGGGATGTCCTTCGGTTACTGGGCTAAGTGTCTCATTTTCTGGCTGCAGGATGGAAGTTCGGTACTTTTCCCGTATTTTAGTTCTGTGAATGCGCTGTCCGGTGGAATGATGATCGCAGGAATCTTCCAGGGCCTGGTCCTGGTGATTCTCCTTTTGAGGAAGGAGGTGAACCAGCTGCCCAACCGGCTGCTGGCGGCATTTATTCTGCTGATCAGCCTGCACCTCATCCTGGTCAGGGCCGGGACCGATAACCTGTTCCTCGATTTTCCCCGGCTGAGGCATGTCACCTACTTCTTCCCGGCTCTTTACGGTCCGCTGCTGCTGCTGTTTGTCAGCAGCATCGCAGAGGTGGAGTTCAGGTTCCGTCGACGTCACCTGATCCTGCTGGTTCCTCTCCTGGTGATCATGGGCTGGCTGATCCCCTATTTCCTGGAGGAAAACGGTGGCAGGGATGCGGACCTGGCGGACCTGGCCCCGGAAGGGATCGATCAGCATGGCTTGCTCGATGAAGTCAGCAACCTGATTTACATGGGGTTCGCTGCGGCCGCCCTGCTGGTGTTTTACCAGCGCCGGAAACGCCTTTACCGGTACTTCTCCAATCCCTCCCGCATCAGGCCCGCCTGGCTTGAGCAGTTCCTTCTGGTGGTGCTCGGCGTGATCACGCTCTCGGTGGCATCCTTTTATTCCAAAGCCTACGGCTTGCCGAATTTTCCTGAAGTATATCCCTATCACCTGGCGCTGCTTGTCATTCTGGTTTATTGGATCGGTTTTGAGCTCGTTCAGGATCCGACCGTCTTTACTGCTGATGAGCCTGAAGACGGTCAGGACGGGTGGGATGGGGAGGAGGTGCAAAACGACGGGTCAGATCCTGCGCAGGATCCGCTGACCCGGACCGCTGATTCTTTTCCGCCAGAGGTCGGGCAACGCAAGGCTCTGGCGGAACAGCTGCGGGAGTATATGGATGAGTTCAAACCTTACCTCAATGCCAACCTCACGCTGAACGATCTCAGTTCCGAACTGCAGATCACCCGGCGTCAGTTGTCGGAGGTCATCTCGCAGGAGTTCAATTCCGGCTTTTTCGAGTTCATCAACGGCTACCGTATCCGCGAGTTCCGCAGAGAAGTGGACCTCGGACTGAACCGGCACCTGTCGCTTCTGGGCATGGCAATGAACTGCGGCTTCACCTCCTGTAAGAACTTCAAGCGTACCTTTAAGCAATTTGAGGGCATCCCGCCGGCAGCGTACATGGCGGGGCGGACTTCCGGGCAGGTCTGACCAGGTATAAAAAAGCCACCCGGTACGACGTACCGGGGGAGCCTTACAGGATAATAGATCGTTTATCTGCACGATGGAGTTTAAACTGAAATAAGTCCCAACCTCAAGTGAACAGTTAATCGTCTTGTGGCAAGTGTAGCGCTGCAAGATGAAGAGAACATGAATTTTGATGGATTTCCGGAGAATGGCCCGGATGATGTGGCGCTATCTTTGCAACCTTCCCGGTATGAAGACGAAGCAATTTGAGATGTTCTATTTTGATGACCAGACCTTTATCGGGTTGTGCCGCGGACTGGAACGGGAAATCAAATCCCTGAAGGAATGGTCGTCGGAGAATTTTGCAGAGCTCCGGCTCGCCTATGAGAAGTTCGAACTGTTCCTGACCGTCTACTTTCAGAGCAAAGGGCGGGACGACCTGGACTACAAGGAGGAGATCAGGGAAACCATAGCCATGGATCTGAGCCTGCCGGTTGAGGCGGCCGACACCGAAAAGGTAACGGCCGAGTACCGGCGCGAGAAGTTCCTGGATGCCCGCGAAAAACTGCTTAAGGTAATCGAAGACCTGCTGTTTCAGATCCGGATCGTTACCACCCAGTGATATGGCCGGCGGCCTTATTTCCGGGTCACCCTGAACTCGGTTCTGCGGTTGATCTGCCGGCCCTCTTCCGTCGCATTGTCGCCCACAGGTTTGCTTTCGCCATAACCTTTGAAGCTCAGTCTGGAGGCCGGAATCTGATGATTCACCAGGTAGTCATAGACGGTCCTGGCGCGGTTCATCGAAAGGACCTGGTTCAGCTTTTCATCGCCGATGGCATCCGTGTGGCCGCCGATCTCGATCCAGACAGACGGGTTTTGCGTGAGGAAGGTGACCAGCTGTTTCAGTTCAACTTCTGATTCAGGTAATAGTCCGAACTTATTGGTTTCGAAAAATATATTTCTTAAGGTAACCAGTCCGCCCACCTCGATCCGCTGCAGCGGGACCCGGATGAGGAACGGCTTGTCCGAGCCGGCCGCGTTATCCAGCGAGAAATTTTCCGAATAGAACAGGTAGCCTTCAAGGGACACGTTCAGACCGTAGGCACGGCCAACAGGCATGGTCGCCAGGAACTCACCGGTCTCCGGATCGGCCCGGTCATCATAGACCGGCTTGCCTGTAGCCAGGCTGATGATCCGGATCTGGGCGCTCAGCGGGACGGAATCGGTCTTGTCGAAGATTCGGCCCTTCACGTACGTGACCAGGTTTGGCCGGACGTTTTCCGGAAGCTCGAAGGAGTAGATGTCCAGTCCGCCCAGTCCGCCTTGTTTATCGGAAGCAAAGAACGCCGTACGGCCATTGCTGCTGATCGTCAGGCTGCTTTCTTCACCGAAGGTGTTGATGGGATAGCCCAGATTTACCGGCGTCTGCCACTGACCGTCCTGCGATCTGCGGCTCATGAAAATGTCTTTGCTTCCCAATCCCGGCCAGCCGTTCGATGAAAAATAGAGCGTCTGGTCGTCCGGATGGATGAACGGGGACTGTTCGTCATATGCCGTATTGACGGACGGGCCGAGGTTGACCGGATTGCTCCAGCTGCCGCCGTCTTTCAGTTCTGTTTTCCAGATGTCGTAGCCGCCGAATCCCCCCGGGCGGGTACTTACGAAATAGAGTGTCCGGCCGTCGGCGCTCAGGGATGGCTGGGAATCCCAGCCCGGCGAGTTCACCGGCGCGCCCAGGTTATAAGGTTTGCTCCATCCGCTGCCCTGTTTCCGGGCAATGTAGATATCGCAGCTTCCCGCTCCGTCAGGCCGATTACATCCTGTAAAGAACAGGTACATCCCATCAGGGGAAATACACTGCGCTCCTTCATTGTACATCGTGGTATTGATGTTCTGGCTCAGACTGACCGATCGGGTCCATTGGTTGCCCTCCTTGACGCTCTTGTAAAAGTCCTCGTTATTCTGCGACATGCGGGTATAGATCAGCGTTTCCTCATCAGCGGTTATCGCCGGAAGATACTCCTGGGCGGAAGAGTTTACGCCCGGACCGAGGTTGACCGGATTGAAAGGTACCGGGCGTGTGATCGCTTCGGAAGCAAATTCCACATCCCGGAGATATTTTTCCGCGAGGGTTTTGTCGGCTGCCGGAATTCCCGGCAGGGTCAGGTATTTTTTGAAGGCGGAGCGGGCTGCCGGGTAATCACCGCTGTTGAGGGCACTTTCCCCGAGGCCGAAGTAGGTCAGCGGGTGGAAGTCCGGGTTGATCTCAAGGACCTTCCCGTAATACTCTTTAGCTGCCCTGTAGTTCCGGAGCTTCCGCGAGACGTCACCGAGCTGCTGGTAGGCGGCAGCGAACCGGCCGTCATGCTGTACTGCAATCTTCAGCTGCTCGATCGCTTTGTCGTAGAACCGGTATGAGATGTTTTTCCCCGCTTCGGCATAGGCACGCTGCGCGGTCTTATTGGAAGAGGCGTGATTTTGCCCGAAAGAAACAGAAACAGTAGTGTAAAAAAGCGCGATCAGAAGTAAAAGTTTCTTCATATAAAGCAAAATGACACAATAATCGTTCCTTTGTTGCGATCAGGGGATGTTGAGGTATTTGTGGGTCTGCAGGGAGATTTCCCACTGCGGGTTCGCTTTCACATAGTCAATGATCAGCGGAATGGTCACTGAGGCCCTCGACCACTCGGGTTGCAGATACAGTTTGCATCCCGGGGATACCAGCCTGGCATGTTCTTCAGCCCATGCGAAGTCGCTCTTATTGAACACGATAACCTTGAGTTCATGAGCCTGGGCGGCATTGGAAGCCAGGGGAGCCTTGAACTTCTTCGGCGACAGACAGATCCAGTCCCATTGTCCCGAAAGCGGGTAGGCGCCGGAGGTTTCAATAAAGGTGCGGATCCCTCTTTCCTGTAATTTTTGCGTAAGGTAGGAGAGGTTGTAGATCAGCGGCTCACCCCCGGTGATCACCACCGCTTTCCCCGGATACCGGGCAGCATTTTCCACAATCTGGTCGGCAGCGGTCAGCGGGTGCATTTCAGCATCCCAGCTTTCCTTGACGTCGCACCAGTGACAGCCGACATCGCAACCGCCCAAACGTATGAAGTACGCAGCTTTTCCGGTATTGAAACCTTCCCCCTGGATGGTGTAGAATTCTTCCATCAGTGGCAATAGGGTCCCGTCGTCAGGTATTTGATGTGGCATTTTGTAAATTAGGGTACAAATATACGGAATGCCTCCGTAAAGAGCGCCCGTAAGGGATATTGAGACATCAAACTGACATTCTTGTATGAAATGGGTGAAAATATATGACCAGATCGACCGCGGGTCCGATTTTGTCCACCGGGTGGACGCGCAGGGCAAAAAAGTCTGCCTGATCAGGAGCGGGGACGATTTCTTTGCCACCCAGGTGCACTGTCCCCATGCCGGGGCCGACCTGAGCTACGGCTGGTGCCGGGATGGCAAACTGATCTGCCCGTACCACCGGCATGAGTTCGATCTGGCCACGGGAGCCGGCGCCGAAGGGCAGGGGGACTACCTGGTGACTTATCCGGTAGAAGTCCGTCCCGACGGCGTATACATCGGTTTGAAGGACCGCTGGGGATGGCTGAAACGGCTGTTTCGTTAGATCCGGAAAACCGATCCCGCGGACTGCCGTTATTCTGTAAAGACCAACCCCATGGATGCACCGAACGACGAACTTGACCAGGTCGCTCTGATCAATACCCAGGCCATTGATCACCTGACCGAAGAATTCTACAAATGCGTTTCATTTGATCCGGAGCATTTTCCGAACATTGACCGCCTGCAGGAGTTGTTTTTCGGCTCGGCCCGGCTGATCGATTACCGGTATGACACGCCGGCTGATCTCACGCCGCACAGCTATTCGCAGTCCATTATGCAGCAGATCAACAGCGGGAACGTTACCTATTTCGCACAGCAGGAGATCGGCGATATTACCGAATTTTTCGGTACCATGGCGCAGCGGATCAGCGTATACGAGTATAGTAGCCGGGAGAATAATACAGATCCCTGGAAGCGGGGAGTCAACTATATCCAGTACATCCATACCGGGGGTAACTGGCTGATCACCTCGATGATCTGGACCGATGAGAAGGAAGGGCTAATGATCCCCGAGATCTACATGCTGTAGCTCAGGGATAAATTTCTTTGCGGGCGGATGCCAGCGTATTCTTCAGCAGGCCCACGATGGTCATCAGGCCGACGCCGCCGGGAACGGGGGTGATCCAGGAGCTTTTCGGCGCTACGTGCTCAAAATCGACATCTCCATACAGTTTGTAACCCGATTTGGTCTGGTCGGATACTTCCCGGTTGATACCCACGTCAATGACGATGGCGCCCTCTTTTACCATATCGGCCGTAATGAAATTTTTCTTTCCGATCGCAGCGATGATGATATCTGCGGACCGCACCACATCCGGGAGGTTCCGGGTCCGGCTGTGAGTCAGCGTAACGGTGCAGTTTCCGGGGTTCGTGTTACGGGCCATCAGGATGCTCATGGGGCTTCCGACAATGTTGCTCCGTCCGACGACCACACAATGCAGGCCGGAAGTCTGGACTTTATAGTGTTCGAGCATCAGCAGGATTCCGTAGGGGGTAGCCGGAATGAAGCAGGGCTGGTTGCGCATCATCCGGCCAAGGTTCACCGGGTGAAATCCGTCGACATCCTTGCGGTGATCAATCGCCGCCGTGATCTGTTCCGGATCGATATGGGCGGGCAACGGGAGCTGAACGATCAGGCCGTCCACGAACGGATCGGCGTTCAGCTCACGGATCTTGCTGATCAGCTCATCCTGGGAAACCGTATCCGCATACCGGACAAGGGTCGATTTGAATCCGACCTTTTCGCAGTTCCTCATCTTGCTTGCCACATAGGTTTCGCTGCCACCGTCATGGCCGACCAGGATAGCCACCAGATGCGGCTGACGACCGCTTTCTGCAAGGAATGCGGCAGCTTCCTGGGTGATTTCCTGCTTTAAATGTTCTGATACGAACTTTCCGTCGAGTAATTGCATGGTTTGCTGTGCTTGAAGATGAGATTCGGTCCTGTCTGTTAATCCAGTTTAAGGACTGCCATGAATGCTGATTGCGGAATTTCCACGTTACCGACCTGGCGCATCCGTTTCTTTCCTTTTTTCTGTTTCTCCAGGAGCTTCCGCTTCCTGGAAATATCACCGCCGTAACATTTGGCGGTCACGTCCTTTCGGAGTGCCTTCACCGTTTCACGGGCGATGATCTTCGCGCCGATCGAAGCCTGGATGATGATCTCAAACTGCTGACGCGGCAGCAGTTCGCGCAGTTTCTCGCAGATTTTCTTACCGAACTCGTAGGAGTTGCTCCGGTGGATGAGGGATGAAAGGGCATCGACAGGTTCGGCATTCAGCCGGATGTCCAGTCGTACCAGGTCTGACCGCCGGTAACCGATCTGGTGATAATCAAAGGAGGCATAACCCTTGGATATGGTTTTCAGCCGGTCGTAGAAATCGAATACGATCTCGCCCATAGGCATCTCGAATACCAGTTCAACCCGGTCCGAGGTGAGGTAGGACTGGTTCACGATCACACCACGTTTCTGAATACAGAGGGACATGACAGGACCGACAAATTCCGACTTGGTGATGATATTGGCTTTGATGAACGGCTCTTCCACATACTCCAGCTTGCTGGGGTCCGGAAGGTCGGACGGGTTATTCACCGGAATTTCCTCGCCCTTGGTGGTATATGCCTTATAGGATACGTTCGGAACCGTGGTGATCACGGTCATGTTGAACTCCCGTTCCAGACGCTCCTGAATGATCTCCATGTGAAGCATGCCGAGGAAACCGCACCGGAATCCGAATCCCAAGGCTGCGGACGACTCCGGTTCGAAGACGATGGAGGCGTCGTTCAGCTGCAGCTTGTGCATGCTTTCGCGCAGCTCCTCGTAGTCTTCCGTGTCAACGGGGTAGATACCAGCGAAAACCATCGGTTTGACCTCTTCGAAACCCTGGATACCTTCTTTGGCGGGCCGGTCCACATGGGTGATCGTATCACCCACTTTGACTTCGCGGGCTTCCTTGATCCCGGAGATGATATAGCCCACGTCACCGGTTTTGATGACGTCCTTGGCCTGTTGCTGTAATTTCAGAGTTCCGACCTCATCCGCAAAGTACTCTTTGCCCGTGGCCATGAACTTGACCCGGTCGCCCTTGCGGATCTCACCATTCTCCACCTTGAAATAGGCGATTATCCCGCGGAAGGAATTGAAGACGGAGTCGAAGATCAGCGCCTGCAGTTCGCCGTCGGGATTGCCGACGGGCGCAGGGACCCGGTCGATGATCGCCTGCAGAATATCGTATACGCCCATGCCGGTCTTACCCGAGGCCGGGATGATATCCTCGCGCTTGCAGCCGATCAGCTCGATGATCTGATCTTTGACCTCTTCGGGCATGGCGCCCGGAAGATCCATTTTATTCAGGACCGGAATGATTTCCAGGTCGTGTTCAAGGGCAAGATAAAGGTTCGAGATGGTCTGGGCCTGGATGCCCTGGGAAGCATCAACGATCAGTAAGGCACCTTCGCAGGCTGCGATGGAACGGGAAACCTCGTAGGAGAAGTCCACGTGTCCGGGCGTGTCGATCAGGTTCAGAACATACTCCTGACCATCCACCTTATAGTTCATCTGGATAGCGTGGCTCTTGATCGTGATCCCGCGCTCACGCTCCAGGTCCATATCGTCAAGTAACTGCGCCTGCGCTTCCCGCTGCGTGATCGTGTTGGTGTATTCCAGTAAACGATCCGCTAACGTGCTCTTCCCGTGATCGATGTGTGCAATAATGCAAAAGTTACGTATATGCTTCATTTGAACCGCAAAGATAGCTTTTTGGCGTCAATTTAAATTCAATCCTTTGATTTTAGCACATGTTTTTGGATGCGGCCTGAACGAATGGTTTGGTCTGGTGTTTCAGATCCGGCATGATGATATTTGCAGCTCCCGTTGACGTCGATGCAGCCCGATATCGTTATCATGTGAGCGTATTTGCCTGTATAGTGAGCTGAGAATAGAACTGAACGTACTTGTTAATCCTCCGGGCGTATGACCGGTTACCCTCAGAGGTGGTAACCGCCTGACCCGGCACTGAGGCGCCCGGCGTGCCGATCCGATCTCATGCTTCCTTGCCGGGGCGGGTGAGCGCCGGGCATATTTCAGGCCTAAAACAGCCCGTGGAGTTCCCGTTCGATCTTTTCAATGACCAGTCCCAGGTCCTCAGGGTTGTTGGCGAAATCAAGCTTGTCCTTATCCAGGATCAGCAGCTTGCCTTCCTTGTAGCCGTCGATCCAGTTCTGGTATTTCTCGTTCAGTTTGGAAAGGTAGTCCAGACGGATGGCAGCCTCGTATTCCCGCCCGCGGCGCTGAATGTTATTCACCAGGGTAGGGACGGATGCCTTCAGATAGATCAAAAGGTCCGGTGCCTTGATAAAGGAAGTGATATTATCAAAGATAGACCGGTAGTTCTCATAATCGCGGGTCGTCATCAGGCCCATATCATGCAGGTTCTCGGCGAAGATGTACGCATCCTCATAGATGGTACGGTCCTGGATGATGTTGGCCTTACTCCGCTGGATCTCAATAATCTGCTGAAAACGGCTGTTCAGAAAGTAGATCTGCAGGTTGAAGCTCCAGCGTTTCATATCACCGTAAAAGTCCTCCAGGTAGGGATTATTGTCCACTGCTTCAAACTGGGGCTCAAATCCGAGATGTTTTCCCAGTAATTCGGTTAAGGTTGTCTTTCCGGCGCCAATGTTTCCGACGATCGCGATATGCATGTTAGGTTCAGGTATGCTCCGGGCTGTCCCGGAACGGTAAGCAATTCAGGTATTTGGTAAGGTGGCGGTATGACCGCTTAAAAACTTTTGAATCCGATAATTTCCCGGACCTCCCGGATCGTCCGCGCAGCGCTCTCGCGGGCCTTTGCCGCGCCGTACCGGGCGACCTGGCGCAAATAAGCCTCGTCCTTTTCAATTTCAAGGATACGTTCGCGGATAGGGGCAGTAGCCGCCACCATGTCCTCTGCCAGCTGTTTCTTGAGATCTCCGTAGCGGATCTGGCAGGTATTGTAGGCCTGGTCGAAATGCGCATACGTATCGGCGCTTGAAACGACCTGCATGAGGTCGAACAGGTTCCGGATCGCTTCCGGCTTTTCCTGGTTTTCGGTAGTCGGACCGCTGTCCGTAACCGCCCGCATCACTTTTTTCCGGATCACTTCCGGGGAATCTGACAGGAAGACCGCGTTGCCTTCACCCTCTGATTTACCCATTTTCCCGGCACCGTTCAGTCCGGGGATCTTCACCAGCTTATCGCTGAAGGTAAATGCGAACGGCTCAGGGAAATACTCCGAGTTATATAAACGGTTGAACCGGTTTCCGAATGTCCGGGCCATTTCGAGGTGTTGTTCCTGGTCCTTTCCGACCGGCACCTTCACCGCCTTATGGATCAGGATATCGGCCGCCATCAGCACCGGGTAGGTGAGCAGTCCGGCGTTTACGTTATCCGGGTGTGCACGGACCTTGTCCTTGAAGGATGTGCTTCGCTCCAGCTCGCCCTTATACGCGTTCATATTCAGGTACAGGTACAGTTCCAGGATCTCGGGAACATCGGACTGGACATAGATGGTCGCTTTTTCCGGATCGATGCCCGCCGCCAGGTATTCGACCAGGACGGACCTGACGCTGGAGTGGAGACTCTCTGGGGTTGGATGGGTTGTCAGGGAATGCCAGTCCGCAATAAAAAAATAACAATCGAACTGGTGCTGCATTTGAACAAAGTTCTGTACTGCACCATAATAATTCCCGAGGTGTAATTTTCCGGTACTCCGGATGCCGCTGACAACTGTTTCCATATCGTGGCGAAAGTAAGGAATTTTTCTATTTTTGATCACGATGAAATTGATCTTGAAGAAAGCCCACCACATGATCTACCTGGGTTTTGTACTCTTTTTTTTCATCATCCTGTACCCGCCGCTCTACTACTTTTCAAGGCATCCCTCGCGATATCTGAAGATGAATCACATCCGGAAGATATTCGGGCTGCTGAGCTCGTATTCGGCGGGCCTGGTCGTGCGCTTCCGGTACCGGAAGGAGATCGACTGGAGCCGGAATTATATCGTCTGTGCCAATCATACGTCCAACCTGGATATCACGGCCATGAGCCTGATGATGAACACGAACTATGCGTTTATGGGGAAGGAGGAACTGCTGAAGAATCCGGTTACCTCACTTTTCTTCAAAACCATCGATATCCCGGTTAACCGGGAAAGCACCATCAGTGCCTACCGGGCTTTCAGGCGGGCGGCTGAGTACCTCCGCCAGGGGCTGAGCGTGGTCATCTTTCCCGAGGGGAAGATTGCGGACGTTTATCCTCCGGAGCTGCAGCGATTCAAGAACGGCCCGTTCCGCCTTGCCATCGAACACCAGGTGCCGGTGATCCCGGTATCGATCAGTAATATCTGGCGGCTTATGTGGGATGACGGCTGGAAATATGGAACGCGGCCCGGAATTTATGATATTTGTGTTCACGAGCCTGTCAGTACGGAAGGCATGACCGTGGATGACACGGATGCCCTGCGTGACCGGGTGTTCGGGATCATTAAAGAAGGAATGAATGAAGATAACAGATGAAACCGTTCTGAAAATCGCCCATCTTGCCCGGCTGGAACTGGGTCCGGGGGAACTTGAAGGCGTTAAAGCGGATATGAACCGGATTCTCGATTTCATGGACAAGCTCAATGAGATCGATACGTCGGAAGTGGCCCCGCTGATCTACATGACCGATGAGGCACATGTATTGCGGCCCGATATCGTCAGCAGGGAACTAGGTACCGGAGAGGCCCTCAGAAATGCGCCGGATCAGGACGGAAAATACTTTAGGGTGGCGAAAGTCATAGATAAATCCTAACTTTTGTAACAATAGCTGATTTTTTTAAGTCTTAACGAAAAAAATGGAATGGAACAGGAATCTCTAATCTCAATCACCGATATAGGCCGGAAATACGTGATCGGCGCCGAAACTATCCACGCGTTAAAATCTGTTTCACTCTCCATTCAGAAGGGCGAGTTCGTAGCGCTGATGGGGCCTTCCGGATCCGGAAAATCGACCCTGATGAATATCCTCGGATGCCTGGATACTCCGACCAAGGGTGAGTATATCCTGAACGGGATCCGCGTGAGCGAAATGTCGGATAACGAGCTGGCCGAAGTGAGGAACAAGGAGATCGGGTTCGTTTTCCAGACCTTCAACCTGCTTCCGCGGTCTTCTTCCCTGGACAACGTGGCCCTTCCGCTGGTCTATGCCGGCATTCATAAGGAGGAACGGAATAACCGGGCCCAGAAGGCACTGGAGAATGTGGGCCTGGGCAACCGCGTCGACCACAAGCCGAACGAGTTGTCGGGGGGTCAGCGTCAGCGGGTGGCAGTTGCGCGCGCCCTGATCAACAATCCGTCCATCATCCTGGCCGACGAACCGACCGGAAACCTGGATACCAAGACGTCGGTGGAGATCATGGCCCTTCTCGAAGAGATCCACTCGAAGGGTAACACCATTATCCTGGTTACCCACGAGGAAGATATTGCCAGCCATGCTCACCGCATCGTGCGGATGCGCGACGGCCTGATCGAGGCCGATTACGTCAATCCCAATATCAAAAGCGTTTCTCCCAGACTGAAGGACCTGGTGGATAAGGGCGTTGACTTCGAGAAGATCAAATAAGCGCTGAACCATTCCCGATGAAGATATATACCAGAACAGGGGACAAGGGCCATACTTCGCTGATCGGCGGAACCAGGGTCCCCAAATACCACCTGCGGATCGAAACGTACGGTACGGTGGATGAGCTTAATTCCTACATCGGACTCATCCGGGACCAGGACATCTCCGATGACCAGCGGGCACTGCTGAAGGAAATTCAGGACCGGCTGTTCACCATCGGCTCGTCGCTGGCCTCCGATCCCGATAAGTCCAGAATGACGATCCCGGACCTGCATGCCGAAGACATTACGCTCCTGGAGGACCAGATGGATGCCATGACACGCGACCTGCCTGAATTACGGCACTTCATTCTTCCCGGCGGGGAGATGACGGCATCGTTCTGTCATATTGCGAGGTGTATCTGCCGGCGGGCCGAACGGCTGGCCGTACACCTGGCTGAAGAGTCTTTTGTAGATCCCAATGTGATCATCTACCTCAACCGGCTCAGTGATTTTCTGTTCACTTTCGCCCGGAAAGTAGCTCAGCAGAACGGAGCTGAAGAAAATGTTTGGATTCCGAGGAAGAATTAAAAGATCTTTTTTTATATTAATATCTCAAATATTTTATTATACTTTTGCGACATTCAAATTTTTAAATTCTTAAAGTATGTATTGGACACTTGAATTGGCATCACACCTGGAAGACGCACCCTGGCCAGCCACAAAAGATGAATTAATCGATTATGCAATACGTTCAGGAGCTCCGGTGGAAGTGATTGAAAACCTTCAGGCTTTAGAAGATGACGGTGAGCCGTATGAAAATATAGAAGAAATCTGGCCTGATTACCCTACAAAAGACGATTTTTTCTTCAACGAAGATGAATACTAAAAAAAGCCCTGCGGGGCTTTTGTAGTTTTTAGGCTATTTTCCTCCGGTTTGGCAGAACATTCGGCACAGTTTTAGTATTACTTAAGAGTAAATTAATTAATCACCTCAAACTAAAACTTAAAGCTATGGGTAATTTACTTTATCTGATCGCCGTCATTCTGATAATTGTCTGGATTTTCGGAGCTTTTGTGACTCCTTTTGGCGGTAACATTATTCACATCCTGCTGGTTATTGCCATTATTGCGATCTTGCTTCGCGTGATCCGCGGAGGAACGGTATAAATACCGCCGTAAAAGGTCCGAGTTTTTCGGATCTTTTACTTTTGCCTGTTCAGATAAAACCCGGCCAGGGAAAGGTCTCCCGGAAAGGTGATCTTGATGTTGGCCGCATCCCCCTCAATCATCCGGACCCTGACGCCGGATGCCTCAACGACACTGGCATCATCCGTATACGTTTCCCTGTAGGGTTGTTCATAGGCTTTTCTGAGGATATCGCTCCGGAACGTCTGCGGCGTCTGGACCAGGAAGATCTCCTGGCGGTCGAGCGCCCGGGATGATTCTTCGGACCCCTGACGGACGGAATCCCTGCTCAGGATGGCCGGAACCGCCGTCCCGGACCGTTCAGCCTCCCGAAAGGCTCTGAGAATCAGTTCTTCTGAAATAACGGGCCGCACCGCATCGTGGACGGCGACAATCCCTTCTTCAGCGATCACCGATAACCCGTTTCTTACCGATTCAAACCGGCTGGCACCGCCCGGAACGACTTCATGGGGGACCGTAAACTCATATTCACGGCAAAGATCCGCCCACTGGTCGGCAGCGGCAGGATTCAGGACCAGGATAATCGCCGGGTGGCAGGAAGAACGGTGGAACGCTTCCATGGTATGCATGATCACGGGCCGGTCATTCAGCAAGAGGAACTGTTTCGGTACCCGGTTCTGCATCCGGCTTCCCGAACCGCCGGCCACGATCATCGCATAATAGTTCATATGAATACTGGTAAAACTAAAAATGAGGACCTAAGATCCTCATTTTATTTGAAAAAATATTGTTCCTGTATCGGGATCAGATGATCAGCATGGCGTCGCCGTAGCTATAGAACCGGTATTTCTCCTTGACGGCAACTTCGTAGGCATTCATGACGTTTTCATAACCGCCGAATGCGGAGATCATCATCAGCAGGGTAGACTCCGGCGTGTGGAAGTTGGTGATCATACTGTTTGCAATGCTGAACTCATAGGGCGGGAAAATGAATTTACTGGTCCAGTCATTGGCCGCCTTAAGTGTTTTGGAGGCGGAAACTGCGGATTCGATAGCGCGCATGCTGGTCGTGCCCACGGCGCAGATCCGCGCTTTTCTTTCGAGTCCCCTGTTAACGATATCGGCATCGCGCTGTTCGATGATGAACTGCTCGGAATCCATCTTGTGTTTGGTCAGATCTTCCACCTCAACAGAACGGAAGGTGCCTAAGCCGACATGCAGGGTCACCTCCGCAAATTCAACGCCTTTCAGTTCCAGGCGCTTCATCAGTTCCCGGCTGAAGTGCAGACCGGCAGTCGGAGCTGCCACGGCACCTTCTTTTTTGGCGAAAATGGTCTGATACCGGTCTTTGTCTTCTTCGGTTGCCTTACGCTTGATGTATTTAGGTAGCGGAGTTTCACCCAGGATCTCAATGTTCCGGCGGAACTCCTCATCGGTCCCGTCGAACAGGAAACGGATCGTTCTGCCGCGCGATGTCGTGTTATCCACCACTTCGGCAACCAGCAGGTCATCTTCGCCGAAATAAAGCTTGTTGCCTACACGGATCTTTCTTGCCGGATCGACCAGTACATCCCAAAGGCGCAGCTCCTTGTTCAGTTCTCTCAACAGGAACACCTCAATGGTAGCCCCGGTCTTTTCCTTGTTGCCATACATACGGGCTGGGAATACACGGGTGTTATTCAGGATCATCACGTCCTTCTCATTGAAATATTCCAGCACATCCTTGAAAATCCTATGCTCGATAGCGCCGGTTTTACGGTCAAGTACCATCAGACGGGCTTCATCCCGGCTGGGAGCTGGGTTGTGAGCAATAAGGGATTCCGGTAAGTTGAATTTAAACTGAGATAATTTCATATGGACTATGAGTAGAATTTAGGGCGCAAATTTATGAATAATTCTTCGTATTCTCTTAATTTAAGGAATCTTGCTTTTGTTTGCAGGGAAAACCGAAAATTTCAGCACTTTTAACGTAACGTTTCAAACGGCGCGTGGTCTAAACCCAAGTTATGATAGTATTCAAGTTGATCCGGGAGAGCTTCATCTTCGCCTTTGAGGCTCTTAGCACCAATAAGCTCAGAACAATTCTGTCTCTCCTGGGGATTACCATCGGGATCATGACGATCATCGGAGTATTCTCGGCGGTCGATACGTTAAGAAACAACCTTCAGAACAGCGTCGACAAACTGGGCAGCAATACAATCTATATCCAGAAGTGGCCCTGGGGCGGTGGCGGCGACTTCCCCTGGTGGAAGTACATGAACCGTCCTTCACCGTCCCTGCGTGATTTTGAGAAACTGACCGACCGGCTGGAGAGTGCCGAAGGGATCACCTTCGAGGTCTATATGGGCGACCGGACCATCAAATACAGGAGCAACAGCGTATCGGGGGTGCAGATAGGTGCCGCCTCACACGATTACTATATCACCTGGCAGTTTGATCTGCAGGACGGCCGGTATTTTACCGAATCGGAATCCCGTGCGGGTACGCCGGTTGCGATCATCGGGCACCTGGTAGCTGAAGGACTGTTTCCGCATCAGAGCCCGGTCGGCAAGACCATCAAGGTGCTGGGCCGGAACGTCCGGGTCATCGGGGTGTTCAAGGAAGAAGGGGAGGATATGCTGGGCATTTCCTCGGATAAGTCGATCCTGACCCCGCTGAACTTCGTCCGCGGCCTGGTGGATGTGGAAAACGAACGGTACGGTCCGCAGATCACGGTCCGCGGAAAATCTTCCATCAGCAGCAGCGAACTGGAGAGCGAGCTTCGGGGATTGATGCGTTCCATCCGCCGGATCAGTCCGCGTGAAGAGGATGATTTCGCGCTGAATAAGACCACCATCATTACCGCCCAGCTGGATCAGCTGTTCGGGATCGTCAACTTTGCCGGTGCGTTTATCGGCGGATTCTCGATCCTTGTAGGGGGATTCGGGATCGCCAACATCATGTTCGTTTCCGTGCGGGAGCGGACCAATATTATCGGTATCCAGAAGTCCCTCGGCGCCAAGAATTACTTTATCATGCTGCAGTTCCTGATCGAAGCCATCATGCTGTGCCTGATGGGCGGATTTATCGGTCTGGGCATCGTTTATCTGCTGGCGTTCCTGTTCAAGACCTTTGCCGATTTTACCGTTGTGGTCGATATCGGCAAAGTGACCCTGACGATCATCCTGTCCTCACTGATCGGGCTGGTTTCCGGGTTCATACCGGCGTTCATGGCATCCCGGCTGGATCCTGTGGAAGCGATCCGGAGCAAGTAATCAGAGCTTCAGCGCTTCGGCCAGCAGCTGTTCCTTGTTGATCGGTACGACGCCCACATGTTCACAAACCAGGCCGCCGGCCAGGTTCGCGATGGCTGCGGTCATGAACTCGTCGAATCCTGACGCCATGCACACTGCCGCAGTGGCGATTACGGTATCACCGGCTCCGGATACATCGGCAATATTGCGGATATGGGCCGGGATCAGCTTCTTTCCGTTTTCAGAAGTGATATATACGCCGCGTTCGGAAAGGGTGACCATGATCTGACGTGCCCCCAGGCGTTCCTGGAGGGTCGCAACGGCTTCCTCGATCTCCCCGGCATTGGCCGCATCGAGATCGACTTTCAGTCCCTCGCGGAGTTCCTTGAGGTTCGGTTTGAACAGGGTAACGTTCCGGTAACACAGGAAATTTCTTTTCTTAGGATCGACGATCGTCGGAATGCCATGTTCGGCGGCGATGCGAACGACTTCCCGGATCAGGTCTTCGGTAATCACTCCCTTGTCATAGTCTTCAAAGATGATCACGCTGACCGGATGGCCGCTGATGATATCGGACACTTTCTTTAACAACAAATCAGTAGTCCCGGGCCCGATCACCCGGTCATCCTCTGCGTCCACCCGCACGATCTGCTGGTTCTGGCCGATGACCCGGGTTTTCACGGTCGTTGGCCGGCCGGGAACCGTAACGATCCCGTGGCGGGGCATCGACTGGACGTCGAGCAGCCGGCAGAACTCCTGGCCTTCCATATCGTCGCCGACGACCGAACACAGCCACGGGGTCGCGCCCAGGGCCTGGATGTTCAGCGCCACGTTGGCCGCGCCGCCCAGGCGGTTCTCTTTCTTCCGGACCGAAACGACGGGCACAGGGGCCTCCGGGGAAATACGGTCGACCTTTCCCCACAGGTAGGAGTCCATCATCACATCGCCGATGATCAGGATGTTCAGGTTATTGAATTTATCGAAAAGGTTCCTCATTAATCAGCTTAGTTGAGCCAATGCTTTCTTGATACGCCTCAGGGCTTCCATCAGTTTTTCTTCCGATGCGGCATAGGAAATCCGGATACAGTTCTCGTCTCCGAAGGAATCCCCGCTGACGACGGCCACATGTGCCGTTTCAAGGAGGTAACAACACAGCTCGTAGGAATTTGTTATGGTGTTTCCGTTATAAGATTTGTTAAAGAAGGAAGACACGTCAGGAAAAAAGTAGAAGGCGCCGTCAGGAAGGTTGGTTCTCAGTCCCGGGATATCTCTGAGGAGATCATAGACGATCGTACGTCGTCTGGCGAAAGCTTCCTTCATTTTCATTACGCTTTCCAGGCCTCCTTGATAGGCGGCAATACCGGCACGCTGGGTGATTGAACAGGTCGCAGAGGTGATCTGGCCCTGCATTTTGTCACAGGCGGTGGCAATCTCCTTATTGGCGGCCAGGTAGCCAATCCTCCAGCCGGTCATTGCATAGGATTTGGAGAACCCGTTGATCACCACGGTTCTGTCCTTCATATCCGGCATTTGGGCGATGGAAACATGTTTGCCGACGAAGTTGATATGCTCATAGATCTCATCTGAGATGATGGTGATCTGCGGATGCCTTGAAAATACGGCGGCCAGTTCAGCGAGTTCCGCTTCCGAATAGACACTGCCGGTCGGGTTGTTCGGGGAGGAGAACATGAAGACCTTCGAGCGGGGCGTGATCGCTGCCTCCAGCTGGGCAGCGGTGATCTTAAAATCGTTCTCTATCGTACTCCGGATAAATACCGGGGTACCTTCGGCCAGTTTGATCATTTCCGAGTAGGAAACCCAATAGGGCGTAGGAACGATCACCTCATCGCCCGGATTCACCAGGCAAAGCACCGCGTTTGCCAGGGATTGCTTGGCACCGGTCGAAACGACGATCTGATCGAAGTTATAATCCAGTCCGTTCTCCCGTTTAAGCTTGGCCGCAATGGCCTTCCGCAATTCAGGATATCCGGAAACGGGCGTGTAGTAGGTGTAATTCTCGTCCATCGCCTTTTTTGCCGCCTCCTTGATGTATTCCGGAGTGTGGAAATCAGGTTCGCCGAAACTGAGACTGATAACATCAACGCCCTGGGCCGCGAGTTCCCGGGCCATTTTGGCCATTCTGATCGTCTGGGACTCTGCAAGCTGATTGATTCTGTCTGATAAACTCGTCATTTCGTATTCTTTGGTTCGCAAATGTGAACTACCCATTAGCTAAAGACCTAATGGGCTTCCTTTTTCATTGGCTTGCGCTTCTTTGCAGAAGTCTTATTTTGGCCTCCAAAGGTGTTATCGGAGAGTTCCGCCCCGATTGTTTTTAATCCTTCTTGCAGGATATTTTTTGACGCGTTGATGTCCCTGTCCAATGTGTGACCATTGGGACACGTCCATTCCCTTTCCGACAGGCTTAGGTTTTGATGGATGTAACCGCATTCGTTACAGGTTTTGGAAGATGGATAGAAGCGGTTGATTTTTACCACACGCTTGTTATTCCATTCCGTCTTATACTCCAACAACCTTACGAATGTCCCCCAACTGGCATCGCCTATATGCTTTGCCAGCTTGTGGTTTGCCATCATACCCTTAACGTTCAAATCTTCGACTGCAATCACATCATACGCATTGGTTATCTGCGTAGATATATTATGCAACAAGTTCAACCGAGTGTTTGCAATCTTTTCATGGATTGCTGCCACTTTCAGGCGTTGCTTATTTCTGTTATTTGAACCTTTCACCTTTCGGGATAGATGCTTTTGTGCTTTTGCCAACCGCCGCTCATAGCGTTTTAGGTGGTAGTTGTTTTTGAAACGCATACCATCGGAAGTAACCGCAAAGTCTTTAATGCCTAAATCCAAACCACAACTTTTACCAGTTGCTTTTTGGGGAATGTGCTTTACTTCGCAAGGAATAGATACAAAGTATTTTCCAGTCGGCGTTTTTGAAATGGTGCAGTGGCTTATTTCGCCTTCTATTTCACGGTGCAAGACAATCTTGATACCGTCTTTGAATTTGGGAATATGCAGCCTGTTATCTTCCACGCTTACAAATTGCGGAACGGTAAAACTATTTTTATCCTTCCTGCTTTTAAAACGTGGAAATTTTGCTTTGCCCCGAAAGAAGTTGAGATAAGCAGTCTCCAGACAGCGCAGGACAAACTGCAACGTTTGACTATTCACTTCTTTAAGCCATGCCGTTTCTTCTTTCTTTTTCAAGAGCGTTAGCGTGGCGGCCTGCTTATAATAGTTGTCCGATTTTTTACTATCCTGATACTGTACTTTACGTTCGTTCAGAAAATGATTGAAAACATATCTTATACATCCGAAGTGCTTGCTCAGTAACACCTCCTGCTCTTTGGTGGGAAGGAGTGCAAACCGATATGTTTTGTGGATTGTTTTCACCTTGTACGAAGGTAGTAATTATTTATGCAGCCACTACGTTTTCTTGTAAACACTCCTTTTTAGATTGAGAAGCGTTCACAAAAAACTTCGCTACCAACATGCGTAAACAAAACAATTACATCAGTACAAACCGCTCAAAACATTACCTCAAATGCCATCTTATTTTGTTTGCAAATACCGAAAGGAGTTACTAATCGGACAGCTAAACAGCGACATGAAAGCGATCCTTCAAGCCATTACAGATAAGTCTGACTTTGACATCGAAGTAATGGAAACAGACAAAGACCACGTACATTTTTTAATTCGTTATATTCCACGCCTCTCCACTACCATGATAGTACGAAAGCTAAAACAGGAAAGCCCTGTTGCAATCTGGCAAAAGCACAAAATGATATTGTCAAAGAACTTTTGGAAAGAACACACCTTTTGGAGCGATGGCTATTTTGTTTGCTCAATAGGCGAAGCATCGCCCGATACCATTCGCCAGTATATTCTTTCACCGGGGTAGTGTTTGTCGCTTACATCCCATCGGCTTAAGACCGATCGGTTTTACGCTCCCTCATGTAAAAGGTATAATCGAAGGGCCGGTAAGATAGTGGTTTTTCGTCGGCAGCGGGATAATAGCCGGCAGTACGCCATCGCAAATCACAGATTTTTTGAGAGACGGTCCTTAATTATGAACTAAGGCAGTGCTCCGATCGGCTTAAATCGCTTAATCGTTCTTCAAGATTCGTTCGGTTCGATTAAACGGCGCAGCTACGCCTTTTGATTTTTCAATTTAATTACTTAATAGTCAATATGATATGATTTCCTGTACCCAAACAATCGATTTTTGATCGTGTTAAATTTTGAAATCTATCAAAAGGAAAAGTTATGAAAAACACGGCTCTGGCAGCTCTGCTGATCTTCGCAGCAACTGCTTTCACGACATCCACGGCACAGGTCACCGATCCGGGGACCGCGGCACAGGGGGTACAGGACACGGCGGCCGCCGGTTTTGTTTCCCGGGCCAGGATGGCGAACATGATGGAAATCGAGACGGGTCAGCTTGCCCAGCAAAAAGGTGCCGACCTGGACGTCAAACAGTTCGGATCCCGTATGGTCCAGGATCATACGGCTGCCAATGAACAACTGAAACAACTCATGCAGACCAAACAGCTGGATGCAGGCGCACAGGGCGGCGCGGACGATCCGAAAATGGCTTCAGCGGTCGGCAAACTGAAACAGGCTTCCGGAGCCGATTTCGACAGGGAGTACATCACCCTGCAGATCAGGGGGCATATGAAGAATATCATGTTGTTTGAAAAAGCCTCCCGGGATGTTCAGGACCCGGAGATCAGGGATTTTGCGGTAAAGACACTGCCTGCGCTCAGGGAGCACCTGGAGATGGCCCAGGCAATCGCCAAACGGCTGAATATCGACGTTTCCGGCATGGGCGGCGGCTCGCCCGGAATGAATCATTGACGCCGATATGAAACCAGGACCATACATCCTGGTTTTTTTTTGCCCGGCCGGACCGGCTGAAAAACGAAGGAATCGTGGGCGGACTGATACTTTATCCTAAATTTGCAGTTTAGACTGGCAGTGCAACCTCAAAAAAAGATCATCCTTATCTCGCTCGTAACCGGCATCCTGCTGATGGTCGCCAAGTTCGTGGCGTTCTTTGTTACCTCATCCAACTCGATCCTGACCGATGCCAGCGAAAGTATCGTCAACGTGCTGGCCAGTTCCTTCGCATTTTACAGCATTTATCTTTCAGCGCTGCCTCGTGACCAGAATCATCCGTACGGTCATGGAAAGGTGGAATTCTTTGCTGTTTTCATCGAAGGGGTGCTGATCACCCTGGCCGGCGTGCTGATCATGGTCAAGTCGGTCTATAATCTGGTTCACCCGCAGATGATCTACAGCCTGCTGGACGGAACGCTCATTATTGCGGCTACGGGGGTCGTCAACTTCGGATTGGGAACCTACATGGTCAGGCAGAGCAAGACCCTGAATTCACTGACGCTGTATGCGGACGGAAAGCACCTGCTGACCGATGCCTACAGCAGCGCGGCGCTGGTAGGCGGATTGATCCTGATCTATGCTACGGGCATCTATTACCTGGACAGTATCCTCTCCATCGGTCTGGGCGTCTTTATCCTGTACCATGGCTATAAGCTGGTCCGCCGGTCTGTCGGGGGACTGATGGACGAATCGGACCTCGAGAAGGTCAGCCAGGTGGTCGGAATTCTGAACGACAACCGCAAGGACAGCTGGATCGACGTCCATAACCTGCGTACGCAGATCTACGGCGCCGATCTGCACATCGACTGTCACCTGACCCTTCCGTATTATTTTGATCTGACCAAGGTCCACGAGGAGGTGACCGAAGTCAGCCGCCTGATCAATGCCAAGTCCAGGACCAGCACCGAGCTGTTTATCCATGCGGATCCCTGTCTGCCCGAATGCTGTCATTACTGCCGGATGCAGGATTGTCCCGTCCGGAACGAGGTCAAGCGGAAGGACATCACCTGGACCCTGGCCAATGTCACGCTGAACCAAAAACACTTCGAATGAATTATCCTTTCAATGTGCGGGTCTATGGACTGCTGACGAACGAAGAGGGGGAGATCCTGCTGAGCGATGAAGAAGAGTACGGCGTCCGCTTCACGAAATTTCCGGGCGGCGGACTGGAATATGGCGAGGGCCTGCGGGATGGACTCCGGCGGGAGTTCATGGAAGAGTGCCTGGCCGAGGTTGAGGTGCTGGATCATTTTTACACGACCGACTTTTACATCAAATCGGCCTTCAATGAAAGCCAGATCATCAGCGTGTATTATCGGGTCAGGCCGGTCGGCCTGTTAGCGCTGCCCTTCAAGAAAACCGCTTTTGAATTTGATTCCGAAGGCGATCTGCGGCAGAGCTTCCGCTGGGTACCGTTGGCGGAGCTTTCTCCCGATGACGTTACCTTTGAAACCGATAAGAAGGTCGTCGAGCTGCTGAAGGTGCCTTCCGGGAACGCTAGTAACTGATATACCGGCTGAAAACTTCCTGCAGATAGGCCTTGCCCGTGTCGAGCAGCCGCTCTTCGCCGGGATGCTGCTCAGGTTTGCTGTAGATGACCTTCCTGCCCACATTGTCATATGAAATGCTTTGTCCAGGGGTGACGACCCCGAAACCGTTGTCCCAGTCAAAAAATGCCAGGTCCCGCGAAGCGGGATTCAGCAGATCCTTACCCCATATGAAATCCGTGGCGGGCAGTCCCAGCTGGCCCAGCAGCGTCGTGGCCAGATCCGTCTGGCTTCCGGTTTTGCTGACCTTCCGGCCGCGGTATTCGGGCCGGATCACGTCTCCGAAGAATAAGAGCGGGATCCGGTTCCTTCCCGGATGATAGCTTTCAAACTTGTTCGAAGGGAGCCTGTGTCCGTGGTCGGCGACCATGACGAACAGGGTGTTCTTATACCACGGTTGTTTTTTCGCTTCCCGGATGAAGGCATAAAGGGATGAGTCGGTGTAGAAGGCGGTACTCCGGAACTGGTTCTCGACGGTATCGTCGCCGAACCGGTGCTTCACCGGCAGTTCGAACGGTTCGTGATTGGTGAGCGTCAGCACCGTTGTGAAGAAGGGTTCACGGATCTTTGGCTGATCCTGCAGGACCCTTTGGTAGACCACATGGTCGTAGGCCCCCCATTTGGAGTTCATGTCCCGGGACTGGAAAGCCTTCTTATCGATCAGCCGCTGGTAGTCATGACTCAGGATATAGGACTTGAGATTGAAAAACTCGCTTTCGCCGCCGTAAAAGAACGAGTTCCGGTATCCCGCCCGCGAAAGCGCGGATGAGATCGCCGGAAGTTTCTCCTGCTTGTCGTTCTGTTTAAGAATGCTGCGGATAGCCTGCGACGGAAATCCGCTCAGGATGGCGATGATCCCGCGATCCGTGCGATCGCCGGAAGCATAGATCTGATCGAAAAAGATTCCGTCATGAATCAGCTTTTCCATTTGCGGTGCGACGCCTTTTTCCCCGTCCAGGCTTTCAACGACCTGTGCGGTAAAACTTTCCAGAATGACCATCATGATGTTCGGCCGGTCGGTTGTGAGTACCCGTTCCGTGGGAGACTCGAGATCCGGATACAGGCCGCGTACCATTTGATGCGCTTCCTTTTCGGGCAGGTACTGGTAGGGGTTCTTCTGGACGGACCGGTTGTTGAGCACGTCATGGATCAGGTTCCATTCGGTATTGACTGCGGCATGGTTCACCGGCGGCTGGTCGGAAAAATAGGCCATGCTCTGGTTGATCGGGGAAAGCTGCCAGCCGCCACGGAAGATCAGGGCGGAGGCCACGGTCAGCAATAGAATGGCCGGGATCTTCTGCCAAAGCGGCACGGGCACCCCGGGCATCCGGAAGTCTATGATCCGGCGGCTGAGCCAGATACCCAGTGCAAGCTGGATAAAGAAGATGGTGAACGAGAGCAGGACCGGGGACGATGAACTGGAGGCCATCGCTTCCTCCGGACTGCTGATCGCATAGTCCAGGATCCGGTAATTGATCTTGGTTCCCCATTCGCGGTATACGTTGAAGTTGACGATGCTGATCAGGGAGATCACCGTCATAAAAAGATAGGTATACGCCTTTGGTACCCACTGCCCCACTTTCAGGGGGCTGATCAGCCAGAGCAGAAAGTATACGATCAGCGGAAGGGCAGACAGGTACATGCTGGTCGAGGCGTCGATGCGGAGCCCGTGAAGAAAGATCAGCGGAACGTCGGAATATCCGGCGGCCGTTATTTTTTTCCAGAAATAGAGGATGAAGATCAGCCGGTCAGCGGCAAAGAATACCATCCAGAACAGGAAAAATCGGATCAGGACGGAAGCATGTTTTAGCATGGGGCAAACTTAAAAAAAATGACGTACATCCCAGGCAAAACAGCCCTCCGGGCTCGCGAACCTGAAGCCCGGATCAGCCTATACCTTTTAAAGACGCCTGTCAAAAACAAACCGGGTGATTGATTCGATTCTTATTCCTGCCGCCTCTTCATGAAGAGGGTTAATTAGTACATTCCGGGAGAAGGGGTCAACCACGCCTGGAACATAAAGCAGGAGCGAAGTCCTGCCGGTCAGCCAGGTGTTTCCGATGCGACAGAGTTCCGGCGGCGAAGGGTAGCTTTTCCAGTTTTCCGGCAGATCATCAGGATCGACTGAACGATAACTTGCATGATCAGGTAAACTCATTTCTACCATGGTGAGATCATGATGGATTTCGCCCGCTTCTATATGGACCAGCTGTTCCAGGATACAGGTAGAGGTTTGCAGGGACGTGTATACGACCGGCATATAATAATGCCATCGGGCAAAGGAAATTAATCCGCCCCGACCGCTCAGATCATTTGCGAACTGTTCCCTGACAATCCGGTACAGCTTCATGAGTACAAGCCATGTTCAATCTGGGACAGGAGATTATCTACGAGCCGGAGACCCTCCGTCGTATCCAATAGTTCGAATGGCATTTGGTTGCCAAGTGCCATTTGTTGCCTGCCGAGCCAATGCTCAGCCGTTGCCTGGTCTCCGAAAATATCCAGGGCACGGGTGTAAATCCGGGTCAGTTCATACAAGAAGTTTGACTGCTCCGGCAACAACCGCTGGTCACTTTTATACCTGCTAAGCTGTCGGGAACTGATGTGGAGTACCCGGGACAATTGTTCCTTGTCTACACTTGTTTTTTTAAGGAATGTATCAACTCCTGACTTCGGCAAACCAGAACGGATTGAGCGGATCACGTCATAGCCGCTTGCTGACCGGATTTCGGACTCGGACTCGTCATACAGGAACCGAAGTACTGCGTCAGAAGTCTGCTTTTCCTTTAGTATGCTCTTAACGTCCAATTTATGTGCCTGTTTGTCTTTTTCTGCCATGTGTCTTCTAATATAGTGACAAATGTCCTGGAATTATAATTTTGTCGAAGTTTCTTATAAAGGCGGACCGCCGGTCCGGAGGTTCCGGCCGCACGACCGGGGCGGCGGTGAATTGAAACAGGCCGGAACAACCAATTCCTGCACCAGGCTGCGGTTTTCTACCAGGTCTTTTCACTGACGGGTACGATCCGGCCGCTGTACGAGATGGACTGGCGGTAGTTGCTGGTTACCTGCAGTGTTGCAACGCCTGAGGCGGTTACGCGGAGGCTCAAAGCCCGGACATCCTGCTGGTCATTCGGCCTGATCTGGATGTTCCAGCCGGACTTCCGGGGCGTAACGTTATATCCGAAATCGCCCGAAGTGAATTTGATGCCGGATTCATCGGATCCGATGGGCGCCCTATAGGCGACCCCGTAGTAGGGCAGATGGGAGTTGATGCTGTTTTCGGAGATGACCAGTTCATATGGGCCGGTCAGCTGGATCTGGCGGCCGCCCATGGGTGTGGCAAACTGCGCATCGAACTTAAAGTTTCCGGATTCGATCAGGTTCTTGATCTGCGGGTCTGCGCCGGCATCCCTGCGGATTGCACAGGATGACAGGAGTATCATAAAAGCGAATGCGAACAGCTTCAGGGCAACAAATCGGTCTCGGTTCATTTTCATGAGGTTGTCGGTCCAAACTTTGTACCAGTCTCTTGCTGGCGGCTATATCCGGTCCAGGCTGTTGATCTGCTGCTGATAGGCGGGCGGCAGGATCAGCTTCTTGACCAGTTGATCCATTTTAAACCGCCGGGAAATCTTGTAGACCGGAAGGATGATCCGTACCAGTGACCTGTCCTTCAGGTTCAGGTGGCTCCTGACGACCGGCGGAGTGACCAGGCTTTGCACCTGCAGCAGGAGGTAGAACCGGACCGGCCCCAGGTGCTTCCGGTATTGTTTGTACAGGTCGATCGTAAAATGGCTCCTGAGCAGATTCTGCTTCAGATGTTCATCGCGCATGACGAGCCATTCATTGAAATCGCGGGGCAGACCCGGAATCTCCATCCGGGCGCCGACCCGGTAAAATACATCGAAGGTTTCCTGTTTTTCGTCTGCCGTCAGCGGCCTTTCAAGCACTTCGAACGCGCGGATCGAATAATCGATCAGCATGAACAGGACATCGCGGTAGGCCCAGTCCGGTATTTTGGCGCCGCGGCTGGATTCAATACTGCCGTGGATGTGGTTCATCCGGTCGATCGCTTCCAGAGCCTGCCGTTCTTCGGAAAAAACGATCATACGGGCATAATCAACTGTTGAGAACAGCCTGCCGAGCGGAT
The DNA here is from genome assembly GCA_966250385.1 of uncultured Sphingobacteriaceae bacterium. Classification (GTDB taxonomy): domain Bacteria; phylum Bacteroidota; class Bacteroidia; order Sphingobacteriales; family Sphingobacteriaceae; genus DASWTL01. The sequence continues at coordinate 252,571 of CBINHC010000005.1, read as the reverse complement.
CCGAAGGAATCTTGCCGGTGTAGTACAGCCAGTCCACAGCTTTATTGAGCGCGAATTCTGCAGAAGCACCCGCAAAAATGAACAGGATGGTGTCGGCCTTTCCCCATATCTGACGGACAACCGAATCTTCCTCGACAAAGAAATTCATACTGCTATATAACGCAAAAATCAGGCTATTCCGGCATGCACGGTCCCGGTTTATTTTACCCGGGGGAAAAGTTGCATAATAATTGCAGGATCATCCCGAATCTATCTGATAACCATAATCCACACGTATGAAAAGCAGATTATTTATTTCATTCATTTTGGCGGCATTCCTGCTGTCATCATGCGCGACCAGAAAACTCCGGGAAGCAGAATCCCGCTATAGCAGCTTAGACAGCAACTACCGCGTCCTGATGAATCAGTATCAGACCTGCCGGGATTCTTCCCGGGACTACATTGCCCAGATCAGGATGCTGAACGAACAGCTCCGGACCCAGAAAACCAATAACGACCAGATGCTGAACCAGCTGAAGGATCTGTCCGTCATCTCGAGCTCGCAGGCCGAAAGCATTCAGAAATCCCTTGAAAACATCGGCGCAAAAGACGCCTACATCAAGGATCTGCAATCGGCCATTTCACGCAAGGACTCGCTGAATCTCGCCCTGGTGATGAACCTGAAGGGCGCCATAGGTAACCTGGATGACAAGGATATCAATATCAAGGTCGATAAAGGCGTGGTCTATATTGATATTTCAGACAAGCTGCTGTTCCGGAGCGGGAAGTATGAAGTTACGGAACGGGCCAAGGAGGTCCTGGGTAAAGTGGCCAGGGTTTTGAAGAATCAGCCGGATATCGAGTTCATGGTCGAAGGGCATACGGACAACGTTCCCTTCCGGCAGGGAGTTCTCCTGGATAACTGGGACCTGAGCGTCAAGCGAGCAACGGCCATTGTGCGGATCCTGCAGAACCAGTACGGAATTCCGGCGTCGAAAATGACCGCTGCCGGCCGCGGCGAGTACGTGCCGGTCGCATCCAACGATACCGCTTCGGGAAAATCGCAGAACCGCAGGACCCGGATCGTGATCCTTCCTGAACTGGATCAGTTCTTCAAGCTGCTGGAAAGTCCGCAGGCCAAATAACCGGCTGAAAGTTAAACTACAAACGTGATCATATGAAAAAGTACCTGAGCATCCGATTTCTGGCCATCGCCGTTGCCCTGCTGGTGGCCTCCTGTAACAGTAGTCCTGAAAAAGTACCCGGAGAGGGAGATTCCGGTGATTCATCGACCCTGGGGGCCGGAGCGGATACCACCGGGGTGACCGTTGATACCTCATCTTCGGTAACCGACAGCGTTTATTAACCTTTATCCTGTTCAATAAAAAAGACCTGTAAAGTCACAGCTTACAGGTCTTCTTTTTTTTCACGGTAAAGAAACGCTACACCTTGGAGGTCGCAAACGTCTGGTATTCTTCGCCCTCGACATAATGCTTGAAGTTTGTAACGTCGTCCCGCACCATCTTTTCAAACATTCCGTTAAATAGTGAGGCGATGCCGCGACCGATGTGCCCGGCCGGCGGGAAATAGCTCAGTTCAATATTCAGCTCCGTTCCGGCACCGCTTACCGCGTCCTTGAACTCTACCTTTCCGGCATTGTCCACCATGGAATGGTCGACCGACTGCCAGCCGATGTAGCTGTTCTCTTCTTCACGGGTAATTTCGGCATTCCAGCTGACGGTCATCAGTTCTCCGGGTATATTGGCCACCCAGTAGGAGCGCTTGTCATCCTTTTCATCAACTTTGGCCAGGTGTTTCATGAACCGCGGAAGGTTCTCCAGCCTGCGCCAGAATGCATAGACTTCGTCTCGCGGGCGGCTGACCACGAACCGTTCGGTAATGGTAACCGGCTGCACATCCGTCGAATCCTTATCCATGCGGGCGTACAGCGGACAGTAACCGGTGGCACCACGGTAGATCAGGTAACCGCCGACAGCGGCTTCCTGCAGCGCGATTAACGGGTGACTGACGATATTGGTCAGGGCTTTATAGAAGATGAAGGAGCCGGAAGCGATGGAAAGCACGCGTTCCGTATTATTCACATTGGTCTGTTCGTTCGTCGGGAGGGGAACCTTAAAGGTTCCCAGTTTTTCAGCTAGATTACCGTTCGTCATGTTTTTCAGGTTTTATACAATTAACAGTATAAAAGCCGCAGTGTTTCAACAGGACGGGACCGCCGTCTCAGAAGAGATGGCTGAATAGCGCACGGATCCGTTCCAGGTCTTCCGGGGTGTCCACCGCCTGGGTCTCCGCATCGGTCTCCGCCACGCGGACGCTGAATCCGTTTTCAATCCACCGGAGCTGCTCCAGCGCTTCTGTTTTTTCCAGGCTGGAAACGGGGAGCGCCGTGATCTGTTGCAGCGTATCCTTCCGGTAACCGTAAATGCCGATATGTTTGAAGTAGGTGTGTCCGCCGAGCCAGCTGCCGGGTTCCGCGCCCCTGAAATGGGGGATCGGGCTGCGGCTGAAGTAGATCGCTTCTGAACGCGTATTGATCACCACCTTGGGGGTATTGGGATTCAGGAGCTCTTCAGTACTGCTGATCCTTTTGATCAGGGTAGCCAGGACCGTACCGGCTGAACGGAAACAGGCGGCGACGGCTGCGATCTGGTTGGGATCGATGAAAGGTTCATCGCCCTGGATATTGATATAAACGTCATATTCCGGAAGCAGGCGTGCGACTTCCGCACAGCGGTCGGTACCGCTCTGGTGCTCAGAGCCGGTCAGAACCGCCAGGCCCCCGAAGCCGGAAACATGGTCCGCAATGCGCTGATCATCGGTGGCAACTACCACCTGCTCGAGGGAAGCGCAGCGCCGGGCCTGTTCATAGACCCTGCGGATCATGGATTTTCCGCCGATATCGGCCAGCGGTTTACCCGGAAAACGGGTCGAGGCAAAGCGTGCAGGAATAACTCCCAGGACTTTCATGGTATTTTTTTGCCGCTAAGGTAAGAATAAAGCCGTACCCGGTTCTCAACTTAACGGCCGTCCGGTTGTTAAACCTCCAATAAAAGATCTGGAAATTTTAGGAAACGCTGATTTTTGGAATGGACGCGATCCCCAGGATTGAGATATTTCGCGATGTGGAGGCTCTGATGATGAAATTGTCGGATACGGAGTGCGGTAACTTCCGGCCCTGGCGGTTTGACGGATACCGGTGGATCAGTTTTTCCGACTATTATTATTTCGGAAGCCCGACCGGCCCCCAGAATTTCCAGAATAATTTGGCCTATTATGTATCGTCATCGGTAGAACCCTTCGCAGAGGATCTCAAACTGGTGCTGAATATCTACAATGAACTTGAGGCGGCGGAAGCCATCACCACCTTTATCCGGCTGGCCTTACGGACCTACTCCATCCTGGAGGTTGAGCCGCCCCGGAATCTGCTGACCACCATATCGGCCGACAGCGAGCTGGACCATGAGGACGAGCTGCACCACAGCCACGTCAGGATCGTGAAGGCCCATATTCCCAGCTGGCGGGTGATCATTGAAACCAAATAGGAAAGATCCGGCACAAACCTGTCCGGCCTCTGGTTCCTTCCGTACAATTTCCTAGTTTAGCCGCCATGCCGAAATGTTCCGCTTATGTATTATTCCTGTCCGCAGCTTTATGTTCTTCCGCCTGCAGTTCTTCGGTTGATCCGGAGGAACTGTATGGATCCTGGAAATATGTGAAGGTAGTCACTCCGTCTGCCCCCGAGGAGGACCTGGACGCCGAAGCACTTGCCGCCGAATCCGCCTCGATCACCTTTACCCGGTCAGACAGTCTGATCATCTGGTGGGGCGGGAAACGGCTGTCAAAGGGAAAATTCAGGATCGAAGGGAATCTGATCCGGTACCAAGAGGACCTGGAAGGCGGCACCACCCGCGAGTTTCCCTTCCGCGTAAACAGTCTCGGCGACCGGGAGCTGGTCTTTCAGACCATGTCGCAGCAAGGCACGATCGTCACCGCTGTCAGAAAGTAACTGTGGCGTGTCCGGCCGCCGCCAAGCCATAATAAGGCAGAAGCGCTAACCGTTTACTAACCAGTATGCTGCATTCCTCCTTTTTCCGGTTGTTGGTCGCGATGGTGCTCACCCGGCTTTTCACAGGCGCTTCATCCGCTGTTCCGGAGGCAGAGCCCGACCAGGGATTCTGTATTTCCGCCGTAGAGGATGCCCGTCGGGATCAGCATGCCCTCCGGATCGTGCAGGACGCGGAGAGCGGCAGGTCAGTGGCACTGGCCGGTGCGGGCATGACGGAAATCCGGGACCGGATCCGGCAAGCTTTTCCGGCCGGGAAGGGTTTTCACCAGGTGGTCGTGCAGGTCCGCGAACTCAGCCTCACCGAGACGCCGCAGGCTGGAGGGAGGATCCGGGGGCAGGTGGCCGTCACACTGCGGTTCCTTCTGCAGAAGGAACATGAGCTGCAGCCGCTGACCACCATCCGCAGACAGGCGGTCTATTTAAGGGGACCGGCCGCTTCTTCCGTTCCTTTATCGGCCGTGAACCAGGCGCTGGACAACGGAATGAAGGATTTTAAGACGTGGATGGCCCGGCAATCGGCCACGAATGTCCTGTTGGCGCGGGCGGTGCAGTTCCGGTTCAGGGATTATGCGGAGCAACATGAGGACACGGTGTATTATGCAGCGGACCGGCCGCTCACGTGGGACGATTTCCGGGATTCCCCTAAAAGCAGCCGGTTTGCCGCCGAGGTTTTTGCTGGGTTTGGCTTTGACCAGGAGCGTGCCGTCAGGAACGGGGTGGTCGAGGTGACCATCACCACCAGGGTGTTTGTTCCGAAAAGCGCTTCGTGGGTCCGTCCCGATAACCGGAACACCTATGCACTGAACCATGAGCAACGACACTTCGACCTGGCGAAGATCCAGTCGGAACGCTTCAAAAGCGAGATCCTGGCTGCCTCGCTCACTCCGGATAGCTACGAAGGGTTTATGGGACCGCACTACCTGGAAACACTTCGCCGGCTGACCCGGCTCCAGGAACAGTATGACGCAGAGACGCGCCACGGCAGCGATCCCGTGAGGCAGCAGGAGTGGAACCGGAAAATAGATCAGGAGCTGCGCGGCTACCGTCTGAAAAATTAGCTCTTTCCCGGGGAACAGCCTCTTTTTCGTATTATTGGCACATGCAATTCATCAACTCCGAAGCGTTTGCCCGTACGCTGGATCAGCAGGATCCCCTAAAAGAGTTCCGGAACCGGTTTCTGATCCCGCGCCATCAGGGCCGGGAGATCATCTATCTGTGCGGAAACTCGCTGGGGCTCCAGCCGCGGTCTGCGAGAACCTATATTCAGGAACAGCTGGACAATTGGGAGAACCTGGCCGTGGAAGGCTGGTTCGAAGGGGAGACTCCGTGGATGCATTACCACCGGGAAATGCAGGAGCTGCTGGCGCCCCTCGTCGGGGCGCTGCCTTCGGAAGTGGCGGTCATGAACACCCTCACGGTGAACCTGCACCTCCTGATGGTCAGCTTTTACCGGCCCGAAGGCAGACGAAAAAAGATCCTGATGGAGGGGGGCGCTTTTCCGTCCGATCAATATGCGGTCGAGAGCCAGGTACGGTTCCATGGACTGGTTCCTGAAGAGGTGATCGTCGAGGTCTTCCCGCGGCCGGGGGAGGAAACATTACGGCATGACGATATTGTGGCTGCCATCCGGGAGCACGGAGAGGAGCTGGCACTGGTTCTCCTTGGTGGCATCAACTACTATACCGGCCAGTTATACGATCTGAAGGAAGTGGCCGCTGCGGGTCACGCTGCGGGCGCCATGGTGGGTTTTGATCTGGCGCATGCCGCCGGAAATGTGGTGCTGAACCTGCACGGCTGGGGCGTTGACTTTGCATGCTGGTGTTCCTATAAGTACATGAACAGCAGCCCGGGCGGGATCAGCGGCGTCTTTGTACATGAGAAACATTTCCACAGCGGATTGAACCGGTTCGCGGGTTGGTGGGGATATCAGCAGAAGACCCGGTTCCTGATGGAAAAAGGCTTTGTCCCTGAAGCGGGTGCTGAAGGGTGGATGGTAAGCTGCAGCCCGGTACTGATGCTGGCTGCGCATAAGGCTTCGCTGAAGATCTTTAAGGAAGCCGGCGGGATGGAAGTCTTACGGGAGAAAAGCACGAAACTGACCGGTTTCGCAGAATTTCTGATCCGTGATGTAAATCAGTCAATGGACGGCGAGTTTCTCCGGATCATAACGCCGGCCAGCGCCGGTGAAAGGGGCTGCCAGCTTTCGGTCATCGCTACCATGAACGGAAAGCGGATCTTTGATGAGCTGGTGGAGCAGCGGATCGTGGGTGACTGGCGCGAACCGGACGTGATCAGGATCAGTCCCGTACCTTTATACAACACCTTCGCCGAAGTTTTCGAGTTCGGCAGGCGGCTGAAGGAGATCTGTCTGAGACTGCGTCAGGCTTAAGCAAACAGCGAAATCAGGCACAGTTCTGTTCAAAAGCTGCACGTTTCCTATCACATAATCAACAATCGACCGGCGGGTTCCGCAGGTGGTACCATTATTGGTCGTATCGGTATGCACCTATAATGAATAGTATGATCACGCTCACCACCTTATTCCTGGTCCTCTGCCTGATGTTATATTGCCTCTTTGAGGCGGCGCGGGTAAATGAGGACGACGAACAGTTTTAGTAGACGTTTTTCCCGCCGCGCAGCAGGTGAATGACCGTTAGAAAAGCAATCCTGACGTCCAACATCATGGACCAGTTCTCCAGGTACCAGATGTCGTGCTCGATCCGTTTTTCCATCAGGACGACCTGGCTGGTTTCGCCCCGGTATCCGTTGACCTGGGCCCAGCCGGTGATTCCCGGTTTAAGATAATGCCGTACCATATAGCGGTTGATAATGGACCGGTATTGTTCGGTATGCTTCTGCATATGCGGTCTCGGACCGACCACGCTCATATCGCCCCACAATACATTGAAGAACTGCGGAAGCTCATCCAGGCTGGTCTTCCTGAGCAACCGCCCTACCCAGGTCACCCGGTCGTCATCCCGGCTTGCCTGCCGGATGTCCGACTCCGCGTTGATCCGCATGCTCCGGAACTTGAAGCAATAGAACGGTTTGTTGCTGCGGCCGTTCCGGAGCTGCCGGAACAGGACCGGTCCGGGGCTGTTCAGCCTGATGGCCAGGGCGATCAGGGGAAACAGCCAGCTCAGAATCCCGATGATAACCGCCAGGCTGAACAGGATATCGGCCAGGCGCTTGCGAAACCGGTTCTCCATGTTCTCCAGAGGTTCCTTCCGCATGCTGATGACCGGGATGTCCCCCAGGTAGCTCACGCGGTAGCTGCTGTTGAGGGCGCCGCTGAAATCCGGCACGAACTTCAGGCGGACGCATTGTTTTTCGGCTTCCTGCAACAGGCGGGGCGCCTCATTCATCCGGTCGGGCGAAAGGGACACGTAGACTTCCTGGATATTGCGCGCGGCCGCTTTCCTGATCTGTTCACACGCCGCCGGAAGGAGGTTCCCGGACTCGTCCACATAATAGGAGTCCCCGTTTTCTTCCAGAAATCCCTGGAAGGCGTACTGCCGGTTGTTCCCTTCAAAGAATGCGGCAAGCCGGATACCCGTGTCATTGACTCCCATCACGGCGACCGGTTTCCTGATCCGGTACCTCCGGGTCAGGACCGTTTCCAGTGCCGTGATTATGAACCGGCTGATCAGGAAGGCGGCTATGCACAGGCCATAAAAGCAGGCCAGGAACTTCACCGGTGCCGTCATCTCCCCGAGGACTCCGATGGAAGTCGTTAAGAGCACCATATGAGCGGCAAGGCTTTTCCATGTGCTGCGCAGGACCTGCTCGATGTTCCGGATGTTATCTTTATGGTACAGCTGCAGGAAATGCGCCGACAGGACCCAGATCAGGTTCAGGTTGACCAGCTGGTGCCGGTAGGTCTCCAGCAGCGGTCCGGCATAACAGACCAGCCATGCCAGGAGGAACGCACCGTTGATCAGCAGGAGATCAGCGATCGCCAGGAAGAAGCAAACGCCGTATAAGAACCTGTTTTGCATCCGTCGGACGGTCAGTTTATCGGGTCACGTGTTTACCGCGGATAGCGGGCCGCTGGGTGATCTCGTGGTAACAGATCGCATCTTCCTTGTAAAAGTGGAAGACCATGCTTCTCCGGGTCTTTTCTTTATTCAGATGGGGTTCGCCGCCATGGATCAGGTTGGCATGCCACATGATGAGGTCGCCTTTTTTCGCCGTGAAAAGCTGTTTCTTCAGCTGCAGTTCTTCGATCTTTCCCTGCAGCATCTTTTCATATGCTTCATAGTTCTTGTCGCCGATCAGCCAGGTATTGCCCTCGTTATCATAGTCTGCGTTCAGGTAGTAGGGCAGTTTGTGGCTTCCCGGGAAATAATGCAGCGGCCCGTTGTCTTCATCGATATCATCAAGCGCGAGCCAGACGCCCATCATGCCGCCCAGCGGGTAGGTGGTCATATGGATGCTGTCGGAATGCGAGGCCAGCTGACTGCCCATCCGGAAGTTCATGCTCCCGAACAGGAACGGTGTCCCCCGGAGAAGAACGGTCAGGAGTTCATTGAGATGCTTATTCCGGCCGATGCTGTTGATCAGCCTGGAGAAATGCATGGCCGCGAAGATCTTGCTGTTGTTATAGAACCGGAGTTTCTTCCGGTTCAGCAGCTCATCGATCTCTCTGTTGACGGCATCAACCTGGTCTGCCGGCAGGTATCCCCTGATGATGGCAAAACCGTTGGTGTCGAAGTTTTCCAGGCTCTGCCTGTCGGTCTCGGTGAGCTGAGGAAACAGGGCGCACCGTTCGAAGCTTGCCCGTGTGACCGGCTCGGGCTCGGGAACCGGCCCTAACCGCGCAAAATCGCGGCTGGATACCGGAGAATAATACTTTTTCTTCAGCCCGAGACGCTTATAGTTCCTTTCGTTGTAGACCAGTTCCCGTTTTCGGAAGAAATTGTAAACCATATAGGACAACCGGAGTCGTCGCAGCATTGTCGTCATTTTATCGGATTTAGGGTGAACAAACGGATTAGTTTTTCCGGGCTACGCACATCAGCGAAAGTGCACTGCGCTCGGCATTTGGGTTCCGGCCGGAAAGGATGTTTCCGAGACGGTATTTCATGGCCGCTTTCCCGGGCTCTCCCTGCAGTACTTCGGCGCCCACTTCGTGATTATGCGGGAACACGTTTACCTGGAACCCCATAGGTGAAAGTACGTTGTTGAACAGTTCCCGGGAAACTCCGTGTCCCGGCTTATGATGGATCTCGCACTTCAGACCCCAGTACTGCTGGTTATTGGTCTTATGGAATCCGTGGCCGGTGATCTTGTAGAGGATCAGACGTCCGTTCCAGAGCATCTTTGCGATTCCTTTGTAATCCCAGGCAGATTTCTGCGGGTCATGGTCGGTGACCAGGATACCTCCGGGCTTGACCAGCCGCGCGGCTTCCTTCAGGACCGCGTCCATATCTTCGCAATGGTGCAGCGCTGCGTTCAGGGTGACGATATCCGCGAATCCGGAAACGAACGGCAGATTGGTTGCGTCCGCCAGCAGGGCAGTGTATCCGAGCTCGGCAGCCAGTTCAAGCGATTTGGGAGCCACGTCCACGCCGATCAGCAGCCTCGGCTTACCTTTGAGGGTCGCATAGATATTGCCAGGGCCGCATCCCAGGTCGACCACGATCTTGTCGGTCCAGTCGCCCATCGCGGCGGTCCATCTGCTCCTGAAGGTTTCGCTCCGGTGACAGTAAGTAAGGTATTCCTCCGCCCATTCCGGGTTATTGAAATAATACGCGTTGGCCTTGATGGCCTCAGATGGCTTGGGAATCGGGTGCTCATAGTAGGAACCCTTTTCGATGATTTCCTCGCCTTGTTTCAGAAATGAATGAATCATTGGTTTCATAATGTGATAATTTGGGTGAATATGTGAATGGATTGTTATTCAGTACACAGGGCTTCCCGCCGCGCTGCGGTTCATGCACTGGCGGTCACTCCGCGGACGGGAAGTCCGGCGATCTCTTTCAGATGACCGGCATACCGGACCATGACTTTATCGATGGAGAGGGCGTGCATGGCGTAGCGCCGGGCGTTCGACCGGATCTCCGTAAGGTCGCCGTCAAGTGCTTCTGAGACGGCCCGGGCCAGCGCATGCGGGCTTTCGGGCTCGGCGACGATCCCGATCCGGTGCCGTTCAATGATCTGATAAAGGCTGGACCCCTGGTCAGCCGTCACGATGGATACCCCGCCGGTGGCCAGGATATTGGTCAGCTTGGAGGGCATGACCAGGTCGCTGGCTTCTTTTTTCTGGATCACCAGGTGAATATCTGCCATGTTCAGAAACCGGTTCAGCATCCGGCTCGGCTGCAGCGGCATAAACCGCACGTTGCCGAGCTCCAGTTCTTCCTTCAGGTCCTTCAGCTCCTGCAGGTAGGGGCCGGTTCCGCAGATAACGAATTTCAGGCCCGGTATGCCGGAAAGCGTGCGCGCAGCATGGAGGATGGTGTCCAGGCCCTGCTTCCGGCCGACGGCCCCGGAATACAGGACCACCGTGTCGGTCGGCTGGAAGCCGAATTCGGTTTTCAGGCGGACCTTCTCATCCATCGGAAAGAATGAGCGGGTATCCACCCAGTTGGGGAAGAGCACCACATCCCGGTTGCATTTGCTGGCGACCTTGCCGATCATCCCGGGCGAGATGCTGCTGACCAGGTCTGCATTCCGGAGGATCAGCTTCTCCAGCGAAAAAAGCATTTTCAGCAGCAGGGGCGAGCGGATCATTTTCAGGTCCTTTGCCGCATCGATCTGGAGATCCTGGATATGGTACAGGAACTTTCCGCCCTTGACGGCCCGGTAAAAAAGGCCGAGCAGTCCCAGCTGGAAGGAGGGGACGACGGAGATCACGAAATCATACCGTTTCTGGAAAAGCAGCCGCAGAATGACCAGGGACGCCGACAGGGTGAACGAGAAATCGAGGAGCATCCGCTTGAAGCCGGTGGGATTCCGCGGCACGTACTGGGGGCACCGGTAGATCTCGATCGGTGTGGCATAGTATGACATGAGGTTTTTAACCTCGTATTTATACCGGTATGCCTTCCGGATATATGGCCGCTGTACCTGCCAGAACGGGTAGTACGGATAGCTGGTGATGACCGTACATCGGTAGCCGTGAGCGGTCAGCCAGTCAACCATTTCGCCGTTGAATTTGCCGATTCCGGTCGGTTCGGGGTAGAAGTTTCCCCCCAGCAGCAGGATTCTGTTATTATTCATCTGGAGCGGGTTTAGTTGGCAGGTTTGCGGCTGTCCTCCTGCATCCTGCGCACCCGGACGGGGGCCGACGGATTGCCGGAGTGAACATGCCAGGCTTCAAGGTTCCGGGTCGCGACTGAATTCACGGTCAGAACGGCGTGGGATCCGCACGTTATTCCCGGACAAACGACGCTCCGCGCACCGATCCATACGCCGTCTTCCAGGCGGATTTTACCCAGCCTGAACCTGAAATCCTGCCGGGAATAGTCGTGGTTGCCGGTCAGGATCATGGCATCCTGGGAAATACAGACGTTCTTCCCGATCACCACATCGTCCAGGTTCTCGATCCAGGCGCCTTCGCCCAGCCATGAGTTGTCGCCGATCTCCAGCTTCCAGGCATTTTTGATGCGGACATGGTGCTTGATAACGACCCCGGTTCCCACCCGGCCGCCGAAGCGGCGGAGGATCCAGACCTTCAGGGCCGAAGGCCAGGGGCAGGCGGTATAGAAGAAGACGTGGCTGGCCAGGAACCACAGGGCGATCTTCCAGCCCGGTCCCTCGCGGTAGCCCCGCCGGTCAAAGGCGCTGAGGTCGGTGCCGGTCCGGTGCAGGTTCAGACAATTTACCGGCTGCAGGACCGGTTCAGGCATGCGTTTCTGTGGATTCATACGCGGGTGTTTCTTTCGTGACTTCTTCGGGAAAAGGAATGCTGAAGTGCTGCGCCTCGATCATCCGGATGGCCCAGAGCATTTCCACCATGGTGCGCTGGAGGATGTAATACCACCCGGCCCAGCCGCTCAGGAGCAGTCCCCGGTAAAAAATGCAATAGAAGAAGACCAGGAAGGGGGCCAGTATCTTGGTTCTGCGGATCCTGTTCAGCGGTGAACGGGCTGCCGGATTGGACGGGTCGAGGAGCTTCGCGCATTCCTTCAGGGAATAGCTGTCCTGGTTTTTAAGCCATCTGCTCAGCGACTTGCGGTCATCATGCAGGATCGGATGCCTGAAGTGTCCGGAAGGTCCGGTCAGCTCCAGCCGGTGGGCATGTCCGTCATCGGCGTAGATACCGGCATGGCGGCGGAACAGCACCGGGCGGGGAGTGGTGTTGTTGCTGATCAGTTCCTTCCCGTAGATCAGGAATTTGAAGGACGCGTTGTAGGCGTCGCGGGACCGGTCATCCCGGTAAATCAGTTCCCGGGTCTCGGCAATGAACCCGTCAGTCAGTACATAGTCGGCATCCAGGCTCAGGACCCAGTCGCTGGTCAGCAGCCTGAGGCCGTAGTTGCACTGCCGGGCGAAGCTGTCGAACTTCCGGTAATGGAGTTCGGTATTGGGATAGGCCCGGATCAGGTCTACCGTCTTGTCGGTGCTGTAACTGTCGATGATGACGATTCTTTCCAGCCAGGCCAGCTTGTCCAGAACCCGCCCGATATTCGGTTCCTCGTTTCCGGTGATGATTAATCCCTGCAGCAGTTTTGATTGAATTTTCTCCATCATATTTCCTTGTTAATTGGTCAGCGGAACGACTTCGGGGTGGTGGGGGACCGATGGCGGCGTTCCGCACCGCACCAGGCCGGCATAGAACCGGCAGTACTGATCAATGATCGGTTCCCCGTCAAAGTCCTCCCGGACGATCTGCGGAGCCTGCATGCTGACCCGGAGCCTTTTTTCCCGGTCCGTCCAGGCTTGCTCCAGGGCTGCGGTAACCGCTTCATGGTGGCCGATGCCGGTGACCCAGCCCAGGTCTTTTTCATGAACATAGGGGGCCAGGCCGACCTCACTGCTGACCAGTACGGGGGTGCCTACCGACAGGGACTCGATGACGACCAGAGCGAAGTTTTCGTTCCGGGATGTGAGGGCGAACAGATCGAGGCTCCGGAAGAAGCTGAACTTCTCGCCGTGGTACCTCGGGCCCGTCCATTCGATCCTGTCCGCATTGCCGCATCTGGCGGCCAGATCTTTCAATTGCAGGAGATAACCTTCCTCACCGCTCCCGGCGATTTTCAGCCGGTAATCAAAGGATACCCGGGACAGGGACCGGATCAGGATGTCAAGGCCTTTCTTGGGATCGATGCGGGAAAGAAAACCGATGGTAAACACCGGACGCGGGGCGGCCGGGTCTTCATGGACGGGGGCACCGGCCCGGACCGGGTTAGGCAGCATGATCCCCCCCCAGCGCGCTTTCAAAAATGCCTGGCTTTCCTTCCACTCCATAGGGGTAGAGACATGCAGCCAGGTATTCTTCAGGAACGATCTTGTAAAAAAGTGAAGGATCTTTTTCTTGATCCGGTTATTGGTCCGCAGCACATGGTCGCAGAACATGCCGTGCGGGGAAAGCACCGGCCGGATGCCGGTCAGTTTGCAGATCCCTGCGGCGACCACCATGGCGGGACTCCACCAGGAATGCAGGTGAACCACGTCGAATTTGCGTCCGTGCAGGAGGAGCCTGAGCCACAGGCCCGGACATATATGGGAGTGATCGCCGGTATACCGCCTGAAGAAATAGACGGGTACTCCGTCGATCATGACCGGCCTGCCGGTTTCGACGGCCAGGTTTTCCGGGCCGTCGCCGTTGGTCGTCCAGACGGTCACTTCATGCCCCTTTTTCGTGAGACGCTCGGCCAGGTGGCTGGCAACCTCGGTGGTGCCGCCGTAACGGGTGGACGGTTTGTAGGTCGGTATGATATAGAGGATCTTCATAATCAGCTTCTGATTTTTGAAACAGCGTCCGGGGTGAGCGCCTGCCGGTAGATCGACTCCACCCGGTTCAGGATCGGCCCGGCTTCGAACCGTTCGGCATTCTTCAGGCCGGCAAGTACAACCCGCGCTCTTTCCGGGCCGGCGAGGCTGACCACCTGCTCAACGACCCCGGCCGAAGTCCGGGCCCAGTCCCCGATGCGTGATCTTTCCCGGGGCCGGCGGGGAATATAGAAACCCGCATTACCGGCTACTTCCGTCATGGGTGCCTCGCCGGTGGTGATGACCGGGCATCCGCAGGCCATGGCCTCGGCAACCGGCCACCCGAAACCTTCCGCCAGACTGGGGAACAGCAGGCCGGCGGCGCCGGAGTACGCCAGGCGCACCAGGTCGTCACCGGCCCGGCTGACCAGGCGGATATCGGCTGCGTAGGGCGAGTTGTCCAGGCACCGGAGGAGTTCGTGTCCCGGCTGTTCGCCGATGAGGATCAGGGGGAGCCTGCGGCCGGAGAGGGTCCGCCACGCATGATAGATCTCCACGACACCTGTACGGTTCTTGTTCCACTGGTTACCACCGATATGGAGCAGATATCCCAGGTCCAGGTCGAGTCCTGTCCGTTTGCCCAGGACCGAACGGGCGCTCGCCGGATCCGCCGGCCTGAACCCCGGATCCAGAGCATTGTAGATGACCTCGGAGATTCGCGGTGGGACGGGGAGGACCCGGTGCAGGTCGCAACGGGTGGCTGCCGATACGGAGATGAAGCAGCTTCCCCGGCTGAATCCTTTCCGGATCATAGCCTGATATTTTCTGCCGGTCCACCCGGTGGGATTCTCAGGGATTGCACCAAGGGCGGACCGCTGGGCCAGGAAGTCATGGCAATGAAAGACATGCGGGCGTCCCGAGACCAGGCGGAACCAGGGCGCGAGGGCCTGGTCGGTGAAAACGAACAGCGTCTCGTCCGGGAGGTGCCTGAGTCTGATGCGGACCGTGACCGGAAAACACAGGAACTGGTCCAGGTAGCCCAGCCATTTCTTCAGAGCGCGGGGGACGGGTAAGCGGCTGACCACCGCTTCAGGCGACCAGACCTCAACGTCATGTCCGCGGTCGCGCATGCCCCGGACCAGGATACGGGCGAACCGTGGCATGCTCTGGTGTCCCAGGAAATCCGGATGCGTAAAAAATACGAGTTTCATGTTGTGGGTCAGAGGCACTATATCCAAAGCGCCGGAAACAGGAACCGGGAAATGGCCCGGCCCGCTGCGGCCAATTTCTTTTTTCCGGAGCTGTAGTCGATATTCCAGTGAGCCCCGAAACCGACGGGTTCCACATTGAAGGGAAACCGCAGGATCATATCGCCGGGACGCGCCCGGTAAAGCGGGCGGAGTATCTGGTAGTACATCCATTCGATCAGCCCGGTCCGCGTCGAGATCATCTTTTGCTTCGCATCGTACAGCTTGTCGAGATAGAAGTCCTTCCGGACAATGAACAGCGTCGTCAGGATCATCTGCCGGCGGATATGGAACAGCCTGAAATCACGGCAGTCGGTCACGATCAGGTGCTGGTTGCCGATGCGGTTCAGCAGGCGGGAGAGACCCGGAAAAAAGATCCGGCCGGTTACCTTGATGACATGGCTGCAGGCTGAGATCAGCGTGCTCTTCATAAACGCATGGTCGATCATCTCCGCTTCGGAATAGCCGTAATGCAGGCCTTCCGGAATGGGAGCGGCCGCAATCTGCAGGAACTCGGTTTGCCGTCCGAACGGGTTCCGGCGCCGGGCGAGGTCCTTCAGATCGCAGAGGTCGTAACCCGAGTTTTCGACGAAAACGATCCCGCTGATCCGCGGGTCCGGGTACTGGAGCCAGAACTCCAGTGCCGTTTTGTAATCGGTCAGCCGGACTTCCGGATCGTTTCTCCAGATCGCATGCCGGTGGATATTCGTCTCCGGGGGCCGGATGCAGGCTGTCATCAGCAGGATATAACGCTGCGGAGTGGCTGTCATAGCTTTGTCCTCCTTGTTTTGGTTCTCCGGCAGGCTGCCAGGATCAGGCCCGCGATCACCGTGCAGAAACCCAGGGATGTCGGCTGTGCCCACCCTCCCTGCGGGACGGTAAGCAGTCCGAAGCTGAGGAGCATCCACGGCAGAAGGTCTCCTTTGGCCAGCCGCCGGTAACTTGCGGTCAGGAGCTTAACGCTAAGACTTAACCGGATCAGGACAACGGCTATGCCCAGGATCGGCCCCAGCTCGCCGATGATCCGGCCCCATTCACCTTCAGAGATCAGGAAGATCGTTCTGCCCGTCAGGAGCATGCTGCCTACGTTGGTTCCCATCCCCAGGCCATAGCCGAAAAAAGGCTGGTCGGAGGAATGGTTCAAGGCGCCGATTAAACCACCCAGGTACCGGTCCAGCAGGACTCCTTCCATGCCGCCCTCCAGTTGATTGCCCACCTCAAAGCGGGAGACCAGGACCTGGGTGGCCGTCCGGAAAAGGTCGGTGTAATTCAATAGCAGGATCGAAATGCCGGTTCCGACGATGGCCAGGATCATCCTGCCCAGGTACCTGGGCTTCCGTGAAATGGCCAGAAGCGCGAAGATCAGTGAAACGCCGACCGACAGGAACAGTCCCCGGCTGATGGACAGGGGAATGGCCATGACCAGACTTATTGTGGAGCCGATCAGCAGCAGTTTATTGACCCTGGCGGATGACAGCCAGAAATAGCAGATATAACAGGCTGCGAATCCGAAGAACAGGGAGGTTCCGTTGGTGAATGAGAAGGTACCCGGAGGCCGGAAATAGCCCATGGCTCCGCTGAAACCTGCCCCTTCATTACTGCCCTCCAG
The DNA here is from genome assembly GCA_966250385.1 of uncultured Sphingobacteriaceae bacterium. GTDB lineage: Bacteria > Bacteroidota > Bacteroidia > Sphingobacteriales > Sphingobacteriaceae > DASWTL01. The sequence goes on along the minus strand of CBINHC010000005.1, from coordinate 235,770 downwards.
GCCGCGGTTCACCCAGGCGGACTGTGGACTGAAAAACTGCAGGGCGATCAGTACGGCCATCATGATGGAGGTCCATAGTGTCACCTTGCCGAGCTTTTCGACATCGTTGCGGTCAAATACCTTTGCAATGACGAAGATCAGCGGAAAATGAAACAGGGTTATCCGGGCACCGTAAACGGCAACCGGCAGACTGCCGTGACCCAGGAAGAAAGCTGTGTAGACGGCAACAATACTGATGAATACCATGACGATGACCGAGAGGTTGACGCCGAGCAGGCCCCGTTTCCATGCCATGACGACCAGGTATAAGGCGATCGGATCCCGGACGATGAGCAGCGGGGTGGAAAGGAATGGCAAAAACCATTTCCTCAGCGCTCCTTCGAAGATCAGCAGCAGGAAATACAGCCAGATTCCCTGCTTCAACAGCCTGATGGCCGCTGCCGGACGAGCGTGAGCCTTTCGATCAGACAGGCGGGGTGCCCGTATAACGGATGCGGGGTTTGCGTACATCATTGAAAAGTCGGATTCGAGATCGCGCCGGCCAGTTCCTGACCATAACGTTCCCAGGGCCTCATCCGGGCCGTTTCCATGGCCCGGGTCCCGACGGCTTCTATCACCCCGGGATTGTCCAGGATCCCTTCAATCGTTTCTATAAGGTCCGGGGTGGATCCGGCGCGGATCAGCCAGCCGTTCTCGCCGTGGCGGATAAGGTCCGGGCCGGCGGTACGTTCGGTCGTAATGACCGGCGTTCCCTGGGACATCGCCTCCGTGATGACTAGTCCGAAGCCTTCGAAAAGCGACGGAAAGACCAGTACATCATGGGCTTTCATCTGCTGGAGGATTCCCTCGTGGGGAAGGCTGGGGATCCAGTTGTGGCGGGCGAGTGCACGGTCCAGCGCCGGGCACTGAGCGGTGACCCGGTGGCCGACGACGGTCAGCTGCACGTGACGGCCCAATAGGCAGGCGGCGGCAAACAGGTCGGCAATTCCTTTCCGCTGGGAAAGCGCGCCGACAAAGAGAAGCTTCAGCGGCCGGCCGGTCGGGCTGTTATAGTTCCGGCTGACCGGTACCGGCGGGAATCCATACGGGATTACGGTTACCGGGCCGGTGGGGCCGGGGAATGCTTCCAGGGTATGGGCTGTAAAACGGCTGGCTACCATGATCTGATCGGCCAGTTCCAGTTCCTGATCCTTTCGGGCCAGCTTTTCCTCCGAATCCCGGAAGCCGATCAGGGTCGGGGCCCAGTCCGGCCAGCGTTCCTGTTCAGCCTGCATCAGCTGGCGGGCTGATCGCCAGTAGCCTATCGGCAGATCATATATACATCGAAGTCCCTGCCGGCCCGATGCCAGGAAGGAGCTAAGGGCACCATCTTCATAGGCGTAGACGGCATCCAGCCGGTGCGCCGCGCCGGTAATGATTTTCGCCATCCTGGTGTCGAGGCTGCGGTAAACCGCATCGGTCGACAGCGGCCCCGTCTCGTGACGGGTCAGGTGTCTCAGACCCGCTTTCTGAGCCAGCAGCCGTCCCGCTTCCGGCCACGGGTGTGTAAAGGTCCGGTCCTTGAGCAGGGGATGGAACCGTCTCCTGGTGAGCTCCGCGAGGCCGAACCGGCCCAGGAGATCAACATGCCGGGGCTGAAAGGTTGCGATCGACGTGTGGAATGCTTCCAGCAGTCCCGCCCGGGCCAGGCCCACAGCCGCTGCCCGGACATTGGCATTGCCGGTAGGATGATACATCATCGTTCTCATGATCGGGTGCTTTGGCTGGCCGCAAGGACGATCCGGTCCAGATACAGCCGGGTGACTTCTTCAGGCCGGTGTTTCCGCAGATGTTTCCGGGCGGCGCTCAGTAAGGTTGTTCTGCGATCGTCGTCGCCGTAAATGCTTTCCATACAGCGGACCAGGTCCGCCAGGTCGCCCCGCCTGAACAGAAGTCCGGCCGGGCCGACGGCTTCAGGGAGCCCCCCGCCGTCGGAGACCAGCGGAATACAACCGCAGGCCATTCCCTCCAGTACCACATTGCCGAACGGTTCTTCCCAGAGCGACGGGACCAGCAGGAACCGGTGCCGGTTCAGGCAGGCGACCAGTTCGTCGCCCTGCAGGGTTCCGGTGAAGGTGACCGTTTGAGCCAGGTGGAGCCCGGATACCAGGCGTCTCAGTGCCGGAAGTTCCGGACCGTCGCCGATGATGGTCAGGGTGACCCGTTGTCTTTCCCGCGTGTTTCTTTTCATAAACCGGTATATGGCATGAACGCAGTGTTCGGCTCCTTTGTCCGATACCAGCCTGCCCAGGAACACGAAATCCCTGTTCCGGATCACTCCCGGAAGGATCCGGAACTGATCTGCGCGGTAAGGATTGCCGATCACCCGTGCGGCCGGCCAGTCTCGGAGGCTGACAGCGGCGCTGACGGAGATGACCTCCCGGGCCCGGCCGAGCCAGATCTTCTTGACCCGGTCCTGGATAGCGGTCCGGCCATTGATCCGGGCGACCCAGGTATTCAGGGCGATGACAGACGGTTTCCGGAAAAGGGCGTTAGGCCAGCCGAGCCGCAGGCAGGGGTTGTTTTCAAATACGACGTCCGCCCAGCGGAACTGTTTCAGCAGCCTAAGGGTGCCGGGATTCCGGACGATCCGGAACGGAAATGCCCTATCCTGCGGATCCGGTGTCCATGTGACCACCCGTACCTGGTGGCCGGCCGTGGTGAATGTCCTGGCAAACAGTTCGGAATTGACTTCAATGCCGCCTACGGACGGTGCAAAAGAATGTGACAGCAGGAGGATCCTGAAGTTCATCGGCTTAGTGTGACGTGCTGGTTTTATCGGGTATGGCGGCGGACTCCGGTTGTTATTGGTAGCCTTTGTAAGAGGTCTTCAGGAGCTGCATGAACTGGAGCGAAAGCCGCTCGCGCCGGAACGGATCCCGCACCAGCCGGGACCCGATCCATTCAAACAGGTGTCTCAGGGGCAGCAGCACTGGCCAGACCAGGTAAATTCCCAGGGGCCGGTGCCGTCTGAAATAACGTAATCTTCCGCGGTGGCTGTGGAGCGCCCGCAGTCCGGACCAGGCCGAAAGCGCATTCCGGTTGTCGTGGATCACGTGGCCCGTCTGGATTACGCCCATTTTCCAGCCGAGGTTCCTGAGCCGCCGGGCCCAGTCGACGTCGCAGTCGGAAAACGGGAAGCTGGCTGCGTCCAGTCCGCCCGACGCTTTCCAGGCTTCGAGCCGGACGAGCAGGGGACTGGTATAGACGACATCCGCTTCACTGAAGCGGCTGCCGTCAGGGGCTGTCTGCCAGCGGTAAGGGATCGCTTCCAGGCCCAGCCGTGAAACCAGGTTCTTTCCCAGCAGGAAGTTGAACAGGGAGGGAAAGGGTTGTCCGGTTCCGGCAGGACTTCCGTCGTGGTGCCTGACGGTGAATCCGCATGCTGCCAGGTCTTCGCGGGCCAGCAACTGGAAGATGGCCCTGTAGAGCGCGTCGAAATGGAGGATCTGGTTGTCCGTTTCATAGAAAAGCAGGTACTCGATCCCCGGGTACCGGGTGGTCGCATAGCCGGCGGCCGTATTGATGCCGGCGGCGAATGAAGTGTCCTCACCCGGCTCCGGTACCAGGGTTTCCACCCGGATATCCAGGTGCTGCCCGGCTGACTTCAGCCACTCATCACTTCCGTCGGTGGAACCGGCATCGTATACGACGGCCACGAATTCATTGGCCTTACCCGCGCCGCAGACCGCTGAGTTGAGCGTAGTCAGGCACTCCCGGAGGAGTTCAAGCCGGTTGAGGGAATTGATAATAACCGCTACTTTCGGATTGTTCATATCGTGTTTGGTTGATTCAGGTCTTGCAAAAACTTTTGCGCGATCCGGTCTGTCCGGATCTCATTCCGGGCCGTGGCCAGTGCGGTGCGGGCCCGTTCCAGTAATCCGAGGTCCGGTTCGGTGAGGACAGCGGCCTGCAGCTCAGGTGAGAAGAAACCGGGGTTCCCCGCACGGTTCTGCAGCACATGCGGCGCAGCGACCGGTATTCCGTGCGAAAGGAAAGCAGCGACGCTCCCGCTTTTACCGAGCGCATGGCGCGGAACCGGCGTGATTCCCAGGGAACATTGCCGGATGGCCGCTGAAATTCCGGCCGGTGACAAAAATCCGGTGCAGGTGACTTCGGAACCTTCAGGGAGGCTGTTCCGCAGGAACGTGCTGAAATCGCGCATCCGGCAATCCCGGCCGCCTATCAGCAGCACCCCGGCCGGCAGTCCGGCTTCCGTCGCTTTCGCCATCAGGCCTTTCAGGAACTCCAGGATCCGGGGACTGCAGACAACCTGGCTGAAAAAACCGATCATCAGACCGCTTTGCGCATCCGCTTCTCCGGTTTCCCCCGGGATATTTGAGAACAGGGGCAGTTCCAGTGCCCGGTGGTTCAGCCCGGCGAGTTTCTGGCGGAATTCGGGTAAATGGGTATGGATCACCGACGGGTTCAGCCTGTCCAGCAGCTGTCTGAGGATCGTCTTCTGTATGAAGGAGTGCACGAGCCGGCTGGGCCGGAACCCTTCGTCGGTTCCGGCCCAGGCCTCATGGAGCATTATATGCACCCGGCTGCTGACCGTGAGTATTTCCAGGTGACGGATCAGGTATGCGGGTAATCCTTTCGGATGATAGGCATACGGAACGAACTGGACGCTGATCCAGTCCGGACCGTACTCACTGGTATACCGGAGGGCCTCTTCCAGGCGACGGACCGCGCCCCAGGCCGCCGGGATGCGGACCAGCCGGATCCCGGATCTGCCGTGCAGGGTTGCAGGGCCGGTCACATAGGGGTCATGGATCGCCATGGCGCTGACCTGGCAGCCGGACTGGCGGACGAGTTCTTCGCCCAGCATCCGTACATAGTCGCCTACACCGTCACGTCCGGCTTCCAGTGAACCGCAAACAAACAGAATCTTCATACCCTCAGTTTTCCGGGGCGATCCGAAAGCGTCCTGCAGCGGATTTCAGCGCCGACAGGATCCGGATCGTATGGCAGAGGCTGTCCCGGACGTACGATACGATCCGGGGCGGGGGGGTGATCCGGTAGTCGATGGTGCCGAAGAACCGGACAGCCTCGTTCCAGTTGATATCCCAGACATCCTCCATCCAGTATTTCCGGGACCCCTGGGCCTGGAACAGTTTGAGGCATTCCTTATCATACCACAGGAAGCGCTCACTTTCAGGCCGGCTGATCCGGATGCCGTTCCTGGTCCATCCTTCGATCCACGCCGATTGTGCGGCAGCCAGGCCGTCACCTTCCTTCAGATAATCGTAGTGCCTGTAGTAGTGCCGGATCCTGCGGTGCCAGGGCCTGGTCCGGGCGGTGGCTTCCAGCAGGCAGTAATATCGGATCTTTGACCGCTGGCGCTGCATGGATAACAGGTTGCAGTGCATGAACTTGATCTCTTTCAGGTAAAGCCGGGGATATGATTCCCGGAAAGGGATCCGCGTGCTGTGGATCATCGACGGGTGATGTTCAGCGCCGTTATCGACGAATCCGAGCGGCCAGCCGCCGGAACTTTTGTACCGGATCACCTGACCGGTATTCCGGTAAAAGGTAGGTTTCTCAAAGTAAAGCACCGTGCCGGGCGCGGCGGCCCGGATGGCTGCCCAGTCCTCAGACTGCAGGCTGTTATAGGAAATGATCTCGTCGGCATCGATGGCCAGCAGGATATGACCGGTCCCGAAAACTTCCCGTGCGGTGTTGATCAGCAGGGACTGCCTGGATGACTCGTCATAGGTTCCCGACTCGTTTCCGATCAGGATCACCTTGGGAAAGGCTGCCGCAATTTCGACCGTGCGATCGGTGGAGTGCTGGTCAGCCAGGATAATATGGTCAGCAAAGGCGGAGGTGGTCCTCAGGAAGGTTTCGAGGATCCATTCTTCGTTTTTTACGGGGGTAAGGACAATGATCTTCCTTTTCATGGTATGTCGGTTGGTTTCGGTTGGTTAGTTCCGGCGATAGAACCGGCCGACGGCTACCGCGATGCGGATGGCGGCGCGGCGTCGGTAAACGGAAGAGCCGTGATGCGTGCGGATGGGTCCGGTCTGCATGGTGTCCCAGTACACCCGGTCGGCGGGACGAGGCGGATAGCCGGCGATCATACGGCTGAAGGGCTTCCAGTCCCAGGGTTTGGGCGTGCCCAGGGCATGATGCATCAGCTGAACGCCCTCCCCGAAGCCCATTCCGTCCTTGCAGACAAAGCTCACCTGGTGGTCGTAGGCCTCCACCGTGGCGTTCAGGGCGTCCTGATCGGTTTTTGCGAACGGGAAGAAGGCGCCGCCTGCAGTTTCCAGCTCGGCCGCGCTGGTGAACATGGAGCGTCCGAGGCCCCCGATTCCGGCGCCCATCTTTTCCTGGACCGACTGCCAGAGCTGCAGGAAGTCCCTGCGGGCATAGCTGAGGCCTATAAATCCGCCGTTGGCATATATGGCGTCTTTGAACCGGAGCCGGATCCCGGATTTTTCATAGAATGCACGCCAGGCCTCCCGGCGCGGGTGATGGCGGGGGAGCGGCGAGTTGACATCCTCACAGAGTGCGACCCCGCACCGGGTCCATTCCGTGAACATCTGCCATGGCCTGACGACGATGATATCGGGATCGAAGTAGAACATGGCCCCGGTTTCACTGCCCAGAAGATCCCAGAGCTTCAGCATGAAGTCTGGCTTGTAGTTGGTCAGGTGGTAGTCGGTTTTCAGCGGAAGAAAATGAAGCTGTACATCCCCGGCGACATGCAGGGTGCTCATTCCCGGCCACGGCAGGTGTTCGCTGCTCCGGGCACCGGAGGCCCAGGCAGGCAGCGGTCCCCGGTAACCGGCATAAAAATGCCCACGGAAACCGTGTTTATAGAGCGAATTTACCAGGCAGGCGATGCCGTAATGGTACGAATGTTCAAATAATGTACAGGCGACGGCTTGCATAGCAGGTTTCAGATAAACGTGCGGAGTTTTTGCAGGACCCGTTTCTTCTTTGAGGCCAGGTACAGGCAGCCGGAAAGTTTCAGGAAATTGGCCGCAAACAGTTTTCCGGACCGCTTCCGATTGTTCAGGTTAGAGAACAGCAGCTCCTCGATCGGCAGGTTGCCGTGAGGCGTGCCGCCGGAGTAGTGAATATGACTGACCGTTCTGGGCAGGCGGGAATGCTGGATTTCCTGGATCAGTTCCAGGGAGTTCCGGTAATCACCGGCCCAGGTGCTCAGCCAGTTGTGGGGCGCCTTGCACAGGTTCAGCAGTTTCCAGTTGCCGATCAGCGCCGCCACATGGAGCAGCGCCTGGTCATGGTTTTTCGGGATCCCCGGATTCCGTTTAAACCAGCTGATCGCTTTCCGGATATCGCTGATGAGGCGCAGGTTCCTTCTGGCGGCAAAGTGTCCGGCGGTAAAGGCGCTGTCCAGCGCTCCCGGGCCAAAAATTTCCGTAATCATCCCGGGTTGTTCATAATTGAACCGCCCCAGCGTCGTGTACTCTTTATCGGCGTGCACCAGGTCAAAACCGGCCAGGTGATCCAGCACCAGGTTCCAGTTGGTCAGCGCCACGATGTCGTTATCGGAATAAATAAACTCATCCCAGTCACTGAACCACGGCAGAAACCGAAACAAAAAGCCTTTCGGACAGGTAAGCACCGATTGCAGGTCCGTGATGAATTCCCTGGCGTCTGCCGGGAAGTCCTCCGCCTCCATGAACTGCACCTGGTTCAGGATATAGGGTGACCGGATCTTTATGCCGCCGAAATGGACGAGCCGGATCGGTAACCGGCAGCCGGTTTCGCGGATGGAATGGATCAGGTTGGCGCAGAGCTCCTCGCTCTTCCGGTTGGCGACAAGAAAGATTCCTCGTTTAAGCATCGTCCTATTTTGTCGGGTGTTTTCCCTGCAGGAGTGTTTCCCGGATCCCGTTCCGGATCACAAAGCGTGCGAACGACTGAGCCCGGGCCCGGTAACGGGACAGCGAAGACGCCCAGTTTTTTGCCGTCAGGCTGTCGAGCTTCTCATAGTCCGCCATAAAGACCGGGAAATACCGGTGCAGCGTCCGTTCCATTTCGGCGCGCATTCCGGGAAAATTGGCCGGGTCACAGGTAAGCCCGTCGCAGTTGCAGACGGCCACCAGTTCCGGCAAATAGCGGTAGGTCAGGTTATGCCTGCAGATCGCAAGGATAAATAGTTTCCAGTCTGCCGAGTACTTCATGGTGTCGTCATACAGGCCCGCGGTGTCATGCACGGTCCGGCGGATAAAGGCGGCCTGGTGGCTCAGGGATCCGTTACGGAAAAAGTTAAACGTCAGTTCTCTGGGAAAGATGCTTTCGTCGATCACCGTTCCGCGGGATTCCCGGAGGACATTTCCGTAGAGGATGTCTTCCGAGACGCTAGCATCGGTAAAAATCTTCTTCAGGACGTCCCGGTTATGCAGGATATCTCCGGAATTCAGCATCAGCAGGTATTCGCCGCGGGACCTGGCGATCCCTTTATTCATCGCATCGAATACGCCCCGGTCCGGCTCGCTGACCCAGTCGGTGATGAGGTCGCCGGCCTCGACGATGTGGTTCGTGCTTCCGTCTGAAGATCCGCCGTCGATAATGATAAACTCAAAATCCGTCCAGGTCTGTCCGGCCACCGAGCGGATCGTCCCGGACAATCCGGCCGCGTGGTTGAGGTTGATGGTGATGATCGATAGTTTCAAGATATGGGGTCGGCTTCCGGGGCGGCCAAAGTTTCCGGGGTTCGGGAAATGGAAAGCAATCCGTATCCGAGTACCAGGAAATAGCTGATGGCCGTCACGATGATGTTAAAGCAAAGGATGTCGTTCAGCGTACGGATGTGAAAAAGTGTAAGACTCAGTACGGTCGATGTAAAGTTGATGCCGATCAGGTAATGCGGCCTGATGAACCATCCGCGGCTGATCACCAGCTGCGAACAGACGCCCGAAAGGAGCCCGGCACAGGATAACAGTCCCATCAGCAGGAGCTCGGTGGACAGTCCGGTATAGTTTCCGCCAAGTATCCACAGGATCTGATCGGTAAACAGCCACACACCGGACATGAGCGCCAGGCTGACCAGGAGCATGGCACACTGCGTCACGATATAGGAACGCAGCAGTGCGCGCCGGCGGCCTTCCATCCTCGAGAAACGGGGGATAACGAGTGTGCTGAACAGCACGGTGACCATATTGAAAATAATGGCGATCCTTCCCAGGGCTCCGAGTTCCGAGATATTGGCGGTCGTTCCCAGGATGGAGACCAGCCAGATGGCGATCTGACCGGAGATACAGTGATAGATGACGATCGGAAGGGTACGCGACACGCCCTTCACGACTTCCTTTTTCACCTGCGGGTCGGGCCGGGCTCCCGCAGCTGCAAAGGGTGCAGCGATCCGCCGAAGCCTGTAATTTCCATAGATCCGCGGCAGGCTGCTGGCCAGGACAGCCAGGAAGGTGAACGGGAATGCCGAGAGGAACAAGGCGCTCAGCAGCAGCCGGCCGGCACTGACCTCGGCCTGGTTCCGCTGCAGGGGCCGGATGTCCTGATGCAGCCTGGGCGGCATTTCCAGGATGGAGTCCGAAAGGGCGGCAAAGAATGCCGGGATGACAGCGGTCACGATCAGCACGGTGGTCCAGGTTCCCGCTCCGTGGACGGAGAGGAAATAGACCATGACCGGGATCATGAAGACGAGGGTCAGCAGGCCGAACCGTTGTCGCAGGTGAAGCCCGGTGGCGAGGACGACGCCGAGCTGGCGCTTGTTCTGCCAGACCTTTCCGCCTTCTGCCAGCACACCGCTGGAAATACCGCTGTCGGCCAGCATGGTCATGGTACCGAGGAAGGTGTTGGCCAGCGTGTACAAAGCATACTCGCCGGTACTCAGCAGCCGGATGATGATGATCCCGCTGATAAAGCCGGATCCCTGGACGACAGCCTGGCCGGCCGTGGTGATCAGGGCGAGCCGGGCCCATTCCAGTATCCTGGAAAAAGCATGGTCCCGGAGGACAAGTCTGGCGAATGCAGGCATCATATCAGCGTCTCAAGGCCCTTCAGGTGCCATTGCCAGCCGTTCTGCCAGATCTTGTGCCTGACAGGCGATGTGTAGTGGCGCAGGGCGATCGTGGCCGGATGATATTTCATGTGAAAATCGAACTGGTCCGTGGTGTCGATGATGAACTGCCGGGGATCCAGCATGCCGGCGTTCTGTTCCCGGAAGGCGTATTCAAAGGCGGACTGTTCGGAGAAGTAGCCGTAGTTGCCCTTCAGGCTTTCCAGGTATCGGTAAATGTGCCGGGGGTCGAAGCTCTCATTGAGGATCAGGAACCCCGAGTTGAGCGCATAGATCGAGCGGGGGCTGGAGCCGAAGTAGTTGCCGGGGTGCTCCATTGCATCGGGTACATACCACATCCCGCTGGTGATGGCGGGAGAGTCGAGGTAGTAGGCGATATTCCTGTAGAACAGGATATCGGAGTCTGCGTAAATGGTCTGGCCCTGGCAGGGATGTCCGAGGATGATATTCAGCTTTTTGGCCAGGCCGCAAACCGCCAGGTAGTCCCTGACGAACGGGTTGGCCCGGTACGCATGGTATACGTCCCAGTCTGTCACTGACACGAACGGGAACAGTTCCCGCAGCCTTGCTTTTTCTGCGCCGGTATGGGATTTGTCGGAGTATACCGTCCATTTCCGGGGAATCCCGGCATAAGCCGTAAAGGAGTAGATCGAAAGTACCTGGTCTTCAAACCCGGATGACCCGGAGAAACTGATGATTTCAAAAGGCACTTCCCGGTTCGCCGGCGGGGCCAGTTTTTTCCGGAAAACCAGGTCCCTGAACCGCTTCTGATGCCACCGGCCCCTTCGCTGGCAAAGGTGGCGCGTAATGGCACCCTGGTATCTGATGCGGGGCTTCATGCGTGCAGCGTGTCGTCGATTCCTGTTTCGGATAGCTCAGTCGGCACGTCGAGCAGGTCAAGGACATGCCGGATGACCATACAGATCTGCTCTTCAGTCATGGGGATAAAAAGGGGCAGGAGTATTGAATGATCCTGCAGATCTTCAGACACCGGAAGCGAGACGCGGCCGGGGTGTTCCCGGTAAGCGGTTTCGCGGTGGGCCGTCATGATGCCCCTGCGGGTGGCAATCCCCCGGTCCAGCAGATCCTGCATGAGCTGGTTGCGGTCGACCGGGCATGTTTTCTTCAGATAGATGCTGTATGACTGATAGTTGCTGAAATACCCGTCCATTTCGAGCGGAAGCTGGAGAAAGGGCAGGTGTTTGAAGGCATTGTGGTACCGGAAGGCGATCTTCCGCCGTTCGGAAACGATCCAATCCAGCTTTTCAAGCTGCTTCAGGCCGATCGCCGCCTGGATATCGGTCATCCGGTAATTGTATCCGACCTCGACATGATCCTCGAAGATCACTGTTCTGGAGTCGTGCCGGACCTGGTCGCTGACGGACATGCCGTGCTGCCGCAGCAGCCGGAGGCGGTCGGCATAATCCCGGCGGCTGGTGGTGATCATGCCCCCGTCGCCGGTCGAGATGATCTTACGGGGGTGGAAGGAGAAGCAGACCAGGTCGCTGTGCGAGCCGATCCGTTTGTGCTGAAAGGCCGATCCGATGGCACACGCCGCGTCTTCGATCAGGCGGAGGTTATACCGTTCACAGAGGTTTCTGAACGGCCCGACAGCCGCCGGCATACCCATCTGGTGGACCAGCAGGATCGCGCGGGTGCGGCTGGTGATCCGGAATTCGCAGTCGATCGGGTCCAGGTTATAGTTCAGGGGATCCACTTCGGCGAAGACCGGGGTGGCACCGACGTACCGGATCGCATTGGCGGTAGCGATGTAGCTCATGGAGGGGCAGATGACCTCGTCGCCCGGCCCGATGCCGGCCACGATCATGGCCAGGTGCAGAGCTGTCGTACAGTTGGAGACCGCCACGGCATGGGCTGCACCGGTGTACCGGGCGAAGGCATCTTCGAAGTCCCGGACCCGCGGACCCTGGGTGATCCATCCGGTGAGGATGGTGTCGTAGGCGGCCTGCGCTTCCTCCGTTGTCAAATATGGTTTGGCAATGGGAATCATATGGTTGTCGTTTTTGTTGGTCATAATTCGGCTCCTGCTGGGTGTTTTCGTTGATCATACCAGCTGCTGAGCTCAGCCAGGCCCTGTTCGAGCCCCGTTCCGGGGGAAAATTTCAGCAATGTGGCGGCCCGGGTGATGTCTGCCAGCCGGCGGCTGACGGGGTTAACGGTATTTTCGCCCGTATGGCGGGGCTGCAATGCGCAGCGGTTGACCTGCAGCAGGATGCGCAGCAGTTCCTTCAGGCTCACCTCCCGGGAGTTCCCGATATTGAATGCCTGGTCGCTCGCCGGGGAAAGCAGGGCTGCGACGTTCGCGCGGGCGACGTCCTTCACATAGACGAAGTCCATGGTGGCACTCCCGTCACCGTGGATGACCGGTTCCCGGCCCTCACGGATACAGTCCAGCCATCGGATCATGACTTCTGTATATTTTCCGTCGGTGTCCATGCGCGGTCCGTAGACATTGAAATACCGCAGGGCCACATAGTCGAGACCGTGCATGAACCTGTAACTGCGGAAAAGCTGTTCTCCCCAGAGTTTGGCGCCGCCGTAAAAGGTCTGGTTATCATACGGGTGGTCCGTTTCGGGTGTCGGAAAGTTCCGGGCCAGCCCGTAGACGGACGCGCTGGAACTGTAAATCACTTTTTTGACGCCGTGTCTGACGCACAGTTCGGCCAGCTCGAACGTAGAGCGGAGCATGACTTCAAAGCCATCCCGCGGACTGGCCGCGCAGGCGTTGATCCTCAGGGCAGCCATATGGAAAACGTAGTCCGCACCGCGGATCCCTTTTTCAAGCAGGGCGGTATCGCGGATATCGCCCTGCATAAATTCGACGGCCGGATGGTTGATGAACGCGGCCATGTTGTCCAGTGATCCCCGTACCAGGTTGTCCAGGATGACGATCCGGGCGGGCTTGTATCCGAGGAGCTCCTCCACAACATGGGAGCCGATAAAACCGGCACCGCCGGTGATGAAGATCGTGCTGTTTGAAATTTTATGCATGGGTTTGATTATTGAAGCTGAGGACCAGGATTCCGGAGATGATCAGGATGAATCCCAGGAGCGAGAGCATGGATAACCGGTCGCCGAAAATCAGGTGGCCGGCGCCGATCGTCAATATGAAGTTGACCCCCGTTGCCAGGGGAATGATCAGGGTGAAATTCTGTGTCGAAAGCGCTTTGAACAAGGCCAGTGCGGAAAGAGCGATCAGACCGAAGGCGGTCAGAAAGGGGAGGTTGACGGTCAGGGCCAGCCAGTCCGCCAGCGTCGTCAGGCTCCGGCCTTTCAGCAGGGTCTTGATCATCGCGGCTCCCGAAACGTTGAAAAGCGCGTAAAGCACGATATAGAAGATGGTCTGTGTCATGGCAAGGGGAATATGGCCGGATCAGCCCGGGGCACCGGATCCGGCTCGACGATTTCGTCAACCACGTACACCGGCCGTTTTCTGCTGGCATCCAGCGTTCGCCACAGGTACTCGGCCAGGACGCCCAGCGAAATATTGGTCAGGCCGAAGCCGACCATCAGGATCGAGATCATGGCCGGCCAGCCGCTGGCCAGGTCATCAAAGATCAGCTTCCTGCAGATGATATAGACCGTCCATCCGATTCCCAGGACGAACATGGCGACTCCCAGCAGGGAGACCAGCCGGATAGGAGCGAAGGAAAAGGCGACAAAGGAATCGATAAAGAGCTTCACCTTTTTCGACAAGGTCCATTTGCTGAGGCCGACCTGCCGCTCCATTTTGCGGTAGGTGATGGCGGTCTGCCGGAATCCGAGCCCCAGGATCTGCAGGAAGACCGAAGAGTTTGCCTCAACATTCCGGTTGACCTGGGCGGCCACCTTCCTGTTGAACATCACGATATCGAATCCTTTATCCGGGAAGTCAGCGAAGGCGAACTTCCTCATCAGACGTGCATACAGGGCCGAAAAGAGCCGTTCTGCCCCGGATGCCGGCGTGCTTTCCCGGTGCCCCCAGATAATATCATACCCGGCATGGATCCGGTCTGCCATGACCGGTATCAGGTCCAGCGGATCCTGCAGGTCGGCGTAATTGAAGCAGATCATGTCTCCGGATGCGTGCGCTATTCCGGCCCGCAGTGCGGCATGCGAGCCGAAGTTGCGGGAGAGATGAATAATCCGGGCGCGGTAGCTTTCATGGCGCAGTTCTCCGAGCCGCCGGCCGGACTGATCGCCGGAACCGTCATTGACAAACAGGACTTCGCCCCGGAACCCGGGTTGCTCCCTGAAGAAGGCATTGAGGCTGCCTACCAGGAAGGGAAGGCCCTCATATTCGTTGTAAACCGGGATAATTACCGTAACAAGCGGTCTGGATGTCTGCTGCATAGGGGACCTATTTGAACCGGGAACGGATACTCTTTACCAGGGACGCCGGAGCGATCCGGTTTCCGGAATGCTCCAGTTCCTGTATTTCCAGAAGGCCGTCCTTACAAGCCACCAGGATGGTTTCAGCCTGGCGATTGACTGACACGACATGGCCGGGCATCGCCAGGAATTTCGCGGGTTCCCGCCACGGCCGGGCTTTCCAGATCCGGACCATTTCCCCGTTGAGGAAGCTGAAAGCCCCCGGGTACGGACTGGCGGAGGCCCGGATGAGCCGGGAGATCTGTTCCATCGTATCATGCCAGTTGATCTGGCTGTCCTCGGGCAGGCGGGGATAGCACCGGACGCCTTCCCGCGTTCCTTTGACCTCATAATAGGCCGGGTCCGCCAGGACCTTTTCCAGGGCATCTTCAAACAGGCCCGGAGCGACCCGTTCAGCCTCTGTTATGATATCCGAAATGTAGGTTTCCGCATGGATGGGAATACTCCAGCGGGAGATGATATCACCCGCATCGAGTTCAGGGTCCATCCGGTGAATATTCGCCCGGATCTCGCGCTCCCCGTTGAGGATGCTCCAGTTGACCGTCGCATTGCCCTTGTAATCCGGCAGGTTGCCCAGGTGGAAGTTCAGGATCCCGTACGGAAAGAGTTCCAGAACCTGAGGGCTGATGGTGAACCGCCAGTTTGCGCTGATTGCAGCGGTGATCCGGTTTGCCCGGATCCACCTTGCCATTGACGGCGTGCCCAGGTCTGTGGCAGTGAAGAATGCGGCGCCCGTTTCGCGGGCGAAGCATTCAAAGTCTTCTTTTTTAATATCGTATTCCCGGTACGCTTCATCGGTTATGATGCCCCTGAAGGTATAGCCCTGATCATGCAGGTAGCGGACACTGTGGTAAAGGTATCCGGATCGTCCGATGGCGAGCAGGTTGGTGTTTTTCTTCATAATAGCTGGATGAATGGATTTTTCCGGCACTTGCCGGCCAGAAGCCCTTCGGCGACTTTCAGTCCTCCGGCCTGCAGCCGGATCACCGCATCATAGCCGATCGCGGACGGCAGGATGCCCATATGGCCGCTTTTTACGTCGGCGGGAAAACAACGGATTCCGAGGCCCGCGAGCACTTCAGCGTCGACGTCGCCCGCATAACGCAGAACCAGGGGATTCTGCAGGGTTCTTTTCAGTGCAAGCGGGGAAAGCGGCGTATCCTTTCCTAGCCAGGTCAGGTCGAAGGGATATGCCGTGAAAATGACGGCCTCGGCATCCCGGTAGTCCGGTGGTATGTTCAGGTCCGGAAAGTCCGAGAGCCATTCGACCGGAAGCCCCCGGTACTTCGTCCGGTTCTGCGGAAGGTCGATGACGCCGAGTCTTTTGCACAGTTTTGACACTACACGGGCAATATAGGGCCCGAAATCATTGTTGCAGACGAGGATGAACGTGTTATTGTACAGGCACAGACCTGCATCAAAGATTTGCTTGACAGCCATATCTCCGAGGTAGCTGAAGACGTCCACATCCTCATGCCGTTCATTCGTTGCAGCGATCCGGAGTCCGCGCTCCCTGATATAGTCCAGGTCCACGTCGTCGCTACGCCACTCCCAGGCTTCGTACATCAGCGGAATGACCGCGCTGTCTTTGGCATATCTGAGCAGTTCCCTGTTCAGCGGCCGGAGATGCCCGGAATTGGTAATCACATCCGCCTGGGCGATGATTTCGGGTGTCAGCTGGTCGATAAAGTGGATATCGAGGTCGTCGCGCCAGGGGATGTAAACGTCCCTGGTGATCCGGATGACCTGCCGGACCGATCCGTATACCGTGCTTTTGGAAAAGGCGTAAACCCTGGCTCCGGCAAGGGCGGCCAGTATCGGCGTCACCACGTACGGACCTGTGGCCGCCTCGGTCAGGACCACCTTTCCCTTCAGGTTCAGGTTCAGTGCCTGCACGCTCCTGATAAGTTTGTCGATCAGCATCCGGGATACCTGTTGAGGGTTTCGATCACACGGGCCGCCTGGCCGACAGTTAACTCGGCATACATGGGAAGAGAGAGGCAATGGGCCGCCAGGTATTCCGCATTCGGACAATCGCCCTCCCGGTAACCCAGATGCCTGTACGCTTGCTGCAGGTGACAGGGAACCGGGTAGTGCAGCCCGGGGAAGATCCGGTGTTCACGAAGATAGCTCATGAGCGCATCCCGGTCCGGCGTGGTGACCACAAACAGGTGATGAACGGAGTCCGCCCATTCGGGCTGGAGCTGCAGCCGGATCTGCTCATGGCGGATTTCCTGCCGGTAGCGCGCGGCGATATCTTTCCGGCTGTTATTCCAGTCGCTAAGGTATTTCAGTTTGACGAGGAGCGATCCGGCCTCCAGGCCGCCCATCCGCATATTGAAGCCGAGCTGGTCGTGATAGTACCTGGTTACCGAACCATGGTTCCGGAGGCTCTGCAGGTGGCTGCTGTATCGCCGGCTGTTCGTAGTGATCCCGCCCGCTTCCCCGCAGGCTCCCAGGTTCTTGCCCGGGTAAAAGCTGAAACAGCCCATCTCTCCGAAACCGCCCACCGGCCGGCCACGGTACCGTGCACCCTGCGCCTGCGCCGCGTCTTCGATCAGCAACAGGCCATGGTCCCTGCAGATCCCGGCTACCGCTTCAACGTCGAAGGGCTGGCCGTACAGGTGGACCCCGATTACCGCCCGGGTATTGGGCGTGATCGCGGATCTGATCTGATCGGCATCGATCTGCCAGGTATCCGGCAGGCAATCCACAAAGACAGGCCGGGCGCCCGTATAGGAGACGCCCCAGGCGGTGGAAATGAAGGTGTTTGCAGGAACGATCACCTCGTCGCCGGGACCGATCCCCAGTGCGAGCAGCGCCAGATGAAGGGCAGAGGTCCCGTTATTCACCCCCACGGCAAAACGGGTGCCGCAGAAGGCCGCGAAGCTCCGTTCAAATTCTTCGACGACCGGTCCGCCGGAGAACGCGGTCTGGTCGTAGATCTTCTCGAAGATCTCAAACACTTCTTTCTTGATTTGCTGATGCTGCCTGCCAAGCTCGAGGCAGTGGATCTTCTCCTGGATGTCCTGTTCTGTCATAGCGGGATGAGGTTAATCGAAATACTTGATGATGCGGGCCGGGTTCCCGGCTACGATAGCATTGGCAGGTACGTCCCGGGTCACTACGGACCCTGCACCTACAATCGCCCGGCGTCCGATGCGGACACCGCAGAGGATCGTGACGCTCGAACCGATCGATGCGCCCTGCTCGACGATGGTTTCCGTGCAGTTCCAGTCACTTTCGGTCTGCAGTTCCCCGATGCTGTTCGTAGCGCGCGGGAACTTGTCGTTGATGAAGGTTACGTTGTGTCCGATAAACACCTGGTCGTCAATGTGTACGCCTTCACAGATGAAAGAATGACTTGAGATCTTGCAGTTCCTGCCGATCGTCGCGCCTTTCTGGATCTCTACGAACGGGCCGACCCGGGATCCGTCCCCGATCTTACACCCGTAGGCGTTGACAAAATTGCAGATCTGCACATCCTGGCCGATCTCAACGGCCCTCAACGTCTTCATGTCGGTCTGAATATTAACTGTTTCCATATTAACTGATTAATGCTTTGTTGAAATGCTGCTGGGCCGGGGCCCGGTTCAGGCCTTCCAGGACAACCTCGCGGCCATGCCCGCGGATGGACCGGTCGGAGGCCTCCAGGATCCGCACGACTTCCAGCCCGATCTTCCAGGATGAACGCGGCATGCGGCCGGTCCGGATACAGTCGATGAAATCCTGCGCCATGCCGAGCAGGGCCTCCGACGTATTGACCTTCGGTACGTGGATGTCTCCCGTCCGGTAGTCTACCATGATCTTCTTTTTGTCCTCATCGCTGACCAGGCTGTAGCCCGAGTCATAAACCTTGACCTTTTCGGTGGGCTCCAGGTCGTTGTACAGGATCATCTTGCGGTCGCCGCCCAGCAGCATCATCCGCACCTTCACCGGGCTCGTCCACGAGCAGTTGAAGTGTGCGATAAAGCCGGAGCTGTAATTGACTGTCAGATAGCCGATATTCTCGATGCCGTTGGTGGTGTGGGTGATGCCGGTGGCGTTCACGCTGCAGGGTGTTTCCTCGAGGATATAACTGAGGATGGAAAGGTCATGGGGAGCCAGGTCCCACAGGACGTTTACGTCCGACTGGAAGAGCCCGAGGTTGATCCGCGTAGAATCGAGATACCGGATGTTTCCGAGCTCGTTCTGTGCCACCAGGTGTTTCATTTTTTCGACCGCTCCGGTATACAGGAATGTATGGTCGACCATCAGCAGCAGGTTCTTCTGGGCGGCCAGGCTGATCAGCAGCTCGGCTTCGAGGACCGATGAGGTCAGCGGTTTCTCAACCAGCACGTGTTTGCCGTTCCTGAGCGCCTTTCTTGCCAGCGCAAAGTGCGTGGAAACCGGCGTGGCTATGACGACAGCATCGATCTGCGGGTCCAGGATTACGTCATCCGATTTCCGGACGCCGGTAATTCCGGGGAACGACCTCCTGAGGCTTTCAAGCCGTTCGGGACGGGAATCCGCGACAGCACGGATACAGCAGTCTTTTGCTGCAAAGAAGTTTCTGACCAGGTTAGGGCCCCAGTAGCCGTAACCGATGATGCCGATATTGATCATATCTCTGTAAGGTTAATGGTTGATTCAGTGACCCGGCTTTTGGTGCCGGGCATATACGATATAAGGGCCATAGGGCCGTCGCTGCAGGGAAAACAGGTTCCTGATCCCGTTGATCCAGGAGGAAGCTTCCCCGCCGGCCATGGGCTGCGGGTAGATCCGGAAGTTTCCCTGCCTGTGCAGACCGTTCCGGGTCAGCGCGCGTTCGAATACAGCCGGAAGGCTGCTGCCCGACCAGATCACGTATTCCAGATGCGGCAGGACCTTCTCCAGGGTTTCCGGCTTAAGCGGTTCGTTCTGTGCCAGGTAGGGCTTATACATTTTCCAGCCAAGCCTGCGCCCGGCATAGTAGAACTCTCCGGGCATCAGTACGCCGTGGTGGCCTGGGCCGATCATGGATGCTGCAGCGCGGGATACCAGATCCCGGTTCCGTTCCTGGCGATGTTCCAGGGCCAGAATGGTGCGGGTGATGACGGACAACCCGGTACACCAGAGCAGCAGCGCGGCAAGTCCGGCCAGCTTCAGGCGCGGCCTGCGCCTTCTGGCCAGGTAGGCCGCCTGCCGGGGGGGTGTATAGAGGCTGGCGATGAGTGCGATCAGATAAGGCAGCAGGTACTGCACCCGGTGAATATAGACAACCGTGACAAGCATGATGCCGGCGGCTGCAAGCATACCGTACACGAGGCCCGTTTTTCGTATGACCAGGCAGGCCAGGGCGGCAAGGAGTACCACGAAAGGCGTGAACTTCAGGATCCGTACGAACTCCCGGAGCTGGGCCAGGTGGTATTCCGCGGTCAGGGGAGATCCGGGAGATCCGGAACGGGTGTTCGTCGCAATACCGTCGAGGGGGCTCTGTAACTCGTTTATGATGACTGGCGTAATCGGAATCATCAGGATCAGTGCCGTCAGGATACATCCGAGCGCGAAGTACCCGATCGCCGAGATCTGCAATTGCCTGGTCCGGAAACTCGAAGCCGCACCGCGCAGGTCGGTCAGGATCAGCGGAAGAAGGAAGACCGAAGAGGGCCAGATCAGCCAACCGATACTCATGAAGGACCCGGCCAGCGCGATCCGGCCGAAGGACGGACGTCTCAGGCTTTGTGGCCTTAGCTTTGCCTGCCGGAGCAGAACGCAGGTAAACAGGCCGCAGGCCAGTGTCCAGCTGTCCAGCCTTCCCATGGAATACGACTGCACAAACAGTGGATCAAGCAGGAAGACGAGACTGAGGACGGCTGCTTGAATCCGGCGGGTTCTTCTTAGCAGCAGATAGGACAGCATCACGCGTGCGGCCACAAGTGCCCCGGCCAGCGCAAAAATCCTTGGGCCGTATTCACCGGCCAGCCGAAAGACCAGTTCCTGGGCAACGGAACCCAGGTAGAACCAGAAAAAAACCGGCTGATCAGATCCCGGCAGCCAGGCAATCGACCAGTCTGTTCCGGGATTCATGACAATTCTGCCGAGATCGATGATCATAAACTCGTCCAGATGCAGGTATGGCGCAATACCAATCGTGGAAAGGTGAATCATCCCGGCCAGCAGCAGCGACAACAGGAACAGCCGGTGACGGACAATGCCGTAACGGGAAGCAGGTCGCAGTTTAACGGATGTGGCAGTGTGCACGGTCAACGGGTAATGGCAGTCGCCCGCAGATGCGGGCCGGAGTTATAGGTTCTGTGATAAACTACGTAGGGGCCGTAGCTGGGCTCTCCGCGCAGGAACCACAGGATCACCGACCGGGTGCGGCTTTCCGGCTTGCTGTAGACCGGGTGCCGGAATTCTTCATTGACCACGACGGTACGGTCGAACTGAAGGCCGGCCTCTGCCAGTTGCGTTTTAAGGTCGGGCGTCAGTTTCGACTGGTGGAACAGGGCATAGTCCATTCCGGAGAGGAGCCTCACAAACCGGGCCCGCGGTTCGTATTCCATTTCACGGGTCCAGGCGCCTGCGGTGTTGTAATTGAAGTACACGTATGGGGTAAAGATTTTCCAGCCGAGCGAACGGCCGGTATAATACAGTTCGAACGTAAAACCGAGAAACACCCGGTGTTCCCCCGGCCCGATGGCTGACCGGGCTGCCTGCATAATACGCTCGCGGCTGTTCACCTGGTCCTTGTCATAGGCAAGCACAGATCGCAGTCCCAGGGTGATGCACGCGCCCCACAGGACACTGGCCGCCAGGGCGGTTTTCGGCACCCGGCCCCAACGGGCGGACCTCTTGCCAGGAAGGAAAAGTCCGCCGGCGAGCGCAATACAATAGGGTAGCAGGTACAGCAGCCGGAATTCGTAAACCAGCGTGGAGAATATGAGCATCAGCGTGCCTGCGGTGACCAGCACCAGCCCGCTGTCCCGGCGGTAAACGGCTCCGCACACGGCCATCAGCGGAAGGAAAGGGGCCAGGAGCTTACCAAACGTTTTCACGGACTTCAGCCAGCGTGCAGGATCCAGAACGGAAGTAAGCTGATCCGGGAAAGACCCCGGGCTGCTTACGTTCTGCGTTACCATGGTGGAAAGGTCCCCGAGGAGGATTTCGATGTTCTTCCAGACGGGCAGCAGCAGAATGATCAGCGCCATGATGGCTCCGCATAAAAACCAGCAGACGATCAGTCCGATCCGGCGGCTGTTCCGGCGGGCAAGCGGAACCACGGACAGCAGTTCCAGGCCGATCAGCGGAAAGAGCAGCATGGCCGAGGGCCATGTCAGCGAAGCCAGGGCCGCGGAGGCGCCGGCTGCAAGCCGGTAGTAATTCCCCCTGGATGCATCGGTGCCTGCGGATAGCCTGAGCAGGTAACAGGAGGCCAGGCCGAAGGCGATCACCCAGCTGTCGACCCGCGCCATCCGCTGTGAGTAGGTGAAAAGCGGGTCCAACAGGAATGCTGCGGCAAGACCCATCGCCGCGAAAACCGGGATATTCCTGGATCGGAGCCATCCCAGTGCGATGGTAGCGGCGGCGGCGCCGCCGATCAGTGCCATGATGCGGGTGCCGGTCCCGGCGGGCCCGCCCAGCCGGAAGCTGACCTCGGCCAGTAACGGACCGATATATGTCCATAGCAGCAGCGGTTTGTCATGGGCCACCAGCCAGGTGACGCCCCAGTCGCTTGCCGGGTCGAACGTTAATCGTCCGTAGTCGGTGATCAGCGCGTCATCCTGTTGAATACTGGGGAGGGTATCCACCGTGAGCGCCTGGATTGCCACGACGGCCAGTACGATGACCGGCCAGGTCCAAAGAACGGTTTTGTGAAGTTTCTTCATGCTTTGTCTGCGGGCTAGAATCGTTTGAGAAAGCCCCGGATCGCGTGCTTCAGCGGCTTCTTCTCTTCTGCGTGGTAATAGGCATATCCGTAGTGGTTCTCCTGACGTTCAACGCCGTTGAAGATGATGCTGAGCCGTAACAGCTTCTGTTCTTTATGCAGCTGCCTTAGCTGGCTGAGCTGTGATTTGTAGGTATAGTTCTGGCGGACGACATACAGGACCGCATCACTGAACCGCGAGAGGATCAGGGCATCGGTCACCAGTAACACCGGCGGTGAGTCGATCAGGATCTCATCAAAATTAGCCCGGAGCCAGCTCACCAGGTCTTCCATCTCCTGCCGTTCGAGCAGTTCGGAAGGGTTGGGGGGGACCGGACCGGCGCCAATGAGGAATAAATGCGGGTTTTTTCCGGACTGCCGGATGATTTCCTCCCGGGAAGCGGATCCGATCAGGAAGCTGCTCAGCCCGGTCTGGTTGTCCAGCCCGAATGACTTCATGATCGCAGGCTTGCGAAAGTCCAGCTCCAGGATCACCGTCTTTCTTCCGGCGCTGGCCAGGGCCAGGCCGAGATTACAGGCGACGAAACTCTTGCCGTCGCCGGACATGCCTGATGTGAGCAGGGTGATCTTGCCGCCCGGTTTCCGGCCGTGCACATAGCGGAGATTCGTCCGGAGTGCGCGGAACTGTTCCCCGATGATCCGGCCGGGGTTTCCGTCGACCACCAGGGGGCTGTCGCCCAGCTGGTAGGACAGTTCACAGAGGATGGGTGCCGGAACCGTTTCCTGGATATCGCCGGCGGTCATCACCCGGTTGTTCATCAGGTCACGTGCGAAGATGAGTCCTGCCGGAAGGATCAGTCCCAGGATAAACGCCATGGCATACGTGTAGGGCTTATTGACGGATTGCTGGGCAACATAGTAGGCGGGATCCACGACGCGGCTGCCTGAAACGGTCGACGCGTAGCTGACGGCAGCCTCTTCTCTTTTCTGGAGGAGGTAGATATACAGGTCCTCCTTGATGCTCTGCTGCCGCTTGATGCTGATGAATTCCCTTTCTTGTCCCGGGATCTCTCGGATCGAGGCCTTGAAGCTGGAGTTGAAGTTGTTCAGCTGTCCCTGCGTTACCCGCAGGGAGTTCTTGATGCCCCGGATATTTTCGGCGATGGACGACTTTGTGGTGTTGATCTGCCGGTCAATCGGTTCAAAGATGGGATTGGTCTCCGGCGTGGTGGCCAGCATCTTGTCTTTCTGAGCCTGGAGGGCCATCAGGCGGTTGATCAGGCCCAGCAATACCGGGTCGGTGATTCCCACAGTAGCAGGGGCCAGGCCCGGATTGTCCGTCGAGATGTATTTTTCAATTTCGCTGATGACCTGCAGCTGCAGCTGCACTTCATTCAGTTTGGCGTCGTTGGTCTTGACGTTGTCGAGAAAGATCTGGGACTTCGAGGAGATATCCGTCAATCCGCGGCTGCTCTTGTAGCCGGCAACGTTCCTTTCAACGGCATTCAATTCGCCGGTTATGGAAGCCAGCCTGTCTTCGATGAACCGGAGACTGCTTTCGGAAACCTTATTCCGGTCGGCCACTGCGGCCAGATTGTACACGACGATGAGCCGGTTCAGGATATTTTCCGCCCGTTCGGGAACATGGTCCCGAATGGTGAGGTCCACAACGGTCGATTCATCAATGGTCAGGTTCGCGCTGACCGAACCCATATACTGGTGGGTTACCCAGTCGGGATCGTTCAGCCGGATCCGGACGGTCTGGCCCGCATACCGGGCCAGGTCCCCGGTCGGCTCGAGTTTCCAGGTACCGAACTGGTTCCTGAGGGTTCTGGAGAACGGAACCCGGACCCATGAACGCGGCTGCCGGAGCTGGAAGGACAGGCTGTCAAGGATTCTGATCTCAATGGTCTGCCCGCCAAGCCGCCCCGCCGGGATCAGCAGCCGGAACCGCACCGGGGTGTTCGCGTAGAGATCGGTGGTTTTATATTCGCCGACCCGTTCATAGTTGACCCAAAGCTGCAGATCGGAAACGACCCGCTTCATCAGGGTCCTGGACTTCAGGATCTCCAGCTCGTTGGCGATCATTTTCGTGCTTTTGAAAAGCTCCTTTTCGGCCAGGGCCGTTTCGGTGCCTGCGCTGTTCTTGATCAGGAGCTTCGCCTTGACAGTATAGACGGGCACGGCGGACCGCAGATGGATATAAGCCAGGGCCAGGCAGGCCGCTACACAGATCACAAAGAGCGGCCAGTGAAACAGCAGCTTGCCAAGCTTTTCCTTCAGATCGAAGGAACGTCCCTCGTCCGGATACTCTTCAAACGGGGTGTATGGAATATGGTCGGTTTTCATGGTGTCGGTTTCAGGGTTCAGTGGATCCTTCCGATGGTTTGTCCTGTCCTCTGAGGATCATGTATCCGATGGATGGCAGGACGATCCGGGATATCTTCATCTTTCCGGAAGTTGCCGGCTGGTCATGGACCGGGTTTCCCAGCAGGCGCTGGCGGTGCCGGATATTCACGGGTAATCTTTTCACAACGACGGTTGGGTTTTCCTGCAGGAATTCGCGGATGATCTCGATTTCTTCGTCCCGGATGGTGGCCGGCCGGCCTAACCAGTATCTGAAGCACAGAATCCCCGGAATGGTGCTCAGCAGGTTTTGCTGCATCAGGCTGGCCCGGATGAACATACAGGAGCTGAACAGCGGCGTACCGTCGGAGTGGTGGCCGGCTGCTCTTACCTGCACCGGGAAATAATGTTCGATGTAATAGCGGCTCAGCCATTCGGACACGTCCTTTTCCCAGGCCGGCCGGATATTCAATACGTACCACTTTAACTGCATAGCGGTTCGACGGCTCCGGGGCATGGCTCCGCCGCCTCGGTCACAAGTTTCTTTTTGGGGATCATGAAATCGCTGAAAAATTCGCGGGCGGCGGCACTTTTATATACGGGGTTAACTGAATTAATCCCTGGCCCGAACCCCGAATCCGGGACTGGATCACTTCACCGTCAGATGATCATTATGAAATTCAGATCAGAACATATATCATCATAACTCCTTCGTACACGACTGACTACCTGGTCACCTGCAATACCAGGGTTGCAACCGAAATTGCGGTCATCAGCAAACTGATGGACTTGGATGCTCCGCTGCTTACTTTACTGCGGTCAGGCTGAACGTAAATCAGATCGTTATTTTTTAAATAATAATATTGCGACTTAAACAGATTCCTGGTCAGATCAACTGGCACATATTTCCGGGTGCCGTCCTGTTCCCGAATCAGAATGATATTATTTCTTCTGGCGGTCACATTTAAATCTCCCGCCATACTGAGTACTTCAGGAATGGTTATTTTTTCATTCACGATCTGGTAAACTCCCGGATTGGAGACGTCGCCGATAACGGAGACTTTGAAATTTACCAGGCGGATATTTACGATCGGTTCCTTTAAATAGAAAAGCAATTTTTTTTGAATTTCCTCGCGAAGTGCTGCGGTGGTGTATCCGGTTACTTTAATGCTGCCTAATAACGGGAAATGGATCATACCCTTCTGATCCACCAGGTATTCCGAGCCGCCGGAGCCGCCGCCCGGCGTGCTGCTGCCGCTGGAAAATGAAAATACGGCCGAGGCTTCCGGATTCATACTGGCGACATTTATTGCAAGGATATCTTCGGTCTGAATTAAAAGGGGGGAATAATTACTGATCTCTTCAGTCCGGATGGTCGTCCGGTCCAGATCCTGGAAATAAATTACTTTCCGGTAATTGTTGCAGCCCGCCATTAATATCATGGATATCAGCGCCGTAATTGGAATACATTTTTTCATTAATTCCCTTCTCTTGAAGCTAAAGGATAAACAGAACAGAAGGTTAATGTTTTTAACTATTGGTTAAAAGTTTTAAACATTTTATCCACATCTAAAGCTGTATGGGTCGGGGAAACCAGGAGGTGAAGTAAGGAGGGCGGGAGAGAGCAAAAAAAAACCTGCATCAAGCAGGTTTGTAGATTATCCCAATTCAGGACTGCCTACCGTTTCGGCGGCGTTATCTTCCGTTGCCGGAGCCGCACTCTTAGGTTTTCTTCCTCGTTTTTTTCCGGTTGCGGCCGAAGCTTTCGGAGCGGCGGTCGATTTGCGCGGTTTCGGACCCCGCTTTTTACCGGTTGAAGTCGTGGTATTTTTTTCCTCTTCAGAGAATGCAGCAATCGCGGTAACTACTTTTTTTAATTGTTTTTCCAGAAAATCTTTCTCCTCTTTCAGAAGGGATAAGATGTCAGCTCTTTTTGTCATTTAAGGGTGTTTTATGTGTTTGATTCAAAATTAAAAATAATATAACATTAATTTAATTAGTTGGTCGAATAAATGCAGGTGTTTATATAAAAATATACTGCTCATCAGCTTGGAAAAGAACGAATTGGAATTTGCCGGCAGGTCAGTCCGGCGCCCCTGAAATGATCAAGGAATAACCGGGACTTAATTTTTAAATAAATGCAGAATTCATAAGACTTAAATACAGCGTGTCCGGAAAATTGTTGTGCGCGTAATTAATTAATTCTGACTTCCGGCCATCAGACCTGGAAAAAATAAGAGTCTTCTGATGGGCAGAAGACTCTTAAACTAACCAATTATAAACCTGAATGAAGCGCTTGGATGCGCTCCGAAATGATGGTGTAAAAGTAACACTAAGTTTACTGTTCTGCAAAAAAAAAAGCACGCAGCTTGTTTTTTTGGGTGCCGGGCACCCCGGAGGCCCGCAGGAAATGAAGTAAATAAAAAAAAGTCTCCTGATGGGCAGAAGACTTTTTTTAACTAACCAATTATAAACCTGAATGAAGCGTTTGGAAGCGCTTCGGAAATGATGGTGTAAAAGTAACACTAAGTTCGCTATTTTCAAAAAAAAAATAAGTAAAAAAATGTGTGATCCCTGGGGATGAGGGCAATAACAGCCCGTAAACAAAAAAAGTCTTCTGATGGGCAGAAGACTTTTTTAACTAACCAATTATAAACCTGAATGAAGCGTTTGGATCCGCTTCGGAATTATGGTGTAAAAGTAACACTAAGTTGGCGTACTCAAAGGAGAAGTCTATTTTATTAGATACCCGTGACAATTCCGGGTAGCAAGCAAAAAAAAGTCTCCTGATGGGCAGAAGACTTTTTTAAACTAACCAATTATAAACCTGATGAAGCACAAGGATGTGCTTCGGAAAGATAGTGTAAAGATAACACTAAGAGTGCGGTTTGTCAAGCTTCCTGCTGCGGGATCATAATATCGTGCTGACTATAAGCGGAATTAGTTTGCGGTGCTCCGTAAAAAACAACGAAGCCTGCCTGTTCAGGTAAGCTTCGTTGTCAAGTGACGGTGCACTTATGGTAGTTATTATATGTGTTCTGGCGGGCAGCAGCCGATTCTGATTTTTTGGTGGTGAACTACAGGATTTCGTTCGCAGCCGCTCTGTCCGCCATTAGATAATTGCTAATGGGTAGATCTATGCATGGAACTGAAAGTTTTCAGGGTATAGTTGTCGGATAATGCACGTCTCCACAGCACTGTAAATGGCCTTCAGAGGATTGCTTATAGTTCGCAGTGTCATCAGGTCCTCGCTCTGGGTGATGGAGATGGACTGTATCAGACGGGTTTCCGGTTGGTTTATTTTCTTATATACGACTCTCATAATTTCCTGTTAACTGTAATACCGTATTCAATCACTGTACCAAGATCAGGAAAATGGCCTAGCCGGCCTCTCACAGCGTTATTTCTGGTCGGAAACAGGCCGTGCCTGGTTCTGGATTGTATTACTTTTGGGACAAACAAAAATAAAAGGTCCTTTTTCTGTACACCCGGCGTAATAAAAAACAATTCCGGGTGCTTTGCTTTTCTGAGAATGTAGATTAACATGCCATGATCCGTACAAAGCTGCCGTTCTATCTTGTTCTTATCGCCGGGCTCTGGCTGTTAACGGACCTGTATGCGGTCACTGGAATCCGTACCCTGGCTGAACAGACCGGTGCGGGATTGACGGTTGTTGTGCTTTACTGGCTGGTTTCGGTCGGAATCCTGCTCAATTTCTTTTACCGGCTGAGTAGGTTTTTCAGCGGAAACCGGTCCAAAATCTTTTTTGGTAAGGCGCTGACTGCCTTTCTGACCATGCTGGTCACCCGGCTGGCCTTCATTGCCGTCCTTCTGGCGGAGGATCTGTACCGGGCGCTGGCGGGATTATGGTCCGTCTACCCGGAACGATCTCCGGTGGTCGCCGGCCTGGCGCTGCTGATCGCATGTATCCCGCTCTCCGCGTTCTGGTTTGGCACCACCCGCGGGAAGTACCATTACCAGGTGCGCCGCGTAAAGCTGGAGTTCGGTGACCTTCCGCCACGCTTCGACGGCTTCCGGATTGTCCAGCTTTCGGATATTCATGCCGGGAGTTTTGACAATGCCCGGGAGGTTGCCCGGGGAATCGATCTGCTGAACAGCCAGCGGCCTGACCTTTTTGTGTTTACCGGTGACCTGGTCAACAACCGTGCAGACGAGGTCCGGCCTTACCTGAACGTCTTCCGGGAAATTCACGCGCCCTTCGGAAAGTTTTCCGTGCTCGGAAACCATGATTACGGCGATTATATCAGCTGGCCTGATCCGGAGGCCAAGCGCAGTAACCTCCGGGAACTGATCGGTTACCACCGGGAACTGGGATTCCGGCTGCTGCTTGACACCCATGCCATCGTACAGAAGGGAGAGGATCGCCTGGTGATCCTGGGAGTCGAAAACTGGGGCACCGGATTCGGGCACAGGGGAGACCTGGAGAAGGCGCTCGCAGGCGTGCATCCGTCGGAATTCAAGATCCTGTTATCGCACGATCCCACCCACTGGGAGTCAGAAGTAAAGACACACCCGGCATGGGTTCACCTGACACTCTCCGGTCACACCCACGGGATGCAGTTCGGAATTGAAGCTTTCGGCCTGAAGTGGAGCCCGGTTCAGTACCGGTACAGGAACTGGGCCGGACTGGTACAGGAAGCCGGCCGGTATTTGTACATTAACCGCGGATTCGGTTTTCTGGGGTTTTCCGGCCGCGTGGGGATCTGGCCGGAGATCACAGTGCTGGAATTACGGCGGAAGGATCAGGCTTCCGGACCGGATTCAAACGGACATACACTTTTGAGTATGCAACCGGATCGCATGTAATATATAGCATATAATATATAAATAGTAGCGTATAATAATAGCGTAAACTCGATAAACAGGACATATGATGAATGAATTTTTAAAAGCGGCATTTGCGGAAGCGGAACTTGGATATTCAGAGGGCGGGATTCCGATCGGATCGGTGCTCGTACACAAAGGGAAGATCATCGGGCGGGGGCATAACCGCAGGGTTCAGAGCGGAAGCCCGATCCTGCACGGCGAAATGGATGCCCTGGAGAATGCCGGACGACAGCCGGCCGCCGTTTACCGGGAATGTGAACTGTATACGACCCTTTCTCCGTGTCCGATGTGTTCCGGTACGATCCTGCTGTACGGCATTCCGAAAGTAATCATCGGCGAAAACCG
This sequence comes from uncultured Sphingobacteriaceae bacterium, assembly GCA_966250385.1. Taxonomy (GTDB): domain Bacteria; phylum Bacteroidota; class Bacteroidia; order Sphingobacteriales; family Sphingobacteriaceae; genus DASWTL01. Next base: position 205,933 of record CBINHC010000005.1, on the reverse strand, counting down.
AACTTTTATGGGTGAGGAGGCACTCCTGCGGTCCCGGGGCGTGGAAGTGGTCGTTGCCGATGATGAGCAATGCTATTCACTGATGCAGCGATTCATATCCGAGAAGCCGGGACTCTGGAATGAAGACATCGGGGTATAGTCTCCGGGTCTTGGAATGTTATTTGTTCAGTGTTAGCCGAACACATTCCTGATACTTCATATGAGAAATCATCCTGTTGCCGAACGGTCCGATATTGTTTTAATAGGTGCCGGAATTATGAGCGCTACCCTGGGCATGCTGCTGAAGCAGCTTCAACCGGTATTTAGTATTCATATTCTGGAACGCCTGGACGTGGCGGCAGCCGAAAGTTCGGATGCCTGGAATAATGCAGGAACCGGGCATTCGGCATTCTGCGAACTTAATTATACCCCCGAACTCGCTGATGGTTCGATCTCGACGGAAAAGGCCGTGAAAATAGCGGAGTCCTTTGAGATCTCGCGGCAGTTCTGGTCATACCTGATCGAACAGAACCTGCTTAAACTCCCCAACTCGTTTATCAGGAGCATTCCCCATATGAGTTTTGTCTGGAACGACCGGAACGTGGAATTCCTGGAGAAAAGATATGAGGCCCTCAGGACCTGCCACCTGTTCAGCGAGATGGAGTTTTCCCGCGAACCTGATCAGATCCGGAGCTGGATCCCGCTGGTGATGGAAGGCCGGGATCCAGGAGAAAAGGTAGCCGCCACCCGGGTTCCCATTGGTACCGATGTGAACTTCGGCGCCCTTACCCGCTGCATGTTCAACCAGCTGCAGGGAATGGAGGACGTCAGCCTGGCCTTCAACCAGGAGGTTACCGATCTGGAACAGGACCGGCAGTCGTACTGGAACGTGCATGTGAAGAATCGCAATACCGGGGAGAAACATTCGATCAGAGCGAAATTCGTCTTCATCGGCGCCGGTGGCGGCGCACTTCCCCTGCTCCTGAAATCCGGTATTCCGGAAGGGAAGGGGTTTGGCGGATTCCCGGTAAGCGGCCAGTGGCTCAAGTGCACCAATCCGGAAATCATTGCGAAACACCATGCCAAGGTATACGGCAAAGCCGCTGTCGGCTCTCCGCCGATGTCAGTACCGCACCTGGACAGCCGGTTTATCAAAGGCAAGCGCGAGCTGCTGTTCGGGCCCTATGCGGGCTTTACCACCCGGTTTCTGAAAAACGGATCGTTGCTCGATCTGGTCCGGTCTGTCAAACTAAGTAATATCCGCCCGATGATCGCTGCCGGTCTGGCCAATATCGATCTGACCCGGTATCTGATCGACCAGGTGCGGCAGTCACCAGCGGACCGGCTGGATGCCCTGAAGGAATATTACGGGGCTGCCCGTATGGAAGACTGGGAGCTCGAGATCGCCGGACAGCGGGTTCAGGTCATCAAGAAAGACCCCAGGCACGGCGGTATCCTCGAGTTCGGTACGGAGGTGGTCAGCGCCCGGGATGGCAGCCTGGCCGCTTTACTGGGCGCATCCCCCGGCGCGTCAACGGCTGTCTCCATCATGATTACCCTGCTCAAACGGTGTTTTCCGGAAGAAATGAGGTCGGCCGGATGGCAGGAAAAACTGAAGGAAATGATCCCGTCCTACGGCGAGTCCCTGGGGGACGACGCGGAGCTTTGTCACCGCGTCCGCACCTGGACCGGTACCGTACTGGGTCTTCGTCCGGCTGCGGAGGAATCGGTTCGGGGTTCCTCGTGAGAACCGCTTCGTTTCGGTATCATGAAAGGCTGAACGAACTCTTCCGGGATCCTTCCGGCCGGGAGCGAACGTTCCGGTTTTTTTTGAAACCTTCACTGAAAGATGCCATTGAAGCCATGGGGGTGCCGCATGTGGAGGTCGGCCCGGTCCTGGTGAACGGGCAGCCGGCCAGCCTGGATGATCCGCTGATGCCGGGGGACCGGGTGGAGGTTTTTCCGTCTACAGGGGTTCATTCCGGGGACTGGACACCGCGCTTTATTGCGGACAATCACCTCGGAAAACTGGCAAAGGAACTCCGGATGCTCGGCCTGGACACCCGTTATCATGAAACGAGCGATGCCGGCGGGATGATACGGACCTCCATTGAAGAAAATCGGATTCTGCTGACGCGGAGTCTGCAGGTCCTGAAGTTCGGTGCGCTTGAGGAAGGTTACATGGTCCGGTCGGAGGAGCCGAAGGTGCAGGTTCGCGAGGTGATCGTCCGTTATGATCTGAAAAAGCATTTCCGGCCGTTTAGCCGTTGCCTGATCTGCAACGGGCTCATTGCGCCCGTCAGCAGGTCTGATGTGCAGGGAGAGGTTCCGCCCCGGACCGCGCGGTTGTTCGATGAATTCTTCAGGTGTTCATCCTGCCGGAAGGTATATTGGAAAGGGTCGCATTATGACCGGATGCGGGAGTTTCTGGAGCGGCTGGCCTGACGTCATTTAGCCGAAACTACTTCTCACATCGTTTGTTCTTTCCTTAAAAGTAACCTATGTTCAGAAAATCTACAGCCGTTTGGAGCGGCGGCGGTAAAGAAGGCCGTGGTCAGCTGACCTCAACCAGCGGAGTCCTTCAGGAAACTCCCTATTCATTTTCCAGTCGGTTTGAAAACGAGGACGGAAAGGCTGGCACCAACCCCGAAGAACTGATCGCCGCGGCTCATGCCGGATGTTTTTCCATGGCGCTGAGTTTCGAATTGGGCGGAGCAGGCTTTACGCCTGAGGAACTCAGGACCGAGGCGGCCGTGCAGCTTGAAAAGGCCGCCGAAGGCTTTGAGATCCGCGGGATCCGCCTGAAGCTGGAAGGAAAGGTTCCGGGAATCAGCGCCGAAAAATTCGAGGAGCTCGCTCAGGCGGCAAAACAGAACTGCCCGGTCAGTAAGGCCCTGAAGGCAGTGGAGATCACGCTCGAAGCGAAGCTCGTTTAGCGGCTTAAACGCTTAAAACTCTCTTTTTCATCCTGGGCACCGGCCCGGTTCAACTGGGGAGACTAATGAAAACCAAACCATCACGGATTTCTGCCGGGTCAATCAGTAATGAACTAAATCATCTCATATGAAAAAGTGGAGTTTTATTCTTGCCCTTTGCGTGGTAAGTGCGGCTTTGTTTCAAGGATGCCGGAAAGACAAATCAGAAGATGAATTTTCTATGGACAGTCAGGAGTTCATCACCCAGGCTGCCAGCAGTAATAATCTTGAAATCCAGTCCGGTACACTTGCTGCCGAACGCGGGGTCAAGCAGGAGGTCAAGGATTATGGAACGGCGATCATTGAACTGCAGACGAATGCCAATACCGAGCTTGCAGCCCTGGCCGCTTCCGAGGGACTGAATATCAGCAGCACCCTCATCCCGGTGCACGAGCATAACTTCGGTATCTTAAGTCCGTTAACCGGGGAGTTGTTCGACCAGCGTTTTGCCGAACTGATGGTTCTGACTCATACCGAGAATCTGGCGCTTTTTGAGGCCGCCGCGCAGACCAGCAAGGATCCCGAGATCCGGCAATATGCTGCCGACCGGCTGCCGGCGCTCAGAACTCATCTGGATGAGGCCAATTCTTTCCAGATCACCGTCAACCAGTAAAGCCGGCAGCTTTCCGGTCGTCTTTCGCTGATCACCCTGGGGAAGACCATAGCATGCCGTTCGGGACGCCGTATGGGCGGGGACTTGTGGCTTTTGAAGAATTTAGAATATATTCGGAAAAATTTTTCATGGCTACAGTACCTGCCCCGGAGGCTTTCTTTACAAATGACGCGGTTGTTCTCGGAATACTATTGGTTATCCTGGCATTGGTTTTTACCGCTGCTGAGAGCAAGCGGCCTTTCTTTACCAAACTTTTTGGCGTAGTTCCGCCAATCCTGTTGTGTTACTTTCTGCCCGGCCTGCTGAATTCGACCGGGGTGATCTCCGGCTCAGCTTCCGGTCTGTATACGATGGCCTCCCGGTACCTGTTGCCGACCAGCCTTGTACTGTTTACCCTGAGCCTGGATTTTCGCGAGATCTGGAAACTGCGGAAAAAGGCCGGTCTGATGTTTATTACCGGCTCGTTTGGCGTACTGATCGGCGGGCCGATTGCGGTCTGGCTCGTGTCCCTCGTTGCTCCGCATGTAGTCGGCGGAACCGGGCCGGATGCGGTCTGGCGCGGACTGAGTACAATCGCGGGGAGCTGGATCGGCGGAGGAGCGAACCAGGCCGCCATGTTCGAGATCTTCAAGCCAAGCTCCGATCTGTTCTCCGCCATGGTGGCGCTCGATGTGGTAGTTGCCTATCTTTGGATGGCTATACTGCTATGGGGCGCAGGCCGGAACAAGGTTATCGACGCCCGACTGAAGGCGGATGATTCCTCGGTGGTCGAGTTAAAAGAAAAAGTAGAAGCGTATCAGCTTAGCATCATGCGGATCCCGCGGATGGAAGATATGATCAAGATCGCCGGTATCGGGTTCGGGGTGACCGGTCTGGCTCATTTGCTGGGCGATAATATTGCACCATGGATCGCCATCCATGCTCCTTACCTGGAAACTTTCAGCCTCACTTCCTCCTTCTTCTGGGTGGTCATTATTGCGACAACCGTAGGAATGGTGCTGTCATTTACTAAAGCGCGGAACCTGGAAGGAGCGGGCGCGTCCAGGCTTGGAAGCGTGTTCCTTTATGTGCTGATCGCGACGATCGGGATGCAGATGAATGTCATGGCGGTTTTTGACAATCCGGGCCTGCTGTTTGTAGGCTTGGTATGGATCAGCATTCATGCCCTGGTGATGATCGTGGTCGCAAAACTGACCCGTACGCCGTTCTTCTTTCTTGCCGTAGGCAGTCAGGCGAATATCGGTGGTCCGGCTTCGGCACCGGTGGTGGCTGCGGCTTTCCATCCTTCGCTGGCGCCGGTAGGCGTGCTGCTTGCCGTGTTCGGGTATGTGATCGGAACCTATGGCGCGTACCTTTGCGGGATTCTGATGCAAATGGTAGCGCCATAGGATGTATCATCAGAATAGCTTTTCCTGCGGTGGTTTCACGCCTTTTAGCCTCAGGTAGACGGTCGTCTGGCCCCGGTGATGGGTCTGGTGCTCGAACAGTTTTTCATAGATCACGCCCCGGGTCAGGTCCATATCAAAGAATTTGATGTTTTCGGCCAGTTTTTCGGGCGTCAGGCCATCCATGCTTTTGATCACGTAGTCGTAACTTTCCGTAACAGCCCTGGTCAGGGCAGCGCGGTTCTTCAATGAATCGGCTTTTTCCAGGTCTTTGTTTGCGTTGGGGTTGGCCTTACCGGATGCGGAGGCTGCAAACAGGTAGTTCCCGTTCGCCAGGTGCAGCATCTGTTCGGCAAATGAGCGGATCTCGGGGGTCGGCTTAAAGTTGATTCCGGATTCCGGCATGGCGTTCAGATACTCCAGTGTATAGGCTTTGGCGCGTTTCCAGTCCGCCACCATCCTGGCGAGGTCGGGAGATCCGGGTTTCACGGATGCGAATGCAGCGGACAGGCTGGTGATCATCAGGACCAGGCAGCCGAAAAGGAAGGGGACAATGCGTCTTTTCATAACTTATTTTCGGTTGGGTGAACGTATTTTCCCGAATTTACAAATGAAAATGCTGAAACTATCCGAATATATTGAACATATTTGGATACGTTTTTTGGCACACTTAGAAGCTCGCATGATGAAATATGTACTCCTGCTCGCAATGGTCGTTCTGCCGGCCCGGGGCCTGTTTGCCCAGACCCCAAAAGAATCCACAGCATTTACGCCTGTATTAAACCACGTTGCGGTGTATGTCCAGGACCTGAAGAAAAGTACCGCCTTTTATGAGGACGTGCTGAATCTGAAGCAGATACCCGAGCCTTTCAAAGACGGGCTGCATACCTGGTTCACGCTGGGTGCCGCCGGACAGCTACACCTGATCCAGGGGGAAGGAGCAGTCTCGGTCAGGAACAAAAATGAACACCTGTGTTTCAGTGTGCCCTCGGTTGATGACTTCATCACCCGGCTGGATCGTTTCGGCATCGGATATACCAACTGGCCCGGGAGCGAGAAGGCTCCTACCGTTCGTATTGACGGCGTCAAGCAGATCTACTTTCAGGATCCGGACGGACACTGGTTCGAAGTCAACGATGACTACCGGAAATAGTATAGTTTTTCTACAAATAATATATGAATAAAAGTGAACCGGGGACTGCCCATCCTCTGAAAAAGATCCTGGGTGTTGGTTTTGGAATTGCGGTGGTCATCGGCGGCACGATCGGAGCCGGTATTTTGCGGAATCCGGGAGAGATAGCCGCGCTGGTGCCAAACTACTGGCTGGTGCTGGCCTGCTGGCTGATCGGCGGACTGTATGTTTTGCTGGCTGCAGGTTCGTATGCGGAACTGACCACCATGATGCCTAAGGCGGGCGGCGCCTATAATTATATCAAAAGAGCTTTTGGAAACTATGCAGGGTTTCTGAGCGGATGGTTCGACTATTTCATCAACGGCATCGCGCCTGCCTATTTCTGTATCGCCTTAAGTGAATACTCGCTCCTGTTGTTTCCGGGGCTGCCGGTGAGCCGGACTATGCTGGCAATCGGGTATCTGACCTTCTTTGCCATCCTGCATGCGCCGGGTATCCGGATCGGCAGTGCGTCCCAGAAAATAACGAGCGCCCTTAAGGTGGTGTTGTTTATCGTGCTGATCGTGCTGTGTTTTACCTACGGGACCGAAGGGAAACCGTCCGGCCAGGAAAACGGCGCGTTATCGGTCATCGGCATGAGCGGTTTTGTCGTCGCGTTCTTCAAGGCGCTCCAGCTCATCACGGGCACCTACAACGGGTGGATGTCGGTTTCCTTTTTTGCTGAAGAAGATAAGGACCCGGGTAAGAATATTCCCCGGTCATATTTTATCGGGGCGCTGGCGGTAATGTCCCTGTACCTGCTGATCAACGCGGCGATCCTGTATATTGTGCCGGTGGAGGTAGCGGCGAAATCGCCCCTGGTCGCCGCTGACGCAGCGGGGGCAATTTTCGGGCGAAAGGGGATGGTGTTTCTCACGCTCTTTGCGATTTTTTCCCTGCTCAGCATCCTGAACGCATATATGATGATTCCCGCCCGGATCTTGTTCGGTCTTAGCCGGGATGCCTATTTTCTGCGCATAGGCAGTTATATCAACACAGGAGGCACCCCGATATATGCCCTGATAATCAGTTATTTGTTTGCGATGGTCCTGATCATCAACAGTTCCTTTGAACAGTTATTCGGATTGGCTTCCTTCATGTTGCTGGTCGTTACGGGGCTGGCGTACGCTGCGGTGATCCGCCTGCGGAAGAGCGAGCCGGATACGCCGCGGCCATACCGGGCGTGGGGGTATCCCTACAGCACGGTCCTGACGATCCTGGCCACTGCGGCGATGTTCATCGGGTTTTCCTTCAGCGATCCGTGGAGTCTGGCTGTGATCGCTGTCATGATCGCCGTTTCCTACCCGGTCTACCGGCTGACCGTTACCAGGAGGCGTGCTTCCTGACCGACGCTGTACTAAAAGATAATCTCCGTGCCGGTATCTGTATAGATTTCAGACCAGTGTCCGGCCGGGGCAGGGGAAATATTGCCAATATCAAGGGCTTTTTAGTGACGGTGCGGGAATTTTCTGCTTTTGGTCCGGGAATTGAAACAAAAGGGCAAACCCGAACCTTGTATTTTAAAGACCTGAACCTATGAGCATCCGAGAACTTTTATTAAACGGCAGGAGTTTCAAAGAAATCCTGAAGCAATTTTCCATTGATAATGCAGACTTCACCATCCGGGATGAGGAAGCATTATTTTCGCCAAAGGATTATCTGACCAAGGAGATCCTGAAGGAACGGATCTTCATCCAGGGGAAGACCAAGGATGAGATCGTTAACTTTTTTGGGACGATCCACTGCAACCTGTTGAACAAGCTTGCGGTTTTCGAGCTGGACGGAGTGGAAAGAAGAAATCTTGCATAACCGCCCGCCCCGGTATAACGACATAAAACCTGCCTGAAGAGGCGGGTTTTTTTATTCTGAAACGTATAAAATCAGCACCATGAAACCAGGAGAAGAAGAATTTGAAAGACATGAACAGGATCTGTCAGGAACCGGTAATCCGGCACCCGATTCTGACCTGAAGCGAGACGACCAGGCGGATCCCAGGGGAAACTTATCAGGCGAAAGAACGGCTGATGGGACGCTCAGCGAACAGGCCTCGGAACTGTCTGCAACGGAATACGTTGAGAGGCTTGATACGGACCGCCCGGCACAGCCGGATGAGCGGCAGGACTCCGGGGATGAGCCGAAGGAGGATTCCTGACGGTTTCGGTTCCTTGAGAATCTTTGTAAATTGCCGGTTCAACCGATACACATGACATATAAAGAAAAGCTTTCGGCAATCCGCCGGCAGATGCAGAACGATGGCGTCAGCGCCTATATTATTCCATCCTCGGATCCGCACATCAGCGAGTACCTGCCGGACCGGTATAAATGTATAGCGTTTGCATCCGGATTTACCGGATCAGCAGGAACCCTGGTCATTACGGCAGATGAGGCCGGGCTGTGGACTGACTTCCGGTATTTTGTACAGGCCGAATCCCAGTTGAGGGATTCCGGCTACAGCCTGATGAAGCTGCAGGCCCAGGGGATGCCCGAATATCTGCCATATCTCGCCGATCGGCTGGAAGAAGGATCCGTTGTCGCATTTGACGGCAAGCTGGTATCGGTTCAGCTGGCCGAAGTTATTTTCGGACAGTTGACCGCCCGCGGAATTTCCTTGCGGACGGATCTGGACTACCTGGATCCGATCTGGGACAATCGTCCTGAACTTCCCCGTTCCGGAGCCTTTCTGCTGGATGAGTCTGTTACCGGGCAGTCCGTCAACAACAAGATCTCTGAAGTCCGGAGCGTGCTGGAGGGCGTAGGGGCAACCCATCACCTGATCTCATCGCTTGATGATCTTGCGTGGCTGTTCAACATCCGCGGAAGCGACGTGAAATGTAATCCGGTCGTCCTGGGATTTGCGTTGTTCAGCCCCGAAAGCGTGTCGCTGTTCATTGATCCGGATAAGCTCGAAATTGAATATAAGGCCATACTTACCGATTCAGGTGTGGAACTGCATCCCTATGATGCCATCGAATCCGCCCTGTCACAGCTGCCGGCCGGCACCACGATCGTGATCGATCCGAAGCGGACCTGCTATTCCGTATCGGGTATCCTGCCCGAAGGTGTAAAAGTAGTCCAGCTGACCAATCCCACCACGAATCTGAAAGCGGTTAAGAATTCGGTGGAGGTTGCCAATACCCGCCGGACGATGATCAAGGACGGGGTGGCGCTGACCCGGTTTTTCAAGTGGCTTGAGGAGCATATCGGAAAACAGCCTATTACGGAGATATCCGTAGCGGAGAAATTATACCAGTTCCGGGCGGAGCAGGAGGGTTTCATCGGGGAAAGTTTCGATACCATCGCCGGCTATGGAGAACACGGGGCGTTACCGCATTATAAGGCGACTCCGGAAAGCGATGCGGAGCTAAAGCCGTCCGGATTGTTTCTGCTGGATTCGGGCGGGCAGTACTGGGGCGGAACGACGGACATTACCCGTGTTGTTTCCCTGGGTGATCTGACGGATGAGGAAAGTACCGATTACACGCTGGTCCTGAAAGGAATGATTGACGGTTCCACCGCCCGCTTTCCGAAAGGGACCAGGGGCTACCAGATCGATGCCATTACGCGCAAGCCGCTGTGGGATTATGCCGTGAATTACGGGCACGGCACCGGGCATGGGGTCGGCTACTTCCTGAATGTGCATGAGGGGCCGCATGTGTTCAACGCGTCCAACCTGGCTGTCGATATTGTTCCTGGAATGATCACCTCGGTCGAGCCGGGCATATACCGTCCGGGGCGTCACGGGATCCGCATCGAAAATCTGGTGCTGGCTGTTGAGGATATCTCCAATGACTTTGGCGTATTTTATACATTCGAAACGCTATCGTTCGCGCTGATCGATACGGCGCCGGTGAAAAAGGAATTGCTGGAAGAGCGGCACGTTGCCTGGCTGAACCTGTATAATCAGCTGGTCGTCGAAAAGCTTGGTCCTTTCCTTACGCCCGAGGAGCGCTCCTGGCTGGTCGGTAAGGCAAAGCCGATTTGAACTGCCCGTTGGCTAAAGACCAGTGGCTTCTCAGCCCATACGCTCAGCCTGATGGCTCATGTTAACGGTTGAAGGTCGGCTCCGCAACCCGATGTCCTTAATATTGATAGATGGCTACTTCGTTTGTTCTAATTGCTAAGCAAGTCCGGATACTGTCCGTCAGTATATTCTAGCACAAGGCTAAAATCATTTGTGCCTTACATCCCACAAGCTAATGACTTGCGGGTTTTACGGCACGTAACTATAAATTTTTTCTGGTGGCAGATTTTGATTTAAAATGTCTATCTTTTTACGGACCTGTTATCATACCCTGAAAGACAAAGTACATGGATCAAAATCTGACCCTTGGCCGACCGTTTTCTGAACTGACATCTACCGACTATAAGTCCATCTTCGATAACGGACCGGCGTTGTATCTGATATTAAAACCTGATGCCGCCGGTTTTTTGATTGCAGATGTCAGCAGATCTCTCTTGCAAATACTGGGAAGCACGCGTGATGAAGTGCTCGGAAAACCTTTTCTTGAAGTTTTTCCGGATAATCCGGCTGATCCCGGGAACCGCCCGCGCCGGAGTATGCGAAGTATCCTGAAGGCTGTCCGGCTGCAGAAAAAGCCTGTTGAAATGCCGCTTGTCCGCTATGATATTTACAACAGGGGCGAGGGCGACTACCAGGTCCGGTACTGGAACATCAAGAATACGCCGGTGCTCAATGAGGAAGGGGCCATCGACTATATTATTTTCAGTGTCAACGACGTAACGGAGGTCTTCAACCTCGCTGAACGCGAGCGTCAGGCCCATGAAGCGGTTGAGCTGCAGCGTAAGCAGCTGTATAACCTGTTCATGCAGACACCGGTTGCTATCGGTATCTTTCTCGGACCCGAGCATATCGTCGAGCTGGCCAATCCTACGCTTTGTGCAATCTTCGGTCGTTCCGAGGATGAACTCTACGGCCGGCCGATCTTCCAGGTTTTGCCGGAATCCGCCGGCCAGGGAATTGAGAAGCTTCTCGGCAGTGTGCTGGAAACCGGTAAGCATCATTTCGGACTTGAACAGCCGATGCCCATTTTCCGGGACGGACGTGAGGAGATGTTTTATTTCAATTTCGTCTACGAACCCCTGTATGAGATCGACGGCAGCATCTCCGGAGTGATTGTGGTGGCGATCGATGTCACTGATGAGATCCGGTACCGGCATAAACTGGAGGATAACGAACACCGGCTGAAAATGGCCCTGGAGCTGTCCAACCTGGGACTATGGGAAGTCGACGTGAAGAATAATGTCACCACCCGGAACAAGCGATATGCGGGTATATTCGGATACAGCAGTACTTCGGCGCCCTGGAACCCCAGGATTTTCCTGGATCATGTGATTCCGGAAGACCAGGAGCGGGCTGTTCAGAGTATAGAAAAGGCATATACGAAGACCGGCAAACTCAATATGAAGGTCCGGATCAGATGGAAGGACGGCTCCGTACACTGGATCCACAGCATGGGAACCGTGTTGTACGATGACCAGCTGACTCCGGTGCGGATGATCGGAACCGTGCAGGATGTTACCGACCGGCAGGAACAGGATCGTCATAAGGACGAGTTTATCAGTGCGGTCAGTCATGAACTGAAAACTCCGCTGACTTCGCTGAAGGCCTTCTGCCAGCTGCTTCAGCGTAAACTGCTCCGTGAAGAGGATCCCAGGGGCGCCGACATGCTTGCCAAAATGAATACCCAGATCAACCGGCTGAATGTCATCGTTCACGACCTGCTGGACGTTACCCGGATCGACAGCGACAAGATCCGGTTTCGCCAGGCGACCTTCCAGTTTGACGAGCTGCTGACGGATATCGTAGAGGAAGTACAGCGGACGACAAGCACCCATACCATTGTCATGACCAGTCCTGATGTGAAGGTTGCGGTCTATGCCGACCGGGAACGCCTGGGGCAGGTCGTCACGAACCTGCTGACCAATGCCATTAAATACTCGCCGGGAAAAGAGCAGGTGCATGTCGGGCTCAGGTCAACCAAAAACCGGGTTATCTGTTTCGTCAAAGACTTCGGTATTGGAATACCCCCGGAAAAGCAGACAGTCATCTTCGACCGTTTCTTCAGGGTTCAGGAAAATGACCAGGGCGGAAGCGCAGGTCTGGGTCTGGGGCTTTATATCTGCCAGGAGATCATCAAGAGACAGAACGGTCATATCTGGGTGGAAAGCCAGGTTGGAGAAGGGTCCACCTTCTTCTTCAGTCTGCCGTTGTAATCGCTGCGGGCAGGTTGGTCTGACCAGCAGTTTTTTTTTGCTGATACTAATGAATTGCAGGATGATTGACGAAATTGACAGCATTATTTTCGATATGGACGGCACCCTTTGGGATGCCGTTGAAACCTACGTGACTTGCTGGAACAGGAGCTTCGCCGACCTGGGTGTGGACCGCAGGGTCGGGCGGGAGGACCTGGAGTATATGATGGGGTGGGAAAAGGAGAAGATCCTGGACCGCATCATGCCCGGTGCGTCGCGTGATCTGCAGGAGCGGGTCTTCGACCGGGTGAACGTGGTCCGCGAAGAGATCCTTCCGCAAATGGGCGGGAAGCTCTATCCCGGCGTCCGGGAAGGACTTGAAAAGCTGGCGGGGAAATTTCCCCTTTTCATCGTGAGCAACTGTCCGGCCGGCCTGATCCGCCTGTTTATGTCCTGGGCTCAGATCGGGCCGTTGATTTCCGATGAAATGGCGCATGGCGTGAACTCAAAACCCAAACATTACAATATCCGGCTGCTGATCGACAAGTATAAACTCAGGAACCCGGTTTATGTGGGCGACACCGAAACGGACAGCCGGGAAAGCCGGCTGGCCGGCGTCCCGTTCATATTCCTGGAAGGCGGGTTCGGATCTACCGACGACTTTGACCTGCGTTTCAGCAGTTTTTCCGAATTGACCCGGTACCTGCTGCAACTTCATGGTTCAGGGAAGGAGAGCACCGGGGCACGGAATTAATCCCGAATCGGTTATTCACTGGCCAGGATGGCCGGGTCTTCTTTTCCCGGCTTTTCCCCTGTGTCTTCCTGTTTATCCTGTTCGATTCCACCGATGGCCTCGGTGTAAATCAAGCCGGCCGCCGCCGCGTGTTCCGCCGCCTCGACGGTGTTTTCGACAATGATCATCTCCACTTTTTCTGAACGGAGCTCCTGCGATATGTTCACGGCTATCTTTTTTCGTTCCGGCAACTGGATATCACGGATGTAGATAGCCAGCACCCTGCCGGGGTACTGTTTAACCACCTGGCGGTAAATGGCGGGGTCTTCCTGCCCGCTGTCGCCGATGAGCACGAAATTCAGATGCGGGTAAGTCAGCAGGATATTTTCGATCTCAGCGAACTTGTGCCCCATATGGCCGGAGCTGATCAGCTTGTTATCCTGGAGCCCGAAATCCCGGAGCAACAGCGGTCCTTCGGGAATCCGGTTCAGTTCAAGGAACTCCTTCAGCAAATCGTACAGGTTCCAGGGGCTGCTGGAAACATAAAAGAACGGATTGTTCCTTTTCCCGTTGCGGCCAAGTTGCAGGGACTTATAAAATTCGGAGACGCCAGCAAACGGTAACCGGGTTCTGGAATTATTCAGAAAGACCGTCCGGGACATGGCCAGCAGGTCTGTGGCCCCGGTCCGGACAATCGTATCGTCGATATCACTGATGATTCCGTATTCCGCATCGGCCGGCGGTATCAGTACTTCCGCCGAGCAGCGAATGTCCCGGATGGGGATCGGTGCATCCAGCAGCTGAATGTCGATCTCATGCCACATGCTTTCCGGATTGACAGGAGCTTCGGGAGCGAGATTGAGCTTGAAATATCCCTCTTCGTCGGTGGTGACCCGGTGTTCCTGTTCCAGATGGCGGATACACAGCGTTGCATTGGGTACCTCATCACTTTCAAACCGCTTATACATGTTCAGCAGGTTATTCAGCACGGTATCGTTGTCTCTGCCCCTGGCGATCTTCTTATCTTCCAGAACCCTACCCTTGACATAGAACCGGTTAACGGTGCCATAACTGCGGTATGTCACGACCTGGACAGGGTCGTTCAGCTTCAGACGCCGCCTGAGATCGAACGTCAGGTGATCTATCTTCTCTTCAACGATTCCAGAATATCTGGTAAAAAGCGTCTTCCAGTTTCCCATACCCTAATAAAGGTGCCTGGTCAGGGCTTTGTTTGCGGCTTCAGTTGGAACGGCTCAGAACAGGTCAGTGTATTCTTTCCTGCCTCTGATAAAATACTGGAATACGATGCTTCCGGCGTACATGCCGGTCCTGTTAAACGCGGCCCGCTTTGCCATACGTTTCCGCCGGGTTTTGAAAAAGTTCCGGAAGAAGTTGGTGTGCGCTTTATTGATGGCCCGGGCATTGGCCGGCTTTCCGTCCGCCAGGAATCTGATCAGGGTGAGCAGATCCAGCCAGAGCCGGATAAAAATAACCACCGCGGCCTGTACGGCGCCCATGTTCTTTTGAAGCATCACCAGGTTGTTGCGGAAGTTGAGGTAGGTCTTATACGGACTTTCCGCGTTCAGGGTACCGCCGCCGAGATGATAGACGGTGGACCGGCCGCAATACATGATCCGGTAACCCCGGTTCTTTAGCCGCCAGCACAGGTCGATTTCCTCCATGTGGGCAAAAAAGTCGGCATCCAGGCCGCTCACTTCCTTCCAACAGGAACTTTTTATAAACAAGGCCGCACCGGTAGCCCAGAAAACCTCGGTTTCGTCATTGTACTGCCCGTGATCCTGCTCAACCGTATCGAAGATCCTTCCGCGGCAGAACGGATAACCCAAGGCATCCAGAAATCCGCCGCCTGCTCCCGCGTACTCGAACTGCGTCCGGTTCTCAAAAGCAAGAAGCTTGGGCTGAGCCGCCGCTATCCGGTGGTCAGATTCCATCAGGCCGATCACCGGGCCGATCCAGTCGGGGGTGACCTCGACGTCAGAATTCAGCAGAACGAAGTAGTCAGCCTCCACCTGTGACAGGACGGCATTGTATCCGCCCGCAAAACCATAGTTTTCCTTGTTGCGGATGATCCGGATATCCGGGTAGGCGGTCTCCAGAAAAGAGACGGATCCGTCGGAAGAGGCATTGTCGCCGACAATGATCTCCAGGTTCGGATAGACCGACCGGGTAACGGATGGGAGAAACTGCTCGAGATGATGTTTGCCGTTCCAGTTAAGGATCACTACGGCTACTCTTGGGTATGATGTCATCTGGTGATATCCTCCGGTTTGAATTTCCAGCGCTTATGTGTCCAGAGCCATAGTTCCGGTTTGCGGGTAATGATGCGTTCCAGTTCCAGGGTGTGCGCACGGGTAATTTCGTGCTCGGCCGTGTCTTTCGGATCTTCAAACAGCATTTTCATGGTCGCCTGGTAATAGCCGCGTTTGATGCGGTCTATATGAAAGTAAACGACCGGGTTGTTGGTCAGCCTGGCGATCTTTTCGACGCCCAGGAATATGGCTGTAGGCTGGTTCAGGAACTCGGTAAAAAACTGGCTTTCTTCCCGCGGGGGGGTCTGGTCGCCGACCAGCACCAGCATATTCGGCCGGTTCTTGTATTCCAGGACCTTGCGCAGCGTCAGTTTCATGGGCACCATGACGGATCCGAACCGTGAACGCATCCGGTTGATCAGGTTTTCGAAACGTTTATCGGTTTGGGGTTTGTAGACTACCAGGGACGGATACGGGTTGACCAGCGCAAGGCTCGGGGCCCCCCATTCCCAGTTTCCGTAATGCCCGGTCACGGCAATAACCGGCCGGTTAGCCTTAAAGTACGGATCCAGTTTTTCAAAATTTACGTACCGGAACCGCCGGAGCATCTCCTGGCTGGAAATGGACCTCATTTTGACCGATTCGACGATCAGGTCGGCCAGATACCGGTAGTGTTTTTTTTCGATTTGTTCCAGCTCAGCGTCCGTCTTTTCCGGAAATGAGTTCCGAAGATTCTCCTTCACAACGGTGCGGCGATAACGGACAACATAGTAGAGGACGACGAACAGTACGTCGGAAAGCAGGTATAGTACCCGAAAGGGCAGGAGTGAGACAAGATGGATGACCGCGGCGATAACCGAGAACAACAATTTATTCATCAACGATTTCTAAACGTTTTTGGAGTATGGCATGAGTACCATCTGCAGCATTTTATCAGTAATTTCGGCCACGTTTACAAAACTAAAGCATCCGATGGAAAAAGGCGCAATCGTACCGTTATTTTATCTACCGCCCGTGGAATATTTCAGCAACCTGATCGCCTTTAAGGATGATCTGCTGATGGAGAAGTTTGAACATTTTCCCAAGCAGACATACCGGAACCGCGCTTCCATCTATTCGCCTAACGGAAAACTGGACCTGATCATTCCCGTTGTCAAGGGATCACGCGTCCATACGAAGATGAAGGACGTGCGGATCAGCTACGAAGCGGACTGGCAGCGCCTGCACTGGATGAGTTTGCAGACCTGCTACCGCAGTTCAGCCTACTTTGAGTATTATGAGCATGATTTCGTAAGGTTTTACGAAAAGAAGCCCGAATTTCTTTTTGATTTCAACCTGGAAATTCTGGAACTGCTCCTCAGGCTGCTCCGGGTAAAAGCCGATCTCCGGTTTTCCGAAAGCTATGAAACCGCCTACGAGGGAAGAAAGGACTTCAGGGAGCTGATACATCCCAAGAAACCTTCCGGCTATACCTGGAAACCTTATTTTCAGGTGTTTCAGGACCGCCATGGGTTCATGCCAAACTTAAGTATAGCCGACCTGTTATTCAACCATGGGCCGCAAAGCATCAGTTATCTATAGTTTCAGGGGTGGGTAAGATCAGGCGTTTACGTATCAGTTTCCAGCGTCATAAAGGCGTCCCGGGGGAAAGTCCCGGAACGGTGCTTATTAAAGAGACTGCCCTTAAGCCCCGAATTACCGTTCATTCCTATGGGCCGGACAGTTATGACACCCGGGAATGTACGACGGCTGCTGACCTGGACGATTGGCTGCAGGGAACAACCTGGCTCACCCAGTGGATCGATATCAGGGGCCTGGGCGACCAGGAACTGCTGACCTATCTTGAGCAGAAGTTTGCGATCCATAAGCTGGTCATGGAGGACGTGGTCAATACGCACCAGCGACCCAAGCTCGATGAGTATGACGACTATCTTTTCGCGGTAAGCCGGTCATTCTGTGTCAGCCGGGAGGACCTTGTCGAAAACGATCAGATTGCTTTTATCTGTCTGGAAAAGGTACTGATCTCCTTTCAGGAACGGTACGAAGACTGCCTTGATCCGGTCCGGCACCGGCTGGCCGGCGGGAACGGACGAAAGCGCTTCCTGGACACATCCTACCTGCTGTATGGCCTGATGGATGTGATCCTCGACAATTATTTTAGTGTGCTGAGCCGGCTGGGTGAAGAACTGGATATCCTGGAGGAACTGGCATTCAGAAGGGCGGGGAAGGAGATCATCTACAATACCCAGCAGGTCAAGAAGATTCTCATTGCCCTGCGAAGGGCGGCCTGGCCCGAGCGGGACAAGCTCAACGACATCATGCGCAGCGCTTCTCCGCTGATCTCGGAGGAAACGAAGACCTTCCTGAAGGACTCCTATGATCATTGCATGCAGGTTATCGACCTGGTTGAAAGCTATAAGGATATTACAACCAGCGTGATCGACATGAACCTGTCGTTTCAGAGCAACCGGATGAATGAGATCATGAAGCTGTTGACGATCATCTCGTCGATCTTTATTCCCCTTACCTTCATAGCCGGCGTGTATGGTATGAATTTCGCAGTGAAGGATCCGCAAACCGGCAGGATCCTGGAACATAATATGCCGGAACTGTATGCGCCGAACGGTTATTTTTTTACCCTGGGCGTCATGGTGCTTATCGCAGTAATCCAGCTGGTATGGTTTTGGAAAAAAGGCTGGCTGAGAAAGTAACGGGGGCGTTGCCGGTTAATCTCAATTTTATTCTATTTTAGACCACGATGCAATCATTTGAACTCGACAGACAGGATCTTCAAAAGATCAGACAGGCTCTGGAGGCTGATGATGACGCATTGAGGGCCATCCTGGAGGAATACCATGCTTCCGAGATCGCCATTTTGTTTGAAAGCATTCCCCAGGAGGCGCGCGAGCGCATCATTAATATCCTGCCTTCTGAGATGGCCTCGGAGATCATTTCGGAAATGGATGCGGAGGCCCATCCCGAAAAGATCCTGGAAGCACTCCATCCTGATAAGCGGTCCGAAATCTTCGAAGAACTGGATTATGATGACGCCACGGACATCATCGGCCAGCTGCCGGAGGAGCAGCGCCAGCAGTTCCTGAAAGAACTGGATGAGGAAGACGCTTCGGCGATCCGCACGCTGCTGAACTATCCGGAGGATTCCGCCGGTGGTCTGATGAACACCGAGGTCCTGAAAGTGAACAGCCGGCTGACGAAGAAGGAGGCGCTGGAGGAGATCATCCGGCAGTCCGAGGAAATGGAGGAATTCTATACGATCAATGTCGTGGATGACCGGAACCATCTGCTGGGCTTTGTCAGCCTGAAGGATATTCTCAAGGCAAAAACGAGCAGCAGGATCGGCGATATCGTCAATACCGATTTCGTATTCGTTAAGGCGGACACCGACCAGGAAGAAGTGGCCAGGCTGATTTCCCAGTATAACCTGACGAATATCCCCGTGGTCGACGATCATATGCATCTGCTGGGACGGATCACCTTCGATGACGTGATCGACGTACTTCAGGAAGAGAATACAGAGGACATTCTCAAGATCTCCGGGGTTTCCGAGGATGAGGAGTTGTCCGGAAACTGGAAGGAAGCGGTCCGGAGCCGGCTTCCGTGGCTCATCATCAACCTGGGTACGGCCTTTCTGGCCACTTCGGTCATCCGTTATTTCGAGCCGACCATCACCCGGCTGGTAATCCTGTCGGGGTACATGACCATGATCGCCGGAATGGGCGGGAATGCCGCAACACAGGCGCTCGCCGTGACGGTTCGCCGCATTTCGCTGAGTGATCTCACCGATACCCAGGCCTACCGGACGGTACTGAAGGAGTTCACCGTAGGACTGATCAACGGTGCCGCAACAGGACTGATCGTCTTTATTTTTGCCATGATCTATGATGCTAACGGCATGCTGGGACTCGTGATCTTTCTGGCCATGACCGGCAACCTGGTGATTGCCGGGATTACCGGCGCCTCAATACCGTTACTGCTGAAACGCGTAGGGGTTGACCCCGCTATTGCCTCCTCCATCATCATCACCACCTTCACCGACGTCTTCGGCTTCCTGCTGCTCCTGGGACTGGCCAGTCACCTGCTGCTCTGAGGGCGGTGCCAACAAACCTCAGGGTTTGAAGTTCTACTCTGAAGAAGCCGATGGATTCATATATCATTATCATGACCCTGATTGGCGTGGCAGCCCTCGGAATGGCCTGGATGCCGCTGATCACCCGCAAGACGCGCATATCATACACGATCTTTTACGTGCTGCTGGGCGTGCTGGCATACCGGTTCATCCCGGGTCTGCCGGACCCGCTGCCGCAGCATAACCCGGAGTATGCGCTCCATCTGAGCGAAATCATCGTGCTGGTCAGCCTCATGGGCTCGGGTCTTAAAATAGATCAGCCTTTTTCGCTTAAAGGCTGGGCCGTCCCTTTCCGGCTTATCCTGATTACCATGATCCTGACGATCGGGATGGTGACGGTCGCAGGGTATGCGGTACTTGGATTTACCTTAGCCGGCGCGCTTTTGCTCGGAGCGTCGCTGGCGCCTACGGATCCGGTCCTGGCGGCAGACGTCCAGGTCGGGCCGCCGAATGAAGGGGTGAAAGACAATACCCGGTTTTCGCTCACCGCAGAAGCCGGGATGAATGACGGGATGGCTTTTCCGTTCGTTTACCTGGCGCTGAGCATGGTGATGGTTCCCGAGTCCGGCCGCCCGGACCTGGGCTGGCACTGGTTCCTGTTCGATCTTCTGTACCGGATCGGTGCAGGAGCAGGGGGCGGATTCCTGATAGGGCGTCTGCTTGGCTGGGCAGTTTTTACGCTGCCTGAAAAAAAGGAGTCTATGAAGACCCGCGACGGGTTTGTTGCTCTTGCTGCGACCCTGCTGGTTTACGGGCTCGCTGAAATGATCCACGGGTATGGATTCATAGCGGTATTTGTTACGGCCCTAACGATGCGCAATTTTGAGCGGGAGCATACCTATCACCGGAAGCTGCATGCATTCACGGACCAGATCGAACGGATTCTCCTGGGCATCATCCTGATCCTTTTTGGCGGGGCGCTCTCCAGCGGGATCCTCGCTGAGCTTACATGGCCGCTGGGTCTTTTTGCACTCGCTTTTGTTTTCCTGATCCGCCCGGTATGCGCGTACCTTGCGCTTCTGGGAACCCCGCTTCACAGGAAGGAACGGTTCGTGATCAGTTTTTTTGGGATCCGCGGGGTCGGTTCCATATTTTACCTTGCATTTGCCTTTGATACGGCCCAGTTCCGGGAGCAGGACACATTCTGGTCAGTCGCAGCATTCATTATCCTGGTATCGGTGTTATTGCACGGATCGACGGCTGTTCTCACCATGCGGAAGATACAGGAAGAGTTTTCAGAAGAGGTAGAGGTCCGGGAGAAGGACTAGGCAGCCAAAAACGGCCTCTTTCAGGCGGAACGCCGGATCGGATAACGATCTCAGTTTAGTGACACGAACAGCTCCGATTGGGTAAGCCACTTACCATTGACCTTTCGCCACATGGCTGAATAATTGCCATACATATGCTCACCGGAATAGCGCCAGGTACCCGTTTCCCACGCCAGTATTCCGCTCCGGGCAATGATAATCTCATCGGGCAGTCGCTCGAATACAGGCCGATAGGTGGAAAACATTTTCCTGAAGGTCTTCAGCAGTACATTTTTGCCGATATACTGACCACCTTCGCCTGATATGACGACCACATCGTTCATCCAGAATTTCGCCACGCCGTCTGCATCATGCCGCGCAATCGCGGCGTTGGAAGCGTACCGCGCGTCGCGTATTTGCTCAATATCCTGATTTTGCATCTCTCTTTTATAGTTACGTGCCGTAAAACCCAGAAGTCATTAGCTTGTGGGATGTAAGGCACAAATGTTTTTAGCCTTGGGATAGAATATACTGACGGACAGTATCCGGACTTGCTTCGCCGATAGAACAAACGAAGTAGCCATCTGACCACCAAGTATGTTCTTTCCAAACGTTCTTTGACAATACGCTTTTGTGTTTCTGCCATATTGCGTGTACGCATCAAGGGCGATGATCATTTCCTTAGTTAACTCAATCGCGGATAAGGCCCTCCAGGACTCTCGGCAGTTTCTTCCTTAACTGCTTTTTCCAGCCCAACTCCATGATCAGACTGATCAGCACCAGCTTCAGTCCCTGAAAGCCCGAATGTTCCAGATAAAGTATGGCTCCGCCGCAGGTTGGTTCCAACCGGAACCTCAGAACCGTGTCCAGCCTGGTAAGAATCCCTTTGGTCAGTTTGTCGGCCGTGTCGGAATGAATCCCGGCACATGCCATCGCTTTCTCGCCCGTCGCCTCGCCGCGGTACGTATAGACCAGATGTTTGCCCTGCTCAACGGACAGTACTTCGCAATGGGTAATGCCGTCCCAGCCGTTCTGCGGTTTCATGCGGAATGTAAAATAATGGCCGGGAGTCGGTTCAATATTGTTTTCCATGAACCAGCTGCCCAGCAGCTCCGGATCGGTTAACGCCAGCCAGACTTTTTCCGGCGGGTAGGGTAGTACGGTCTTCAGTTTGATGGTTCGGGTCATGATCGTGCTGTTTCCTGTTTCTTTGGCTTGACCGGGGTTAGTTCTGTAAAGCCCGGTCTGTCTTTCTGAACATCAGGGCGAGGATGCGCGGAGCTGCGGACCGGTCATTATCGTCAAAATATTCTTCCAGGGCAACCATGTCCAGGCCGTTCTCCTGCGCTGCATGGATGAAATCCGAGGTGTGATGGGTAAAACATGGAACGACCTGTACGCCGTTTTCAGTTTCGAACCGCGCTTTGCTTCCGGCATACTGCCTGGAAGGATGCAGTTCGCCCAGGTAAACCAGGCCGCCGGCGACAAGCGCTCCGGCTGCTTTTCGGAATACCGGGCTGAGGTCCTCAATATGCTCAAGAACCAGGCTGAACGTGATCAGGTCGAACCGGTCACTGACGAAGTCCTCCCAGGTTCCGGTGATGTCGCTCCTTACAAACTCCACTCCCGGAGAAGAGATCTTTGACCTGGCTTTCTTCAGCATTTCCTCCGACAGATCCACTGCCGTGATCTGTTCACTGCATTCCATCAGATGGAGCGTGTTCTTTCCGGTACCGCAACCCAGTTCCAGGACCGGCCCGAAAGAATAGCCCGCCAGCATGTCCTTCAGCGCACGTCCTTCCAGGTCCCGGGTCCTGTTTTCGTTGTCGTCATATTGGGCCGACCATTGGTCATATGCCTGTTCGGTGTTCATGATCAGATGATGAAAGAATCTTAAAAATCCTAAAGATAAAGAAAAATGAAATCCGTAAATTGGTGTAACGTCCTGCCTGTTTTCTGCGTCTGAAATTTGAAAATTCTGACATGAAAAAAATGCTGTTTCTGACACTTTTTGTTGCCGGAAGCCTAATGGCGGATGCGGCGGATATTGACAAAGGCACGGTCAGGCCCCGTACGCCCGTGGCGCCGACCAAGCTGCACCGCGGCGATACTCACAGTTACTCGGTCAATTTCAGGAAAGGGAACCGGTATATCTTCTCGGTCATGCAGAACGGTATCGACCTGGTGGTCACTTTACTGGATCCGGACGGGAAGACCCTCGCTGAGAAGGACTCGCCAAACGGCAAAAACGGCTTCGAGAAGTTGAGTTATACCGTGCAGCGGGATGGTATTTACCGGTTTCAGGTGAAGGCACTTGATGACAGCACGAATACCGAGTTCGGGTCTTATGACGCATACCTGGCCGAACAGGACAGGGAATTGCAGAATAAACTGGACCGCGAGAACCGGAAAACCGTTCAGACCCTGGATATAGACCATTTCTGGGAAGCTTATGACAACCTGAAGAACTGCCATACCGGGATGGACAGTGTGATGTCCTTCCAGACCCTGTACATCGACCGGGCGACCGAGGGGCTGGAAGATTTTATCGGGGCAAGGGGCTTTTCCTCCGGTGAATATGTCCGGATGATCAAAACCTTTCCGAAGTTCTACAGTTCGGTAAGGGCCAATACGCTGGAGGCCAAAAAAGCAGGACCACTGATCGAGGAGGTGTTCAGCAATTTCAGGAAGATCTATCCGGCGTTCAAGCCGGTAAAGGTCAACTTCGCCATCGGAGCGCTCCGGACTGCGGGAACGGTCAGCGACCGCTATGTACTCATAGGGACCGAAATGACGACCTCTACGGATAAAACCGATCTTTCCGAGATCCAGAGCCGGGCATTGGCTGCCATCCTCGCCAACAAAGGCGATATCGTT
The DNA here is from genome assembly GCA_966250385.1 of uncultured Sphingobacteriaceae bacterium. GTDB lineage: Bacteria > Bacteroidota > Bacteroidia > Sphingobacteriales > Sphingobacteriaceae > DASWTL01. The sequence goes on along the minus strand of CBINHC010000005.1, from coordinate 182,323 downwards.
CAGTCTTTGAAGAATATCATCGCACATGAATCAGTTCATACCCAACAGCTGTCGGAGCTTGCGCCCGGCGCTGAACGCTGCCAGCTGATGTATGCCATTATGATGGAAGGTTTCTGTGATTTTATCGGGGAGAAGATTGCCGGCGGCCAGATCAATGAAGCGGTTCATCAATATGGAAACGCGCATGAAAATGAGCTCTGGACCCGGCTGGCCTCCAATCCCTGTAACGGCCGTTTCGAAGACTGGCTGTATAATTTCATGCAGGTAAAGGACACCCCTGCGGATCTGGGTTATTACATGGGTTATAAGATCGCGGAAAGCTACTACCTCCGGGCTGAGGATAAGAAACAGGCCATTGCGGATATCATTACGATGAATGACCCGAAAAAATTCCTCGAAAAAAGCGGTTATGCGGAAAAGTTCCGGAAAAATCCCTGACCGGCGGAGCATTCCGCCGGTCAGCGGTTCGCTTAATGGTAGATGAATTCTCCCGCCTCTGAACGGATGGTAACCTTCTTGGCAGGCGCTTCTTCCACCCGGCCGATGATCTGAGCCGCGATTCCAAAGCTTTCCGAGATCCGGATAATATCCGTTGCCACTTCCGCGTCGGCATACAGCTCCATCCGGTGTCCCATGTTGAAGACCTTGTACATTTCCTGCCAGTCCGTCTTCGATTCCTCCTGGATGAGTTTGAAGAGCGGGGGGATCGGGAACAGGTTATCCTTGATGATATGCAGGTTTTCGATGAAGTGCAGGACTTTGGTCTGGGCACCGCCGCTGCAATGAACCATACCGTCGATACGGCTGCGATGCTGATCGAGGATCTGCCGGATCACCGGCGCGTATGTCCGGGTGGGAGACAGGACCAGTTTTCCAGCCGGTACGGTGATGCCGGTTGAGGAGTCAATTTCAATGGGGTCAGCCACTTTTCGGGTTCCCGAGAAAATGAGCTCATAGGGAACTGCCGGGTCATAGCTTTCGGGATATTTCTCAGCAACGTATTTATGGAAGACGTCATGGCGGGCAGATGTCAGTCCGTTGGAACCCATGCCGCCGTTATATTCCTTTTCATAGCTGGCCTGTCCGTAAGAAGCCAGGCCGACAATGACGTTTCCCGGACGGATGCGGTCATTGGAGATGACATCCGAACGTTTCATCCGGCATGTGACGGTAGAGTCTACGATGATGGTACGTACCAGGTCGCCCACGTCTGCCGTTTCGCCGCCTGTTGAATAGATTCCTATGCCCAGCTCACGCAGATCCTTCAGGATCTCTTCCGTACCGTTGATGATCTCGGCGATCACTTCCCCCGGAATCAGGTTTTTGTTCCTGCCGATGGTTGAGGAGAGCAGGATGTTGTCAAGCGCTCCGACACATAAAAGGTCGTCAAGATTCATGATAATGGCGTCCTGGGCAATCCCTTTCCATACAGACAGGTCGCCTGTTTCCTTCCAGTAGACATAGGCCAGGGACGACTTGGTTCCGGCTCCGTCGGCATGCATGATATTGCACCATGCAGGGTCTCCGCCCAGGATATCCGGAATGATCTTGCAAAAGGCCTGTGGAAAGAGTCCCTTATCAATGTTTTTAATGGCATTATGAACATCTTCTTTTCCGGCAGAAACACCGCGCTGGTTGTACTTCAGGTCTGACATGGGGGCAAAAATAGTAAATAGCTGTTAGCTGGATAGCCTTCTACCCAAAAAAGCCCCGTAAGGAGCTTTTTTGGGTTTGCTATGTCCGCAGTCCTGCGGATCGGATGGTTACCGGATGAACAGCAGTTCCCGGAACTTAGGCAACGGCCACTGCGCGTCGTCGACCAGGACTTCCAGTTTATCTACATGATACCGGATCGGCTCAAAGAACGCTTTAACCTTTTCGTCATAAGCGATCGCCTTTTCCCGGTGATCTTCCAGAACATTGGCTTTCTTCCGTTCTTCCACCATCTTATGAACGTGGTCGTTGATGAAATTCACATGTTTGGAGATCCGGGTGATGATATCCAGCTGCGCCTGATAGGCTTCAGTTCCCAGTCCGAGCTCCTTGAGTCCGTTCACGTTCCTGATCAGTTCGGTCTGGTACCGGATAGCTGTCGGGATGATGATATTGGATACCAGGTCGCCGATCACACGGGCTTCTATCTGAAGTTTCTTATAGTAGTTTTCGACCAGGATCTCGTGACGGGCATGCAGCTCCCTGCAGGTGAATACGCCCATTTCCTGGTAAAGGTTGACGGTCTTCTCGGCCACCAGTACATCCAGGGCCTTGGGGGTCGTCTTGATATTGGAAAGGCCGCGGGCCGCTGCTTCGGCTTCCCACTCCTGGCTGTAACCATTGCCTTCGAAGCGGATCGCCTTGGATTCCTTGATGTAGCGCTTGATGATAGTCATCAGGGCGACATCTTTCTTCTCGCCTTTTTTAATCAGTTTGTCTACTTCGACCTTGAACTTGGTGAGCTGCTCGGCAACGATCGTGTTCAGAACGGTCATCGGACTGGCGGAGTTGGCCATTGAACCGACGGCACGGAGTTCGAACTTGTTTCCTGTGAAGGCGAAAGGGGAGGTCCTGTTGCGGTCAGTGTTGTCCAGCAGGATCGGCGGCACCTTAGGGATATTCGACCACAATGCGGTCTCGGCCTTCATTTTTGAAGTTACCCGGGAAGTTTCGATCTCATCGAGGACATCATTAAGCTGGCTGCCCAGGAAGATGGAGATGATGGCAGGAGGTGCTTCATTGGCACCCAGGCGATGATCGTTATTGACCGAAGCAATGGATGCCCGGAGCAGATCTGCATGCTCATAAACGGCCCGGATGGTATTTACAAAGAATGTAAGGAACATCAGGTTGTTCTTCGGCGTTTTGCCCGGCGCCAGGAGGTTCTTCCCGGTATTGGTGATCAGCGACCAGTTGTTGTGCTTTCCGGATCCGTTGATTCCGGCATATGGTTTTTCGTGCAGTAAGACTTTCAGGTTATGTCTGCGGGCCACCTTATCCATCAGGTCCATCAGAAGCTGGTTGTGGTCGATGGCCAGGTTGATCTCTTCATAGATCGGGGCGCACTCGAATTGCGAAGGGGCCACCTCATTATGGCGGGTCTTCAGCGGAATACCCAGTTTCAGTGCTTCGATCTCAAAGTCCTGCATATAGGCCTGAACGCGTTCCGGGATGGATCCGAAGTAATGATCCTCCAGCTGCTGGTTCTTGGCGGACATGTGGCCGAACAGGGCCCGGCCGGTCAGATGCAGGTCCGGACGCGCGTTGAACAGGGCGAGGTCTACCAGGAAATATTCCTGCTCGATTCCCAGGGACGCATTTACTTTTTCGATGCTCTTGTCGAAATACTGGGCAACACTGACGGCTGCCTTGTCCAACGCGTTCAGCGCCTTAAGTAAAGGAGCCTTAAAATCCAGCGCTTCCCCGGTATAGGATACGAAGACGGTAGGAATGCATAATGTTTTGCCCATCAGGAAAGCAGGGGAGGATGGATCCCACGCCGTATATCCCCGCGCCTCAAAGGTGCTGCGGATCCCGCCGTTCGGAAAGCTGGAAGCATCCGGCTCCTGCTGAGCAAGGGCTTCTCCGGAAAATTTCTCGATCGCTCCGTCTCCTGAGGGCTCAAAAAACGAATCATGTTTTTCTGCGGTTGAACCGGTTAACGGCTGAAACCAATGCGTGTAGTGCGTTGCTCCCTTACCCATCGCCCAGGCTTTCATTGCTGAGGCCACCTGTTCGGCGATCTCACGGTCAATGGAAACGCCCATGGTGATCGAATTGTGAATGCTTTCATACGCATCCTTTGATAAAAATTCTTTCATCTTCTTTTTATCGAAGACGTTCACCGAGTAGTACTCGGAAATTTTGGCTGAAGGAGCTTTTACTTCAGGAATGCATCGGTTTAACGTGGCGTTCAGAGCCTGGAACCGCAGATTTGACATAGATTTTATTATTTTTTAGGGTGAAACTGAAGCAAAAATACTTATTTTTTGAAAATGCAATCAAAATTTGGATAAAATGATGAAAAAAAAGTTCAATTGGTGGTAAAAATTTCCTTAAATGGTCTTTTTATCTCAAAATTCTGATCTGATTATAATTTTTTTGACCGATTTTTCGGTTTTCAGGTAAAAATTGCTTGTATTTTAGCTCGGGCTAGCGACACGAGCAGGGCGGTCGGGGTGCAGGCTGACCTTTTGCTGACCGCCTTTCAGGCGTCCGGGGGCTAAATATTCTGCATCGTTGCCCATATATAACATATATAATATATATCATCTATGCCTTTATATATGTATATGGATCAGATAGGGACGCGCGGTTATGTAATGCACCATAGACAGGCCAATGTCTGTAACAGGATGAGAAGGCGCGGCGCAAATCATGAAACAAGGGCACGGCTGTTCATCAAAAGCCCGGCAGGCTCCGGCTCTTTAAATTGAAACTGCCATGCAAGATTTCAGCCGTTTTTTCTACTTTTGAGCATCTTTTTATAAAACCCTTTTACATTGGAAAATCACGAGCTTGCCACTGTCGAAACCGCAAAAGAGTTAGGTCTACTCCCGGAGGAGTTTGAACGCATCAAAGAAATTTTGGGGCGTACCCCGAATTTCACCGAACTTTCCATCTTTTCGGTCATGTGGAGCGAACACTGTTCCTATAAGAATTCAATCGTCTGGCTGAAAACCCTTCCCAAGGACGGACCGCGGATGCTTGCCAAGGCAGGTGAAGAGAATGCCGGTCTGGTGGATCTGGGCGACGGAATCGGTTGCGCATTCAAGATCGAGTCGCATAACCATCCATCGGCATTGGAGCCTTATCAGGGAGCGGCAACAGGGGTAGGCGGAATCAACCGGGATATCTTCACCATGGGGGCCCGTCCGATCGCGCAGCTTAATTCGCTCCGTTTCGGCGATCTGAAACTGGACCGGACCAAATGGTTGCTGAAAGGTGTGGTGAAAGGAATCGGTGATTACGGGAATGCCTTCGGTATACCTACCGTTGGGGGAGAAGTTTTCTTCGATGAGTGCTACAATGTGAACCCGCTGGTCAACGCGATGTCCGCCGGTATTGTGAAAGAAGGAGAAACCGTATCGGCGACCTCTTACGGAGCCGGAAACCCGGTATATATCGTCGGGTCTTCTACCGGCAAAGACGGGATCCACGGGGCTGCCTTTGCTTCCAAGGATATCACGGAAGATTCCGTAAATGACCTTCCTTCGGTTCAGGTCGGCGATCCTTTCCAGGAGAAGCTGCTGCTTGAGGCGACGCTTGAAGTGATTCAAACCGGTGCCGTTATCGGTATGCAGGATATGGGCGCTGCCGGTATCATCTGTTCCAATTCGGAAATGTCCGCCAAGGGCGAACACGGGATGCGAATCGATTTGGATAAAGTGCCTACCCGCCAGGAGAATATGAAACCTTATGAGATCCTGTTATCTGAATCTCAGGAGCGGATGCTGATCGTCGTTCAGAAAGGAAAGGAAGACCTGGTACAGGCGGTGTTCGATAAATGGGACCTGAACTGCGTGCAGATCGGTGAGGTTACTGAAACCAAACGCCTTGAATATTATATGCACGGTCAGCTGGTGGCCGATGTTCCCGCGCATGACCTGGTATTGGGCGGGGGAGCGCCGGTCTATCACCGGGAATACCGCGAGCCTGCATATTTTGCGGAAAATCAGAAATTTAACATAGATGATGTGAAGGAGCCCGGTAATCTTAAATCGGTAGCCGATCACCTGGTTTCACATCCGAATATCGCATCAAAGCGGTGGGTAACCGAGCAGTACGATTCCATGATCGGAACCGGAACCATGACCACGAACCGTCCCAGCGATGCTGCCGTGGTGAGCGTTAAAGGCACCTCCAAGGCGATCGCACTGACCGTCGACTGTAACTCACGGTACGTTTATGCAGATCCGCAGAAAGGCTGTGCCATTGCAGTGGCTGAAGCTGCCCGGAACATTACCTGTGCCGGCGGCGAGCCTGTGGCGATCACCAATTGCCTTAATTTCGGCAATCCTTATGTTCCGGAGGTTTACTGGCAGTTTGTAAGCGCTATTAAGGGCATGGGTGAAGCCTGTACAAAATTTGAAACGCCTGTAACGGGCGGAAATGTCAGCTTTTATAACCAGTCATCCGACGAGGGGCCGGTATTTCCGACGCCTACCATCGGCATGCTTGGCGTGCTGGATGACGTGGATACGCTTACCACGCTTGATTTCAAGCACAAAGGCGACCTGATTTATCTGATCGGTCAAAGCGTGAATGATATCGCTTCTTCGCAGTATCTCGCTTCCTTCCATGGTATCACGGCATGTCCCGCCCCGTACTTTGACCTGGAGCAGGAGTATGCAATGCATCAGGTGGTGAAGCAGCTGATCCGCGAAAAGCTGATCGTATCGGCGCATGATGTGGCCGATGGCGGACTTTATATTGCGTTGCTGGAATCCGCGCTGCCGAATGACCTGGGCTTCCGGATCGAAACGGACGAGGAGATCCGTAAGGACGCCTTCTTGTTCGGAGAGGCGCAGGGCCGGGTAGTGGTTTCGGTCAGCCCGGAGAAGCAGGAGGCATTTGTCGAGCTGATGGCCACATCGGAAACTGAATTCAGTCTGCTGGGTACGGTGACCAGGGGCGAGCTGATCATCGATGAGGAAAGTTTTGGTTCGGTATCCGAAGCAAAGGGCGTATACAGCAATGTGCTGCACCGGATCATGGGATCAAACTGATGCTGGACCGGATTCATCATATAGCGATCATTTGCTCTGATTACCCGGTCTCGAAACATTTTTATACGGAAATACTTGGCCTGGAGGTCATCCGCGAGGTGTACCGGCAGGACCGTCGTTCATACAAGCTCGATCTGAAGGCAGGAGCCGCTCAGATCGAGCTTTTTTCTTTTCCGTATCCGCCTCCGAGGCCTTCCCGTCCGGAAGCAGCCGGTCTCCGGCACCTGGCCTTTGAAGTCGGGGATATCGATCGGGTCATTGGAACGCTTGCCGGTATGGGCGTGCAGACGGAGCCGATCAGGGTGGATGAATTTACCGGCCGCCGGTTTACCTTTTTTTCAGATCCGGACGGGCTTCCTATCGAACTTTATGAGGCCGGATAAACCGTTTCGCTTCAAGCAGTTTACCGTCGACCAGACGGGGTGCGCCATGAAGGTTAATACGGACGGAGTACTTGCCGGCGCTCTGGCGCACGGTCCGGACCCGGCCGCGATCCTCGATATTGGTGCCGGTACGGGTGTAATCAGCCTGATGATGGCGCAAAGGTATCCCGCCGCTTTTATAGAGGCCGTTGAGATCGACCCGGCAGCTGCCGAAACCGCGGACCGCAATTTCAGGGACTCGCCCTTCGCTGACCGGATGCGGTTGCATGCGGGTGCCTTCACGGGTTTTCTGCGGGGGAATCCGGGTCTCAGGTTCGACCTGATCGTGACTAATCCGCCTTACTTTCTGAATTCCCTGAAGTCTGCTGATTATGCAAAAGTTACGGCCCGGCATACGGACGCCGGGTTCTTTGCGGAGCTTTTCAGTTTATCAGCCCGCCATTTGAATCCGGGAGGGACCCTGTTTCTGATCCTTCCGGTGGAAACCGTCGATGCCGTCGAACATCTGGCACAGGAAGCAGGCCTGAATCCTGCCCGGGAGATTGCCGTCCGGTCCTTTCCCGGATCGGATCCGCACCGCGAGCTGGTAGGTTTCAAATGCGGGCAAACAGAATGCATCCGTGAGGATTTTATCATATATGAGGCCGAGAAGGTATACTCGGCTCAATACCGTGAACTGCTGAAGGACTTCTTAATCATTTTCTGAATATGACCCGAATAGGCCTGATCTCCGATACCCACGGGTATCTTGACGATGCCGTATTTAAACATTTTGATAACTGCGATGAGATCTGGCATGCCGGGGACTTCGGCGGTATAGAACTTGCGGACAGGCTCGCTGCCTTTAAGCCGCTCCGGGGCGTTTATGGGAATATTGACGACAGGACGGTACGTCTGGTTTACCCGGAACATCAGAAATTCAACTGCGAAGCGGTCTCTGTCTGGATGACTCATATCGGTGGTTATCCAGGCAAATACAACCCGAAAATCAAGGCCGAAATTTTTTTAAACCCTCCGAAAATATTTATTTCCGGCCACTCACATATCCTGAAGGTCATTTATGATCAAAAGATCGGAACTTTACACTTAAATCCTGGCGCCGCAGGCAAACAAGGATGGCATAAAATACGTTCTCTTCTTAAATTCTGCATTTCTGAGGATAAAATTCATACCTTAGAAGCCATCGAGCTGGGCGGAAGATAACGTTAAAAATACACTAAGTACCGTATTAAATACACTAAGTATGTCAGGAGGAGTAACCACTTTAGGGCAGTTTATTATTGAAAAGCAGGCAGACTTTCCATATGCGAAAGGCGAGTTGTCCCGACTGCTCAGAGACATCGGCATTGCGGCGAAGATTGTCAACCGCGAGGTGAACAAAGCCGGCCTGGTCGACATCCTCGGGGATGCCGGAACCATGAATGTTCAGGGGGAATGTCAGAAGAAGCTGGACCTGTATGCCAATGAGCAGTTCATTTCCGCATTGCAGAGCGGAGGGGAATGCTGTATCGTGGTTTCAGAAGAAAGTGACGACCTGATCCATATTGATTCCGCCGTTTCGAAGAACGCCAAATATATCGTGGCTATCGATCCCCTCGACGGGTCCTCCAATATAGACGTAAACGTGGCGGTCGGTACCATCTTTTCGATTTACCGCCGGAAGTCAACGGAGGGCAGGGCCACGCTGGAGGATGTGCTTCAATATGGGCATGAGCAGGTGGCCGCCGGCTACGTGATCTACGGATCGTCCACCATGCTGGTCTATACCACAGGGAAGGGAGTGAACGGGTTTACGCTGGATCCGTCCATCGGCGAGTTCTGTCTGTCTCATCCTGATATGAAGATCCCGGAGGACGGAACCATCTATTCCATCAATGAAGGAAACTACGTCCACTTTCCGGACGGGGTCAAGAAATACATTAAATACTGCCAGGTTGAAGATAAGGCAACCAAGCGCCCTTATACTTCCCGCTATATCGGATCGATGGTCGCTGACCTGCACCGTAATATGATCAAGGGCGGGATATTCATTTACCCGACAACATCCGGTGCCCCGAACGGGAAACTGCGGCTGGTCTATGAATGCAATCCTATGGCTTTCATCATTGAGCAGGCCGGCGGACGGGCCACCAATGGTTTCACGCGGATCCTGGATACGGAAGTCACCTCGCTGCACCAGCGTTCCGCAATTTTTATCGGCTCCGAAAATATGGTCCGGAAAGCGGAAGCGATGATGCTGGAATATTCTTCAGATCCGCTGATCGTGCAGATGCCGGACAAGGCAGACGAAAAGCTGGCGGACCTGGGCGTGGTCGGAGGAATCGATTAAAGCAGACCTTCTTTCTGGCATTCCATTTCAAAAACGGAATCCACAGAAACATCCTTGCTCATGCTGGCAGCAACCGCCAGCTGATCACAACGTTCGTTTTCGGGATGGCCGGCATGGCCTTTAACCCATACAAAACGAACGTTGTGCAGTTTATAGACCTGCAGGAAACGTAGCCACAGGTCCTTGTTTTTTTTGCCGGCAAACCCTTTCTGCAGCCAGCCGAAGACCCATTTTTTCTCTACAGCGTCCACGACGTATTTGGAATCGGAGTAAATCGTCACGTTCTGTCCGGGCTTTTTCAGCGCTTCCAGACCGACGATTACGGCAAGCAGTTCCATTCGGTTGTTGGTTGTTTTACGGAATCCCCCGCTGATCTCCTTGTAGTGCTGACCCGCCCGGAGGATCACGCCGAATCCCCCCGGCCCCGGATTTCCTTTTGATGCCCCGTCAGTATATAGCTCTATCATCCTTTCCGCTTTGCGGCAATTATAAGGATTTTGTTTTTAAGCGGATTGAATTGCCGATAACTATTACGTCTGAAAAAGCCATGGTGAGCGCAGCGACCATCGGATTCAGGAACCCGAATGCCGCTACCGGGATGGCAATGATGTTATAGAAGAATGCCCAGAACAGATTCTGTTTAATGGTCAGCAGGGTATGTTTTCCGATCCTCAGGGTAAAGTCTATCGCTTTCAGATCATTCTTCAGCAGGACGACCTCGGCAGACTGGATGGCTACATGACTGGCGTCGCTCATGGAGATTCCCACGTCTGAGGTGGTCAGCGCCGGAGCGTCGTTGATTCCGTCGCCAACCATAGCGGTCTTACCTTTTTTCTTCAGGTCATCAATGATCTCCAGTTTACGCGCGGGAAGGGTTTCCGCAAAGACTTCAGTTATACCGAGTTTCCGGGCAACCTCCTGACACCTGGACAGGCGGTCTCCGCTCAGGAGAACCGGTGTGATGTTCAGTTTTTTGAGGGTTTCAATGATCTGGAACGCTTCAGGCCGGATGTCATCGCCGATCGAGATCCGGGCTGCCAGGGCATCGTTCTTCAGCAGGAATACGCTGAAATCTTCTTCCTTTTCAGGACTCTTCAGGATGGTTGGGGACCCAAGCCTGTAATGGTTGCCTTCGGTGTCGGTAGCCTGCATGCCGAGGCCTTTTTCTTCCTTCACCGTGCTGAAGACGACCTGGCCGGTTGTCCGTTCTTTCAGTTCACTGACCAGGGATCTGGCGATGGGGTGGTTGGAATATCCTTCCAGTGACGAGATGATATTGATCGCCTCCTCCTCCGGCAGGGAGCCGGTGACTTCCAGTGTGGTCATCCTGAACCTGCCCGTGGTCAGGGTTCCTGTCTTGTCAAATACCATGTATTTCAGGCCGGCAATCTCTTCCATGGTGTTTCCTCCTTTGACCAGGACGCCATTCCGTGCCGCCCTTCCCAGCCCCACCATGACAGCTGTCGGGGTGGCCAGGCCCATCGCGCAGGGGCAGGAGATCACCAGTACGGCAATGCCGTTCAACATGGCTTGCTGAAAACTGATATCAAAGGCGTAGTGCGCGAGCAGGAAGGTCAGTACAGCGATGCCCACGACCACAGGAACAAAGATGGCGGCTACCTTGTCACCGAGTTTCTGGATCGGCGGCTTTGCGGCCTGCGCGCGCTTCATCAGCTCAATGATCTGCGACAGGGCGGTATGCTTGCCGACCTTGGTGGCCAGCATGCGGAAATTTCCATTTTCCAGGACCGTACCGGCATAGACTGGGCTGTATTTCGATTTTTCAACCGGGATGCTCTCGCCCGTCAGCATCGATTCATTTACGGAAGCCTCACCGGCGATCACCTCACCGTCCACGGGAATCTTATCCCCGGTATTGACCTGGAGGATATCGCCGCTGCGAACATCCTTTGCATCAACTTCTTCAAGATCGCCGTTCACAACCCGAGTCGCCCGCGTTGCCTGGAACCTCAGGAGGTCCCTCACGGCGGAGGTGGTTTGAGATACGGAACGCTTCTCGAGCAGGTTTCCCAGCAGAACCAGCGTGATGATCGTTGCGGTCGTTTCATAAAAGAGATAATCGGGGCCCAGCTGCTGAATTGTTCCGGCCAGACTGTATATGAAGGCGGCGGTGGAGCCGATAAAGATCAGAACGTCCATATTGGGTACTCCGGCCCGGATCGAGTTGATCGCACTTTTTCCGAAATGGATGCATCCCAAAATAAATACCGGCAAACTGAGCCCAAGCTGTACATAGGGATCATGCAGCCAGTGGAAGGGAAGAAACATGTGGAAGAACAGCGGTAACGTGAAGATCAGGCTGAACAGAAAGCGGTTCTCGATTTTGTTGTAGAACTTCGGTGCGGGTATCGTATCCTTTTCGTAGACCCGGAATCCCAGGCCTTCGATGTCCTTGATGATGGCCGGCAGGGGGATGGCTGTACCACCCCGGAACTTTACTTCCTCATTCGCGAAATCAACATAGATATCGTGAAGTCCTTTGTTCTCCAGGGCCTTATGGACTGACATTGCGCAGTTGTTGCAATGCATGCCCGTAACGTTTAGTTCAACCAGTTCGTGATTTTCCATCTGTGATATTTGATACAAATGTATTGATTGTTTCTTCCTGAAAAAGTGACAAACTATGGCATAAATGGTACTTTTCGCGGAATTTTCACCTGCACGGGATTCTTTTTGTAGATTTAATGGAATTTTTCACGGAGCCGATGGCAAAAAAGGTACCCTTTTATCGGATCAGCGGGGACGAGAGCGGGCATGAAACCGGGTTCAGCATTTCACGTGAGCCGGTTCAGAACGAGTCCCTTCCGCATCGTCATGATCACTATATGATCTGTTTTGTCGAAGCGGGAGAGACGATACACCTGCTGGACTTTGAAGAACATGTCCTCGAAGCGCCCGCATTCCTGTTTGTCACCCCGGGGCAGATCCATTCGGTAGCCCGCGGGGGGAACGCCAGCGTAACAGCCATTGCGTTTAATGCATCGTTTCCTCAGGGAATGGACCTGAACGATCTGGAGCATCTGTTTCAGACCCCGGTTATTCGTCCGCGAAGAGAGGAGCTGCGCGAAATTTTCCCCTACATCAGGCTGCTCTTGCATGAATATGAGCCGGGCAGAGGGAAAGAGACGATCTACGCGGGCATTCTGGGTGCATTGCTGGCCAAATGCGAGCGAACGTTTCATCGGTACCACGATGAAAAGGGGATGGAGCATTATCATGCTATCCTGCAGCGATTCATTAAACTGATCGATGAGAAGTTCCGGAAACTGACCCAGGTGTCACAGTATGCCGGTGAACTGTTCCTCACGCCGGGACACCTGAACGACATCGTGCGGCAGATCACCGGCAAAAGTGCCAAATCATTGATTGACGAGCGAAGGATCCTGGAAGCAAGACGGCTGTTATACTGGTCGGGAAACAACGTCAAAAGCATCGCCTGGGAGCTGGGATTCGAGGATCCGGCGTACTTTGCGCGTTATTTTAAAAAGCATACCGGTGAATTACCGAAGAACTTCCAGAAAAGAGTAAAGAATCAGCCTCAAAATTAATCAGTTGTAACTTTCTTTTAAAAAATGTTGTGGTATGTAAGTTTAAGATGTATTTTTGCCTTCATAAAACACGGTGGTTTTAGCTCAGTTGGTTAGAGCGCCTGATTGTGGTTCAGGAGGTCGTGGGTTCGAGCCCCATATTCCACCCAGATATTAAAAAGCCTTTAGGAGCGTCCTGAAGGCTTTTTTTGTACCAAACAAGGAACTAATACATCTGTTGCGACACTGGGCGATGCAGTATCGACCTCGCCCGATCTCAGACAGGTGCAATTAAGAACTTACTATCCAAGTCGAATCGCGCCAAGGAGGTCTGTCGAGCCCGGTTCCATGGAATTTGCCGAATGTCTTTCTGCCGTCCGGTAGGGAACCAGGCTCGGAATTCCCGTGCATGCTCAAAAGCTCTGAGAAAGTTTTTACATGTTAACCGGTTCGAGTGACTAATCCCCAAAAGCCTAAATTTTTGGGGATTGTAATCCCCGAAAAATAGTATTTTTGGGGATTAAGTCTAAATATGATAATACGCACTCTTCAAAATCCCCTTTCGGAAAGGTTATTTAAAGGTAAGACCCTTATCGTTACCGGTCCGCGGCAGGTCGGTAAAACTACCCTGCTTAAAACGGTGCTTAGCGGTAGGGATTATCTGTTTCTGGATGGCGATGACCCGCTTGTAAGAAGCCGGTTAACTAATCCCAACACCAGGGAAATTGGGGCTATTTTGGGCAATGCAAATCTTGTATTTATTGATGAAGCCCAACGCATTGAAAATATTGGACTGACAGCCAAGATCATTCATGATCAGTTTAAAGATGTCCAACTGCTGATGAGTGGATCGTCAGCCTTCGAACTCCGTAATCATACCAATGAATCTCTAACGGGTAGGAAATGGGAATATCACTTATATCCTGTTTCCTACGAGGAATTGGAGCAGTCGACCAGTTTCCTGGATGCCCGGAAGGATTTGGCAACTCGCCTGATTTTTGGCTTTTATCCTGATGTGATCAACAATCCCGGGGAGGAACGAGATATTTTAAAGGAAATCACCCAGAGCTATCTGTATAAAGACATCCTGGCTTACGGAAACATTAAGAAGCCGGAAGTCTTGGAAAAAGTGCTTCGCGCTCTGGCATTTCAGGTCGGGAACGAAGTCAGCTATAACGAAATCGCCCAGCTTATCGGGGTAGACAAAAAGACCGTTGCTAACTATATTTATTTATTAACCCTATCGTATATCATTTATCCGTTGACATCATTTAGCCGAAATCTGCGCAATGAGATTAAGACAAACCAAAAAATCTATTTTTATGACAACGGTGTTCGGAACGCTCTGATCCAGAATTTCAATCCGGTTGAGCTAAGAAATGATGTTGGGGCCTTATGGGAAAATTTCCTCATAACAGAGCGTCTAAAACGGAATCACTATCACAGAATTTTTGCTAACCGTTATTTCTGGCGGACGACGCAGCAGCAGGAAGTGGACTATGTGGAAGAAGCGGATGGAGTCATCCGCGGTTTTGAGTTCAAGTGGAACCCGAAAGCTAAGGCCAGGATACCCGGAAGTTTTGTCAATGGGTATGATGCTCAGGTCACGATAATCACACCGGAAAATTTCAGGGACTTCGTCGGCCAATGGGAATAGACCTTGTTTCTCGGTCGTTCAAGAGATTCCAGGCCCTTTCAAGCTAAAAGAAACACCCGTTATTCCTTCGCATACGGACAGGAGTTTCTCCTGCCGGATCACATCATCCGCCTCCGGATTTGACCGGGCTTCCTTCCCGTGAAAAAAATAACGGCCGCTTATTTTGGCTTTTTCATCCTCCGAGGTGGCCAGCCAAACCTGGGTCTGGTATCCTTTTTCCAGGTCGTCCGGTGCACCGCGGCCGCCCATTTTCGTAGGTACCCAACCGGGATTGACCGCGTTCGAATATACAGCCGGCCATTTTCTGGCAACCGCCTTGCAAAGCATCAGCATATGCAGTTTCGTATCCGAATAAGTAGCGCCGATCGTCACCGCCTGCAGATCGTCCATCCGGACCCGACCATGCATGTGCATGTTTGAGCTCAGGTAGATCATCCTTTGAGGTCTGTGCAGGAGGCTTGTGAGTATGTAGGGCGCCAGCGTGTTGACGGCCAGCAACTCGGACGGGGGAGCGATATACACACCTGCATTATGAATAACCGCATCAAAATGCCCCATAGCGTTTACTTTCTCAGCCAGGTCGATGGTCTGGCCAGGCTGGGAGAGATCGGCTGTGACCACCGCTTCCGCACCTGGAGCTTTTTCCAGCGCCTCCCGGCCTCTTTCGTCATTTCTGGCATGGAGAACGACCTGGTGCCCCAGGGCGATCAGTTCCTTCGAGGCCAATAGGCCAAGCCCGTCCGCCGAACCCGAAATAAAAATTCTTGCCATCCCGCTGGTTTATGTTATTTCTGTTCTATGCTGTCAGGTTATCCGTACCTTTATTGTCGAGAGGCAAAGTAAACCAGAACGTACTGCCCTGGCCTAATTCGCTTTCCACACCAATCTTGCCGTTATGGCGATGGATAATCTCGGCGGCAATGTACAGGCCCAGGCCCAGACCGGAATACGTTTTTCCATGCTCATCAACCCTGAAGAACCGGTCAAACAGGTGGGCAAGTTTATCCTTGGGTATCCCCGGACCGCGGTCCGTGACGGATACTTTGGCGTGATGATCAGCCTGCTCGATACGGATATCGATTGTCTTGGAGGCCGGGGCGTATTTCACGGCATTGTTTACAAAGTTTACGATCACCTGATCGAGGCGGTGTTTATCAGCGTAAACCTCGAGCTCACGGTCACCGGTTACTATTATTTCGAAGTTGCCGGTCGTGCGGATATGCTGGCAGCATTCCTCCGCAACAGTCGCCAGTTTAAAGCGTGTGCGGCTCAGGCTCAGCTGACCTTCCTTCATCCTGGTGGCATTCAGGAGATCGTCGATCAGGTAACTTACTTTGGTCAGACTGGTATTGGCCTGTTCGATAAGCCGGGGTAGCATCGGCGAGGCCGGTTGTTCCTTGATCCGGTTCAAAATCTGGAGCGAGGCCTTGAGGCTTGTTATAGGTGTCTTCAGTTCATGGCTTGCAATACTGATAAAGTCGTCCTTTTGCTGCTGGAGGTTTTTCTCTTCGGTAATATCCTGCGTTACCCCGGACATGATCATATCGCCATGTTCATTTTTTATGGATCGCCCGGAGGCCCGGATCCAGTGAACAGACCCGTCCGGCCATCGGACGGGAAATTCCACATTGTAATTGGAGTCGTCTTCTGCGGTGGCATCCCTTTGTACTTTTTCAACCGCCTGACCATAAGGGGGAATTATGGCATTGGTGATGTCGGAAAGACTGATGGTTGCATTCTGTTCATATCCGAAATTGCTTCTGAACTGCGGAGAACTCACAAGTTCGCCGGTGAGCGTGTTCCGTTCATATGCACCCAGCCGGCCCGCCTGTAGTGCGACCTCCAGGCGGCGCTGCGTTCTGGATAATGTTCTGTTGGCCTCTTCAACTCTTTTCCGGGCGTTCACCAGCTCCGTGACCTCGATTGCGGAAGCCATCACACCGGTTAACCGGCCGTCAAGTTCGTAGTAGGGCTGGTAGATGAAGTTCAGAATCTTCAGCTCCATGCCATCCTTCGACCGAAGTTCAACGGGAACTTCTTCTCCTATGATGGTTTTACCGGTTCGGTACACCTCTGCAAGCAGCTGTTCCAGGCCCTGGCCCCGGGCTTCCGGGATACCCTCAAAGATCGGCTTGTTCAGCACATCCGCTTCGCTGACACCCCAGATCTCGAGCACTTTTTCATTGGCAACCTTTGCGATGTGGTTAGGCCCGATCAGGACACACATACCTATAGGGGCCTTCAGAATCAGGTCTTTGAATCTGCGCTCGCTTTCTTCTGCTCTTTTATTGGCCATCACCAGCTCGGTGACATCGGTGGCTATGCACATGACGCCCCATATCTTGCTGTTCCGATCCTTCAGGGGCTGGTAGCTGAACTTAAAGTAGAAGGTTTCCATTTTTCCGTCCATCAGGAAATCTGCACGGTCATTGTCCGTCTGGTAGGTCTGTCCGGTTTCATAGACCCGGCTGAGCAGGCGGAAAAAGGGTTGGGCTTCCATTTCGGGGAGGGCTTCCCGGAACGGTTTGCCGATGACGGACCGGTCCTTACCCCACGCTTTAAGGGTTGCCTGGTTGGCGATAATCACTTTCATTTCCGGCCCTTCACAAACATAGATCGGAATGGGAGACAGGTCTACGATCTGACTGTAAATCCCTACGATTTCCTCCTGGCTGATTCCGGTCGGCTCAATTTTCATGACTTGAAATTAATAAAATAACTAATAGAAAGTGGGCCGTATCGTGGCGCTGGCAGCACGTTATTCATCAGTAATAAGTCAGACTGGAAAATGTTTCATCAGGCGGGCAATTCGGCAGGACGGAGATAAAAACGCCCCAGGTAATGGAACGGTACAAGCTGTTTAGTGGCTGTCAAGAATCATTTTGTAAAGCCGGTTGGCGGTTTCGATCAGTTGGATGCCCTTGAAGTGCCGGCGCTCAACTTTGTCGAGCCAGTTGTTCTTCCGCAGATATTCTTTGGCTTCAAAAAAACCGTCCAGAGTGTAGGAGAATCTTCCGTCTGTTTCCATAAAAAGGTCCATACAAGAAAGATGCCGTATTTACAAAGCGGTTAAAAAATTTCGCAGGTTGTGAAGGGCTGTGGGTCGCTTTTTGCCAATAAAAACGCGTCGCCGCCAACCATCATCGGCTTCGGCCCGTAGTGATAAGAACAAGCGCCTGATTTTACAATCGGGTAACAATTGAAAGTCGGCGTATTTATAATTTTGGTTCGAAATGGTTCACCGCCTCGTTGCCATCTTACTTATCCTGACCCTGCTCGCCTCGCATTTCACGAAGTCATTTGCCCTTGCTTCTTTTGCGCTGAACCGCAAGTACATTGCTGAGAAATTATGTGAAAACCGGGCGAAACCTCAGATGGGATGCCTGGGTAAGTGTTTCCTGAAAAAGCAACTCAAAAAAGCGGCCGAACAGGAAAAGAAAGACGCCAGAAACAGTTTGAAAAAGGCTGATGATCTGGCGGTGATGGCATCCCAGGCGAAGCCGGGCCCTGCTTTCTTCCTGATCCGGACTTCGCTTCCTTCACCGATTGCAGACCTCTGCTCGATAATAACTCCGTCCTTATTTCATCCACCCTGCTAAGATGCGTCATTTGACTGATTGATCAGTCGGGTTCTTTTTGATGGTGCCGGCAGCTTCCCGATAGCGCTGGTACCCTGTATCTTAAACTTTTTCTGATGAAATATTTTCTATCAATATGGTTGCTGCTTTCTGCCATATTGCAGGCCGGTGCCCAGGGCCCTGATGAAGGGGTGGTCCTGCATGGCCTGACCGGCGAACCGGTCAACGGCGCAACTATTGAGTTCCGGCCCTCCGGGCTTAAAACCAGCAGCTACCGGGACGGCACGTTTCGCCTTCCAGCCGGGGCTGATTCACTCTATATAACCCATACAGGCTTTCAGCCGGCCGGTCTGCGCGTCTCCGGCCGGAAACCCGTGATCCGGCTTCAGCCGGTCACAACGGCTCTGGGTGAGGTGGTCGTTTCTGCCAGCCGGGCTGAGCAGCGCCGTGAGCAGGTCCCGTTGGCGATCTCCAGGGTGGACGCCAGAACGCTCCGGGAAACCCGGCCGACTGCGCTGTATCAGGTGGTTAATAAGGTTCCGGGGGTGTATATGGTGAATTTAGGTAACGAACAGCATACCATGGCGATCCGCCAGCCGGTTTCCTATAATGCCCTGTACCTGTATATGGAGGACGGTCTTCCCATCCGGCCGACCGGAATATTTAACCATAACGCGCTTTACGAGATCAATATGCAATCGGTGAAGAACATCGAGGTCATCAAAGGGCCTGCTTCCTCACTCTATGGCAGTAATTCGATCGGCGGGGCAATCAATTTCAGTACCCTCGATCCGCCACTTGAGCCTTCGGGCGAACTGTCGATGCAGGGGGATCTCCATCACTTCTATCGCGCCGACGGCCGGGGCGGCCTTACATCGGGTAAATGGGGCTTTGACGTTTCGGGATATGCAGCCGGACAGAAGGACAGCTGGCAGGACTATACTGACTTTGACCGGTATGCCGGCTCCTTCAAGGCACGGTATAGCCTGAACGCAGCGACCCGGTTTACCCTCACTGCGTCCTACAACTACCTGCAAACGCAGACACCCGGTACCCTGGACAGCCTGCGGTTCACCAGCCGGAGCTACGGAAGCAACCAGCGGTTTGCCTACAGAAGGGTCAATGCCTTTCGTGCCAGTACGCGGATGGAGCATATCTGGAACAACCGGAATCATACTTTTCTGACGGTGTTTTTCCGGGATAATTCGACAGGGCAGCTGCCGTCCTATTATATTACGGATAGCCGTGACGCGCGGGGCCGGTATACCGGCTCTTCGGGTCAGGAGAATAACCAAAGGTTCCGGAGCGCCGGCTTCCTGGTCCAGCACAAGACTGATCTGGAATTCCTGAATTCCAGTTTGACCGCGGGCGTTTCGCTCGACAACAGCCCGGGGTCCTTCTACGCCGAATACCTGCGGATCAGCAAGGATCTGACCAGGAACTACTATACCGGATATGCAAACACCGATTCGCTGACCGATCATTACAGCCTGAAGTTGTTCAATTCTGCAGCCTACCTGCAGTACGAGATGCATCCCGTCAGGGCTTTGACCATCGTTGCCGGCGTTCGCTATGATCAGTTGCAGTACACGTTTCGCAACGGACTTCCTGCGGAGCGGACCCGGTTTAAGCAATATGAGAAGAACCGCTATGATATTTTCGCGCCCAAGGCAGGCCTTACCTACAACTTCCGAAACGGCTCCGGCGTCTACAGCAACTTTAGCGTCGGTTT
The DNA here is from genome assembly GCA_966250385.1 of uncultured Sphingobacteriaceae bacterium. GTDB lineage: Bacteria > Bacteroidota > Bacteroidia > Sphingobacteriales > Sphingobacteriaceae > DASWTL01. The sequence goes on along the minus strand of CBINHC010000005.1, from coordinate 162,374 downwards.
TCAGCCGCCCGAAACGAGCAGTCTGTACAGTTCCCGCCAGCTGGCGCCCCTGAAGGAAGCGAGATTCTATAATTATGAGATAGGCGGGTGGTACCCGGTCATTCCGGAAAAGCTTCGCGCAGAGGCGACGCTCTATCGTTTGACCGGAAAGAATGAGATCATCAGCGTACTGATGCCGGATAACACAACCCAGAATCAGAACGCCGGTGAAACCGTGCACTCCGGCATGGAATATAACCTGGTATGGAATCCGGCCGGGATATGGGCTTTTCGCCTTGGAGGTACCCATGGAGGGCATTTTTACAGGTCCTACAGCGAGGTCACCGGGAACGGCACTGTTCATTACGATCATCAGCGGATGCCCAATGCCCCGAAGTGGATCGCCAATGGGGAGGTTACCTGGAAGCCCGGTTTTGTACCCGGTGCACGGGCCGCTCTGGAATGGCAGCACATCGGGAGCTATTATGTGAATCCCGCTCATACCGGATCCTACCGGGGATACGATTTGCTGAATCTCCGGCTTGCTTATCAGGCTCGAAGCCGAGCCGGTATCTGGCTCCATGTCCTGAACCTGACGGATGAGCTCTACGCGTCGACGGTTACCGGAAATCAGTATGGGGTGACCTATACTGCAGCTCCGCCCCGCACCCTGGCCCTGGGTATATCCTATACATTCACCACACGATAACATGATACTCCATATGTACAGAAGATATGTATTACCCGTCCTGATTTTTCTGGCGGCGGGCTGTCATACCGGATCCGCTCCGGAGACGAAACTACTGAAGAGCCAGGGTAGGGCAGTCAGCCCGTATCTGACCACCGACGAACACGGTAACGCCGTCCTATGCTGGACCGAGATGGATGCCCGGGACTCTGCTTTTACCCTGAAGTTTGCCAAGTATCAGCCCGCGAGCAATTCGTTCGGTCCTGCCATTACAGTTTCCGGATCAGGGGGAGCGCAGACGGCGGCTGAATCCATGAACAAGATTGCTTTCAAATCGGACGGCTCCATTGTGGCGGTTTTTGGAAAGAAGTTCCCGCATGAAAATAATCCCTATGCAGGTGCCATCTACTTCAGCATGTCCTCCGACCAGGGTAGAACCTGGACCGATCCCGAATTCCTGCATTCCGATACCGCCCATAGCTACGGGCGCAGCTTTTTTGACGTGTCAAAACTCCGGAACGGGGAAGTGGGCGCCGTTTGGCTTGATGGCCGGCTCGGTAAATCGGAAAAGGGTTCCGCGCTGTACTTCAGCCGGACGGAGCCAGGCAAGGGATTCGGGGCAGACAAGCTGGTGGATAAGAGTACCTGTGAATGCTGCCGCACCGCTCTGCTGACCGACGGGAAGGGAAACCTGCATGTAGCTTACCGGAAGATCATGTACCCGCCGGAAAAACTGGGGAAAGGCGTCCGGGACATGGCTTACGCCGTCTCACCGGACAACGGCACGCGCTTCAGTCCGCCATCGCTGATCAGTCAGGACGGCTGGGTCCTGGACGGCTGCCCGCATACCGGTCCAGCGATGGCCATGACTCGCAAGGGGCCCGCTGCCATTTGGTTTACGGCAGGCGGTCAGCCCGGCCTCTATTTTTCGGATATTTCTGCCGGCGGTGGGCGGTCGAGAAGCCTGCTGACCAGGACCGGCAGGCATCCGCAGGTCGTCACCTCTGCAAACGGGCGCCTTGCAGCCATTTGGGAAGAGTCGGGAGAGGCAAGGCCGATGAAAGACGGGACGGGGCATCATGGGCGACACGATCAGGCGGGGACCGGTATCGTGGTGAGCACAGTGGCTGGCGGAGAAGTCGGGGAGACCCTTTTCCGGATCTCCGGCGCGATTCCGCGCAGTCACCCTGTCCTGCTCAGCACACAGTATGGATTGCTGGCCGCCTGGGTAGCTGAAACAGATGGCGGACCGCGGATTGAGTACGCGTGTCTGGGAACCGATATCGGTCATTGATCGGTGATTTTCAGTAGGACGGCACATCGCAGGGCGCACTGCGTGTGCTTTAAATTGTCATCATCTTCGTTTTATCTCAGACGAAAAATCTAAGAGGATCTCCCGTTCGTTAACTCAACATCAATTTTTTTGAATGAAGAGCGGGCGTGGGTTTTTCCGGAAAAGTGCTATTGTATTAAATTTTTTACCGGGCCAATCATCGGAATGCGGGTCCCGAAACACGATTTAAGCGCCTGTTTCTCGTGTTGTATTAATTAATAGTTAATGATATAAACGAATATTTAAAACTTTTTTGTTAAAAAATTTGCGTGATACGTTTATTTATATAATATTTGTAATGCCCTTCCCAAAGGGCATGTTTTTCATAGGTAGATGTAGGGTCGAATACTAGTTATTCGGCCCTTTTTTTATCATAACATTATTATCGTTTTCGTGTTAGAATCTCATGAGTAAAAGAAAAATTATCGTTGCAGTTACAGGGGCGAGCGGTTCAATATATGCTAAGTTGTTACTGGATAAATTAAGGGAGATCGATAAGGTAGAAGTCGGCCTCGTACTTTCCCCCAATGCACGTAATGTCTGGAAGCACGAACTCGGGAACTCCGGATACTCGTCCTATCCGTTCAAATTCTATGACGAACAGGATTTCTTTGCGCCCTTCGCTTCCGGCTCTGCACGGTATGATACGCTGATCATCTGCCCGTGTTCGATGGGTACACTGGGCCGGATCGCCGCCGGACTTTCCAACGATCTGACCACCCGGGCGGCAGACGTGATCCTCAAGGAACGGCAAAAGCTGATCCTGGTACTGCGCGATACTCCCTTGAGCCTGATCCATATCAATAACATGAAAACGGTGACTGAAGCCGGTGCGATCATATGTCCGGCGATCCCGTCTTTCTACAGTAAACCGCAAACCGTTGAGGAAGTGGCTGCTACAGTGGTCGACCGGGTGATCGACCTGGCTGGTTTCGAAGTAAAGTCTTACCGCTGGGGCGAAAAACAATAACTAAAAATCCGTATTTTTGCGGCTTGCTTATGAATAAGAAAGTTGCGTTTTATACCCTGGGCTGCAAGCTGAATTTTTCAGAGACCTCCACGATCGGCCGGCAGTTCAGCCAGGCGGGATACCAGGTCGTTGATTTTACAGACCAGGCGGATGTATATGTCATCAATACCTGTTCAGTGACCGACCATGCGGATAAAAAATGCCGCAAGGTCGTGAAGGAAGCGCTGAAGTATTCACCTGAAGCGTTCGTGACCATTGTCGGGTGCTATGCTCAGCTGAAGCCGGCCGAGATCGCTGAGATCCCGGGCGTGGATATGGTGCTGGGTGCTGCCGAAAAGTTCCAGATCATTGAACATATCAGTGAGCTGACCAAAGCTCCCAAGGCCCGGGTCTATAATCAGCCCATCGCACAAACCAATGAATTTGTTTCGTCATTCTCCGTCGGCGACAGGACCCGGACATTCCTGAAGGTTCAGGACGGGTGTGACTATTCATGTACGTTCTGTACCATCCCGCTGGCACGGGGCAACAGCCGCAGTGATACGATTGAGCACGTGGTGGAGCAGGCCCGGCTGATCGCAGGGTCAGGTGTCAGAGAGATCGTTTTGACCGGTGTGAATCTCGGGGATTTCGGAATCCGGGAAGGGCAGCGGGAGGACCGGTTCTTTGACCTGGTGAAGGCCCTGGACGAGGTCGAGGGTATTGAGCGGTTCCGTATCTCATCCATTGAGCCGAACCTCCTGACCAACGAGATCATTGAATTTGTGGCTTCTTCCAAACGATTCGTGCCGCATTTCCACATTCCACTGCAGTCAGGTTCCAATAAAATTCTCGGACTGATGCGCCGGAGATATCGCCGTGAGCTCTATGCTGAGCGCGTGGAAACGATCAAGAGGCTGATGCCGGATTGCTGCATCGGTGTGGACGTCATTGTCGGCTTCCCCGGTGAGACCCGCGAGGACTTTCTGGATACCTACCAGTTCCTGAACGGGCTCAACATTTCCTATCTGCACGTGTTCACGTATTCAGAGCGCGAAAATACGCTGGCAGCCGAGATGCCCGGATCGGTTCCCGGTTCGACCCGCGCGGACCGCAGCAAGATGTTACATATCCTTTCCGATAAGAAACGGCGGGCGTTTTACGAAAGTCAGCTCGGAAAACTGGAGGAGGTCCTGTTCGAGGGCGATCTTAAAGACGGATACATGCATGGATTTACACGCAACTACGTAAAGGTGCAGGCGAAATACGACCCGGTCCTGGTCAATGAACTGAAGCGAGTCGAACTGGTCTCTGTTGCACCGACAGGTGACGTCGAAGTTTGCGAGCCGGAAGAGACATTTGTCCACTAGTTCCCCATTGCCTGCTATTGACCGGGTTTCAGGAACGTTATCATCCCGAATTTGACGGATCTGCAAGTCCGCCCAGAACGCGCAGCCGACCCAGGCAATGTTCTTCCGTTTGCCTGATGAAGCCTGTTACAGCATGCAGGATGACCTGGCAGTCGTCCGGACTGACGGCAAATTCTTCCCGGTACCGGGCTTCGGTATAGCTCCTGCACAGCATCTTAAGCAGTCTCCGGCCTTCGCGGTCATGCGCGGGGAAAAGATCCGCGGACTCTCCGATGAAGCAGGAGCAGAGCTCAAGCAGCCTTCCAAGGTTATGAAAGTTGGCTCGGTAGCCGAGGTATACCCGGATCAGCCCGATGCAGGCCTGTTCCATCGTCTGATGCAACAGGAAGAGGGCGATCCGCAATTGACCTGTCCTGAGCTGTTCGGAAGCTCCGTCCCGGAAACTCCGGGACATTCCATAGTGGATTTTAAAGTGCCTGTCAGCCTCGGTTGTCCAATTATCCGGCCACGGATACTCCAGGTGGACCGGATCCGGTTCCTCGGCAAAAAGCAAGATTCCGGATCGTCTGACCTGGAAATAAAACCGGTGACCGGCTTCCAGCATTTCCCGCACCTTATCCTGGTGATGGGACAGGACAAGTGCCTTTCCGCAGGTAAAATGATTATTCACATAATCCTGGATGACTGATTCCGGATATAATTCCCTTGTTTCGAGCAGAATGAAGTAATGGCCCGCTACCGCGTCGGGATCCTCCGGTCCGGGAGCTCCCGTATGCCGGTTCCGGTAGCCAAAGCATGTGATCCGGCCGATCCGGTAACGGCCGGTAATCAATGCGACCAGTTTCCGCAGATCCGCAGCTGCATGCTTGCAGATCCGCTCGGGCAGATCCGGGAAATAAAGATCAGGCAGTACGCTCTCCATCGGCTGTTTGCTTGCATGTGGTCTCGATCCATGTCTGGTGATCTCCTTTCAGCAGAACCTGGAGAGGCTTATCTTCGCCAGTGAAAGAGAGAAGCGCATAGTTCAGGGTCAGGGGCCGGAGCTGATTGCCGATCGAATGGCGGCACGCTCTATAGATTTCAAAGGCCTCCCAGGGAGTATGGAAATAGCCGCCGGAAATCAGTGACCGGATCAGGGTCCGGGTTCTTTCCAGCAGGGCGGGCGGTTCCGCTGCAGGCCGGTACTCAGGACTCCGCTCGGGCAGTCTCCAACGGAGCTCCCATGCGGAGTCCGGGGCGCACTCCCAGGCCTCGTGGATGCATTTTCCGTTCTGCTCATGCCTGGCTGTCCGGATGTTGACCCGGGCGGCATGGATCGGACCATGCGGCAGGAACCTGATGGTAGGACACTCGAAGATATGGCTAAGGTTTAGCAGGTCGTTCATCGTATAACGAACTCCACGGCCAAGGTCCTCAATTGCCCGTACGCGGTTCGAGGGATAGCCCAGCAGAAACGACAGTTCCGACTGGGAATAACCGAAAGCCAGCCGCAACAGCTGGATGCGGTAGACCAGTTCGATCGCATAGGAAGTTTCAGTTTGCACCGGGCCCGGGTGCGGCCCGTTTCTTCTTGTTCTCATAGGAGCTTCAGTTTGCGGCAGAGCAGTAAAGCGTGCATTCCGCCAATACAACTATATTTGTTTAGAAGAATTCTCATACCAATATACTATATTTGATAATAATAAATATCATTTGATATAAAATTTATTCAAAAAGAAATTCACATGAAGGATCAGGAAATGATTGGTTCACGCCTGAAAGATGTCAGGAAGTATCTGAGACGCACGCTGGCGGATTTTTACGGGCCGATCACCCCGCACGTCAATAATATGTCGCCCGTGGAGAACGGCTTGCGGCCGATTGGAAAGCGGTTGCTGAAAGAAATCGCCGGTCATTATTCCCTGAATGAGGAATGGCTGCTTACCGGTGAGGGGGAGATGTTCCGTCCGGGGGGCCAGCCGGGATCCCTGCCGGCAAAACAGACCGGCGTTCCCTACTTCAACGTGGATCTTTCTGCCCGGAAAGAGGGCTTCTCCGTCGTTCATGACCAGCCGGAATTCCTGGTTGATTACAGACCTTTCAATGACTGTACAGCCTACCTGCCGGTCTACGGCGACAGTATGTTTCCCCGTTTTGCGGGAGGTGATATCATAGCAATCAAGGAGGTTACCAACTTCGACGTCATCCAGTGGGGCGAAGCCTACCTGGTCATCGCTGATCACACAGCCAACCACCTGAAGAGCATCAAACTGCTGTTCCAGCATGATGATCCGGAGAAGATCATCCTCCGGTCCTCCAATCCGAACTTCAAGGGCGATACCGTCCTCCCGCGCAGTGCCCTGGTCGCCCTGTATATCATCAAGGGCAAGATCACCCGATCGCTCATCTGAGTGGCCGGGAAGATTTTAAGCAGGACGGCAAACGGCCGGGTACCGGCTCATTTTTTTCAAACAGAATCTAATTTTCGAATCCAGCAGTTATCTTTATCGAATGTTTCCAACCCTTACTCACCTGATTGAATACCTGTTCGGGATCACTGTACCGCTCCCGGTTCAAACCTTCGGATTTTTTGTGGCCCTCGCGTTCATCGCCGGGTACTGGGCCTTTACCCAGGAGCTGAAAAGAAAGGAGAGACAGGGGTTGCTGAAGCCGGTAACCCGCCAGGTCACTATAGGAGAACCCGCTTCTACTGCAGAACTGGTATCGAACGGCTTCTTCGGTTTCCTGATCGGGTTCAAACTGCTTGACGCAGTCCTCAACTACCAGGCTTTTGTCGCGGACCCTCAGGGATTTATCCTCTCATCGAGAGGTAACTTTTTTGGGGGAATCCTGTTGGCGGCACTGTTTACATACTGGGTCTACGCGGAAAAAAAGAAGCAGGCGCTTCCGGCTCCAAAGGTGGTCACTGAAACGGTACACCCATACCAGCTGATGGGAACGATGATCGTCTGGGCGGCGGTCTTCGGGTTCCTCGGAGCGAAGATCTTCCATAACCTGGAATACTGGGATGACTTCGTCAAGGATCCGATCGAAGGCTTGTTGTCTTTCAGCGGTCTGACATTCTACGGCGGCCTGATTTGCGGCGGTGCGGCCGTGATCTATATAGCTCGGAAGAACGGAATCAAGCCGGTTCACATGCTGGACGTCGGCGGGCCGGGAATGATGCTGGCCTATGCGGTGGGCCGGATCGGATGCCAGATGTCTGGAGACGGGGACTGGGGAATCGCCAGCCTTGCTCCTAAACCGGGGTGGCTGAGCTGGGCACCGGACTGGGTCTGGTCCTTTACATACCCGCATAATGTCGTCAACGACGGGCTACCGATTCCGGGCTGTACGGGCAGGTACTGCAGTGAGCTGCCGGTGGGCGTATATCCGACGCCTTTCTATGAGGTCCTCATGGGACTGGTGCTTTTTGCCATCCTGTGGAGCCTCAGAAACCGTATCCGGTATCCGTTCATGATGTTTTCACTTTACCTGATCTTCGCCGGGGTGGAACGCTTCCTGATCGAACTGATCCGCGTAAACTCGAAGTACCATGCATTCGGACTGAGCTTTACGCAGGCAGAACTTATTTCCACGGTCATGGTTTTAGTGGGTATCTGCGGTATCGTCTGGTCCGTTAATTACGGACGAAAACATCCGCAGGAAGTACCCGCTGCGCGATGAATTTAAGAGAACTTACGGAAAATGTCGGCGCGGTCACCCGGGAGGTGGGCGCGTTTATTCTTGCTGAGGCCAAACGCTTTACCCCGGACAAGATCGAATTTAAAGGTCTGAATGATCTGGTCTCCTATGTCGATAAGACGGCCGAGCGAATGCTGGTCGGACAGCTTTCGACTATCCTGCCCGCGGCTGGTTTTATTACCGAAGAGGGCACCACTCAGAAAACCGGGGCTGAATATAACTGGATCATTGATCCGCTGGACGGAACGACTAATTTTATCCACGGGATCCCGACCTTCGCCATCAGTGTTGCCTTGCAGAAAGGGCAGGAACTCGTATCCGGCGTGGTCTATGAAGTCAACCGGAGTGAACTATTCTGTGCCTGGGCGGGCGGCGGGGCCTTCCTGAACAACGAGCCGATACGGGTGACCGGCGCCCAGAATATCTCATCGACGCTGCTGGCCACGGGATTTCCGTACTACGATTTTGCCAGGCAGGAGCAATATCTGCAGGCTTTCAGTGAACTCATGCGTAGCTGCCATGGCCTGCGCCGGATCGGATCTGCTGCGGTTGACCTCGCCTATGTTGCTGCCGGCCGGTTTGATGGATTTTTTGAATATAACCTGAATGCCTGGGATGTTGCCGCAGGCGCACTGATCGTCCAGGAAGCAGGGGGCAAGGTTCTTGATTTCAGCGGAGGCAATCAGTTCATCGCTGAGCGCGAGCTGATTGCCGGAAGTCCGGTGATCGCCGATCAGCTGCTCGGGGTACTGAAACGCCACTTCGACAAATGAAGAAAGCCCTGAGTCGGGCTTTCTTCATTTGTTTTATGTACGGTATCTGTCTGTCTGGCCGGTTTTCTTACATCGCTTCGGCAACAACTTCCTTTACTTCAGGAACCATCCGCTTAAGCAGGTTTTCGATTCCTGCTTTCAGGGTGATCGTTGACGAAGGGCACCCGCTGCAGGAACCTTTCAGCTCTACGGTAACGACTCCGTCTTCATATGATTTGTAGTGGATCGCGCCGCCATCCTGCTCAACTGCCGGACGGACGTAATCATACAGCACCTGCTGAATCTTTACTTCGGCTTCCGTGCCTTCGAAGTCAGGCGTTTCATTGCTTTCAACCGGTTTGATCTGAAGCTCACCTTCCACGGCACCTTTTACAAACTCCTTGATGATCGGTTCAATATCCGCCCACTCAGTTCCTTCCGATTTGGTTACCGTTACAAAGTTGCTCGCAAAGAATACACCGGTTACAAAACTGAATTTGAACAGTTCGCGCGCAAACTGACTCTCCTGAGCTTTTTCTTTAGTGGGATAGTCCACGCTGCCGTTAACGAGCAGCTTGTTTACAATGAACTTCATGGTCGCCGGGTTCGGCGTGGCTTCTGTATATACTTTAATATTGGATGTCGAATTCATCGTTCAAGGTTTTTTGAGATGTACAAAATTACCATTTTTTTGTTTTGGCCCGATCGGCCCGGAAGTTATGACAGCGAAATGACTCCTAAATACCGGTATAGTTTGCAGGTGTGATTCGTTTAAGCTCCTCCTTGACCTGGTCGGAGATCTGCAGTCCGTCCACAAAATGCGCGATGGTTCCCGCATTCACCTTTTCGTTGGTGCGTGTCAGGTCTTTCAGCGCCTCGTATGGGTTCGGATAGCCTTCCCGGCGAAGAATCGTCTGAATCGCTTCAGCGACGACCGGCCAGTTTTCCTCCAGATCGTGAGCGATGGCGGCCTCGTTGAGGAGCAGTTTTCCAAGTCCTTTTAATGTGGAACGAAAGGCTATCACGGTATGTCCGAGCGGAACGCCGATGTTACGGAAGACGGTCGAGTCTGTGAGATCCCGCTGCAGGCGCGACACCGGGAGTTTAGCTGCCAGGTGCTCGAACAGCGCATTGGCAATTCCCAGATTGCCCTCCGAGTTTTCGAAGTCAATGGGATTCACCTTGTGCGGCATGGCAGAAGAGCCTACTTCACCGGCGCGGATTTTTTGCTTGAAGTAATTCATGGAAATGTAAGTCCACATATCCCGGTCCAGGTCGATCAGAATCGTATTGATCCGTTTCAGCGCATCGCAGTGCGCGGCGAAGTTGTCGTAGTGTTCGACCTGGGTGGTGTACTGGGAACGGCTCAACCCCAGTGTGTCGTTAACCAGCCGGTTTCCGAACAGACGCCAGTCAATCTCCGGAAACGCGACATGGTGAGCGTTGAAATTGCCTGTTGCCCCGCCGAATTTGGCTGAGTACGGGATCTGCTTTAACTGCGTGAGCTGGACCTCGAGGCGCTCGACAAACACCCGGATCTCCTTGCCCAGTCGTGTCGGCGACGCAGGTTGTCCGTGGGTATGGGCCAGCATCGGGATTTGATCCCACTCGCCGGCCAGTTGCTTCAGCTGGTCGATAAGCTCCTGCAGCAGCGGCAGGTAGATATCTTCGATCCCGCGTTTGAATGAAAGGGGGATCGATGTGTTGTTGATGTCCTGTGAGGTTAATCCGAAGTGAATAAATTCTTTAAATTCAGCCAGTCCAAGCGTGTCAAAGCGGTTCTTGATGAAATATTCAACGGCCTTGACGTCGTGATTGGTCACTTTCTCAATGTCCTTGATTTCCTGGGCGTCAGCTTCGGTGAATGATTCGAAGATATTTCTCAGGGCCGGGAACCGGTCCTTACTGAACGCAGCAAGCTGCGGGAGCGGCAGCTCTGCCAGGGCAATAAAATATTCGATCTCGATCTGAACCCGAAACCGGATCAGGGCAGCTTCCGAAAAATAGTTCGCCAGATCGGCTGTGGTCTTTCTGTAACGCCCGTCAATGGGTGAGATCGCAGATAAAGGGGAAAGGCTCATTCGTGTTTTTTTGGCCAAAGTTACACTTTCTAAGTTTATGGTTTGCAAAACAGGCCGGGCTGTAACAAAATAGGTTCGCCGGCATCCAAGTAATTATTAATCGCGAAAGTTAAGGACGTGCAGGTTTTACAGGGGCGTTTTTTTTCTGAGGAAACTTCGTATTTGAAAATTGTTTCCTTAGTTTCGCGTACTTATCTGATAACGAGCGTCTTGAACCAAAAGGACCATATCATTGCAGAAGCCGACTTACTTTTCTGCCGACACGGGATCAAAAGCATCACCATGGATGATGTTGCCGCAAAACTGGGTATGTCCAAAAAGACGATCTATCAGCATTTCTCGGACAAGGATGAGCTTGTCCGCACCTTCATCCGGAACAAGCTTGGTGCCCAGAAACTGCTCATTGACCGGATGATCGCCGATGCGGATAATGCGATCGACGAAATCTTCCGGGCGATAGACCTGGTCAAAAGTCTTTTTCTCAATATCAATCCGACGCTTTTCTATGATCTTCAGAAGTATCATCCCGATGCCTGGGACATCTTCCGGCAGTTCAGGGATGAATACATGTACCAGTGTATAGAGAACAACCTCAGAGCGGGTATGGCGGCCGGCCTTTACCGGAAGGAGATCGATGTGGATGTGCTCACCCGGCTTCGGCTTGAGCAGATCGACCTGGTGTTCAATTCGATGGCATTTCCGCCCGAACGTTACCATCCTGCGCGCGTCATGGTTTGTCTGACGGAGCATTTCGTATATGGTCTGTCCACACCGGATGGGCAGGATCAGATCCTTAAGTATAAGAGCATTAAAGACGAAAACCTATATATATGAAGTACCACTACAGGACGTTATTGCTGGCTGCGACCCTTCTTTTGCTGAAGGTCCCGCTGCGGGCGCAGTCCCCGGATTCCGTAGATTTCCGGTTTACCCTTGATGAAGCCATTGACTATGCCCTTAATCACCAGACGGCGGTCCTCAATGCAAAGGTCGATGAGCAGATGGCTCAGAATACCGTGAAGCAGACGATCGGAATCGGTCTGCCGCAAGTGTCCACCGACCTTTCTTTTCAGGATTACCTGAAGTTACCCACGAGTCTGCTCCCCGGGGAGTTCTTTGGTCAGCCCGGAACACAGATCCCGGTCCAGTTCGGCGTGAAGTACCAGGCGGCAGCCGGGGTAAGGATCGACCAGAAAATCTTCGACGGCACCTACCTGGTCGGTCTGAAGGCTTCGAAGACTTACCGGGAACTATCGGTCCGGAATTCCCGCAGGTCGCGTATCGAAACTGCCGTGGCGGTCACGAAAGCCTATTACTCGGTTTTGGTCAATAACGAACAGCTGACGCTGATCGATGCAAATCTGACCCAGCTGCGCAAGTCGCTTAATGATACGGAAGCGATGTTTAAGAACGGTTTCGCTGAAAAGATCGACGTGGACCGGCTGCAGGTTCTTGAAAACAACCTTGAAACCGAACGGGAGAATGTCGCCCGGTTGCTGACGCTGAACGTCGATCTGCTTAAGTTTCAAATGGGCATGCCGGTTGGAAGGACCCTTGCGCTGGAGGAATCCATCGCCTCCGTTCAGGCCGGCCAGGAAGCGCTGACTACCGATACGGCTGCGTACAGGAGCAGAGTGGAGTATGCCCTGCTGGAAACGCAGAAGGACTTGAATGTCCTGAATTTCAAGCGGATCAGGAGCGAGTTTCTGCCGACACTCGGTGCATTCTACAGTGGTTCGAAGAGTTACCAGTCGAATAGCTTTTCGGAGTTGCTGAAGAGCGATTTCCCGACCTCCGTCATCGGCCTGAGCCTCAACTGGCCGCTCATCAGCGGGGGGCAGCGCACCTTCCGGGCCCGGAATGCGAGGCTGGAGGTTTTGAAGTCAGAAAACGATCTGAGCAACCTGCGCAACTCGATCAACCTGGAGATTTCACAGACCCGGAAGCTGTACAATAACAGTCTCCGGTCACTGGAGAATCAGCGCCGGAACCTGGCTCTCGCCCAGGAGATCCTGCGGGTTTCCCGCATCAAGTACGAGCAGGGAGTCGGATCGAGCCTGGAGGTAACCACGGCCGAAACTTCGCAGAAAGAAGCCCAGAACAATTATATCAACGCACTTTACGACATGCTGATCCAGCGGGTTGACCTGGAAAAAGCAACCGGAAAAATTAACTACTAAAGACGATAAAGATCTCATGAAAAAGATACTCGCAATAGCAACTGTTTTATTTATCATTTCCTGTTCGGAAAAATCCCAGGATAAGTCGGCCAGACTGGAAGAGCTCAAAAAGCAGCGTTCAGATCTGAATGCCGAAATCTCCAGGCTGGAGGATGAAGTGGGAGCGGTCAAGGCGGATTCCGCAAAGAAAGAAGTTGCCGTCCTGGAGCTCGCCCAGGCGCCGTTCCGAAGCTACGTAAAGGTGCAGGGCAAGGTGGACGCTGAGGAAAACGTGAACGTTTCGCCGGAAATGGCCGGTTCCGTTACAGCGATTTATGTTAAGGTCGGCCAGTCCGTCAGCAAGGGACAGGTCCTGGCGCAAATTGACGACCAGGTATTGCGCCAGAACATGGCGCAGGTTCAGACTCAGCTGGACCTGGCTACCAATATTTTCAACCGGCAGAAAAACCTTTGGGAACAAAAGATCGGCACGGAAGTGCAGTACCTGACGGCGAAAAGCCAGATGGAAAGTCTGCAGAAGCAGCTGGCCACGCTGCGGTCACAGGCAGCCATGTACAAGATCAAGGCGCCGATTTCGGGGACGGTTGATGAAATGGAACTGAAGATCGGCCAGTCGGTATCGCCGGGAATGCCGGCCGGAATCCGGGTGGTCAATGCCAGTAAGCTGAAAGTCAAGGCGCTGGTTGCCGAATCCTATGCCGGAAGGATCAACCAGGGGGATGAAGTGCAGGTTTCTTTGCCTGACGTCCCGGACAATCTTGATACCCGGGTGTCATTTGCATCAAGAGTGATCGATCCTACCTCACGCAGTTTTGCAGTGGAGGTGAACCTTCCGGCCAGGAAGAACTACCGGCCGAATATGCTGGCGATCCTGAATATCGTGGACTATGAGCGGTCCGAGGCTCTGGCCATACCGGTCAACGCGATCCAGAAGTCGGAAACGAGCGAATATGTGTACCTGGTCGAGAACGGGAAGGCGAAACGGGTGGACGTCAGGACCGGAAAGGTTTCAGAAGGGAAGGCCGAGGTGCTTTCCGGGCTGAAAGCAGGAGACAAGCTGATCGTGCAGGGGCTGGATGATCTGAACCCTGGAGATGCCGTAAAGATCTAGTCAGTATTCATTGAAATCTTACAGAAGATGAAAGACGTTTTTAAGGAATTCAAACCCGCAAGCTGGGCTATCGATAACCGGACGGCTATATATGTCTTTACCGTCATCCTGGTTGTCCTCGGATTTTTCTCCTACCAGAACCTTCCGAAGGAAAACTTTCCGGAAGTGGTTATTCCGAAGATATTCGTACAAACGGTTTACCCCGGAACCTCTCCTGCGAATATGGAAAACCTGGTCACCAAACAGATCGAAAAGCAACTGCGGGGTACTCAGGGGCTTAAAAAGATCACCTCCAACTCGTACCAGGACTTTTCGTTCATAACGGCTGAGTTCAACACCAATGTCGACATCCCGGACGCTAAACAGCGGGTCAAGGATGCGGTGGACAAGGCCCGGCAGGACCTGCCGACCGATCTTCCGCAGGACCCGACCATTATGGATATCAACCTGTCGGATATTCCGATCATGTATGTAAATATATCCGGTGATTACGACCTGAAAAAGCTGAACGAATACGCCGAGGACCTGCAGGACCGTATTGAGGCCATGAAGGAGATCTCCGGAGTGGACATCGTCGGCGCCCTGGATCCGGAGGTGCAGATCAATGTCGACCTGAACAAAATGGAGGCGGCCCAGCTCTCATTCAACGATATCGAAATGGCGGTCGGGGCAGAGAACCTGACGATTTCGGGCGGAGCTGTGAAAATGGACGGTATGCGGCGCACGCTGAACGTAAAGAAGGAATTCGGCTCCGCCGAAGAGATCGCCAATCTCATCGTTAAGACTCCGACCGGCGCCTCGTTGTATCTCCGGGACATTGCCGATGTCCAGGACTCCTTTAAGGAGCAGGAGAGCTATGCCCGATTGAATAAGAAGAACGTAATTACACTGAATGTCCGTAAACGCAGCGGCGAAAACCTGATCGAAGCCTCGGACAAG
Organism: uncultured Sphingobacteriaceae bacterium; assembly: GCA_966250385.1. Lineage (GTDB taxonomy): Bacteria > Bacteroidota > Bacteroidia > Sphingobacteriales > Sphingobacteriaceae > DASWTL01. The sequence continues at coordinate 147,308 of CBINHC010000005.1, read as the reverse complement.
ATCAACCGGCTGCTGACAGAGATGAAAGGGTCCGTTCTTCCGGATAATCTCCAGATTACCATTACCGGTGACCAGTCGGATCAGACCCGGATCACTCTGCACGATCTGATCAACACGATCATTATCGGGTTCATCCTGGTAACGGTGATTCTGATGTTCTTTATGGGAGTGACCAACGCGCTGTTCGTCGCCATGTCGGTGCCGCTGTCGATGTTCGTAGCTTTCATTTCCATGCCGGCACTCGGGGGGATATTTGGCTTCAGCTTCACGATGAACATGATCGTGCTGTTCTCGTTCCTCCTCGGACTGGGGATCGTGGTGGATGATGCGATCGTGGTTATCGAGAATACGCACCGGATCTTCGACAACGGCAGGGTTCCGATCGTCCGGGCGGCCAAGACGGCGGCCGGAGAGGTGTTCCTGCCGGTCTTGTCCGGGACCCTGACGACACTGGCGCCATTCGTGCCGCTGCTTTTCTGGCCGGGTATTATCGGCGAGTTCATGTTCTTCCTTCCGGTCACACTGATCATCACGCTGCTGGCATCCCTGCTGGTAGCCTATATTATCAACCCGGTGTTTGCGGTCGACTTCATGAAACCGCACGTAGAGCATGTGGACGGTAGGCCGCGGTTCACCCGTGGTGTCAGACGCACCGTGATGGTCATGGCCGGGCTTGCGGTCCTGGGGTACCTGATCAACTTCGGCGCGGGGAATTTCCTGGTATTGATGATCCTGCTTTATCTCCTGAATCACTTTTACCTGACCGGGGCGGTCAAGCGTTTTCAGAATATTACCTGGCCAAAAGTGCAGGCCTGCTATACCCGCTTCCTGATCTGGGCTATCGAGCGCCCCCGGAAACTCCTCTGGGGTACTGTCGGCTTGTTTTTCTTTACGATCATCATGATGGGTGTGATACCTCCGAAAGTGGTCTTCTTCCCGTCCGCTGATCCAAATTTTATCTATGTATACGTCCATCTGCCGGTGGGTACCGACCAGGCTTTCACCAATGAAGTGGTACGGAAAGTTGAAGACCGGGTAACCAGCGTGGTGGGCGCCCAAAACCCCGATGTATCTTCTATCATTTCGAATGTAACGGTGGGCGTTACCGATCCGCAGGATGAGGACCAGGGAAATTATCCAAATAAGGGCAAGGTGACCGTGGCGTTCGTGGAGTATGGCAAACGTACGGGGGAACGGACGACCGCTTACCTGAAAAAGATCCGTGATGCAGTGCGGGGTATCCCGGGCGCCGAGATTACGGTTGCCCAGGAGCAGGGCGGACCGCCGACAGCCAAGCCGATCAGTATTGAGATCACGGGCGACGATCTGGATTCGATCGTAGTCGCTTCCGACAGGCTGAAGAAATTCCTGGATAACCGTCAGATCGCCGGGGTAGAGGAGCTGAAATCCGATTTTCAGAACAATAAGCCGGAAGTAATTTTTGATATCGACCGGGAGCGGGCCAACCGGGAGGGTATCTCCAGCGGGCAGATCGGTATGGCGCTGAGAACCGCCCTGTACGGACGTGAGGTTTCTAAATTCCGGGATGTCAACGAGGATTACGAGATCAATGTACGTGCGCGGGAGGATCAGCGCAATAACCTGGAAGCGCTGAGAAATATGAAGATCACCTATCGCGACATGGCCATGAACGGCATCATCCGGCAGGTTCCGTTATCTTCCTTTGCTAAAATCGATTACGTGAATACCTACGGCGGGATCAAGCGGAAGCAGCAGAAGCGGATCATTATTCTTTCTTCCAACGTGCTTTCGGCCTACAATCCGAACGAGGTCGTAGCCAATATTCAGAACGCCATCAATGAGTTCCATGCGCCCGACGGCGTGGAGATCCTGATGGCCGGTGAACAGGAAGAGCAGATGGAAACCGCCGCCTTCCTGGGTTCAGCTCTTTTGATTTCGCTGGGATTGATCCTGATCATTCTGGTGATGCAGTTCAATTCAGTCAGCAAGCCGCTGATTATCCTCAGTGAGATCCTGTTCAGTATAATCGGGGTTTTCCTCGGGGTAATGATCTTCCGGATGGAGATGTCTATCGTGATGATGGGTATCGGGATTGTGGCGCTGGCCGGTATCGTGGTCCGGAACGGGATCCTGCTGGTCGAATTTACGGACCTGATGATCGAACAGGGAATGCCGGTGAAAGAAGCGGTTATTGAAGCGGGCCGTACGCGGATGACCCCGGTTCTGCTCACCGCAACTGCAACGATGCTGGGACTGATTCCGCTGGCGGTGGGTTTTAATATCGATTTTGCCCGGCTGTTTACAGAATTCAAGCCCCATATTTATTTTGGGGGTGACAACGTAGCATTCTGGGGGCCGCTATCCTGGACGATGATCTTCGGATTGAGCTTTGCGACCTTCCTGACGCTGATTCTGGTGCCGTGCATGTACCTGATTGCCGACAGTAATTCAAGGCGCATCAAGCGTCTATTCAAAAAGGACAACCCGCCGGTGTAATCACCGGCCTGTAAAAGAAGAGGCTCCGGTTTTCCGGAGCCTCTTCTTGCTTATTTTCATGTGAATTACCCATTAGCTAAAGACTAATGGGCTTCCTTTTTCATTGGCTTGCGCTTCTTTGCAGAAGTCTTATTTTGGCCTCCAAAGGTGTTATCGGAGAGTTCCGCCCCGATTGTTTTTAATCCTTCTTGCAGGATATTTTTTGACGCGTTGATGTCCCTGTCCAATGTGTGACCATTGGGACACGTCCATTCCCTTTCCGACAGGCTTAGGTTTTGATGGATGTAACCGCATTCGTTACAGGTTTTGGAAGATGGATAGAAGCGGTTGATTTTTACCACACGCTTGTTATTCCATTCCGTCTTATACTCCAACAACCTTACGAATGTCCCCCAACTGGCATCGCCTATAGGCTTTGCCGGCTTTACCATTCGCCGTATATTCTTTCACAGGGGTAGTGTTTGTCGCTTACATCCCATCGGCTTAAGACCGATGAGTTTTACGCTCCCTCATATAAACTAAAAAAGCCGCTCATTGAGCAGCCTTTAATTTTTGAATATCAGTTTCAATTAGTTAACTGAATCTGTAGCAGCAGTATCAACAGCAGCAGAATCAGTAGCCATTGTATCAACTGAAGTTGCAGTATCAACCATTGCTGAATCAGTTGCAGTTGAATCTGCACCTTCGCCAGTTTTGTTTGAAGAACAAGCTGCAACAGACATAGAGATAGCTAAAGCTAAGAAACCGAATTTGAATGAGTTTTTCATCGTTTAATTTTTAAAAGTTATTTAAATAATTTCTTGTTAATACGCTTGTCATGAAAAGGTAACCCTGAAAATTGAGAAATAATTAAAATTATTTTTAACCATCAGGATACCAGGGATTTAATCTACCGGTTTGTTGTTGTGTCCGGTCCTGCGGAATCGTAAGGAGTGGAGCCGGTCGACATGGATGTATCCATTCGGGAAGCCGTATCCGTTCCGGATGATTCCAGGGTGGCGGTAGAGTCCGCATTTTCCGTCGGATTCTTGTGTTCGCTGCAGGCTGCGGCAGCCAGCCCGAGCGCTAATGCAAGGAAGCCGGCCTTAAACGTGTTGTTTCTCATAGATTTCTTTCTTAGGGTTAGTTATCATTTATACTGCGTATGACAAAAGGTAACCCGGAGGAATGACCGGGATTTCAAAAAATATTTTTCATATCATTGGGTTACAATTCCAACCAAAGAGTATTAAGTAGTGAGCAGAGAGATAAAAAGTTCAGTTCCAGAAGATAGTGAGGTGGTGCTGGGGATCCTGAACGGCTCAAAGGATACGCTTAATCGATTATACAAATCTTATTATCCCATGATTCTGCAGCTGATCATATCCAACAGCGGCGATGAGGATGATGCAAAAGATATCTTCCAGGAGGCAATAATCGTTTTATATAATAAAGTTAAGAGCGGGAACTTTGAACTGAACAGCAAGCTCAAGACCTTTATCTATTCCGTCTGCAGGAGACTATGGCTTAAGCGGCTTAGTCAGCTCAAACACAGCGGCGGAAATGTAATGGATTTTGAGGATCATATCCCGGTCGAGGAAGATCTGGAGGAACATGATGAGCAGGATAGAAAATTCAAACTGATGGATCAGGCACTCGGAAAGCTGGGAGAACCGTGCCGGACCATCATTGAGGATTTCTATATGAAGAACAGATCGATGCAGGATATTTGTGAGAAGTTCGGCTATACCAATACGGACAATGCCAAGAATCAGAAATATAAATGCCTGCAGCGGTTGAAAAAGTTGTTTTTTCAAATCGAGGTAGATAGAAATGAAAAGTGATCTAGAATTAACCAACCTTATTGAAGCCTACCTGAACGGGGAGCTGAGCGAATCCGAAAAATCGGATTTTGAACGCTTGCGTTTCGCAGATTCCCGGGTGGACCACATGGTTGTGGAACATAAGGCATTCATGCAGCAGATGGCGGCCTACGGCGAACGTAGGGAGCTGCAGGCTGAAATGGATGCGGTCCACCGGAGCCTGGATGTGCCGTCGATCCGCGAGCAGGTAACTCCCAAGACATCTTCGGTGGTGACGTTGTGGCGCAAGTACCGGATGAGTACTGCGGTTGCAGCCGCGGTTGCACTGATCGCCGTATTTTCAACCTTATCGCTGACCGGCTATTTCTCAAAATCGAACGTATCCAATTACAGTGCGCTTCGCCGGATCAACGATGTACAGAACCAGGTTAACAGCCTGAAGAATACGATCAGCCGGAATGCCATCAAAGGGCCGGCCAGTCCGGGCCAGTTCGGCGGAACGGGCTTTGCGTTGTCCGAGAACGGTTATATCCTGACCAATTACCACGTGATCAACGGTGCCGATTCAGTTTACATACAGAATTCCCGGGGGGACTCGTACAAGGTGCGGAAGGTGTTCATTGATCCTGGTTATGATATTGCCGTACTGAAGATTGAAGACCCGAGCTTTGAACCGCTGAAGTCCCTGCCTTATACCTTCAAGGAAACGCCTGCCGACATCGGCGAGAACGTCTTTACCTATGGCTATCCGAAGGATGACGGGGTTTACAACCGCGGTTATTTAAGCTCAAGAAACGGCTATACCGGGGACACCACAGCCTACCAGGTGGATATCTCCGTCAATCCCGGAAACAGCGGCGGTCCGCTGCTGGACGACCGGGGAAATGTGATCGGTATCATCAACGGAAAGCAGACCCAGTCTGACGGTGCTGCCTTCGCCATCAAATCCGAGTATATTCTGAAATCAATCGCCTCCATTCCGCAGGATTCCCTGACCACGAAGTTTCAGCTGAACAAGAAGAACGGGCTGGCGGGACTTAAAAAGACGGACCAGATCAAGAAGCTCCAGGACTATATCTTTATGATCAAAGTATATTAAGAAACATAACCTTTAATAAAAAAGCTGCCCCGGATTCCCGGGGCAGCTTTTTTATTTACGGAGCCAGACGGACCAGCTTCCAGGTGGCTTTGTCGACGCGTTTGAACAGCAGCCGGTCATGCAGGCGTCCCGGACGGCCCTGCCAGAATTCGATCAGCTGCGGCCGTACGATGTAGCCGCCCCAGAAAGAAGGTTTCGGAACGTCTTTATTGTGATACTTTTCTTCCAGTTCCAGCCATTTCGCTTCGAGTTCCTTCCGGCTCTCGATTTCCTGACTTTGCGGAGATGCGAGCGCACCAATCTGGCTGTCCTTCGGCCGCGACTGGAAATACCGCTCGGATTCTTCTTTGCCGAGTTTTTCAATCGTTCCTTCGATCCGCACCTGACGCTCCAGCTCATGCCAGTAGAATACCAGGGATGCATACGGGTTTTTGGCAATTTCCTTTCCTTTACGGCTCAGGTAGTTGGTATAGAAGATGAACCCGTTCTGATCGAATCCCTTCAGCAGGACGACCCGGGCAGAGGGCTTGCCATCAGGGCTTGCCGTAGCAAGGGTCATGATGTTGGGTTCAAGCAGGTCGGACATCATCGCTTCCTTAAACCATTTCTCGAACTGGGTGATCGGGTTCTTGGAAACTTCCTTTTCGGTCAGCGATTTGGCCTTATACTCCTGACGGAGATTTTCAATTATAGATTTATCGATGGACATAAAGGCAAACTTAAGACTTCGCCGGGGATTCGTTGCCATCCCGTTAAATATATTCGCTAATTGTTCCCGGCTAAAACATGCAGGGAAAGCATATGTTACCTTGTTATGTTGACAAACAGTAGCCCCCAGATATCAAGCTTGCTCATCTCAGAACCATTCATGCAGGATCCGAATTTCAAGCGGGCAGTCGTCCTGCTGACCGAACATAATGAAGACGGGTCGGTCGGTTACGTGCTGAATCAGAAAAGTAACCTGTTCCTGAAGGATATTATCCCCGAATGCCCGGAAGCAGACTTTCCGATATATATCGGCGGTCCGGTGGGGAATGATACGCTGCACTTTATCCACCGTTCATATGACCGGCTGAACAGCGGCATTGATCTCGGCGGCGGGGTCTACTGGGGCGGAAACTTTGAGGCGCTGAAGCTTTTGCTCAACAACGGGGATATCGGGCCCGGCGAGATCCGCTTTTTCGTCGGCTATTCCGGATGGGGCGAAACGCAGCTTGAAGAGGAGGTTGAACAGAACGCATGGCTGATCGCCAACAAGTACAACCCGGAACTCCTGTTCCTTCTTGATGACGAGACGCTGTGGCGCGAAGTGGTGATCGCACTCGGACCCAAGTACGCGCATATTGCCAATTTTCCTGAAAACCCGATGTGGAACTAAGAAGCGGTTACTGATTTTCCAGCTCCCTGGCACTCGCTTCGACCTTCTCTTTCAAATCTTCCTTATACGCGGTCAGTTTACGTGATACCTCGGGATCGGACGTTCCCAGGATCTGTGCTGCAAGGATCCCGGCATTCTTGGCGGCGTTCAGTGCAACGGTTGCTACAGGAATACCGTTAGGCATCTGCAGGATGGAGAGGATGCTGTCCCAGCCGTCGATCGAGTTCGAAGATTTGACGGGTACGCCGATCACCGGAAGGCTGGTAATGGAAGCCACCATACCCGGCAGGTGAGCTGCGCCGCCTGCGCCTGCGATAATGACCTTCAGTCCGCGGCCGGCCGCCGATGCTGCGTAATCGAACATCCGTTGCGGCGTCCGGTGTGCAGATACCACGGTGAGCTCATAGGGAACCCCGAATGCTGTCAGTATATCAGCTGCGTCCTGCATGACATTCAGGTCGGATTTGCTGCCCATGATTATTCCTACGATCGGTGTCGGCTGACTCATTTTCTAGATGATTACTTTTAATGTTTGCTGTACGAATCTTGCTTTTTCAATAGCCTTTTCCCGGTCCTCATCCACGATGGTAACATGGCCCATTTTCCTGAACGGTTTGGTGATTTTCTTTCCGTAGAGGTGGATGTACACGCCCTCCAGCTTCATCACTTCAGAAAGTCCCTCGTATTCAGCGGGGCCCTCATATCCCGGTTCGCCGAGCAGATTGATCATCACGGCATGCTGGATGGTCCGGGTGTCTCCCAGGGGAAGGTTAAAGATCGCCCGCAGGTGCTGTTCAAACTGGGAGGTGTAATTCCCCTCGATGCTCTGATGTCCGCTGTTATGCGGTCTGGGCGCAACCTCGTTCACCAGGATCTGGCCGTCGCGTGTCAGAAACATTTCCACGGCAAGCAGTCCGGTAATCCGGAGATCTTCGGCTACCTTGATGGCCAGGCGTTCTGCTTCCGACTGGATCTCCGCGGAAAAGGTAGAGGGAGAGATCAGGAATTCCACCAGGTTTGCCTGAGCGTTAAATTCCATTTCAACGAGCGGAAACGCCTTGACGGCCCCGTTTTCGTTCCGGGCGACAATAACGGAGATCTCTTTTTCAAAGTCGATCATTTCTTCGATCAGGCTCGGCGCTGTAAAGGCGTTTTGCAGGTCTTCTTCAGAAGTGATTTTCATGACACCCCGGCCGTCATACCCGTCTTTCCGTAATTTCTGGATATAGGGGAACGGGAACCCGGATTCCTGCAGCTGGCTCGCCGAGGAAATGAGCCGGAACGGCGCACTCGGAATGTCGTTCTGCTTAAAAAATTCCTTTTGGAGGCCCTTGTCCTGGATCAGCCGGATAACACGGGCCTGCGGATAGACCAGCACGCCTTCCTCTTCCAGCTTCTGCAGGGCGTCGACGTTGACCTTTTCGATCTCAATGGTGATCAGGTCGGCGCCTTTACCGAAGTGGTAAACGGTGTCGTAATCCGTCAAGGAGCCGACAACGAATTGATCACAGAGATTTTTACAGGGGGCCTCGGGGTCCGGATCGAGTACCCGGGTGGTGACATTGTAATTGATTGCTTCCTGGATCAGCATCCGGCCAAGCTGTCCGCCGCCGAGTATACCTAACCTGAGATCTCCGTAAAATGCTTTCATGATTCTGTCCAAAAGTAAAAGGAAATCCTGTGATTCGTAAACTTTTTCCTAATATGAGTGCCCGCGGTTCTATCTTTGCCGGTCAGAATGAATGAATTTGATGCCATCATAATAGGCGCCGGAGCCTGCGGTCTGATGTGTGCGGTACAGGCCGGTTATTTGGGAAAACGGGTGCTGCTGCTCGAAAAGAATGAGACGCCCGGAGCCAAGATTCTGATCTCAGGCGGCGGCCGCTGCAACTATACGAACCTGTATGCTTCGCATCAGAACTTCATCTCCGGTAACGAGCACTTTTGTAAGTCGGCATTCTCCCGGTGGACCGTCCAGGATACGATCAGCTTTTTCGAGACCTACGGGATCACCGGGCAGGAGAAGACCCTCGGGCAGCTTTTTCCGGAGACCAACAAGGCCCGTGACATCGTCAAGGTTTTTACACAATTGTGCGCCGATATGGACCAGGAGATCCGGTGCGGCGCGGAAGTGCGGTCCGTAGAAAGGGCGGGGGACGGGCTGTTCCGCGTATCCTACCTGAAAAACGCCAGGCCCGCGGAGATTACCGCGCCTAAGGTCGTAATGGCATCCGGCGGTCTCCCGATTCCGAAGATGGGAGCTACAGACTTCGCGCTCCGGGCGGCCCGGAAGTTCGGACTCGCCATAACCGAAACAGCTCCTGCGCTGGTGCCCCTGACCATTACCGGTAAGGATGCCGACTGGTTTGCCCATCTTTCAGGCAACACGGTGTTCAGCCGCGTATCGTGCGGGCCGATGAGCTTTGAAGAAAATATCCTCTTTACGCACTGGGGGCTGAGCGGACCGGCCATTCTTCAGATCTCGTCTTACTGGCGGCCGGGGGAACGCATCGGAATCGATCTCCTGCCGCTGGGTGATATTGTAGAGCTCCTGGAGGAGGAGCGGCGGGGCAATGGTAAAAAGCTTCTGGTAACCGTACTGGCCGGGATCTACAGCCGGAAGTTTGCCGAAGCGCTGGGAAAGTTCATTCCCGTTCATAAGAACCTGGCATCGCTCTCCAAAGGCGAAATCCAGGCGATCCGGCAGTTTATTCATCACTTTGAGGTGAAGCCTGCCGGGGATAAGGGGTATGACAAGGCTGAAGTCATGCGGGGCGGGGTAAGCACCGAAGAGCTTTCTTCCAAGACGCTGGAATCCAGAAAGATTCCCGGACTCTATTTTGGGGGTGAGTGTGTCGATGTGACCGGCTGGCTTGGCGGCTATAATTTCCAGTGGGCCTGGGCAAGCGGCTACGTGATCGCACAGAACCTGTAAACGCTTTGTCCTGGTAGCCTGACCACTTGTCAAATCACGACCACCTGTTGTGCAATGTCGTATTCCGCTAAATTTACAGCTCTTTTGGCTCTAATCTTTGCTTCTTCGGCGCTTACTGCCCCGAAGTCAGTTAAAGTCCCGGCAATTCCCAATTCGTAGTTGGAGCTTGAGCGATAAGTTTCGGGTAGACCACCTTTATCGCTTCTTCGATGACAATTCCGTAATTTTTTACATATGGTGCTTGCCAATTTGTTGCCGTGTTATAGAATTTGAATGTTTCAGGGCGAACTGGAATCGGTACCGCAATTGCACAATCGGGTGCCGGTTCGCTTGTCCCTCCACCGGGTCTTTCGCTAGAACGCGTTTGAATAAAAATGTTGCAACTTCCTGAACGGTGCCGTCTGTATAAGTTGTGGTTTCAACCCAATATCAATCAGTGCAATCTAAAACCTTAGATCCTGATTTTGAATGGTTAAGGCCGTTTCTTAGCGTAACGCCGTTTTTCTTCCTACAGGCAGTCCAGGGATATGCACGGGCCCCCGGAAGTCACCCCTTTCCCATCGTTCGTCCCTCGGGTGCTGGTAGACTACGGAAGTTGGTTTTTATAAGGGCACGCGGCCAACGGTTCCCTGGGAAGTTGATGCCAAAGGAAGAAGCCGCCCCATTGCCTCTGAGGCGGCTTCCTGCTGTATTTCATTCACTCTTTTCCAGATTAGTCGCATTCCGGACTTGTAAACAGGTGGGTTTCGGATTCCGTTTGGGTGAACCCGGTGGATTCGCCCCGGCCCATCTGCCACCACATTTTACCTTTGGGTTTATTCCGGGAGATCACCTCGTCCATCGTGGCTGCGTCATACAGCCGGCCGTTGATCATCACGTAACTGATCTTCTCGGTATTGCGGATGTCGGTCAGCGGGTTTTCGTCCAGGACGATCAGGTCGGCGAGTTTCCCGGTTTCCAGTGAACCGATCTCCTTGCCCATACCCAGGTATTCGGCACCGTTGATCGTTGCGCTCCGGATAGCCTGAAGCGAACTCATACCGCCTTGGGCGAGCATCCAGAGTTCCCAGTGGGCTCCCAGGCCCTGGATCTGTCCGTGCGCACCCAGGTTGATCTTCGTGCCGCCGTCAGCCAGCTGCTTGACCGCCTTGGAGACCTCGATATGGCCGTAGTCCCCGAATTCCGAAGTGGTTCTGCGTCTGGAGCGCGCATCGATGATATGCCGCGGCGTAAAGTTCAGCAGCCGCTCGTTTTCCCAGACATTGGTCCGGTCATACCAGAAGACTTCACCGGACTGGGAACCGTATGATACGATCAGGGTCGGGGTGTAGGCGACTTTGGTTGCATTCCACAAAGCTTTGACGTCCTTATACAAGGGGACCACCGGGATATTATGTTCGATCCCGGTATGACCGTCCACCACCATCGCCATATTGTGAAAGAAGGTGGATCCGCCTTCCGGCACCACCATCATCCCAAGCTCGCGGGCGGCAGCCAGGATCTGCTGACTCTGCTCACGGCGCGGCTGGTTGTATGATTTCACAGAAAATGCCCCGACTGCCTTTAACCGGCGCAGGTGTGACCGTGCATCATCTAGGCTGTTAACGACCGCCTTGAAATCGCCGTCCGCCCCGTAGAGGATCGTTCCGGTCGAATACACCCTTGGACCGACCGTCCGTCCCGCTTTCAGCATTTCGGACTGGCTGAAGACCATTTCGGTATTGCTCGACGGATCATGGGAGGTCGTCACGCCGTACGCCAGATTCGTATAGTATCCCCAGTCCTGCTGCGGCGAAACGCCGTCCGGGCTGGTCCGTAAATGGGCATGAACATCTACGATCCCCGGCATGATCGTCTTTCCGTCCGCATTGACAATTTTCGCGTCTGTAGGCACTTTCACCTCCGAGGCGCTGCCGACCGCCGTGATCCGGTTCTTCTCGATCAGGATGGTTCCGTTTTCGATGACCTGGTCGCCTTTCATGGTAATGATCCGGGCACCCGTAAACGCGATCTTGCCGTCCGGTACATCCGATTTCAGTTTGAAACCGATGTTCAGCCCGGTGCTGTCAGGTGCCGGAAGTTTCGATGGGGACCCTTCCAGGAACGTGAACGAGTTCTTGAGATCCCTGGTGAAATACTGGGGGCCGAGCGTCCAGTGCAGCTTACGGCCATCATTGCTCCAGTGCAGGTAGGAGCCGGCATCGCGGGAGATCCGGGTCAGTGGAAGGGCCTTGTTGGTGGACGACAGCTCGACCGCATTTCCGGTGGTGACCAGCGGGGTCACGTACGCGTTGAACAGTTCGGTGAAGGCAAGCCATTTTCCGTCCGGGCTGGGGACGAACAGGTTCGCGTAAGTGGAGGTATAGTGGGTACGGACGTTCGACCCGTTGAGATCCATGCTCTTCAGGGCTTTCTTGCCTCCTTCGGTGCTCTGGAAAAAGATGCGGCTATCGTCCGCACTGAAACTTGGCCGGATCCCGGAGCGGGAGATCCGGGTGGTGCGGCCGCCATTGGCAGAAACCGTATAAATGCCCGTGTTCTTGCCATAAGTATATCCCAGGACATCGTTGCCCGTGCCCTTCCGGTACACCACCAGGTCGCCTTTGTTCGAGAACCTCGGGGAATAGTAATATCCTTTTTCCGAAGTCAGCCGGGTGATCCGCCCCGAGCGCAGATCGACCTTGTTGACGGATCCGCGACCCTCGTCGCTCCAGCTTACATAGACCAGCGATTTTCCGTCCGGGCTGAAGGCCGGCTCGAATTCGAAGTCGGTGCCGTTGGTGACCCGTTCAGGTTTCCCGTTTGGAAGCTCCCGGATATACAGGTATCCGGCCGCATTGAAGGCCACCTTGCTCTCATCCGGTGAAGTGGTAAGCTGACGGATCATCTTCACGTCAAACTCATCGGTAAAGACGGGCTGACTGATGTGCAGCGCTTCAGTGACTGTTTGCCGCACGTCCGCCTCAAAAGGGATTTCCGTAGATGCCATGGATGAGATGTCCAGTTTCCGGATCTTTCCCTTGGCGTAAAATATCAGGCTTTTGCTGTCAGGCGTCCAGTCAAAATTGGAGTAGACCCCGAAAATTGCCCACGCTTCCTGCTGATCCCGGGACAGGTCGTCATACAGCGGCCATTCTTCCCCGGTTTCGAGGTCCTGCAGAAACAGCGTCGATTTCAACCGCACCCGCCTGACGAAGGCCAGGTACCGTCCGTCCGGGGAAAGTTGCGGCCGGGCCGCGCCGCCCTGACCGCCGGTAACCGTTTCGGTTTCACCGGTCGTCAGGTTGAGCCGTTTTATATTATAGATCTCCCCGTTCGGATCCTTGTTGTACTGGAAAAAAGGCCCGGGGCTCACATCTTCACTGTAGTAGACGTACTTTCCGTCCGGCGACACTTCCGGTTCGCCTGCGTCCTGCTGGTCGTTCTTCCTTTTGGTTAGCTGAACCCCTTCGCCGCCTGTGATGTGATACATCCACATTTCCCCGGCGCCAAGGGACCGGGTGCCGGTGAAGTGCTTCCGGGCAATAAGGTATTCGCTGTCGGGCGTCCATACGGCATTATTCAGGAGCCGGAAATTCTCACGGGTAACCGCCCGCTTTCCTGAACCGTCGCTGTTCATGATCCAGATGTTGTCGCCGCCGTCCCTGTCGCTGGTATACGAGATGTACTTGCCGTTCGGACTGAAGCGCGGCTGGACCTCGTAGGCCATCCCGCCCGCGAGCAGGGTCGCTTTCCCTCCTGAAACCGGCATCTTGTAGATGTCGCCCAGCAGGTCAAAAACGATTTCTTTTCCATCCGGACTGACGTCCAGATCCATCCAGGTTCCTTCGTCGGTCGTGAATGAAACGGTCCTGGTGGGGCCGGGAGCCTTTTCGACGTTCCATTTCTTTCCTTCCTGGGCGGCTGCCGTACCGGCAACCAGAACAAACAGTAAAATAGGTAGGTGTTTCTTCATCATAAGCATTCTTGGGAGCGCCAATTTAGCAATTATTCATAGTTTTGATGTCTTTAATGGGCATTCATCAGGTACTTAAACAGTTTTGGGGCTATGATCGCTTCCGGCCGATGCAGGAAGAAATCATCCTTTCGGTCCTCGGAAAAAAGGACACGCTTGCCCTGATGCCGACGGGCGGTGGTAAGTCGGTTTGCTTCCAGGTGCCTGCCCTGTCGCTTCCCGGGATCTGCCTTGTCGTGTCCCCGCTGATCGCGCTGATGAAGGATCAGGTGGCGAATCTCCGGCAAAGAGGAATCAAGGCGGTCGCTATCGTTTCCGGGATGGGAAAGCGGGAGATCGACATCCTGCTGGATAACTGTATCTACGGGGATGTCAGGTTTTTATATATCTCACCTGAACGTTTGCTTTCCGATCTGGTTCGGGAGCGGATCCGGTACATGAATGTCAGCCTGATCGCGGTTGACGAGGCCCACTGTATCTCCCAGTGGGGGTATGATTTCCGCCCGCCGTACCTTCAGCTCACCCGCCTGCGCGAGATTCATCCCGGAGTTCCGGTTCTGGCGCTGACTGCGACGGCAACGGAACAGGTCGCCGCGGACATCCAGGACAAACTGCTCTTCAAGGAGCCGAATGTTTTCCGGAGTTCGTTTGAGCGGAGCAACCTCCGGTATGTCGTTTCCAGGGAAACGGACAAGTCCGGGAAGCTGCTTGCCATCGCCCGGAATGTGCCTGGGAGCGGAATCGTTTATGTCCGCAACCGCAAGGCTACCCAGGATGTGGCGCAGCTGCTCAACCGGGCGGGCATCAGCGCGGATTTTTACCATGCCGGGCTGGATCCGGATACCCGGAATAAGCGGCAGGATGACTGGAAGTCCGGTCGCACCCGGGTGATCGCAGCGACCAACGCCTTCGGGATGGGAATTGATAAGGGCGATGTACGGTTCGTGGTTCACCTGGACCTGCCGGACAGCCTGGAGGCGTACTACCAGGAAGCGGGAAGGGCAGGCCGCGATGAGAATAAAGCGTTCGCCGTCCTGCTGTACCAGGAAGAGGATGTCAGGCAGCTGCAAAAAAAGCTCGAAGACAGTTATCCCGCCATACTGGAGATCAAGACGGTTTATCATTATCTGGCGAACTATTACCAGCTGGCTTACGGCGCCGGAGAAGGGCTTGTCCTGCCTTTTGATGCAGGCGATTTCTGCCGCCGGTACAAGCTGGAGGCACTGAAGACCCTCCAGGCCCTGAAATTTTTGGAAAGGGATGAATATATCGCCCTGAGCGAATCGGTTTACCTGCCGTCGCGCGTACAGGTTCTGCTGAGTCCCGAGGAACTGTACCGTTTCCAGATTGAAAACCGGGAGTATGATTTCTTTTTGAAGACCCTGCTGAGGATGTACGGCGGTATTTACGATCATTATCTTCCGGTGAGGGAAAAGGATCTTGCAGGCCGGCTCCGGATCAGCCGGGAAAAAGTGGGCGCGGTGCTGCAGCGGCTGCATCAACTGCAGGTGATTTCCTATCTTCCGCAGACCGATAAACCCCAGCTGCAGTTCCTGAAAGGCCGTGCCGATATGGAGCACCTAGTACTGGACCGGCGGTATATCGCGGAAAGACAGCGGATACACTCCGAACAGGTTGGCGCCGTGATCCGGTATGCGGAAACGAAGGAATGCCGGAACATACAGCTGCTGGCCTATTTCAATGAAGAGGCGCCCCGCGAGTGCGGCGTGTGTGACGTATGCCTGGACCGTAAACGAGCCTCCCAGGTCGCCGGCTGAACCGCCGGTTTTTCGTCCGCCCCGCAGTCAGCCGGATGCTTCAGCTGGTCATCACCTGAATAATCCTTCCTGTTTTTGTCGATGCGTTCGGCAGGCTGGTCGATGGGTTGTCGCGATTGGTCGACAAATTTCTTTTCTTAACACTTTTTAACTGAACCGGCCGGTTTTCTCTGTAACTGTTCACTGATTATCAGCGTCTTAGTGGTGTGTTCAATATTGAACAGGTTGGATTAAAAAAGAAAGTCAAAATAAACAGTTATGAAATCGACAATTGGCATTATCAGTAAAGCGCTGATCATGGTGCTCGTCCTCATTATTTTTACAGGCAGCCGCAAGCCGGCTAAAGCGGCGGGATACAACAACCCGCGGATGACCATCCTGGCTGATATACGGGGCATCAGCCGGATCGAAGTATCCGGAAACGTGGAGCTCCTGCTTAACCAGGCGGTGAAGGAACAGGTAGACCTGTACGGAAAACGGGATTCGAAAAGGAACATCCGCTTCGAGGACGGCGTACTGCAAATTCATTCGGAGGACAAGGAGAAGATCACGGTCGTGGTGGGGGTAAGTAACCTGCAGTCCATAGAAGCCTCGGGAAAGGCGGTGATCCGGTCACTGAACCGGCTGAGCAGCATTGATCTGGACATCTGCCTGAAGGATCATGCGAGCGGATCGGTAGACGCCGAAGCACTGAACCTGACGGCAGTCCTGGAAGGATCCGCGCGAATGGACCTAACCGGGCAGGCCGAGTACCAGACCATCCGGATTTCGGAGGCTTCGCAGCTGGAAGCCGGCAACTTCAAGGCGCAAAGCCGGACACTGACGATCAGCGATGCGGCTGTCGCTTCCCTGGGAAATACCCGGGTGAAGACTACCGCCCTGGCGGGTAATTTCGCCGGCAGTTTCTAGGTGGCGGTTAGCCGCCTCCATGAAAAAAAAGGAGATTGTCCCGAAACAATTTCCTTTTTTTATTATTGGTGTAACCTTTGGTTAAACACCGGAGTCCAAAAGAAGAAAACATGATGAGGAACAGAATACCTTTAATGGCCGCCATAACGGCTGCCCTTTTTTCCCTGTCGGCTTGCCGGGGGTTCGATTGCGTGTACGGATCAGGAAACCAGGTCACCAGCACCCGGAATGTGGAGGCCTTCAGCGAAATCGAAGTAGGCGGATCGATCAAACTGGTGCTCAAACAGGACTCTTCAGCGTCCCTGCGGATCGTTGCCGATGATAATATACAGGACCGGATCGAAACGCGCGTCAGGGGCGGAAAGCTTCGGATCGAGATGGATGGCAATTTCTGCGAGACAGGACCGATCACGATTTATGCGTCTTCAAATGTGTTCGAAGGGGTGGACGCATCCGGTGCGGTGGAGGTGATCAGTGACGGTACCCTGTCCGGCGAGCGTTTTTCGCTCGAACTGAGCGGTTCGACGAAAGTAAATCTGGTTATCAACACCGGGGAGATGCGGACGGATGCCAGCGGGTCAACGGAGGTCACGCTGAAGGGGCAGGCGCGGTCCCACGAAGTCGACATGAGTGGTTCCGGAGAGGTCGAGGCCCTGGATTTCGTCGTAGGCAATTACCGGATCAACACCTCCGGCGCCAGCGAATTACGGATCAATGTCCTTAACCATCTGGATGTTGAATCCAGCGGTGCCAGCGAAGTGTCTTACCGGGGCAATCCGAAAGATATAGCCAATCACAGTTCAGGCGCATCCAGCCTGAAGAAGATCCAGTAGGAGGCAGCAAAAAAAAGCCCTGATCAGTTCACAGTGTGACCTGCTCAGGGTTTCTTCATACAATTATCCCCGCGTTATCGCCCATCGGGCGACTGGTTCCCGTCTTTCCGGACGTGTTTTACCGGCCGGCTGCCCACATCATCTTTCTCGGCTTTGTGGCCCTTATTGAGTTTATCCAGCTGGTCCTCCTGCTTGGCGCCCCTGATAATGTGCTCATGTTCATTTTCACGGTACTCGACACTTCCTTCTTTCACCTTCTTTAAGGGATGTTTTTCATTTTCCTCGTTATTCATGGTCTCGGCTTTCCTAAGGTAACACCCTGTGTCCCGGTTTGTTCGATCAAATCAACCCCTGAACAGGGCTCCTGCGGCTTTCCAGGCCGCCGCCCGCGGGAAAAATATACAACCTAATTCCCCCCGGATCGTATAAGTTTCTTGTAGTTTTGGAATCAATGAAAAGGGTGGGGGCAATTAAATACGTACTGCTGCTTCTTTTTCCGGCTTTCATGTGCTTACCCGCACGGGGCCAGGATAGAGTCGCGGACAGCCTGTTGGTGCTCCTGAGTCAGACCCACGCGGATACCAACCGCGTAAAAGTCCTCAACGAACTTTCCTATTATTATTTCTCCTCCGACACCGGAAAGGCTGAAAGTTACCGGAAGCAGGGTGAAAGACTTTCCGCCCAGCTGCATTATACGAACGGGCTGGCGTATTCCGCGTATCTGAAGGGCCGGAAATATCATGCCGGGAACAACTATATCCTGGCGATCAATTCCCAGGTGGAAGCCATCCGGATCGCTCAGAAGACGAAGGATTATGCAACCATAGCCCGGGCCTACAATGCCATAGGGATGTACAATATCCGGCTGGAAGATGACTACAATGCCCGGAATGCGTTCGATCATGCGCTGGCCGCTCTGGCCAAATCACCCGACAAGGCATTTCATGCGGCGATCATTCATAACCTGGGAACCCTGGAGGTCAAACAAAGAAATTACGAGGGCGGCCTGCGCTACTTCAACCAGGCGGTTGACATGAATTCCCGTACCGGGAACCAGGGCTGGCTTTCGCAGAATTACCTGGAGATCGGACAGGTATACGAAAAGCTGGGCAACAACAAAAAAGCGATCCAGTACGCCAACAAGGCATTCACCCTGGGCCGCGAAACCGGCCGGCCGGCTGTAGAGATCAATTCATTGCTTCTCCTGGGTAAAGTGTATACCACCTACGGCAGGTACCATATTGCCAAACGGTACCTGGACGCGGGCTTCAGACTCACTTCAGACCGTCAACTGCAGCGCGAGAAACTGGCATTCTATAAGGAATACTCCAATTTTTACGAAAAGCAGCAGCTCTACCAGCAGGCTTTCCGCGCGGAAAAAGACTACGCGACGCTGTATGACCGGCTGTATAATGTCGGCCAGTCCAAACTGATCCTGGAGTTCCAGGAGAAGTTCAAGTCCCAGGAAAGGGAGGCCGAGAATGAACTGCTGAAGAAGGAACGGGCGAACAGTGCCGATAAAATGAAACAGCAGAAGCAGCTCCTCATTCTTTCGGTCATACTGGGAGTCTTCTTCTTTGGCTGTACGATCCTCTTCCTGATCGGAAACCGCCGGATCCGGATGTCCAATAAATTGCTGAAACTTCAGAAGAGTGAGATCCAGTCGCAGAAAGACAAGGTGGAACATCTGAATCAGATCAAGGATAAGCTCTTCTCGGTGATCTCCCATGACCTGAGAAGCCCGTTCGCATCGCTGAAGAATATGATGGATCTCTATGAAGAAGGCATGATCTCAAAGGATGACGTCGACTTCTTTTTTAAGGAGATCCGCAAGGACATCGGTTCCAACAGCATGCTGCTGGACAACCTGTTGATCTGGTCAAAAAGTCAGCTGGAAGGGTTTTCGGTCAATCCCCAGGCTATCGCACTGCGGAGACTGTTTGAGGAGGTCATTTATCTGAACCTGAAAAAGATCACCAACAAGGATCTCCGGGTGAGGCTGGAGATCCCTGCAGAATTTATTGCTTCTGCCGACTACGAAATGACCAAGTCCATTGTCCGGAACCTCCTGGGCAATGCCATCAAATTCACTCCCAGAACGGGCGTGATCACGATCACGGCGGTCCGCCGTGACGGCCGTTTTGAAGTGGCCGTCTCGGATGCCGGGGTCGGGATGTCCGAGGAACAGAAAAAACAGCTGTTCAAAGATCACTTCGTGACGACCTACGGCCTTGAAAAAGAAAAGGGAACCGGCCTGGGACTGCAGATCTGTAAAGAGTTCGTCGAGAAAAATGATGGCCAGATCTGGGTCCGGAGCAAACCAGGTGAAGGGAGTACGTTCTATTTCACGCTGCCGGTGAGCCACGAGGAACATCCGGCGCCGGTAGTCAGCAGTTATGAATCGCTGGAACTGGAGAAAAAGCAATTCAAGGACGCCCTCGCGAATAATGCCGTACAGCAGCAGAAATACGACCGGTATGAACTGCTTGCCAAAGCCACCGACGATACCGTGTACGACTGGGATATCGAAAATAACCAGATCCGCTGGAACGAGTCGTTGCTAAGCAATTTCGGGTATACCTTTGAAACTACGGATATTGACTGGTGGAAGAATCATGTGCACCCCGAGGACCTGGAAGAAGCGGAGCGGGATCTCGAAGATGCATTACGCAACGGACGTATGAACTGGTCGTACGAATACCGGTTCAGGGGCAGCGATGAGACCTACAAGTACGTCCTGGAACGCGGGCTGATCATCTATAGCGAGCAGGGAAGGCCGTTCAGGATGATCGGGATCCTGCAGAATACCCAGGCCCAGAAGAACGCTCTTCATGAGATTCAGCGGCTTTCCCTGGTGGCCAAAAACGTTAATAACCTGGTCGTTATCACCGATTCTGATGACCGGGTGGTGTGGGTTAACAAGGCGTTCGAGAAGTTCACCGGTTTTGAACTCGCTGAAATTGCCGGACGGGTTCCCAAGGAGATCCTTGCCGGGAAGGACACCGATCCGGCGACCCTGGACCGCATCGGTTCCAGCCTGATGGTCAACGAGCCTTTCTCCACGGAGGTGGTGAACTATAAGAAGTCCGGAGAGCCGTACTGGGTGCGGATCGACTGTACGCCTTACACGGATCCGATCACCAACCAGGTGGGCTATGTGGCCATCCAGACCGTTATCACGGACCGGAAGAACCAAGAACACCTGCTGCTGAGAAAGAACGAAGCCCTGCGTGAGATCGCCAGGATCAGTTCCCACGAAGTGAGGAAGCCGCTTTCTTCCATCATGGGACTTGTTCAGCTGTTAAAGGGCAAGCTGGAACCGAAGGAACTGGAGGAATGCCTGCAACTGCTCGATATCAGCGCCGACCACCTGGATTCGCTGATTTTCAGGATCCACGATCATATCTCGGAGATCGAGCGGGAAAAGCTGGAGATCTAGGTCACCGGAGGGCTTCAAAGCCGTCTTTTACATCCTGCCAGAACTCGTCGAGTGCGGTGATCCGGGGCTTGAAGAAGCCGATCAGGTCCGGCCAGTCCTCCTTCCTGAAAACACTCACTCCTGCAATTTCCATATAGATCCGGCTCACCATCCGGCCGCTGTCATCCTGCATCTCCGGCACCCAGTCCCATTCTTCACCGAGGTATTGGTGGAGCAGGGTCCTGTATTCAAGAAACTGTTCAAAGTATAGCTCCCGGATGCCGGCGTCCGGATGCGCCAGGGTAATGCCGATGCCCGCCCGCTTCTTGTCCGCCTCCATCCTGAACCGGATGACGCTGAAACCGGTCCTGTAATTGATCCAGTTGATCTTCAGCCCCTGGGCGCTCACCACCGGCGACATATATTTTCCGAAGGCTGTCCAGAAAGCCTGGCGCAGCTGGGATGCTTCTTCACGGGAATACATGGCTCAAAATTAGAAACTAAACCAGCAGTTTTTCAACGTTGCTTCCGGATCATTCCAAAAATTCCGTCCTTTGCCGCCGATGGTAACTTTCTTCGAGGCTTCTATGGCCAGCCTTTCCGTTCACCGGATCGGCAATAAATCCCAGGATGAATTCTATGTGCTTTCCGACGACACGCTGCAGATCCGTGACGAGCTGCTGAGCAACCTGCTGCAGCAGTATTTTCTCAGCGCCTTTGAGAAAGTGAATGAGGTTTACCGGTTCATGCATCCCACAGACGACCTGAACCTGAACGAGCTTTACCATTTTGCCGGTACGGTATTCGCGGACCGGTCCAGATTCCATGAAGTCAGCGGGCAGATCGCCAAACACCTGTATGACGTTTCGAACCATCCGAAGATCAAATCCGGCGAGCTTTACGTGGCCTATTTCAATCAGGTTCAGATCGAAGGCGAACTGCAGGACGTGATCGGCATATTCAAGTCTGAAACCAAGGAAACCTACCTGAAGGTCTATCCTGACGAGGGTGGATTCAATATCGGTTATGAACAGGACGGGATCAATATCCAGAAACTCGATAAAGGCTGCCTGATCTTCAACAGCGAACAGCAGGAAGGCTACAAAGTGGTGATCATTGATCAGACCAACCGAAGTACGGATGCCGTTTACTGGAAAGACGACTTTCTGAAGGTGCGGATCCGGAATGATAATTTCAACCAGACAAGCAACACGATGCAGGTCTACAAGAATTTCGTGACCAATAAGCTGGATGAAGAGTTCGAAATGTCCAAGGCCGATAAGATCGACCTGCTGAACAAGTCGATGGACTATTTCAAGAAGAAGGAATCTTTCAACATGGAGGAATTTGCCGGGGAGGTGATCGGTAACCCCCAGGCCATCGAGTCTTTCAGGAACTTCAAACAGCAGTATGAGCAGGAATTTGACAGTGAGATCCCCGATTCATTCGAGATATCCTCGCCGGCGGTAAAGAAACAGGCCAAGGTGCTGAAGAGCGTCCTGAAGCTCGATAAGAACTTCCATATCTATATTCATGGAGATAAGCAGCTGATCGAGAAAGGTTTCGATGATGAAAAGGGGATGAATTTCTACAAGGTATACTTTAAGGAAGAACAATAGGTGCAATCCGCCCGCGCAAATTGCCGGGGCATCGCTATATTAGAGGCTCAGCCGCGGGTGCGAAACCTCCGCGGCTTTGGAATGAATGCAGATGAAGTGGACGTTAGTTATTCGGCAAAGGCATCGCGTGGCGGCCTTACTGGCATCGGTCATGGCACTGGTGCTGATCACGGTTCTGGTAGAGCGAAGGAACATCCGGCAGATCTCCGAGTCCGTGACGTCGATCTATAACGACCGCCTGGTTCCGGCGGCCGATATCTTTGATCTTACCGAGGGATTTTATAACAAGCGCTTCGTGCTGGAAAAATTCCTGGAAACGGAAGGCGCCAGCGCTCCGGCGTTGCTACTGGAGCTGGACGGCCTGGACCGGGAGATAGGAACGCTCCTGACGAAATATGAAAAGACCTACCTGGTCAGCGATGAAACCCGGGGCCTGAAAGAGGTCCGTGCCGGGATCAGCGTGTACCGGGAGTTTGAAAAAACCGTGATCGCTCTGGCTGAGGGCCGGTCCAGGGAGGCGGCCACCGCCTATTACCGGAAGCATGCCCGGCCGGCTCTGCAGAAAACGCTCCTCGAACTGTCACGGCTCTCTGAAGTTCAGCGGCAGGTAGGAGGCGAGCTGCTTAAGAAATCAGCAGGAATTGCGGCCATGTCACGCTTGTTCCTGACGGTACAGATCATTCTGGCCGTCGTCATCGGTATGATGATCGTTGCGCTCGTCAACTCATCCAGAATGGTCGCTTCAGACGCCTCCAATTACCATTTAAATTAGCGGCGTCGTCCGCAATACCCGCATTATCATATGTCCGCCTCATCCGGTTCCATTTATACCCTGCCGTTTATCCTGCTTTGCATGAGCTCCTTCCTGTTCTCCGCGAGCTTCAACATGCTGATCCCGGAACTTCCCGCTTACCTTTCCGGCCTGGGAGGCGCAGAATATAAGGGACTCATCATCGGGCTGTTTACCGTAACGGCAGGTATTTCACGCCCTTTCAGCGGGAAGCTCACGGATACCATCGGGCGCGTTCCGGTCATGGCGGTGGGCTCGCTGGTCTGTTTCGTGTGCGGGTTCCTGTACCCGGTGCTCACCAGTATCTCCGGATTCCTTTTTCTGCGGCTGCTCCACGGGTTCTCGACCGGATTCAAGCCGACGGCGACGGCCGCCTATATTGCGGATGTCATTCCCGTGGGCCGGTGGGGCGAGGCGATGGGAATACACGGATTGTGCTTCAGCACCGGCATGGCTATCGGCCCGGCAATCGGAAGCGCAATCACGGCCCGTTTTTCACTGGACGCGCTGTTTTACTGTTCATCGGCTTTCGCCCTGCTTTCCATCGTGATTCTGATGAACCTGCGGGAAACGCTGGCGGGCAAGCAAAAGTTCTCGGCAGTCCACCTGAAGATCGGGCGCGGAGAGATCATCGAAAAACAGGCGCTTCCGGCTGCCATTGTCACGTTCCTCGCCTATTTCGGCTACGGCGCCATCATCACCCTGATACCCGATTGGAGCGATCACCTGGGAATGGGCAACAAAGGTCTCTTTTTCATGACGTTTACGATCGCTTCGCTGCTCATCCGGGTAGTGGCCGGCAAGGTGTCGGACCGGTACGGGCGGGTGAGGATGCTCAAGGTCTCCCTGGGAATCCTGATCATTTCCCTGGTGCTGATCGGTCTGGCCCGGTCCCCGGCAGAACTTCTGGGGGCTTCGGTGGTCTACGGGATCGGTTCCGGCATTCTATCGCCGGCAGTTTCCGCATGGACGGCTGATCTCAGTAATCCCGGCCGGCGCGGAATGGCGACAGCGACCATGTACATCGCCCTGGAAGCGGGCATCGGCCTGGGCGCGCTGCTTGCCGGCTCCCTGTTCCAGGACGTGTACCGGATGGTGCCCCGGATATTCTTTATCACGGCATTTGTAGCCCTCCTCGGCCTGATATACCTCCGCTGGATCTACAGACCCGTTCCGGTTTCTTCGGGGGATGCAGCCTGAGCCAGTTTGAATATTAATCCATATACGCGATTTTCGCAGTCAGATCTACAAAAACATGATTTCACACTTTAAAAAAATTGCCACTGAACTCGCTCTTAACGAGAAACAGGTGATCGTAACAGCGGGACTGCTGGATGAAGGGGCCACCGTTCCGTTTATTTCTCGGTACCGGAAAGAACTGACGGGGAGCCTGGACGAAGTGCAGGTTGCGGCCATCCGTGACCGGGTCCAGCAGCTGCGCGACCTGGAGAAACGCCGGGAAGCGATTCTCAAGTCGCTCCGCGAACTCGGCAAGCTCAGCCCTGAACTGGAGAAGCAGGTGAATGAAGCTGAAACAATGACCACGCTGGAGGATATTTATCTGCCATACCGCCCCAAACGGAAGACCCGCGCATCGATTGCCCGGGAGAAGGGCCTGCAACCGCTGGCGGACCTCCTGCTGCAGCAGGGACCGGAAGACGTATCCGAAGCGGCAAACCGGTTCATCGATCCGGAGAAAGGGGTGGCGACGCCGGAGGATGCCCTGGCGGGAGCACGGGATATTATGGCCGAATATTTTGCGGAACACGCTGAAGCGCGCGCGGAAATCCGGAGCCTGTTCCTGGAAAAAGGCGTGATCAGTTCAAGGGTGCTTCCCGGAAAAGAAGAATCAGGCGTCAAGTACCGGGATTATTTCGACTGGTCCGAGCCGGTAAAAACGGCGCCGTCACACCGGGTACTCGCCATGCGCCGCGGGGAAAAAGAGCTCGTACTGAGCCTGACGGTCGCCCCCGAAGAGGAGGATGCGATAGCGGTGCTCAACCGCAGGTTTGTGACCGGGAACCGGGCGACCTCGGCCCAGGTCAGCCTGGCTGTCACAGACGGTTATAAACGCCTGATGCGCCCTTCTATGGAAACCGAGATCCGGTTATTTACCAAGAAACAGGCCGATGAGGAGGCGATCCGGGTATTCGCCGGCAACGCCCGGCAGTTGCTGCTCGCCGCCCCGATGGGCCAGAAGCGGGTTATGGCTGTGGATCCCGGGTTCCGTACGGGCTGCAAGGTCGTTTGCCTGGACGAGCAGGGACAGTTGCTCGAATATACAGCCGTCTATCCCCATACCGGTGCAGGCGGAGAGCGGGAAGCGGAAAAGACGCTCCGGCATCTGGCGGAAAAATACGGTATTGAAGCCATTGCGATCGGTAACGGAACAGCCGGCCGCGAAACGGAAACCTTTATCCGGAGACTGAATCTTCCGGGAGTGGCGATTGTCATGGTCAATGAAAGCGGCGCATCCATCTATTCCGCTTCTGAAGTGGCGCGGGAGGAGTTTCCGGAGCAGGATGTGACCGTCCGCGGGGCGGTTTCCATCGGCCGGAGACTGATGGACCCGCTGGCTGAACTGGTCAAGATCGATCCGAAGTCCATCGGCGTTGGTCAGTACCAGCATGACGTGGATCAGCAGAAGCTGCAGACCTCCCTGGATGATACGGTTGTAAGCTGTGTAAATGCAGTTGGAGTCGAGCTGAATACGGCCAGCAAGCAGATCTTGTCCTATATATCCGGACTTGGTCCTTCGCTGGCCCAGAATATCGTCGAATACCGGAATAAGAACGGGGCTTTCAGGCGTCGGGAGGAACTGAAAAAAGTGCCGCGGCTGGGCGACAAGGCCTTTGAGCAGGCAGCCGGATTTTTGCGGATCCGGAATGCGCAGCATCCCTTGGATGCCAGTGCGGTCCATCCCGAACGGTATCCGCTGGTTGAACAGATGGCCGCGGACCTCGGATGCCGGGTAGAGGATCTCATGAAAGATGATCAGCTCCGCAAAAAAATCTCCTTGCAGAAATATGTTTCTGAAAGCGTTGGACTGCCCACCCTGCATGACATCCTCAGCGAGCTGGCCAAACCGGGCCGCGATCCGCGGGAGCAGTTTGAGGCATTCAGTTTTGCTGAGGGGATCAACGATATCGCAGACCTCAAAACGGGCATGACGTTAACGGGTATCGTGACCAATATCACGAATTTTGGTGCCTTTGTTGACATCGGCGTGCACCAGGACGGCCTGGTTCATCTCAGCCAGATGTCGAACAGGTACATTAAGGACCCGAACGAAGTGGTGAAGGTCCATCAGAAAGTCGAAGTCACCGTTACGGAAGTGGACGTCAGCCGGAAACGCATTTCATTGTCGATGAAGACGGAGACCGGGGGAGCGGCCAGGGGCGGAGCCGGAAAAGCTCAGCGGCCGGCACCCAGGTCCAGGGAAAAAGAACCTGAAACCGATATGGCCGCCAAGCTGGCAGCGCTGAAATCCAGGTTCAGGTAAAAGCAAAACGTCCCCCGATGTCGGGGGACGTTCTGCTTAGGGGAATGATTACCGGCAGTCGCGCAGGTCCCGCGTTGCCATATCTGCATCGTAGAGGCCCTGCTTATTGCCGAATGAGTTCGTTATATAGGTAACGAGCGCAGCAATGTCGATATCGGTCAGATGGGTCTCAGCAGGCATTTCCGCATCGTACTCCCTGCCTCCGACGACCATTTTCCCGCTGATCCCGTATTTGATCATGCAGGCGATCCGGTCCTTGTTTACGCGCAGAAAGGTCGTGTCGATGAGCGGCGGATAAAGTGCTTTGAGACCTTCGCCGTTCTTGCCGTGACAGGACTGGCAGTGGTTTTCGTAGACACCTTTGCCGTTGACATAGTAGCGGGCATAAGTGATCTCCTCCTCACTCTGGCAGGAATACAGCATACTGACGACGCATGACAGAACCAGCCCGGTAAGAATCAGTTTACTTCTCATATTCGCGGAGTAAGGTATGCATATCGTCGATGAGCTGTTCAACCTGCTTTTCGTCGGTGCCGTCATATGCGCCGCGCAGGCGCTTGTCCTTGTCGACCAGTACGAACCAGCCCTGGTGGATGTAGCCGCCGGGTGCATCGGAGTTTTCGCCGACCGAAGTCAGGTATGCTTTTTCTGCGATACCGTAAACTTCGTCCCTTGACCCGTGTACGAACTCCCACTGGGTGCCTTCCAGGCCGAGTTTCCGACTGTATTTCTTCAGACGGGACGGCACGTCATACTTGGTGTCAATGGAATGGGAGAGGAGCTTGACTTCATCATTACCCTTGAACTCTTCATACACGTTCATCATGTTCCGGTGCATGATCGGGCAGATCGCCGTGCAGGATGTAAAAAAGAAGTCTGCAACATAGATCTTCCCGTCGAAGTCCTTGTTGGTGATCACCGTACTGTCCTGGTTCAGGAACCGGAACGGCGGGATCGTCTGGTAGACCGTATCGATCACCGTCTGACCGTTTACAACTTTTTCAACCGGTTCCCGGCTGCCCAGGATCGGCAATTTCTTTTCGGACCGGGAGCAGGCGGATAGCAGAAGTGCAAGGATTGCAGGAAAAATTAAAGATCTCATCTTGAAAATTTCCTGCAAATATAGTCTTAACAGCCGAGTTTCGCCGGCAAAACAACGTTTTAGATCAGACTCCGAGGTCCTTCATAATGGCATCCACACGTGACTCCAGCGCCTGTTCGGTTTCCGCGAACCGGCTCTTGTCTTCCAGGGTGGCCCTCACGCTGCAGTAGAACTTGATCTTCGGCTCTGTTCCGGAAGGGCGTGCGGAAATAATACTGCCGTCGTCCAAGAGGAACTGAAGTACATCGGACTTTGGAAGATCGATCGGCCTGACGGTGCCGTCGGACAGGTTGGTCTCCTGCTGCAGCTGGTAATCCTTCAGCGTGACCACCCTGGCGCCGCCAAGGGAGGCCGGCGGATCGCTGCGGAAACGTTCCATCATGGCTTTGATCTCCTCAGCTCCGCTTTTGCCCTTCCGGGTAACGGATACCAGTTTTTCCTTGTAAAAGCCGTACTGGTGGTACATGTCGATCATCGCCTCGTACAGGCTGCTTCCCTGGTCTTTGTAAAACGCAGTCATTTCGGCAATGAAAGCACAGGAAATAACGGCGTCCTTATCGCGCACCAGTTCGCCGACGAGGTAGCCGTAGCTTTCCTCACCGCCGGCAATGTAGGTCTGCTTTCCTTCAAACCGGGTCATCAGTTCACCGATATATTTGAACCCGGTCAGGGTATTGTAACAGGTGACGTTTTTGGCCCGGGCGATCTCGTCAATGAGATTGCTGGTGACGATGGTCTTAACGATATATTCCTTTCCGGTCAGTTTGCCGCTTTTTTCCCAGGCTGTCAGGATGTAGTTAATCAGCAGACTGCCGGTCTGATTGCCGTTCAGCAGAACGAATTCGCCGCGGTTATTCTTTACGGCAATGCCAACCCGGTCTGCGTCCGGATCGGTGGCCAGTACCAGGTCCGCATCCACGGATCTTGCTTTCTCGAGCGCCAGGGTCATCGCTTCCTGTTCTTCGGGGTTCGGGTAGACCACGGTCGGGAAGTTTCCGTCCGGGGTGACCTGCTCTTCCACCAGGGCGACATTGGTGAATCCGAATTTCTCAAGGGCGCGGGGCACCAGGGTGATTCCGGTCCCGTGTATCGGCGAATATACGATCCTGAGATCGTGCTGCCGGGCAATGGCATCCCTGGAAACCGATAGTTCAGCGATTTTATCCAGGTAGAGGTCATCGATCTCGGTGCCGATCAGCTCGATGTTGGACTCGTCGGCGTCAAAGCGGATCTCGCTGATATCATGGATTTTGGCGACCTCATTCATCACCGCCTTATCGGCGGGCGAGACGAACTGACCGCCGTCGGCGCCATAGGCCTTATACCCGTTGTACTCCCTGGGGTTGTGGGATGCCGTAAGCATCACACCGCCGCGGCAACCGAGCTGGCGGATGGCAAAAGACAGCTCCGGGGTCGGACGCAATTCCTTAAAGAAATAAACATGGATGCCGTTGGCCGAAAATACTTCAGCTGTGATCCGCGCAAAGTAATCCGAGTTGTTCCGGCTGTCATGAGCGACGGCTACCCGGATCTGTTCCCCGGGGTACGTATTTTTCAGGTAATTGCTCAGGCCCTGCGTAGCGGCTCCGATGGTGTATTTGTTGATCCGGTTGGATCCGGGCCCCATGATTCCCCGGAGGCCGCCGGTTCCGAACTCCAGGTCCCGGTAAAAGGAGTCGGTCAGTTCGGTCAGGTTCTTCTGATCGAGCAGCTGCCGGATCTCGGATTTGGTTTCCTGGTCATAGTTTCCTTCTAGCCAGGTGTTTATTCGTTGTGATATAGCTGGTTCCAGTTCCTGCATAGAGGTTGATTTTTTTGCGATTGAAAGGTTGGTTTTTATTACGAAAGTAGGATACTGCCTCCAACCGCTAACGGCCAATATTTGTTTGAGCGTTTCACTAAAAGTTGGATGGGTTTTAGTTAATTTTGCCGCCGAGCATACGCAGGGGGATCGGGCTGCAAATTAAGGATACCTTTCAAAAAAAAGAAATTTCCATCAAGCCGGCCGCTTTGCGGGCATTGCTGAATTTAATCAAACTTTCGATGAAGATATTAAAATTCGGAGGCACCTCGGTGGGCAGTCCGGAGCGGATGAAGAGGTTAATGGATATTGTCGATCCATCTGAAAAACAAATCGTCGTGCTTTCTGCTGTCGCCGGTACCACCAACAGCCTGGTAGAGATCTCCCAGGCTTACCTGGAGAACGATTCCCAAAAGGCTGCCCTGCTGGTGGAGTCGCTGCACGATAAATACCGGACCTTTGTTGCCGAACTGTTTACCAGTGAGGATGGTCTTGAGAACGGGATGCAACTGATCGATTACCACTTCGGCCTGATCGCCTCGTTTTCCTCCGAACTCTTCACGCCAATTGAGGAGAAAGTGATCCTGGCGCAGGGAGAATTGCTGTCAACGACGCTTTTCCATTTCTACCTGAGCGAGATCGGGGTCAGGTCGGTGCTGCTGCCGGCCCTGGACTTCATGAAGATTGACGAAGACAATGAACCGGATGTGCCGTTTATTTCAGAGCATCTTCAGCCAATGCTGGATGCCAGTCAGGAAAACCTGTTGTTCATTACACAGGGCTTTATCTGCCGGAACTCTTTCGGCGAGATCGACAATCTCCGGCGGGGCGGAAGCGATTACACGGCCAGTCTGATCGGCGCGGCGATCGGCGCTGATGAAGTTCAGATCTGGACCGACATAGACGGCATGCACAACAATGATCCGCGGGTGGTCAAAGGCACCCGGCCGATTGCGCGCCTGTCATTCGACGAAGCTGCCGAGCTCGCTTATTTCGGAGCCAAGATCCTGCATCCGCAAAGCGTGTTCCCTGCACAGAAATACAAGATTCCGGTACGGCTGCTGAATACCATGGAACCGGGCGCTGCCGGAACGCTGATCAGCCACGAAAGTGAGAAGGGAAAGATTAAATCCATCGCAGCCAAGGACGGGATCACCGCCATTAAGATTCAGTCGAGCCGGATGCTCCTGGCATACGGTTTCCTCCGGCGGGTTTTCGAGGTGTTTGAACGTTACAAGACCCCCATCGATATGATCACCACATCCGAAGTGGCCGTATCGCTGACCATCGATGATACCACTTACCTGGACGATATGCTGAAGGAACTGAATTCCTTCGGCTCTGTCGACGTCGACTCTGATCTGACCATCGTATGTATTGTCGGTGATTTCAGTGCGGAGATCCATGGCTTTGCGGCCCGGGTACTCGATTCATTGAAGCACATTCCGCTGCGCATGATCTCCTACGGCGGAAGCAACTACAATATTTCCCTGCTGGTAAAAACTGCCGATAAAACAGAGGCGCTCAGGTCGCTGCATAATCGTTTATTTGACTAATCCATTCTGATATACCAACGATGTTTACCCCGGAACTCATTCAATCTTTTCAGGAGCGCGAAACTCCGTTCTACTACTATGACCTGAACCTGCTGCAGGAAACGGTCTCCCGATGTATGGCGGCGGCAAATCGCTATGGCTTCCATGTGCATTACGCCTTTAAGGCGAATTTTGACCCGCGTGTTCTGGGCACGATCCGCGACGCCGGAATAGGCGCGGACTGCGTCAGCGGCAACGAGGTCCTGGAGGCGGCCCGAACCGGTTTCGATCCTTCCAGGATCGTATTCGCGGGCGTCGGTAAGTCAGACCGCGAGATCAATGCGGCCCTGGACCTGGATATCTTCTGCTTTAACGTCGAGTCGGTTCAGGAGCTGGAGATCATCGACGGGCTGGCCGCGGCGAAGGGAAAGAAGGCCCGTGTGGCCATCCGGATCAATCCGAACGTGGATGCCAAAACCCATAAGAACATCACTACGGGGCTCGAAGAAAACAAGTTTGGGATCAACCAGTGGGAGCTCAGCCGTTGCGCCGAGGTCCTGAAAGAGGCCCGGAACCTTGAGTTCGTCGGCATCCATTTTCATGTCGGTTCACAGGTACTGGACCTGGATGTGTTCCGGAGCCTGTGCGTCAAGGTGAATGAGATCCACCAGTGGTTCCGTGACCGCGGATTTATTTTGAAGGTGCTGAACGTAGGCGGAGGCCTCGGGGTAGACTACCATCAGCCGGATACCCGTGCGATCGTCGATTTCGATGCGTATTTCAGCATTTTCAACCAGTTCCTGGAACGCACAGCAGGACAGGAGGTGCATTTTGAGCTCGGGCGTGCACTTGTCGCACAGGCGGGGTCACTGATCACCAGGGTGCTCTACGTCAAAAACGGGCTGAAGAAGAATTTTCTGATCCTGGATGCGGGAATGACGGAGCTCATGCGCCCGATGCTTTACCAGGCATTCCACAAGATCGAGAACATTTCCCGCGGGACGGCTGATATGCCGGTCAGGTACGACGTGGTGGGGCCGATCTGTGAATCGACCGACTGTTTCGGAAAGGAAGTGGAACTGCCCGAATCCTTCAGGGGTGACCTGTTTGCGATCCGTACGGCCGGGGCTTACGGTCAGGTGATGGCTTCCCGGTACAACCTGCGGGAACAGGCCGATGCGGTGTACCCGGCTTCATAGATGCCGGACGGCCGGTGAATAACCGGCCGCTTAATGTGCCTGCTGCGGAATTTCCTCATCCGGAACGTCTTCCCCGGAAACTTCCTCATAGATATTTCCCATGATCTCGGAGGCCTCCAGTTCGGCCCGGGTAATGCTGCAGAAGCAGTGGTAGGCGCCGCCGACCCAGCTGGCCAGACCCAGATTTCCGTCACACAGGACCAGGACACCGATATTGGTTTTGGTGAGGATCACGTCATAGAAATGGAACCTGTTCCCGCTATGATCAAATATATCAAGTGCCTGCTGGAGTTCGCAATCGCGGATCGGCACGAACCTGGCCTGACCCCCTTCCAGATATTCGATTCCGGCTTCGCTCTCCGGCGCCAGCGACAGTTTCGCTACGGGCACCATTTTTCTCTCAGACTTGATCCAGGCACGGTATTGCGGTAAACTCATATATTTTATACCGATGTACGGATTCTTTTGTTTGTCGTAAGATAACCATTCAGCGCCAGAATACTCACAAAATTTTCTCGATGGTAAATGTCCTTTGATTAAAAGTAAAATCGTCGCCCGGTTTGAGTCCGCTCAGCCTGACGGCGATGGGAGAGGAAGGGGAGATGGCAAAGTAGTTTTTTCCGTCAAGCTCCAGTTGTCCCGCGCTGATCGACAGGTAAAAATTCCCCTTATCCGTTATGACCAGGGCCCCGGGGACCGGGGCAGTATGTTCTTTAAGCGGGATCCTTGACATGGCGTGAAGGAGTTTCCTCGCTTCAAGCAACTGCTGCTCATTTCTTGCGATCTCCTGCTGCATCATTTCACGGCCGGTTTCATATTTGTCCCCTGCACTGCTTTTGGTGTCACTTTCGGAGGATTCCTTCGCAGACCGGATGGCCTCCTGTGCGGTCTCTACGCGCTGACCGGCATATTGCATGCAAAGGTCATACAACTTCTGTTTGATCGGGTTCATGATTCCGCGAATATACAAAAGGCCGGGCCATCGCCGGTCGGGCGGCCGCCGCCGGTTTGATTCCGAACAGGATCTGAGTGACCCTTAAGCGCCGGAGTACGAAGTGGTATAACAGGAAGATGCTGAGGAATGTGAACGAAAAGATCATGTAGAACTTTGCGGAAATGTCCAGTGAAAAGTCCACGGTATAGTAGGCGGCCAGGATGATGACGGTCTGATGCAGGATATAGAAAGGCGCCACCGCCTGGTTGGCGTAGTTCAGGAAACGGCTTCCCCGGGTCAGGTAGTGAAGTCCGTGTCCGGCGATGGTCAGTACCCAGAACCACCGGTTGAAGGACTTCAGAACGATCCGTGCGGTTTCGGCCGCGCCTCCGGTAAGCGGCAGACTGATCAATGCGGATCCGGCGGAATCCTTGATCCAGAAGCAGAGATAGAACATTGTCGTTGTACAGGCGGCCAGGAGCAGGGCGGTCCTTCGGTTTCTGATCACGCTGCTGCGGATGTTTCCATCCACCAGAAACATGGCGCCGAACGCATAGTATGGGAAATAGAGAACCGCGGTCCTGATATTCTCATGCAGGTCAACGAGACGGGCCAGATAAAAAGGAGCTTCCATCAGCAGCGCCATCGGAAAGAGGATAGCTGGATTGCTCACGAACCGGGCAGCCTGCCCGGTGATTTGTTTCCCCCGTTCGGTTTTGATCGCGGAAATCACCGGTATCATCAGGACCACGAACGCGAACAGGAAGGCCATATACCACAGGTGCAGCCAGTGCAGGTTCCCCTGGGGAAACCAGCCGGATTCCAGCAGGTCAGCGTAAAATGCCGTATATGAAAGATCCTGGCCCTGGTAAAGCCGGATAAAATACACCTGGGGCGGGATTACCAGCAACATCCCGGCGAACAGCGGGATCAGGATCCGGAGGATCCGGTCATTCAGGAATTTCACCGCCGACCGTTTTCCCAGCGCCAGGTGGGTGGCAGCCCCGGAGATGACGAACAGGAGGAACATCCGCCATTCGTGAAAGAATTTCATCACGTAGCTGAGCAGGTCCGAGGTTTCGTCATTCTTAATCCACCAGTTCCACGTCGTGAAAACTTCGGCTGTGTGATAGATCATCAGGATTCCAAACGCCAGGACCCGCAGCCAGTCAATGGCATGGATGCGTTCGGACCGGGTTTTACCGGATGTTTCTTCGGGAGCAGGAACTTCAAGGGGGGGAATTGCTACAGGGACGGTAAAATGCAAATTCATGTTACAACACTTAATAGCTGTCTAACAACGAGACAGCTTTAATGATGACCGGAATAGTGTTTTGAGATGGATTTCGGGAAACCGTGGTGAATTGTGCATTCCAGTCTGGGGGGCGGGGCGGGAAATTAAAAAGCCGGCATTTGGCCGGCTCTATGTCAGTAACGGGAGTAAGATCTTAATATCGGTTTCCGTCGCGCTGGTACCCGCCGCCGCCGTAGCTGCTTCGGTTGAATCCGCCGCGGTTGTAGCCGCTGTTCTGTGAATATCCGCTCCGGGAACCGCCCGACTTCCGGTCTTCGGCCTGGCTGACCGCAATGGTCCGGTCGTAGATCTCTGTTTTATCCATTGCCTTGATCGCCTTCAGTGCCTCCTCTTCGTTTGGCATTTCAACAAAACCGAAACCTCGCTTTTTACCGGTTTCTCTGTCAGTGATCAGTTTAACGGATGTAACTTCTCCGTAGTCTTCAAAGATTTCTTTGATTTCTGCTTCCTCCAGCCTGAAAGGAAGACTTGCAATAAAAATGTTCATTTAAAAAAGGGTTTAATATGAATAAGTAAAAAATGACGAAATAGTTTTAACAATATAAAAATTTTTTTTCATCAATTCTTTTTTAACGCAGGGTTGATTCCAGAGGGACTGCGGCCCCCTTTTTTATGTTTTTTTTCGTCGCGCAAAAAGCTATTTTGCTGAATGGAAAAGTTTTTCCTCGGAATCGATCTCGGGACGGGAAGCGTCAAGGCCGTGGCCATGGACGTCTCCGGCCGGTCACTGGCAGAGGCTTCGGTCCCGTACCCGACGATGTCCCCGTCAAAAGGGTACAGCGAACAGGACCCCATGATCGTCTGGCAGGCGTTTGTCGGGTGCTTCAGGGAGATCCGTTCCGCAGTTGCCGGCGAGCCGGCAGCGGTCGCGCTGAGCAGTGCAATGCACAGCCTCATTCCCGTGGATCAGGCATGTACTCCGCTGATGAATGCCATTACCTGGGCGGACGGGCGCGGCGCCGATATCGCTGCCGCCCTGCGGGCCTCGCCCCGGGGCGAGGAACTTTACCATGCGACCGGCACGCCGGTCTATACGATCTCCCTGCTCCCGCGGATCCTGTGGCTCCGGAAGCATGCCCCCGGAATCTTCGCCGGGGCCCATAAATTCATCTCCCTGAAAGAGTTCATCTGGTACCGGTTGTTTGAAACCTGGGAAGTCGACTATTCGATGGCCTCGGCAACCGGCCTGTTTAATCTCACCCATCGCCGGTGGGATGCCGGGGCACTGGAGCTTGCGGCGATCGATCCGTTCCGTTTATCCGAACCGGTCCCGACGACCTTTATGCGGACGGACCTGTCCGAGAATGCCCGCAGACTGCTGAACCCCAGGCCCGGCACTCCCTTCATCATCGGTGCGAGCGACGGTTGTCTGGCCAATCTGGGAAGTTTTGCCGTCGACCATAGACGGGCGGCCATTACCATCGGAACAAGCGGCGCCGTGCGGATCAGTTCCCCGCGGCCGGTTCACAACTTCCGGGCGATGACCTTCAGCTATATCCTGGACGAGGACCTGTACATTTGCGGCGGACCTGTCAACAACGGCGGCCTTTCGCTTGAATGGCTGGTGCGGAACTTCCTCCGGCAGGACGCGCCGCTGACCCCCCATTTTTATGAGGAACTTTTCGGCCGGATCGCAGCGGTGCCGGCCGGGTCTGCCGGGCTGGTCTTTCTGCCGTATCTGACCGGCGAACGCGCGCCGGTATGGGATACCGGCGCTACCGGATGCTTTTTCGGGATTAACCTGCGCCATACCCAAGATCATTTCTGCAGGGCAGTCCTGGAGGGAGTCTGCCTGGCCCTGAGGCAGGTTCTCGAAATTGTGGAGGATACGACGCAGCCCATTGAGCAGATCCAGCTGAGCGGCGGTTTCACAGCGTCAGCACTGTGGATGCAGATGCTTGCGGATATCCTGCAGAAGCCGGTTTGCAGGATCCAGGCGAATGATGCCTCGGCTGTCGGGGCGGTGTTCCTGGCCATGAAAGCCCTGCACGTCGTTACCGGTTACGCAAGCCTGCCTGCCGGTCCGGAGCACCTCCTCCGGCCGGATCCGGCAAAGGCGGAGATCTATCAGAAAAACTTTGAAATTTATAAGCAGCTGTATCCCGGCCTTCAAACGTTGATGCACCTTTAACCTTTCGCTATGTCGCTGATCATTGTTTTACTCGCTATTGTCATCCTGGTGATCCTGGTACTGAACAAGCTCAACCCGATGCTGGCGCTGCTGATTGTGGCTGTAGCTACCGGTCTCATGCTCGGTATGCCTGTCAGTAAAGTGATCACTTCAGTCACCAGCGGCATCGGCGGAACACTGGGCGGGATGGTCATGGTTCTGGCCCTGGGGGCGATGATCGGCCGGCTTGCGGAAAAGAGCGGGGCCGCAGAAAAGCTGGTGCATGTGCTGTCCCGGCTTTTTGGCGCAAAGAATATCCAGTGGGCCGTCCTGGTGACCGGCGTGCTGGTCGGCATCCCGTTATTTTATAATGCCGGTTTCGTGGTGCTGGTCCCGCTGGTCTTCGCAACGGCCTCAGCCGCCCGCATCCCGGTTCTTTATGTGGGTATACCCATGGCCGCCGCCCTGTCGGTGACCCATGGCTTCCTTCCTCCGCACCCCGGACCAGTGGCGCTGGCTGCGATCTTCAAAGCTGATATCGGCATGATCATCCTCTACGGGGTGATCCTGACCGTACCGATCTCGGTCATCGCCGGCATCGTTTTTCCCCGGCTGATCCGGAGCCGGCTCCGGAGCCCTTATGACGCGGCTGCGGCCCCGGAACCTGAGCCGAGGGCCCTTCCGGGTGGTTTGAAAAGTTTCCTGATCGCCCTGATGCCCGTTCTGCTGATCACAATCGGAACGCTGGGTACGCTCTGGCTGAAGGAAGGTCCCGGTCTTCCCGTATTTGAATTCCTGGCGGAGCCCAATATAGCGTTGCTGCTATCATTACTGCTCACGCTTCTATTGCTCCGGCAGCCGATGTCCGAGGCGATGAAGACCTGTATGGAAGGTGTCAGCAGTGTTGCCGTGATCATCCTGATCATAGCTGCCGGCGGGGCATTCAAGCAGGTTCTGGTCGACAGCGGGATCGGGGTGATCCTGCAGGAACGCTCAGCTGTCCTCCACCTTTCGCCGCTTTTCCTGGGATGGCTCATTACCGCCATGCTGCGGGTAACGCTGGGCTCGGCGACGGTCGCCGCGCTTACGGCCTCCGGCATCGTCGCGCCGTTCATCGCCTCGGGCGTATCCGCTGAATTGATGGTGCTTTCGGTCGGCGCCGGGAGTCTCTTTTTTTCGCATGTGAACGATACCGGCTTCTGGATGTTTAAAGAATATTTCAACCTGAACCTGAAACAGACCTTCCGGACCTGGACGGCCATGGAAAGCATCATATCGGTCCTCGGACTGGTCGGTGTTTTGATACTGAATGAAATTATTTAGATTCATCATATGAAAATCGGACTTATCGGTTTAGGGAAAATGGGGTTTAACCTGGCCATCAACCTGAAAAGGAACGGCCATCATGTAACGGGCTTCGACGTCAGCCCTGACACCCGGCAGATGGCCTCGCAAACGGGAATCGATACGGTTTCCTCCGTCACGGAAGTGGTTGACAGTCTGCCGTTGCCAAGAATCATCTGGCTGATGGTGCCGGCCGGGAAGGCCGTGGACTCCATTATGGAACGGCTGAAGCTGGAACTCGCTCCCGGAGATATCGTCATCGATGGCGGCAATTCGAACTATAAGGACACGGTATCCCGTGCAAGGGCCTTTCAGGAACTCGGGATCCGGCTTCTGGACTGCGGTACCAGCGGTGGTGTGGAGGGAGCACTGAATGGCGTCTGCGCGATGATAGGAGGAGATAAGGGCGCGTTTGAGATCTGTACGCCATTGTTTGAAAGTATTTCGGTTCCCGGCGGATTCCTGCACTGCGGCGCCAGCGGATCCGGACACTATGTTAAGATGGTCCATAACGGCATTGAATACGGGATGATGCAATCCATAGCGGAAGGCTTCGAGGTGCTGAAGAAAAGCGGCTTCGGCATCGACCTTAGCGCCGTGGCAGACCTGTGGAACCAGGGATCCGTTGTCCGCAGCTGGCTGATGGAGCTGACCGGTAAAGCGCTGGGTAAGGAAGGGGATCTGGCTTCGATCAAAGGTGTTGTACATTCGTCCGGGGAGGGCAGGTGGACGCTTGAAACTGCCCTGGAAAAGCAGATCGCCACTCCGGTGATCGCGCTCTCGGTCCTGATGCGGTACCGGTCCCTGGAGGAGGATACGTTCTCGGGGCGCCTGCTTGCTGCTCTCCGGCAGGAGTTTGGCGGGCACGAGGTCGTCCGGCAGGAGCAGCCTGAGGCCGGTCAGTAGCGCCCCGCCTTTGATAAATTCCGCGAACAGGATATTTGTGTCGTTTCGGGAAACTTTTTTTTCAGTTATTCGTAAAAGTTTTATCAGCTTAGAGATATCCGAGGAACAAATCAGAGAAAATACGTACAGGTGCCGCTAGCGAAGACAAAAATCCTATTAGTTGATGATCTTGAAGCCAATCTTCTGGTGATGGATGCGGTTCTGGAAAGCAGCCAGTATCTTCTGACCAAAGCAACATCCGGAAGGCAGGCGCTGGAGATTCTTGAACAGGACCCCGGCTTCAGCCTGATCCTGCTGGACGTGAACATGCCCGGAATGGACGGCTATGATACGGCCCGGACGATCCAGTCCAGACCGGAACTTCGCGATATCCCTATTATCTTCATTACTGCCGGTGACTACGAAGTGGATGCTGTATTCCGCGGGTACCAGACGGGCGCGGTGGACTATATCGGAAAACCTTTCAAGCCGCAGGTCCTTCGGGCCAAGGTGAGCGTTTTTGCGGAACTCCACAGGAAGAATCAGCTGCTGAAGCAGCAGGAAGAAAAGCTGCGCGAGATCAATATGGATTTGCTGCAGCTGAATCAGGAGCTCGAGAACCGGGTACAGGAGCGGACTACTGAACTCAAACTGCTGAATGACCAGCTCAAGGAACTCAACAACTCGAAGGATAAATTCATCTCGGTCATTTCCCATGATCTCCGGAATCCCCTGACCGCGCTGATCGCTTCTTCCCTCAGGCTGCATCAGGCACACACGGTTACATCCCCGGAAGACATCCGGAAACTCTCCGATATCATCTACCGTACTTCCAGGCGGGTTCTGACCCAGTTGAATGATGTGGTGGACTGGGCCATGCAGCAGCAGGACAAGTTTACCTTTTCGCCGGTCTGTATTGAGCTTGGGAAGGAGATGGATGAGTGGCTGGAGCTGCTGAAAAACAACGCGGCCCAGAAATCGATCGTTTTGGAAAATAAGATCCCCGAAGGCCTTTGCGTACAGGCCGATTCCCTGATGCTTCGTTCAGTGATGCAAAATGTGGTCACCAACGCCATAAAGTATACTCCTGAGGGCGGGTATGTGCGGCTGACGGCCGCAACAGCCGGTGAAATGGTCGAAATATGCGTGGAGGACAACGGCATCGGAATGTCGGAGGAGGACCGCCATGAGCTGTTCGACCGCAGATCCTCGAGAAACGGGACGAATAACGAGGCGGGAACAGGTCTGGGACTGATCCTGGTGAAGGACTTCGTCTCCCATCACGGGGGAACGATCCATGTGGACAGTAACCCCGGAAAGGGAACCCGGTTCAGGTTTACTGTGCCCCTGGCATAAAAAAAGCTGCCATACCCGGTGGTCTGACAGCTTTCTCGCCGTTAAAACGCTGCTATTTTTTGTCTTTCCTTGGTTTGGATGTTGCAGGTGTTTCTGTTTTCGCGCTCATCTTGCTGGCCTGGTAGTCAGAGACGTGCTTTCGTTTGTTCGTGTCCGGTGCTTTCTTTTGGTTTTTCATAGTTACGACTGTTTAATTGGTGATCGCTGTTAATTAACAAGTTGACGGTTTATGTCCTAAACCGGTAGTTTCCGTTCAATTTCCATGCCCCGATGCTTTCAGGCCCCGGAGGGGATCAGTTTAAGCAGCATTCCCCGGCCTTCGGTCAGCACATAGGTATAGCCGTCCGGGCTCTGGGCGACATGCCGCACCCGGCCGATATTGCTGAGCAGTTTTTCTTCACCGGCAAAAGCAGTTCCCCGCAGGGTCACCCTGGAGACATGGGTCAAAGCCAGTGCACCGATCAGGAGACTTCCTTTCCATCCCGGATAGCGGTCCGAGGTGACCAGCACCATGCCGCAGGGGCCGATGGAAGGTACCCAGTAGTGAACCGGTTTCTCGATTCCTTCTTTCTCTGTCAGTCTGGAAATAATGTCCCCGTTGTAATCGATACCGTAGGTGGTCACGGGCCAGCCGTAGTTTTTTCCTTTCCGGATCAGGTTGAGTTCGTCTCCGCCTTTGGGCCCGTGTTCGTGGGCCCATATCCGGTCGTTAGCGGCATCGTAAGCCATTCCCTGGGGATTCCGGTGTCCGAATGACCAGATGGATGTCCGGGCGCCTTGGCGGCCGGCGAACGGGTTGTCTTTGGGGATCCTGCCGTCGTCATGGATCCGGTGAATTTTTCCCAGGTCGTTGGCCAGCGTCTGCGCATTGGGTTTGGTGCCGCGTTCCCCGATGCTGAAGTAAAGATATCCCTGGTTATCAAAGAGCATCCTGCAGCCAAAATGCGCCCCGGACGCGGACAACGGAGTTGCCTGGAAGATCGTCCGGACATCCTGCAGCCGGTTTCCGTTCAGTTTTGCGCGTAGAATGGCGGTGCCGCCGCCGCGGGGCCCGGGCCTGGCCACGGAGATGTAAATCCAGCCGTTTTTATCATATTGCGGATGCAGGATGATATCCATTAAACCGCCCTGTCCGTTCCGGTAGACAGGCGGAAGCCCCGTGACCTTCTGTCCGGTAAACCGGTCCTGCCGGAAGACGAGGATCTCGCCTGACCTTTCGGTCACCAGCGCCCGTCCGTCCGGAAGCCAGGTCATGCCCC
Source organism: uncultured Sphingobacteriaceae bacterium (assembly GCA_966250385.1). Lineage (GTDB taxonomy): Bacteria > Bacteroidota > Bacteroidia > Sphingobacteriales > Sphingobacteriaceae > DASWTL01. The sequence continues at coordinate 105,972 of CBINHC010000005.1, read as the reverse complement.
AGGGATTTTTAAGACCCGTATACTGGGTGTCCACTCTGAAAGGATCTTTCTTTGCGGGAATGGTGCCCGCAGGGTAGGTCACGCCGGCGGCGACCAGGGCGGTGTACATGGCCAGGAGAAAAAACCAATGTCTTTTCATGGTCTGTTATTTAGGTTTACGTTATGTTCTGCGGCCGTCCGTCAGGGGGATATCGCCGGGTTCTTTCTGAGGGTGAGATAAATTGCGGAGCTCTTTTTGTCATCGGACTGGACCTTGAACTTATGCAGCTGTTCGCCGTCCCTGATGGCGATGCCGGCGGTATTGGGGGGGACTTCCCCCTGACTGTCCGCGACAAAAAGCAATTCGTTTTTTTCAAGTGCCTGATCAAGCTTCAGGGTCAGTTTAATCGGCTTTTCCGTGATGGCCACCCGGCTGAGCAACAGTTTCCTGTTTAAGAACACCGATATCGAATCATGATCCACCCGGCTGTAGTCCAGCAGGTAGAACTGAACCTCGTCATGATCGACCAGAACCTCGGTCAGTTTGGAGACCACAGTGTTTTCAAAGATCCCGCCGGGGCCCGCAATATCTTGGGTTCCCGCCGTTTCGGCCAGGTCGCTAACCTGGTTATCCGGGGTCGGATCCCCGGTGGCCTCCGTACCTGCCCCTCCGCGGTTCAGGGCCGTCCCGGAGATGGTTACCGGCCTGTCCGGAGGCTGATAGCCGTTTTTTTCCACGAACTGGCGGAGGTCTTTGGGGTTCCTGGCCAGAATCAGCAGGCCAGGGACACAGGCTGTTTCCTGACCGTGAGCCGTGCCGGTCCAGCGCCCGCGGAGGAAGTCCTTGTTTTCGGACCGCAGATGGGCCAGCCTGAGGGTCTTGATGCAGATTACCCATCCGGCCGGCGCGGTTTCCTCCTGGATCTGATAGACATTTTCAGTCAGCGTGAGCGTATCGCCGGTCACTTCGCCTGTGAAGCCGATTTTTGCCTGGATCTGATAATCGATGAAGGCGTAGGAAGTCCCCGACAGGGTAGTCCTCTGACCCTGGTTTTCTTCGACGATATCCAGTTCAAAGTTGTACACCCGCCTGTACCCGCCAGGTTCCTGGGTCAGTCTGCCATACCATTTTCCGTTGAGATTTTGACTTTCGGCCAGGGGGCCGGAGAGAAGGAGTGCCAGAAAGAATATCATTTTCATCCCGGTGCAATTTCAATACTAACAAGGAGATCAGATGAATGTTGATAAATAGCTGAAAGTTAGGGAGCCCGGGAAAAAAAAAAGCCCGAACACCGTCCGGGCCGTATGCAATATGCTGGTCTGTTTCAGGCGGTCATATGGCGCAGCTGATACGCAGATTTGGCGACGTTCTCCAGGCTGGTCAGATTAAACGGCTTGGCCAGGTAGAGGTCGGCACCGGCCTTTTCAGCCAGGGACTTTACGTCGCTGTTCGCCGTGATGTAGATAACAGGTATGTATTTAAGATCCGGATCCTCCTTGATCAGTCTCGTAGCAGCGATTCCGCCGATATCCGGAATCCAGTTATCCATGATGATCACAGATGGCTGACAGGCCTTTACTTTGCTAATAATATCCATTACGTCTTCGCTGGTTTCAACTACCCAGCCGGCTTCTGTAAGGATATATTCAATGATGTCCAGAATATCCTTGTCATCATCGCAGACTAAAACTTTCTTCATAACTGTGTATTAGAAACACCAAATACGCAAGAAAATTGCACTTTCAGGAATAAAACTTTAAACATTTTACCGGACGGAGTGTGGATAGGCGTTGATATTTTTTTGCGGGGATTGATAAAGTGCAGCTAAAAAGTTATATTAGAATAAGCTGATGATGTGATGGTTAAGGTTTCCGTCCGCATGGTCAGTGTTTGTAGTTACGCAGCAACATGCCAAAACGGGTCCTGATTATTGATGATGATAAGGATGTGGTCGATGTACTGGAAGAGATCTTCTGTTACAGCCATTACCAGGTTTATCATTCCACGGACGCCAGGCGGATCTTCGCCCTGGTGGACGAGGTGCAGCCCGATGTGCTCATCCTGGACTGCTCGATGAAAAAGGAGGTGACCCTGGATATCTGCCGGAGGATCAAGAACAACCCCGATACCCGGGAACTTCCGGTCATCGTAATCTCTGCGTACCCGGAATTCGGCATGGGGGAGGAGAACAGTTGTTGTGACCTTTTCATTTCCAAGCCGTTCGACCTCAATACCATCACCAGGAAGGCGACGGAGCTCATCGCATTCAAGATTTTCCGTTCGGTGCAATTCTGAGCAAACCCTCATTTTCCAGGAAGCCGGCCAGCTCATTGAGCCGACGGGCGCTGTGCGAACATCCGGACTCCCGGTACCGGTCGTCCGGATCGAGCATGAACGAACGGAGGCCGAGCTCCGAGGCCGCCTGGATCTCTGATTCCGGATCATCGCCGATGATCACCACGTCCGAACCACGCAGTGCATACTTTTCCAGAATATGAGCGAAAATGTCCTTTTTGCTCAGGGAGCTTGTGTCAGGATCAATGATAAAGATCTCCCGGAAATCATTCGCAATCTGCAGCTGCCTGATCTTGCTTTGCTGCAGCTTCAAAAAACCGGACGTGACCAGGAACCGCTGAGCCGGGATCGTCCTGACGGCGTGGTAATCCCCGAAACAGGCCATGGGCTGATCAATTGAGAGGTTCCTGAGCAGGTTCAGCGATTCCTCCACCAGGTTACCGGGAAACCGGAATTCCTCGGCAACTTTTTGAAACGGGCGCCGCATGATCTCTCGTTTCGCGGACCGCAAGGTTTCTTCGTCCAGCGAGTATTCGGGGCGTTCAAGGAGCGTAAACAACGGCGGAAACAGGCTGTCGCGAATGGAGGACACGGGGTAAATGGTATTGTCCAGGTCAAAGATGAGGGTCAGCATAGGCGGGAGGAGAGAGCGGATGAGGATGATGATGTGGGACAGGCGTGTAAACGAGCCGATCCCACAGGAGTGGAATCGGACCCTTTTTTATAATTCCCGGATCCAGATGTTCCGGAAGCTGATGGGCTCGCTCGGGTCCCCGTGATCCTGAAGCTTGATCGGGGCCGGTCCGTGCTTCTTATAGGAAGGTTTGCCGATGTATACGGTCTCACCAAGGAGTTCTACATCGTTCTGAACCAGTACATTGTTGTGAAAGGCGGTAACCCGTGCCGGACTTTTCACCGAACCGTCCTCATTGAAGACCGGCGCTGTCCAGATCACATCATAGGTTTGCCATTCCCCGGGTTTCTTTGTGGCGTTTGCCAGCGGGATAAATTGTTTATAAATACTGCCGGCCTGGCCGTTGCTGTAGGTCTTGTTGTTATAGGAGTCCAGGATCTGCAGTTCGTAGCCGGCATCGCCCGGGCCGGTAGAAGCCAGGAAGAGGCCGCTGTTTCCGCGCGCCTGACCTGTTCCGGTAATATTGGCCGGAATCTTCCATTCCAGGTGCAGCTGGTAGTTGCTAAAGGATTTTTTCGTCTGAATGTTTCCGGTGCCTTTTTTCACAGTGAAGCTGTCTCCTGTGACCGTCCATTTGGCGGGCGATCCGTCTTTCACCGATACCCACTGGTCCAGGTTCCTGCCGTCAAACAGAATGACGGCATCGGAAGGAGCCGATGTGCCGGATGTCCAGGAAACCGCCTTCGGAACAGGGTCCCAAACCTCGGTGTCCTCCGGTTTTCCCTTCTGCTGGGCATTGCTGACCAGGGTGCCTGCGGCCAGTAATGATAATGTTGTAAACAATGCGTATTTCATTTTTTAAGAATTGGTTCAAGCTAATATAACAATATAACAATTGTCCATGGTAATTTCAGCCGCACAGTACGTGGCACACCGCCGTTCACTATTAGTGAATAACTTTTCGCAGGACTATACTTTCAGATTTTGTAAACTTTATCCGGTGTCGGCCTATTCTAATTAGGGATGCCTTATGCGGCATCCGATTCGTTAACGTGTTGATATTCTTCGGATTCCGGGGATGCCCGGTACCGGAACAGAAAAAATTCCCTAATTATTTCGTTATGGTAGTCACCAGATACTATAATACGATAACCCTGACCAATGGCGAGGATTTCGTATGCGAAGCTGAGGTAGATATGGCGGATCATCACCTGACCGTCCGTTTTACGACCGCATCCGAGCATGATCTCCGGTTCTTCGCGATCCAGGAGCACGACCAGGGGTATTACGTGCTCAATCAGCCGGATCAGACCGACAGGACCGACCGGGAACTTGGCGTCTATCTGAACGAATGGTTCAGACAGCTTGAGGGCCGGCTCGCAGCGGCGAAGAGGGAGTGTGCCCGGAACTGACGAACTCTAAAAACCAAAAGCTCCCCGGGGAGCTTTTGGAGAAGTTTTAAGTATTAATGATACCAGCGGCCGTCCCGGTCGTGGCGGTGACTCCGGTCATTGCAGCGGTCACGGTGGTTGCGGTCATGTTTGTCCCGGCCGCGATCCCGATTCTTTTTGGCCTGACCATAAGGATAGTGTTTGTTCCGGTGGTATACCTTCACCCGCTCCTTCCGGATTTCATAATGTCCCGGAATGACGCGGCTTCCGAACAGCCCGCGAACCCGGCGCTCGGGAATCCAGACCCTGCGTTCAACGACCTGCCAATGGTAGTCGCCACGGTCATCGCGATAGGACTGGTTGTCGGCGTACCGGCGGTCGTCATCACGCCAGGTTTGTGCTGATACGGAGGTGGCGCCGAGTACGGTAAAGAATACGGCTAATGTCAGTAATTTTTTCATAGTGTGTGTTTATGTTAGGTGTACTTATTCTGACAGGTGTTCCCGTCTTTAGTTTAATGCGATAAACGAGCTTTTATTACATTCTGCTGAATTTCTTTATACCCAGATATTTATTTTTGCTGCATGGCCGAAGATCTAAGAATTATTTCCGCAACAAAAGAAGAAGAATACCAGTCTCTTATCCCGCAGATCGAAGCCCTGCTTTCGGGGGAGGACGATCTGATCGCCAACCTGGGAAATGTTTGTGCCGCCCTGAAGGAGCAGTTCAGATTTTTCTGGGTGGGGTTCTACCTGCTTAAATCGGAGAACCTGGTGCTGGGCCCGTTCCAGGGACCGGTCGCATGCACCCGCATACCCAAAGGAAAAGGAGTCTGCGGAACGGCATGGGCCGAAGCGCGGACCCTGATCGTTCCGGATGTCGATGCCTTTCCGGGACATATTGCCTGCAGTTCATTATCCCGGTCTGAGATCGTACTTCCGATCATCCGCGGGGGTGTCGTTCTCGGGGTCCTGGACGTTGACAGTGCGGAACCGGATCAGTTTGATGAGGTTGACCAGCGCTTTCTCCAGCGGATCCTTGATATGATCCGGTTCTGATGGCGGTACTTGCCCCGACTTATTACCTGAATGAAGATGTGGTGGGTCTTGCCCGCGACCTGATCGGCAAATACCTTTTTGTCCGGACGGAAGGTGTACTGACGGGCGGGATCATCGTGGAAACGGAAGCCTACCGCGGACCGGACGATACGGGGGCACACTCCTATAATCACCGGCGCACGGCCCGCAACGACATTATGTACTCCGCCGGGGGCGTTGTTTACATGTATATTTGCTACGGTATCCATGATATGCTCAATATCGTGACCGGCCCGGCCCACTGTGCCCACGCGATCCTCATCCGGGCCATTCAGCCGACGGTGGGTCTGGAGGCGATGCGGGAGCGCCGGAAGGTCCGGCATGAGGACCCGCGGCTTTGCAGGGGTCCCGGAGCGCTTGCCAAGGCCCTGGCATTAAAGAAAGTTCACAACGGAAGCTCGCTGCAGGGACCGGAGATATGGATTGAAGACCAGGGGCCGGCAGTGCCGGAAGATACGGTGATTGCCGGGCCGCGGATCGGGCTGAATATCGCTGAACCTTACAAAAGTATCCCCTGGCGGTTCTACGTCCGGGGAAGTTCCTTCGTCAGCCGGCCGCACCTGTAGCGAAAAACCATTTCCCGGACCTCCTGTTGAATGTAGAAAATACGACAGGATATGAAATCGAACAACACAGAAGGGCTGAGCAAGTTGAAAGAGATTGCTGAATCGGTACAGGTGTGCATGCTTTGCACCAAGCACCGGGATCACCTGGATTGTAAGCCGATGTCCACCATCAGCGTGGAGGAGGACGGCAGCATCTGGTTTTTTACGGAGGAATTTACCGAAAAGGTGGAGCAGGTAGAAAAGAACCCCCAGGTTTGTCTGGCCTATGCTGACCGTTCCAAGAGTTCGTATCTGAGCGTGACCGGTACAGCTGCGGTCGTCAGGGACAAGGAAAAAATGGAGCAGTTGTGGACCCCGATCCTGAAGGCATGGTTTCCGCAGGAACTGCATACGCCGGGCATCGCACTGCTCCGCGTAACTCCGGCGCATGCGGAATTCTGGGACAGCAGCTCCGGCAAGATGGTCCGGCTTTACGAGATGGTCAAGGCGGTCGTTGGCGGTGAGCGCGCCGAACCGGGCGAGCACGGAAAGATTACGCTATAGTATTTCTTTTCTTAATGACTGTAAAAGGTTATTTGTCAATTGGTTAAACTTTTGTCCGGCGGACTGGTTCCACTAAAAAAGGATGACCATGTGGGGGCGGCAGGCAGAAGTGTTATTTAAGGACCGGGAGGATGCCGGAAGGCAGCTGGCCCGACACCTCGAGCCGCTGTATAAAGATGCCGGCCCGCTGATTCTCGGCATTCCGCGTGGTGGTGTTGAGGTCGCCTATTATGTCGCAAGGCAGCTGGGCTCCGAGCTCTCCGTGCTGATTTCCAAGAAACTTCCGCTTCCTTCCAGAAAAGAGTTCGGCATCGGAGCGATCTCCGAAGAGCATACGGTTTATGTATCGCCCGAAGGACAGCACCTGCTCTCTTCGGAAGCCCTGCAGGAAGTGATCGAAATCCAGATGGAAGAAGTAAACCGGAGGATCCGGAAGTACAGGAACGGTGCACCGCTTCCCGACCTGACCGGGCGCACGGTGATCCTGGTGGATGACGGTATCGCTACCGGCGTGACCCTGGTTCCGGCGTTATGGCTGTGCCGGAAAAAGAACGCCGCCCGGGTTATCATTGCCGCGCCGGTCTCCGGCGTAACCTATGACCAGAATCTGAAGAAGGCCGACAGGATCGAGGTCCTGTATCAGCCCCGGCCGTTCTATGCTGTCGGTCAGGTCTATGACGTCTTCGGTGATTTTGACGATGAGGAGATGATGGCCCTGCTGAAGGAGGCGGATGACACGAGATAACCTGTTAACGGATGGTTTAGGATGGAAGTGGAAATACCTCTTGATCAGGTCGTCCTGGCGGGCGATCTGGTTCAGCCGGAGGGCGCCGGAGCCATGGTGATATTTGCGCATGGCAGCGGGAGCAGCCGGCACAGCGTCAGGAATCAGATGGTCGCAAGAAAACTGCAGGCGGAAGGATATTCCACCCTGCTTTTCGACCTGCTGACCGCGGGCGAGGACCAGGTACGTGACCGCAGGTTCGATATCGGGCTGATCAGTGACCGTCTGGTTGCTGTCACCCGCTGGTTGCAGCGCGTGCACCTCGCTCCCGGAATGCCGGTAGGCTATTTCGGGGCCAGTACCGGTGCTGCGGCCGCACTGGTGGCTGCCGCCCGGCTGAAGGATGAGGTCCGTGCCGTCGTATCGCGGGGCGGTCGCCCGGACCTGGCGGGTGATTCGCTTGAGGATGCGGATACGCCGGTTCTGCTGATCGTCGGCGGCCGGGATGAGCCGGTCATCAGGCTGAACGAGCAATCCTTTCCACGCCTGCCGGGAATAAAAAAGATGATCATCATCGAAGGCGCCGGGCACCTTTTTGAAGAGGACGGAAAACTCGAAGCCGTGGCCGTGATGGCCGTTCAGTGGTTCAACGAGCATCTGAGGGGTATTCCCGTAAAAGGATAGAACGGAAACCTCCGCGAGTGTCTTATCTTTGGCCCCAGTTAACTATGAGGGCCAAATTTAATCCGTTTGATACCTGTTTGCCGGTTACCGAAGTCATTCCCGGGACCAGGGACTTCCTTGCTGCCGGGAATACGCTGCTCGTGACTGCGCCTCCCGGGGCCGGCAAGAGTACGGTGCTGCCCCTGGCGCTACTGGATGAGCCCTGGCTGGCCGGCCGGAAGATCCTGGTGCTGGAGCCCCGGCGGCTGGCTGCAATCAGTATAGCAGGCCGGATGGCTGATCTGCTGGGTGAGGAGGTCGGCAACACCGTAGGTTACCGGATCCGGTTCGAAAACCGCACATCCCGGCAAACCAGGATCGAAGTCGTGACCGAGGGTATCCTGACCCGGATGCTTCATCATGACAATGCCCTGGAGGGCGTCGGCCTGATCCTTTTTGACGAGTTTCATGAACGAAGTATACATGCAGACATTTCGCTGGCATTAGCCCGCCAGGTCCAGGAGGTTCTCCGCCCGGATCTCAGGCTCGTCATCATGTCCGCAACGCTCGACGTGGCACCCCTGGCCGTCCTGCTGCAGGCTCCGGTTGTAGAAAGCAAGGGGAAACTTTACCCGGTCGAGCTGATTTATACGGGTCACGAGGATCCGGAGGAATTGCCGGAACGGTGCAGCCGGACGATCCTGCAGGCGCTCCGCGAGCAACCCGGGGATCTGCTGGCGTTCCTTCCGGGGCAGGCTGAGATCCGCAGGGTTTACGACATCCTCCGCAGGCAACCCGGCGGCGTGATAATCCATCCGTTATACGGACAGCTAACCTATGCGGAACAGCAGGCGGCCCTGGTACCGGATCCCCGGGGGCGCAGAAAGGTGGTCCTGGCTACGTCCATTGCGGAAACCAGTCTGACGATTGAAGGGGTCCGGATCGTGGTGGACAGCGGTCTCACCCGTAAATCTGTGTTTGACCCGGGAACCGGGCTGTCCGGACTGAAGACCGTCCGGGTTTCTGCAGATGCTGCCGACCAGCGGGCCGGCCGGGCCGGGCGCCTGAGTCCGGGGGTTTGTTACCGGATGTGGTCGGTGGCGACCCATTCCCGCCTGGCGCCTTTCCGGACTCCGGAAATCCTGGACAGTGATCTGGCGCCGCTGGTTATGGATTTGCTGGAATGGGGGATACGGGATGCCTCAGACCTTGACTGGCTGAACCCTCCGCCTGCAGCCGCCCTGGCGGGCGCCCTGGAATTGCTGACTTCCCTGGGAGCCGTGTCGGGCGGACAGCTTACGCCGCACGGCAAACGGATTCACCGGCTTCCCTGCCATCCCCGGCTGGCCAATATGCTGATCATGGCCGGCGAAGCGGGAAGCCTGCCGCTGGCCACTGATCTGGCCGCGCTTCTGGACGAACGGGACCCGCTAGACCGGCAAATGGCCGGAGCGGATTTGAATCTGCGGATCGAAAGCCTCCGGCGCTACCGGTCCGGGCGGAACGGCGACAAAGCGCTCGCCAGGATTGAAAAGGCCGCAGCTGCCTACCGGAAGTTATTTAACGTCGCTCCCGATGATTCGGCGGCCGATCCGTTTGCCACCGGATTCCTGGTAGCCTCGGCCTATCCTGAGCGGATCGCTGCTGCCAGAAGTGCTGCAGAGGGCCTTTTTCGCCTTGCAAACGGGCAGACCGGAGCGCTAAGCCCATCGGATGATCTGGCCCACGAGCCCTGGCTGGCGGTGGCTGAACTCGACAGCCGCAAGGGAACCGGGAAGATCTTTCTGGCCGCTCCCCTGAATCCGGCGGACATCAGCCATCTGGCTGCCGAAGTCCAGACGATCCGCTGGGACAGCCGGAAGGGGCAGCTCCTGATGACCGCTGACCGGAGGATCGGCAGCCTGGTCCTTGGATCCAGGCCCCTGGAAATGCCGGATCCGGAAAAGCGCGATGCGGTGCTTGCCGATACGATCCGTTCGGAAGGAAGGACCCTGCTGAATTTCAGTGAGAAAGTGGAAGAGTGGCAGAACAGGGTGCTGACTCTCCGCCGGTGGAATCCGGAACAGAACTGGCCCGATGTCAGCACCGAAGCCCTGCTCGCCGGAAGCCGCGAGTGGCTCGGCCCATATTTCGGACAGCTGCGGAAAGCTGAGGATTTCCGGAAACTTGACCTCGGGGAAGTGCTGCAGCACTTTCTGGGCTATGACCAACAGGTGTTGCTGGACAGGCTGGCTCCGGCAGCGATCCCTGTTCCCACAGGTTCGATGATCAGGGTGGCCTATAACCCGGGCGGGGACCCTCCGGTAATGGCCGTCCGGCTGCAGGAGGTCTTCGGTATGCTGGAAACACCCCGGGTGAACGGCGGAACGGTCAAGGTCGTTATGCATCTGCTTTCACCCGGCTTCAAGCCGGTTCAGGTAACCTCGGATCTGCGGAGTTTCTGGGAGATTACCTATTTCGAGGTTCGGAAGGAACTGAAACGCAGATACCCGAAGCACGCCTGGCCTGAGAATCCGCTGCTGGCGGAGCCGGTCAGGGGAGTCCGCAGAAAGTAAGTTCCCGGTTAGTCCTTGCGGCGCACACTGTCTTTACGGGCCGGTATCAGCCGGTAATCCGCATCACTGATTCCTCGTACGCCGCGCGGCTTTTTCGCCGGCGGCACGGTGTCGGCCGGCACGGGTACCGGTTCCGGGGCCGTAACCGGTGGGTTCGCCGATGCCGCGCTGTCTCTGGTCACCGGGATCCCGGCTTCTTTTGCCGGTTTTTCCGCAATGCCCTGACGCGGACGGGCGGGGTTTTCAGGCTGCTCGTTTTTCGCGGAGTCCTGCCCGGTTTTCCTTGCGGGCCTGCGATGTTCCACGGCCGGCCGCTCTTTGATATGTCGCTGGTTTTCGAAATGTTGATTTGAAACGGATATATAGGTTACTACGGCTACAAACAGGGTCAACAGGCTGCCGCCGCCCATCCACCAGTTTCCATGTCCGCCCCCACCGGACCCGGGGTCGGTTCCCGGCATCTCGATATTCAGCTGGTGCTCAATCGTTGCCCAGATGGCATTGGCCTGGTCAGGCACAGCCAGTTCCTGCAGCTTTTGTGCAATCAGTTGTTCATATGTGGTGGGTTGATTCATGCAGTGTTTAACGATTCAATGTTTTTTTGTAAGGTTTTCCGGGCTTCACTCAGGTGCCATTTACTGGTGCCTTCGCTGATACCCAGCGCTTCGGCAATTTCTTTGTGCTTATAGCCCTCGACTGCATATAAAACAAAAACGGCATGGGTTGCCGGGGGAAGTTTCTGGATCATGGTCATGATCTCCTGGGCATTCAGGCGGTCCAGCGCAGCATTATCGATCGCCGGCTCGGCTACGGTATCGGTTTCAAAGGTTTCCATAAACCGGTTCCGGGTCCTGATATGATCCAGGCCTTCATTGATCACGATCCGTTTTACCCATGCGTAGATCGTTCCTTTACTCTCATCAAACGTATGGATGTGTTTGAAGATGCGTACGAACGCATGGCTGAGAATATCCGCCGCATCCGCCTCATCTCTTGAGTAGCGCATTGCAGTCGACATGGCAAACTGGTAGAGCATGCGGTACAGCACCTCCTGGGCTCTCCGGTCATTTTTCCGGCAGCCTTCCAGTATCAGCCTTATTTCGTTTTCCTGCGTATGCACGGTCTGTATATCCGGGTCTGATTACTGGTCTGATTCTTTGTTTAGCTTCCGGAGAAGAATCGCCGAAGATACGGAGGCCAGGATGAACCGGGTTTCCTTATCCAGCTCATTGTACAGCCATATATTGTTCTGGTAGGTGTCCAGGATGCCGATCACGCCGCCATCAATACTGAATTCGTAACCTGCAGCCATTTTAACCGGCATGTTTACCGACCGGCCCTTACTGGTAGTCGCCTTTTTGGTTCGGATCGTCCGGATGTTGATCGTCTCTTTCCCGTTGGTTGCATACCCTTCTTCCTGTACGTAAGGGAGGTCGAAGAGCCGCCTCGCGGTGTCTTGTTTTACATCGTAATTGTTGTAGATCACGACCTGCCACGGCGTATCGTAATCCTGGATGAGGGGCAGGATAGCTGCCGAGAAGGAATACTGGTAATTCCTGGCGACTGACAGGTCGCCCAGACCCTTGATATGCGTCCGGATATCCTGATCTTCAGAACTTTTCCGCTCCAGGCAGAAGATCTTGGACTCCAGCCCGTCGCCATACATGCTGTACTGGTATTTGGTATGTGCGGAAGTCGTTTTGACAGAGTTATCGACGTTGAAGAGCCTCAGCACGCGGTCTTCGGTAGTCACGCCGGACACCCGGTCATTGTTCTCCCGGGTCAGTACCCAGCCATTACGGACTTTTGACGTTACGTAATCGCCGAAAGTCAGCTTCTGATTGATCGTGAACCCGTTCAGGCCCTTCACATGCAGTTCGGTCGCCTGACTGCTGAATTCCTCGGGAATACCGAGTTTAACGGCTGTGCAGGCGGACAATGCCAGCAGCACGGCCGGCAGCAGAGCGTAACGTATAAGTTTCATATGTGATGCGTTGGTCATTTATACAGGTCCTTTCTGATGGTGAGCAGGGATGCAGCCGAAGCAATAACATCTTTTACCGGTTCGTCCAGATCCTCCTGGATCCAGAACTGACGGTCCGTCTCCTTAAAACTGACGGCGCCAACCACCCGTCCGTCGATACTGAATGCGTAAACCATGCTGATACCGGAAAGCAGGCTCAACGGATTGTTTTTGCTTACCGGAAGTTCCCGCAGCATGAGGGTGGTCTTCACGAAAGTGATCTCCCGGTCACCGTTCCGGATCTTACCTTTCTGCTCTTCGTCCCTGCTGCCGTTCAGGTTGGATGCGAGCATGCTCCAGATCATGGCAGTATCCGCCGCCATCCGGATCCGGGCGTCCAGGTAATCCACGTTCCGCGCGCCGAAAAAGGAAGAATCCTGCCGACCCAGTAATCGAAACGTTTCGTTCTTCCGGAGAACCGCCCGGCACTCGATACTGGTGACGGGGCGGTTCTCCTTTTCCAGGTCCAGCCGGAACACATCTTTGGCCCTGAGCCGGTCCTTTCTGTACAGCGGAATATCACCGATCTTCAACAGATTGGCCAGGGAAGGCTGACGGAAATAGAAAAACGATCCCAGGGTACGGCGGATCTTACGGGTCCTGTAATCCGCGAACTTCAGGTTCCTTTTGAGGGAATGATCCTGTCCGGTCATGCGGTATGGTCTCAGATCCGAAACGGCCGGAGCCATCGAGTCCTGGCCGTAAACGGCAGGGATCCCGCAGATCAGGCACAGAAGGAATAGTCTAAAGGTCATATACTTGGTAAATTTAGATATCGTTTGTCCTGGTTTGTTACCATCCTGATGGAAGCGTTTCGGAATTATTGTCCTAATACCCGAATACAGCTTCGACGGATGGAATCGGTTTATCATAGGTATAGGAAGTTCGCTTCATGCTGGGATACCCGTGCACATCGTAGGTGTAGGAGTAGTGCTCTACCGGGCTGAAGTTTCCCAGGAACTCCTTTTTGCCCGGATTATTGACGAAGAAGCTGAGCGGCTGAAGCACATAATCAAAACTGTCGGCATTCTTCGGGTACTTCCGGTCGTCGAAGTCCGAGAATTTCAGTTCGGCCGATTTCACGAATGACTGGCTGCTTTCCACGTACCAGGACTGAACATAGGTCACCAGGTTGCCCTTGCCGTCGTAAGTGAAGCTGGTCTTTGACCGCGGGGTGACCACACCGTTCAGTGCGACGCTGAATTCCGAATAACCGGTCAGCTGTTTCTTTTCGTTAAACCGGAACTCATATTTTTTGAGGGGCCGGCCGAGCTTGTCCAGACTCAGCGCTTCGCTCCATACCTCACCCCGGTAATCATAGTTTGTCTGGAAGCCATCCTTATTGGTTACACTGGTCAGCTTGCCTGACTGGTCGTAGGCATAGGTGAACTCATCACGCTGTACCAGGTCCGTGCCCTGTACATGGTTGTACTGGCGGCTGTACCTGACCAGATCGCCCTTTTCATTGTAGACGAACTCTTTGAAGTCCAGCGGTGCCCAGCTTATTTTTCGGAGCTGCCCGGGGACGGACGGTGCTGTCGGTGCCGGAGGCGTCTGGCTGACGGGGGGATCAGCGGGTTGTGGCGTCTGTCCGGCCGGAGCGGCGGGGACAGGGCGGGACGGTTCCGGAACTTCTGTTTCCCTGCAGCCGGATCCGAGTAAGGTCCCGGCTGAGATGAGCATAAGGGCTGCAGTTTTGATTGGATTTTTCATCATGATTCTTGGATGTTGATCTGTTTTTACTGCAATACCCCCGCGGAACGTCAGATGGTTGGGTGAAATGTGAATTTTTTTTTGGGGCGAAGAATTCCGGGCCTGCTACGGAGTGAGCGCTGCATAAAAAGAAACCCCGGGCGCTCAGGCACCCGGGGTTTGTCAGGGAACATACAGATGTCCTAGAGCGTGTTCACGACAGATCTGAAATAGGCGGCGCTGGCTTTTACTTCACCGGCGTTCTTTCCCCAGTTATGTTCATATTCAGCGAAAACAGGCCCTTTGAAGTGCTGGCGTTTCAGCTCGGCCATTACACCCCGGATGTCGGATACCCCGGTTCCCCAGATCACATCATGAGGTCCGGTCTGAAGCGCTTCGATCAGCTCTTTAGTAAATCCGCTTCCGGCCGGCAGTGAGCGGAGGGTCTTCAGCATCTCTTCGCTCGGTTTCCGGTCCAGGTCTTTGAAGTGCAATGCGAAGATCCGGCCTTCAAATTTTTTCAGACAGGCGACCGGATCGAGTCCGGACCGGACCCAATGGCCGATATCGGCGTTGACGCCGATCCTTTTGCTTAACCCGGCGGTGTACTTCAGGACCGTGTCAGGGCTCCAGTAAAGGGTTGGCTGCGGGTGGTTGTGAATGGCCACGTTGACCCGGAACTCATCGGCAAGTTTGGAGACCAGCGGCATGTTCTGGTAACCCGGTTCAACAGCGACGCTCTGAAGGCCCATGGCGCTGGCGAACTCGAATAATTTTCTCCAGTCCGCCTCATTGTCTGCTCCGGTCACTCCGAATGAGACCATTTTGATCCCTTTCTGCTTCAGAAGCGCCAGGACCTGCTTTCGTTGAGCAGCGGACATTTTATAGTCCATCGTACCTTCCATCCTTCCACCGAGTTTCTGGCCGGGGAACGCCTGTACGTATTTCAGGCCGATGGCCCGGATTGTATCGAGCGTCTCTGTAAACGTGTGGGTTCTGAACGTCCAGGCCTGTGCGCCAAGCTGCCAGTCCAGCTTTTCTTCCGGGGCCTGGGCTTTCAGTTCCGCCGAACCGGCAAGCAGCGCGGTCAGTACGGCGCAAAAAAGAATTCGTGCTGATTTTTTCATTCGTTATGGTTTAGTATTCAGGTTACAGCGGGAAATTACAGAAATTATTCAGGATCGCGATGGTGCTTCTTAGCCGCCCGCAACCGGGTGGTTGGCGGAACTTTCGGGGGAATTCGTAATTTGGATCAAAAATCGCCTTCATGTTGAATATTCTTTTTCCTGTCCTGCTCAGCATAAACCTGCTCGCGCCGCAGCGGCCCGCAGATTCGTCCGGCCTGGACGTTCTTAAGCGGGAAATCCGTATGGAACTCGGCAAACTTCCCGGAACCTTCGCTGTCGCCTTCCACGATATGACCTCCGGGAGCGAACTGCTGCTCAACGAGCATGAAATTTTTCATGCGGCGAGCACGATGAAGACCGCTGTGATGATCGAGGCGTTTAAACAGGCAGCCGAAGGCCGGTTCTCCATGACGGACTCCGTCGAAATAGAAAATACGTTCAGCAGTATAGCTGACGGTAGTGCCTATGCGCTGGATCCGGGAAGTGACGGGGACCAGGAGATCTACCGGCTGATCGGAAAAAAACTGTCCGTTGGGGACCTGGTTTACCGGATGATCATCCGGAGCAGTAACCTGGCCACCAATTTGATGATCGGGATGGTTGGTGCCGGCAATGCCAACCGGACTATCCGCAGCTACGGGGTCCGGAATATGCAGGTGCTGCGCGGGGTTGAGGACGGAAAGGCCTACGGGAAAGGGATGAATAACACCACGACAGCCTACGACCTGATGCGGATCTTTGAACACATGGCTGACGGCAGGATAATCGGGTCCGCTGACTGCGAATCCATGATCCGGATCCTCATGGATCAGGAGTTCAACGAAATCATTCCGGCCGGGCTTCCGGCCGGGGTAAAAGTCGCGCATAAGACCGGATCCATCAGCGGCGTCAGGCACGATTCAGGGATCGTCTTTCTTCCGGACGGGCGGAAATATGTTCTGGTGCTGTTATCAAAAGGGCTTCAGGATGACGATGCCGTGGTAAAGGCCATGGCCCGGGTATCCGGACGGATCTACGATTTTATGATGAGAAAAAGGACCTGACCGGTCCTTTGTTCTGCATCAGATGCGGTACCGCAGTGCAAGGGTTCTTCCGATGGCGTCGATCAGCTCCGGATCTTCCTGGCTGTCGGCGACCCAACCCCGGCCTTCCTTGGAAATGGTGATGGGGGATCCGTTTAACAGGATCTGAAATTCGGTTGTCTCACGGGTGATCGGGATATTGCGGATCAGCTGAAAGGTATAGTCGTTATTTTTGAACGTTATTCGAAGCGGATGTTCCATTGCCATAGGTATTAGATAAATCCTCTAACGCATATTCCAAATGAATTGTATAGTCGTTCAGAACTCTTTTTTCGGGTAGCTGATCCGCCTGATATCTCCCTTAAACTTTTTTGGGAGGCAACGCGAATGCAACGGCTTCGTGCTCAAAGTGTCCCTTGTGGGAAGCATCACAGAATGGTTTGTTCTTGGAAAGTCCGCAACGGCAGATAGACACGATATCACGACCCCCAAGGTCATACGTGTTGCCGTTCTTGTCGACGATTTCGAAATCTCCTTCGACCCGCAGGGATCCGTTGCTGTTTACAGTAATCTTGGTTGTTGCCATAGTTTCTTGAAATGAGCGTCAAAAGTAAGAAAATATGCTTGGCTGCGGGCCGGTTCTGACAATCACTTCAGCGGCGGAAGTCGCCGCTCTTCTTCCGGAAGGGCGAGGTATTCCCGGTACTTGTCATTCAGGTACAGCACGAGGTTGAACCCGGCTGAACGGTAAAGGCTGACGGGCGGCCGGTACAGGTTGATGAAGTTTTGCAGCGCCTGGTCTTTCAGGGGAATGTATTTTCCAATGTTCAGCGGACTGAATAATTCGTAGATCCCGGACTCCAGCCGGGCCTTCTCCAACCTCCTTATTGAACGCCTTTCTTTTCTGGAGTCCTTGTTCCAGTAGGAGATCCGGAATATCAGGCCGCCCACCGGATTCCCATCGTCGTCGTGCTGGTAGGCCACGGTCTGTCCGTGGTAATCAGGATCGCGGAATGCTCCCAGGTTGGGCGCGGCACTGCTGACGGCCACCTCGTTCAACAGGTGGTTTACCCCACGCATGAGCACTTCCCGAGGCGCATGGTCAATGACCAGCATGGTATCCGTCAGGTAACCGGATCCGGAGAAGACCAACAGATTGCCGATGGTCCCCGGCAAGCGGAAGAAGCCGGTGCTGTCCGTTGTGGTCTTCAGGTCTTTCGCCGGGTTGGAAACCAGGATACCGGGTACGGGATCCCGCGTACTGAGTTCATATACCCGCCCCGAGAGCAACCGGTCCTGCGGGTGAGACGCGAGTGAAGACAAGCACAGAAGCAGGATCAAAAACAGGATCTTTGCGGATATCCTCATATTTAAAAGTAAGAGGATGAAAGGGAAAGTTTCGTATCCGCTGAAAATTTAACAATTAAACGCCGTCCTCTTCCAGGAGCTTCAGCAGTTCCGGCCATACGTTGCCAGCAACGATCCGGTAGCCCTTGGCGGTGGGATGGATCCCGTCGCCGAGGTTAAGGGTGGTGTTTCCTGCGACGCCCTCCAGGAGAAAAGGGACGAAACCCATATTGTTTCGGACGGCTACCCGGCGGAAGATAGCCCGGAAGTCGTTGACATACCGGTCGCCAAGATTTGGCGGCACCTCCATGCCCAGCAGTATCTGCTTCGCCTCCGGATACTTTGCCCGGACCTTATCGACGATCGACTGCAGGTTTTTTTCCGTTTCAGCCACCGGAATGCCGCGCAAACCGTCATTGGCGCCCAATTCGAGCACGAAAATATCCACCGGCTGTTTCAGCAGCCAGTCGATCCGGCTGTTGCCGCCGGAGGTGGTTTCGCCGCTGAGTCCGGCGTTGATGACCTTGTATGGGAGATTGAGAGAGTCGATCTTTTTCTGGATCAGGGCAGGAAAGGCATCCTGCGGATCGTCCAGTCCGTAGCCCGCGGTCAGGCTGTTTCCAAAAAAAAGGATGTGCTTCTTTTCCGGCATGCGTTCGGCTTTGTTATTTTCAGTGTTTCCGGCTTTGTTCTCCCGGGTTCCAGGTTCGCTGTTACAGGCGGCGAAAAGAAAACCCAGCAATAGTATCCTGTATATTTTTGACATAGGAGCAGTTTTGAAACCAGCCGAACGTATTTTAAACATGAACACGATATTTAAGTTTAACAATTGCGTATTTTCAGAAGCCCGGGGAAGGGAGTGCCGGGACAATCATAGTAAATTTTTAAGAACGTGGAGATTATTTTAAGCGTAAAGAACCTCAGCAAGACTTATGAAAGTGCCGGCCGGACACTGACCGTGCTCGAAAATATCAGTTTCGAGGTTGAAAAAGGGGCGACCATATCCATCGTGGGCCCTTCGGGGAGCGGGAAAACGACCCTGCTCGGACTTTGTGCGGGGCTCGACCGGGCTTCAGGCGGAGAGGTAAGGCTCAATGCGACCGCCATTGACCGGTTAAGCGAGGATGAACGGGCGCGGGTCCGGAACCGTGATGTGGGCTTTGTCTTTCAGAATTTCCAGCTGCTGCCTACGCTTACCGCCCTTGAGAATGTCATGGTCCCGCTGGAACTGCGGGGAGAAAAGCACGTCAGAAGCCGTGCGGTTTCACTCCTGGAAAAGGTCGGGCTTGCCGATCGCGGCCATCATTATCCTTCCCAGCTTTCCGGCGGCGAACAACAGCGGGTGTCCATCGCCCGTGCATTTGCCAATAACCCCAAGATCCTTTTCGCAGACGAACCGACCGGGAACCTGGACGCTGAAACGAGCGGGAAGATCGTGGAGCTGCTGTTTGAGATGAACCGTCAGACCGGAACCACGCTGGTTCTGGTGACCCATGATTTCGAACTGGCGGGGATGACCCGGCGAATCATTAAACTGAAAGGCGGGGTGATCACTTCCGATCTCATCAATACAGCCCATGGATAAGCAACCGATCAGGCTGCGCTGGCTCATGAAAATGGCCTGGCGAGACAGCCGGAGCAGCCGGTCACGGCTATTCCTGTTCATTTCATCGATCATCCTGGGCATTGCGGCCCTGGTGGCTATTTACTCGTTCAGCGACAATCTCCGGCAGGATATCGACCGGCAGGCCGGGGAGCTCGTTGGAGCAGACCTGGTCATTTCGACCAACAAGCAGCTTCCGGATACAACGGAATCGTTCCTCAGGTCATTGGGTGATGCCCGGTCGCAGGAGCGGCGGTTTGCCTCGATGATCCTCTTTCCGACCAGTCGCGGAACCCGGCTTGTCCAGGTGCGTGCGCTCGAGGGGGATTTTCCGTATTATGGCGCCATTGAGACTTCGCCGGTACAGGCCTCAGGCGCCTTCCGGGACCGCCGCCAGGCGCTGGTGGATCAGACGCTCATGCTGCAGTTCGGGGCCAGGGTCGGTGATCCCATCCGGGTCGGGGATGCGACCTTCACCATCGCCGGTATCCTGAAAAGGGTTCCGGGGCAGACGGGGGTAACGGCGGCCGTGGCTCCGGTAGTCTATATTCCCTTTCGTTACCTGGATGAAACCGGCCTGCTGAAAAAGGGGAGCCGTGTCGGGTATTATTACTATTACAAGTTTCGGGACCCGCGGGCAGCCGAAAAGCTGGTGCGGAATATCGCGCCCCGGCTCGAACAGTCAGACCTCGACCATGAAACCATTGCGTCGCAGAAACGGGAGACCGGCCAGTCGTTTGAAGATCTGACCCAGTTTCTTTCCCTGGTCGGGTTCATAGCCCTGCTGTTGGGTTGTATCGGTGTGGCCAGTTCCGTCCACATCTATATCCGGGAAAAGCTGGCTACGATCGCCATCCTGCGCTGTCTGGGTGTTTCCTCGCTGCAGGCCTTCCTGATCTATCTTTTTCAGATTGCCATGTCCGGCCTAGTGGGATCCGTCCTGGGGGCTGCGCTGGGGACTGCCGTCCAGTATCTTCTTCCGGCGGTCCTGCAGGACCTTCTGCCGGTGGCCATCACCGTCAGCGTCTCCTGGACGTCGATTTTCCAGGGCATCCTCCTGGGCGTCATGATCGCGGTTCTCTTTGCGTTGCTGCCGCTCATTTCAGTCCGGAATATATCACCGTTGAATACGCTTCGCATCACCTTTGTCCGGCGCGCCTTTCTGCGCGATCCGCAACGGATGACCGTCAGTCTGCTGGTGGTGCTATTCATATTGCTCTTCAGTTGCCTGGAGCTCCGCTCACTGATTCAGGCATTGTATTTTACCGGCAGTGTGCTGGCCGCATTCTTCATCCTCTCCGGTATCGCCGGTTCGCTGACGTGGTCTATCCGCCGGTATTTTCCTTACTCCTGGAGTTACCTGTGGCGGCAGGGACTGGCCAACCTGTTCCGGCCCCATAATCAGACACGCACGCTGATCGTCTCCATCGGACTGGGCACCGCCTTTATCGGTACGCTGATATCGGTCCAGCATATCCTGATCAACCGCGTTTCCTTATCGGCAAGCGGCAACCAGCCAAACATGGTTTTGTTCGACATTCAGCCGGCTCAGAAAGACCGCGTAGCCGCCCTGACCAGATCACGGAAGCTGCCCGTGATCCAGGAAGTGCCGATTGTGACCATGCGGATTGAGGAAGTGAACGGACGGTCGGCAGCGGATGTCCGAAAGGATTCCTCCGCCTCGGTCTCCCGCCGGGCTTTCCGCTCTGAATTCCGGGTTACGTTCCGTGATTCGCTCACGGATTCTGAAAAGATCACCGAAGGGCAGTGGTTCGGAAAGGTCGCGGGCGACGGAACGGTATATGTCTCCCTGGAGCAGGAATATGCACGGAGGATCCAGGTGGGCGTGGGTGATCAGCTGGTTTTCAATGTTCAGGGAGCGCTTATTCCAGCCGTTGTCGGCAGCCTTCGTGAAGTGGACTGGAACCGGATTCAGACGAATTTCAGGGTGGTGTTCCCGACCGGTGTGCTTGAAGAGGCGCCGCAGTTCCATGTACTGATCACCAGGGTACCGTCGGCCGGGGCGTCCGCCGCCTTTCAGTCGGCTGTTGTTCGTGAATTTCCCAATGTTTCAATTATTGACCTGAACCTGGTTCTCTCGATCCTGGATGAGCTTCTCGGTAAGATCGGCTTTGTGATCCGCTTCATGGGGGCGTTCAGTATTGCTACGGGACTTGTGGTGCTGACCGCATCCGTGCTGATCAGTAAATATCAGCGGATCCGGGAAAGTGTCCTTCTGCGTACCATCGGGGCTTCGCGCCGGCAGATCCTGGTGATCACCGGAATGGAATATTTTTTCCTCGGAGCCCTTGGCGCCGGTACCGGAATCCTGATTTCCGTTGCTGCAAGCTGGGCCCTTGCGCATTTTATCTTCGAAACTCCGTTCTCGGTCGGCTTCCTGCCGCTTCTGGTACTTTTTGTGAGCATTCCGGTGCTGACGGTGGCTATCGGTCTGTTTAACAGCCGGGGCATTCTGAACAGCCCGCCGCTGGAGGTCCTGAGGAGGGAAGCTTAAGGAATGGCAGGAAGGCGGCAGGAAGAACGGCGTATTGTACAAAAGTAAGACCCGGCTGGTCAACCGGCCGGGTCATGGAAGGATGAAGTGTTTATTTGCGTGTTCTTTTCGTTCGGGACCGCCGGTTATCTCAGGTCGGACAGCAGGGTTTCGACGGATTGTTTCTGAACCCGGTAGGCGGCCAGCGCCTCGGGTGATGCCTTGTCGACTCTTTCCTGTTCAGTGAGGACGCCGTCCTGGGCATGAAGTACCAGGATACTCTTTGCATCCTCCAGGCTGATCTTCCATACGTTCCGGCCATTCTGCCGCACGTTGATGGCGTTGGTCACGGCGTAATCCTCAAAGTTTCTCCTGACCTGTGACCTCAGTGAGGCGGGCATGTCCTTTTCAGCACCATATCCGATATCATAAATAAAAGCGCCGCGGCGTCCGAAAAGCGTATTGTGACGCATGTCGTTCATGATATGCTTGACCAGGTACCGTTTATTCTCTGTCAGAAACCAGCGGGCCGATTCCGAAGTCGGGAATGACCTGGTGAATACCTTTAATACCCGGGCATTGACTGCCAGGTTCTTGCCGGTTACAGTTACCTCAGGAAGTGTGCCTGCCTGCTGTGCTTCTGATTTGGTCACCAGTCCAAGACTGAGCAGTATACCCAGAAAGAGTGCGAACCATCCTTTGCCGAATGTGGCTGAATCGTGCTGACCATGTGTTTTGTTTTCTGCAGATGTTTTCATAACGGTAGAATTTTAAGTAAGACCATATGCATTCATTTCGAATGCTGGTATAAAGGTACAGCGCCGTCCGGCCTCCCATTTTTTTTTTCGCCTGACCGCCCCCGCGGGACTACACTTGACCCGCGGACGCCTATGAAACCCGTTCGGCGTGACCAACGGGCAATGGTCGACGAAAATCTGTAATCTGTCGACTTTCTGCCAATTAATGAGCTGTTAATGAACTTGTTATTTGTGTTTGTCCGTAACTTTGGATCAGATAAATGTCACACCTGATGGTGATATGTTTTCCCTTAATGAAGTACTATGAACACCAAAGTGAAATGCCTGATTGTCGATGATGAGCCGCCGGCTATTGAGTTGCTGAAGACCTATATTCAATCAGTGTCGGAACTGGATCTGGCCGGATCGTGTGCCAATGCAGTGGAGGCTTTGAGTTTTCTGAAAAACAGACCAGTCGATCTGCTTTTTCTGGACGTTCAGATGCCGCAGTTGCTGGGGACCGATTTTGTCCGTACACTGAAGAATCCGCCCCGGATCATTTTCACCACAGCGTACCGGGAATTCGCGCTGGAAGGGTTCGAGCTCGATGCGGTAGACTACCTGCTGAAGCCCATTTCATTCGAACGCTTCCTGAAAGCGGTCAACAAGGTACTTCAGACTAATCTGGAAGGTGCGGCCCCGGCCCCCGAGAAACCTGCTAAACCGGATAGCTATATCTATTTCCGGACGGACCGCAAGATGGTGCGGGTATATCTCGACGACATCCTGTACGTCGAAAGCCTGAAGGATTATATCAAAGTAGTCACGACCACCCGTCAGATCATCACCAAACAGGCAATCTCCGTTCTCGAAAACCTGTTGCCGGTAGATCAGTTCCTGCGTATTCACCGTTCGTACCTGGTGTCCGTCCGGTGGATCGAGTCGTTCACGGCCGAGGATATTCAGATCGGCAGCAAGGAGCTCCCGATCGGGCGCATGTATCATCATGAGGTGAACAAGGCGCTTAAAGTATTAAAGTAACCGCTAAAGGAACCGCAGCATGAACGGCCGAGACTTCATATTCTCCAGAGACCGGAAGCATCGGATCGCCAGGCATCTTGCCTTCTGGGTGACCTACACATTTTACTTTTACCCGCAGGGGATCTGGTATCCGGAAACGATCGATCACCTGCTGAAGCCCGGCATCTACCTTGAGGCGCTGATCAACTTCCTGTTCTTTATTCCAGCCTGTATTTTCGCTACATATACCGGAATTTATGTTTTGCTTCCCCGTTTCCTGCAGCGGAAGCGGTATAAGCGCTTCCTGATATTCTTCATGCTTCTTTTCCTGGCCTGCCTGGGTCTGAATTATTATGCGTCCGAATGGTATTTCGTTTTCAGTCCGCATCCTGAAAAAGAGACAACCTTTGCAGGAACGCTCTATCTGAGTTATGTTAATTCAGTGGCAGCCATTACCTTAAGCGTGATCAGTATCGGGTTGAAGATTACCAAGAACTGGTCTGTCCAGCATAAGGAAAACCTGGCTATTGCGAAAAAAAAAGCGCGCACCGAACTCCAGCTTCATAAGGCCCGGATCCAGCCGCAGTTCCTGTTCCGGACGCTGGAAAGTATCTATACCCGGATCACCTCGGACCTGGAGGACACGCCCGAAATGGTTTTAAGGCTGTCGGACCTGCTCAGCTATTCGCTGTACTGCGGCAAGGGAAAGGTGGTCCCGCTTATGCAGGAAATCTCTACCCTGCGGGACTTTGCGTTCCTTGAAAACCGGCAGCAGCACAGGATGATGCATATCACGGTCGAGGCGGAAGGGGACTACTCCGGTCAGTATATCCCGCCGATGGCGATCCTGTCACTGGTGACCGATATGACGGCCCTGATCAGCGCCGGGCAGCTGCACGGACCGGTCCCCAGGGTTCTGGTCAGGATCGCCAATAACCGGAGAGATGCCCTGGAGGTACGGGCGACCGTTCAGGGAAACGGCCCTTCCGGAGCGGATCACGACTGGACCGCGGTGGCTGATAACTGCGTCATGCGGCTGAAAGCCTCAGGGATGCATCTGTCCTGTAGGGTTGCACAGATCCGGTCCCGGCAGGGCTCCGGCATTTTTCTCGCATTGCCGGTTAACAAGGACGGCCGAATGGATATTCAGGCAAAGGAGGGCGCATATGAACCTGTATAGCTTCATCTGGTCGCGGGAATCCCCCGATAAGTATGCCCGGCATCTGGTGTACTGGGTAGTCACCTATGTGGTCTTTATCCTCACGGTTGTGGTCAGCTTTCTGACGATGGACCGGTTTACTTGGCAGGATCTTGCTCCGCGGTTCTGGTCCAAATTCCTGATCCTGCTGATCTGCATGGCCTATACCTACCTTGTGGTGTACCGCTTTCTTCCGGCTTTCATTCTGCACCGGAGGATGACGGCCTTTATCCTGCGACTTTCACTCGTGACGCTGCTGGCCTATGCCGCGATGGGCCTGGCGATCTATCTTAACACGAAGGTGTTCCAAAAGGCCAGCGCGCTGGCTGCCGGCTGGATCGTGACGATGAATTTTCTGTTCATGGGACCGCCCGTGGTGTGCCTGCTCTTCCTGGCCTGCAAGATGCTGAAGACCTATTTCGAGAAAATGGAGGAAAAGGTATCCCTTGCGCGTGAAAATGCCAATGCGGAACTGCAGCTTCTGAAGGCTCAGGTGCATCCTCATTTTTTGTTCAATACGCTGAATAACATCTATTCCTTCACCATCATGAGGTCGCCCGAAGCGCCGCTGCTGGTGAGAAAGCTGTCGGGAATGCTCCGCTATATGACCAGCGAATGTGACCAGCCCCTGGTGCCGCTGTACAAGGAACTTAAGATCCTGCGTGACTATATCGATCTGGAGAAGGTCCGGTACGGAGACCGGCTGAACCTTCAGATTGACGTCAGGGGGGATACCCGTCAGAAACTGATTGCACCGCTGCTCCTGATTCCGTTTGTTGAGAACAGCTTCAAGCATGGCAGCAGCAGGATGCTGGAGAGGCCGTGGATCATCCTGGAGATCCGCATCGGCCCTGATAAGCTGCGCTTCTCCATCTCAAACAGCAAGCCGAACGAAAGGCACCGCCATAACGGCGAAAGCGGCATCGGCCTGGGGAACGTCCGGCAGCGCCTCAAACTGCTTTACCCAGGCGAGCATCACCTGGAGATCGTCAAAAAGGAACATTCCTATGAGGTTCGGCTGGACCTGCCCCTTCACCTGGCGGGCGTTCCGAAAATGAATGTTGCCGGCATCGCGGAATACTGACCAATAAAAAACCCCGGTCAGTTATCCTGCCGGGGTGTATGATGGTTAAGATAATCCGCCTCAGATCATCTGAACGCTTCGTTTCACGAATTCTGTCAGATCCGCGCCGGTCAGCATGCCCTGGGACAGCAGCGCTAGGTCGAACGCCTGTTTGGCCAGCCGGGTTTGCTCTTCAGCGTCTTCGGTCTGCGCGATACGCGCGATTAGCGGGTGATTGCCGTTTATCGCCACCTTGTAGTTGTCCGGCATCGCGCCGTAGAAACTCATTCCGCCGCCCATCTGCGCCATGTCCTTCATCCTGCGCATGAACTCATCCATCGTCACATGGACAGGCAGCTCTTCGGGATTCAGGCTCTCCACCTCGACCTTCATGTTCGGGTTCTGGATCGCCCCTTCAAAGACAGTCTTTACAGCGGCGGTCTGGCTTTCGGATAATACGTGCGCAGGAGCATCATCCTTCCTGATCAGTTTATCGATCACGTCCGAATCCACCCGTTTCAGGGACGTCTTCTCCAGTTTGCTTTCCAGGTGGCTGATGAAATGATTATCGATCGGCGAGTTCATCAGCAGTACATCGTAATCCTTCTTGGAGGCGGACTGGATAAAGGTATCCTGTTTGGCCGCATCGGTGGTATACAGGTATACGACCTGTCCGTCCTTGTCGGTCTGCAGGCCTTTCACTTTTTCGTGGTACTCCTGGAGCGTTGCGTGCTCGTTCCGGGTGTTAGTCAGTAAAGCGAAATCCTTTGCCTTCTCATAGAATTTCTCTTCGCTGATCATTCCGTATTTTACGAACAGGCCGATGTCCTGCCACTTTTCCTCATAGGCCTTACGGTCCTTTTTGAACAGTTCAGCCAGCTTGTCGGCAACCTTTTTGGTGATGTAGGTATTGATCTTCTTCACGTTGCTGTCAGCCTGCAGGAAACTCCGGGAGACGTTCAGCGGGATATCCGGGGAGTCGATCACACCATGCAGGAGCATCAGAAACTCAGGCACGATATCCTTCACTTCATCGGTAATGAAGACCTGCCGGGAGTACAACTTGATCTTGTTCGGTTTCAGTTCGAAGTCATTCTTCAGCTTAGGGAAATACAGTACGCCGGTCAGGTTGAACGGATAGTCGACGTTCAGATGGATCCAGAACAGCGGGTCC
This sequence comes from uncultured Sphingobacteriaceae bacterium, assembly GCA_966250385.1. Lineage (GTDB taxonomy): Bacteria > Bacteroidota > Bacteroidia > Sphingobacteriales > Sphingobacteriaceae > DASWTL01. The sequence goes on along the minus strand of CBINHC010000005.1, from coordinate 79,024 downwards.
TCGGAAAAGGGATACAGCTCCTTATAGAATGCCAGATAGTCCTCATCCTTCAGTTCGGACGGTGATTTGGTCCAGATCGGGTTGGGGTTGTTGATGATATTGTCGACCTCCACCGATTTGTATTTCGGTTTGCCGTCCTCGTCAACGCCGTCTTCCACCGATTCGGTACGGGTTCCGAAACGGATCGGAACAGGAAGGAACCGGCAGTATTTATCCAGGATCTCCTGCAGTTTGAACTTGCTCAGGAATTCTTCGGAATCCTGGTTGATATGCAGGATGATATCGGTTCCCCGTTCGGTCCGGTTCCCCGGTGTGATCTCAAATTCGGTGCTTCCGTCACAGATCCAGCGTGCCGGCTCGGCACCTTCCTGGTAGGAAAGGGTCTGAATTTCGACCTGGTCGGCCACCATGAACGCCGAATAGAATCCCAGGCCGAATTTTCCGATCAGCTCGTTGGCATCTTTTGAATCCTTGAATTTCTCGACGAATTCAGTGGCGCCGGAAAATGCGATCTGGTTGATGTATTTCTTGATCTCATCGGCCGTCATTCCCAGGCCCCGGTCCGAAATGGTCAGGGTCTTGGCCTTCTCGTCAAAAGAAACATCGACCTGCAGGTTTCCCAGCTCGCCCTGGTACTGGCCCAGGGAACTCAGTCTTTTGATCTTCTGGGAAGCATCCACAGCATTCGAGACCAGCTCCCTGAGAAAGATCTCATGGTCCGAATAGAGGAATTTCTTAATAATAGGAAAGATGTTCTCGGTGTGGATGGAAATGGTTCCTTTTTCTTGCATATACTTTATCGTTTAATGAAGATTGAATTCATATCTGAACACATCCCGTATCAACTGATGTTCCAAAGAGCGATTAGTTGTCAATTTGGCAGATCGGTGCCATCGGCGCCCGCGAGGAGGCAGCAGGAAATATTTTTTTCAGTTTATAGTTACGTACCGTAAAACCCACAAGACATTATAGCTGGTTTTGAAAAATCTTTTATCTTTACTTGAGTGCTTAAAGGATAGCAACGCTGCTATCAATAGTAAGGACTTCGGGTTGCGAAGCCGACTTTCAACCGTTAACGTGAGCCATCAGGCTGTGCGTATGGGCTGAGAAGCCCATTGGTCTTAGCCAATGGATCATTTACTTAAATCTTAGTATATGGATATTTCTACGATCAACTGGCTGGCAGTCATTGCCGCGGCATTAAGCACCTTCCTGCTCGGTGGCATATGGTATTCGCCGGCACTCTTCGGCAACAGCTGGATGCGGGAGAACGGTATCACACCGGACGAGCAGAAAAAAGGCAATATGGCGAAGATCTTTGGCCTGGCCTTTCTGTGCGCCCTGGTGATGTCGGTCAACCTGGCCATGTTCCTGAATGATCCTGAAACGGATCTTTCCTGGGGGGGCGCCGCGGGGTTCCTTGCCGGTTTCGGCTGGATCGCCATGGCGATCTTTATCCTGGGCCTTTTTGAAGGCCGGTCTACCCGGCTGATGCTGATCAACGCCGGGTATTTTATGGTTTCCCTGGTGATCATGGGCTTGATCCTGGGAGCCTGGAGATAGTCAAAAAAACGATATGCTGGTGGTTCTGAACGAGACGGAAGGTAACCTGGTCGCCGTAAGGGTGAGCGGGAAACTTACGGAACGCGACTTCGACCGTTACCGGATCCTGCTGCGTGAGAAGATGGAGATGTATGGGGAGATCCGGCTCTATTTCGAAATGCAGGCGTTCACGGGGTGGAAGCCCGGCAGCTTCCTGGAGAATGCGCTCTTTGACCTGGTTCATAGCCGGAACTTCGGGAAAGTGGCCATGGTGGGAGAGAAGGACTGGCAGCGCTGGGCGGCCGGTCTGGCAGATCTGGTAAAGGCCGGCCGGGTGCGGTATTTTCCATGGCATGAGCGGGAATTTGCGATGGCCTGGATTTTAAGTGTTTCAAGCGGGTCCTGATCCATGGGAACTGCAGCAAAGAATCGTATCCGGTCGATCGACATCCTCAGGGGAGTGGTCATGGTCATTATGGCACTCGACCATGTGCGGGATTTCTTCCACAGCTCGGCGATGACCGCCGATCCGCTGGATCCTGAAACCACCTACCCGGCGCTGTTCTTTACGCGCTGGATTACGCATTTCTGTGCGCCTGTCTTCGTCTTCCTGTCCGGGGTATCCGCTCGCCTGGCCGGAACCCGGCGCACACCGGCTGAACTCAGCCGGTTCCTGCTGTTCCGCGGACTGTGGCTTATCCTCGCCGAGGTCGTGGTTGTTACCCTCGGCATAACGTTCAATCCTGTCTACAACGTCATTTTTCTGCAGGTGATCTGGGCGATCGGGACCAGCATGGTGCTCCTGGGAATATTGGTCCGGCTTCCGGTCATCTGGACCATGCTGGCCGGCGTGCTGCTGGTCTTCGGCCACCAGGTCACGGATTACCTTCCTGCCCCGGCCGGGAGTGCCGGCGTCATCTACCAGCTGCTGCTGACTGCCCGCGCATCAGTCATCCCGCTGTCTGATACCCGCTTTATTTTTGCGCTGTATGCCGTGCTTCCCTGGGCCGGCGTCATGTTCCTGGGATATGCTGCCGGATCCTGGTATCTGCCGGGAATGCCGGCTGGGAAAAGGATGCGGAACCTGCTGATCGCCGGGGGGGCAGCCGTTACGCTGTTTATCATCCTGCGCCTGCTGAATGGGTACGGAGATCCGGCGCCCTGGAAGCCTCAGCGGACTTCGCTTTATACTTTTTTATCTTTTCTGAATGCGACCAAGTATCCGCCTTCCCTGATGTTCCTGCTGATGACCGTCGGACCGGCGCTGCTGCTTCTGGGTCCTCTGGAACGATTGCAGGGGCGGCTGGCCGGAATCTTTTCAGTCTACGGGAAGGTGCCGTTTTTCTACTACGTGATCCATTTTTACCTCATCCACCTGTTCACCGCGGCGGCTTTCTTTGCTTCCGGGTATCCTGTTTCCAAAATAGCAGATCCGCAGATCCCGTTTTTTTTCCGGCCCGTCACCTTTGGTTACGAATTGTGGGCCGTGTACCTGATCTGGCTGCTGGTGGTCGTACTCTTGTACCGGCCATGCCTGTGGTTCAGCCGGTATAAGGCGGACCATAAACAATGGTGGCTCAGCTACTTGTAGTAACTGAGCCCCCAGGTATATGCTGATCAGCTGTTGCTGATTAATTCAAACCGAATCCGGTAGTCGCCATGCGTTGCAGCGAGCTTTTTGAAATCATGGAGTTTTCAGCTTTCTGCTGATCAAGCGCCTTGACGATCACCGAGCAGAATTCATATTCTTCCATTTGTTCAGAGACCTGCAGGATCTCTTCAAGATCGATACCCGCTGAGGTCAGATACGTGATGATGCTTTCCTGGGGCAATGAACGGATCGCCATTTGTACTGCAGATGAAAACCGGTTGACTGCCTCTCCTAAACCTAAATTTGTATAACCCATCTCAACATTCATTTTATACCGTCTTGTACGGCAGCTCAGGGGGGAAGGATACAGTTTTTTATAAATAGAATGTCATCAATACAAAAAAAAAGAGATGAAGCGCGCTCCATCTCTCTGTTCAGGTTTATTTGTGGTTACTTGAAGGCATTCAAACCGGTAACATCCATTCCGGTGATCAGCAGATGAACATCATGGGTTCCCTCATAGGTCACGACAGACTCCAGGTTCATCATATGTCGCATGATCGGGTATTCGCCGGTGATGCCCATTCCGCCTAGCATCTGCCTGGCTTCGCGGGCGATCTGGAGGGCGGTGTCCACGCTGTTTCTTTTAGCCATGGAAATCTGGGCCGGTGTTGCGCGGTTTTCATTCTTCAGGGTTCCGAGCCGCCATACCAGGAGTTGTCCCTTGGTGATCTCGGTGATCATTTCCGCCAGTTTCTTCTGCTGAAGCTGGAAACCGCCGATCGGCCGGTCGAACTGGACCCGTTCCTTGGAATACCGGAGCGCGGTATCATAGCAGTCCATCGCCGCTCCCAGGGCGCCCCAGGCGATCCCGTACCGGGCCTGGTTCAGGCAGCCCAGCGGCCCTTTGAGTCCTTTTACTTTGGGGAAGATGTTCGTCTTCGGCACCCGGACATTGTCGAAGACAAGCTCGCCGGTCGCCGAAGCCCGGAGGCTCCACTTGTTATGGGTTTCCGGGGTGCTGAATCCTTCCATGCCACGTTCAACGATCAGGCCGCGGATATCGCCCTGCTCGTCCTTTGCCCAAACCACGGCGATATCGGCAAACGGAGCGTTGGAGATCCACATCTTGGATCCGTTCAGGATCACGTAATCCCCGTCTTCGCGGATATTGGTGACCATGCCGGACGGGTTTGATCCGAAATCCGGTTCAGTCAGGCCGAAACAGCCCATCAGTTCGCCGGAGGCAAGGCGCGGAAGGTATTTATGTTTTTGTTCTTCAGATCCATAGGCGAAGATCGGGTACATGACCAGCGATCCCTGCACGGAAGCCGTAGACCGGATGCCGGAGTCTCCGCGCTCGATTTCCTGCATGATGATTCCGTAGGAGATATAATCCAGTCCCGCACCGCCGTATTCGGCCGGGATGGTGGGACCGAAAGCGCCGATCTCAGCCAGGCCCCTGAGCAGATGTTTCGGAAACTCGGCCCGCTGAGCATACTCTTCGATAACGGGACTTAATTCTTTTTTTACCCACTCCCGGACACTGCTCCGTACGAGCTTATGTTCTTCGGTAAGCAGTTCATCTATCATATAATAATCCGGAGCTTCATACTGATCTTTCCTTCCGGACCGGGACTTCACTTCTTGGGTTAGTTCTGACATATTGATTCGTGTTTTTTCAAATGTAATAAAATTCGCAGACAGCCTGAGCCTGGAAATATTTACCATTTATCCCTAAACAATCCGCGAATCACTATTTTTGGCCCATGGGAACTATTCGGCAGAGGGTGGCTTTGCAGAACATGCGCTTCTTTGCCTATCACGGGTATTACCCCGAAGAACAGGTGATCGGCAACGAATTCGTACTGGACATCGAAACCGAGATGGACGTCACCGGGAAGGGCGATGAGGACCTCTCGCTCACCGTGAATTACGAGCGGCTCTTCGAGATTGCGCGGCAGGAGATGCAGGTGCCCCGCAAGCTGCTTGAAACAGTCGCCTACAGCATGTTGGAACAGATCCGGATGGAGTTCCTGCCGGTAAGGTCTATTCGTATAGTCCTTAAAAAAATGCATCCTCCGGTACCGGGAGAGGTCGGAAACTCCCTTGTTGAACTGAACTTTAATAGATAATTGCCGAAATGTTTAATGTAATAAGCAGCGAGTTAGCTGATCAGATCGCGTCCATCGTAGGCGCAGAGCATGTCATCCTGGATAAAGAACAACTGGAGCGCTACGCTCATGATGAAACCGAAGATCTCCGGTATTTTCCGCAGATCGCGGTAAAGCCACAGACGACCGGGCAGATTTCACAGTTAATGAAGCTGTGCAATGAACATCTGATTCCGGTGACTCCGCGCGGAGGAGGTACGGGCCTGAGCGGCGGGGCACTTCCGGTTCATGGCGGACTCCTGATCTCCATGGAGAAGTTCAACCGGATCCTGGAGATTGATGAGCGGAACCTGCAGGCCACCGTCGAGCCGGGGGTTATTACGGAAACCTTTATGGATGCCGTCGCTGAACGTAACCTGTTGTATCCGGTGGATCCCTCCAGTAAGGGTTCATGCTTTATCGGAGGAAATATGGCCCACGGGTCCGGCGGGCCCCGCGTGGTCAAATACGGAACGATCCGCGAATACGTCCTGAACATGGAGGTCGTCCTTCCCGACGGCGAGGTGATCTGGACCGGTGCCAATACGCTGAAATATGCTTCCGGTTATAATCTGACCCAGCTCATGATCGGGTCGGAGGGTACCCTGGGTATCATCACGAAGATCGTGCTGAAGCTGATTCCCCGGCCGACGACGGATATCCTGATGCTGGCTTCGTTTCCGAGCAATGAACAGGCGTGCGCCGCAGTCTCCGCCATTTTCCGGGCAGGGCTGGTTCCGTCCGCTCTGGAATTTATGGAACGCCGCGGGGTGGAGTGGGTGATCGAATATGATCATATTCAGTTCGACCTGAAGGACGGGGTGGAAGCGTTCCTGCTGATCGAGGTTGACGGCGTCAGCCTGGATACCCTGTATGGCGAAGCCGAACGGATCAATATGGTTCTGGAAGAAAACGGCTGTACGGACGTGTTATTCGCCGATTCTTCCGCCCAGAAGGATGAGTTATGGAGGATGCGCCGGACGATGGCCGTTTCGGTCAAATCCAACTCCGTATATAAGGAAGAAGACACGGTTGTCCCCCGGGCGGAGCTTCCGCAGCTGATCCACGGGATCAAAGAAATAGGAAACAAATACGGATTTCAGTCCGTTTGTTATGGGCATGCCGGTGACGGGAATCTGCATGTCAATATTATCAAGGGAGATATGCCTGATGAAGCATGGAATAACCGGCTTAAGGACGGTATCCGGGAAATTTTTGAACTGACGGTCGCCCTGGGCGGCACGCTTTCCGGTGAACACGGCATCGGCCTGGTTCAGCGCGAATACATGGCCCTGAAATATTCGCCGCTTCATCTCCAGCTCATGCGCGGCATTAAAGCTGTGTTTGACCCGAAAGGTATTCTGAATCCCGGTAAGATATTCTAAAAAGATCCGGCTCAATGGATATAGTCATTCAATCCAGCGATATCATCAAGATTGCCGTTTCCGTCCTGTGCGGCAGTATCCTTGGCTTTGAGCGGGAATACCGCAATAAGACGGCCGGATTCCGGACGATCATCCTTATCACGCTCGGCTCGACCATTTATACCATGGTCTCCGAGAGTGCCATGGGGGCGAGCGATGACCGGATCGCAGCCAATATCATCACCGGCGTCGGCTTTATCGGCGCCGGTGTGATCTTTAAGGATAATATTTCGATTACCGGGCTGACCACGGCGGCCGTGATCTGGGTGGCGGCTGCAATCGGGATGGCTGCGGGAACCGGAGACCATTATCTGGCCGTGCTGCTGTCCCTTATTGTACTGACCATCCTTTCTGTTTTCAAATGGATGGAGGATCTGATCGATCTGATGCACTTCCGGCAGACCTATTTACTGAAATTCCGGGATTCGGAGATCAAGAAACTCGAGGAAGCGGAAGCCCTGATCCGCCAGGGCGGGTTGCAGAGCCGCAGGCTGCAGGTCGCCAAGGTAAATGACACACTCGTTGCGACGCTGGAAATCTCCGGTAAGAAGAACCGGATGCTCTCCGTTACCCAGCACCTGATCGCTCTGCCCTTTATCCGCCAGGTCAATCAGACCAATGCATCAAATTCCATCATCCTGGAAAGCTGAGCAGGAGGGATCGGCGCCTTTTGATGCTTCGTGTAATCATAGGTGACGCAGACCGTACTTCCAGTGGTGCAGATCTCTTCGCTTTCCCCGGGTCCCCGAGTCAAGGTATAGTCCAGGACAAAGCTGGTCGTTCCTACCTTTGAAGTCCTTACATAGGCGTGCACCGGATCGTTCAGCAGGATCGGTTTCAGGTACTGAATTTCTGCGCGCGCAAGAATAATCCCCATCGCATCCCAGTCCCATTGAATGATCTCCTGCCAGAATGCCGACCGGGCCATTTCAAAGTAAGTCAGGTAGACCGCGTTGTTGGCATGCCCGAAAAGGTCGAAGTCGTTGAACCGGGTCGGTACCGGCGTCCTGAAGTTATAACCTGTTATCATGTCTTTTTGTCTGCTGTTTATGGGCTTGACCCGTCATAATGTCTGGTTTTGGTTCGTTTAGTGCGCTTTTTTGCCCTTGGTATGCCTCTTGAACAGGGTGATTCAGCTAAGTTGAAAATAAAAACAAGAAATAAAAATAAGGAGGTAATAACCATGACACTCGTAAAATTTGCCAATCCGCAGAAATCCAACGGCGTTAAACCCTGGGTAAATGATGTCTTTGATTCTTTTTTCAATGACAGTTTTATTTCCGACCGCATGGTATCGCGGGTTCCGGCGGTCAACGTCTCTGAAAGCAACGGCCACTACCGCATCGAATTAGCCGCACCTGGTCTTAAGAAGGAGGACTTCAAGATCAGCGTCGACAAAAACACCCTGAGCATCTCCGTAGAGAAGAATGCCGAAAACACTTCCGAAGACAGGAAGTATAACCGCCGGGAGTTCAGCTATTTCTCATTCGTCCGTTCATTCACCTTGCCCGACACCGTGGACTATGCGGGAATCGAGGCCCGGTACAACGACGGTATCCTGACCATTGAACTGGCCAAGAAGGAAGAAGCGCGGATCCAGACCCGCGAAATCCAGGTAAATTAATTGTTGTTTAGTTGTTGATCAAGAAAGGCTTCGGAAAACGAAGCCTTTCTTTTTATATGATCCGGCAAAACTTCTTAATTTTACGCCATGTCAAGGGAAATTCTGGAAACGAAGCGTAAAGCATTAAAACTAAATTTAGATCCCGCTATTTACGGAACCTTTGCCGAGATCGGCGCCGGTCAGGAAGTCGCCCGGAATTTCTTTACGGCAGGTGCGGCCTCCGGTACGGTGGCCAAAACGATCTCCGCCTATGACATGGCTTTCTCAAATTCCATCTACGGTGCCGAGGAGGACGGGCGCTACGTTTCGCAGTCCCGGCTGAACAAGATGCTGCATCATGAGTTTGAATTGCTGGCCGAACGCCTCTGCGGGCCGAAATACGATGAGCGGACATTCTTCGCCTTCGCCAATACGGTAACCACGCTGAATTACAGCAAGACCAACGATCCGCATGGCTGGCTGGGGATCCGGTTCCAGGTAACCCCGGAGGGCGAACCGAACGATATTGTCTTCCATGTCCGCCTGCTCGACAGCGATACGAACCTGCAGGCCAACGTGCTTGGGATCCTGGGCGTCAATCTGGTATTCGCCGCCTATTATTATCACCACGATGTGCAGACGATGATCGAATCGCTGGTGGACAATCTCTCGGTCGGTTCGGTCGAGATCGACCTGGTCCGGCTTCAGGGTCCGGTATTCAGCAATGTGAACGACCGCCTGGTCAACCTCTACCTGATTGCCAAAGGGTTCTCAGGAGCGGCCATTTTTGACCCGGCAGGGAAAGCCCACCAGTCCAAGGATATCCTTTATAAGAAGGATGTGATGATCCTCCGGACACGCTATAACCAGAAGTCGACGCCCAACTTTGATCTGTTCAACCGTGCCGTCGAACAATTCAAACGATCTCAGAAGGTGCATGACAGCGACCTGATCGTTTTGATCGAGGTTCTGATGACCAATGTTCTCGATGAGGTTCGTGAACTGGAGAACTCCGATCTGGAAAAGTTTGCCAGACGGGCTGAAGAACTGTGTGCAACGGGGAATTACGTGATCGTTTCCAATTTCACCCGGAATCACAAGCTTGCCCAGTACCTGTCCCGCTGCCGGCCGCACAGCGTGGGTATTTCTACCAATATTGCGAACCTGAAGAATATTTTCAACTCCAAAAATTACGGGGCGAACTATACCGATGAACTGCTCGCCTATATCAGTGACCTGTTCAGCCGGAATGTGAAGTTATATGCCTATCCATACCTGGACCGGAAGAACAACGAAGTCATTACCACGGCCAACATCCCGGTTTCAGAGGAGGCGCGGCCGCTTTTCGAGTTCCTGGTGAAGAATAACTACATCACCGATATCGAAAACTACGACATGAAGGATGTCAAAACCGTCTGACCGGGTGACGCTATAACGATTGACCGCCAGCTTCTTCAAGCCGACCGGTCAGGCAGGTTCCGAGTCGTAGACCACCACCTTTTCCCAAAGCGGCGAGCAGGACTTCACAAATTCAAGGTGGATCGGATCCACCTGGTACTGATCCTGGGCTGCCTTGTCATCAAATAGGAGCATCCAGGACACTGACCAGGAACTGTCGATTACATCCCTGCGGGTGCCGGCCGGTCTTCCGATATGCCATTCACGAATGGTTCTTACGTTGGACAGCTTGTTCAGGCCGCCGATGAGGCGCACGAGGTCCTGTTCGTTGTCCGGATCCTTCAACCAGAAATAGACGTGGTGAATAAAGCCGGTTTTGCGGTCGCCTGCCCGGGACCGGAGCGTGGCCAGGCTTCCCGGGCCCGTCAGGACGGCCAGTCGCGGGAAGGCGGATAGGAAATTTCGTCTGGAAGGGAACATCTTTTTTTATCGGAAGTTACGAAAGAACCGGAAATGAACAAGCCTTCCCTGTAGGAGAAGGCTTGTTCGTATTGGTCGTATGATTAACCGCAGTTGCCGTCCGGGTCGCAGGCAGGGGCGGCACCGGCGATGACCTCCGGCTTTTCCTCTTCGATGACCTTCCGGAGAACTTCCGAAAACGTCTCGGCGGACTGTGCGCCCGAGATCCCGTATTTTCGGTTCAGGACAAAGAAGGGTACCCCTGAAGCTCCGAGTTGCTGCGCTTCGAGCTGGTCTGCCCGAACTTCCTTACGGAACCGGTCTGTAGCGAGGAGATCATTGATCGATTCTTCGTCAATACCTGCCGACCTGCCGATCTCCCGCAGAACTTCGGGGTTGCCGATATCCCGGCCGTCGGTGTAATATGCCTTAAACAGGCGTTCCTTCACGTCGTTTTGGCGGCCGGTTCCGGCGGCCAGGTGAAGCAGCCGGTGCGCATCGAGCGTGTTACTGACGACAATCCGGTCCATGTGATACTCCAGTCCCGTTTCGGCTGCCATTCCGGTCATGTACTCGTTCATGGAGCGGCCCTCGTCCTCGCTGACCCCCTTACGCCCGGCCAGGTACTGGTGGATAGACTGCCCCGGTACCGGTACCAGGTCCGGATCCAGCTGGAAGCTTTTCCAGACGACTTCTACCGGGCCGGTCAGCTCCAGCTCAGCCAGAGCAGTTTCAAACCGTCGTTTCCCGATGTAACAGAACGGACACATGATGTCCGACCAGATCTCAACTTTCATAGTGTTGCAGTTTACTGATGGATAAATAATTTTTCTTTCTGCCGTCTGACCTTGGGTAAATTGACCAGCCAGTCGTTGGCCGCATCCCGGTAGCCCAGCGGTAACAAGGTTACGCTTTTTAATCCTTTTTCGTTCAGTCCCAGCAGCTCGTCCAGGGCGGGACCGTCGAAGCCCTCCATCGGGGTGGCGTCCACGCGGGCCTCGGCAGCGGCCGCGATGCCGGTACCGAAGGCGATGTAGGCCTGACGTGCGGCCCAGTTAAAGTTTTGTTCGGCGGTGTTGCGGGTAATGATTCCCAGAAGCGTGTTCCGGAAGTCCTCCAGGGATTCTACCGGTGCGTTCCGGGTAGCGGCAGTGTGGCTGATAAATTCATCGATGTGTGCCGGAGTGATATCCGCCCAGGCTGCAAAAACCAGCAGGTGGGAGCTCTCCGTGATCTGCGGCTGGTTGTAGGCGATCGGCGAGATGCGGGCCTTGAGTTCCGGGTCGGTGATCACCAGCACCGTGTAGGGCTGCAGACCCATGCTGGATGGCGCCAGGCTGATCGCCTCCAGGATATGTTCGACTTTTTCTGCGGGCACAGCCTGTCCGTTCATGCGTTTTGAGGCATACCGCCAGTTTAATGATTCGATCAGTTTCATATAACAGTTTTATTTTTAAATTAAGTTCTCTATCTTTATTAAGTTACTTTAAGTAACCAAAGCTAGCTTATTTTATTGTCTCTGCGGCGAGTGACCTTTTTTATACCCGGTATCATGGAAAGAACTATTGTTGAAAATCAGCCTGTTGAGGTAAGTCAGCGAATTGTAAGAGTTTTGGAGGGGGATTGCCATGCCCAAAATCTCTGCCTGGTGAAGGATATCATGGCCCGGTTCGGAGACAAATGGACCATGTATACGGTCCTGCTGCTGGGTCAGAATGAAAAGCTCCGGTTCAATGAACTGAAAAGCCGGATCAGCGGAATTTCGCAGCGGATGCTGGCCGTGACGCTTCGTTCCCTGGAGGAAGACGGTATGGTGAGCCGGACCTTGTTTCCGGAGGTCCCGCCGAGGGTAGAATACTGCCTGACGGCACTGGGTCGCGGACTGCTCGATCAGATCCTGCAGCTGGCGGGCTGGGCCGACTCGCATTCGCGGGAAATCACCGCGGCACGGGACGCGTTCCGGCAGAAAGACGCGATTTCCGGAGCGGGGAAGTAGGACCGGTTTCTTTTGCAGCGGACCGAATTTCGATCAGGGAGAGGCTGCGGGAATTGGTCAGCCCGCATGAATTCATCAGTTTCTGGTACTCCGGAGAATACTTTATCAGCCAGTTCCGGATCCGGAACCGGTAGTCCGGATCAGGGCATGGGGCCGGAGCATGCGGATCCTGCGATTATCTGGAAAGTCCGGATGGCATTCGACGACGTATCCGTTCATCAGCCGTTCAGTTCTTTCATCAGCTGCTCAAACGCCGCTTTCAGCGCGGCGAGCTCCTGTTCGACACGTGAGAGCCGCTCCTCCAGGAGGCCCGCCGCTCCTTTATCGGTATCGGGGGATACTTCGAACTGCGAAATATCGGGTGTGCCGGCGAACAGGTGCATGAACCGCTGTTCCTTCTGCCCGGCGCGTCGGGGCAGCTGGACGACATAGGGATTATCGCCGTTCATCAGGTTTTCCAGGGCAGCCTGAACATCCTCGATCGATTCAAATTCATACAGCCGCCCGGAATTGGTATTCAGTTCTCCGGGTGTCTGAGGTCCGCGAAGCATCATCAGGCAGATGAGTGCCAGGTCGGCGGGCACCAGCGGGTAGACGCTGCCCAGGTTGTGTTTGTATTTGGTAGCCCGGGAAGATCCCCCGGTGACGGTAGATATAAGGCCCCTTTTCTTTAATGCATTGAGCGCCGCGATAACGGTCTCTTCGTCGAACTGGACGACCGGGTTTCGGGACGTTTTCTGGTTACAGGCCGCAAGCAGGCCGTTCAGGGTCATCGGGTAGTAATCGGGCGTCGTCCGGCTCTTTTCGATCAGGGAGCCCAAAACCCGGATCTCAACGGTATCGAGAACCGGTAATTGCTGTAATTGGTCCATCTTAAATACTTTCTGTCATCAGGATAATTTCCGGGGAGCGGCTTTCCGCTCATAGATCAGCGGATCGGAGATCTCCATGAACCGGTCCGGCCGGGCGATTTCCGCAAAACCCTGTTTCCGGTATATGGAATGCGCATCAGCGGTCACCAGCAGCCACCGGCGAAGGCCCTCCAGTTCGGGGAAGTCCAGGATCTCCCGGACGAGCCTGCCTGCCAGTCCCCGGCCGCGGTACTCCGGAACGATGAATACATCGGCCAGGTAGGCGAAAGTTGCCTTGTCGGTAATCACGCGGGCGAAGCCGATCTGCCGCTCCTGATCGTAGACGCCGAAAGCGAGCGAATTACGGATACTTCGTTCGACGGTTTCCGGCGGGATTCCCTTCGCCCAGTAACTCTCCTGTGAAAGGAACCGGTGAATCATCGGGATGTCCAGCCGGGCCGGGTCTGCGGAAATTTCAATGTTCATATCAGTTGCGCATGTTGATATACTGGAGGGGCTGGCCGAAGTCCTCACCCCGGCATAGACTGATCACCGCCTGCAGATCATCGATTTTCTTGCCCTGAACCCGCACCTGGTCGTCCATAACCGAAGCCTGCACCTTGAGGCCGCTGTCCTTGATTTTCTTGACGATCTTCTTGGCGGTTTCCTTATCGACTCCTTCCTTGATGCGGATCTCCTTGCGTATCATGTTACCGGACGCATAGTGCTCCTTGCCCATGTCCATGCTTTTGGGATCCAGGTTCTGTTTCATCATCCGGGAAATGATCGAATCGATAATCGCTTTCAGCCGCATATCATTTTCCGTGACGATGGTGATCTCGTTGGTCTTTTTGTCCAGGTCAACCGTGCTTTTGGAATCGTTGAAGTCATACCGGTTGAGGATTTCCTTTTTGGCGTTATTGATCGCATTGTCAAGGGTCTGACTGTCAATCTTGCTTACTATATCAAATGAAGGCATATTTTCAGCTGTTATTTGGTTCTCTAAAGTTATATTAGTATGAAAGTAAGGGTTATTACTTCGTGACACCCCAAAAATCTGATTATGAAATCAAAAAATGCAAAATCAGTAAAAAAATCTAAAAAAGATTTGCGGAAAGCAGCCCGGAAGGAGCTCCGGAACGCCCTGGTTTCCCGGATGACGGACGTGATCAAGGGACTGGGATACAGCGGCGGGGGACTGCGGAAAATGATCCGTAAATCCGTGCGTAAGATGTCCCGTAAACTGACGGCGGCGCCGGACGAAGGCCGGGAGGCGGCCCGGGAGAAGAAGCTGCCTGAAAAAACAGAAAGCAAGGAGAAAGCCTCGTCCAAAGCCCTGAAACCGGTCGCTAAAAAAGAGCTGGTTAAGGCCCGGAAGATTGTTGCGCGTGCGGGTTCGGGCAGGAAGCCCCTTTCTTCCGGTGTTCTGACCACTTCCGTGGCGGCATCGGAACCGGGCGAACCCCGGCAGGAGCCGCCTGGCGGGGATGCGACCGGCATACCGGTAGCGCGCCTGAATCCTGAGCCTCCTGATCCGGACGACAAGCCGGGCGAGGATCCCGTTTCTCCGTCCTGATCTAAACAAATCGGATTCTCCGTTGTAATTTAGGTGTTCCTAATCTTCAGAATTATAACCATCGTTAACATTAGAATATGAGCTTTGCAGTCCCGGTGGATCGTCGGGACTGCTTGTTTTAGATATGCCGAAGAACCAGATTCCATTTGTCAACCGTGAGATCAGCTGGTTGTACTTTAATGAGCGGGTCCTGCAGGAGGCTGCAGACCAGTCCGTGCCGTTAATCGAGCGGATCCGGTTCCTGGCGATCTTTTCTTCCAATCTGGATGAGTTCTACCGCGTACGGGTGGCCACCCTTAACCGGTTGTCCAATGTGAATACCCGGGCCAAGGAAGTGCTCGGCTACAACCCCCGCAAAGTACTGAATCAGATCAAGAACATTGTCGTGCGGCAGGAACGTAGGTTCAATCACCTTTTCGAGGATGAGATCATCAGGCAGCTGGCCGAACAGAAGATCTTTATCCTGAATGAGAACCAGCTGAATGTATCCCGCGGCCGGTTTGTCCGGCAATACTTCCGGGACAGGATACTGTCCAACCTGGTCCCTGTCATGCTGGAGAAAGATAAGGCGCTGCCCGAACTGAAGGACCGGGCCATTTATTTTTTTGTAAAGCTCAGCCGGTCCGGGCAGAAGGAAAAGGTACGGTACGCCCTGGTGGAAATCCCGACCGATATCCTGGAGCGGTTCCTCGTCCTTCCGGAAACGAACCATCTGCAGTTCATCATCCTGTTGGACGACATTATCCGGTACTGCTTGGATGATATCTTTTTCATTTTCGAGTACGACAGGATCGAGGCCTTTTCCATCCAGCTGACCCGCGATTCGGAGCTTGACCTGGACCGGCACGTCAGTGAAAAGTTCATTGACGCGCTGACCAAAAGTTTGCAGAAGCGCAAGAAAGGGAAACCCATGCGGCTGCTTTACGACAGCGCGATGCCCCTGGAGATGCTGACCTACCTGGTGGCGCAGCTTGACCTGGGGTCCGATGCGCTGATTCCGGGTAACCGCTATCACAACTTTAAAGACTTCATTAATTTCCCGGCCATCGGTCCGAAAGAGCTGGTTTACCCGCCTGCCGAACCGCTCCCGATCCGGGAGCTCAGTACGGGGAAGAGCATGTTTGCGCAGATCGCAAGCCGCGATTTTCTGGTGAATCTGCCCTATCAGTCCTTCGATTATACCATTCACCTGCTCCGGGAGGCCGCGATTGATCCGAAGGTTACCGAGATCAGCATTACGCTGTACCGGCTGGCGGAAAACTCCCGCATCATTCATGCGCTGATCAACGCGGCCAAGAACGGCAAGAAGGTGAAGGTTTTACTTGAACTGAAGGCGCGCTTTGATGAGCAGGCCAATATCTTCTGGACCAACCGCCTGGAGGAAGAGTCCGTGGAGGTGAACTATGGAATGCTGGACTATAAGGTTCACTCGAAGATCTGCCTGATCAGCCGGATGGAAAAGGGCAGGAAACAATATTACGGGATACTGGCGACCGGGAATTTCAATGAAAAGACCGCGCGGCTGTACTGTGACCACAGCCTGTTCACCGCCCACCGGGGGATCACCTCCGAGCTGGCCAAGCTGTTCAGGGGGCTGGAACAAAAAGTATTTTACCGCGGATACCGGCACCTGATCGTTTCGCCCCTGGAGAGCCGTCAGAAGCTGTATGACCTGATCGATGCCGAGATCACGGCGGCCCGTTCGGGAGGTACGGGTTCGATGATCCTGAAAATGAACAGCCTGTGCGATGAAGATGTGATCCGCAAATTTTACCAGGCCAGCAATGCCGGGGTCAGGATCCGGCTCATCGTCCGCGGAATGTGCTGCCTGGTTCCCGGGGTCGAAGGGTTCAGTTCCAATATCGAAGTGTACAGCATCATCGATAAATTTCTGGAGCACGCCCGGGTCTGGATCTTTTCGAACCACGGAGATCCGCGGGTCTATTTGTCATCGGCCGATATCATGACGCGGAACCTGGATCACCGGGTGGAGGTCGGATTCCCCTTGCTGGATCCGCGCATCAGAAAAGAGATCTGTGATATCATCGATCTTCAGCTGAAGGACAACACGAAGTCCAGGGTCATTGATGCTACCAATTCAAACAGTTACAAAAAGAGTGGCGGTCCGCGTTACCGGGCCCAGGAAGATATTTATACATACCTGAAATTTAAAAATAAACGACCTTGAGATACGCTGCCATAGATGTAGGATCCAATGCGGTCCGGCTGTTGATTGCCGATCTGGTCATGAAAGGATCAGAAGTCACTTCTAAAAAGAATTCGCTGATCAGGGTTCCCCTGCGCCTGGGGGATGACGCGTTCCTGAACAAAAGGCTGTCCGACCATAAGGCGGAAGACCTGTTGAAGACCTTCATGGCCTTCAGGCACCTGATGGACGTCTACAAGGTCAGCGATTATATGGCCTGTGCCACCTCGGCCATGCGGGAATCCGTAAACGGCCCGGAGGTCGTGGAGCGGATCCGCCGGGAGGCCGGAATCGACCTGGAGATCATCGAAGGCGGAAAAGAGGCAAGCATTATCTATTCCAGTCATATCGAACAGCACCTGGACCGGAAAAAGAATTACCTGTACATCGATGTGGGAGGCGGAAGTACCGAACTGTCCGTTTTTTGCGGACAGGAGCTGAAAGCTTCGCGGTCGTTCGATATCGGGACCATCCGGATGCTGGATAACCAGGATAAGGAAGAGACCTGGAAGGAACTGAAGGAGTGGATCCGCCAGCATACCCGCCCGATCAAAAATCCGATCGGCATCGGAACCGGCGGAAATATCAACAAGCTCTTCAAGATGTCGCAGGAAAAGGAGGGTACGGCACTGACCTTCGTCAGGCTTCGCGCATTATATAATCATCTCAGCTCATTTTCGCTCAAGGAACGGATCACGCAGCTGGGGCTGAACGAAGACAGGGCGGATGTGATCATGCCCGCTTCGGAAATCTTCCTGACGGTGATGAAATGGGCCGGTGTGAAGTCGATCTATGTGCCCAAGGCCGGCCTGGTGGACGGAATCATCCAGCTCCTGGTCGAGAAGCACCAGCACGAGTTCCGTTGATGCCGAAGCTCCCGGGCTGGCAGGAAAGTTGTACAGGGCACAAAACATCGGTATGGAGTACTTGTTAGATACATGTTCTCAATCAGACCCGATGGAAAATTACCACAATAGTCCTTTTTATATCCCGGACCCGGCGGCATTCCGGAAGAAGTTCAGGATCCTGACCTGGCATATTCATGGAAGTTACCTGTTCTACCTGTCCCAGGGCAATTACGAGATCTGTATCCCGGTGAAGGATTTTCCCGAAGAGGGATATTACGGCCGGGGGGAAACGTTTCCTTTCGGGCCGAATGTCCGCGAGATCCATGTCAACGATCTTCCGCGGCAGGAGTTCGACGTCATCCTGTTCCAGTCCCCGAAAAATTATCTGCACGACCAGTACGAAATTCTCACCGAGGAGCAGCGCAGGCTTCCGCGGATTTACCTCGAACATGACCCGCCGCGCCAGGTGCCGACCGATACCTGTCACCCGGTCGATGATCCTGAAGTCCTGCTGGTGCATGTCACGCACTTCAACTGCCTGATGTGGAACAATAACCGGACGCCCACCCGGGTCATTGATCACGGGGTGATCGTTCCGGCAATTCCCTACACCGGGAAAAAGGAGCGAGGGATCGTCGTGATCAACAACCTCGACAAACGGGGACGCCGCCTGGGCGCGGACCTGTTCGAAGCCATCCGGAAAGAAGTCCCCGTTGATCTGATCGGGATGGGTTCCGCGGATCTGGGGCTGGGTGAAGTCCGGCACCCGGACCTGCCGTCTTTCATCAGCGAGTACCGGTTCTTTCTGAATCCCATCCGGTATACCAGCCTGGGACTGTCGGTCCTTGAGGCCATGATGCTCGGCATCCCGGTCGTCGGACTGGCGACCACGGAGATGGTGACGGTGATCCGGGACGGCGTCTCAGGAGTCCTGCATACCAACGTGCATTATCTCATCGACCAGATGAAGCGGCTGATCAGGGATCCTGATCTGGCGTTCAGACTTGGGTCGGAAGGCCGGAAAGTGGCTGAGGCGCGTTTCAATATCCGGCGCTTCACGGCTGACTGGGAAGACGCGTTCGCCCAGGTAGTGGGCCGGTACCAGACTTCCGCCATATCCGCATAAACTCAGCTTAAACTTCAAATCACATCCAATACATACATGGAAAATCTAGAATCAAGAGTAGTTCTCGTCACCGGCGGAGCCCAGGGGCTCGGTAAAGCCATATCCGTTACTTTGGCCGCCGCCGGCGCTACCGTGGTGGTCGGGGACATCCAGGAAGAAAAGGCCCGGACCGTCGTCGATGAAATTCGGGCCTCCGGCGGCCAGGCGGCTTTTATCCGGCTGGACCTGACCGACGCTGTCAATGTTGAAACCGTGATCGGCGAGATCAGCCGGACATACGGCGGCCTGGACGCCCTGATCAACAACGCCGGGATTGACTTTACCAAGCCGGTCCTGGAACTGTCCGTCTCCGAGTGGGATGCGGCCATGAATGTCAATTTACGCGGCCCGTTCCTGACCTCGAAGTTCGCCCTGCCGGTCATGTCGCAGAAGCGTGCCGGCCATATTATCAATGTCATCTCAACGGCATCCCTGCGCGCATGGAGCGAGGCTTCGGTATACCACGCCACCAAATGGGGGCTCCGGGGCTTCACCCAGGCCCTGTTCACGGAGGCCCGCCGGTTCAATATCAAAGTGACCGGGCTGATCGCCGGCGGCATGCGCACGCCGTTCCTGCTGGATCGTTTTCCCGATCTCGATCAGACCAAACTTCAGGACCCGCAGAATGTTGCCAATAAGATAAAGCATCTCTTACTGGACGATACCGATACTGTAGTACCTGAAATCCTGGTCCTTCCGCTGCAGGAGACTTCATGGCCTTAGAAGACGGGATTTAGGGGTTAGCCGATGCGTTTGAGCCGGGCGGTCCGGCATGTGGAGTGGAGACGGTTAAAGCTGAATGTCATGTTTTCGAATTATCAGGAAGCTATCGGACGATTTGCCGGGACCGCCGTTCTGGTTATTGGCGATATCGTGCTCGATTCATACCTGAAAGGCACGGGTACCCGGCTGTCGCCGGAAGCGCCGGTACCGGTCATCCGGATCGAATCCCGGACCGATGTGGCCGGCGGAGCGGCAAATATTGCCGTAAATCTGAGTGCTTTGGGCGCAAAGGTTTCCTGCCTCTCGGTCATCGGGCCGGATGAAGGCGGATTGAAGGCGGTCGGCATCCTGGAACAGCACCGGGTGGACTGTACCGGCGTATTCCGGGACCCGCGCCGCAGGACGATGGTGAAGTCCCGCGTGATGTCGCAGGGGCAGATCCTGTCGCGGTTCGATCATGGCTCGGAGGACCCCGTTACCTCCGATACGGAAGAAGCGCTGGTCCGCTATCTCCGGGGTGCGTATGACCGGTTCGATATGATCATGCTGGGCGATTACTACCGGGGAGTAATCAGCGACCGGGTGATTCAGAGCCTGGCGGCCCTTCAGCAGCGAAACCCCGGATTCGTCGCTGTGGATTCCAAGGATCTCACCGCCTTCAGGATCCTCCGTCCGGCGCTGGTGAAACCCAATTACCAGGAAGCCTGCAGGATCCTTGACATCCCGACGCTGATTTCGCACCGCGATGTTCAGTTTCAGGACAAGGGACGTCTGCTGTATGACCGTACGGGAGGCAAGGTCATCGCCCTGACGCTGGATGCAGACGGTTCCATCATGTACGAGGATGGCGAGTACGCTTACCGTTCATTCGCCTATCCGGATCCCGCCCCGAAGGTTGTCGGGGCCGGTGACACCTTTATCAGCGCACTTTCCCTGTCCCTGGCGACCGGGGCGGACCTGCCGGTGGCTGCCGAACTGGCGACTGCGGCCGCCGCAATCGCGGTCAGGAAAGATTCGACCGCTGCCTGCAACCGCGCTGAGCTCGTCAGCTTCTTCGCCGGTCAGCAGAAAGTGATCGAATCTCCGGCGGAACTGAAAAAACTTTGTGAGATCTACCGTGCCCAGGGTCAGAAGATCGTTTTCACCAACGGCTGCTTCGACATCCTTCACAGCGGCCACATGAGCCTGCTGAAGCGGTCCAGAGAACTGGGCGATATCCTGATCGTCGGTGTTAATACGGACGAGAGCATCAGCCGGCTGAAAGGCAGCGACCGGCCGATCAACACCCTTGGCGACCGTATGGAGGTCCTTTGCGGGCTGAGTACCATTGATCACGTGGTGCCTTTCGGAAGTGACGGTACGGACCAGCCCCTGGCACTGATCCGTGCGGCCCAGCCTGACATATATGTCAAGGGCGGAGAATATAACCGGGAGACGTTGCCCGAGACCAGGGTTATTGAGGAATCGGGCGGGCAGATCGTGTTTCTTCCGCTGATGCCCGAACATTCGACGACCCTGATCATCAACCGGATTCACAGCGGAAGAACGGACGGAGTGACTTCCCGCGCCTGAAGGCAAGACCGCCGGGACGTTATGCCTGTTTCAGGTCGGTATGCGGACTATGCGTTCATGGTTATCGTTTATGTCAGCATCCGGGGTTCAGCCGCGCCCGACCCGTTGTTCAGCATAGCGATCAGCTCCCGGACTGAATTACGGACCTCGTCTTCGGCGATGTCGGTCAGGAATGAAGTCTGATGCATGCAATGCCCCCTAGTGGATGCAAAGTGTTGGGGGGATAAACCGCAGGTCGGGCAGCAGAACTGCCACGAAACATGGGTACGGTGCAAATCGGTGACCATGGAAAGACCGGTAATGCTGTTGATGCACCAGAAGAGTCCGACAGTCGGGGTATCCAGCGCCCGGGCAAGATGCAGCGGCCCGGTGTCATTGGAAATCATCAGGGCTGCCATGGAAAGCAGTCCGGTCAGTCCTCCGAGTGAAAGGGTTCCGCACAGGTTTCGGATACGAAGCGGATTTGAAGCCTGCCTCACGACCGCCGCCGCGACTTCAGCTTCCGCCGGGGTGCCGGTGATACAGACCAGGTAACCCGCATCGGTCAGCTGGTCGGCGATGCGCGCAAACTTTCCGGAAGGCCACCTTCTCCGGATATCCGTCGCCCCGGGGTGTACCACGGCCAGCGGCAGATGCTCCGGGTTATCGAGCGCCCCGGCTGCCTCGTCCAGGTCGGAACAGATCGGATCAAGTTTCGGGATATACATGCGGGGACGGGCACCCGCAGCTGCCACGACCTCCAGGTACCGGAGGGTCTCATTGAAATGATAGACGTAGGAAACGTTCACATCCAGCCCCTCGGCGTCGGGAGTTTTCAGGCCGACGGTCTTTTTTGCGCCAAGGCGCCGGACGAACGGGTTGGAGTTCCTGCCCCCGCCATGCAGCTGAATGGCCAGGTCGAAGTTTTCCAGGGCCATGGCAGTGAAAAAGGCGGCGTTCACAGCCGGATCCGGCCGGTAGTCTTCCGGTTCGCCGACTCCCGGGTATGGCGGAACGACGATCACCCGGTCGACCGGAACAGTCCTTCCTGTCAGGAATGACTGATGCCACGGCTTGCCCAGCAGGATGATCTCGGCACCGGGAAAGGAATCCCTGAGAGCCTGCAGGGCCGGGAGAATGAAAATGAAATCACCCAGGGCATTCGCTCGCAGAACCGCAATCTTTTTCATGGGCCGGTTATTCTTCCGCCAGATCGGCCGGCCGTGTGCATAAACCCAAAAGCTCCGCTTCTTCCAGGATGTGGCCCTGCATCATTTCCTCGACCGCTTCCCGTTCGGAAGCTGCCGGAAGATCAAGCACGACATCCAGCGCATACACCCGCAGCCAGTAGTGATGGGTCCCGTGAAAATACCGCGGGCAGGGACCCTCATAACCAAATGTATGGTTGTTGGCCAGGCCTTCGGTTCCGCCCTCCGGAATGGTTCCTTCCTGAACCCGCGTGGTCGTCGGGGGAATATTGAAGACCATCCAGTGGACCCAGGGACGCGGAGTCGCATCGGTATCTTCAAAGATCAGGGCGAGGCTCCGGGTGCCTTCCGGCAAATCTTCAAAGCTTAGCGGCGGGCTGATGTTGGGGCCCAGACAGGTGTAGGTAACCGGGATTTCCCGGTTGTGTTCAAATGCACTTGTGATCTTCATTAGCGGACTTCTTTTTATGGACTAAGGTTGATTATGAATGATGTTGTGAGGTTGTTTTCGCTATGCTGAAACAACCGCTTTTGCCAAAAGTTTATCTGGTATAAACGCGCCGTCTATGTTCCGGAACCCCGCATGCTCAATCGCTCTGACCAGCATTTACCTGGCGGGCTATGTCACCCTCCTGTACGCCGGTATTTCGCTCCCGGTCGTGTTGCTGCTGTTTTCCTTTTCACCGGTCCTGCTGCTGTGGATGGTATACAGCATCCTGAAATACGGCCGGTACACCGGACCTTCACTCGGTCCCGACCGGGAGTGGGGCTACCAGGACCGGAACCCGGAATCGCTGGGGACCTTTTGATCAGATGAACAGCACCCGGAACTTCCAGGCACCGTAGAACTGCCAGTACAGGGCGGCGAAGGGTATGATCATCGAGGTGATGACCATCTCGGCGACATGGTCCGGCGCCCGGGAAGTCTCCTTGAGCCGTTTGCGGACAAAGGCGATCAGCAGGATCATCCAGACACCGAATGCCCCCAGGGCGATATCAGGTCTTCCCAGGATCAGCGCCGGCGGGATGGTCAGGAAAGAGAACAGCATCACGTAATAGTTCCAGGACGGTACCGGTTTGATGCGCTGACGGTAAAGGCGCGGGTACTTTTTATACAGCAGGGCGTTGAACACGCCCTTTTTTTGTTCCCTGATACTGATTCCCCACGGCGCCTGGCGTACGGGGTGGATCACGACGGCATGGATTTTTTTAATGGGTATGTCGTGCTGGATGAGCTTGAAATGAAGGTCGCTGTCTTCCCGCCAGGCCATCCGGAAACGTTCGTCAAAGCCGCCGACCCGGATCAACGCTGTCTTGGTACACACGCAGTTTGCCGTAACGAATTCCGCCGTTTCCAGGTTGTAGACGTTGCGTTCGTAGTCGGTGGGCCGGCTCGGAAGGGGCACGATCACCCGGCCGGTGAAAGCGATCAGCTCTTCCTGGTGATAATGATTCCAGATGTTGGTGAGCCAGTTCCTGTCCGGGACGGTGTCATCGTCCGTAAAGGCGATCAGTTCCGAGGACGACTGGATCCAGCCCAGGTTCCTGGCTGCGGCCGGACCGCCCTTGCGCCTGGTCGCCAGGTATTTCAGGTTTGCCGGAGTCCGGTCCGCAAGGGAGCTGACAAGTCGCTCCGTCCTGCTGTCCGGGCCGTCGCTGACCACGATGATCTCATAATCCGCTTTTCCGAAGGACTGTTCAAGCAGCGCCTCCAGGCAGTTCTGAAGTAGGCCTGGGCGGTTATAAGTCGGGATAATTACGCTGATCTTCAAGTCTTAACCCTCCAGTTCGTTCAGTAATGATGGATCCGTCTCGGGTTTTTCGGCAACCTGCTTTTCGATCAGGAATGAGCCGATCACCAGCGCATCAAAAGGCGAGGAAAAGAAGCATTCAATGGCGTCCCTCGGGCTGCAGACGATCGGTTTGCCCAGGGTGTTGAAGGACGTGTTGACCAGGACCGGAACCCCGGTCAGCCTTTTGAACGCTTTCAGCAGCCGGTAGTATTCCGGGTGCTGCCCTTCATTGACCGTCTGGATCCGCGCAGTGCCGTCCACATGACGCACAGCGGGGATCTGGTCCGCCTTTTCTTCCCGGACATGATGGACGAACAACATGAACGGTGACCGGTCGGCATTCTCGAACCAGTCGCCCGCATCCTCTTCGAGAACCACCGGGGCCACCGGCCGGAAATCCTCCCGGTCCTTTACCTCGTTCAGACGGGCCTGCATGTCCGGATGAATCGGGGAAGCAAGAATGGAGCGGCTTCCCAGTGCCCGCGGGCCGTATTCCATACGCCCCTGAAACCAGCCGATGATCTTGTTCTGCGCGAGGATCTCCGCCGTCTCTTCAGCTACGTCGGATAGCTTGCGGTATGGAAGCTTGGCCCATTTCAGGAATTTCTCAATGCTTTCCTCATTGTACTCGGGGCCCCAGTAGGCATGGTCCATCACGAAGTCCTTCGTATCGGTCTGCCTTTCCCGGGCATCTACCCAAAGGGCAGCGCCAAGCGCGGTTCCCGAATCCCCCGAGGCCGGTTGTACCCAGACGTTCTTAAACCCGCTGAAGTCACGGATCCGGGCGTTCAGCACGCAGTTCAATGCGACTCCGCCCGCCAGGCACAGGTTTTCCGAGCCGGTTTCTGCCCGGAGCCACTTCGTGATCTCCAGGACGGATTCTTCCAGCACCTTCTGCAGGGAATAGGCAATATTGAAATGATGGGCGGTGAACGGTTCATGCCGCAGCCTGGCAGGTCCGAACCGTTCTTCCAGGCGCTCATCGGCAATCCGGTACTGGCCGCCGGCTCCCAGCTGAACGATTTCCCGGAAATCCTTTACAAACTCCGGTTTTCCGTATGATGCGAGCGCCATGACCTTATATTCATCGGACGAATGCAGGAACCCCAGGTATGTGGTCACCCGTTCATAGAGCAACCCCAGCGAATGCGGCATGTCGACCTGCCCGATTCGCGTGAGCCCGGTACCGTTCCCTATGCTATAGGTCGTAGTGGCCAGTTCACCCCGCCCGTCCATGGTCATCACGGCCGCCCGGGTGAAAGGTGACGGGTGAAAGGCGCTGGCTGCGTGGGCCAGGTGGTGTTCGACGAAGTGCCATTTCGCTTTCAGCGGTTTGGCGCCGATAAAACGCTTCTGGAGATGGTGCGGGAAACCGTCCACCAGCTGCCTCGGCGCATTGATGACGGATGAGAGAAACAGGGGATCCCAGGGGTTCAGCCATTCAGCGGACGGATTGCCACCGTCCTGGCAGAACGGGATCGGGATGGTCTGATGCCCCGAATGACTGCCGGTCAGCAGCTCCGGATCAAACGAATAGGCGATATGGTCGACCTCGGAGAGGTGGATGCCGGCGACTTCGAGGCAGTAGTTAATCGCGTGAAAGGGGAGTTCCCAGGTTGAAAAAGGCAGCGGCCGCTTTCCGTGCTTGATATGGGTAAACCGTTCGTCTTCCGCTGCGGCAAGTAGTTTTCCGTCTTTTATGATGCATGCCGCCGAATCGTGGAAGACGGCATTAATTCCGAGTGTATACATAAAGTAGATGGGTTAGGACTTCTACTTAATTCCGGTAAAGCCGAAAATGTTTTGCTTCCCGCGGGGTATGGGGAATGAATATGATTTAAAACGGACGTCTTTTCTCAGATTGCGTATTAATTTTGCGCTGTACTTAAACAGGATTATTAATGAAGATCGAAATTGTATCAGGAAGTCCCCGGAAAGAGAGTGTAACATTCCGCCTGGCGTTGTTCCTGGAGAAAATACTGAAAGAAAGGACGTCCCACCAGGTGCAGATTCTTGATGTCCGGGAATTCCCGTTTCCGCTGCTGGAACGTGTGTTCACCTCTCCGGAAAAAGCCCCCGAGGCGCTTAGACCGGCTGCACAGCGGATTCATGATGCCGACGGTTTTATCCTGGTGACGCCTGAATACAACGGCAGTTACACGCCGGCAATGAAAAACATGTTCGATCATTTTCCGAAGCAATTCCACAAGGCTTTCGGCATTGTGACCGCCTCCACCGGGGCCATGGGCGGGATGCGCGCAACGCAGTCCCTGCAATTGCTGATCAATGCCCTTTTCGGGATCTGTTCTCCCTATATGCTGGTGACCGGGCACGTTGACAAGCGTTTCGATGCCGCCGGAAACCTGCTGGACGGCACATTCAACGCCAGTATTGATACGTTCATTGCGGAATTCCTCTGGCTGGTCCAGCGGATCCGGACCGATGAACCAGCTGAACGGTAGCTGCCCCTGCGGCTACCCGAAGAGCGCGCTGCTGAGGTAGCGGTCGCCGCGGTCACAAACCACAAAGACAACGACGCCTGAATCCAGCTCCGAAGCGATGCGGACTGCTGCGGATGCTGCCCCGCCGCTGCTCATTCCCGCGAAGATACCTTCTTCCCGGGCCAGTCTCCGGGTCATGGCGACGGCCTCTTCCTGGGAAACGTCCATGATCCGGTCGACTCTTTCCGGTTCATAGATACGGGGTAGGTATTCCTCCGGCCAGCGCCTGATACCGGGTATCGACGATTCTTCGGTTGGCTGACAGCCGATAATGGTAATGCCCGGATTCTGTTCCTTGAAGTAGCGGGAGCATCCCATAATCGTGCCGGTCGTTCCCATGGAACTTACAAAGTGGGTAATGCTTCCCGCGGTATCCCGCCAGATCTCGGGTCCTGTGGTCTTATAGTGAGCCATGTAGTTGTCCGGGTTTGCGAACTGGTTCAGCAGAAAGTAGTCTCCCGTCCTCGCTTTTTCCTCCGCGTAATCCCGGCAAACCTCAATATTGTCAAGCAACGTTACCGTCGCGCCGTAGGCTTCCATGGTCAGGGTGCGTTCCCTCGTGGAGCTTGCCGGCATGACCAGTTCGATCTGCAGATCGAAAAGCCGGGCGATCATGGCCAGGGCGATTCCGGTGTTTCCGCTGGTTGCCTCGATCAGCCGCGTTCCGCTCTTTACATCACCCCGTTCCATTGCACTGCGGATCATGTTAAGAGCCGGCCGGTCCTTAACACTTCCACCGGGATTGTTTCCTTCAAGTTTGGCCAGCATTTTTACGCCGGGAGAGGGGCTCAGGGTTTTCAGCTCCACCAGCGGAGTATTTCCTACAATGTCAAGAATTCCTGTCATGTGATTATTTTTCGATTTGTCCTTCAAGGACCTTTATGGACGGGGTGTGATAGACGGTCGATCCGGGCGGGACGCTCTTGGTCAGCCAGACGTTTCCGCCGATAATGCTGTGATGCCCTACAACGGTCTCACCGCCGAGTATGGTCGCACCGGAGTAGATGACCACGTGGTCTTCCACAGTCGGATGGCGCTTCCGGGAAGCCATGCTC
The DNA here is from genome assembly GCA_966250385.1 of uncultured Sphingobacteriaceae bacterium. Classification (GTDB taxonomy): domain Bacteria; phylum Bacteroidota; class Bacteroidia; order Sphingobacteriales; family Sphingobacteriaceae; genus DASWTL01. The sequence continues at coordinate 51,381 of CBINHC010000005.1, read as the reverse complement.
TTATCCACGCTCAGCGCACCCAGGGTAACTCCCTGGTACAGCTTGACATGATCGCCGATGTGGCAGGTCTCGCCGATGACGGTCCCCGTGCCGTGGTCAATAAAGAAGAACCGGCCGATGCGGGCACCGGGGTGGATATCTATACCAGTCAGTGAATGGGCATATTCGGTCAGGATCCGGGGTAACAGCTGGATGCCCTGCCGAAGCAGCTGGTGGGCGATCCGGTAAAAGCAGATGGCGAAGAAGCCCGGATAGGCCCTGATGACCTCGAATTCTGATTTTGCGGCGGGGTCTCCCAGGAGTGCCGCGGTTACATCGGTATTCAGCGTTTCGTACAGGGACTCGATGGAATCAAAGAATTCGCCCGCCTTTTCCGAATAATCACAGCCGCTGCAGGCGGTGGTGTTCTTCAGTATTTTGCGGAGGGACTGTTCCAGGACCTGGAACTCAACGCGGACCTCCAGCGGCGTAAAAAATTCCTTTTTACCATGCTCCGGGTACAGCAGGTTGATCAGCTGCAATGCCCAGCGGGCGATCTCGGAATTCGAGGGTACCGACTCAACATGGTGTTGCTTTTCCCAGATATGGTGCAAAAATTCTTCTTTCATTTATCCGTTTTTTCATATTGATCTGCCAGCCGGCCGCCGGCACAGTCCACACTCCTCATCCTTTACTGCATTAATACAAAAAAAGCAGTTTCGGTTTACAGTCTTAGAAGTTATTTTTCCAGAGTGAGAAGCGTTTTGCACACCGATGCTTTGCAGACAACAAAGAATCCGTACGGCCGTTGGAAACTATGTGCAGGTTCGCACGCGAACTTGTGCAGGGCTTTTCGCGCCTATGGAGGAAATGCTGTTGTTGCTGGATATCCTGTTAACGATGCTGCATTTGCTGGTTATCGGTTTCAACCTGCTCGGATGGATCTGGCCGGTAACCAGGAGATGGCACCTGGGCAGCATCCTGCTTACCGCAGGCTCCTGGCTGTTACTGGGGATCTGGTACGGACCGGGATACTGCCCGCTCACGGACTGGCAGTGGGAGGTAAAGACGATGCTGGGCGAGAAAGATCTGCCGGCTTCCTTCATCAAGTACCTGGCTGACCACATGAGCGGCCTGGACGTCAGCGCTTCAGTGATCGACTGGCTGACTGCCGTACTCTTTACACTGGCCGCAGCAATGGCCGTGTATATGAACTTCTTCCGGAACAAAGGCATCCGCCCGGCCGCCCCGGACCGTTAGGGGCAGCGATCTGTTTTTCGCCCGTTATTCCCGCAGGTTCCTGGCATACAGGAAGACAGCCGTAAGAAACATGATGGCGGCCAGGATGATCAGGACCACGCTCAGAGCGCCGCGCAGATTGACCCATGCAAGCCGGAACAGGATACCGGCCAGCACCATCAGGATGCCGGCAGCGATCATTTTTTTAGTTTGAAACATCGGAGTCAGCCGGCAGTGTCTGCATGGTCGTATTATTCCTCATCATAATCAATGCTGTTGGCCTGATAGCCTCGTTCATAGGCGAGCTTCAGCCGGATTCTGTCCATCTCGTCATCGGACGGGGCTTCCGGAAGCGTCACCGTATGAATCACTTCCCCGGTCTCTGCTAAATAGAACCGGTATCTTTTACCGTCTCCCATATTGCTAGAACACCTGACTTGTCGATTTTGTTACCGGATATTTCCGGCCGTAAGTCCCAGCTCACGGACCGGTTCGCCTACCTGATGTCCGGGCTGGAAGCGAAGCCGGAGCATAGCAGCCAGGGTCTGGGCAAATTGTTTCTGATAGATCTGGCCTTCGGTCCTGATCTCGCCCTTTGCGGCGATTCCGGGACCGACCGCTGCAAACCAGATTTCGCCGGACTCAGGCAGGCCGGAGCCGTGGGATACCCATTTTTCTTTAAGCTGGTCACCCCGGCCATGGTCCGTGGTGATGAACAGCGTCGTTTTATTTCGGTATTCGGGAGTCGACTGGACCCAGTTCCAGATCTGCTCCAGAAAGCTGTCCAGGTGATTTGCGGCGTCGATGTAGTCCTTATACTTCCCGGCATGAGCCCATTCATCCGTTTCGGCGTAGGCGATGTACAGGATTTTCGGCCGCCTGGTCTTCAGGTAATCCAGTGCCGCATGATGCGTGAACACGTCCATGCTGACCGTGGGGCCGAAAGGCTTGTACGATTTCTGCATCATGGAGTTGATCAGGGCCTCATGGGCGGTCCGTCGCCGATCGCCGACGCTGTCATAGGCGGCAAAGATGGGGAAGGTGCTTTTTTCCCGGTTCAGGATGTACGGAAATGCCGCCCATCCGCCAAACGCCGCTACCTTGCCGTGGTATCTCCGCTGGCTGCTGAAGAACTGAAGGACGTTTTCGTTCGGGTTCACCGAGAATGCATTGCTGAAGATCCGTTCATCCACGTATCCGGTCAGCAGCTCACTGTAGCCCGGGAACGATATGTTCGTCATATTGGAAACGTTGACCTTGCTGCCGTACTTCCTGTTTCCGTATACCTGTCCTTTGGGCGCCAGGGTATTCCAGAAAAACGGCATGATACGGCTCCTGCTTCTGACCGGATCCCGGTCGCCGTATTTTTTGAACAGGTAGTCTTCGCCGTCCTGGTTAAAAGTGCGGTCTTTTGCCAGGACCGTATCCAGTCCCCCGAAAAGCTCCTGCCAGCGAAAGCCGTCCGTGGTTATAATGATCAGGTTTTCTGAGCCCTGTTGCTGCTGTGCGGAGGTACCAAGGGGCGCCAGCAGGATACTGGTGATAAATAGCCGTAAAGTGAACTTCATAGAAAGCGTGTGGTGGATGATGGGCTTGAATGATTTCCGGTTCTTTAAACATGATACTTGAATTCTTGTTTTGCGGCCGGCCCAAAGTCCGGGCCGGCAGACGTCCGGGTCATATCATGTCCTGAATAGTTCCGGGACAACTAAAAGTAGAAAAAATGCATTATAAAGCAAAGGGAACGCGCCTGCTCCGGCAGTCTGGCGCCGGCAGACAGATCACCTCTTTAAGATTCTGCTCAAAATGTACTAACTTCCCGGTTCAACCTAAACACATATTTAATGAACAGAAGAGTTTTTATCCGTAATGGCGCCCTGGCAACAGCCGGATTTGCCATTCTGCCGTCCGGCCGTTTATTTGCACTCGAGATCCAAAAAGTCCGGCTGGGTTATATCGGCGTAGGCCTGCGGGGGCGCGATCATGTGGCTGCCGGTTTGCTACGTGACGATGTGGAGATCGTGGCGATATGCGATATCCGGGAGCAGTCCCTGGCAGAATGCCGGAAGCAGTTTAAGGAGGCCGGGAAGACACTTCCGACCGAATACACAGGTGGTCTGGATGCCTACAAAAGGCTGCTGGACAGGACCGACCTGGATGCGGTTATTATAGCCACGCCCTGGCAGTATCACCACGAGCAGGCTATTGACGCGATGAAGGCCGGCAAATATGTCGGGTGCGAGGTGATCGCGGGCCTTACGGTGAAGGAACATTGGGATATCGTCAATACTTCCGAAAAGACCGGAATGCCCTACATGACGCTGGAAAATGTATGCTACCGGCGCGATGTCCTTGCTGTCCTGAATATGGTCCGCCAGGGGCTGTTCGGCGAGCTGCTCCATCTGCAGGGGGGATACCAGCATGACCTGCGGGAAGTGTTGTTCAATGACGGAAAACAGTATTACGGCGGCGGGGTCAAATTCGGTCCGGAGGCCATCAGTGAGGCCCAGTGGCGGACCCAGTTCAATATTGACCGGGATGGTGACCTGTATCCGACCCACGGAGCCGGTCCGGTAATGCAGTATATCGATATTAACCGGGGTAACCGGTTTACGAACCTGGTATCGTTCAGTTCAAAAGCGCGCGGACTGGCATCCTATGTCGGAGAACTTGCGCCCGGTCATCCCAACGCGGATATCAGGTATAAGAACGGTGATGTGGTGACCACCATGCTGAACTGTGCGAACGGCGAGACGGTGATGCTGACCCACGATACCCATTTGCCGCGCCCGTACTCCCTGGGATTCCGGGTCCAGGGTACCCAGGGAATCTGGGAAGACCTCAATAAGTCCATCTACATTCAGCACAAATCCGCCAAAGCCCATCAATGGGATCCGGCTAAGGAATGGCTGGAGAAATACGACCATCCGCTCTGGAAGAAGTACGAGAGTGTGGCCCTGAAAGCCGGTCATGGAGGTATGGACTGGTTTGTTTTCGATGGATTTGTGCAGGCCGTGAAGGAAAAGACCGCAGTTCCTATTGACGTATATGATTCCGTGACCATGAGTGTGATCCTTCCCCTTTCCGAGCAGTCGCTGAAGAAGGGCAATGCGCCGCAGGCCTTTCCTGACTTCACCCGCGGAAAATGGAAAGAACGCAGGAATACCTTCGCCCTGGCCGGTAATGAGGCCTGAGAAGGTTAGTGGACTTCGGCAAGCTCGGCCTTGCCGTATTCTTCACTGATGCGTCTCTGGAGATCAGAAGGCACCGGGGCGTATCCGGAAAGCTTGCTCCGGACCTTTGCCCGGCCCTGACTCAGGTTGCGAAGCGAGGGCAGGAGCTTGTCCATTTCCGCCAGCGGCGTTTTGGCGCGGATGATCTGCTGGTCCCGTTCGGAGTCCATCGTCTGGATCGTACTTCTCCGTGTCTGAAGCTCGGTCATTACATCACCCATGAGCTCGGCCGGAACCTTCACCTGTACGTCATAGATCGGTTCCAGGAGCTGGGGTTCAGCCTGGAGGAATGCCTCTTTGAAGGCCATCATTCCGGCAATCCGGAATGAGATGTCGTTGCTGTCGACCGGGTGCATCTTTCCGTCGAAGACGCTGACCCGAACATCCCGAACATAGGAACCGGTAAGTGGCCCCTGGGACATCTTCTCCATGACTCCCTTCAGGATGGAAGGGATAAACCGGGCATCGATCACCCCGCCGACTATACAGTTATTAAACACCAGCTTTCCGCCCCATGGCAGGTCGATCGATTCCGAATCGCGGACCTGGTATTCGGTAAGCTGGGGCATGCCTTCGTACCAGGGTTCCGCCTTCAGTGAAACTTCGGCGAACTGGCCGGCGCCTCCGGACTGCTTTTTATGGCGGTAGGATGATACGGCCGATTTTAGGATCGTCTCGCGGTACGGTATACGGACCTTTTCAAAGGCCACCTGCATCCGGTAAAGGTGTTCGAGCTTCCACCGGGTGACGGACAAGTGGAGGTCGCCCTGTCCCTCCAGAATGACCTGCTTCAGTTCCTGGTTATATTCCACGCACAACGTGGGGTCTTCCAAATGGATCTCCTGGAGAACTTCGCCAAGTTTTTCCTCATCCTGCTTGTTTTTGGTGACCATGGCGATCCTCGTTTTTGGTGTGGGAAACTCTATGCGGCGGATATGGCCTGCGGCGCCCCTGCCATTCAGGGTATGATTCACATGACTGTTCTTCAGTTTGAGCGTACAGCCGATATCGCCGGCTTTCAGTTGGGTGACCGGGTTCCGGTTTCGTCCGTCCGCAATAAAAAGCTGAGAGATGCGCTCGGTGGTGCCCGTTTGTTCATTCTGGAGTTCCATTCCTGCTTCCACCTGCCCGGAGAGTACCTTGAAGAATGACAACCGGCCGAGGTGGGGTTCGGCCACGGTCTTGAATATAAAAAGACGGACCGGACCTTCCGGATCGCAGGGGACCTCCGTTCCGTCTTCAAGCGGCAGGCCGGGAACTTCGATGGCTGAGGGCGCCACGTTGTCAATAAAGCCCATCATACGGCCGGTTCCCATGTCGTTCTTCGCCGACAGGCAGAATACCGGGAACACCTGGTGCTTCATCATCCCGATCTTGAGACCTTCCCGAAGCTCATCCTCGTCCAGATTGCCTTTTTCGAAATACTTCTCCATCAGGCTTTCATCGTTCTCGGCCGCCTTTTCCACCAGCTCATTATGCAGCTGACTGGCGAGCCCGCTTTCCTGCGGAGGTATCGGCAGCTTTTCGGGTTTGCCGCCGGCGGGGGGAAACCGGTACATCACCATTTTCAGCAGGTCAACGATCGCATTGAAGCCCGATCCCTGGTTCAGGGGATACTGCATGATGGTCACAGCCGGTCCGAAGAAGCTCTTCGCAGCATCGATGGTTTCCTGGAAACTGGCTTTGTCGGAATCGAGCTGATTGACGGCCAGGATCGTGGGTTTCCGGTATTCATCGACGTAATCCCAGAGAAGTTCCGTTCCAACTTCGATACCGTTCTGGGCATTAAGCACCATCACCACGGTATCACAAACGGTGATCGCCGTGATCACCTCGCCGATAAAGTCATCGAGTCCGGGCGTATCGATCAGGTTGATCTTATAGTCCCGCCACTCCGTATGTACCAAAGTCGCATGGACCGAGCTCCCGCGTTCATGTTCGATTTCGCGGTAGTCACACACGGTGTTCTTGTCTTCAACCGTCCCGCGCCTGTGGATGATCCCGGCTTCGAAGAGCATGGTTTCCGCCAGTGTGGTCTTGCCACTTTTTGCCGGGCCTACGAGCACGACATTCTTAATGTGTTTTTCGTCGAATGTTTTCATACCGGTGACGCGTTGGTGGGTCTTTTTCTAACAACGATGGCCGGTATAAAGATTTTAAAATTGAGAATATCTGTACGGATAACCATAAATGAATCAGTCAATTATGGATTGCTATCTCCAATGTCTGTTTGGTATGGAACTGCAGGGGTCAGCTGTCCATCAGTTCGACATATCCGTCGGTTCCGTTCACCCGGATCCGCTGTCCGTCCCGGATGAGGCGCGTCGCATGCTCTACGCCGACAACCGCGGGGAGACCGTATTCGCGTGCGATGACCGCACCGTGTGTGGTAAGGCCGCCAACCTCCGTAACCAGCGCCCTGACCGAAACAAACAGGGGCGTCCAGCTTGGATCGGTAAACGTGGTCACCAGGATGTCGCCGTCCTCCATCCGGGCATCTTCCATGCTCAGAATCACCCGGGCCCGCCCCTCGATGATTCCCGAAGATACCGGCAGGCCGGCAAGCGCTCCGGGCGGGAGGCCGTCCCGGTTATAATTCCCCGTTATGATTTCACCATCCGAGGTGATGACGCGCGGGGGAGTCAGTTTTTCAAAATACCGGAACTCTTCCTTTCGTTCGGGGATCAGGCCGGCCACAAGGGCGCCGGTCCTGACAGCATCCCGGAACTCTTCGAAGGTGAGGTAATAGACATCCGTTTCTTCACGGATCACGCCGGCCCGTACCAGCCTTCCGGCTTCCCTGAGCAGGGCCTGTTTATAGATCCAATACCGGCTCACGATGCCATATTTGGGATATTCCCGGTATCCGACTAAACTCCGGACCAGTGCTATTTTTTCCTGGGTTTGCCTGGCTTTGCGGTCTCCGTCCGGGAGCCGGGTCAGCCTGTTCAGCAGGTCCTGTTCTTTCGCGGACGCCTCCCGTAATCCCAGTTCAAATTTAGCAGCAGCGGCGCCCGGCCCGAAATTGCCGATGTGTCCCAGGAGAACAGGGAGCAGGGTAGCCGGTTTCTCGCTCCACCGGGGTCGCGTAATATCGATTTCACCTGCGCATCGCATGCCGTACTTCTCCAGGTAGGCGTTAATCGCTGCGCGGACCACGGGGCCGCCTTCCAGTGCCGGAAGGGCCTGCAGGAAGTCTTCATCCCGTACTTGCCGGAGGTAGCTGACCACCCGGGGATAGGGCCGGATGACATCGGCCAGGTCCAGCAGCTCCAGCCCCATGGCTGAGGTAATGTTGTTCGGGACAGACTGGGAAATGATGTCAGCCGCATTCTTTTCGCCCAGCCATTGAAGCATATGATCATTGATCCATGTAGAGGCATTGATCGCGGCCATGATTACCTGCATGTTTTCCGGTGTGAACATGACATTCTTCAGCTGCTGCAGGTCCTCCAGGATGAAGTCGAATACTGCCGTTCCGGACCGCAGGACGATCTGGCGCCCTAGTTCCTCAATGGACTCCTGGTTCCGCCGGATCAGTTCGGCGACGATGGAAGGCTCCGGATCCGCCTGCGACGTTGCCGGCGGTTTCGGACGGGCGGCAGCCTGTTGATCCGGCCCGGAAGGGGGCTGCATTTCAATAAGGTTCCGCTCGAAGATCCGGAGCAGTGCATCCCGGGTAAGCGGATCAGACTTTCCGATGGTGGTGATCAGTGATTCCCGGCCGGATTTCGACCGGAGCTGGTGCGTAATGTCAATGAATAACCGCCCGCCGGCTTTCCGCATGGGCGCCCGCGTTGTCAGGAGGAAAAATGACAGTCCGAGCGGCTTCATGGCATCGGTCATCATCTGGTTATGGCCTACCGATAGATAGACATGCCTGTCATCATCCGGGGCATCCGGAATGGGGTAAAGTGTCGTGACGGGACGGCTCTGAACAATCCAGATGCTGTCGCCGTTCAGGCACCACTCAATGTCCTGCGGTCGGCCGAAATAAGCTTCGATCATTCTTCCCTGCTGTTCTAGCCGTAAAATCTGTTCATCCGTCAGGACCTGGGTGTCCCGCCGGTCAGGGGCAACTTCCTGCCGGGCGGTGCCGCCCCCGGGCGCTGCATAGATGGCCAGGTTTTTTGCGGATACGGATTTTGAGATGATCTTCCCGTCGGCAACCCGGTAATTATCGGGATTGACCAGCCCGGCCACAAGCGCTTCCCCCAGTCCATAGCCGGCATCGATCGATACGACCTTCCGGCTCGATGTGACCGGGTCGGCCGTGAACAGCGTTCCGGCCGCATCCGCGACAATCATTTGCTGGATAATGACAGCCAGACCGATCCCTGAATGACCAAATCCGTTCTGAATCCGATAGATCACAGCCCGGTCCGTATAGAGCGAGGCCCAGCATTTCCTGATGTGATTCAGCATTTCGGCCTCCCCCCGGATATTCAGAAAAGTGTCCTGCTGACCGGCAAACGATGCCGTCGGAAGGTCTTCGGCGGTTGCACTGGACCGCACGGCAAATGCTTCCTGTTCCGGGAACCTGTTGAGGTGGCTGCTAATCTCCGCCGCCATTTCGGCGGGTATGGGGATCGTTTCGATAACGGTCCGCATCCGGGCCGTGATCGTACGGATCAGGTCCCGGTCATCCGCCCTGCAGGCTGACAGCTCATCCAGGAGCCCGGACAGCTCCGGGTGATTGTCCGTAAGTTCATGATAGGCGCCGGTCGTCAGGCAGAACCCGGCGGGAACGCGGATCCCTTCAATACGGAAGAGTTCCCCCAGGTTTGCGCCCTTACCCCCTGAAATTTTCAGGTCTGTTCTGCACAGGTCTTCCAGGTTATATACGTATCTGCTCATCGTAATCGGATTGCATGTCAGGAACTCTAAAGATACGAATCCGGACAGTACGAGCACCCGAAGGGAGTCTGCATGCAGGTCTCCGGAATGTCTTCTTTGGGTCAAACTCTAATTTTGAGGGATTTAGCATATCCGGGTAAGCAGGAATTATGCCACATTCGCCCCCTTATTGATTTTCTGAATAATCGATTACAGATGGATGATTTAATCAACGCTATAAACGGGGTGATCTGGAGCAACGCCCTGATCGTTCTGTGCCTGGGAGCCGGAATCTACTTTTCCTTTGCAACGCGGCTCTTACAGGTATCCCACCTCAGGGAAATGATGAAGCTGCTGTTCAACGGGAGCTCGTCTGATAAAGGGGTGAGCTCCTTCCAGGCATTCTCCATAGCCGTTGCCGGCCGGGTAGGGACCGCCAATATCGCCGGAGTAGCTACGGCCATCGCTATGGGCGGGCCCGGAGCGGTTTTCTGGATGTGGGTCATGGCTTTCCTGGGTAGTGCTTCCGCCTTTATCGAGTCCGTACTGGCCCAGATCTACAAGGAAGTAAAAGATGGTCAGTACAGGGGAGGGCCGGCCTATTACATGGAAAAGGGGCTGGGCAAACGGTGGTATGCGGTACTATTTGCCATCGTGATCGCCGTGAGCTCAACAGCATTCTTCCCGGGCGTTCAAAGCAATACGATTGCCTCCGGCATGGCGAATGCCTTCAGCATTCCGCCGGTGTATACAGGGATCGTCGTTACAGCACTCTGCGGGCTGATCATTTTCGGTGGAGTGAGACGGATCGGGAAGATGGCCGAGATCGTCGTTCCGTTTATGGCCGGGGCATATATCCTGATGGCGGTGATCATCATGCTGATGAACATCACTAGAATACCGGAGGTACTGAGCCTCATCTTTCGCTCGGCATTCGATCTGGAGCCTGCCTTCGGCGGAATCTTCGGTATGGCGGTGAGCTGGGGCGTCAAACGCGGAATCTACTCCAACGAGGCGGGGCTGGGTACTGCGCCTCATGCGGCGGCCGCGGCTGAAACATCGCACCCGATCAAACAGGGACTTGTCCAGGCCTTTTCGGTCTACCTGGATACGTTTCTGGTTTGTACCGCTACGGCGTTCATCATTCTGTTTACCGGGCAGTATAACGTCGTCAATCCTGCCGGCGGCTTTTTTGTCGAGAATCTTCCAGGGGTGGAAGCCGGCTCAGAGTTTACGCAGTATGGCGTCAATACCCATTTTCCGGCTCTGGGGGCCGGATTCGTGGCGATTTCGCTGTTCCTGTTTGCCTTCACAACCATCATTGCATTCTACTACATCGCTGAATCAAACCTGAGCTTCCTGGAGAAGAAGGAAACCGCCAGGTGGAAGCTGAATTTCATGCGGCTGATGCTGATGGCAGCGGTATTTTATGGTTCAGTAAAATCCGCGGAATCCGCCTGGGCCCTCGGCGATATGGGCGTCGGGATCGTGGCCTGGCTTAACATTGTTGCGATCATCCTGCTGCGCAAGCCGGCGCTGACGGCCCTCCGGGACTACCGTGAGCAACGCAAGGCCGGGCTGGATCCGGTATTCGATCCGGTGAAGCTCGGGATCCGGAATGCCGATCAATGGAAAAGGTAACGGCGCCGGCAACCTGTAGGACCCGAAAACCATTCATCTACCGAGCCTCGTATCAGCCATCCGGGGCTTTTTGTCGAGAGCGATGGCGGTCGTCAGGCCGGCTGATAGTAATGTACGACCGCGCCACAGCTGAACGTTTTCGACTTAAGAAGTTTCAGCTCGGTTCTCCCATCCAGTTTGTCGAATAAAGGCAGGCCTTTCCCGACAACAACCGGATGAATGCAAATCTGGTACTCATCGATTAACCGGAGCTTCGCAAGCTGTACCATTAAACTGCGGCAGCCGATCAGGACGTCTTTTCCTGGTTGTCGCCGGAGTTCCCCGACGGACTCGGGTAACGGCTGGCCGGACAGTTCTGCGCTTTTCCATCCGGTGTCTTTCAGTGTGTTCGAAAAAACGATCTTCGGTACCCTGTCTATGGCAGCGGCGAAGTCGTCCATCATTTTTTCTCCGGAGGGGGTTTCTGCCAGGGGCTGCCAGAACTTCATCAGTTCATAGGTGATCCGGCCATACAGGATAACGCCTGCGTTTTCCAGCAGGTGCTGGTAGTGCCGGTGAACTTCTTTGTCGGGAGATACCAGCGTGTGATCACAAAACCCGTCCAGAGTTGTATTAATGGCGGCGATGACCTTTCTCATGCGTTGTGTATGAAGTGCTTATCCGGAAAGGTACCAAGAAGATCTTAGCTCACCAAACGGGACGCTTCATATCGAAGGGCTATGAAACCGGAGCGGTTGACGAAACTTATGAATGGCCGGGCTGCGGCCGGGGTATCCCGGCCGCAGGTTGAAATGGTTAGTTCCTGCTGGGGTCGTACTCCACGATCCATTCGATGCCGTATTTGTCTCTGAACATTCCGGCATAGGTACCCCAGGGACTGTCGCCTAAAGGGCCTTCAACATCGCCGCCGGCCGATAGCCCGTTAAAGATGTGATCGGCTTCTTCACGGCTATCGGTGCTCACGGTTATCTTGGACCGGTTCTCACGTTCACTGACAGGTCCCATGGAGCCCGGAACATCATTGGCGATCAGTACGTTTTGTTTGCCGATCGGCAAGGCGATGTGCATGATCTTATTGGCGTCCTCATCAGCGATGGGAAGGTCGTCGGACAAGAGTTCGCGGAAGCGGACGATCTTTTTGAATTCGCCGCCGAAGACGGATTTGTAGAAGGTGAACGCTTCTTCAGCATTTCCGTTGAAGTTGATCCAGGGGTGGATTGCTTTCATAATTGTATGGTTTACATGGTCAATTTATTTCAGGTGAGTTATTTCTTCAGGTACCGAGGGTGTTATGTGGCAGCGAAGCGAGCAGTTCTTCCAGATTCTTCAGCGTCATGGTGAAGCCGATCCTGAAGCCTTCCAGCAGTTTTTCCAGCCGTTCGAATGATTCGTTATAGATGATGATGTTCACCCTGGTAATGCCGTTTTGTTCGTGAAAATGGTAATCCCAGTCGGAGCCTGGCAATTCCCGGTTCTCGTCCTTATCGGCGAACGTGTTATACATCTTGAAATTGGTCTTCGGAGTGATGGAAGTAAATTCCTGGACCGACCAGCGTTCCTGCCCGTCGGGGCTGATCATCGCATAAAACCGGCGTCCGCCGACCCTAAAGTCCATATACTTTGTTTTGGCGCGCATCGGCGCAGGAGCGCCCCACTGGTCCAGCAACTCCGGTTTGGTAAAGGCATCCCAGACCAGTGATAAGCCGGCATTGAACTCCCTGGTTATATAGACTGTCTTCGCCGCTTTGTCGACATTAAAATCAAATAGGAGGTCAGTGTTCATCATTTCGGGTTTTTATGTGGGTTAGTAATTGGTCGAGCTGGTTGAACCGGGTTTCCCAATTTTGCCTGAACCGGGCGACCCAATGGTCGAATTCCTGCATCTTCTTCGCGTTCAGATGATAGTAGATCTCCCGGCCGCGGTGCTCAGGTTTGATCAGTTCGCAGGCATTTAGAACTTTGATATGTTTCGAAACCGCCTGCCGGGTCATGTCAAACTTTTCGGCAAGCACATTGGGGGTGAGTGCCTGGATAGCCAATAAGGTCAGGATGGCCCGGCGGGTCGGGTCAGCTATTGCCTGGAATATATCGGGTTTCATGGCTATTTAAAATTAAGCAACCTAATGGTTGCAAATATATGTGCAACTTTTGAGTTGCGCAAAGTTTTTTGCGTTTTTATTCACGGCAGCAGGTCATTGGTGGAGGTTATACTTCCGGCCGGTAGCTTCTGGGCAAATGGTGTCTGATCTTGGACTTGCAAGGCGTTAATTAAAAATGAAATAGCCTGCTTGATTCAGTATCAGGCTATGTCCTAGACTGCTTTCTGGCGGAATCGACGGTGGTCAGGATGGGAGTTGGGATTCTTTCTAAATTCTTCGGCCCCGACCGCAGCTGAAAAAAACCATTTTTAGATCCCTTGCGGCTGCAAAACAAACAGCTGATATGTCAAATACCGGCTATAGGTCTTTGGTTTCTTTAAAAAGATCTAAATGCATAAACATTATCAGCAACAGTTTTTGATCGGGAAACCTTATCGCCGGTAACCGAATTAATGACAATGGAACTGGATGCACCCGATTCAGTGGAGCTTTTGATCCAAATAACGTCAATACCTCCAATTGCAGCTTTATTAAGATAGAGTTTATGTAACTCCTCCTGACTTGGCAAATACCAATCGGAATAGGTAATACCGCCATCCACAACTGAATAATCATCGCATAGTCTTGCCGCAATCCCAGCAGTAGAGCAACCCGCTACAATATCAGCGGTATTAGGAGCACCGGAGCCTATAGCAGGAGAATCAGCACCGGTTAGGTTCGTGCCGGAACAGCCCCAGATCGTTGAAGTCCATTTTTGACTTGATACAATCAGACCGTGAACTTCGCCATCGACAAATCCGGGATCACCAGGTTGCAGGATGTACACAACTTTTCCTCCCTGATAGGCGTAGCCGGGGCTCAAATGGGTAAAGGAGATCTCGTTTCCATAAACCGTACCGAGTGCATTTGTCGCATAGGATCTTACATAATAGGTTGTGCCATTTACCAGAGCGGTCATGGTAGCAGTGGACTTTAGGCTGGTAAGCACGGTACTGGTCCTGGAATTCGCAATGGTTGGATTCGGACTTGTTCCCCAGCAGATTCCTGTTGTGGTGGTTACTCCGTCATTGGAGTTCATTGTGACGACGAGGGTTGCTGTAGTCGCACCGGTTAATACCAGGCTGCCAGTAGTGGGAATCTGCGGTAAGCCTTGGGGGGCTGTTTCGCCGTTCGCGAGCATAGGCGAAGCTCCAAGTTGTCCAAATTTATTTATTTGCCCTGAGGTGCTGGCAACCAAAGCCCCTCTTCGGTCGAGATAGTTATTGGCCACGGCAATGCTATAATAAACGCCCTGATTGTTTTCAAGCCGGGTACGCGCAAAAGAGGATGGCGCGGTAGCGAAAACGATCAGTTCTGAATACCCACCTCCAAGGTTGGTGTCGTGGTATGTATCTCGATCGGATCCAAGATTGTTCCAGGTCGTTCCTACCGAAGGCGATTGGGGCGCCACCGAGTTGACCATCAATGTTGTGTTGTATATCGCTGATAAAGGTGCTGCGGCTGTGCCATTTTGCCACACCCTCGCGTTTGTGATTGAGGAAGATGCGTAACTGACAAATAGTTTACCGGCGTTAATATCTGCATGCCAGTTGTAGACACTGGTATGCCCCAACAAAAAGCCATCTCCGCCGGGAGCAAATTTATTCACCACCGATACCAGACCCGTCGTGGTCATTTCAGGGCTCAAATCCAGCCTGTCGGTAACATTGTCTATTCCATTATGGCCATAGAAGCGGATAAACGGGCGGCTGTTTTCCTGGTCCACCACACCGCTATGAACAATCCATGGTTGCCTGTTAGCAGCTGGCTGGGTCAGATTCTTTCCATTTCCACTTTGATCATACCAAATTGTCACAAACGCATTATTTGCTCCGACGAAACTGGTAAGGGCGGTTACATCAAGATCGCCGTTTCCGGCGAACCCTATATCCGCAGTAGCATTGTCACTGCTGCGTCTGACCTGAATTGCAGGTCCTGCATAAGATGAACTTAATTTACGCACGGAGTAAGCCACGGTAGGGACGCTCTTATTATCCAGCCCCGCAAGGTTCAGGGCATTCTGACCGAACAGGCTTTGGCTGTACAAGAAGCTTGCAAAGGCAATCAGTGAAAGTCTGATGAACCGTCGTGTTTTGAATATTTTCATGTTGGCGGTCAATAGTAATAATCAAACTGAATCCTGTCGCCTGGCGAAAGCGAATAGCCACCATTATTTGCCGGAGTATAGGTGAGCGTTTTGCCGGTTGAGCTGTAGGCGGTATTACTGATCCGAATGCCGTTAACAAACATTTTGACTTTGCTGTTGACGGACGGTGTTTGCGTCAGGGTGAAAGAGCTTTGTCCGGCGGTAGCGGTAACTTCATCGGCTACCTCCCTGATCGTTGTGGTAGGTATGCTAGAAATCGCATTGTTTACAAACGCAGTTGTGGCAATTGCGGTCGTGCTGTTTCCCGCTGTTTGAGTTACAGCAATTGTCCCAGCTGGTAAGGTAGGCGTTCCGGTGAAGGCTGGTGATGCGAGCGGCGCTTTTGAATCCAGAGCGGTTTGGGTAGCGGTTGAAACAGGTTTAGCCGCATCGCTGGTATTGTCCACATTGCCCAGACCGACCATCGCCTTTGTAATCCCGGAAATGGTTCCGGTAAATGTCGGTGATGCCAGGGGGGCTTTTAAATCAAGAGCCGCCTGGGTAGCGGTTGAAACCGGCTTACCGGCATCGCTGGTATTGTCCACATCACCCAAACCGACCATCGCTTTGGTGATCCCGGATACGGTTCCTGTAAAGGTTGGTGATGCCAGCGGGGCTTTTAAGGCCAGGTCTGCTGTTGAAGCTTTAAGATCGAGCGCCGTTTGGGTAGCCGTACTGACCGGCTTATCGGCATCGCTGGTATTGTCCACGCTGCCCAAGCCGACCATCGCTTTGGTAATCCCGGATACGGTTCCGGTGAATGTCGGCGATGCGAGCGGGGCTTTTAAGTCGAGAGCCGCCTGGGTAGCGGTTGAAACCGGCTTATCGGAATCGCTGGTATTGTCCACGTTGCCTAAGCCGACCATGGCTTTGGAAATTCCGGATACGGTTCCGGTAAAGGTAGGGGATGCCAGTGGGGCTCTCAAGGCCAGGTCTGCTGTTGAAGCTTTAAGATCGAGCGCCGTTTGGGTAGCCGTACTGACCGGCTTGTCGGCATCACTGGTATTGTCCACGCTGCCTAAGCCGACCATCGCTTTGGTAATTCCCGATACGGTTCCGGTGAATGTCGGCGATGCCAGGGGGGCTTTTAAATCAAGAGCCGCCAGGGTAGCGGTTGAAACCGGCTTATCGGCATCGCTGGTATTGTCCACATCACCCAAACCGACCATCGCTTTGGTGATCCCGGATACGGTTCCTGTAAAGGTTGGTGATGCCAGTGGAGCTTTTAGTGCCAGATCCGCGGCTGAGGCTTTAAGATCAAGGGCAGTTTGCATAGCTGTACTCACGGGCTTGTCAGCATCACTGGTATTGTCCACGTTGCCCAGGCCCACCATGGCTTTCGTGATTCCCGATACGGTTCCGGTGAAGGCCGGTGATTCGAGCGGGGCTTTTAAATCAAGAGCGGTCCGGGTAGCTGTTGAGACCGGTTTATCGGGATCGCTGGTATTGTCCACGTTGCCCAGGCCCACCATGGCTTTTGTGATTCCGGATACGGTTCCGGTGAATGTCGGCGATGCCAGGGGGGCTTTTAAATCAAGAGCCGTCTGTGTAGCGGTCGACACAGGCTTATCCGCATCGCGGGTGTTGTCCACGTTGCCTAAGCCGACTTTCGACGCGCTTATACCCGAAGCGATTTTTGCATCAGTAATTTTGCCATCGCCAATAACCGGAGCTGCAGCTGTGCCGCTTAGATCGCCGGCAAGCTGGATCTTTCCTTTGGTTGTGGCGTCTGCGTCAGGAGTGGGTGCCGGGATTGCTGCATCCACATAGGCTTTTACAGATTTTACTGTCGGATATTTAACGTCGGAGGCTGCATCGGCAACCAGATCCGTGCTCTTATTTTCCGTGCTTTCCCGGAGGGCCTCAGCCGCCAGGGCCCTGTTCCTTTCGGCTGAAACGGAGTCAGACAGGCCAGCCACCGCGGAATCCACATAGTCTTCTGATGCCTTGCCGTTGAATATCAGCCAGTCCGTGCGGCTCAGGTAGCCATCCTCTCCCGCACCCGCCGCCGGAAGGCTTATGCTGGCATTGCTTCCATTGGTTTTGACCGTAAGAGGCGCAGTTGCCGTCACCGTTAGTGACGCGGACGAAGGTCCTGCTGCGTCGGCCGGAGCCCATGAAGTGCCGTTCCACTTTAATACCTGTCCGTTTTGGGGAGCAATAGAGCTTACCGGCGATCCCTGGATTTTACTTACAGTAGGGCCGGGATACGTTCCGCTGAGGTCACCGTTTGCATTTCCGGAAGGGAGAGCCTGGCTCGCGTAAATGGCGTAAGGTACCGACTGGAGCTGTGATGTTCCCAGGTTCCGGAAATTGTTCCCGCCCTCGGGATCGAGCTCGACCTTTAAATATTTATTGCCGGTGGACCATCCTACAGCGCTCATACTGCCCGATTGCGTCCTTGCCCCGGGACTTCCGATTACGGTAGTGAACAGACCAAACCTGTTGGTGGTCAGCGTACGCGTTTCAGAATAGACCGCTGGAGAGCCGGCTCCGCCGTCAAGTATGGAGAGCCGTAGGGTAATCGTTCGCTCTGAAACCGGACTGCCATCGGCGTTCCGGGCAACACCCTGGTAATTGACCTGATACGGTTGCTGGCTGAATCCGGCAGTACTGACGATCATAAACAGGAAAAGTGAAATACAGCGCTTTGAACGTGTGAGAAATTTCATAACTATGTTGGCTTTATCTGGTGTTATATAGGTGCGTCATGAGTAGCCGTCTGGCCATTCGTTTTCAGAATCAAGAAATAGGAGTGAGTAGCTGCAGCCGGGGGCGGACTATCCTGTTGCCAGACCCGGTCGTTTTGATCGTCCGGGATCAAGTAAACTACCGGCGCTGCTCTGTCGGCGATGTTCCGGGCAGAACTCAGGCATGATGCGGTAATCATGCAGACAAGTATACCAGATCTCAATATCTTTCGGCTAAAATTAATGCAGCTTCTCGCGATGCGTAACCAGATTAGGGCCCCAATTTCGATCCGAAAGTACATTTTTTACCCATATTGTGCGGAACTGTTTACAATTTTTTGACGGTTTTACGGGGAAGCGACGAAATAGTTGCGGATGTAAGACGTTGTGTATGATTTTTTTGTCATTCCCTTTTCCGGGCAAAAAGCAGACACGCCGCTCATCGATCAGTCACGGATATTTTAACCACAAGTTCGAGGATCGTCATCGAAGGTTCCCGGGTGAGGAATTTATCGGGTGAAGAAAATCACGGATCATGTGCATTTTTTTGAGCTGAAGGTTTAGCTCATGCTGTGAAAATTGGCGGAGAGTGAGGGATTCGAACCCCCGGACCTGTTACAGTCAACAGTTTTCAAGACTGCCGCAATCGACCACTCTGCCAACTCTCCGGCGCAAAAGTAACAACTCGGCGCCATTCTGCAAACTACCGGGACTATTTTATGAGATTTATTTTCGCAGGTATAAATGGTAAACTGGTTCGGTTCTATCCGATTCATTACCCGGTCAGTCCCCTTCCAGTCTTTCATGTACTTTTTGTAACTTGTCGGTAAAAGCTAAGCAGATACGATCCATATGAATAATACCAACTACGCACGCGTATTTCGCATGTCATTTGCCGGAGTATACCCGATGTACATCCAGAAAGTGGAGAAAAAGGGCCGTACCCAGGAAGAGCTGAACAAGGTTCTTTTCTGGCTGACCGGTTACGATGAAGAATCATTGCAGCGGGTGATCGACAACAAGACCGACCTTCAGACCTTTTTTGCAGAGGCGCCCAGGCTCAGTCCGAACGTATCAAAGATCACCGGAGTCATCTGCGGGTACCGGGTAGAGGATATTGAAGATCCGCTGATGCAAAAGATCCGGTATATGGATAAGGTTGTCGACGAACTGGCCAAAGGTAAGGCCATGGAGAAGATCCTGAGGAAATAGGCATGGTATCCGGTTGAGGTAAGCCGTGTGCCTATGGCTTGACAATGAATAAACGATCCCGGATATGAACAATATAAAACAAACGATTGCAGGACTCGAAATGGCCCAGGTAGGCTGGGTGGTCCCCGATATTTATAAAGCGGTTGGGTTTCTCGCCGGTCCCCTCGGCATTGCCGGTTTCCCGCCGGCAGAACGGTTCACGGCCGAGGCTCTCGGGATGACTTACTATGGCCGGGTCGTACCCGGGGAATGGCTCACTACACAGACGTTCAATGGCGGCACATTCATCGAACTGATCCAACCGGTTTCAGGCCAGAGTATGTTTCACGACTTTCTCGCAAAATATCCGGCCGGTGGAACACAACATCTGGCATTTCGCCTGCCTGTTGAAGATTTTGATCGGATCACCGGAGCGCTGCAGGAACAAGGATTTTCTACTATCAGCGAGGTACAGCACCCTATTGCACGGATGGCTTTCTTTGATACCTACCAGGTCCTCGGCGTTGCAACGGAGATTATGGGCGTTACCCCGGAAGGCTGGAAGGCTTTAGAGAAGATGCAGCGGACCCGGTGACCCGATCACACACCGCTATCCGGCGTCCGGAATTTCAGGCTCAACGAGTTTGGTTAATTTATCCAGCGATTCCTGCCAGCCGAGGTAACACATTTCAACAGGGATCACCTCGGGAATTCCTTCCTGAACCGCGGTAAGTTCAGTTCCTGCAATCGTCTGCCTTAAAGATATGCTGGTAGTCATGACCCCGGGCAAATTCGGGTCCTCAAATTTGTCTGTATATTTCAGAAACTCATTTTGTTTGACCTCGATATACTCGCCGCCGAATGAATGGCTGTTGCCGGTAGAGAAATTCTGGAATGACATCCGGAACTTTCCTCCGGCCTTAACGTCCATGGCGTGAACCTGACAAAGAAACCCATAGGGTGGCAGCCAGGCGGCGATCGCCAGTTCCTCTGTGAAAGCGCGGAACACCTTTTCCGGTGATGCTTTAATGATCCGGTGCAGTCTCACTGTGTTTTCAGACATATTGTTGTATGTTGTTATGAACCCTACTCTTATGGCTTTTCAGTTCCGCCCGTTTTTGGTGGTGCCGCTCCACGTACACTGCTGTGTTGTACTATAACAAATATGGGACTAAATATGGCGCGGAGCCGGGGCTGAATACGACTATCAACAGGTCCGATTGAGACAAATTTTGACCTGTATAGTTACCGGTTTGTTCTATGCAACTTGAGAGAGGGAAGGACCCATCCATAAATTACAGTAGTTGCGAGGTTCCGTTTCGCTCGCATCCTTTGGCGGTCTGAAGAATTCGTTGAGCAAACCTCATAATTTCATTAGTCAGGAGTCGATTTACCTCAGCCTCTGGATTCGGAATATCCCGGACGACGATGGCCCGAATGATTTCCACTGAAACGCTATCGTCTGTAAACGACGAAACGCCTTAGTCGATGACTAAGGCGTTTCAATTAAATTCGATACTTCTGCGGAGAGTGAGGGATTCGAACCCCCGGACCTGTTACAGTCAACAGTTTTCAAGACTGCCGCAATCGACCACTCTGCCAACTCTCCGGGGGCAAAAGTACAAACTCCGCTTAATTCTGCAAAAGACGAAATCTATTTTTGCCCGTCTTTCGGATAACAGCAAGATTGTCAGTGAGAAAAAATGATCAGCTTTTGTTCCGCTCCAGTTTTTCGTCGACAGGAGTGCTCTTAAAACTGTTGTAACGGGGTCTTGAGATCCGGATGCTCCGTTTGGACAGGTCTATGCTGGCATTCAGCTCGAAGCCCAGGAGGATGATCAGCGAGTTCAGATACAGCCAGATCATCACAACGATCAGGGTTCCGATAGACCCGTAGACCTTGTTGTATGTTCCGAAGTTGTTGATGTAGAAGGCGAAGCCCCAGAAGGTGAGTGCGGCCAGGATCGTTGCGAGCCAGGAACCGGCGCTGAACAGCTTCCATTTCTTTGAATGGGCGGGGCCGTATTTGTACAGGAATGAAATGGTCACAAAGTAGATGGCCATCAGGATGATCCAGCGGACCAGGGCGATCAGGTGTAACCAGAAATTGGCGCGGAAGATCAGCTTGTCGCGCAGGATGTTCAGAATATATTCGGTGAACGTAATGAGTCCGAGTCCGAAGATCAGCGCAAATGCCATCATCAGGGTCAGGGTCAGGGCGACCAGCCGCTGGCGGAGAAAGGGACGCGTCTCAAGAATAAGAGAAGATTTGTTGAAGGCCCGCATCAGCGTGCTGGTGCCGTTGGTCGCAAACCACAGTGCCAGGATAAAACCGACCGAGAGAAGTCTCCCGTTCTGGTTCTTGATAATATCTTCCAGCGTCGTCTGAAATGCCAGGTAGGCATTATGGGGGAGGACAAGGGCGATCAGGTCAAGGAGCTGATCCTGGAAATTCTCGATCGGAATGTAGGGGATCAGGGTGAAGATGAAGATCAGTGAAGGAAAGATGGCCAGCATAAAGCTGTAGGCCAGCGAGGACGCTTTATTAACGAGGGCGTCCCTGGAGATCTCCCGGAAAAAGAATGTGCCGACGGTATAAAGGGGCAGCGGGCTGAAGCCCGGCACGATAGCGACCTTGCTCCAGTCAATGAAGGCTTGGTATAACTTAAATCTGCATAAAAACCGATGTAACCACGTCATTTATACTATTTGAAGAATCCGGCCAGCTTTTCCATGAAAACCGGGGAAGGCAGGCAGGGTCTGTTCCTTTTCATATCAATAAATGCGAGTGTCGTTTCCCCGATATTAATCAGTTCATTTCCTTCGTTGAATAACTCGTATCTGAAATGCATCCGGACCCCGGGCATTTTCTCCACGATCACTTTTACGGTGATCTCTTCGTCGTATAGTGCGGGTTTCAGATAGCGGGTCTTCATGTCCAGGACAGGCATCATGATTCCTTCTTCTTCCATGGACCTGTAGGTCATCCCCAGGCTCCGAAGCATCTCCACACGGCCGACCTCATAAAACTGAGCATAGTTACCGTAGTACATATAGCCCATCTGGTCGGTTTCACCATATCGAACACGGATTTTGGTAGAATGTTCCAGCATTACCGTTTAATATTTCTTACGTTCAGCGCCTGCTGGAACTTGCGGGCATTAATCAGGTGTTCAGCCTCGGTAACTGCATAGTTGTGATATCCGGAGAAATCATCCTTAGCGCACATGTAAATATAGTCGTGTTTCTTGTGATTCAGAACTGCGTCTATGGCATTGATGCTCGGCATCATGATCGGTCCCGGGGGAAGGCCTGTGTTCAGGTAGGTATTGTATGGTGAACTGATCCGCAGATGCTTGTTCAGAACCCGGCGGATCGTGAAGTCTCCGGCGGCAAATATGACCGTCGGGTCCGCCTGAAGGCGGATTCCCCGCTGGATCCGGTTGAGGTATAATCCGGCGATCATCGGCATCTCGTCGTCGTGAAGCGCTTCGGCGTCCACGATCGAGGCCAGGATGCTGACCTGAACCGGTGTCAGGCCGGTCGCCCTGGCTTTCTCCGTACGTTCGCTGGTCCAGAACTTTTGATATTCCTTGTTCATCCGCTCAAAGAAATCTTCTGCGGAAGTATTCCAGTACATCTCATAGGAGTTTGGAATAAACATGGCGTAGACCGTTTCCTTGTTGAACCCGAATTGTTTAACATACGCTTCGGAATCAAGCAGGTGAACCAGTTCGGCGGAATCCGCCTCCAGCAGTTTGGAGATGCGGCCTGCGAATTCATTCTTCTGCCGGATCGAACGGAAGAACAGGTTGACGGGCGCCTGGTTGCCTGCCTTCAGCATATTGATGATCTGGCGGTTGCCAGCTCCTTTACTGAACTTGTAACGTCCCGGTTTGATCTTCGCTCCGTAGTTCATCTCGTCTGCCGCTGTCCGGAACGAAATCTCATTCTTTAGGATCTTCTGCTCGGACAGGTCCTTCATGACCTCCTCGAAATCGGCCCCTGTACGGATATACAGGTATTTTTCGTCGCCTATGACGTTGTCCTTAAAATATAACTGGTAATAGGTATAGGCTGTGAAGGCCAGGATAACCACCAGGATACCTCCCAGGGCAATGGCGATCCGGGCGACCTTGCTTATCTTATTCTTATTCGTAACAGACATTTATGTTAATGTATTAACTGCTTATTCTTCTTAATGCGAGCAAACCACCGACCAGATTTCGTACGTTGGAGAATCCCATCGACTCCAGCTGGCGGCAGGCCGTCCGGCTCCTGATTCCCCGCTGGCAAACCACGATGATCTCGTCGCCGGCCTCAAAATCGAAATCTTCCGGTTCGCGGATCTTTCCCAGCGGAACGTTGAATCCGCCTATATTGTAAGTATGGTATTCCAGTTCGTCCCGGACATCCAGAATCCGGAGTTCTTCACCGGATGAACGTCTTTCCAGGAATTCGGCAGCTTCGATATTCATCTTACTGATCCAGTGGCTCCAGGGGTGCCGGTTGGTTTGACAGAATGACATCGATCCTTGTTCCGATGGACACCTTGTTCAGCGTATCACTGAGCGCAGGTACCTGCCGGATCACCTTGGCGCCAAGTGTGTCGGTAACGGTTCCTTCGTAGCTTACGGATCCGAGTGAGAGCGAAGAGCCTTTCAGTGTAAATAACGCTTCATTGAGTGTCAGGCCAAAGAGGTTCGGGATATCCACTTCGCTGGCGCCCAGGCCGTCGCCAAGTACCAGGCTGACCCGCGAACCTTTAGGTATTTCATCGCCGGCCCGCAGTTTCTTGCCGCCGTGGTTGATCTCGAGCACCACATCGCGCGCAACGTCAGAGACATATGTCGTGTCACCCAGCATGAGACCATAATTGTTCAAAATAGCCCGGGCCTCCAGGAAAGTCTTTCCGGCCACTTCCGGGAATTTCACGGACGGGGCCATACGCGTAATGATCGTCAGGTAGATGGTCCGGCGGATCTTAACGTTCGTATTGGGATCCGGGTCCTGTTCGATGACCAGTCCGGGCGCTTTATCAACCTGGTACACGGAGTCTATCTGGTACCGGAACCCCTTTTGCTCGAGCAGTTCAACTGCTTTCTCGACGTTCATTCCTTTCAGATCAGGTACCGGCAGACCTTCGCCATGGCGGGTGTATAAACCCAGGCTGAAAAAAACGATCAGCAGGATTGCGATGACAGAAATGATCGCGATCACGACATTTTTTCTGAACGTCTTGGTCCCCAGGTATGAAAAAAACTTACTCATCAATGCTTGGTTTGTTGTGCGTTCAAACTTATTGAAAAATCAGCAATTTGAACGATAATTAATGGCTGGCGATTCCGGGAAGCGTGCAAACCTCTATATTTGGGGCATATGAAAACCACTGTCGCCTTAGTAACCGGAGGTTTTACCGGTGAATCTGTAATCTCCCTGAAAAGTGCTGATTTTGTAAACGAAAAATTGAACCCGGAATTATACGAGGTGTATAAAATCATTGTTACCAGGGAGAGCTGGTACGTTGTTGATGAAACGGGTGTCAGGCACGAGATTGATAAGAATGACTTCACCCTGACGATCCAGGATAAGAAAATCCGGTTCGACGTGGTTTTCCTGATGCTTCACGGGTCTCCCGGCGAGGACGGCCGTCTTCAGGGCTATTTTGATATGCTGCGCATTCCCTACACCAGCTGCGATGCGCTCACTTCCGCTATTACCATGAATAAAGGTTATACCAAGGCCGTGGTGGCCGATGTGGCAGGTCTACATGTGGCGCGGTCGGTCCAGCTCTTTAACAATGACCCGGCAAATCTGAACCAGATCATGAATTTGAACCTGCCGTTGTTCATCAAGCCGAACAACGGCGGCAGCAGCATCGGGATGAGTAAGGTGAAGGCCTGGGAGGAGCTGCCGGACGCGCTGGAGAAAGCTTTCAAGGAAGATTCGCAGGTCCTGGTAGAGGAGTTCATCAGCGGACGCGAGTTTTCGGTCGGTGTTTATCAGGGCACCGCAGGAATCCGGGTTCTGCCCGCCACGGAGGTGATCAGCTCCAAGGAATTCTTTGATTTCGAAGCGAAATATACGCCGGGTATTACCGAGGAGATCACCCCGGGAAGGATGTCCGCCGGGGAAAAGAGCCGCGTAGAGGAGATCGTCACGGCGGTTTACCGGAAGCTCAACTGCCGGGGAATGGTCCGGATCGACTATTTTCTTCAGGAGGGAAGCTCCGACTTCTATTTTGTGGAGATCAATACCATTCCGGGCCAGACGGCCCAGAGCTTCATCCCGCAGCAGGTTCGGGCAGCAGGGATGAAGGAGGAGGATTTTTACAGCGGGCTCATCGAAGTAGCCCTGCAGGCATCCTGATCAAGGAAGGCGTTTGTAAGCCGGTCGCCATTCCGGTGGCCGGCGCCGTTTCTTCGGGTTTTCAGATCGAATATTTTTCCATGATCTCCGGGGTGACGCGAGCCGCTCGTCCGGTTTTGATATCGATCATCACGTAATCGAACCAACCATCGCAGCATAGCTTTCCGGTCTTCTTGCTGGTGATGCTGAAGGTGACCCTGCAGCCCCTGGCGTTCATGCTTTCGATTCCTGTTTCGACCGAGAATTCCTCGCCCATATTCAGCGGGCGCTTATAATCCACATAGGCCGTTTTTACCACCCAGCCGTAACCCTGTTCCATGAATTGCTCCATGGCCATGCCGTAGTAGCGCTCCATCTGTTCATACCGCGCTGCCAGTACATAGTCGAAGTATTTGCTGTTGTGAACGTGCTGAAACATGTCGATATCGTCAGGACGGACCCTGAAGTCGCTTGAGAACCGGCTGAAGGAGGGGGTTGCTGTCATGGCGCTAAGTTCAAAATTCTTGCTGAATAATCGGGTTCGGCCTGTGTTTGTTTGCTGTCGGAATAAAATGTATCTTTGCAGCTAATTCACAAAAATTTAAACAGCTTTAATACTATTCAAGCGATGTATCTAAGTAAAGAAGTAAAGGCAGATATTTTTGCCAAACATGGAAAAAGTGCAACTGATACCGGTTCTGCAGAAGGTCAGGTAGCATTATTTACTACCCGGATTGCTCACTTAACCGGGCACCTGAAAAAGAACAAGAAGGATTTTTCAACCCAGCTTGCTCTTCAGAAATTAGTAGGTAAGCGTCGTGCAATCTTAGCATATCTTTATAAAAAGGATATCGAAAGATACCGTGCAATCATCAAAGCATTACAGTTAAGAGATATTATCAAATAATTCTTAGCAAATCTTTGAAAAGCCATCCCATTATCGGATGGCTTTTTTATTTTTGACAACAAAATCAAAATAAAACCAGACGCATTCAAAGAGGAAAATGCGTCGCCATCAACATTATGAGTTATAACGCAATCAAAAAGGTTTTCGATATCGGCGACGGCCGGACTATCGAAATTGAAACAGGAAAGCTTGCAAAACAAGCAGACGGATCGGTCGTAGTAAAGATGGGTGACACCATGCTGCTCGCTACGGTGGTTTCTTCACCCATTGCCAAGGAAGGTGTCGACTTCCTGCCTTTATCCGTAGATTACCAGGAGAAATATGCGGCCACAGGCCGGATTCCCGGAGGTTTTCTGCGTCGTGAGGCGAGATTATCAGATTATGAAGTTCTGATCTCCCGCCTGGTGGACCGCGCTTTACGCCCGATGTTCCCCGAAGATTATCATGCTGATACCCAGGTGATGATCAGCCTGATCTCCGCCGACAAAAATATCATGCCCGATCAGCTGGCTGGTCTGGCAGCTTCCGCTGCTCTTGCCGTTTCGGATATTCCGTTCAACGGTCCGATTTCTGAGGTACGTGTAGCGAAGATCGATGGCAAGCTGGTAATCAACCCGCTGCTGAGCGATCTGGAGCGTGCAACTCTTGAATTTATTGTTGCCGGCTCCGCTCATGACATCAACATGGTGGAAGGTGAGTCCAGCGAGATCTCAGAAGAAGAATTGGTTGAGGCGATCGAATTCGCTCACAAAGCCATCAAGATCCAGGTTCAGGCGCAGGTAGAACTGGCGCAGGAAGTTGGAAAGACGGTCAAAAGAACCTACAGTCACGAAACGCATGATCCTGAACTCCGGGAGCGTGTTTTTGCGGCTACTTATGAAAAAGCTTATGCGGTCGCCAGATCGGCTTCGGCCAAGCATGAGCGTACCGAGAAGTTTGCGCAGATCCAGGAAGAGTTCATCGCCTCACTTGGCGAAGAAGCGACTGACCTGCAGAAATACCTGGTTAAGGTATACTTTCATGACGTTCAGTATGATGCTGTACGTAACCTTATCCTGAATGAAGGAATCCGTCTGGATGGCCGGAATTCTACGACCGTTCGCCCGATCTGGAGCGAAGTGGGCTACCTGCCTGCGGCTCACGGTTCCGCTGTGTTCACCCGGGGTGAGACCCAGTCGCTGACCACGGTTACCCTGGGAGCGAAAATGGATGAGCAGATGATCGACGGTGCCTTTATCAACGGTTACAATAAATTCCTGCTTCACTATAACTTCCCTGGTTTCTCAACCGGAGAGGTTCGCCCGAACAGGGGTGCCGGCCGTCGTGAGATCGGTCACGGTAACCTGGCCATGCGTTCTTTGAAGAAAGTGCTTCCTGAAGAAAACCCGTACACCATCCGTATCGTTTCTGACATCCTGGAGTCCAATGGATCTTCTTCGATGGCGACAGTCTGTGCCGGTACGCTGGCCCTGATGGATGCCGGTGTTAAGATCAAAGCCCCGGTATCCGGTATTGCTATGGGTCTGATCACCGACGAGAAAACCGGCAAATACGCGATCCTGACCGATATCCTGGGCGATGAAGATCACCTGGGCGATATGGACTTCAAGGTTACCGGAACAGCTGCAGGTATTGTGGCGGTCCAGATGGACCTTAAGATCAACGGACTGCGCTGGGAAGTTCTTACGGCAGCCTTGAAACAGGCGAAAGATGCCCGTCTGCACATTCTTGGCGAAATGCAGAAAACCATCGCCGCTCCGCGCGAGGACTACAAACCCCATGCTCCCCGTATCGTTACCCTTAAAATCGATAAAGAGTTTATCGGTGCGGTTATCGGCCCGGGTGGTAAGATCATCCAGGAGATGCAGCGCGAGACCGGCGCAACGATTGCCATTGAAGAAAAAGACAACCAGGGTATCGTAGAGATCTTTGCTGATAACAAGGAATCGATCGATAAGGCTGTTGCCCGTATCAAAGGCATTGCTTCCAAACCTGAAGTGGGTGAGATCTATGAAGGTAAGGTTAAGACGATCATGCCTTTCGGCGCCTTCGTTGAGATCATGCCTGGCAAAGACGGTCTGCTGCACATTTCCGAAATTGACTGGAAACGTTACGAAACCATGGAAGGCATCTTCCAGGTAGGTGACGAAGTCCGGGTTAAACTTTTGGAAGTGGACAAGCAGGGTAAGTTAAAGCTTTCCCGCAAAGCGCTGCTTCCGCGTCCTCCCAAACCTGAAGGTCAGGAAAGACGTCCGGAGAACCGCAGATCTGAGGGAGCTCCTTCCGGAGAAAAGAAGTCAGACGATCAGAATTAATCTGAATCTGCAAATTATAAGCCCCGCTGGTCGGGGTAAGAAGAGCCTTCAGAAATGAGGGCTCTTCTGCTTTATGTACCCGGTAATCAGTTACTCCGGGGAAACTTCCGGGGCGGTCGGCTCGATATACAACTGTTTGACTGACGGGATATCCTTCTTCACGCTGGTCCGCAGACGCCTGATAGTCGTGACCATTTCAGCACTGGACAGCTCCTCGGAAAAGTGTACCTTCAGCAGGATGAGCACTTCCTCGGGGCCCATGTAGGTAGAAAGCGCATGACTGATCTGCCGTATGGCCGGATCACCGTTGACAAGTCCGGCTACCCGGCTCAGCAGCTTCGGATCAGCGCTTTCGCCCATCAGCAGACTCCGGCTTTCGCGCGCCAGAATGATTGAGATACCAGTCAGGATAACGCCGATAATCATCGAGGCGGCC
Organism: uncultured Sphingobacteriaceae bacterium; assembly: GCA_966250385.1. Classification (GTDB taxonomy): domain Bacteria; phylum Bacteroidota; class Bacteroidia; order Sphingobacteriales; family Sphingobacteriaceae; genus DASWTL01. The sequence goes on along the minus strand of CBINHC010000005.1, from coordinate 22,282 downwards.
CCGTCGAAGATCGGGTTCTGATAAAGATGTCCGAGGTAGATTCCCAGGAACGCGACGATCAATCCGAGCACATCCGCGGCGTCTTCGAACAGGACGACAAAGGTGGACGGATCCTTGCTTACGCGCACCGCTTTCCAGAATGGAACTGCACCCCGCTGCCGGTTAAACTCGCGGATAGCCGTAATAAATGAGATGCCGTCGAAGACGAAGGCGAAGCCCAGGACGATGTAATTCCATTTGGGGGCCCGGATCACCTCGGGATGCTGCAGATGGGTGATACCCTCATAGAAGGAGATTCCGCCGCCGACCGCGAAAATAAGCACCGATACGATGAAGGCCCAGAAATAGAGTTCCTTGCCATTTCCGAAAGGACGTTTCTCGGTGGCAGGTTTTTTACTTTGCTTCAGCCCGTAAAGGAGAAGTACCTCATTACCGGCGTCTACGACCGAGTGGATCCCTTCCGAGATCATGGCTGAGCTCCCGGTAATCCCGGCGGCGATGAATTTGGTTACTGCGATCAGAAAGTTTGCGATAAGGGCACTGTAAATCGGAACTTTGGAAGCGGCCATGGTTATCTAACCAACGGCGCGGATTATTTGTTCATCGCGCGTCCGGCGCGCGACCAGGTTAACAAAATTGCCCTGGCCGGGTTAATAGATCATGGAAAAGTGGCTGATGGCTGGTTTCTGGGGACTGGTATCGGGCTCAGCGCTGGTACTGGGCTCGCTAGCCGGGTACTATCTGCGGATCTCGCAGCGGGCGATCGCCATGATCATGGGATTCGGGGCGGGTGTTCTGATCTCATCATTGTCCTTTGAGCTCATGGATGAAGCCTACCGGACAGGCGGTTTCCGGGCCACCTCTGCCGGATTTATTTCCGGTGCGCTGATTTATTCAGGAGCGAATCTGCTCCTCGCGCAGAACGGAGCCAGGCATCGTAAGCGCTCAGAACTTCAGCAGCCGTCCGAAAGTGAAAATTCCGGAAGCGGGCTGGCGATCGCCCTGGGTGCGCTGCTCGACGGAATTCCTGAAGCGATTGCAATCGGGATCAGTATGATTGAAGGCGGCGCCGTAAGCACCGCTATGGTTGTCGCCATTTTTATTTCGAACGTTCCCGAAGGATTATCCAGCAGTTCCGGTATGAAAAATGCCGGCAGGTCGAGGTTCTTTATTTTTGGTACGTGGGCCGCTATCGCAATACTTACCGGCCTTGCAGCCGTCCTCGGGTATTCGGTATTTGCCGGGCTATCCCCCGGTATCCAGGCAGCCACCATGGCAGTTGCCGCCGGGGCAATTTTGACGATGCTGTCCGACACCATGATCCCCGAAGCCTTCGAAAAGGGACATAACCTGATCGGGATCATCACCGTCATTGGATTTCTCTCGGCTTTCGCGCTTTCGAAGCTGGCAGGGGGGTAGACGACCACTCCGTTTGACGGATAAAGGATCAGTCTGTTCAGTGAGATATACTGTGTTCATATATTGACGGTTATGTGTAATGGCAGCGTCCCGACGGCGTCTGCGTGGCCGGGCTCAGGCCGGGCCGCTGGCGTGCTGGAAATAGCAGATTCTTGCGGCGGGACAGTTTCGTTAATGGGATATGCTATTCGTATATTTGGCCAATGAAACATCTTATTGCCCCATCCATTTTGTCAGCCGACTTCGCGAACCTTCAGCGTGATATTGAAATGATCAATAACAGCGAGGCCGACTGGTTTCATGTCGACATCATGGACGGTGTCTTTGTGCCGAATATTTCCTTTGGATTTCCGGTCCTGAACGCCGTTAAAAAACATGCCGCAAAGCCCCTGGATGTCCACCTGATGATCGTGGACCCTGACCGGTACCTGGAAGCCTTCAGGGATGCGGGAGCAGCCAACATTTCAGTACATGTGGAAGCCTGTACGCATCTGCACCGGACGATTTCAGCGATCAAGGACCTCGGTTGCAAAGCCGGAGTTGCCGTCAATCCGCATACGTCCGTACATGTGCTGGACGATATCCTGGAAGATCTGGACCTGGTCTGCCTGATGTCCGTTAATCCGGGTTTCGGCGGCCAGAAATTTATTGAAAATACTTACCGTAAAATTCGTACCTTAAGGGAAATGGCTGCCGGACGGAATGACGGGTTGCTGATCGAAATCGACGGGGGAGTAGGGGCCGCGAACGCCCTTCCTTTGCTGAAGGCGGGTGCCAACGTACTCGTTGCAGGAAATTCGGTGTTCTCTGCGGCGGATCCGGTTTCAGCCATTTCAACATTAAAATCCGTTGCTCCGGCACTCACAAAAGCCTGATAATGTAAATGAAGTACGGTTTCCTGCTGTTGCTGCAATTATGGACGATTCGGGCCCTGGCCCAGACCACATCGCAGTTTACAGGTATCGTACATGACCAGAACAGAAAACCCTTGCCGGATGTAACGGTGAGGGTTCTTCATTCAGAGCGGGGTGCCCGCACGGATGCCGGCGGCAGGTTCTTCCTCGATTCGCTGCGCGGAAATGTCCGGCTTTGCTTTTCGAAATCCGGTTTCCGGCCGGACACCGTTACGGTGGACCCGGCCCGCACAGCGCTGCTGGAAATCACATTATATCCTCCTGGCAAATTTCTGGAGGAAGTTACGGTATCCGGTTCCGATGACGACCGTCAGAATGCCCGGAGCTGGAAGATCCTCGGTCAAAAACTTCTGCCCTCGGCAAGCAGCAGCTTTGAATCGCTCCTGAAATCGCTGCCCGGGGTATCACCGAATAATGAACTCACATCCCGCTACGCCGTCCGTGGCGGGAACTTCGACGAAAATCTACTGTACGTTAATGATGTGGAGATCCATCAGCCGGTCCTGATTCGCAATGGCCAGCAGGAGGGACTTGGTTTTGTGAACCCTGAGCTGGCAGGTTCCGCACGGTTTTCAGCAGGAGGTTTTGAGGCGCGGTACGGGGATAAGATGTCATCTGTACTCGATGTTACCTACACCAGGCCGGACAGTTCCGGAGTCGCTGTTTCGGCGGGAATTCCCGGTTCATCGGTTTCCGTTAAGCATCTGGCGCGAAACGGCCGGTCATACCTGCTGGCCGGGTTTCGGCAGAAGGATAACCGGTCGGTCCTGTCCACCCAGAACACCAGCGGAACCTATCTGCCGCGCTTCTATGATTTCCAGGTGCTTTACGACCACCAGATCAGCAGAAAGCTTTCCGTTTCCTATTTCGGCATCTACAACTTCAGCCGGTTCCGGCTTATTCCACGGGACCGGGAGTCCGAGTTTGGCACCTCATCGGAAGTTTACCGGCTGGAGGTCGTCTTTGAGGGTCAGGAGGAATTGAAGTACCGGACCATGCTGAACGCGATGACACTCCGGTACCGGCCGTTTGAAAAATTTCATCTGAAGTGGATCCAGTCGGTCTTTCAGGCGAATGAAAGAGAGGGTGTCGATCTGCTGAGCCGTTACCTGCTGCGAAAACAGGGCCCTGAAGGCGGGGCCGCAGGGGTGGGCTCGCAGCAGAGACAGCGTTCCGCCAGCCTGGAATCATCCATATATGCTTCTGAGATCAAGGCGTATTATCAGAAAAGCCGCTTTTTCATGGAAGGCGGCCTGAAGTACCAGTATGAAGATATCCGCGACCGGTACCTGGAGGAAGTGCTTATAGACTCGGCCGCCAATGCGGTTCCGTATACGCCCGCGTTCTCGGTAGAAGAGCATTATTCCGCTGCGCATGACATCGGCCGGTCCAGATGGAGTGCCTACCTCCAGAATGCAGTGATTCTTGCCCGCGGCCTGCGGTTTACGGGCGGCATGCGGGTTCAATATGCCTCAGCGCGTCCGGAGTGGCTCCTGAGCCCGAGGGTACAGTTATCTTTTGTTCCGGCCGGCGATCCGGAAATGGTGTACAGACTTGCAGCCGGGATCTATTCCCAGCCGCCTTTTTACCGGGAAATGCTGTACGCTGACGGAACCCTGGCTGAGCACCAGGCGGCACAGCGGTCGGCTCACATTGTGGGCGGCCTGGACCGCCGCCTTTCCCGTTTCCCGCGCCCATTGAAATTGTCAGCTGAGGTCTACTACAAACAGCTGTCACGGCTGGTTCCGTACAAGGTTGAAGACCTGCAGCTCCGCTACCTGCCGGGGCAGACCTCTCATGGCTATGCTACCGGGCTGGATCTCAGCCTGAGCGGTGAACTGGTAGCGGACCTGGAGTCCGCGTTCCGTCTCTCGGTGATGAAAAGTGCGGAGGATATCGACGGGGATTTCTATATGCGGAGGGATGCGGCCGGAAATCCTTACCGTTACGAGCCGGGCTATCTTAAACGGCCGACCGATCAGCGGGTGAACATGGCCGTGTCTTTCCAGGACCGGCTCTTCAGCAACCCATCCTACAAGGTGCACCTGAGCATGCTTTACGGCGGAGCGCTGCCCGCCGGCCCGCCGGGAGAGGACCGCCATCTGGATATGTTCCGGATCCCCGCCTACAAACGGGCAGATATCGGGTTTTCAAGGGACTGGATCCCGGTCGGGGCTGGCGCTCTGCGTTTGCATTCCCTTGTGCTTTATGCCGGCGTTTTTAATCTTTTCGGAAACCAGAACACCGCATCTTTTTTATGGATAAAGGATATAAACGATAACCAGTTTGCGGTTCCCAACCATCTTACGGGACGCATGCTGCATGTACGGGTTATCGGCCGTTTTCACTGACCCGGACAATCATCAGTTTATTGTCGGCCGGGGGAGTCTTTTTATAAGATTTCTTCTATTTTTGGACACCATATCAGAATAACATGAAACATAATTTTGGAGCAGGTCCCTGCATCTTACCTCAGGAAGTTTTTAAGCAAGCATCACAGGCTATCCTGGATTTTAACGGTACCGGTTTGTCGGTTCTGGAGATTTCCCACCGGACTCCCGAGTTCGAAGCGGTCGTTGATGAAACCGTACGCCTGGTGAAGGAACTGCTCAATGTTCCAGAAGGCTATTCCGTATTACTGCTTCATGGCGGCGCCAGCCTTCAGTTTTCGATGGTTCCGATGAACCTGCTGGGGGAGGGCAAAACTGCATCCTATCTGGATACCGGCGTTTGGGCGTCCAAAGCCATCAAGGAGGCCAAATTGTTCGGTAATGTTCATGTAGTGGCTTCCTCCCGCGATCAGAACTACAACTTTATTCCAAAAGATTACACCATTCCTGCCGATTCGGCGTATTTCCACTGTACCTCGAACAATACGATCTACGGAACCGAATTATTTAATTTCCCAAGCTCTCCCGTCCCGGTGGTTTGTGACATGTCATCCGATATCCTGAGCCGCCAGGTTAATGTGGCTGACTTTGATCTGATCTATGCCGGCGCACAGAAGAATATGGGTCCGGCGGGGGTAACGGTTGTCATCGTAAAGAATGACCTGCTCGGCCGGGTTGAACGGAAGATCCCGTCCATGCTAGATTACAGGATCCATATCGAAGGCGGTTCGATGTACAATACGCCGCCGGTATTTTCCATCTACGCATCCATGCTCAACCTGAGATGGCTGAAGGCGAAGGGCGGCGTTCAGGAAATCGAAAAGGAAAATATTGCCAAGGCCCGGGTGCTGTATGAAGAGATCGACCGCAATCCTTTGTTTAAGGGAACCTGCGCAGTAGAGGACCGCTCCAGAATGAACGTCTGCTTCGTTATGGAGAATCCGGACCTGGAAAAACCATTCCGAAAGTTCGCCGAAGACGCGGACATCATCGGAATTGTGGGGCACCGGAGCGTCGGCGGATTCCGCGCTTCGATGTACAATGCACTTCCGGTAAGCAGCGTCCATACACTGGTTGATGTGATGCAGCAATTCGCTGAAAAACACGCCTAATCTAAACTGAATAACATATGATTCGTATTCTAGCCAATGACGGCATCGATCCGCTGGGAAAGTCTTTACTCGAACAGGCCGGTTTCCAGGTCGATACCCAGAATATACCGCAGGACCAGTTGCCTGAGGCCTTAAAAAACTATGACGCCATCACCGTCCGCAGTGCCACCAAAGTCCGGCGGGATCTGATTGATGCCTGCCCGAACCTGCGGCTGATTGGTCGGGGCGGTGTCGGCATGGATAATATCGACGTGGAATATGCCCGAAGCAAGGGTCTGGCAGTGGTCAACACACCTGCGGCCTCATCGCTGTCGGTTGCCGAACTGGTATTTTCACATCTGTTTACCGGGGTCCGGTTTCTGCAGGATTCCAACCGCCGGATGCCCGCTGAAGGCGCGGAGAAGTTCAACGCCCTGAAAAAGGCCTACGCCAAGGGGATTGAACTTCGCGGAAAGAAGATCGGTATCATCGGCTTTGGCCGGATCGGCCGGGAGACCGCCCGAATTGCGCTGGGCCTGGGAATGGAAGTGCTGGCTTATGACCTGCACGCCGTACCTGCCGAACTGGAGCTCGAACTGGCCGGTAACATCCGCGTGAACGTGCCTGTTCATGCCATGAGCCTTGACCAGGTGATCCGTCAGGCTGATTTCATCAGTCTGCATGTTCCGTTTGCCGAAAAGCCGGTCCTCGGCAGCGAGGAGTTCAGCGTTATGAAACGCGGAGTCGGGATTGTCAACTGTTCCCGCGGCGGAACCATTGATGAAACGGCGCTGCTGGAGGCGCTGGAGAACGGAACGGTTGGGTTTGCCGGACTGGACGTCTTCGAGAATGAGCCGACGCCGCGCCAGGATCTGCTGGGACATCCGAAAGTATCGCTGACGCCGCATATCGGCGCCTCCACGGTGGAAGCGCAGGAGCGGATCGGCTCGGAACTGGCTAACCTGATCATCGGACACTTCAACAGCTAGGGAGACGGTTCAACCAGCGAAATTCGAATGCCTAAGATCAAAGCCTTCAAAGGAATCCGGCCGAATCCCCAATTCGTGGACCAGGTGGTGCTTCCTGTCGAGAACATGAGCATCAACCAGATCCGGGAGGTTCGCCAGGGAAATCCGTTTTCCTATGCGAACATGCTGGTGCCGAAACTGGAAAACCGGTACATGCTCGGCTCGAAGAAGGAACTGGCATTCAAACAGATCAATGAGAATTTTGAAGAGTTCCTGGAAAAGGAGATTTTTATCCAGGACCGGGAGCCTTCCTTATATGTTTACCGCATTGCCCACCGCGGCATGGTTCAAACCGGGATCTGGGCGGTTACGTCGATTGACGATTACCTGAACAATACGGTCAAGAAACATGAGCTGACGCGCCAGGATCGTGAAGAAGGTCTGATCGACTACCTCCAGCAAACCGGGATCGATGCCAATCCGGTCCTGATCACGTATATCGCTCAGCCGGCGATCAACGAGGTAATCGCTGCAGTGGTGGCGCAGCAGCAGGAGCTGCATTTCGAGCTTGAGGGTCAAAAGCACTGGCTGTGGCGGATCAGCGATCCTGCCCAGCTCCGTAAGCTGATACAATGTTTTGCGGACCTTCCGGCATCCTATATCGCCGATGGTCATCATCGGGCTGCTGCCGCCTGTTCGGCTGGTATCCAGCGGCGAAAACTTAACCTGAAACACCGCGGTGACGAAGAATACAATTTCTTCAATTCCGTCTATATTGCCTCAGACCAGCTGAAGATCTATGAATTTCACCGGATGGTCCGGGATCTGGGCGGATTGGCGCGGGAAGATTTCCTGGAAGCGGTCAGCAGGCATTTCTATTGCGCGGAGTCGCCCGCCCAGGTCGTGCCGCGGGAAAAACATTCCTTTGGAATGTACCTGGATAACCGCTGGTTTGAACTAAAAGCGCTTCCGTCAACCTGCCAGGCTGAGAACCCGGCTGACCGGCTGGACGTATCCATCCTGGAAAAGTATATTCTTTCACCGGTGCTTAACATCGCTGATGCAAGGACCGATTCGCGGATCAGTTTCTCGGGTGGTGTGATACCCGTTGAAGAAATTGAGCGGCGGGTTGACAGCGGCGAGTTCGCCGTTGCCTTCACACTTTATCCAACCTCGCTGGAAGAGTTGATCCAGGTAGCTGATGCCGGTGAAGTGATGCCGCCAAAATCTACCTGGTTCGAACCCAAATTCGTTGCGGGTCTGGTGATCCATATGATCAGCTGACCTACTTGCCGATCTTCAGCAGCTCGATCTCAAAAATCAGCACGCTGAAAGGAGGGATGTCCGCTCCGGCTCCGCGCTCGCCGTAGCCCAGCTGGTAAGGAACGAAGAACCGGTATTTCGAACCGGCCTGCATCAGCTGGACGCCTTCGGTCCAGCCCGGAATGACCTGATTGAGCTGGATCTTGAGCGGCTCGTCCCGGTCATAGGAACTGTCAAACTGCTTTCCGTTCAGCAAAGTCCCTTTATAGTGGACCGTTACCTCATCACTCGCTTTCGGTCTGGCACCGGTACCGGCCTGAAGAACCTCGTATTGCAATCCGCTTGCGGTCGTCTTAATCCCCGGCTTTTTCTTGTTTTCTTCCAGGAATCGCTTTCCTTCGGCGGAACTTGCCGCTTTCAGCTCGTTACTTGCCTGTTCGAGGAAGGAGTAGATGGCTTTTTGCCGCTGTTCTCCGTTCAGCGCAGTGCTCCGGTCGCTGAAGATGTCTTCCATAGCCCGGGCGACCAGGGTGTAGTTCAGGCTTTTGACCCCGCGGGATCTGAGATCCTCCGCTACACTTAATCCGAAGGCATAGCTTGCCGAGTCGCCTTTCGTTTTCAAAATCGCCTGGTTCTGGTCCGCCGCTGTCTTTCCCGTCTGAGCCTGGACACTGCTGGCCGTTACGGCCGAAAAGACCAGGAATAAAAGTTTCTTTGTCATCGTATAAATTTCAGGAAAGATAGAGAAATACCACTGAACAGCAAGCGGTCGGTTGTCTTTACGGGGCAAGAGGTGGAATAATTTTTCCCGGTTATTCCCCATTAACGGAATAATTTTGGATGCTTCACCGGGTGTACCGTGGTTGCTGGGTGTATTTTTCGGCTTTGGTACTAATTTGGATAAGGAAAGTGCTGCGATAAACCAAATGAACAGCCTTTAAATGATAAAAGCATTCTTAATTGATGACGATCCTATCCAGCTCCGGCTGGCCGAGCTCCTTATTAACCGGACGGGGGCATTCGGTCAGCTCCGGATTTTCCGGAGGGCCGACCAGGCGCTTGAATTTCTTGAAAGCCGGAGTGACGGCGGTGAACTGCCGGATGTGATCCTGCTTGACCTGAACATGCCCGTGACGGATGGCTGGATGTTCCTGGAGCGGTTTGCCGGCATCGCTCCGCAACTCGGAAAAACCATCCATATATTTATTCTGTCGTCATCCATCGATGAGAATGAGATTGACCGGTCCAGGCAATACCCGTTTGTTTCCGGCTTTATTTCAAAGCCAATAAACCCGGACATGGTTCAGGATATCCTCACCCGGGTGTCATGATCCGCAGGCCGGCACTTGCCTGGCAAACTTTTGGATGGATATGTTGTTCTGAATAAGGTATTGAATAAGATGTGTGTGTTATGAAAATCAACGTAAAGGACCCCCAGTCCGGAAAATTGCTCGGACTTGAAGCAAATCCGTGCCGGAACAATCGTGAAGAAGGCTGGTCAGTAACCTTACCGGCAGGCAACAATGTGTTTATCACCCTGAGGAATGACGAATGGAAAGTCAGGCATAATGAAATGGTTTCTGCCGACCTGATACAGGCGATCGGAAAAGAAATTCCTGACGTGAACTAACGGTATAAGTTTCATATGGACAAAACCTTGCCTCGGCAAGGTTTTGTTTTTTACGGGGATTGCTCAGTTTTCAATCTTAATGTCAGATTCAGCCAGCGAGTATTGCTCCATCAGTTCCCGGATTGTCAGATGGATTTTGTCGGAATGGTTCACATTGCCGTTCACCAGGAGTTCACGGATAAGCTGGTCATTGGTCCGGTCCCTGAAGATGTATCTGGTGTATATGCTGTTCTCCATAACTTTTTAGTTTTCTCTAACCAACACGCAGCGGGCGGAAACTGTTTGTCCGGCTCATGGGCCTGAAGTTTCATTTTTATGTAACAATGTAGCGCAGATCGGTTTTTTACTGCTTTAATCGTATTTTTGGGGAAACTTTTTGAATGAGTTCTGAACGTAATATCCATCTGTTATTATCCGATCCTGCACTCAGCCCCGAACTGAGGTCCATCGCACAAAAAGTACATGACGGAGTACGGATCTCCTTTGACGAAGGGGTCCTGTTATTTGAAAAAGCTGAACTGGGTTACCTGGGTGTACTGGCCAACTTCATCCGGGAACAAAGGCACGGGAATCATACTTTTTTCAACCGCAATTTCCATATTGAACCGACCAACCTCTGTGTGTACGACTGCAAGTTCTGCTCGTATTCCCGGCTGATCAAACAGCGGAGCGAAGGGTGGGAATATACCATGGAAGAGATGCTGGACATCGTCCGCAAATATGATGACCAGCCGGTTACGGAAGTTCATATCGTTGGGGGCGTATTACCCCAGTATGACCTTCAGTTTTACAGCGAGCTTTTCCGGAGCATCCGCCGGCACCGGCCCGGGCTGCATATCAAGGCCCTGACACCGGTTGAATATCACTATATCTTCAAAAAAGCCAAGATAGACTATGCCACCGGGATGCGGCTGATGAAGGAAGCCGGCCTGGATTCTATTCCCGGTGGTGGCGCTGAAATCTTTCATCCGGAGATCCGGAACCAGATCGCCAAAGACAAATGTACCGGCGAGCAATGGCTGGCCATCCATGAGGAATGGCATAAACTGGGTCAGCGGTCGAATGCGACCATGCTCTACGGTCATATTGAGCAATTCTGGCACCGGGTCGATCATATGGAGCAGCTCAGACAGCTTCAGGACCGTACCGGCGGATTTCAGACGTTTATTCCGCTGAAATTCAGGAACCAGGGAAATGAAATGTCCCATGTGCCGGAGGTTTCGGTGATCGAGGATCTCCGTAACTATGCCATTGCTCGGATCTACCTGGACAACTTCGATCATATCAAGGCGTACTGGGCGATGATCAGCCGAACGACCGCTCAGTTATCGCTCCACTATGGCGTTGACGATATCGACGGAACGCTGGATGACACCACGAAAATCTACTCCATGGCCGGTGCTGAGGAGCAGACGCCGGCGATGACTACCAGGGAGCTCGTCGACCTCATCCGGCAGGTTGGCCGGACACCGATTGAGCGCGATACCCTGTACGGGGTAGTGACCGATTTTACGGATTACCAGTTTCCCGAGGAGGACGAAAAGGGTCGTTTCTACAAACTTCCGGTGATCAATCAGGTTTAACTTCGAATGGAGAAAACCTTATACATCATCCGCCACGGAGAAACAGAGCTGAACCGGAAAGGGATCGTCCAGGGACGAGGTATGGATACCGATCTGAATGATATGGGTCGCAGACAGGCCGAAGCCTTTTACCGCGCCTACGGTGATGTATCTTTTGACAAGATTTACACGTCCACACTGAAGCGGACCCATCAGACGGTCCGGCACTTCATTGACCGGCAGATACCCTGGGTACAATACGCCGGTCTGGACGAACTGGCATGGGGAATCTATGAGGGCCGTGAAGCAACCTTGGAAACCAGGGACGCCTACCAGGATATGCTTCAGAACTGGTCGCAGGGTAGGCTGCATGCCAAGTTTGAAAGCGGAGAAAGTCCGCTCGAGGTCAAGGAACGCCAGCTGGAGGTTTTGGAAAAGATTCTGGAAGAAGAAGACGCATCTACGATCCTGATCTGTATGCACGGACGGGCGATGCGGCTGTTCCTGTGCCTGCTGACCAATCTTCCGCTGTCCGAGATGGATAAATTCCCCCATTCCAACACGGCCTTATATAAGGTCCGATATGACGGAGTTCGTTTTGAGATCACCGATTTTAACAATACCGATCATTTAACATATTTTTTGCCCCGCTTGTGAATAAGATCAGAGTTTCTGCCGTTTCCTATACGAACACCAAACCTTTTGTTTACGGGCTTCAGCATTCAGATATCCTCGAACGGATGCAGCTGAGCCTGGATATACCGTCCGACTGTGCCGCCAAAGTGATCAGCGATGAAGCTGATCTCGGCCTGATTCCTGTAGCAGCCCTGCTGTCGATTCCGAACTACCATATCATTTCCGATTATTGCATCGGCGCGGACGGTCCCGTGGACTCCGTTTTTCTGTTTTCGAACAAGCCGGTCGGGGAGATCCGGACGGTCAGGCTGGATACCCAGTCGAGGACTTCCAACGGTCTGGCCAGAGTATTACTGAAATACCACTGGAAGGTCGAGCCCGCTTTTACCCTGGATGGTGAATCCGCAGATGCGTTCGTGGAGATCGGGGACCGGACCTTCGGAAAAAAGCACGCGTTTCCGTACGTCTATGACCTGGCCGAGTCCTGGAAAGCCTATTGCGGCCTGCCGTTTGTATTCGCCGCCTGGGTGTCCAATAAGCCGCTGGATCCGGAGTTTGTCGAAGGATTCAATAAAGCGCTGGCTTTCGGAGTTGATCATACTCAGGAGGTTTTAAAGGAGCTGCCGGAACATCCCGGATTCGACCTGGAAGACTACCTGTGCAATAAGCTGGATTTCGACCTGACTGAAACGAAAAGAAGTGCCCTGGAAAAATACCTGGCACTTCTTAAGACCGTTCTGTAGGAGTCCGTTTTCACCTGGGCTGAAAGCGGACGATGCCGTTTTTAACAGGTTTGACCGTCCTCAGGTACGCATAGATCGCCTCGAGATCACCGGTTTCCATTTTTCCGTACATCGTCCAGGGCATGATGGTCTGCATATCGCCGGGTTTCATTACCCCGTTCTGATCGGCATGCGCCCGGAATTTTGCCAGAAAAAGCTCTTTGGACCACCGGCCGATGCCGGTTTCCGGATCAGGGGAAATGTTGGCGGCTGTCACCGTGCCGTTTGGCATCTCGAAACTGTTGCCGCCGGCGAACTCGAAACCGGCAATGGGTCCATTCTTGTTGCTCTTGGTATGGCATTCGGCACAGGCTGCCATATTCACCAGGTATTTTCCCTTTTCAAGGATATCCGAGTCCGCCGGGCGGGTTCCGTGAACCGCCTCTGACGGAATGGTATTGACAATGAAATTAAGGGGGAAATCAAGTTTCCGTTCCGGCGTGGTGGATGCTTTCGGGGCCAGTGTCCGGATGTAGGCGATGATGGAGTATACATCCTCCTTGTCCATCGTCCCGTAAGACTTGTAGGGCATGATCGGGAAGATCGCGGAGCCGTCCTTTTTTACGCCGACCGTGATCGCCCGGAAGATCTCGCCATCCGTCCAGGACGCCAGGTTATGGGGTGTGATATTGGGAACATACACTTCACCCGGAAATCCGACATTGGAATCAAACTTCTCACCTCCGGCGCCCAGGCCATCCGGATCCAGCGGTCCCGAGAACCGGGTCCAGTCCCGTTTCGTATGGCAATCCATACAGACGGCAACATGGTTCGCCAGGTATTTTCCTCTTTCAACCCGGGCGGGGGTGATGTCCACCTTAAGGTCCGGCGCATCCTTTACATCCGGCAATCCGAATTTTACATAGCCGAGGCCTCCGCAAATGATAACGACCAGGCCGATCACGGTAAAGACCAGTGCTTTTTTAACTGTTTTCATTTCTTCTAAACTGATTGTCAGTCCTATGACTAAAGTATGACAATTATGTTACAGAAGAAAACATTAATTTTTAGGTGATATTTTTAAGTACGGCCCGGATGGTATCTTCCACGATGAGCTCCGGATGCCGGCTGAATTCGAACTGCACCCGATTCGCCAGGATCGCATTCACCGACAGCGCCCGGTGTCCCAGTGCTTTGGCCAGGGCGTAAATGCCTGCGGTCTCCATTTCCAGGTTGGTGATCCGGTGGTCCTGAAGCCTGAAACTGCTCAGTTTCCCGATAAGTCCCGGAACCCTGTTACGGGCCCTGACTTCGCGGCCCTGGGGCGCATAGAATCCCGGCGCAGTAACGGTTACTCCGCGGAGAAACCCTTTTCCGGCCTTTTCAAGCAGCGCGGACGATGTTTTCGTCAGGTACGGGGCGATACCGGGAATGTTCAGGTGCTCCCTGATCGCGGACAGCAGCTGCTCTTCGTCAGCATCCGTATCCTGCTGGTAATAATGCATCAGGGCGTCAAGTCCAAGGGCATACTCGGTCACCAGGACCGAATCGACCGGGATATCCGGCTGAAGCGTTCCGGATGTTCCGATACGGACGATTTCCAGGCTGGTCAGCTGCTCCTGGGGTAACCGGGTACCAAAGTCGATGTTCACCAGCGCGTCCAGTTCATTCAGCACAATATCGATATTATCGGTTCCGATGCCGGTAGATATCACTGTAATCCTTTTGGATCCGATATAGCCCGTATGGGTAATAAATTCCCTTTTTCCTTTTTTAAGTTCGATCCGGTCAAAATATTTGCTGACCGCTGCAACCCGGTCCGGGTCACCCACAGTAATTACCGTTTCGGCCAGGTCCTCCGGAAGAAGGTTAAGGTGGTAGATACTTCCGTCCGGGTTCAGAATCAGATCAGCTTCAGATATTGGTTTCATAAGTTGTTTTCTATAGGGTTCGCAGGTATTCAACGGTCAGGTTCGGGACCTTATCGAACTTGGCCAGGACGCCGTTGACCTGGGCCTGCCTGATTTCGGTCTCCACCAGGCAGCTGTTGTCAAATTGCTGAGCGAGGACCGGGAGTCCCTCATCCTTGATGATTTTCATCACATCATTCATCTGCAGGTATTCAAACCGGAGCCGATACACATCGTTGACGGTCTTTTCGATAATGGAGGCCGTCTGCAGGGCTTCAGCTGTGGCTGTTTTGTAGGCGTTGATCAATCCGGGAACGCCCAGGAGCGTACCGCCGAAATACCGGACCACCACTACAAGGATATTGGTAAGGTCGGCAGAGAGAATGGTGTTCAGGATCGGCCTTCCCGCTGAGCCGGATGGTTCGCCATCGTCATTCACCCGGAAAACGGACCGGTCCGGGGTCAGGCGGAATGCAGTACAGAAGTGTCTGGCCTTGGGATGTTCGGACCGTAACCGGTTGATAATATCTTTGGTCTCCTCCTCAGTCCGGATCGGGTAGGCCAGTCCGATAAACTTGCTGCCCCTATCCCGGAAAATTCCTTCGGAAGGGCCTTCGATCGTTTTATAAGTATCAGAAAAAAGCATATCAGCCGAACGAAATAATGATGATCGATATAATAGCCAGAACGATTCCGGCATAGTTCAGTTTGGTGAGCTTTTCCCTGAAGATCAGCAGACCTACCAGGGAGCCCAGGATGATGACCCCGATGTTCATTCCGGAAAATACGACGGACGGTGTCCGGGCCAGTGCCTGGTGGGCTTTAAGGTAGAACAGGATATTGCCGAAATTGAAGAGTCCGAGGAAGATGCCGCAGACAACATTGATCCACTCGAATTTCAGGCGCCCGGTCAGAAAAAACCAGGTGAGGACCGCTCCGGAAAGGATGAAAGCGATTACAAAGACGACAAACAGGGAACTCGTATAGGGAATATTCCCGGTCTGGGCGATCTGTTTGAACAAAATATCGATGATGCCCATCCCGATGAAGACCGTCAGCGGATAATACCAGATAACCCGGGCCTGTTTTTTTGACTCCCCGGCTTTCTGCCATGGAACTGAGCAGGTTATGGCCAGGAACCCGAGCGCGATTCCCCCGATCCTGTTCCAGGAAAAGACCTCCTGGAACAGGAGATAGGCGGCCAGCACAGGAATAAACAGCGAAAGCCGTTGTGCCACGTCGGTGCGGACGATCCCGGTATGCCGGATTGAACGGGCGATCACCACAAACATCAGCGGCAGAAGGACCCCGAGAGCCAAATAAAGCTGGATGGGCATATGTTCGACCGGAATGGTCTGCGGATCAAAGAAAAGCCAGCTTAGCAGAATTGCCGTCAGGTAATTCCATACGATGGCCTGTTCAGCGTTGATCCTGTATCTCCGGGCCAGCTTGAACAGGACTCCGACTGTAATATTGCAGCAAATACTGATGAGAATGTAAATCATTGATGCGTGTTAAAATAGATGTCCAGGCGGTCGTCTGCCAGGTACATGGTTCTCTCCGGCAGGATACCGGGTGCGGGTGCGGGAATCCCTTCTCCCCAGGACGCGGGTCCGGTAAAGACCCGGGCTTCATCCCAAAGGCCGGCGCGGAGGAACAGGCTGAGCGTCTGTGCTCCGCCCTCCACGATGATGGACTGCACGTCCATAATATACAGCTGGTAAGCGATCAGCTGGGGAAGGTAATGGTCGAAATCTTCGAGTTCCAGGTATTTGACGTTTCCTTCTGCACCTGTTTTTACCGCGTTGAAAACGATGGTAGGCTGGGTCTGGTCAAAAAGGTTGAGATCGTGCGGAAGTTCCAGGTTCCGGTCAATGACCATGCGAACCGGATTCCGGCCCTGCCAGTCCCGGACGTTCAGCCTGGGATTATCGGTCAGGGCGGTCCTCTTGCCAACCAGTACGGCGTCTTCTTCCGACCGCCATTTATGCACGAGCTTCCTGGCCGCATCCGAGGTGATCCAGCGCTGGCCCGTCTCCGGCGCAAAGTAATGGTCGCTTGTCTGCGCCCATTTCAGGATAATATAGGGCCGCTGTTTCTGTACCCGGGTGAAAAAGCGCCTGTTTACCGCCAGGCATTCCTCTTCCAGGATGCCGGTGGTCACCCTGATGCCGGCCTCGCGGAGCTTTTCGATGCCTTTCCCGTCTACCTGGGCAAAAGGATCCCGGCAGCCGACCACGACATGCGGTATTCCCTGGCGGATGATCAGATCTGCGCACGGCGGGGTTTTACCGAAATGTACGCATGGCTCCAGGCTTACATACATGGCGGACCTTTTCAGCAATTGATGCGCGTCAGGATGCTGCCGAAGCACATCGTTCACGGCATTTACTTCTGCATGCGCCTCACCGTAGCGCCGGTGATAACCTTCCCCGATGATTTTTCCGTCGCAAACGATGACGGAGCCGACCAGCGGGTTGGGACTGACGGAACCCATGCCCAGCCTTGCGAGTTCGATGCACCGCTGCATGTATATATCGTGTGGTTGCACAGTGCAAAAGTAGCTTTTTTAGTTACTTTGTCTTATGATGACTTTTGGCGACGCAGAAAAAATGTTTGTGGAACGACTGGCAGGAATGTATGGAACGGAAGAGTCGCGCGCACTTGCATCCGTCGCTCTGGAACATTTCACCGGCCTTAGCCGCGGGCTGTTGCTGCTGAGGAGGAATGAGCCGCTGGACACCCGGACTGAAACGTCCGCCAGTATGGTCCTGCAGGAGCTGGTGACGGGAAAGCCGCTGCAGTATATCCTTGGAGAGACTGAATTCTACGGGTTGCGGTTCCTGGTAAACCCCTCGGTGCTGATCCCCAGGCCGGAGACCGAAGAACTCGTGGACTGGATCCTCGAGGAAGCGGACAGCCGGACGGAGGTCAAAAGCCTGCTTGATATCGGGACGGGCAGCGGTTGTATTCCGGTCGCGATCAAGAACAGGCGGCCGGACCTTGATGTCGCCGGGGTGGACATTTCTCCGGAGGCGCTTGAAACCGCGATGCGGAATGCGGTTCTGAACAATGCCCCTGTGACCTTCCGGCAGGTGGATATTCTGAATGCTGCGGAAAAGCTGACCGGACCGTTTTCCGTTATTGTCAGCAATCCGCCCTATATACCTCACCGCGAAAAAGAAGCGATGCATCAAAATGTGCTTCGGTTCGAACCGCATACCGCCCTGTTTGTTGAGGATGCGGACCCGCTGCTCTTTTACCGCCGGATCGGCCGGTTTGCCAGCACCCATCTCGAGCCTGGCGGTAGGCTGTTCTTCGAAATCAATGAGCATTACGGTGCAGAAACCGTTTCGATGCTTCAGGAGCAGGGCTTCACGGCCATTGAGCTGAGAAAGGACCTTAACGGGAAGGACCGGATGGTTAAGGCGGTCCTGATCAGGAGCGCGGATGAAACTGCGTAATGGTCTGTTTCAGGAAATCCCGGTCCAGGTGCGTGTAAATTTCGGTGGTGGTGATGCTTTCGTGGCCAAGCATCTCCTGGATGGCACGCAGATCGGCGCCACCTTCGATCAGGTGGGTCGCAAATGAGTGCCGGAAGGTGTGGGGGCTTATTTTTTTGTTCAGGCCGATCCTGACGGCGAGGTCCTTGATGATCATGAAGACCATCACGCGGGTTAACGGGGCTCCCCGCCGGTTGAGGAAGACGAAATCTTCGTTTCCGGGCTTTACCGGATAATGGACCCGGACTTCCTCAAGCCAGATTCTCAGGTTCTTTACGGCTTCCGAACCGATGGGCACCAGCCTTTCCTTATTGCCTTTCCCGATGATCTTGACGAAATCGATATCCAAATGCAGATTGGAGATGAGCAGCCCGGTCAGCTCCGACACCCGCAGCCCGCAACCGTATAATACCTCCAGCATGGCTTTGTTCCGCATGCCTTCCGGCCTGGACAAGTCTATGGCGCCGATCAGGCTATTGATATCCTGGATGCTCAGGGTGTCCGGAAGCTTCCTCCGGAGCCGCGGAGACTCTACCAGCGCAGAAGGGTCTGTTTTGATGACTTCTTCCAGGAGCAGATATCTGAAGAATGCCTTTAGTCCGGACAGGATACGCGCCTGGGAGTGAGGCATCATCCCGAGGTCATAAATCCAGCGGAGGAAGTCCCTGAGGTCCTGGGTGGTGATCTCCGCCGGCTGCTGGCCGTTGGTGATCCTGGTGAACTGGTAAAGCTTCTCTGTATCGGACAGGTAGGCATCTGTGGTGTGCGGTGACAAGGACCGTTCCAGGCCCAGGTAGGAACGGAAGCCTGAGATACTTGAATGCCAATCCAATTTTTTATGTTTGATTAATGAAAGTGCAGATAATTAACGGACCAAATTTAAACTTACTTGGCATCCGGGAGAAATCTATTTACGGCGAGGCCGGGTTCGGGGACTATTTCGAGGACCTGCAGCGTAAGTTCAGTATCATCGACCTGGCATATTTTCAGTCGAATGTCGAAGGCGAAATCATCAATAAACTGCATGAAGTGGGATTTACATATGATGGCATCATCCTGAATGCCGGCGGATATACGCATACTTCCGTTGCGATTGCCGATGCAATCGCGGCCATCTCGACCCCGGTTGTGGAGGTCCATATATCGAATATCTATGCCCGTGAGGAATATCGTCATATTTCACTGACCGGAAAGAACTGCAAGGGCGTATTGACCGGGTTTGGTTTGGAAGGATACCGGCTGGCGCTGGAGAGCTTTTTACGATTCGAATGATGAAAACCTGCCTCTTAGCCGTGCTGGGCATATGCTTCAGCCTGGCGCTTTTCGGGCAGTCTGTCAGCCTGCAGGCCCTCAATGAAAACAGCATCGTTAAGGACTCCAGCGGGTAGCAGTATCCCTATGCGGTCTGGAGCAGGCTTTTCCATTCGGGCTCGTACGGCCTGAGGACCACAGGCGGGCAGTCCGCGGAGCCGACCTTTCTTTTGTACCGCCTTTCCGATGTGCAGATCGCTGCCAGAATGGAACGTCTTCCCAAGCCCAGCTGGTCCGGGGCATTTCGTACCGGTACCAAGCTGGCGGACTTCAGGGCGGTCGATATCAACGGCAATAAATACAGCCTGAAGGATCTGGGCGGCAAGGTCGTGGTACTGAATTTCTGGTTCATCAACTGCCCGCCGTGCCGGCAGGAAATTCCGGACCTTAACGAAATGGTGAACCGGTATAAAGACAATCCCGATGTCATTTTCCTGGCCATCGGCCTGGATGAAGCACGGACAATCCGGGACTTTCTCAGGACTCAGCCCTTCAGTTATCAGATTATTGACCGGGGAGGCTACCTGGCATCCCCGGTACCGGGTGAAGGTTTACCCGACCCACGTAGTGCTCGATAAGGCCGGTGCGGTCGCATTTCATACCGAAGGACTTGCCATGAATACCGTACACTGGATTGATAAAACGATCCGGGAAAAGCTGGAAGACGACGGTAACCTATCGTCCGTCGACATCGTATAAACAGCAACGAGGGCTCCATTTCAGTGGTCCTGGCAGAAAAGGGAAGTATATATGCATTTTGGAAAGATTGTTAAGAAGGTGGCGCACCAGCAAGGTTTCTCCGCAAGCGATGTTGCGGAATTGCTGGGCCGGGGCGAAAAACAGGTTCTCGAACTGTATGAGCAGGAGGAATGGACGTCCGGAACGATCAGAATGGCGTCAATAGCACTGAACCACGACTTCGGAAAATACCTGAGCGGAAATTTCAGATTTGACTTCATGTCCCCGGGACCGGAAGAAACGGCTGAAGTGGTCATTACCGTGAAATATCCCAAAGGAAAAGAGTTTCTTTTGAAGACCTGGCTGAATAAGATGACTTTGATCGCAAAAGCGATCGGCCTGGAGCTGAAGCAGTAAGCTGCTCTAGCCGAGATAGGAGCTCATTACCTTATCATAATCCTCGGGAGTGAAATAGGTGATGGGCTCTTCGTCTATATGGGAAGCTTCCAGAAAAATCTTTGTACCCCCTTCATACGGTTCTATGGTAATTACCCGTTTTTTCTCGAATGTCGTTACCTCGTTATCGATCAGTACGTTAAAATAAGCGCCCATATTCCTTTCTTACCTTTACAATCCGGCTGCCATTTTGTTGGCCCCAACCGATGGCACGGTCGCTGCCAGTCTCTTGCTTAACCGGTCAAAACGGATGTAAAGGAGGCCTGCAGATACCAGCAGACCCAGTGTCAGGCCGTACCAGATTCCGTCAGCTCCCATGTTCAGGAAAATGCCCAGCGTATAGGCGACCGGAAGTCCGACCAGCCAGTATGCGACGAAGGTAATCAGCGTCGGTATATTGACATCGCCCATTCCGCGGAGCACCCCAAGCCCGACGACCTGGGCGCCGTCGAACAACTGAAAGAATCCGGCAATGATCAGCAGCTGCGCAGCGATGGCGATCACGGATATATCCGATGTGTAGATCCAGGGCAGCAAATGGTTCAGCACGATAAAGAGTCCGGCTGTAATTGCCATGAAGGCCAGTACGATGTGATAGCTGGAGACTGCCGACAACCGGAGCTCCCTGTAGTCATGACGGCCGAAGTTGTTCCCGGTGCGGATCGTTGCTGCCGCCGAAATCCCGCTGGCCATCATATAGGTCATCGAGGCCATTGCGATGGCCACCTGGTGAGCGGCCTGTTCAATGGCGCCGATCGTTCCCATAATGATTGCGGCTCCGCTGAATGCACTTACTTCGAAGGCATATTGCATAGCTACCGGCCCGCCAATCCCGAAGATCTTTTTCACCTGTGTCCGGTTGATCTGCTTTTTCGTAAACTCCCGGAGATAGGGGCCGAAATTCCTCGAATACAGTACGTAGCCACCCATGGCGACGGCCATGATCGTCCGGTCAACGAGCGTTGCGATACCGACCCCTCTTACTCCCATGGGCTCGATACCGAACATACCCCGCACCAGGATCACGCCGAGAATGACATTGATGACATTTCCCCAGACGGAGATCATCATGGCCTGCCTGGTGAATCCCAGTCCCTCGGTGAACTGCTTGAACGTATTGAAGATCATCAGGGGGAGAATCGAGAGGGCAAGCAGATTGAGATAAGGTCTGGCATGTTCCACTACCTCCGGCGACTGGTCCAGATTGCCCAAAACAAACACGGAACCCAGGTACAGGATTCCGAACAGGATCAGGCCTGTAATGATGTTGATCAGCAGGCTGTTCGATAACAGTTTTCCGCATTCCTGGTAATTCTTTCTGCCGTTTTCCTGCGCGATCAGCGGGGTCAGTCCATAGGAGATCCCGATGCCAATGACCATCACGACCATGAAGATGCTGTTGACCAGCGATACTGCCGCCAGCTGGATGGTCCCGGCAAAATGGCCGACGATGATGCTGTCGGCGGTATGTACAAGCGTATGGCCCAATTGGGAAATGACGACCGGAATGGCCAGATTCAGGTTGATTTTATAATGTTCCTTGTATGTATTGTAGACGTGTTTCACCTGGATGATCAATAAGCCTGCAAAGGTAATACTAACTGGCCGCCCCGCCCTAATTTTTCTCTTCCTGCGGCAGCTGTCCTGATGGGCGGTATGGAAACTGCAGATGTTCAGCCGTATTCCCGTTCCTCATTTTCGTTTCTTTCTAGGGAAATTTCCTTCTCCTTAATTGGATTCGTTTCTTCGCAGTGAAAATTCATCGCGTTTTAAATTTTTTTTAACTTTTTCCGAACCTGCCTGAGAACCGCCCCGTATACGC
Organism: uncultured Sphingobacteriaceae bacterium; assembly: GCA_966250385.1. Lineage (GTDB taxonomy): Bacteria > Bacteroidota > Bacteroidia > Sphingobacteriales > Sphingobacteriaceae > DASWTL01. Next base: position 7 of record CBINHC010000005.1, on the reverse strand, counting down.
CATCATG